>NZ_CWHU01000005.1 GCF_001182725.1 Anaerococcus jeddahensis
TACTGAAAGCATCTAAGTACGAAGCAACCCTCAAGATAAGATTTCTCAGAGTAGGTAAAGAAAATACCTTAGATAGGTCCAAGGTGTAAGTGCAGTAATGTATTAAGCTAATGGATACTAAACTTTATATCTTGACTGGAAATATTTATAGCTATTGATTAAGTCTTAAGAGAATTAAAACTAATTATTAGGTAAAAATCAAAGAACTAACCTAAATATTAAGTTGGGTGAGTCGGCTCCGTAAGCCAAATCAAAGATTTGGACTACGCGACATCTGACCTACCAACGAAAACAAGTTTTCGTTGGTAGGTCATGAATATGGTGACAATGGCAGAAGGGATACACCTGTTTCCATACCGAACACAGAAGTTAAGCCTTCTAACGCCGATGGTACTCGGAGGGAGACCTCCCGGGAGACTAGGAAGTTGCCAAACTTACTTTTTTGTGAAGATTTTTTCTTCACAAATTTTGTAAGAATTTTTGACAAAGTAAATTTAATATTTTATAATTATACATATTGTATGTGCTTAGGTAGCTCAATGGTGGAGCACCCGGCTGTTAACCGGTAGGTTGTGGGTTCGAGCCCCACCCTGAGCGCCATATGCCGGGGTGGCGGAACTGGCAGACGCACAGGACTTAAAATCCTGCGGTGGTCAAACACCGTATCGGTTCGATTCCGATTCTCGGCACCATTATCGCGGGATGGAGCAGCTTGGTGGCTCGTCGGGCTCATAACCCGGAGGTCGTAGGTTCAAATCCTACTCCCGCAACCATACTTTTTAAACAATAAAATCACATATGGCCCTATGGTCAAGCGGTTAAGACATCGCCCTTTCACGGCGGTATCCCGGGTTCAAATCCCGGTAGGGTCACCATAATGACCTATCACCATTTGCTAAGCAAATGGTATGAAGGTCAGATGTCGCGGTGTTTCAAAGTTGCTTGCAACTTTGTCAACAAGCCGACTTTTAAAATATTATAAAAAAAAAGATTTATCCTTCGTTTTAGAGGGAAACCACCGTGTCACGACGGCATTGTTCTTCGGATTCGCCTAACGGCTCATTTCGAAGATTTAAAATCTTTCAGATTTTAAACCCCACAGGGGACAGGGTTCAAATTCCGGTAGTGTCCAAAATGGAAGTATAGCTCAGTTGGGAGAGCATCTGCCTTACAAGCAGGGGGTCACAGGTTCGAGCCCTGTTACTTCCACCAATATTTTTCATGATTTTAACCTTTTATGGCTTAGTAGTTCAGCTGGTTAGAATGCCGCCCTGTCACGGCGGAGGTCGTGGGTTCGAGTCCCATCTAAGTCGCCATTTGGATTTCAGTAGAGATCCAATGTGCTGATGTAGCTCAATTGGTAGAGCAATTGATTTGTAATCAATAGGTTGTAGGTTCAATTCCTATCATCAGCTCCAATTTTATTGTGATATAAAATTGAATAAATGTATTATTTATGTTATAATTTATACTTGTGAAATACAAATTTGGGGAAGTTCCAGAGTTGGCCAAATGGGACGGACTGTAAATCCGTTAGCTTAGCTTTCAGTGGTTCGAATCCGCTCTTCCCCACCAATTTGCGGGTGTAGCTCAGTGGTAGAGCCCCAGCCTTCCAAGCTGGTTGCGAGGGTCCGATTCCCTTCACCCGCTCCATTAAGCGCCTGTAGCTCAGCTGGATAGAGCAACGGACTTCTAATCCGTGTGTCAGAGGTTCGACTCCTCTCAGGCGCGCCATATTGGGATATAGCCAAGTCGGTAAGGCACCAGACTTTGACTCTGGTATGCGTAGGTTCGAGTCCTGCTATCCCAGCCAATTTGATCCATTAGCTCAGTCGGTAGAGCACTTGACTTTTAATCAAGGTGTCCGGAGTTCGAATCTCCGATGGGTCACCATTATTTTTTTATAATTTATTTAGTGGTTATACTGGCAAGCTAAATAGGCAAGAAAGGCATTTTTAGCCACTGTATTTCTAGATTGATCCATTAGCTCAGTCGGTAGAGCACTTGACTTTTAATCAAGGTGTCCGGAGTTCGAATCTCCGATGGGTCACCAAAATATGGAGAGGTACCGAAGCGGTCATAACGGGGCGGTCTTGAAAACCGTTAGAGTCTTACGGCTCACAAGGGTTCGAATCCCTTCCTCTCCGCCAAATAAAAAAGAGTCAATATCTATTGACTTTTTGGAGAAGTACTCAAGTGGCTGAAGAGGCTCCCCTGCTAAGGGAGTAGATCCTTTCAAAAGGGATGCGAGGGTTCAAATCCCTCCTTCTCCGCCATATGCCCAGATAGCTCAGTCGGTAGAGCAGGGGACTGAAAATCCCCGTGTCGGTGGTTCGATTCCGCCTCTGGGCACCAATGAATCTCTTTCTTATTTGTTTGAGATTTGAGTAGGGGTTTAGTTCAGTTGGTAGAACGTCGGTCTCCAAAACCGGATGTCACGGGTTCAAGTCCTGTAACCCCTGCCATTTAAATTTTATATATGGACCTGTAGCTCAGCAGGTTAGAGCGCACGCCTGATAAGCGTGAGGTCGGTAGTTCGAGTCTACTCAGGTCCACCAAAAACAAACCTAATTATGAATTTATTTCATAAAATTTTTTTATTAAAAATTATAAGGTTTTGTTTGGGCCTCTAGCTCAGTCGGTTAGAGCGCCCGGCTCATAACCGGTAGGTCCAGGGTTCGAGTCCCTGGAGGCCCACCAGATTTAGCACCAACTTTTGTTGGTGTTTTTCTTTTGCTTAAATTAATTTTTCTTTAAATTTTTTCCTTTTTAATTTTAAAAGTTAATTCAATAATTTTTTTCCTAATTTAATAGATTTTTAATTTCTTAATTTTATTTAAAATAAAATTTCGTAATTTTAAATTAGATTTATAAAAAAATTAAAAAATTTAATTCATAAGTGTGCCAATACTGAACGTCCCCGAATGTGCTTTGTTTTTTTCTTGTGTTTAAAATACAATGTTATTAGATATTTCTGTCTTTAGGAGGGATTATGAATGTTATTATTGTAGGGGCTGGTAAGGTTGGTTCTTATCTTACTAGTAAGCTTTCTGATGAGGGCCACAATATTTTAGTTATAGAGAAAAATAAGGAAGTTTTGGAAAGACTTTTATCTCAAAATGATGTTATGGGCATTTTGGGTGATGGTCGTGATATTGAGGTTTTGGATGAGGTTAATGTTAATGAATGTGACGCTTTTATTGCCATGACTTTTAATGATGATGTCAACTTGATTTCATCTATGATGGCTAAGAAAATGGGCGCAAAATCTACTATTGTAAGGCTTCGTGATCCAAGATACATAAAAGATGATGAGTTTATGAGAAAGACTATGGGAGTTGATAGACTTGTTAATCCTGAATATTCTGCCGCTAAGGAAATTCAAAGAACTTTAAAGTATACTTATGCTGTTAATGTTGAGAATTTTTTGGAATCTAAGGTTATTTTGATTGAACTTGAAATTGATGAAAATTCTAAACTTGCTAATAAGTCTTTGATGGATTTGAATTCTGAAGGACTTTTGGGCAATACTATTATTGTTATTGGTGAAAAGGACGATCAGGTTGTCATACCTAATGGTAATCATATTCTCGAAGCTGTCGAGAAAATTTATGTTGCAGGTCCTAGGGAGGATATTGATAAGTTTTATAAAAGACAAGTTGATGCTAGAAAATCTATCAAAAATGTTTTGATTGTTGGTGGTGGCTCTATTGCTCTTTATCTTTCTGAACTTTTGATTAAAAGAAATTTCAAAGTAAGTGTTTTGGAAATTAATAAGAAAAGGGCTATTGATTTTTCTGAAAGACTTCCTGATTGTGATGTTATTAATGCTGATGGGACTGATCCTGAAATTCTTGATGAGGTTAGGATTGAAAATTATGATGCTGTTGTAGCTCTTACTGGAATTGATGAGGAAAATATTTTGATTTCTCTTCTTGCTAAAAAGAAGGGAATTGACAAGATTATTGCCAAGGTTAATAGAACTCAACTTCTTAAAATTACTGGTATTTTGGATGTTGACACTACTGTTACGCCTAAAAAATCTGCTTCTTTTTTTGTTTCTAGGCTTTTAAGGTCTAAGGAAAATTCTAGGGGAGAATCTATTTCAAACTTGTTCAGGTTATCTGATGATAGGGTTGAGGCGATTGATTTTACTGTGATTGAAAATTTTAAGGTTACTGGCAAAAAACTTAAGGATTTAAATGTTAAAACTAACACTTTGATTGTTGGCATTTCAAGGGATAGCTTGGGTAATAAAATTGAGGTTGCAAATGGTGATAGTACGATTGAACTTGGTGATAGGGTTATGGTTGTTACTAAGCACAAGGATTTTAAAGAAATCGACGATATATTGGAGTAGGCATGAATTTAAAAATTGTAAAATATTCTCTTGGAAAACTTTTAATTGTTCTTGCTGGACTTTTGTCCTTGCCTTTGGCAATTGCCTTTATTTATGGGGAAAGTTTTGCGGATAAGATTAATTTTGTAATTCCCATTGTTTTTTCTTTGGCTTTGGGATTTATTTTGAGTAAAAGAGGGGATGGGTGTCTCATCTTTATACAAAGGAAGCTATGTTTATTACAGCCTTTACCTGGGTTTTGTTTTCTTTGATTGGGGCTATTCCTTTGTTTTTGACTAAATCAAATTATAATGGCTATATTGATGCTTTTTTTGAAATGGTTTCAGGTTTTACAACTTCTGGGGCTTCTGTTGCACTTGATGTTGAGCTTTTGCCTCATTCTATAATTTTTTGGAGGTCCTTGTCTCACTTTGTTGGTGGAATGGGAATTTTGGTTTTTACCCTTGCTATTTTGCCAAGCACGAACAAGGAATCTTCTCTTTTGATGCAAAGCGAGGTTCCAGGACCTACTTTTGGAAAAATCACTCCAAAATTATCTGATACAGCAAGAAATTTGTATGGAATGTATATTGTTTTGACGATTATTACTGTTATTCTTCTTCTTTTTGGAGGAATGAATTTGTTTAAATCTGTAATTCATGCCTTTGGTGCTGCAGGTACTGGTGGGTTTTCCAATAAGGGAATTTCAATTGGTGCTTATGATTCTAGGTATATAGAAATTGTTCTTGCAGTGATGATGGCTGTTTTTGGTGTGAATTTTAATATTTATTTTTATGCAGTTACCAAAAATGTTAGAGAAGCTGTAAAAAGTGAAGAATTGAAATGGTATATAGCTGTAATTTTGATAGCGGCAGGACTTATTTTTTCTAATATTGTTACAATTTATAATGATGTATTTTATTCATTGGTAAATTCTATTTTTACAGTATCTTCAATAATTACAACCACAGGATATGTATCAGCAGATTTTGGAACTTGGCCATTATTTTCTAAATCTGTGATAATAATGCTTATGTTTATTGGTGGATGTGCAGGGTCAACTGCAGGAGGACTCAAAGTTTCAAGATTTGTAATTTTGGTTAAGGGTGGAATTAATCAAATAAAAGAGTCAATGAATCCAAAAAAATCACCATAAATAGGCTTGATGGAAAAAAAGTAGATAATGAAACTGAAAGATCGGTTTTAAAATATTTAGTAATTTACATTATGATATTTATTGCTTTGTTTTTGATTGTTTCAATTGATATGGATGATTTTGAAACGGCTTTTGCGGCAGTTTCAACAACTTTTAATAATGTAGGGCCAGGTCTTGGTGCCTTTGGTCCAATTACAACCTTTGCTGAAATGTCAAAACTTTCAAAATTTGTCCTAACTATTGCCATGCTTTTGGGAAGGCTAGAAATTTTCCCAATGCTTTTACTTTTATATCCTTCTACTTATAGAAAATTGAGAAATAAATAAATTATTTGGACTGTTGCAAAATGATGATTATTTTTATTTTTGTAACAGTCTTTTTTGTAAAGATATTGAAATTTGAGCAATTAAACTAAGGGTTGAACCATTTTAAACTAATAGTTTCTTGACTATAAATTTATCTAGGCTAAAATTTTTCTAAAGGAGGAAGCTATGAAACAAATTAATAAAAAAGATTTTGGTGAATTTGTTAGTAGAAAAAGAAAAGAAAAAAATATGACCCAAAAAGATATTGCTGAAAAATTGTATGTAAGCATCCAAGCTGTGAGTAAGTGGGAAAGGGGTCAGTCTTTGCCAGATATTTCTCTTTTGATGCCCTTGGCAAAAATCTTGGATGTTAAACTTGTAAATTTGCTTGAAGCAAGGGATGAAAAGACGGAAGATAGCGAAAAGTTTGAAAATTTATTGGAAAAAATTGTAGAAATTAATAAAGAAGATGAAATAAATAAGGGAAAAGAAAAATTTAAAAGGGCTGTGTTTTTGGCTCTTGCATTTATCTTTATTGGGATAGAATATTATTTTCTTTATAAGAAATTTAACTATGAAATTGATAATTTCCTTACGGTAGGAATCTTGGGAGTGATTTTTTCTATATATTTGTTTTTGCTTATAGATGAAAGACTGCCAAGTTATTACGATGAAAATAAGATTTCTTTTGTTAGCAAGGGATTTTTCAGGATTAATGTAGTTGGGATAAATTTTTCAAATAAAAATTGGAAGCCTATACTAAAGTTTTTGAGATTTTGGATTATAGGAAGTATGGTTATTTTTCCCATAATTTTTAATTTTAAAAATTCTACAAGGCTTATTTTGTCAACAATTTTATTTTTTGCAAGTTTGTATATTCCCTTGTATGGGATTGGGAAATATTATGAATAAAAAAAAGACCTTGGGCAAAATGATTATTTATCTTTTGCACAAGGTCATTTTTTATTTTATATTAAGCCTGAAATTAAGCCATATATTACTGGAATTGCAAGAGCTGGTAGAATATTTGCTATTTTTGAGTCTACTAATTTTAGTTGAGAAAGGCCAATTACTATTATGGTAAGCCCTCCCGTTCCCGAAATATTATTTATCACTTCTTCTCCCAAAAGTGGGCTTAAAAATCCTGCAAGCAAAACCAAAAGAGCTTGGAAAATTAAGATTGAAAAGGAAGAGAAAGAAACGCCAATTCCCATACTTTGGGCCATAAAAAATGCTACAACTCCATCAATTAGAGCCTTGCCCATCAAAACTTGGTCATCTCCTGTAACTCCTGCATCAATGCAGCCAATTATACCCATAGCTCCAAAGCAAAAAAGAATGCTGGCATTTAAAAAACTTTCTGAAAAATTTGAATTTGTGTCTTTTATATATTTTTTCTCTATATTTTCCGATAATTTGTCTAATTTCTTATCAAGTCCTAAAAATTCACCAATAATTAATCCAAGAACCACAGATATAATTATTACTAAAATATCCCCTTTCATTGAAGATCTAATACCAATAACTATAATGGCAGCTGTCAAAAAATTCATAATAGAATTTCTAAGGCTTTCAGAAAATTTATCACCAATTTTTGATCCGAGAAAACCTAAAACACCAACCAAAATAAAATTAACAAGAACTGCTAACATAGATCCTCCTATAAGAAATTTAAAATAAGGCCATAAATAATAGGAAACAAAATAGAAGGTACTGAATTTACTATTTTTATATCCGTCAAATCAAGCATTGAAAAGCCAATTGCCATTATGCTTAGGCCGCCAACTCCAGAAATATTTTCCAAAACTTCCTTGGTAATAATTGGAGAGATAAGACTTGAAACAATTACAATTAGTCCTTGGTAAATTATTATTGGAATTGATGCAAAAGCTACCCCAATTCCCAAACTTTGGGCCATAAAAAATACTGTTAGGCCATCAATCATTGATTTTAAGAGAAGAATTTCATTGTTTGAATTAATTCCTGCCTCAATTGATCCGATAATTCCCATACTTCCAACGCACAAAATCAAAGTAGCATTTATAAAAGCCTTTGGGAAGGTTGACCTCTTGTTTTTTATAAAAATATCACTCAAAAAATATGCAAACTTATTTAATTTCCCGTCCAAATCAAAATGATATCCAACAATAACTCCAAAAACAATAGAAACAATTACAACCAAACTTTGTCCCTTGCTAGCAGATTTTATTCCAGCAACCAATATTAATAGGGCAAGAAACTTCATAATGTCATTTTTAAGCCTATCAGAAAAACATTTTCCAACCTTTGATCCTAGAAAGCCTAAAATTAAAACTGAAATAGCATTCACAAAAACACCAACCATAAAAACCTTCTTTAACATTATTTTGTTAAATTATATCAAAGCACTTAAAGATTTGCAAAAATGCCATAAAAGGGATAAAGAATATTGACAATATAATCCCTTTATTCTATTATAAAAAATAGAAATATAAGAAATATTATCTAAAAAATATTATAAAAAGATAAGAAATAGGAAAAGTATTAAATTTATTTTATAAATTTCTATATAAAAAAATTTTAAAAAATATTTTAAAGAAAGGAAAAATTATGAGAGTAGGATTAACGATTGCAGGAAGTGACTCATCAGGAGGAGCAGGAATTCAAGCTGATATAAAAACTATGACTTTAAACGGAGTTTATGCCGAAAGTGCTATAACTGCTTTGACAGCCCAAAATACCACGGGAGTTTTATCAGTAATGGAGTCAAGTAAAGAATTTTTAAAAGACCAACTTGATATGATTTTTGATGATATTTATCCAGATGCGATAAAAATTGGTATGGTCTCAAATTCTGATTTAATTTTAGTAATTGCAAATGAATTAAAAGAAAGAAAGGCAAAAAATATAGTTGTAGATCCAGTTATGGTTGCTACAAGTGGAGCAAAACTTTTAAAAGACGATGCAATTGATAGTCTAAAAAATGAACTTTTGCCCATAGCAGACCTTCTTACTCCAAATATTCCAGAAGCAGAAATTTTATCAGAGATGAAAATTAAAACAATCGATGATATGAAAAAGGCGGCGGAAATAATTTCAAATAAATTTAAGTGTGCAACTCTTTTAAAAGGAGGCCATGCACTAAATGATGCAAATGATTATTTATTTGAAAACGGAAAAGGGATTTGGTTTAAGGGAAAAAGAATTGATAATCCAAATACTCACGGTACAGGTTGCACCCTATCATCAGCCATAGCAGCAAATCTTGCAAAAGGCTATGATATGGAAAATTCAATAAAAATGGCAAAAGATTTTCTATCAAAGGCCCTTTTGGATATGCTAGATTTGGGAAATGGATCAGGTCCAATGAACCATGCTTTTGATATAAAAGAAAAATATAAAAAGTTGGGAGATTAAAATGACATTTGCAACAATAATAGTAAATCACGGAACAAGTAGGGTAGAAAATCAGAAGGAAGCTATTGTATTTTTAAGAAAAAAAGTAGAGGAAAGATATAAGGACTCACTTGTAAAATCTTACATGGCAAGCGATAAGATTAGAAAAAAAGTAGAAAATAAAGACCTTTGTCAAGATTTGGAAGAAATTTTAAGTGAGTTTAGGAAAAAAAATATAAAAGATGTTAGATTTTTGATGGCCTATGTCCTAAGGGGGATAGAATATGAAAAAGTTATGAAAAAAGCTGGTCAATTAAACGAAGATGGATTTTTCACTTTTACCTTTACCAAGGCCCTTCTCGAAGAAAAAAATAATGATGAAATTTTAAATTTTCTAGAAGAGCTTGGAGAAAATGAACCAAGCCTTGTAATTTTTCATGGAAGTCCTAAAAAAAACCTAGAAGAATTTGAAAAATTTGAAGAAAAAATGAAAAACTCTGACAAAAACTTATATTTTTCAAGTTTTGAAGATAGGAAATTGGATGATTTAATTGATGAATTTAAAGAAAAAAATATAGGGAAAATAAAAGTGATTCCTTTTTTAATCATAGCAGGAAACCATGTTTCTAAAGATATTGAAGGAGAAAAAGAAAATTCTTATAAGAAAGTTTTTGAAAAAAACAAGATAGAAATTAATATAGTAAAAAAATCATTGATTTTGTATGATAAAATTGCTGAAATTTTCCTAGAAAAGCTTGAAAAATAGTTGACAAAAGCATATTTTCAGTGTATCATTAATTAGTATGAAAAAAGTTCCAAATACTTTTGACATAATCGCAAATCCTGAGGGCGATTAAAAAATGTCAGGACGAGTAAAGCCGCCACCTATCCGAGCGGTGTCAAAATAGATAGGCAAAAATATTTAAGGAGGAACTTGATGAAAAATCAAAAGACATATGTACCAACAAAGTCAACAATTGAACCAAAATGGTATGTAGTTGATGCAACAGACATGGTTTTAGGAAGACTAGCTAGCCAAGTTGCAGCAATTATTAGAGGAAAACACAAACCAACATTTACTCCAAACATGGACACAGGTGACTATGTAATAATAGTAAATGCTGAAAAAGTTGTTCTTACTGGAAACAAAGAATACCAAAAAGAATACAAAAGATATTCTGGATATGCTGGTGGATTAAAAATTACATCTTACAAAGACATGATGGAAAAACATCCTGAAAGAATTGTAGAACACGCTGTAATAGGTATGCTTCCACACAACAAATTAGGTAGACAAATGGCCAAAAAACTTAGGGTTTTTGTAGGTGAAAATCACGATCACCAAGCTCAAAATCCAGAAGTTTTGGACTTAAAGTAAGGAGGACTTAGATGGCAGATATTATATATCAAGCTACAGGTAGAAGAAAAACTTCAGTAGCAAGAGTTACAATGAGACCAGGTAGCGGAGAATTAAAAGTTAATGGAAGAGATCTTGATGATTATTTTTCATATGATACATTAAAAATTATTGCAAAAGCACCATTAAAGTTAACAGAAAATGAATCAACTTATGATATCAAAGTTAATGTACAAGGTGGAGGATTTAACGGACAAGCTGGAGCTATCAGACATGCTATAGCAAGAGCTTTATTAGAAGTAAATCCTGATTATAGACAAGCTCTTAAAAGAGCAGGTTTTCTTACAAGAGACCCAAGAAAAAAAGAAAGATACAAATACGGTCAAAAGAAAGCAAGAAAATCTTCACAATTCTCAAAAAGATAAGAATTATTTTACAAACAAGGAATTTTTATTCCTTGTTTTTTTGTGGGAAAAATTATTTTATTGGACAAGAAATTATATCAAAGCGTAAACAAAGTATGATTTTAGCTAATATTTTATTTTATAATAAAAATTAAGCTACGTACCATCTCGACTAGATGATTGTGCCTTGATTTGGCACAATCATCCCTAAAATCAGTGCGAAAGCACGAAAAAGTTTGCGAAGCAAACGAGTTTTAGTGTGAGTGAAACGAACGCATGGAGAGATCTCACGAGATTTCTCGACTCACTACGTACGATAAATCGGGATAAACTACCGAAATCAACGGTTGTTTATCTGCTCGAAACCTGCTAGGAAAAATCAAGTCTTTTTTTAAAAAAATCAAATAATTTTATTACTAAATTTGACCATAGGAAATAAGCCCTCTTGTTTGGGCTTTTTTTTTCTATTTTTTTATGCAGCTTTTAGTAATTCTTCCTTGTTTTTTTCCTCCATTACTTTCGCATAATATATTCTTAAAAATTTGTTTATTCCTGCTATGTTTGATACTTTTTTTGCCTTGCCTTCTCTTTCTTTTTTTATTATATATTTATATACCGAATTGCTTTCATCTTTTGCTTTTTTCATACATAACATTGCCATGTATAGTACTTTTCTTAGGATTGGATTTCCTCTTTTGGATATTTTTCTTTGTTTTGCACTAAAGTTTCCTGATTGATATGGTGGTGAATCTATTCCTACAAATGATATTAGACTTTTCTTGTTTTTGTATTTTCTTATATCTCCTATCTCTGCTGTTATTTGTATGGCTAATTTTTCTCCTATGCCTGAAAATTCTTTTGCTATTTTGTATTCTTCTAATTCTGTGGCGATTTCTTTCATTTGTGATAGAATATTATTAAGAGTTTTGTTTATTACTCTTAGAAATTCAATCGAGTCTAGGACATTCGCATCTATTTTTGAGTTACTAGATGAGATTGTTGGGATTGATTCTAAGGCATTTTGGTAAATGGTTATTGCTTTTTGTGCGTTTGGATGATATCCCTTTTTCTTTGCCCATTTTTCATAATCATTTACAAATTGCTCTTGACTTCTTTTTAATATCTTTTCACTATTAGTCCATCTTTCTACAAAGTCTATTAGTTTATCTTTTTGATAATTACCATTTGCATGGGGGATTAGTTTTTTTAGTCCTGGATGTCTTTTTTCTATTTCTTTGTCTAAATAGTTTAAGTGATTTATTCTTAGTTTTTGGTAATGTTGATAGGATCTGTTTAATTGTTTTAATCTTACATATTCTTCTTTATCTTCTTTGAATTGTATTAGATCATTCCAGTTCATTAAACCATATTCAGCTATGTGTATAGCATCTTTTTTATCTGTTTTTACATTTCTAAAACTTAAGGCTTGGCAAAATCTTTTCATTTTTAATGGATTTATTACGCTTACAAAAAATCCTTCATTTACTAAACTAATTAAGATAGGAATATGATAAATTTCTGTTGCTTCCATAACTATTTTTACATCTTCATCTAAAGATTTAATTTTAGCAATTAATTTATTTACATCATTTTTTACATGATAAATATTAAATGGTTTAAAGATGACTTCTTTCCCAAATCCTAAGGCTGCAACTGTACTTTTAGATTTTGATACATCAATTCCTATTGAAATCATAAATACCTCCAATAAATTTTTATCTACCTACACAATTATCCACTCAGTTTAGCTCGTTACACGGGTGTATTAACCCAACCTGCTTAATCGAATTCTTGATAATGGAAGGTAGCAGACTGTTTCGAGTACGGGTGTATTATCCCAAATGGGCTGCGTCTGTTACCTTCATTATATTAAAAAAAGTGTAGGTAGAAAGTTTTTTCTACTTACACTTTTATAGTACTAAATGGATATTATTTTTAGTTTGTCAACAGTCTGATATATTCATTTTCAAAAATTTTCACTACAAAGAATCTATAGTAAAATGTAAGGAGAAAGGATTGCCATATGGATTTTAAAAAATTATTTAAATTATTTTTACACACCCTGTATTTGTCAGCCTTTACTTTTGGTGGGGGCTATGTGATTTTATCTTTGATGGAATCTACTTTTGTAAAAAAATTGGGATGGATTAATAAGGAAGAGATGCTTGATATGACGGCGATTGCCCAATCTTCTCCGGGGGCTGTTGCTATTAATGCATCAATTTCTGTTGGCTATAAATTATTTGGCTTTGTAGGGGCGGTGGTTGCAACTTTGGGAACTGTAATTCCTCCTCTTGTAATTATTTCTGTAATTTCTTATTTTTACAATGCATTTATTTCTAATAAATATATTGCCTTAGTTTTAAAGGGGATGCAGGCTGGAGTTGGGGCTTTGATTATAAATGTTGTAATAGATATGACCCATGAAGTTATTCTTGGCAAGGGATTTTTGATTTATGGAATTTTTTTCATATCTTTTATCTTAAATGTATTTTTAGGTGTAAATATTATTTATATAATCCTTGGCCTAATTGCTTTTGGAATTGTTTATTCATTTGTAGGAGGAAATCATGCTTCTTAATTTATTTATAAGTTTTTTTAAGGTGGGATTATTTTCCTTTGGTGGAGGATATGCAGCTCTTCCTCTTATCCAAGAAGAAGTTGTAAATAAAAACGCCTGGCTTGGAATTTCCGAATTTAATAATCTTATTACAATTAGCCAAATGACCCCAGGTCCTATTGCTATAAATTCTGCATCCTTTGTTGGTACTAGGGTTTATGGTTTGACGGGGGCGATTGTAGCAAGCCTTGGCTGCGTTATGCCTTCTTTTATTATTGTTGGAACAATTTCTTATTTTTATAACAAATACAGAAAGCTTGATACAATGCAAAGTGTTTTGGGATTTTTAAGGCCAGCTGTTGTTTCTATGATTTTGGCAGCAGGAATTGATATTTTGAAAACTGCCTTTTTTGATGTAAAAAAAATGTCTTTTGAAAATCTTGATATCAGCATGGTACTTCTTTTTGTTTTTATTCTTGTAGCGATTAGGAAAACAAAAATTGATCCAATATTTTTGATGATAATTTCAGGTTTTATTTATATGTTTGTGCATTTAATTTTGTGAGGTTTTATGGAAAAAATTAATTATAATTTAAAAATGGAAGAGATAATAAAAAATATTCAAAAGGAGGGTAAAAGACCTAGGCTTTTACTTCAAGTTTGTTGTGCTCCTTGTTCCTCAAGTGTTTTAACTCGTTTGAGAGAATATTTTGATATAGATATTTACTATTACAATCCAAATATTTATCCAATAAGCGAGCTTAACAAAAGGGTTGAAACTGTAGAAAGTTTGGTTAATGATATGGAGCTTGATTCAAAAGTTATTTTTCCTGAAAATGATCCAAAAGATTTTTATTCTTATGTGAAAAATCGAAGTGAAGACCATGAGGGGGGAGAATCTTGTTATAAGTGTTATGAATTAAGGCTTAAAAAAGCAGCTTTATATGCAAAAGAAAACTCTTATGATTATTTCACAACAACTCTTTCAATTTCTCCCTACAAAAATTCAACTTGGTTAAATGAAATTGGAAAAAATTTGGAAGAAGAATTTGGGATAAAATATTTGTATTCTGATTTTAAAAAGAAAAATGGCTACAAAGATTCCATAGATTTGTCCAAAAAATATAATTTGTACAGGCAAGATTATTGCGGTTGTATTTTTTCTTATAGGGAGATGGAAGAGAAGAAAAAATTAAAATAAATGTTATTTTTCGAAATGTGTCCAAACCCTCATGCACGAATATCGGACTTCAAAAATTGTTGATTTCTAAATTTTAAAATTCTAAAATCGCAAACTCGCTGACGCGATGTCAGATAAATAGCTTAAAATTGTGCCGGTGGCACGATTTTAATATTTATCCCTCGGAATAAAACGAAGAATTAAAATTTAATTGAATTTAATTTATTTAATAAATAATCCTAGCTTTAAATTATAGAGTGCGATTTTTAACGAATTTTTAAATTTGAAATCAAATCAATTTTTTCCGTATGATATTCTTAGCGTGAGGGTTTGAATATTTTGTCAATAGTCTTTAAAATAAATGTTATTTTTATCTTTCTTTGGGTAATTTTATAGAGGGAGAGATAATCATGGCTGACGTATTACTAATAAAAAATTTAAATGAAAATCAATTAAATAGTAAAAGTCCTATACCTGTAACTTTTGACACAAATATAAGCGATAAAGATGCGCTTATAAATGTTTTTAATTTGTTAAAAGAAAAAAATTTAGTTGTAAACAACAGGTTGGGAATAAAAAAATCTTCAATCACCCTAGAGCTTATCTCTTCAAATATTACAGAAGTGATAAAAGAGTTAATAAAAAATGGTTTTATGATATATGGGGTATATATATTGTATGACAATTATTTAGGAGGAAAATATAATGAGTGAAAAATTACTAGAAATGCTTAATGAACAAATGAACTTTGAATTACAATCAGCTTATGAATATAAGGCTATGCAAATTTATGCTGATGATGAAGAATTTGAAGGATTTGCTCACTGGTTTGGACACCAAGTTAGAGAAGAAATTGAACATGCTGAAAAAATGACTAAATTCTTACAAGAAGTAGGATTTAAACCAGTATATAAAGCAATGGAAGCTCCAAACACAGACTTTGCTGATCTTCTAGATGTAACAAAACAAGCTTTAGATCACGAAAAAGAAGTTACAAGAAGAATTCATGAAATAGCAAAAGCTGCAAGAGAAGAAGGGGATGAAAGAGTAATTTCATTTATCCAAGGGTTTGTTGATGAACAAGTTGAAGAAGAAGATACTTTTGGCAAACTTGTTACAAGACTTGAAAGAATTAACGGAAATTACGGTGGCCTTTACATTCTTGATGGCCAACTTGCACACAGAGGATAAAAAATCAAGGCCAAGTTTTGCTTGGTCTTTTTTCTTACCCAAAAATAATATTATGAAAATAAAATTAAAAGATAAAAATCTAGAAATGACAGTAAATTCCTATGGAGCCTACATAGAAAAATTTACTAAAGATAAAAAACCAATATTTTTCCCAAAACTACTAATAAAAATAAAAGATGAACTTAAAACTAGGGGAGGCATGCACCCATGTCTTCCAAACTTTGGGAAAAGTGAAATAAAAAATCTCGCCCAACACGGCTTTGGCAGAGTTTCCTTTTGGGATATAGAAGAAAAATCCGAAAATTCCATTAAATTTAAACTAGAAGGCAAGGGCGAATACGAAAATACAAGTTATTATATAGAATACAAAATCGAAAATTCATCCTTAAAAATAGCCTTAAAAATAAAAAATTCATCCGACAAAGATTTGCCAATAGGACCAGGCTTTCACCCATACTTTTATGTGGACAAAAATTTCAAAATAAAAGATGTTAAGCTTGAAAAAATAAACTTAGAAGAAACATATTTTCTAAAAGAAAAGAAAGCCTATCTTGAAAGTAAATATTTTAATATTATGATTGAAAATGAAAATTTCAAAGAATTTGCCATCTGGACAGATTTTATGGGAGAATATTTGTGTCTTGAACCGTGTTTTAATGGACCAAGTTTTACAAAAAAAATAAATAATCCATATATCCTAGAAAAAGGACAAGATTTCGAAGAAAAAATCAAAATATCAATAAAAGAAAAATAAAAACGAGAAAATTAAAAATATAAGCCTTAAATATAAAATAAATTAAAACAAAACTTGAATTATCTTAAAATGTGGTATAATAAATTTAAGATAGGAGGAGATTATGAACGAAGAAGCAAAAAAAGTTCTGAGAGTTTTTTTACTAGCACTTGTAGCAACTATAGTTTTAAAACTTTTGGGTCTAGCAATAAAAATAATTTGGGCAGTAGTAATACCATTATTTGTTATATATTTCCTATACAAAGTTTTGATAAAAAAAGAAGATATATTTAGATAAGGTGAAAAAATGAAAGATAGAGATAAAAATAAAATAATAAAAATAATCCTAGCCATCCTTGGCGTAATTGTAGGATTTAAAATTTTAAAATTTGCATTATCGATAATATATACCCTACTTGTTTCAATATTTATAGGAGGAAGCCTAATTCTAATACCAATCCTATTTTTAATTATCCCCCTAGCAATATTGGCATCAATAGGATATTTTATCTACAAATTTTTCCCAAAAGAAAAATCTGTGTGGTAAAAAAACACCCAAAATCTTTTGATTCTGGGTCAGAGCGTAGACGAATTCAGTTTAATAATTCATTAATAGTTCAAAATAAAATTACGCTATAACCCATCTCGACTAGATAAATGTGCATTGATTTTGCACATTTATCCCTAAAACTAGTGTGATAACACAGAAAAGTTTGCAAAGCAAACGTGTTTTAGTGTGAGTGAAACGAACGCATGGAGAGATCTCATGAGATTTCTCCGCTCGTTGCACTCGGTCGAAATGGGCAAATTTTTAGTTTATCAACAGTCTGACCCAAAATCTTATGATTTTGGGCTTTATTTTTTTTTGAAATTTAATTTTGGTTAAAAACAAATTTTTCTATGGCCTCACCGACTGCGCCTTGGTCGTTTGTGGCTTTGGTTGTGTATTTTGATACGTCTTTTAGTAAAAGGTGAGCATTTTGGACGGCGGCTGAAAAGCCTGCCTCTTCTAGCATTTCTTTGTCGTTGTAATTATCGCCAATTGTTAGGACATTTTCCATACTAAATCCATAATGGTCGCACAATTTTTCTAGGGCCTTGGCCTTGTTTACATTTTTTCTATTTATTTCCATAAAGGTATCAGATGAGTAGGAAATTGCAACGTCCCAATTACAAATTCTTGCTACGTCTTCTTCAAGACTCATTAGATAGTTTAGGTCGGAATTTTTTATTATTACTTTCACTATTATTTCTTTATCAAGATTTTTTATATCTTTGGCTTTTTTTACAAACTTGTAGATATTTTTATCATAAGATCCTTTCACTTCATTTCCGTTTGGAAATACATAGCAGTGTTTATCTGTATAGATTTCAAAGTGTACATTTTTTTCATTGCAATAGTCTGAAACTTCAACTGCTTTTTTGTAATCGATTGGGGATGCTTCTACAACTTTTTTTGTGATATTGTCCATTATTATTCCACCGTTACAAAGTATTGAAAATCTGTTTTCTTTTACATTGTCTATTTGGTCAAGAATATCAAAAAGTTGGTAGGGGCCGCGGCCTGTTGCTATCGAAACTATTATTCCCATTTCCTGGGATTTTTTTATGGCTTTAAGATTTCTAGGATGAATTGTTTTATCTGTCGATAAAAGCGTTTCATCACAATCTGTTGCTATTAGTTTTATCATAAATTCTCCTTTTTTTATTTTATACCCAAGTTTTTTCTTATATATAAAAAAACGTGCATTAAAAATACACGCTTAAAAATTTATTTATTTTTTTAAAAATTCGATTATATCATTTGACTCATACATATACTCTCCATCGTGGAAAAGGCATGGTACTTGTCTTTTGCCGCCGTTTTGGATTAGTTTCATCAAGGCATCTCTATTTTCGTTTATATTACAATTTCTAATTCTATATTGTTTTCTTCTAAGAAATTTTCAACTTTTCTACAGTGAGGACAAGCTGTCCCAACAAATAATTTATAATCTGACATGTATACTCCTTAAAATAAATTTCATAAATTTTACAATTTATATTATTATACTAATAGAAAGGAAGTTTTAAAGGTGGAAAGATGAAAGATAAAATTTTAAAGCTTATAAGAGTTATTCTTGTAATTGTTATTGCAGTATGCTTGGGAATTCTTGGCAGAAGAGGTTATGATTATTACAAAAATTATAAAAATAACCAACATATAGCATCTGTCATGGAAGAAGTTAAGGCAAATGATAAAAGTGGTAAAAAAATAAAAATAGAAACTTTTGCTGATAAGGAAAAGAAATTTATGGAGATTTTGAAGAAATTTCAAAAAGAAAACCCAGATGTAATTGGTTTTATTGAAATCCCTGAAACAAATATAGCTTATCCGATTTTACAAGCAAAAGATAATAATTACTATTTGAGAAAATCTTTGGATTTAAAATACGATATAGCTGGATCAATTTTTATGGATTATATGAATGACAGCAATTTTAATGATGCAAATTCTGTAATATACGGTCATTATATTCAAGAAATGGAATCAATGTTTTCAGCCCTAAAAAAATTTAGGGACCAAGATTTTGCCACAAAAAACAGAAAAATTTATATAACAACAAATGAAGGGCTTAGAGAATATGAAATTTTCTCAGTTTTCACAACCCCATCAGAATATGATTATAGGACTTTGGATTTTTCCGATATGGGCCAAAAATTAGCATATTTTGAAAAGCTTAGAGATAAAAGTGAAGTAAGTCTTAAAAATCGCGAGTTTAAAGAAGATGATACAATCATAACCCTATCAACCTGCCAATATGATTATGAAGATGAAAGACTTGCAGTTCACGCCCTAAGAGTTAGATAAGGATAAAAATGAATAGGTATATAGAAAAAAATAAAAATAAATTAAATTTAAAGAAAGAAAAGGGTCAATTGATTTTTTACCATGAATCTTTTGACCCAAAAGATATTTTTACCTGCGGCCAATGTTTTAATTTTTTTGAAGAAGAAGATGGATCATTTACTGCAGTTTTTTTGGGAAAAATTATAAATCTCAAAAAAGAAGGGGACAAGATAATAATAGACAATGTAAGTGAAGAAGAATTTTATGATATTTTTTACGATTATTTTGACCTTGGAGTAGATTATGGAAAAATCAAAGAAAAAATTTCTCTAGATGAAACTTTAAAAGAGGCAACAGAATATGGGAGAGGAATTAGGATATTAAACCAAGAATTTTTTGAAACCCTAATTTCTTTTATAATTTCAGCCAACAACCAAATCCCAAGAATTAAAAAAGCCGTAAGAATAATATCAGAAATGTATGGAGATTATATTGGAGAATATAAAGGAAGAAAATATTATTCTTTTCCGAATCCTGAACAACTATCCAAGGCAAGGCCAGAAGACTTAAGAGAAAAAGCGAGAGTTGGTTTTCGTGATAAAAGAATAGTAGAAACTTCAAAAATAATAAATGATGGATTTTTTGATTTTGAAAAAGATATAAAAATGCCGACAGAAGATTTGAGAAAAAAACTCCAAGAGCTTCCAGGAGTAGGACCAAAAGTTGCCGATTGTATAATGCTTTTTGCTTTTCACAAAAGAGAAACTTTCCCAGTTGATGTTTGGATAAAAAGAGTTATGGAATTTTTGTTTATAAAAAAAGAAGTTCCAAAAAAACAAATTTCAGCTTATGCTGACAAATATTTTGGAGAGAACGCAGGCTACGTCCAACAATATTTATTCTATTATGGCAGAGAAAACGCCATTGGTAAATAAAACTTGCATTATTTTTAATTACTCGTATATTTATATTAGATGTTAGCAGTCGAAGTTAATGAGTGCTAAAAGGAGGAAATAAAATGAACTTAAAACCAATCGGTGAAAGAGTAGTTATAAAAAAATTAGAAGCAGAAAAGAAAACCCAATCTGGCATAGTTTTACCAGAATCTGCTCAAGAAAAACCACAATATGCAGAAGTTGTTGCAATAAGCAATGATATTTTAAATGACCAAGACAAAAAAGATTCCTTAAAAGAAGGAGACAAGGTTATTTATTCCCAATATGCAGGAACTGATGTGAAAATTGACGGTGAAAATTACGTAGTATTAGCATACAAAGACGTATTAGCAGTAGTAGAATAGGAGAAAATTATGGCAAAAGATATAAATTATGGTAAAAATGCAAGAGATGGTCTTGAAAGAGGAATTGATAAATTAGCAAATGTTGTAAAAGTTACTCTTGGACCAAAAGGAAGAAATGTAGTTTTAGATAAATCTTACGGAGCACCAACAATCACAAACGATGGTGTAACAATCGCCCAAGAAATCGAACTTGAAGATAGGTTTGAAAATATGGGAGCTCAACTTGTAAAAGAAGTTGCAACAAAAACAAATGATGTAGCAGGAGATGGAACAACAACAGCAACAGTTCTTGCCCAAGCAATTATAAAAGAAGGACTAAAAAACCTAGCTGCAGGAGCAAATCCAGTAGTTTTAAATAAGGGACTAAAAAAAGCAAGCAGTGAAGTTGTTTCTTACATCAAAGAATCTTCAAAAGAAGTAGAAGATAAAAAAGCAATTGAACAAGTAGGAACAATCTCATCAGCAGATCCAGAAATTGGTAAATTTATTGCAGATGCTATGGAAAAAGTAGGAAATGATGGAGTAATCACAGTAGAAGAATCCAAAACAACAGATACCTACCTTGACGTAGTAGAAGGAATGCAATTTGACAAGGGATATTTGTCCCCATACATGGCAACTGATAATGAAAAAATGATAGCAGATTTAGAGGATCCATATATACTTGTAACAGACAAAAAAATTTCAAGTATCCAAGAAATCCTACCACTACTAGAACAAATTGTTCAATCATCAAAACCACTATTAATAATTGCAGATGATGTAGACGGAGAAGCCCTAACAACACTTGTTCTAAATAAATTAAGAGGAACCTTCAATGTAGTTGCAGTAAAAGCACCAGGCTATGGCGACAGAAGAAAAGAAATGCTTCAAGATATAGCAATTCTTACAGGCTCAAAAGTAATTTCAGAAGACTTATCAATGGAATTAAAAGAAGCTACAATAGAAGATCTTGGATCAGCTAAAAAAGTAAAAGTTGACAAAGACCACACAGTAATTGTAGAAGGAAAAGGCGACAAAGATGCCTTAGCTGAAAGAGTAGAAAAAATCAAAGGTCAAATAGAAGCAAGCGATTCAGAATACGACAAAGAAAAATTCCAAGAAAGAGTAGCAAAACTTGCAGGCGGAGTTGCAGTAATAAACGTAGGAGCTGCAACAGAAACAGAAATGCAAGATAAAAAATACAGAATCGAAGATGCCCTATCAGCAACCAGAGCAGCTGTTGAAGAAGGAATAGTTGCAGGTGGCGGAACAGTTCTAATAGAAGCAATCAAAAAAGTAGAAGCTCTAGAAGAAAAATTAGAAAATGACGAAAAAACAGGAGCAAAAATAATAGCAAAAGCCCTAGAAGCACCACTTAGACAAATTGTAGAAAATGCAGGAATGGACGGATCAGTTGTACTTGAAAATGTAAAAAAATCAGACAAAAATAACGGTTACGATGCCTACGATGATGAATACGTAAATATGTTTGAAAAAGGAATCGTAGAACCAACAAAAGTAACAAGATCAGCCCTAGAAAATGCAGTAAGCATAGCAAGTATGATTCTAACAACAGAAGCAGCAGTGGCAGACATAAAAGAAGAAAAACCAGAAATGCCACCACAAATGCCAATGGGATATTAAAAAAACGAGCCAGGATTTAATCCTGGCTTTTTTGATTGGAAAATTTAAAATTAAATAAAGAAGAAAACTCAAATTTATGGGTAGAATAATAGAAATATTTACATTTAATAATAGGAAAAATTTATGAAAAACAAATCAAAATCTTTAATAGCTTATTCACTTATAATCTTGCTGTTGATTTTTACATCATCAAGTCTTTCTTTAATTGGGATTTTTATGGGGAAAGTTGTAACTTCAATTTCAAATTTGAATTTGGGAGAATTTAAATCAAACCTTATAAAATTGGCATTTTTAGTTTTGATAAATTTTATTTCGTCAAATTTAGCTTTTAGACTTAATTATAGGATTGGGATGGAAAAATTTATTGGTTTAAAAAATGAACTTTTTAAAAAGGATTTGAAAAATAATAAGGAAATAAATATTGCAAACTACACAACTAATACTGAAAATCTTTATGCCAATCGCTTTATGGTAAAAATAAATGCCATAAACCTAGCCTTGACTATGTTTTTTGCTGTAATTTCTATTATTTATATTAATTTTAAACTCCTACCTGTCGCAATAATTGGAGCAAGCTTACCTATTTTGATGCCTTTACTTCTAGGGGAAAATATTCAAGAGAAATCCCGAAAATTTAACGAATTTTATGACTTTTATCAAAAATATATAGGGAGAAAATTAGACCAAAAAAATGAATACTTGAGATACAAGGTTGAAGATAAGCTAATTGATGAAAAAAGTAGGATTGAATTTGACCATGAAAAAAACAGGAAAGATTTAAAAAATATCAACACCTTTTCTAATATATCCTCCCAAAGTCTTGGTTCTTTTTCATATATTTTGATTTTTATATTTGGTGGTCTTCTTGCTTTTAGGGGAGAAATTGAAGTCGGTTCCATAATTTCTGTAGTGCAACTTATGAATTATATAGTTGATCCGGTTATAGCCTTATCTTCATTTATTTCTATGTATAACGAATCAAAGCCTATCTATGAAAATATTAAAAATATCTTAAATCAAAAAGAAAGGAAGAAAAAATCTTTGGACTTATCTTATCCAATAGATCTTTCTGTCAAAAATATTTCTTTTTCATACGAAAATAAAAAAATAATTGATGATTTTAATTTTGATTTTTCTTATGGAAATAAATATTTAATAAGAGGAGAATCTGGCAAGGGAAAATCAACTTTGGCAAAAATTTTATGTGGAGAAATTTCTCCTAATAAGGGAGAAATATTTCTAAATGGTGAGAATATTAAAGATTTTGATTATAGGGATTATATTCTATATGTTGACCAAAAGCCAAATATAATAGACGGGAGTTTGGAAGATAATATAAATTTTTATAGAAAGAAAAGGGACAAAAAGATTGACTTATCTGTTTTTAATATAGATAAAAAATTGAGTGATAAGATAAGTAAAAACGAGGGATTATCTGGTGGAGAGATGATGAGAATAAGCATATTAAGATCTCTTGTTGAAACAAGACCCATTATGATTTACGATGAACCAACAGCAGCCCTTGATGGAAAAAATTCAAAAGAAGTCTTGGAAAAACTTCTATCACTAGACCAAACAGTCATTATAATAACTCATAAAATTGATGAGGAAATATTGAATAAATTTGATGAAATTATAGAAATTTAAAAATGAATAGAAAACCACAAATAAGATTTACTAAGATTTCAGTAAGTCTTATTTTTTTAATGAAGGAAAACAATACCAAAAATATTTAAAAAATATGGGCCAAATATGTAAAAAAATAGACTTATATTATCAATGAAAATCCTTTATTGGAGGGAAATTAATAAAAAAATAACATTATTTAAATAATTTGAAAAGTAAATTCGAAAAAGTTATGAAAATGTTGACATGAAAATTTAAAACTGATATTATTTAGGTGATCTTAAGATCAAAATAATTCATTTCAAGGAGGAAAAATAGAAATGAAGAAACTAGGTTTATTGCCAAGACTAATTATTGCAATCATTCTAGGTATTCTAATAGGACTTGCAGGTCAAAAAGTTGACGTTTTAAGGATTTTAGTTAGAATATTAATTACTTTCAATGGTCTATTTGGCAACTTCTTAGGTTTTGTTATTCCACTAATCATTATGGGATTTGTAATTCCAGGTATAGCAGATCTAGGAGATTCAGCAGGAAAGACTCTAGCAATTACAGCAGGTATTGCATATTTGTCAACCGTTATCTTTGGAACTATTACATATTTTGTAGGTAGCGTTGTTCTTCCTAACTTTATTAAAAAGGGAGCAATTTCATTCGACCCAGAGAAAAACTCAGGAAAAGCTTTAAAGAAAATATTTGAATCACCAATGGATCCAGTATTTTCAGTTACAACAGCACTTATTATTTCATTTATCCTAGGTGTTGGTATAGCAGCTGCAAAAGCAGATGTACTTAAAAAAGCAGTTCATGAATTTTCTGATATTATTACAAAATTAATTTCAAATATCGTAATTCCATTATTGCCATTCCACATTTGTGGTATTTTTGCAAACATGGCTTATGAAGGAACTGTAGCAGTAGTATTATCAGTATTTGCAAGAGTATTTATCATGGTATTGATACTTCATTACCTAACAATCACTACACAATTTACTGTAGCAAGTTCATTTTCAGGTGGAAGTCCATTCTCAAAAATCAAGACTATGATTCCAGCTTACATGACAGCTATAGGAACACAATCATCTGCAGCAACAATCCCAGTTACACTTAACCAAACTTATAAATTAGGTGTAAACAAAGGTATAGCAGACTTTGTAATTCCACTTTGTGCAACAATCCACTTATCAGGTTCAACAATAACCCTTACATCATGTTCATTATCAATTCTTATGCTTAATGGATCAGATGTAGGATTCCAACACATGTTCCCATTCATCCTTATGCTTGGTGTTACAATGGTAGCAGCACCAGGAGTTCCAGGAGGAGCAGTAATGGCAGCATTAGGTATTCTTCAATCTATGCTTGGATTTACAGAACCTATGACAGCATTAATCATAGCATTATATGTTGCTCAAGATTCATTTGGTACAGCATGTAACATCACAGGAGATGCTGCTATAGCTTGTATCGTAAATAAAATCTCAGGATTTAAACTAGATCCAGCAGCAAATGCAGAATATATTGACGAATTAGTTAAGCAATAAAAAAGCAATAAAAAATAGAACTCTTTTGAGTTCTATTTTTGGGCTTATGATCTTAAGAGAAAGAATATGAAAATTTATTAAAAAGGAGTAATTTTTATGACAATAAAGAGAAGAAAAGTTACCATGGACGGTAACACAGCAGCAGCTCATGTTTCTTACGCTTTTAGTGAAGTTTCAGCTATCTATCCTATAACTCCATCTTCACCAATGCCAGAATTTATTGATAAATGGGCAGCAAATGAAAGATTGAATCTATTTGGAAATCCTGTATCAGTTACAGAAATGCAACACGAAGCAGGAGCAGCAGGAGCAGTACATGGATCGCTTGCAGCAGGAGCACTTACATCTACATACACAGCAAGTCAAGGACTTCTACTAATGATTCCTGATATGTACAAAATAGCAGGAGAAAGACTTCCTGCAGTTTTCCATGTAGCAGCTCGTTCTTTGTCAACATCTGCAATCAACATGTATGGCGACCATCAAGACGTAATGGCAGCAAGAGCAACAGGATTTGCTATGCTTGCAGAAGGCTCTGTTCAAGAAATTATGGACCTATCACCAGTAGCTCACCTAGCAGCTATTAAAGGAAGAGTTCCATTTGTAAATTTCTTTGATGGATTTAGAACAAGTCACGAAATTCAAAAAATTGATGTTTGGGACTATGATCAATTTGAAGATATGGTTGATTGGAAAGCTATTGATGATTTTAAGAACGATTCCTTAAATCCACATAGACCAACTATGCGTGGTGTATTTGAAAAAAGTGGATATTTCCAAAGGGCTGAAGCTCAAAATAAAGCTTATAATGCAATTCCAGAAATCGTTATTGATTATATGAATAAGGTAAATGAAAAAATAGGAACAAATTATTCATTATTTAACTATGTTGGTGCAGAAGATGCAACTGATATAATTGTAGCCATGGGTTCAGGTACTGATACAATTCAACAAACAGTAGAAGAATTAAATAAAGAAGGTAGAAAAGTAGGACTTGTAAAAGTTCATCTTTATAGACCATTCTCAACTAAACATTTACTAGAAGCGATTCCAGAAACAGTTGAAAGAATTGCAGTACTAGATAGAACAAAAGAAAAAGGATCAGCTGGAGAGCCTCTATACCTAGATGTATTAGAAGCGTTCGCAGATTCTGATAGAAATCCAAAAATAATTGCAGGAAGATATGGACTTGGACAAAAAGATACAAGACCTGCTCACTTTAAATCTGTATTTGATAATTTAGCAAAAGATGAGCCTAAAAACCACTTTACAGTTGGAATCAATGATGATGTAACTCATACATCTCTTGAAGTTGATGAAAGTTTTGTAATTTCTGACGGAAAAACAACACGTTGTATATTCTGGGGAAATGGTGGAGATGGTACAGTTGGTGCAAATAAAAATGCAATTAAAATTATCGGTGATAACACTGATATGTTTGCTCAAGGATATTTTGACTATGATGCTAAAAAATCTAATGGTCTAACAATGTCTCACTTGAGATTTTCACCAAATCCAATCAATGCTGCATACTTTATAGATGAAGCTGACTTTGTATCATGCTCACCACAAGCATATGTAAGACAATATGACCTTGTTAAAAACTTAAAAGAAGGTGGAATTTTCTTATTAAATACAATTTGGTCAGAAGAAGAGCTCGAAGAACATATTCCAAATTACCTATTAAAAGAAATTGCAGATAAAAATATTAAATTTTACACAGTAAATGCTTCAAAAATAGCTCAAGAAGTAGGCCTTGGACACAGAACAAACATGGTTATCCAAACAGCTTTCTTCATCCTATCAGAAGTTTTACCAATAGAAGATGCTATAAAATATCTAAAAGCTTCTATTGAAAAATCTTATGGTATGAAGGGTCAAGATATTGTTGACATGAACAACAAGGCAGTTGACCGTGCAAGTGAAGAATTACAAAAAATAAATGTCAAGGAAGAATGGAAAAACCTAGAAGATGATAGAGAAAATGAAAATGAAAATGAACCAGACTTTATCAAAAATATGGTTAGACCAATTATAAACTTAAAAGAAGATGACCTACCAGTATCAACTTATTTACCTTATGATGATGGTCAATATATGGCAGGTACATCTAGATATGAAAAACGTGGTATAGCTTTATTTGTTCCAGAATGGAATATAGATAATTGTATCCAATGTAACCAATGCTCATATATTTGTCCACACGCTACAATTAGACCATTTTTAGTAAATGAAGAACAAAAAGCTAAAGCACCAGAAGGATTTGAAACTAAAAAAGCTATAGGCAAGGGACTTGAAGGATACGAATTTAGAATCCAAGTTTCACCATATGATTGTATGGGATGTGGAAACTGTGTTGACGTATGTCCAGCTCCAAAAAAAGCCTTAGCTATGAAAGCAATTGATGAACAAATTGAAAAACAAGCCGATAATTGGGTATTTGCTCACGAAGAAGTTGGATATAAAGACGATGAAATCGCCCCAACAAATGTTAAAAATTCACAATTTAGCCAACCATTACTTGAATTCTCAGGTGCATGTGCAGGCTGTGGAGAAACACCTTATGCAAAATTAATCACTCAACTTTACGGTGATCATCAAATTATTTCAAACGCAACAGGATGTTCATCAATCTGGGGATCATCAGTTCCATCAATGCCATATTGCACAAATAAAAATGGAGAAGGTCCAGCTTGGGCATCATCCTTGTTTGAAGATGCAGCAGAATATGGTTATGGTATGCTTCTTGCAACAAAATCAAACAAATTCTTACTAGAAACTCTAATGAAAAAATTCTTAGAATTAAAAGTTTCTACACCTCTAAACGATGCATTCAACGAATGGTTAGAAAATAATGATGATTTTGAAGAAAGCAAGAAAGCAGCTATAAAAATTGAATCATTAATAGCAAATGAAACTGACAATGAAGAAGCTAATAAGATTATTGAAAGAATTAAAAATCTAAAAGATTATTTAGTTAAAAAATCTGTTTGGATTTATGGTGGAGACGGTTGGGCTTATGATATAGGATTTTCTGGAGTAGACCATGTTCTTGCAAGTGGCGATGATATTAATATAATCGTATTTGATACAGAAGTTTACTCAAATACAGGTGGACAAAGCTCAAAGGCAACTCCTCTTGCAGCTGTAGCAAAATTTGCAGCAAGTGGTAAAAAAGTTAGAAAGAAAGACCTTGGTTTAATGATGACAACTTATGGTTATGTTTATGTTGCACAAGTTGCAATGGGAGCAAACCAAGCTCAAACTCTAAAAGCAATAAAAGAAGCAGAATCCTACCACGGCCCATCACTAATAATTGCTTACGCTCCATGTATAAACCACGGACTAAAAGCAGGAATGGGCAAGACTCAAAGAAGAGAAAAAGAAGCTGTAGCAAGTGGATATTGGCACTTATGGAGATTCAACCCACTTCTTAAAGAAGAAGGCAAGAATCCATTTGTTCTAGATTCAAAAGATCCTACAGAATCTTTCCAAGAATTCCTACAAGGTGAAGTAAGATACGCATCCCTTAAAAAAGCTTTCCCAGAAGATGCAGATAGATTATATGCAGAAGCTGAAGAAGCTGCAAAAGAAAGATTAGAATCTTACAAAAAAATGGAAAATAAATAAAAAAATTAAATCCTAAAAATAGCATATGAATCACTAAGTGTTTTATAAAACCAGGCTTATATAAGTCTGGTTTTTATTTTAAAAATAAATTTTGAAAAAATTTTAAAAATTTATGCAAAAATTTAATATTTTCTATACTTTTTTATTTCATATTTTTAATGTATAATTAAAAAACGAGGTAAAAATATAGTAAGCGCCAGATCCCTTTGGGATGACGAGGAATGGAGTTATCGAAAATTCGGCGGGTGCTCCAAAGCTTTCACAGGCTCAGTATTTAACAAAAATAAGAAGCAATTCTTATGACAAAGAAAATAAAGTGATACCTCTAAAATTTAATATTAGGAGGATACTATGTGCGGAATAGTATGTTATACGGGAAGGCTAAATGCTAGAGAAATTATTATGGATGGTCTTGAAAGGCTTGAGTATAGGGGTTACGATTCGGCGGGAATCTCCCTTATCGATCAGGGTTTAATTAAAACTGTCAAAAAAAGCGGTAAGGTTAAAGTTTTAAAAGATGAGCTTTCAAAAAATCCAATCGAGGGGAATATTGGGATTGGCCATATTAGATGGGCAACTCACGGGGGCCCTTCAGATATAAATTCTCACCCACATCTTTCAAATAATGGAAAAATTTCTGTAGTTCACAATGGAATTATTGAAAATTATAATGAGCTAAAAGAAAATCTCAAAAAGGAAGGATATAGCTTTAAGTCTGATACTGACACAGAAGTTATTGCAGTTTTGATTGAAAAATATTACCAAGGTGATATTTTAGAAGCTGTAAAAAAAGCAAAAAATGATTTGAGAGGATCTTTTGCCCTTGGAATTTTGTGCCAAGATGAAAGTGATAGACTTATAGTTTTAAGAGAGGAAAGTCCTCTTGTTTTGGGAATAACAGATGAGGGAATCCTTGCAGCAAGCGACCTTCCTTCAATAATAAAATATACAAAAGATGTAATTTATCTTGAAAATGGAGATTTGGTTGATATTAAGGGCGAATCTTTCACAATTTATGACAGAAATTTCCAAAAAATCCAAAGAGAAATTTCAAAAGTTGATTTTTCTTTTGAAGATTCAACCAAGGAAGGCTTTGATCATTTTATGATTAAAGAAATTTTTGACCAACCAAAGGCTATTGCGGATACAATCAGATTTAAAATGACTGGTGATAGGGTTGATTTTAAGGAAAATTCATTTTCTCTTGATGAGATTAAAAATTTCAAGAAAATCTATATAGTTGCTTGTGGAACTGCCTATCATGCTGGTCTTGTTGGGGCATACGCCTTGGAAAAATTTGCAAAAATTCCTGTAATTTGCGACATAGCAAGTGAATTTAGGTACAATGATCCCTTTATTGATGAAAATACTTTGATAATTTTGGTAAGCCAATCTGGAGAAACTGCTGATACACTTGCAGCCTTAAGACTTGGTAAGAAAAAAGGTGCAAAGACTTTGGTTTTGACAAATGTTGTAGCTTCATCTCTTGATAGGGAAGCTGATAAAACAATTTATTGTTACGCAGGACCAGAAATTGCAGTTGCATCAACCAAGGCCTACACAACTCAAATTATTTCTTTATATATGCTTGCCCTAGATTTTTCATTAAAACTTAAAACTATAAGCGAAGAAAAATACAAGGAAATAATTTCAGAAATGAAAAAAATTCCTGAAAAAATTAAGGAAATTTTAGATGAGAGCGAAAAAATAAAGACTTACGCAAAAGATATAAAAGATTTTGATTCAATGTTTTATATAGGTCGTGGCCTTGATTATAAGTCTGTAATTGAAGGGTCTTTAAAATTAAAAGAAGTTTCATACATTCATTCAGAAGCCTTGGCAGCTGGAGAATTAAAACACGGAACCATTGCCTTAATTGAAAAAGGAACACCGGTTGTTGTAGTTGCAAGTCAAGAAAATATAATGGAAAAAACCATATCAAATGTAAAAGAAATTATCTCAAGAGGGGCAAATATCTTCTCGATTTCAAAAAAAGATGACCATTTGAAAGAAATTTCCAACTTTAATTTCGAACTTCCACAGACAATTGATCCACTTTATCCAGTTTTATCTGTCATTCCTCAACAAATTTTGGCATATTATGTTTCTTGTGCAAAAGGACTTGATGTTGATAAGCCTAGAAATTTAGCGAAATCAGTAACGGTAGAATAACTTGCACAAATAATTAAATACAGTATATTATAAATGAATTTATTTTACCAAAACCATTAGAAGCCTTAGGGCTTCTCAGAACTGTTGACAAACTCAATTTACACCCATTTCGAGCGAACGTAGTGAGTCGAGAAATCTCATGAGATCTCTCCATGCGTTCGTTCCACTCGCTTAGTCGAGATGGGTTAGAGCTTAATTTAATTTTAATTTTGTTAAGATTTATTAAATTAAAGTTTGTCTGCAATCTTGAGAAGCCTTAGGGCTTCTTTTTTATTTTTATTTTTTAAAAAAATCCCCAATAAATTATTTTTAATATTTATAAGTAAAAGCCTGAAATTTACAGGATTTTATTTATAATATGCTAAATTAATTAATAAAAATTAAAAAAATACTTGACAGGATTTTTAATTGATTGTATTATTGATTTATCAAATAGATTAAAAACAAACCAGATAAAGAGAAGAGTAGTCGTATGGATTATTTTACAGAGAGCCCTGTTAAGCTGAGAGGGGTAAATAAAAAGTATGGTGAAGATGGTCTCAGATGGGATAGGTCGATATTTAGACTTATACGGGAACTCCCGTTATAGAGTTAGGATATGGTAGTATCTGAAGTGGCATTTTTTAGTGCAAAAAAGGTGGTAACGCGGAAAATTTTCGTCCTTATTGTAGTTTATCTACAGTAAGGACTTTTTTATTTGTTTAAATTTAGAAAAGAAAGGTTTTTGAAATGACAAATATAAGTACAGAAGAGATAAAAAATTTGGTAAAGGAAAATTTAGATTTTGCCAAAAAAATTAAAAATTATCTTCATGAACATCCAGAGCTTTCAAGCAAGGAATTTGAAACTCGTAAATTTCTAATAGATGAGTGTAAAAAACTTGGCTTAGAAACCCAAGAAGTTGAAAATTCTACAGGCTTTGTGGCAATTCTTGATACAAAAAAACAAGGTAAAATCTTGGGACTAAGAACTGATATAGATGCTCTTCCAATTTTGGAAAATGAAGAAAATTTAAGGGGCAAAAAAGAAGTTGTATCAAAAAATCAAGGCGTAATGCATGCTTGTGGCCACGATTTTCATATGGCTCTTGCTCTTACAAGTGCAAAAATTCTAAGTGATCTTAAAGAAAAATTAAATGGAAAATTTTATTTTATTTTTGAAGAAGGCGAGGAAACAGGAGCTGGAATCCATGCTATGATAGAATCTTTAAAAAATATAAAATTTGATGCAATTTATGGAAACCACGTTGATACAGAAATTCCAACAGGAAAAATTGCTATTTCCAAAGGAAAAGTTTACGCAGGTTGTGCTGGGGTTGATTTTGATGTAATCGGCAAAGGCGGCCATGGTTCAAGACCTGACTTGTTAATTTCTCCAATAAATGCCCTAGTTGCTATTATAAATAACCTAAACCAAACTTGGGCAAGTGGCCTTGATCCAAAGAAAATTGTAACTTTAGGAATCGGGTCAATAAATGCAGGTTTTGCTTCAAATGTTATTCCTGATAAGGCGAATTTAAAGGCGACTTTGAGATTTTTTGAAGATGAGGTTGGAGAAAAAGCCTTGGAAAAATTGAAAGATGTTGCTAAAAAAACTGCAAGTATTTATGACTGCAAGGTTAAATTTAATGATTACACAAGAGTGGTTGCCTATCCGGTTTCAAATGATGAAAATCTTTCAGAATTTGCGAGATCTTCTTTGGAAGAAATTTTACCAAATGCAAGAGTTGATGAAGAAGTTTCTTTTGGATCTGAATCATTTTATGGATATGGAAAAATTGCTCCAAGTGTTTTTGCAAAAATCGGTGTAAAAAACGAAGAAAAAGGATATGGAGCTGGAGCTCACACTGAAAAATTTGATGTTGACAACGACGGTCTTTATTATGGACTAGCTTGTGCTTTAAATTTTTTAATAAATTTTGATAGAAAAGGAAGATAAGATGATTGAACTAAAAAATATTAGCGTAGACTTTGATGGTTTCAAGGCAGTCGATAGAGTTAATCTTAAAATTGAAAAGGCGGATGCCTTTGGTATAGTTGGATTTTCCGGAGCTGGAAAATCAACTCTTGTAAGATGTATCAATCTTTTGCAAAAACCATCTGAGGGAGAGGTTTTAATAAAAGGAGAAAATCTTTTGGACTTGTCACAAAAAGATTTGAGAAAAAGACGTAAAAAAATCGGGATGATTTTCCAACACTTTAATCTTTTGAATAACCTTTCAGTAATTGATAATGTAATTTTTCCTATAAGAAAGGAAAATCTTTCAAAAGAAGAAAAAATTAAAAAGGCTCAAAAACTTTTGGACTTAGTTGGAATTGGTGATAAGGCTGACTCTTTCCCAAGAGAATTATCAGGTGGTCAAAAGCAAAGATGTGCCATAGCAAGGGCTCTTGCTTCAGATCCAGAAATTTTACTTTGTGATGAGGCAACAAGTGCTCTTGATCCAAAAACAACCAAGCAAATTTTAAAACTTTTGGGAGAGATTAAAGAGAAAATTGGAATAACAATTGTAATAATCACCCACCAAATGGAAGTTGTAAAAGATCTTTGCAATAAGGTTGCTGTAATGCAAGATGGAAAAGTTATTGAAGAAGGATCAACCCTTGAAATATTTTCAAATCCAAAACACAAACTTACAAAAGATTTTGTAGAAACTTCAACAAATGTAAATCAAACTCTTGAGGAAGTTAAAAACAATCTGGGAGTTTTGAAAAAAGATGAATTTTTGGTAAAACTTTCCTATGTTGGAGAGTCAACAACAGAACCTGTAATAAATGAAATTTATGAGAAATTTAAGGTCAAGACAAATGTTTTGGCAGGAAATATTGAATTTATTACAAATGTTCCAGTTGGAAATCTTATAGTAACCTTCAAGGATGAAGGAGAAAATATCGACAAGGCTATTGAATATTTGATAGCGGGTGGAACTAATGTACAAATTTTAGGAGATAGTAATGGAATACTTTAATTATGCACTTTCAATAAAAGATAGAATTTTTGAAGATATAGGCCTTACATTTTATATGCTATTTTTATCAGCCATATTTTCAGGAATTTTTGGACTAATAATAGGAGTAATACTGGTAGTTACAAACGATGGAGGAATTTTGGAAAACAAAAAAGTTTATAGCATTTTGGATAAGATAACAAATCTTTTCCGTGCGGTTCCTTTCATAATCTTACTTGCAGTAATAAGTCCTTTGACAAATTTAATTGTAGGAACAAGAATTGGACCAACAGCTGCAATAGTTCCCTTAGTTTTTTCTTGCGTGCCTTTTTTTGCAAAGCAAGTTGAACAAGCTCTTGCAGAAGTTGATCTGGGAGTAATAGAAGCTGCGGAAGCTATGGGAAATTCACCATTTGAAATTATAACAGCAGTTTATTTAAGAGAAGGCTTACCATCACTTGTAAGAGCCTCAGCCATAACCTTAATTTCACTTTTGGGACTTACTGCAATGGCTGGAACAATCGGAGCAGGAGGAATAGGAAATCTTGCTATAGCAGTCGGATACAACAGATACAAAAACGATGTAGTTATTATATCGGTAATAGTTATTTTGATCATTGTCTATGCCATCCAAGGCATTGCCAATTTAATCATAAAAAAAACATCACATTAAAAATATTAGGAGGAAAATGATGAAAAACTTAAAGAAAATTGCCCTAGGATTGTCACTTGTACTAACTTTAACAGGATGTGGAAATAAGAAGAATGATACAAATTCAAATTCTTCCCCATCAAATCAAGCAAAAACTGAAGACAGATTTGCTGATGCTAAAGTAATTAAAATTGGAGTTTGTGGAGAAAAGAATGAAGTTTTAGAAGATATTGCAAAAAGATTTGAAAAAGATACAGGAAAGAAAATAGAAATTGTACCATTTTCAGATTACAACCAACCAAACGAAGCTTTAAAATCTGGAGATATTGACTTAAATGCCTTCCAACACAAAAAATTCTTGGAAGATTATAACAAATCTCACAAAACAGATATAGTTGCAGTTGGAGATACACTACTTGCTCCAATGGGAATTTATTCTGACAAAATTAAAGATGTAAAAGAGATAAAAGACGGAGACAAAATTGCAATTCCAAACGACCCAACAAACGGAGCAAGAGCCCTTTTCCTACTTCAATCAGCAGGCTTACTTGAGCTTGAAGGAAAAGAAGGAGATGCAATAACTCTTGATAATATCAAGAAAAATCCAAAAAATCTAGAAATAATTGAACTTGATGCAAGCCAAACAGCAAGAAATCTTACAGAAGTTGCAGCATCAGTTATAAATTCTGGAGTAGCAGTAGATGCAGGATTTGTTCCAACAGAAGATGCAATCTATCTTGAAGATAAGGATGATCCAGCAAAAGCAATCTATGTAAACATAATTGCAGCAAGAAAAGAAGATAAAGATTCAAAAACTATAGAAAACTTTATTAAGAATTATTATCAAACAGATGAAACTAAAAAATTAGTAGAAAAAGAAACGAAAGGTTCAGAAATTCCAGCTTGGAAATAAATATAAAAAATTAAGGAGATAAAAAATGAAAAAATTAGGAAAAATAGCTTTAGGACTTGCCCTACTTGTAGGACTTAGCTCATGTGGAAACAAGGAAGCTAATAGAAACACATCAAATTCAAATTCAAATTCAAATGAAAATCCAAAAGGTAAACAAACTATTAAAATTGGAGTTGTTGGAGAATATAACGACGTATTAAACGAAGTTATAAAAAGATATAAAGACAAAACAGGAAATGATGTTAAGCTTGTAGTATTTTCAGACTACAACCAACCAAACGAAGCATTAGAATCTGGAGACATTGATTTAAATGCTTACCAACACAAAAAATATCTAGAAGAATACAACAAAGATCACAAAACAGACCTTGTTTCAATAGGAAATACAATGCTTGCACCTCTTGGAATTTATTCAAAAAAATACAAATCATTGGACGAAGTAAAGGAAAATGATGAAGTAGTAATTCCAAACGATGCATCAAACGGAGCAAGAGCCCTATTCTTATTACAAGATGCAGGACTTATTAAAGTAAAAGGTGACAAGGGATCATCTGTTACAGTTGATGATATAACAGAAAATTCAAAAAATCTAAAAATTACAGAAGTTGACGCAAGTCAAACAGCAAGAAATCTAGATTCAGCTGCCATTGCAGTTGTAAATGATACTTTCGCTCTTGATTCAAAAATTGCAACTGAATATCCAGCTTTAAAATTTGAAGAATCAAAAGTAGACGACTCCAACCCTTATGTGAATATAATTGTAGCTAAAAAAGATAGAAAAGACGACAAAGTTTTAAATGATTTTGTTAAAAATTACTATCAAACAGATCAAACCAAAAAAGACTATGAAAAATTCACAGGAGGAGCATGGGTTCCAGCTTGGTAAAAAATTAAATACGACCCCCTTAAATATATAGGCTATGAGTTTTGCTCATAGCTTTTTTATATTTAAAATTAATAAAATTTCACCAATTTAAATAAAAACTATTTTAATGTATAATAAATGTATGAGAATAGCAGAAATTAAAGATTTAGATGAAATAATGATAATTATAAATGACGGGAAAAAAGCTTTGAAAAAAGATGGAATTGACCAATGGCAAAATGGGCTTCCTGATAGGGAGGGGATTTTAGAAAATATTTTGACAGGTGAAAGTTTTGTATATGAGGAAAATGGAGAAATTTTATCTTTTGCTTATTTGAAAAAGGATTATGAAGAAGATTATAGGGGAATTGAAAAGGATTTTAAAAATCATGGTCCCTATCTTACAATTCACAGGCTAAGTGTAAGAGAAAGTGCAAAGAAAAAAGGAGTTGCCAAGAAGTTTTTTGATGAAATTATAGGATATGGAAAAAATTTAAAAATGGAGGCAATAAGAATTGACACCCATCCAGATAATTTTAAAATGCAAAATTTAATTAAAAAATTTTCTTTTGAAAAAATTGGAATTTGTACGGTTGATGATAAAATTAGAAGATCTGAAAGATTTGTTTATGAGTTGATTTTATGATAAATGAAAAACAAAGAATAATAATTGATGATGCTAGACTTCCGGCTGCGGTTCTTGCAGGTCCTGGGACTGGAAAAACTTATACAATTGTAAAAAAAATAATTTCTTTGATAAAAAATGATGGGATTAGTCCCAATAAAATTCTTGTTACAACCTTTACCAAAAAGGCTGCGAATGAACTGATTGAAAGGGTTGAGTCAAGTCTTAAAAAAGAAAAAATAGAGGCGGACACATCCAATATGCTAATTGGAAATTTTCATTCCCTTGCCCTTTCTTTTTTGAAAGAATACAAGTCTTTTGGGCAAAATATTTTTGATCCTTTGGTTATTGATTCCTATCTTGAGGGATATTTGATTGAAAAGAATATGGGGATTTTTGAAAATATTCCAAACTTTTCAAAATTTATTTCCTACAACGAAGTTGGGCAAATTCAAGGGATTTTTGAAAGTATTACAAATAATTTGGTTGATTTAAATGACCTTAGAAATTCTGAAAATCCTCGTGATAATTTTGCTCTTGAAATTTATTTAAAATGGGCAAATTTTCTTGACCAAAATAAGCTTATAAATTACCAATTGATTTTAAAAAAATTCTACGACCTATTAAATGATTCAGTCTATGGGAAAAAAATCAGAGATAGGATAGATTTTGTAATAATTGATGAGTACCAAGATACAAATACCATCCAAGAAGAAATTACTTTTGGCCTTTGTAAGGGGAAAAATCTCATTGTTTTTGGAGATGATGACCAGGCTCTTTATTCATTTAGGGGAGCAAGTCCCCAAAATTTGAGAGATTTTGACAAGGCTTGTAAGAAAAATTTAAAAAAAGAGGCGAATTTTTATAACTTGGATATAAATTATAGGTCAAACCAAGAAATTATCGATAAGTCCAAGGATTTTCTTGTAAATTCAAAGGCTTTCGAACTTGAAAAAATTAAAAAATTAAGGTCCTACCATGGAGAAAAAAATGAAAATTCTTTGGTAAGGGCTAGGGCAAATGAATATGAAAATATTGAAAATATAGTAAAATTTTTGAATAAAAAAATAAATTTAAACCAAATCGCCTTTCTCTTTCCATCATTAAATGGAGACTATCCAAAGTCCTTGCAAACTTATTTTGAAAATCATGGGATAAATGTCTTAAATAAATCTTCAAAATTGTTTTTCAAAAGAAGGGAAACAAGGCTTTGCCTTTTTGTGATTTTATCAATTTTTTCAAAAAAACCAAAAAAACTTACAGGGTCAAATCCCGACAAGTACAAGTGGACCCAAGAGACAAATTTTAAAAAATATATAGGTGGGATTTTTGACGATGAGGAATTTACAAAAAACCAAGAATTAAATGCCTATATAAAGGAAGAAAAATTAAAGTTAAATGAAAATAAGTCTTATACAGAAATTTTATATAAGGCTTTTGGTCTTGAAATTTTTAGGGAGCTTTTGGATAAAAGTCTAGAAGATCAAAATTCTATAAGAGAGCTTTCAAATATAGGAAAATTCACATCGATCCTTTCAGATTTTACAAATCTTTGCGGTTTTGATATTAATTTTTATAATAAGTCTGTTGACTTAATTTATGGCTATATTTTTTATCTTTTTAAAAATTCTGCCATAAGCGAATTTGAAAATTTTGATAGTCCAAAAAATTCAGTAATTTTTTCAACAATCCATCAAGCAAAAGGCCTTGAATATGATGTTGTCTTTGTTTCAAGTCTGTATGATAATCCAAGAAGAGATAGGTCTGCCTTTAGTCCAAAGCTTGAAGGCAAAAAAGAAAGTGATTTTCTAAAAAATTTCTACAGAAAATATTACACAGCCTTTACCAGGGCAAAAAATCTTTTGGTTGTTTTGGACAATTCAGAAAATTCCTACATGAAATCTTTCACATCAAGTTTAAATTCATCTTCGATTTTAAAAACAATTGATTTTAAATTTAAAGACCAAGATATAAAAAAAGAAATTTTGGCATACACAACGGATATTTCAATTTACAAGTCTTGTCCTTTAAAATATAAATTTATAAGATTATTGGAGTTTAGAAAAGAAAAAACCAAGTCCTTGGATTTTGGTTCAAAAGTCCACAGCCTTGCAGAATATCTTACAAATCTAAAAAAAGAAAATATTTCTTATGATACAATAAATGAATTTATAAAAGAAAACAAGGAATTTCAAAGACCTATAGCAAATTTTATAAATAGAAATTTCCCAATAAAAGAATCTGAAATGAACATAAAACTTGACAGAAATTTTTATATACTGCAAGGAAATATCGATATAATCCTTGAAAATGGGAGTATTATTGACATAAAAACTGGAAAAGTCCATGAAGATAATCTTCTTTCCTACAAAAATCAGCTACTTACTTACTACAATTTGTTAGTCTATAATAATAAAAAAGTGGACAAGATGTTTTTATATTTTATAGAAGAAGATAAGCTTTTAGAAGTTAAAAACTCAAATTTTGATATGAAATATATAGATGAAATAGGAAAGAATATAGTAGAAAAAAATATAGAAGTAAGGACAGAAGACAAAAAAGAATGCAAATTCTGTCCGATGGCATATTTTTGTGGAAGAACTTGATTAAGATCTACTATGTAATACAATGTTCTTGGGTGATAAAATGAAATCTCAAATGCTAAAAGGACTTATCGAAGGGGTAATTCTTAAAATAATTAAAGATAAAGAAACGTACGGCTACGAAATTGTTGAAACTTTAAGGCTAAACGGTTTTTATAATATGACAGAATCTACAGTCTATCCTATTTTGCAAAGACTTTCAAAAAAAGCTCTTATACTTTCGTCAAAAGAAAAATCAAAAGTTGGACCAAAAAGAAAATATTATTATATAACGCCAAAAGGCAAAGAATATTTAGAAGATTTTACCAAAGATTTTTTGGAATTAGATGAAAATGTAAGAAAAATATTAGGAGTTAAAAATGATAATGAGAGTAGATAAAATGATTGGAAATGCCAATCTTGATACTAGAAAAAATATAAAGAAAAATGCAAAAAAAGGCGGACTTGTAATAAACGGAGAAATTGTAAAAGATTCATCAGTAAAAGTTGATCCAAATTTAGATGAAGTTATATATATGGGAGAGCTTGTCGATTATTTTGAAAATATCTATATAATGATGAACAAAAGAGAAGGCCTAATTTGCCAATCAAACGAACTTGATGGAACTGTAATGAGTGACTTGGATGAATTTTATCTAAATTTAGACCTTGCAATAGCAGGAAGGCTTGACAAAGATACTACAGGACTTTTGTTAATGTCAACAGATGGGAAATTTATCCACAGAGTAATTAGTCCAAATTCAAATATTTGGAAAAAATATGAAGTAGAAACATCAAAAAAAATTGATCCAAGCCTTGTAGAAGTTTTTAAAGAAGGCGTATATATAAAAGAAGATGATTATTATACAAGAAGCGCAAGGCTTGAAATAATAGAAGAAAAAAAGGCCTATGTATATGTAACAGAAGGAAAATTTCACTTGGTAAAAAGATTATTTTCAAATAACGACAATGAAGTAATAAAATTAAAAAGACTCGCCATAGGAGATTTAAAGTTAGACCAAAGTTTAAATCCTGGTCAATATAGGGAACTAAGCGAAGAAGAAATAGAATTATTTACAAAAGAATGAAAACTTATATTGCAAAATTAAAATAAAATTTTCAACATTTTTTATTTTTAAATATAAAAATGATTTCAATAAATTATTAGAAAAATAAAAAGAAATAATCGTCATAAAGCTTGATTTAATAAGTAATGAGCAAAAATAAAAAATAGAAAAATATCGAATGAAATTGTTTGCATTAAAAAACGTTATGTGCTACAATAAGAATGTAATAAATATATTTGGAGAAGCGAGCACCTATTTTAATATGGGCTCGCTTTGTGTATTTGGAGGAAAATGATGGATATAATGGATTTACTTTTTGACAATCCTTGTATTATGGCAATAAAAGATAATAATGATTTAAAAGAATGTATAAAAGATGATTACAAAAACAATCAAATAGTTTTTGTTCTTTTCGGAAATATCGAAACTATACCTAATATAGTTGAAAAATTAAAAGATCACGACAAAATCGTTTTTGTTCATGAAGATTTAATTGAAGGACTTTCATCTTCATCCTTATCATCATCATTTATCAAAAAATACACAAATGCCGATGGAATTATTACAACAAGAAGCCAAAATGCTGCTTATGCAAGAAGAATAGGACTTTTATCTATACTAAGATTTTTTGTACTTGATTCCCTATCTTACGCTAATGTAAAGGAAACTTTAAAAAAAGCAAATTGTGATCTTGTTGAAATACTTCCCGGTATTATGCCAAAAATACTAGATGATATTGACAAAAGAACATCAATTCCGATTATTGCTGGAGGTCTTATTAGGGACAAAAAAGATGTTTTTGATGCTTTAAATTCAAAGGCTGTCGCTGTATCATCATCAAATTATAATGTTTGGAAAATGTAAAGGAGTTTGTATGACAAAGTATATTATGGCATTGGATGCTGGAACAACAAGTAACAGAGCAATTATATTTAACAAAAAAGGCGAAATAATGTCTGTTGCTCAAAAAGAATTTACTCAATTTTTCCCACACCCTGGCTGGGTTGAACATGATGCTACAGAAATTTGGTCAACTCAACTTGGAGTTTGTACTGAAGCAATAGCAAAATTAGGAATTGAATCAAAAGATATTGAAGCTATAGGAATTACAAACCAAAGAGAGACAACAATAGTCTGGGAAAAAGAAACTGGAAAACCAGTTTACAATGCAATCGTTTGGCAATGTAGAAGAACTGCTGATATGGCAGATAAATTAGTAAAAGACGGCTATAGAGAAACAATTCAAAATAAAACAGGTCTTGTAGTTGACCCATATTTTTCAGCTACAAAAATAAGATGGATCTTAGACCATATTGAAAATGGACAAGAAAGAGCAGAAAACGGAGAACTTTTATTTGGTACAGTTGATACTTGGTTAGTTTATAATTTAACTCGTGGAAAAGTTCACGTGACAGATTATACAAATGCATCAAGAACTATGCTTTATAATATCCATACACTAGAATGGGATGATGAACTTCTTGAAATTTTAAATATTCCAAAATGTATGCTTCCAGAAGTTAAACCTTCAAGTTGTGTTTATGGAAATACTTTTGCTGGATATTTTGATGGAGAAATTCCAATAGCAGGAATGGCAGGTGACCAACAAGCAGCTTTATTTGGACAAACATGCTTTAATAAAGGTGATGCAAAAAATACTTATGGAACAGGTGCATTCTTACTTATGAATACAGGTGAAGATGCAGTTAAATCTGATAATGGCCTTGTAACAACAATAGCTTGGGGCCTTGAAGAAGGAAAAGTAAATTATGCTCTTGAAGGTTCAATCTTTGTAGCAGGTTCTGCTATCCAATGGTTAAGAGACCAATTAAGAATTGTAGATGCTGCCGATGATACAGAATATATGGCTACAAAAGTTAAAGACACAAATGGATGTTATGTTGTTCCAGCCTTTACAGGACTTGGTGCTCCATATTGGGATGCTTATGCAAGAGGAGCAATTGTAGGAATTACAAGAGGAACTAGCAAATATCATATTGTAAGAGCAACTCTTGAGTCCCTTGCATATCTAACAAATGATGTATTAACAGCTATGGCAAAAGATTCTGGTGCACCACTTAAAGAATTAAAAGTTGACGGTGGAGCAAGTGCAAATAATTTCTTAATGCAATTCCAATCAGATATGATTCAAACAAAAGTTGAAAGACCACAAACTCTTGAAACAACAGCTCTTGGTGCTTGCTATTTGGCAGGACTTGCTGTAGGATTCTACAAAAATCTTGATGAAATAAAAGAAAACAGACTTGTAGATAGAGAATTTAATCCAGAAATTTCTCTTGAAGAAAGAGATAAAAAAGATAGAAACTGGCAAAGAGCTATGCAAAGAGCCTTTGGTTGGGCAAACCATTACGAAGAATAATTTTACAAAGAGAAAAAGTTATAATATAATAAAATTAACAGTTAAATAAGGCTATGAGAAAGCGAGTTAAAGTAGGACCTACTTTAACTTGCTTTTTTTTAATTTTAAATTGAAAGGAAAAAATATGTTTGATGCAATAATTATTGGTGCAGGAGTAACTGGTACTTCTATAGCTTACCAACTATCAAAGAAAAAAGGAAATTTCCTTGTTTTAGAAAAAAATGAAGATGTTTGTACAGAAACATCAAAAGCAAATTCTGCCATCTGCCACGGAGGCTATGATGCAAAACCAGGCACAATGAAGGCAAAAATGAATGTAAGAGGAAATCATATGATGGAAGAAGAATCCAAAAAATTATCTTTCCCTTACAAAAAAATTGGAACTTTTGTTCTTTGCCACAGCGAAGAAGATATGCCAAAATTACAAGCTCTTTATGATCAAGGAATTGAAAATGGAGTTTCTGGCATGGAAATTTTAAACAGAGAAGAAGTTTTGAAAATGGAGCCAAATATAACAGAGGATGTTGTTGCAGCTTTGTATTCAAAAGAAGCAGGAATTGTTGATCCATTTTTGATGAATATTGCTTTTGCAGAAGTTTCAAATATAAATGGTGTTGATTACAAATTTTACGAAAAAGTAATAAAAACTGAAAAGAAAGATGGATACTGGGAAGTTTCCACTGAAAATAATACATACCAAACAAAGGCTGTTATAAATGCAGCTGGAATTTATTCAGATGAAATTCACAATCAAGTTTCTGATGAAAAATTCGAAATAAAGGCCAGACGTGGAGAATATTTACTTTTAGATAAGGATACAAAAGGCTTTGTAAACCACGTTATGTTTAACCTTCCTACTGAAAAAGGTAAGGGAATTTTAGTATCTCCAACAGTTGATAACAACACTCTTGTAGGACCAACTTCTGACTTTATTGATGATAAACACGATAGACGCTCAACAAGAGAACACCTTGAAGAAGTTATTGAAAAATCAAATCACACTGTAAAAAACGTACCTGTTAGAATGGTTATAACATCATTTTCTGGAAACAGGGCTCATGAAGTGGGCGGAGATTTTATTTTAAAAGAAAGTCTTGATGGATTTTTTGACTGTGTAGGAATTGAGTCCCCAGGTCTAACTTCAGCTCCAGCTATTGGAGAATATATGGCAAATCTTGTAAGCGAAAAATTAAAACTTGAAGAAAATAAAGATTTCACTTATGATAGAAAACCAACTCCAAAAACTAGCGAATTAAGTCTTGAAGAACACGACGAATTAATCAAAAAAGACAAGAGATACGGAAAAATCATTTGTAGGTGTGAATCTATAACTGAAGGTGAAATTGTAGATGCAATAAATCGTCCTCTTGGTGCTACAACTGTTGATGGAATCAAAAGAAGAGTAAGAGCTACAGCAGGAAGATGCCAAGGAGGATTCTGCTTACCAAGAGTTATGGAAATACTTGCAAGAGAATTGGGTGAAGACTATGACGATGTAGTAAAAAATGGAAAAGATTCTTACTACATAAAAGGACATGTAAAGTAAGGAGCATTTAAATGAAAAATTATGATTTAGTAATAATAGGTGGAGGTCCTGCAGGACTTGGAGCTGCTGCTCGTGCCTATGATGAAGGAATTGAAAATATACTTATAGTTGAAAGAGATGAAATGCTTGGAGGAATTTTAAATCAATGTATCCACAATGGTTTTGGTTTACACAGATTTAATGAGGAACTTACAGGTCCAGAATATGCTCAAAGATTTATTGATGAAGTTGAAAAAAGAGATATAGATGTTTTATTAAATACAATTGTAATAGATTTTGCAAATGATAAAACTATAACCTTGATGAATGAAGAAAATGGAATGTTTACTTTAAAACCAAAGGCAGTTATTCTTGCCATGGGTTGTAGGGAAAGACCAAGAGGAGCATTAAATATTCCAGGAAGTAGGCCTGCAGGAGTATTTTCAGCAGGAACTGCACAAAGAATGATAAATCTTGAAGGCTATATGCCAGGAAAAAAAGTTGTTATTTTGGGATCTGGAGATATTGGTTTAATCATGGCAAGAAGAATGACCCTAGAAGGAGCAGACGTTCAATGTGTTGCTGAAATTATGCCATTTTCTGGAGGATTAAAAAGAAATATAGTTCAATGTCTTGACGATTTTAATATTCCACTTTATTTTAATACAACAATTTCATCAATCGAAGGAGATGAAAGAGTTACAGGTTGCACCCTTTCAAAAGTTGATGAAAATATGAAAGTAATTCCTGGAACAGAAAAACATTTTGACTGCGATACAATTTTACTTTCAGTAGGACTTTTACCAGAAAACGAACTTACTAAAGAAGCAAAAATTGAAATTGATCCAAAAACAAAGGGTGCAGTAGTTTCAGATAGGCTAATGACAAATGTTGATGGTGTATTTGCAGCAGGAAATGTTCTACACGTTCACGATTTGGTAGATTATGTAACAGAAGAAAGTGAACTTGCAGCTAAAAACGCAGCAGATTATATTAAAGATAAATTCCAAAAATCTCAAAAAGAGCCAATTTATTTAAAGGCAGGAGATGGAATTTCTTACACACTTCCCCAATATATAAATCCAGATACCATGCAAGATGAAGCAATAGTTAGGTTTAGGGTAAACAATGTTTATCAAAATAGAATTTTAAAAATGTTTGTAGATGGTAAGGAAGTAACAAAGAAAAGAAAATTAGTTTACGCTCCAGGCGAGATGGAAAACTTAATTTTAAAGAAAAAAGATATAAATGAAGATACAAAAGAAATAGAAATAAAATTGGAGGAAATATGAAAAAGGATTTAACTTGTATAAATTGTCCTCTAGGCTGTCTTGTGACAGTAACAATGGATGAAGAAGGAAATATTACTGATATTACAGGAAATACCTGTAAAAGAGGAGAGGTTTACGCTAGAAACGAAGTAAAAAATCCAGTTAGGGTTGTTACATCAACTGTAAAACTTGATGGTGGAAAAGAATATTCAGTTTCAGTAAAAACTGCCGATGCAATTCCAAAAAATAAAATGAATGAGGCAATGGATGAAATAAATAAGGCAAAAATAAAAGCCCCAGTTCATGTTGGAGATGTAGTTATAGAAAATATAGCAGATACAGGAATTTCTTTAATAGCTACAGCAAATAGAAAGTAAAATCAAATTAAATAGCATTAACTAATAAAAGTGATGAAAATAGAATTTTCTATTCTCATCACTTTTCTTTTACTTAAATTTTTTATTTAATTTTTCTATGTCAGCCTTTATTGAAAAATATATTACTGTCCAAATAATCAAGTAAATAATGATAAAAAATACTAAAGAAATAACAGCAGATTGTATATTTGGTAGCCATTTTAGATAAAATCCTACTATTATAAAATATATGGCTAAAATTGAAAAATGTAAAAGGCTCGCCTTTAACAAATTATCTTTTTTTATTATATTACCTCCGATAAAAGACACTATTCCAAAACCACCATATAAGATTATCTCAATAATTCTTGCTTTTAAAAGTGAGTCTTGTCCGTTTAAAAATGCTGGAACTCCCAAAGTGATTTCTCCTATAGCAAGGGAGATAGATATTTCTATGATACTTCCAATGCCAACTCCTACTAAAAATGATGCTAATAAATTTTTTAAATATTTCATAATTTACTCCTAAAATCCTAAGGCTTTTTTAAATTCCTTTAAATATCTTCTTGAAACATAGGAAATACTTCCGTTTTTAAATTCTACTGCTATGGTTCCTTTAAAAGAAAGATCTAATTTTTTTACATAATCAATATTTATAATTTCATATCTTGAAATTTTTATAAATTTATTATCAAATCTTTCATAAAGTTCATATAATCTCATTCTTGACTTATACTCACCGTTTTTACTTTCAATAAATACGCCCTTGTTTTTACTTATACACCTTATAATTTCTTCATATTCCAAAAGATAAATTTCATCATCTTTAAAAACAACAAGCTTATTAATATTTGTAGCCTCAAGGCTTCTTTTTATATTTTCAATATCTTTGTTGTATGAAGGTGCATAAATTTTTACAAGGCTTTCATCCAAATTTTCATCAATTATAATTTCAACTTTCATAGACCCTCCTTATATTTATATAATACAAACAAATTATTTTTGAAACCACAAAATTTTGATAAGTGGTAGTTTAAATCGCCTGAGCGGTTATTTTGAATTTTGAGGAAATTGTATTTAAAACAAATATTTATTAAAATTTTATTTTAAAAGCAGATTTTTACAAGAAAAATTTTAAAATAAATTAATTTTTTTGGAAAATTATTTTGTTTTATTTTTCACATAGAGTTTGTTATAGTTGATAAATAAGCATTTAAAACGATATCACTCTAAAGCTTTATTGTGCTTGCAATTTAGCTTAATAAAGTATATAATTAAATACAACAAGGAGGAAATATGATTAAGTACATAATTAAGAGAATTTTACAAGCGATAGCAGTTTTGCTTTTGGTCACTTGTATAACTTTTTTTCTCATGAAACTCGTGCCTGGTTCACCTTTTGCCAGTGAAAAATCTCAATCACCAGAGGTACTAGAGGCTTTAAATAAAAAATACGGTTTGGACCAACCTTATTCTGTCCAACTAAAAAAATTTATTGTTAATGCTGTTCAAGGAGAATTTGGAGTATCTTTGAAAATGCAAAAAGATAGACCAGTTATGGATATTATTAAGGAAATGCTTCCAACAAGTGTAAAACTTGGACTGATTGCTTTAGTGTGGGCGACTTTGGTGGGGGTTCCCTTGGGGGCTCTTGCAGCTTACAACAGGGGCAAAAAGTTGGATTCATTTTTGAGGGTTTTGACAACTATAGGAATTTCAGCTCCTGGCTTTGTAGTAGCGACTCTCCTACTTTTATTTTTTGGTGTAAAATTAAAAATTTTCCCAACAATGGGACTTAACACTGTAGGTTCTTATTTTATGCCATGTTTTTCTTTGGGGTTTTATCCAATGTGCTACATAGCTAGGTTGTCAAGATCGTCAATGCTTGATGCTATTGGTCAAGATTATATTAGAACTGCAAGGGCGAAGGGTGTACCTGAAAGTAAAATTTTATTTAAACACGCTTTGAAAAATGCCTTTATCCCAGTTTTAACTTATCTTGGACCACTTACTGCAGGAATTATTACAGGATCTATGGTTGTTGAATCAGTTTTTTCTGTTCAAGGACTTGGAAGATATTTTATAAACTCAGTTTTAAATAGGGATTATCCAATAATAATGGCAACAACACTTTTCTTTGCCTTTATGGTAATTGTTATGAATTTAGTTGTTGATATTTTATATAGATTTATAGATCCAAGAATCGATTTGACTAAGGGAGATTAGTATGGAAGATTTATTTAGTTTAAATTCAAAATTAAAATTAGAAGAATATGAATTTTCAGCTGAAGATTTTGAACTAGCTTCAGAAAGTTCAAAAGAAAATTTCATGACCAAAACTCCTCCAACTTCTTATTTTCAAGATGCCCTAAGAAGGCTAAAAGAAAATAAGGTTGCTATGGTTTCTATCGGATTTTTGATAATTGTTTGTATATTTGCCTTTATCGGACCAATTTTAGTCAAAGGGGATTACACAACCCAATATAGGGGCGATGAAAATTTATTTCCTTGTCTTAGGTATCCTTTTGGAACTGATAAATTAGGACGTGATCTCATGGTTCGTACCATGTATGGAACCAGAGTTTCTTTAATAGTTGGAATTTTTGCATCATTAATTGTTCTAGTAATTGGAACAGTTTATGGAGCAGTTTCTGGATATTTTGGGGGAAGAGTTGATGCAATAATGATGAGGATTTTAGATTTGATTTATTCAATTCCTGATGTACTTGTTGTAATTTTATTATCAATCGGTATATCCCAACCCTTAAAATCTTTTGTAAATTCTTCAAATTCAGAACTTGCCAAAAAAATTTCAGTTTTGGGACCTGCTCTTATTTCAATATTTATTGCTTTTGGCCTACTTTATTGGGTAGGAATGGCAAGAATTATAAGAGGACAAGTTTTAATGCTAAAAAAACAAGAATTTGTTACGGCGGTTGAAGCTTTGGGCGGTTCTAAAAAAAGAATAATTAGAAGGCACTTGTTTCCAAATTGTATTGGTCAAGTAATAGTTATGACTGCCATGCAAATTCCATCAGCAATATTTCTAGAATCATTCCTATCATTTTTGGGAATTGGAGTTTCAGCGCCAATGACTTCACTTGGAGCTTTGGCAGCAGATGCTCTTGGAGGAATTTATTCCTACGCTTATAGGTTAATTATTCCTTCCTTATTATTAAGTTTGATGATTTTATCTTTGAATTTATTTGCAGATGGATTAAGAGATGCCTTAGATCCAAGGTTAAAAAAATAGGTGGCTTATGGAAAATATAAATGAAAATAAAAAAGAAGTTTTAAAAATTGAAGATTTAAGCATATCATTTTACACACCTGTTGGAGAAGTGAAGGCAGTTGATTCAATAAATTATACCTTACATGAAAATGAAATTATGGGAATAGTTGGAGAATCAGGCTCTGGAAAATCTGTAGAAAGTTATGGAATAATGGGACTTTTACAAGAACCAGGCAAGGTAAAATCAGGAAAAATTCTCTATAAGGGAGAAAATGTTCTTGATTATGATAAAAATAAGATGAGTGATTTTAGAGGGGCAAAATGTTCTATGATTTTTCAAAATCCTATGACTTGCCTAAATCCAGTTTATACAGTAGGAAATCAGCTTATGGAAGCTTTATTAGTTCATAAAAAATGTTCAAAAGATGAAGCTTACCAAAGAGCGGTTGATATGCTTGATAAAGTTGGAATTTCAAATCCAAAAAGACGTATGAAACAATATCCTCACGAATTATCAGGAGGAATGAGACAAAGGGTCATGATTGGAATGGGTCTTATTTGCGAACCAGATATTTTGATAGCAGATGAGCCGACAACAGCCCTCGATGTAACAATTCAAGCTCAAATTCTTGAATTAATAAAAGAATTTCAAAACAAATCAAAAATGAGTGTAATTTTTATCACTCATAACCTTGCAGTAGTTGCACAAATTTGCGATACAGTTTCTGTAATGTATGCAGGAAGAATAGTAGAACAGGGAAGTGTAGAAGACATTTTCTACAACCCACAACATCCTTACACAAAAGGACTTTTAAAATCTATGCCAAGGATTGATTCCAAAGAGCAAGTAAGGCTTGAAAGTATAAAAGGAACTCCAGTGGATATGCTAAATCCACCAGAAGGATGTGGATTTTCAACTAGGTGTGAATCTTGTATGAATATATGTCTTAAAAAAGAACCACCAATGGTTGAAATGGGTGAAGGACACAGGTCAAAATGTTTCCTACACATAAAGGAGCTAGTAAATGGAAGATAATAAATTATTAATATGTGAAAATTTAGTAAAACATTTTACAGTTCAATCTTCCTTTAGTAAAGTAAGCGAAGTTCATGCAGTTGACGATGTATCCTTTTTCATTAGAAAAGGAGAAACTCTTGGGATTGTAGGAGAATCCGGTTGTGGAAAAACTACACTTGGAAGAACAATTTTAAGATTGCACGAGCCAACAAGTGGAAAAATAATTTATGATGGAGAAACTATTTTTGATAGCGAGAAAAATATTCGCCCAGAAATGTATAAACTAAGACGAAAAATGCAAATAATTTTTCAAGATCCATCAGCATCCCTTGATCCGAGAATGACAGTTCAAGAAATTGTTGGAGAGGCACTAGATATTCATGGTCTATACAAAAAAAATAGGCAAGAAAGAATAAATGAACTTTTAAGAACAGTAGGTCTAAACGAAGAACACTCAAACAGATATCCTCACGAATTTTCAGGAGGACAACAACAAAGAATAGGAATTGCAAGAGCTCTTGCAGTTGAGCCAGAATTTATAGTTTGTGACGAGCCGATTTCAGCCTTGGATGTTTCCATTCAAGCTCAAATTGTAAACATGCTAGAAGATATGCAAAATGAAATGGGTCTTACATATTTATTTATAGCTCACGACCTATCAGTTGTAAAACATATTTCAGATAGGATTGGAGTAATGTATTTGGGGAAAATGGTAGAACTTGTTGATGCCGAAAGACTTTATGAAAATCCCCTTCACCCTTACACTAAATCCCTACTCACAGCCATACCAGTTCCAGATCCCAAACTTACTAGATCTTTAAAAAGAATAAAGTTAGAAGGAGAAGTTCCATCGGCGATTAATCCGCCAAAAGGTTGTAGGTTTCATGAAAGATGTCCATATGCGACAGAAATTTGTAAGAAGGAAGAGCCGGAGTTTAGAGAGGTAGAAGAAGGACACTATGTAAGTTGTCATAATTTAGGAGGTATAAAAAATGAAAATGAAAGCTAAGTTATTAGTTGGCTTGTTGAGTTTGTCCATGTTATTTACAGGATGTGGAGGAAACAATGCCAAAAATAACGACAGCAGCAATTCAAATGCTGCAACTAACCAAGAAGAAGGAAAGAAAGATGGAGTTTTGGATATAAATATTGCTTCAGAACCAGAAACAATAGATCCACAAATGAACACATCAGCTGACGGTGGACTAATGATTTCTCACTTGTTTGAATCATTAATAAGATGGGACGATGATGGAAAAGGAAATGCTGTTTTAAAACCAGGTCTTGCAGAAAAATGGGATGTTTCTGAAGATGGATTAAAATGGACATTCAAATTAAGAGATGCAAAATGGTCAGATGGAAAACCAATAACTGCTGATGATTTTGTATATGCTTGGAACAGACTTGTTGATCCAAAAACTGGAGCAGATTATGAATATATGCTTGATATGGTAAAAGGATATGACGAGAAAAAACTTGATATTTCTGCACCAGATGAAAAAACATTTGTAGTAAACTTAAGTGTAAAATGTCCATATTTTGAAGAAATTTGTGCTTTCCCAGCAGTAATGCCTGTTAGAAAAGACATAGTTGAAAAAAATAAAACTTGGACAAATTCTCCTGATACTTTAGTATCATCAGGACCTTACAAACTTGAAAAATGGGATCACAACCAAACACTAACTATGGTTAAAAACCCAGAATATTACGATGCTAAATCAGTTAAGGCAGAAAAATTAGCCTTCCACTTACAAGATGACCAAAACGCAATCTATGCAGCTTATAGATCAGGAGATTTGGATTTTGTAAATTCAGCACCACAAGAAGAAATTAAAAAACTTCTAGATACAAAAGAATTAAAAACTCTACCATATGTAGGAACATATTTTGTATGTTTCAATACAGAAAAGAAAGCATTTGATGATCCAAAAGTTAGAAAAGCATTCTCACTTGCAATTGATAGAAACTTTATAGTTGATCAAGTTACAGGAAGAGGAGAAAAAGTTGCTAGCGGTTTTGTACCAGCAGGAGTTTATGATGCAAAAGGCGCTGAAGGCGATGACTTTAGAACAGTTGGTGGAGATTATTATTCAATCAAATCTGACGAATATGAAAAAAATATAAAAGAAGCTAAAAAACTTATGGAAGAAGCCGGATTTAAAGACGGCAAGGGCTTCCCACAAATTGATTACCTATACAATACAGATGACAACCACAAGGCTATAGCAGAAGCTTTACAAAATATGTGGCAAGAAAATCTTGGTGTAAAAGTTAATCTTCAAAACCAAGACTGGAATGTATTCTTAAAAGAAAGAAAAGAAGGAAACTACAACATAGCAAGACACGGATGGATTGCAGATTACAACGATCCAATGAGCTTTATTGATATGTGGTTAACAGGTGGCGGAAATAACGACGCTCAATACAAAAATCCAGAATATGATAAGTATGTAAAAGCTGCAAAAGATACATCAGATCAAAACGAAAGAATGAAAAACATGCACAAGGCTGAAGATATTCTAATAAAAGATGATTCAGTAGTTGCTCCAATTTACTTCTACGTAAATCCATACATGATGAAACCAAATATCAAAGGAATGTACTACACACCACTTGGATATTTCTTCTTCAAATCAGCAACAGGATTCTAAAAAAATTTATAGTAAGTAGGGAAAATTTACAAAAAGAATGCCAAAATTATTTGGCATTCTTTTTTTGTGAATAATATTATTTAATAATGAAAAATGTTATAATAATAAAAAGAAAACATTTTACAAAGAGGTGAAATATGAAAAAAATTGTTCCAGTAATTTTTCTTGCTTTGAGCCTAACATCATGTAGCCAAATGAAAGATAATTCTAATAATTCAAATATTAAAAGTAATTATAGCTATGAAGATAAGAAAGATTCATCAAATGTAAAAAAAGAAGATATGACAAAAGAAAAATATGATGACCTATCCTTTATAGATTGCTACAAGGATATAATAGATTCAAAACTTCCTTATAGGATTGATGAATTTGGCGAAGATACAAATCAGATTTTTTTAAATGAAATTACTTCAGACGGGGCCCTTTATTTTAATATAGTTGATCACAAAGATTTTGATTATCCACTTTTGATTTTGTCAAAAAAATTAAACGGAAGCGGAATTTATGCCATTGTTCAATATGTAGGTAGTGGGAATTATAGGACTTTTAATGATTTAAGAATGGGACAGTCTATGGTTGTTTCAGATTATTTATATAAGGATAAGGATGGAAATTTATATATTTTCGATAATTCTATGAAACACATTATAGGAATAAACAAGGTTGGCGATAGACTTTTGGCAAATTATATTTACAAGCCAGGTTCAAAGGGCTATGCGTCTTTGATGGTTGATAATTTTGATCCAAATACTGGAGAAAATACTCCAAAAATCAACGAAAGATTTCCTGATGGAGCTGATGTCTTGGCAGCTATGATGATGGATCCTGAAAAAGAAGAAGAATTTAGTGATGAAGATTTTGATAAGTTAAAAGATGAATTGAAACCTATTGAAATGTTTGACTTAAGTGAAGAAGAATTTTACAAAAAAGCTAAAGAATTTGGCTATGATGACAAAAATAAAAAAGATACAACTAAAGATGATAATGAAAAAAATCAGGCTAATAATGAAAATCTAGAAGAAACAGACCAATATAAAAAATTAAACTCTTTCATAAGTGATAATATAGATTTATATATAAATGAGAATGGAGATGACTATGTTTATATAGGAGATTATGATAATAATGGAAAACTTGCAGCTTTTGTAGTTGGAAATAGTGAAAATGAGGCAGAGAAAATCTTATATTTTGTTGATGAAAATATGCAAATTAATAGGGTTCGAGAACTTGATTATATGTATCTTAATGTTAGGGATAAGAAACTAATTAAGGCTGGCGATGATCAGTATTTATCCATTATAACAAATAATGGTGGACCTAAAACCGATAGCTTTATATTTTCTGTAAAAAATAATCAGGTATATGAGCCAGATATTTCTGGAAAAGTTATGGAATTTTACCAAAGTGATGATGATATGTTTGTAGATGAAACTAATAGACTTGGTGAAGTTCCAAAAGGAAGCGTAAGAAAGGGCGGAAGAGATCATTATAAGTACAATCAAGAAGAAAGACAATTTGAAAAGTTAGATTAAAAAATTACTGAAATTATTAAATGAAAAATGCTAGGAAAATTAAATCCTAGCATTTTTTTATTTTTCTTCTAATTCTTTAACAAATTCATTGATATCTTTTTTATTTATTCTAGAAATTCCAGAATGTTCTGAGTCGAATTTGTTTGATTTTATTTTTTCCCCAGATTCATCTTCCATTACTTCTATAACCCTATCTCTACAGAAATTTCCTTGGCAAAAGCCCATTCCACATCTTGTACGTCTTTTTATTGAGTCGAATGTCAAACAAGGGATGCCTCTGTTCATTGCATATCTTATTGTTTTTTCACTTACTTGTTCGCACCTACAAACAAGTCTTTCTGGATTTCCAAGTGGAAGGTCAACCTTATCTTTTACCTTGTTAAAATCTTCGAGCTCTTTGTATTTAATAATAGGATTTCTGTTAGGATTGTAGGAAGGATCTTCTTCTAGTTTTAAATTTAAATCTTTTAAAATTCCTTCAACAATTTTGGCAACCTCTGGAGATGAAGTTATTCCAGGTGATTGGATTCCTACAACGTTTATAAATCCAGAAGTTTTAGTATTTTCTATTATAAAATCTCCCGTTGATGAAGCAGGTCTAAGCCCTGCGAAGGATCGGATAAATTTTTTCAAATCTATTACATCATCTTTTACAGATTTTAATCCAAGCTTGTAAATTTCTGCAAGCCTTTCAATGTGAGTTCCAAGATCAATTTCTTCTTCGTCGATTGCATCAGGGCCTAGAAGAAGGTTGTTGTGGTAGGTTCTTGTTACAAGAATTCCTTTTGATTTTGGAGATGGTGTTTGGAATAAAACTTGTTTTATTTTCTCACCAGTTCCTTTTTGCATGAGTAGATATTCACCACTTCTTGGATGAATTGTAAAATCAGTTTCTGTAATCATGTTTGAAATTTTTGCTCCGTTTAGGCCGGAAGCATTTATTACAAATTTTCCTTCATAAATATTTTCATCAGAAGTTTTTACTTTAAAAGTATCTCCTTCTTTTTTGATATCAACAACTTCACTTTGAAGCTTTAATTCGGCACCATTTTCTATGGCGTTTTCTACAAGAGCAATAACGTATTCGTATGGTGAGCAAACGCCAGCCCCTTTACAATAAAGGGCTGCGATTGCATCATCAGATACATTTGGTTCGATTTTTCTTAATTCTTCTTGATCAATTATTTTTATATCGTCAAGTTCATTTTCAAGACCCATCTTGTAGAGTTTTTCAAGTTCTTTTTTATCATCTTCATCAAAAGCTAAAACCAAAGATCCATTTTCCAAAAATCCAAAGTTTAGCTCTTGGTTTAACTTATTAAATTCCACTCTTCCCTTGTAGCAAATTCTTCCTCTTAGCTCTTCGTGGCTTTCAGCATATCCACCGTGAACTATAGCGGAATTGGCCTTGCTTGCTCCCATAGAAACATCAATTTCTTTTTCTAAAATCAAAATATTTAATTTATATCTAGAAAGTCTTCTTGCAATTGATGCTCCGGTTACACCAGCGCCGATTACTATAATGTCATACATATTATTCTTCTCTTTTCTTAAAATTTTATAAATAATTAAAATATAAAGTTATATACTGGAACTGCTAAGATACCACCAATTATTGGTCCAACAACAGGAATCCAAGAATATCCCCAGTTAGGATCAACTTTGTTTTTGAAAGGTAATATTGCATAGGCAATTCTAGGTCCTAAATCTCTTGCAGGGTTAATTGCATAACCTGTTAGTCCACCTAAACTCATACCAATTGATACGATAAGACCAAATACATATAATTTGTCAACGCCGCCCATTCCAGCGCCAGCTACATTACCAAATCCTAAAATAGCAAATACTAAAACGAAAGTTCCAATTATTTCTGATAAAAGGTTTCTAAAAGTATTTGGGATTGTTGGAGCTGTACAAAATGTTGCTCTAACTGTTAATGGATCATCGCTTGTAGCATCATAATGATCTTTGAATAAAATATAAACTAAAATAGCTCCGCAGAAAGCTCCAAGCATTTGTCCAATTATGTATGAAGGAACTGTATTCCATTCTATTCCACCATTAATTGCAAGAGCAATTGATAGGGCTGGATTAAAATGAGCACCTGTTAATGCACCAAAAATACAAGCTGGAATCATAACTGCAAGACCCCAAGCAAAAGTAATTTGAACAGAACCTGCACCTTTTTGTCCACTCTTATTCAAAAGAACGTTTGCAACAACTCCGTCTCCTAATAAAATAAGTAACATTGTTCCAAAAAATTCACCTAGTATTATGTCTCTCATAATAACCTCCTGTTTTATTACTAAATATAAAAAAAGCAACAAAAATAATATAAAAATTTTGCTGCAATGTCTCTTTCATATTTAGTTGTGAAAATGTTTACACAAATATTATAGCATAATAATTTTTTGATTACAAATAAATATTTTAAATTTTTTAAAATTTACAAAGAAAAATTTTTAACCTATAATAAAAATATAAAAATTTAAGGAGAAAAAATGAAAAAAGAAACAATTATTTCTTATATAAAAGAATTGTGCACAAGACCATCACCAACAGGATTTACAAAAAAATGTGAAAAATATTTGATGGAAGAATTTAAAAATTTAGGCTATAAGCCTTACCAAAATAACAAGGGAAATGTAATCGTTCCAATTTTTGTTGACGAAAAAAATGAGAACGATGGGCTTTTGCTATCAGCCCATATCGATACCTTGGGTTTAATGGTAAGAAGTATAAAAGAAGAAGGTGGACTCCAAGTTACAACTCTTGGTGGATTTCCTCTAAATTATGCAGAATTTGAAAATGTAAAAATTTTTACAAGAGATGGAAAAGAATTTGAAGGAGTTTTTAGACTAAACGAGCCTTCAGTTCATGGATCAGATCTCCCAAATACTTCAAAGAGAAATTTTGATGATATGGAAGTTGTTCTTGATGAAATTGTAGAAAGTGATGAAGATGTTGAAAAACTTGGGATAAATCCTGGGGATTTTATTGCCCTTGATCCAAGATTTAGGTATTCAAACGGTTTTATAAAATCTCGCCATCTTGATGACAAGGCTTCAAGCGGAGTTTTGCTTGCTCTTGCCAAAGAAATTAAAGAAGAAAATTTAAAATTTGATAGAAATATTTATATGATGTTTACAACCTATGAAGAAGTTGGACATGGAGCAAGTTCGGGCCATCCAGCTGGAATAAAAGATATGATTGCAGTTGATATGGGTGTGGTTTTTGATGATTTAAAAACAAATGACAATAAGGTTTCAATTTGTGCAAAGGATTCATCAGGACCTTATAATTTTGACTTAACAAATGATTTAATAAATACAGCAAAAAAAATCGGCATAGACTTTGCCATAGATATTTATCCATTTTATGGTTCTGACGCATCAGCTGCCATGAGCTCATTTTATGATTACAGGCATGCTTTGGTTGGATGTGGAATTTCTGCATCTCATGGTTACGAAAGATGCCATGAAAATGCTTTGATGGAACTTTTCCTTCTATTAAAAACTTATATTTCACTTTAAAAAAAGCTTTGAAAAATCCAAATAACTAGACATTATTATTAAATTCATATAAAATAGATTTGTAAAGGTAAACTATTTTTTAATTTTAAGGGGGAGAGATGAAAATTAAAAAAATTATGGCTGGAGCCTTAACTCTAGCACTTTCACTAAGCATTACAGCTTGTGGTTCAAAAAAAGATTCTGATAATGCATCAACAGCTTCAAACGGAAAAGAAGCAAAAGTTTCAGCAACTATGGTAACTGACCAAGGTGGAATTAATGATAAATCATTTAACCAATCATCTTATGAAGGCTTAAAAGCATACGAAAAAGATGGAAAAGTTAAATTTGATTATATTGAATCACATAAAGATTCTGATTATCAACCAAACCTTGAATCAGCTCTTGATAGTGAATCAGACATTATTTTTACAGTTGGATATGCACTTTACGATGCAACAAGCAAGGCTGCAAAAGATAATCCTGATCAAAACTATGCAATAATTGATAATGCAAATCCTGATAAAATTAAAAATCTTCTAGGAATTACATTTGCAGACCACGAAAATTCATTTTTAGTTGGATATATTGCTGGTATGACAACAAAATCAAATAATGTAGGATTTGTCGGAGGAATGGAATCAGCAGTAATTGATAGATTTGAATATGGTTACAGAGCAGGAGTCAAAGAAGCAGCAAAAGAAAAAGGCACAGACATAGAAGTTCAAGTTCAATATGCAAACTCTTATGCTGACCAAGCAAAAGGAAAAAATATAGCTAATCAAATGTATCAAAAGGGTGCAGATGTAATCTTCCACGCAGCTGGTGGTACAGGAATCGGTGTATTTGAAGCAGCAAAAGAAAATGATAAATATGTAATCGGCGTTGACCGTGACCAAAAAGATGAAGCTCCAGATAATATTTTGGTTTCTACAATTAAGGGAGTTGGAAAAGCTGTTCAACTAACAATTGATGATTACAAAGATGGAAAATTCAAAGGTGGAGAAACAAGATCATTCTCACTTAAAGATGGAGATGCTTTGGATATAGCTTACGGTGACAACGACCTAGTTGACCAAAAAGTTAAGGACAAGGTAGAAGATTTAAGAAATCAAATAGTTGATGGAAAAATTAAAGTTCCACAAAACGAAAAAGAATTTAAATCAATGGGTTACGATAAATAAAACGTACTAGAAATATGTAAATTAAAAAGAGTAGGAAGATTCACTACTCTTTTTTTTACAAATAAATGTTTAGAAAATTCTAAATTAGTAGTGAGGTAATATGGATAAGTATTTAAATGAAAGCCCTATTGTTTCATTAAAAAATATTCATAAAAGTTTTGGCGATAAAAAAGTTTTAAAGGGAGTAGATTTTGATCTTCACAAATGCGAAGTCCATGCTTTGCTTGGAGAAAATGGAGCAGGAAAAACTACTCTGATGAATATTTTATATGGAATGTTTCCACAAAATGAGGGGGAAATTTACATTAAAGGTGAAGAAATTGTAAATAATTCACCGAAAAAAGCAATAAAAATGGGCATAGGAATGGTTCACCAACATTTTATGTTGATAGAACCTTTTACAGTAACAGAAAATATAATTTTAGGTTACGAAGGAAAAAATAATTTAATTATCGACAGGAACAAGGCCAAAGAAGAAGTTCTTAATCTTAGTAAAGAATATGGACTTTTGATAGATCCTGATAGCAAAGTTTCAGATATTTCAGTTGGTCAACAACAAAGAATAGAAATTTTAAAGGCTTTATATCATGGAGCAGATATTTTAATTTTCGATGAGCCAACTGCAGTTTTGACACCCCAAGAAATAAATGAATTTATAGAAATAGTTGAAAAATTAACTGATCTTGGAAAATCAGTTATAATTATCACCCACAAATTAAAAGAAATTAAGGCCATGGCAGATACTTGCACCATAATTAGAAGGGGCGAGTTTATCGATAAGGTCAAAGTAAAAGATGTAAGTGAAGAAGAACTTGCAGAAAAAATGGTTGGCCGTGACGTAAGCTTTAACGTTAAAAAAGAAAAAATCGATCTTGGAGATGAAATTTTTAAAATTGAAGATCTTTGGGTTAAGGACAACAGAAAAGTTGACAAGGTAAAAGGTCTTAACCTTTCTATAAGAAAAGGTGAAATTTTGGGAATTGCAGGAGTTGATGGAAACGGTCAAACAGAATTGATTGATGCAATTTCTGGAATGAGAAAAGCTGAAAAAGGAAAAGTTACCTTAAAAGGCGAGGACATTACCAATAAAAATCCTAGAAATATAATTGACCTTGGCATGAACCAAATTCCAGAAGATAGGCAAAAAAGAGGCCTTGTTTTGGAATATTCAATAAAGGATAATTTAATTTTAGAAAAATTGGACAAAGATTTTTCAAAAAACGGAATTTTAGATTTCAAAAAAATTGAAGAAAATGCCAATGATTTGATTGAAAAATTTGATATTAGGCCAAATGATATGAATGAAAAAGCTGGAAGCCTTTCAGGTGGAAACCAACAAAAAGTTATTATTGCAAGAGAAATTACAAATGATCCCGATCTTTTGATTGCTGCTCAACCTACAAGAGGACTTGACGTTGGAGCAATTGAATTTATCCACCAATATTTGGTAGAACTTAGAAATCAAGGAAAGGCAGTTTTATTAATAAGTTTTCAATTAGATGAAGTCATGGACTTATCTGACAGAATTTGCGTAATATATGATGGAAAAATTGTAGGAGAACTCGATCCAAAAGAAACTGACGAATACGAGGTAGGAAGATTGATGGCAGGAGGAGATCATGAATAAAAAAGTAAAAACAAAAAGAAAATTTTCTTTTTCAAATTCAAAATTATTATTTACTCTTGTATCAATAATCTTGGGCCTTTTGGTTGGAGCTTTAGTTTTATCCCTTACAGGTTACAATCCGATTGAAGCTTATGGAAAATTGATTGAAGGAATTTTTAAATCCCCAAGAAATATTGGTTGGGCTCTTGTAAATTCAACTCCAATAATTCTTACAGGTCTTGGAGTTTGTTTTGCCTTTCAAACTGGCCTATTTAACATGGGAGCTGAAGGACAATTTATAATTGGTTCAACTGTAGGATTTTTGCTAGGATATTTGTTAGAACTTCCTCCAATAATCCATGTGATTGTTACAATAATTGTTGCACTTTTGGCAGGATTTTTGTACGGGGGACTTGCAGGATTCATAAAGGCAAAATTTGGAATTCACGAAGTAATTTCAACCATAATGCTAAACTGGGTTGCCTTTTATTTTCAAAATTTTGTAGTTTATCGCTATCAAAAACCAAATTCTATGGGAACATTTGACATTAAAGATTCAGCAAAAGTAACTCTTGTTACAAATGCTAGCCAAAAATTTGATGGATTTTTTGGGAAATTTTTTAGAGCGCCAATTCATTTGGGAATAATTCTTGCAATTTTAAGTGTAATTATTATTTGGTTTATTCTTGAAAAAACTACTCTTGGATACAAATTAAAAGCTGTAGGATTAAACAGAGAAGCAAGTGAATATGGTGGAATCGATGCAAACAAAAAAATAATTCAGTCTATGGCAATTTCTGGATCTTTGTGTGCCCTTGCTGGAGTTACTCAAGTTATGGGCTACACATTTTCACTTCCACTTTTATCAGCTATGGAAAATTTTGGATTTGACGGACTTGCCGTTTCACTTTTGGCATCAAACAATCCAATCGGTTGTATTTTCTCAGGCCTATTTTTGGGATCTTTGAAATATGCAGGAAGTAACTTACAAAGAACCATGGGAGTTCCAAGCGAATTAATTTCTATAATTATCGGAACAATAATTTTATTTACAGCTATTCCTTTGATATTTAGAATTATAAAAGCGAAAGCAAACAAAAAGAAAAATAGAAAGGCGGGAAATAATGCTTAATTTGACAGTTTTAGGATTAATAATTGGAAATACACTTTCAAATGCTACACCGGTATTATTGACAGGCCTTGGCGGAATGATGAGTGAAAAATCTGGAGTTGTAAATATTGGACTTGAAGGAATGATGACAATCGGAGCCTTGGTTGCTGCGACTGTGGGATATTATTTTGGAAATCCTTGGCTAGGATTTTTTGCAGGAGGACTTGCAGGAATGTTTTTTGGACTTATCCATGCTTTGGTTTCAGTAACTTTTGCAGGAGACCAAACTATTTCTGGTATTGCTATAAATACACTTGCACCAGGTTTGGCCTTATTTTTGGCAAGATTATTTTTTGACGGAGCAACTCAAACCCCATCAATTCCTTTGGAAAATAAAATCCCAAGATTATTTGACGGCTTAATTAAAAATCAAGGTTTGAAAAATATTTTCTCCCAATATGCAACAGTTTATATAGCTTTAATTTCTGTAATTTTACTTTATGTATTTTTATATAAAACAAAATGGGGCCTAAGGCTTATTGCAGTTGGTGAGCACCCAAAAGCAGCAGAAACTTTGGATATTTCTGTGAAAAAAATTAGATATCTTGCAGTTATGTTTTCGGGATTTATGGGAGGACTTGGAGGAGCAAGCATGTCACTTGCAGTTGTAAGTGTATTTTCTCCAACCTTAATTGCAGGACAAGGATATATTGCCCTTGTTTGTGTAATTTTTGGAAATTGGAGACCGCAAGGAGTTTTGATAGGATCCTTATTTTTTGGACTAACTCAAGCAATAGCAACCTATCTTACAGGAACAAGTATAAGACTTCCAATGGAATTTATTTCAATGATTCCATACATTTCAATTTTGATTTTCTTGATTTTATTTAATAAAAAATCAAGAGCACCGAAGGCAAGTGGTAAACCATATTTGACAGAAGATATATAAGAAAAAATAGAAAATAAAACCCATATCGATAGCAGAATTGATAGAGAACTCATATATAAAAATTAAGACAAAGTCAATAAATGAGATCTCTCGACTGGGCTCGAGATGGGTTATTTTTGTTTTTTGCTAATTACTAAAGAATTTATTATTTTAATGGCTTATTAGAATTTAATTTAAAATAAGAATGTAATAAATGAAAACTCATATAAATAGCAGAATCGATTGAGAACTCATAGATAAATCTAGATAGATTTAATAAATGAGATCTCTCGACTGGGCTCGAGATGGGTTGTTTTTGTTTTGAATTAATTACTAAAGAAAAAATCTCATAATATTAAAAAATTACAAAATAAACATTGTGACCAACCCATATCGACCGACTGAAAGGAGTGGAGATATCTCATAGATTATTTTAGTATTTGGAAATTGATTTTTTAATGTTTTAATTTTTCTAACCTATTTAAAAAATGAGATCTCTCGACTGCGTTCGAGATGGGTTATTTTTGTTTTGAGTTAATTACTAAAGAAAAAATCTCATAATATTAAAAAATTACAAAATAAACATTGTGACCAACCCATATCGACCGACTGAAAGGAGTGGAGATATCATGTGTATTATTTTAATATTCGGAGTGTTAATTTTTTCGAATATTTTAAATTTTCTAATCTATTTATAAAAAATAAGATCTCTCGACTGCGCTCGAGATGTATGTTTTTTCTTACGTTGATTACTAAAGAAAAAATCTGATAATATTATGAAATATTTACAAAATAAACGTAGCTACAAACCCATATCGACCGACTGGAAGGAGTGGAGATATCTCATAAATCATTTTTATATAGAAAATAAATTTGAAATTTATTTGATAGGTTTAAATTTAATTATTTTATTTAATCTATCTATTATTTTAAAAATGGGCATAAAAAAAGCACCATTTGGTGCAATTTTAAAAGGGAAAATTTACGTATTACAACTAAAAAAGCAAGCTTTAGCTTGCAAAAAAATGGTCGGGGTGAAAGGATTCGAACCTTCGGCCTCATGGTCCCAAACCACGCGCGCTACCAAGCTGCGCCACACCCCGATGTCCTAACGACAATATATAATATACCAGCTTTAAAATTATTTGTCAAATCTTTTTTTAAAGTTTTTTAATTTTTGTAAGATTCGCTTAATTTAGCTGATAAGTAAGAATAAAAATCTTCGATTTCTTTCTCACTGAAAATAATTATACCATTTTTCTTTAAGATTTGGCAAGTGACCCCGTCACCTTTTATTAAATTTTTATTAAAATTTCCATCATAAATTAAATCTTTTCCGCAAGATGGAGATTTTGCTTTTAAGAGGGCAATTTTTATCTTATTTTTTTTGCAAATTTTTAGGGCGATTTCTGCCCCTTTTTTGAAATTTTTTGTAAAATCTTTCCCATCAACATTTATTACTCTAGAATTTTTTATCTCACATGGTTTTCTTGGCGTTTTCATTCCGGAATCTACTTCTGGACAAATGTCTATGAAATTTACTTGGGGAAATTTTTCTTTTAAATTTTTTATTTCGTTATTTTTTCCATCATAGCGACAATTTATTCCCAAAAGACATCTTGATATTAATACATTCATATTTTTATCCTTTCTGATATAATTATAGCAAAGGAGAATTTAAATGAAAATTAAAAAAATTTTTTATAAATTTATTTTAAGCTTTTTTCTTATTTTTGCCTTTACTGGATGTGTAAAGCATGAAAATATTAATTCTAATGAAGATATTGAATCGAAAAATATTTTAGAGGATAAGGCTTATTATAAAAAAGATGATGTGGTTTCTTATATTAAATCTTTTAAAAAACTTCCCAAAAATTATCTTACAAAAAAAGATGCGAAAAAACTCGGCTGGATTCCTAAAAAAGGAAATTTGTGGGAAGTTACTGATAGTGGTGTAATTGGTGGGGATTATTTTGGAAATTTTGAAAATAAACTCCCAAAGGCTAATTACAAGGAATGTGATGTAAATTATTTTGGTGGAAGACGTGGTGGTGAAAGATTAATTTATGATGAAGATTTTAATATTTTTTATACGTCTGACCACTATAAAAGTTTTACTGAGGAGAAATAGATGATTTTTTTGGATGGAAATAAATTTAAGTCAAGGGATGAGGCCTTTTCTTATTTGAATGAAAAAATTGATTTTGAATATAAAGTAAATAATCTCGACGCTCTTTTTGACGCTCTTTCTATGGTTGATGAGAAAATAATTATTGAAAATTACCAAGAAATTTACAACAATTTGGGTCAATACGGGGAGAAATTTTTGTCATGTTTTATGAAGGCAAGTATTGAATTTCTTTTGGAAATTGATTTTTTATCTAAGCTTAATATAGTAAATTAAAGGAGCAAATATGGAAGATAGGTCAGTAAATAATGAAATTAGAAACTTTGTTGCCAAAAATATTATTAATAATTTTCTAAAAAATGGGGACAAATTTTATGAGAAGGAATTTCTTATTAATAAATTTAGGGTAAATCCTTCTTATGTCGACAAAACCTACCAAAGACTTTTGGATGAGGATTTGATTGAGGCAAAAAGTGATTATTATTATATGAAAATTGATCAAAATAAGATAAATGCCCTAATAGTTGAATTTTCAAATGGATATTTGAATGAATTTTTGAAAAATATGAATTCAATTGGAATTTCTAATGAAGGCGTTTATGATTTTGTAGCTTTGAGGATGAATGCTAATGGATAATATATTAGAAATTAAAAATTTGAAAAAAACTTACGGCAAAAAAAACGTGCTTGATGGGATAAATTTAAAACTTGAAAAAGGACAAATTTTGGGACTTATGGGTCCCAACGGGTCAGGAAAAACAACTCTTTTAAAATGTATCATGGGTCTTATTAAGCCAAATGATGGAGAAATTTTAATTGACGGGAAAAAAGTTGGAGTGGATACAAAAAAAATAATCTCCTACCTTCCAGATGCCTATCATCTTTATGATAATTTGACGATTGAAGATACGGTAAATCTTTACAAGGATTTTTATGATGATTTTAATATGAGAGTTTGCAAGGAACTTTTTGAATTTATGAAAATTCCAAAGGACGGCTTTTCTGATAAATTATCAAAGGGAATGAAGGAAAGACTTCTTTTGGCTTTGACTTTATCTCGTGATACAAAATTATATATTTTGGATGAGCCAATTGAAGGGGTAGATCCAATTGCAAAGGATATGATTTTATCTGCAATAATAAAAACCGTAGATATTGGTAGGACAATTATTATTACAACCCACCAAATTGGAGATTTGGAAAATCTTTTTGACAGGGCTGCCTTTATCCAAAGAGGGCAAATTCTTTTTGAAGATGACGCTGAAGATTTGAGGGATAAGTATAAAAAACAATTGGTAGATTTGTATAAGGAAATTTTTGTAATATGATTAAGTTTTTGAAATATGAATTAAAAAGATCAAGGGGATTTTTTCTAATTATGGCAATTTTTGCTATAATTTCCCAAGCCTTACTTAGTATATTTTACAAATTTAATAGCTTTGAGATAGAAAATAAAAATACTTCATTTTTTATTCTTCTTATATCTTTAGCCCTAATAATTTTATCAATTTCCTTGATATTTTTTACCGTAAGATATAAAAGAGATATTTTTGACAAGTCATCATACATTACTTTTACCATAAATATTTCAGTAAGTAAGATAATTTTAGCGAAATTTTTGGCAAGCTTGATTTTTGGATTTTTAAGCCTTGTAATTTTTGTGGGATCATTAATTTTTACTACAAAATTTTTGGGAATAAATGAAAGTTTAAATAATATTTCCATAAAAGTTCTAATACTTTATATTTTCGTTAGTGAAATTTATTATTCCATAGCCTACCTACTTTTGGTTTTTGGAATTACACTTTCAAAAGTACAAATTTTTAGAAGGTATTATTCCTTTGTTTCAGTGGTTTTATCCATTGTTTTATTTACCATTATAGTTTGGCTTTTAAGAAATATTTACACAATAAGTCCTGTGGTTTTAAGATTTAAAGACTTTGCCATTCAAAGAATTATAAATATAAATGGGCTTGATATATCCATGCTTTATAATGGAGTAGACGGAAAAGTTTTGGGAATTAATATTTGGATGTTGGTTTTTTCTATTTTAATTATAGCAGTTACATTTTTTTATAATGTATTTTTGATAGAAGAAAAAATAGATTTTTAGGAGAAGGATATGAGAAAATATTTAAAATATGATGTAAAATCAAATATGAAATTTTTTATCTCGACAATTGCAAGTTTTGTAATTCTCCTAATATCACTTTTATCAATAAAAACAATAGGAGCCATTTCAAGATCACTTGAAATAAATTCAGCCCTAAATTCAATAGAAATTATTGTACTTGTAGTATTTATCCTAACCATATCCTATTTTATTATAAATACATTTTACAAGGACCTTTATACAAATAGGTCCATACTTACATTCTCACTTCCAATTAGTGCAAAAGAATTTATTTTGGCAAAGCTTGTAGTAATAAATATTTTTTATTGGCTTTTGGTTTTTTTATCAGTATTTTTATTTTATATAGTAGGAAAATATTTAAACACAAAAACCCTTTTGTCCTTAATATTTATAATGAATCTTGTAAATGTTTTTTCCATGCTAATATTTTTTTATATGCAAATGGACAGGTTTATATTTAGAAAAAAAACTTCAGCCCTCGTGATTTTTACAATTACAGGATTGATTTTTGGTCTGGGATTTTTTATAAACAAAAATTTCTTGCTCTTGCACAATAAAATTGTTTTGAAAAATTATAATTACATGTCCTTTATTTATTCATATGTAAAATACAAGGGAGAAGCCTATGTAAATCTTACAGGGTTTATTTATTATATTTTGATATTTATGGGCTTATTTTTTATAAATGCAAAAATTTTGAAAAAAGATTTAGACTTATCGTGAGGATTTTATGAACAAGAATATGTATTTAGGGATAATTGGAGGAGTTATAATATCAATAATTTTAAATAATGCCTACAATTTTCCAAACAAAGAAATGGTAGCTGTAGCTTGTGCTGTAATAGGTGCATTTTTTGGGGCGAGCATTGATAATAAATTTAAAAAAAAGAACTAGGGTATAGTCATAGTAAGGAGATATTATGGATAATAAAATTAATGAAGTCAAAAAAATTATAAAAGAGTCAAATAATATTGTATTTTTTGGAGGAGCAGGGGTATCAACTGCATCCGGAGTTCCAGATTTTAGGTCTGCGACAGGACTTTATAATAGGGAAAATAATTCATCATACTCACCAGAATATATGCTAAGCCATGAATTTTTCGTAAATCATCCAGACGAATTTATGGAATATGCAAAAGAAAATTTGATGATTGAAGGAATAAAACCAAATGACTGCCACTTTGCTTTAACAAAACTTGAAAAAGAAGGAAAATTAAAAGGGATTATAACCCAAAATATAGATTCCCTCCACCAAGAAGCAGGAAGTAAAAATGTAATTGAGCTTCACGGAAATTTAAGAGATTATTATTGCACATCTTGCGGGAAAAATTTCGACCTTTCTTATGTAAAAAAATTTAAAAATTTAGTCACATGCGATGAGTGTGGATCGGTTGTAAGACCTGACATAGTTTTGTACGGAGAAAGTTTAAACAATGATAATATAAGCTATGCAGTAAAATTAATGAGCGAAGCAGATGTTTTAATAGTTGGAGGAACAAGTTTGGTTGTCTATCCTGCAGCAGGATTAATAGATTTTTATAGGGGAAATAAACTTATTGTAATAAACAGGGATCCTACCCCAAAAGATAATAAAGCAGATTATCTTTTAAAAGGAGATATTTCAAAAATAATGAAAGAATTAGTAGAAGGTGTTTAATTTTGAAAAAACGACATGGAATAGATGAGTTATCAATAGGCCTAGTTTGGATTGCCATAGGACTTATGCTAATAAACTACTTTGCAAAAATTGAATTTTTGCAAGCACTTCCCTTAGCTATAGTTTTTTATGCGATTTTTAGGACTATATCAACAAATGAAATAAAAAGAAACAGTGAAAATTATATTTTTAAATTAAAATTTTTAAATCCAATCCAAAAAAAATATGGGAAAATTAAGAGGAAAATATTTGGAGATAAAAAATATAAGTATATTAGGTGTAAATCATGTGGACAAGAATTACGTATTCCTAAAGGCAAGGGTAAAATAATCGTCAAATGCCCTAAATGCAAGACTAAACAAAAAATAAAATCTTAAAAAAAAATTAAATTTTAACTTTATTTTTTAAAAAAATTAATGTATAATACGTTAGGAAGGAGCATGTATGGATAGATTAATAGGAACAGTATCAACGGGTGTAAGGACACCTATTATTGAGACAGGAGATAACTTAGTAGATATAGTATTTGATAGCGTAAACAAAGCTGTTGAGTCAAAAAATATCGAAATAAACGACAAGGATGTAGTTTGCGTTACAGAATCCCTTGTAGCAAGAGCTCAAGGAAACTACGCAAGTTGTGAACAAATTGCTAAAGACATCAACAATAAATTTAAAGGTGATGAAATAGCAATCTTATTCCCAATTTTAAGTAGAAATAGATTTTCTATAATGCTAAAAGCTTTCGCTTTGAGTGGAAAAAAACTTCACATTTGCTTATCTTATCCACAAGATGAGGTAGGAAACTACATTATGGACAGAATGGATTTATTTGAAAGTGATGTAAATCCTTATTCAGATATTTTAACAGAAGAAGAATTTAGAAAACTTGCAGGAGATTACAAACATCAATTTACTGGAGTTGACTACATTTCACTTTACAAAGAAATGGCAAAAAATAGTGAGGTTCATTTCTTCAACAATCCAAAAGATGTACTAAAATTTACAAAAAGTGTTTTAGTTTGCCAAATTCATACTAGAGATTTAACAAAAAAACTTCTAGAAAAATCTGGAGCAAAAGAAGTATACGGACTTGATGAAATAATGACACAATCAGTTGATGGATCAGGCTATAATGAAGATTACGGTTTACTTGGATCAAATCTTTCTACAGAAGATGTAGTAAAATTATTCCCAAGAGATGGACAAAAATTGGTAGATGAGCTTCAAGAAAAATTTATTGAAAAATATAATAAACAAGTTGAAGTTATGATCTACGGTGACGGTGCTTTCAAAGATCCAGTAGGAAAAATTTGGGAGCTTGCAGATCCAGTTGTTTCCCCTGCTTTTACAAAGGGACTTTCTGGAACACCAAACGAATTAAAAATAAAATATATAGCTGATACCGAATTAAAAGATTTATCAATTGAAGAAAGAACCGCAAAAATGAGAGAAAGAATTTCTCAAAAATCAGAAGACTTAAAAGGAAGTGATGAAACACTAGGAACAACACCTAGACAAATTACAGATCTTTTAGGATCACTTTGCGATTTAACTTCAGGTTCTGGAGATAAAGGAACTCCTGTCGTTCTTATTCAAGGGTATTTTGATAATTATTCAAATGATTAAAAAAAAAGCCGCGAGGCTTTTTTTTTATAAACTTGGAGGATTAAAAAAAATTTAAGATGAAAGAAAAAAAAGATCCTAAACAGCTTTCAGAACAAGAAAAACTTAAACATATACTTGAAAGAAATGCTGCTATAAAAATTTTAAGAAAAGATAGGCACAAAGATAAATTTGCCCACGAGCCTTTAAGTAATAGAAAAAAAATTTTCCTAATGAGTTTTGCCGCAATACTTATGGCAAATGGAACTCATTTTTTTAAATATCCCAACCATTTTGTAATAGGTGGAGTAGAGGGGGCATCCATACTGCTTTCAAATAGCCTTCCTCTTTCTCCCGCCCTAATAACTTTAATTTTAAATGTGACTTTATTGGTTGTGGCATATTTTATTTTGGGAAAAAAATTTGTAATAAAAACAGGATATGTATCCATACTAAATTCCTTGACAGCCCTTTTACTAAGTAAAATAATTCCCCATACAACTCCCTTTACAGATAATAAATTATTGGAATTATTTTGCGCAGTTTTAATACCAGCTGTAGGCTCTTCAATTTTATTTAATTTAGCCGCATCAAGCGGGGGCACAGATATAATTGCCATGATTATAAATAAATACACAAAATTAAATATAGGAAAATCACTTTTGATGGGAGATTCTATTTTGACCATACTATCAATAAAAATTTTTGGAGTGGAAATAGGAATTCTTTCCTGTCTAGGACTTTTGATGAAGGGAGTCGTTGTAAATGAATTTATAAAATCATTTAATACAGCAAAACTATTTTTAATAATCACATCAAAGCAAGAAGAAATAAGCGTATTTATTAGAGATAAATTAAATAGGTCGGCAACCGTAATAGATGGGACAGGCCTATATTATAAAAAAGACCAATCAGTATTTTTGTGCGTAACAAATGATTATGAGGCAGTTTTATTTAGAAAATTTATAAAAGAAATTGACCCACGCTGCTTTATAACAGTTCTAGATACCTCATCAATAATAGGTAAGGGCTTTTATACTACAGATTTGCAATAAAAAAACTCCTGATTTTTCAGGAGTATTTTTTATTCCAAAAATAATTTTAAATGGTACATAAAGTAGGCTATTATTAAAATTTCTAAAAATTTTGCCACAACCATTATTTTTATGTATTCTTTAAATCTGATTTTTTTAAAACCTGCAACCATGGATAAGGCGTTGTCAGGGGCAAATGGAGTTGCACTTGTTATAAACAAAATCTTTTTGAATTTTTTACTACTTTGTCTTGTTGCGCTTTCATATTTTTTGAGATTCTTTTTTGGAATAAAAATATTTAAAAATCTTTTTCCATAAATTCTTGTTAAAGTATAATTTATTACTGCAGTCATAAGGCCAGTAATATAATTTAAAAATAAACCGAATTTTTGTCCAAATAAGGCAAAACCAATTATTATAAAAATGGTTGTTGGAATAAATGGAACAAATCCAATCATTACCTTCAAAATTATAAAAATTAAAGGAGCAAGGTATGTAAAAGCTCCGATATAATCATATAATTTGTCGGAATCTGTAAGAATTCCAAGTTTATATAATTTATATAGAAAGCTCAAAAATAAAATCGAAAGTCCAAGGCTTATTAATATTTTAATTTCTTTGCTGTATTTTTTTAAAAAATATTTCATAATTAGTTTTTAATACGGACTTAGAAAAAAGAGAGGCCGAGGGCCTCCCTTTAAAAAAATCTTATTCTTGTTCTTCGAACATATCTTTACCTACTCCACAAACTGGGCAAACCCAATCTTCTGGAAGGTCGTTGAATTCTGTTCCTGCATCGATTCCGTTATCTGGATCTCCTTTTGCAGGATCATAGATATATCCACAAGCTGTACATACGTATTTCATAATATTCTCCTTTCATTTGTTATATTTACATTATACTACAAAATAAAAAAAATCAATAATTTAGGAATTTGTACAAAATTTGACAATTTTTTTTAAAAAGATAAGAAACTTAATTTTCTTTGGGTATATAATTAATAGAGATGAGGGATTAAGATGGAACTTATTAGAAACACAATGCCGACTGACCTAAAAATGATAAAAAAATTTAGGGACGGGCTTGTTTTAAATTTAAAAAATAAAAATATAGATGAAAATTTAATTTTCAAAATTAGATTAATTTTGGATGAGCTAATAATAAATTCATACGAACACGGAAACAGGTGTCAGTATGAAAAAATTATCGACACAACTTTTATGATGGATGATGAATTTTGTCTAATAAAAGTTAAAGATGAGGGAGAAGGCATTGATTATCTTTTTGAAAATGACGGACTTCATGATCATGGCAGGGGAATCAAACTTGTTTATAGCCTAGCAGATGAGCTAATTATTAAAGATAATATCATAATTGCTTTTTTGAAAAGAGATTCCAAGAGAAAATTATATATATAATACTTGGTAAGTTTATTTTATCAAGTATTTTTTTTGATATTTATTGATAATCTTATCACATATGATATAATAAATTGATGAATAAATAGTTTAATTTAGATAAGAAAGAAGTGATTTAATGAAACGTGAAGATATAAGAAATGTAGCGATAATCGCCCATGTAGACCACGGTAAAACAACTTTGGTTGATGGACTTTTAAAAACTAGCGGAATTTTTAGGGAAAACCAACAAGTTGATGAAAGAGTAATGGATTCAAATTCTATTGAAAAAGAGAGAGGAATTACAATTCTTTCAAAAAATACCGCAATTAATTACAAGGGAATAAAAATAAACATAATCGACACCCCAGGCCACGCTGATTTTGGTGGAGAGGTTGAAAGAGTTTTAAATATGGCTGAAGCTGTAGTTTTGGTTGTAGATAGTCGTGAAGGCCCAATGCCTCAAACAAAATTTGTTTTGAGAAAGGCAATTGACTTAAATTTACCTGCAATTATTTGTATTAATAAAGTTGATAGACCTGATCAAAGGGTTGAAGAAGTAATGGATGAAGTACTAGATTTATTTATTTCACTTGATGCTGACGAATCATATCTTGATTCACCATTTGTTTTTGCATCAGCAAAAGAAGGCTGGGCAAGTCTAGAATTTGGCGAAGAAAAAAATGATATGACAGATCTTTTGGATACAATAATTGATTACACTCCAGCTTTTGAAGCAGATCTAAAAGCTCCATTTAAAGTTTTGGTTTCAACAACAGATTATGACAATTATCTTGGAAGAATTGCAATCGGAAAAGTTGAAAGCGGACAAATAAATAAAAATGATTCTTGCATAGTTGTAAATTACAATGACAAGGATAGAAAAGTAAAATCAAAAATTGTTACAATTTATGAATTTGAAGGTCTTCAAAGAAGTGAAGTAGATAAAGCAGAATATGGTTCAATTGTAGCTCTTTCTGGAATGGAAGATATAAATATTGGAGATACAATTTGTACAGAAAATGATATGGATCCAATAGAATTTACAAAAATTTCTGAGCCAACTTTATCAATGACTTTTTCTGTAAATAATTCACCATTTGCAGGACGTGATGGAGATTATGTAACAAGTAGACATATTAGAGATAGGTTATTTAAAGAAAAAGAAACAGACGTTTCTTTAAGAGTTGAACCAACTGATTCAACAGAATCTTTCAAGGTTTCAGGAAGAGGAGAGCTTCATCTTTCAGTTTTGATAGAAAATTTAAGAAGAGAAGGCTATGAATTCCAAGTTTCAAAACCTGAAGTTATGTTTAAAGAAGATGAAAATGGTAAAAAATTAGAACCAATTGAGCTTGCAACAATTGATGTCGACCAAGAATATACAGGAGCAATAATTGAAAAATTAGGTCTTCGTAAGGGAGAACTAATTGATATGGCTCCAAATTCATCAGGCTATACAAGAATGGTATTTAAAATTCCTGCAAGAGGACTTATAGGTTATAGGCAAGAATTTTTGACAGATACAAAAGGAACTGGAGTTTTAAATACAGAATTTGATTCATACGAAAGATATAAGGGAGATATTGCAAAAAGACAAGCAGGTTCACTTATTTCTTTTGAAACAGGAGTTGCAACAACTTATGGACTTCACGCAGCCCAATCAAGAGGACAACTTTTTGTAAAACCACAAGATGAAGTTTACGAAGGTGAAGTTATAGGATCAAATGCTAAGGGAATAGACATTGACGTAAATGTTTGTAAAAAGAAAAAACAAACCAACGTCAGAGCATCAGCAGCTGACGAAGCCCTTGTCCTAACTCCTGCAAAAATTATGAGTGTAGAAGAGATGATGGAATTTGTGGAAGAAGATGAATTAATAGAAATTACTCCACACAATTTAAGAATTAGAAAAAGAATTTTAGATAATAATCTAAGGTATAAAGCTAAAAAAAATAACAAATAAGGTGGAAAAAATGAAAAAGAGATTTGAAAGATTTCTTTCAAGTACTCTGCTTCTATCAGTATTAGTGGTTTTTATAGCAAATTTAATCCTAATTCTTACAAAAATTAACCCACAAGTAGTAAATGATATTTGGAATATTTCCTTTATCATTTCGTGGGTTATCATGTTGATATATCCTCTTTATATATTAATGGAAAAACAAACAAGAGGATATTCAATTTTTGTAGGAATAATTAGCATATTTGGATTTGCTGTATTAAGTTATCATGCCCTACTTGTGGCAAGCACTTACACACCACTAATTCCAAAATTTATAGCAGTAGATGAAAGAATATCAAATTATTGGCAAGAACTATTTTATAGTGGACTTATTATCGTTTATATTGCTCATTTATTAAATGTAATACTTTTAAATAGATTAAAATCAAAAGAAATAAAAAATGACTAGGGGAGGTTGTTATGAAAAAAGGATCAAACGTTTCTTTATCAGTTATAAAAAGGTTACCAAAATATTATAGGTACCTAGAAGCGATTAATGAAAAAGGCATTGTAAGAGTTTCATCAAAGGAACTTTCACAAATCACAGGTCTAACAGCAAGCCAAATTAGACAAGATTTAAACCATTACGGTTGCTTTGGCCAACAAGGCTACGGCTACAATGTAAAAGAATTGATGGATGAGCTTGCAAAAATTATTGGAGTAAACAAAGAATATTCAATGGTAATAATTGGATACGGAAATATAGGCCATGCTCTTAATCAATACTCAGGATTTAAAACTCTAGACTACTATGTAAAGGCAATTTTCGATAAAAACAACGAAGAAGTTTCTACAGATGAAGTAAAAGTTTTACCAATTGACGAATTAAAAGAATATTTGGAAAAAAATAAAATCGATATAGGAATTATTACAACACCAAAAGAAGGTGCCCAAGAAGTTTGTGATATTCTTTGTGAAGGAGGAATAAAAGGAATTTGGAATTTTGCACCAGTTGATTTAAAAACAAAAAATAATGTGGTAATAGAAAATGTTCACCTAGACGAATCATTATTTACCCTAACATATTTTATCAACTCACCAGAAGATTTCATTTTCTAAAAAAATTATGATTGTAGCTTCAGTATCAAATTTATCAAAATCCTATCCTACCCAAGATGTATTTTCAAATTTATCCTTTACTATAAATAAGGGAGACAAAATTGGCCTAATAGGAAATAATGGTTCTGGAAAGTCTACACTATTTAATATATTAACAGGAGAAATTTCAAAAGATTCTGGAAATATACATATACCAAACGATGTAAGTCTTGGTTATTTGAAACAACAATTAGGACTTATGTCTAACAAAAGTATATACGATTATTGTTTGGAAGTTTTTAAAGATCTGATAAAACTTGAAAAAAATTTAAGAGATCTTGAAATGAAAATGAGCGAGGAAAAAAATCCAGATAAGCTCAATGATATAATGGCAGAATATGCAAGAAAAAGCGAGGAATTTGAAAAACAAAACGGCTATTCCTACAAATCAGAAATAAGAGGGGTTTTGATTGGAATGGGCTTTAGCGAAGAAGATTTTTCAAAAGAAATTTCGCTTTTATCAGGAGGACAAAAGGCAAGGGTTGAACTTGCCTGTCTTTTATTGGAAAAACCTGACCTTATTTTGTTAGATGAGCCGACCAATCACTTGGACATTAAGGCTATTAATTTTTTGGAAAATTTTGTGAAAAATTTTAACGGATCGGTTATTGTTATAAGCCACGATAGGTATTTTTTGGATGCGACAGTTTCCAAAATATTTTTGTTAGAAAATGGTGGATTAAAAATTTATGATGGCGATTATACTTCTTTTATGAAACAAAGAAAAAAAGATTTGAAAGTTCAAAACCACCTTTACAAAACCCAACAAAAAGAAATTAAAAGGCAAGAAGAAATAATTGATAGGTTAAAAAATTTTGGCGGATCAAAAAGAAAAAGAGGAATTTCTCAATCAAGATCTAGACAAAAACTTTTGGATAAGATGGAAAGGGTAGAAAAACCTGAAAGTCTTAATGAAACAATAAATATAAGATTTACTCCAAGAATTGTTTCAGGAGTTGATGTATTAAGTGTAGATAAACTCAAAAAATCCTATGATAGGGAAATTTTTGAAGATATTTCTTTTAATATTTATAGAAATGATAGGGTTGCAATAATTGGAGAAAATGGTGTAGGAAAAACTACTTTATTTAAAATTATTTTAAACCAAGAAAGAAAAGATGACGGAGAAATAAAATTAGGATCTAGCGTAAAAGTTGGATATTTTGACCAAGAACAAAAATCTCTTAATACGGAAAACACTTTGTTTGAAGAAATAAGAGAGGCTTATCCCGACCTTACAAATTATGAAATTAGGTCTTATCTTGCAAAAATAATGTTTTACCAAGATGAAGTTGATAAGCCAATAAATGAATTGTCCGGAGGTCAAAGGGCAAGAATTTCTTTATTAAAACTTATGCTTTCAGATTGTAATTTTATTTTGATGGATGAGCCAACCAACCATCTTGATATAGATTCGAAAGAAGCTTTGGAAGATGCTCTTATAGCGTACGAGGGGACCGTTCTTGTAATAAGCCACGACAGGTATTTTCTAAATAAAATTGCTGTAAAAATTCTTGATATGCACAAGGATTATATGAAAGAATATTTGGGTAATTACGATTATTATGTTGAAAAATTAAAAGAAGACTTGATGGAAGATGAGAAAAAACCAGAAATGACTCAAACCCAAATTAAAAAGGAAGAAAAAAAGAAAAAATTACAAAGGCTTGAAATCAAAAAAATAAAAGATAAGCTAGAAAAATTGGAAAAAGAATCAAATGCTATTGATGCAAAAATTCATCACCTTACGGAAGAAAGCCTCAAGGAAGGTTTTTATGATGATCAAAAAAAAGTTATAGAAACTTTTAATATGATAAAAAATCTTGAAGATAAAAAGCAGAGATATCAGGATAAGTGGTTAGAATTATCTTTGGAATTGGAAGAAAATTAAAAATTATTTGTTTCAAACGATATAGCATGGGTAAACTTATAGTGAGGAGGCATTATGGGAGGATTTAAGAAATTTTTGTGGTCACTTATGACTATAGTATTGATAATAATTGCCGCAATTTTAGGAACCGTCTCTCTTGTTGACGATGGAATCAGGCATGATTTGTTATCATATCTAGAAATTCAAAACTATAGATACGTGCTTCTAGGCGTTGCAATTGCTATTTTAATTTTTGCAATTATTCTTTTAATAGATATTATCGCAAATCAAAATGATAAGCGTGAGTATTTAGTAGAAGATAATAATGGGGATATTTTTATAACTAGAAATTCTTTAGATGCAGCTGTGAATTCTTCAGTAAAAAAATTTGCTGGAGCTGAGCTTACAGATTCAAAGGTTAAAATAATTAAAGGCGAAACCGTTGAAGCAAATATAAAATGCGATATTTTTGGAGACAGAGACTTTGAAGACTTGGGAAGAAAAATCCAAGCGGAAGTTGAAATGGGACTAAAAATGCTTACGGGCATTGAAAATGCAAATGCTCATGTTCAGCTAAACAAGGCAGAAAAATCTCAAGAAAGAGAAATTAGGTAGGTACAATATGGAAAAAAATAAAGAAAATTTAGATCTTGAAAATAAAACTCAAGAAAAACAAGTATCCGCCTATGACGTAGAAATGAGAAAACTAGACATAAGGGAAAAAAAGGAAAAAGAGTGCAAAGAATTTAAAGAAAAAAATAAGCACAAAATAATTGCCCTTATTTTGGGAATTGTGACTATTGGATCTTTATTTGATTATGGATTTTTTAGAACTTTAGGAATTTGGATAGTTTTAGGTTTTTGCTATTGTTTAGGTGGATGGTTTGACAGAGATCCTAAAGTAATGGGATTTGTAATTAACTTATTAAAAAAATTTCAATAAAAAAAGATAGGGGAAAATTATGACAGAAAAAACATTTGACAAAGATTACGAAAAAGGAATCGAACAAGACCAAGAAATTGAACAAGAAGTTTCAAAGCTTACAATTGCTGATAAGGTTGTAGCAAAAATTTCAAGAATTGCAGTAAACAGAGTTGATGGAATTTTGGATATGAAAGCAAGTTTTTTTGATTCAGTTTCATCAGTTTTCCAATCATCAAACGAACAAGATACATCTGGAGTTGATGTAGAAGTTGGACAAAAAGAAGCAAAAGTTAATATGCAAATAATTTTAGAATATGGAAAGTCTGCTCCAAGAATTTTTGAAAATATCAAAAAAGTTGTAAAAGAAAATGTAAAAGAAATGACAGGCCTTGATGTTGTAACAGTAAATGTAGATGTTGTTGATGTTATGACAAGAGAAGAATACAAAGCAAAAAAATCTGATAACGACGATAGAAAATAATAAAAACTGAAGGGATTGGCTTTGCCAATCTCTTTTTTTAAAAAAATTTAGGAGAAATTATGGAAGCTTTATTAATTGGATATAAATCATGCTCAACTTGTAAAAAAACTGAAAAATTTTTAGAAGAAAAGAAAGTTGATTATAAATTTCAAGATGTAAAAGAAGAAAAACCAGAAAAAGATCAAATAAAAAAATTATATGAAAAAAGTGGTTTAGATATTAAGAAATTTTTTAATACATCTGGACAAATTTATAGGAAATTGAATTTAAAAGACAAATTAAAAGATATGAGTGAAGATGAAAAATTGGAATTACTAGCATCAGATGGCATGCTATTAAAAAGACCAATACTAGTTTATGGTGATGATGTTGTAGTTGGTAGATTAAATATAGAAAAATATTTTGAAAAATAGGGCAGGAAATCCTGCCTTATTTATATGCGCTTTTGTTTTCATAAATTACAAGAATCATGCCCTTATCAAATTCTATTTTAAATTCTTTTCCAACCGGTTCGTTTGAAACGCCAATATGCATATGATTTTTTAAAGTGAAATTTTTTAATTCGTATTTTAAATTAATAAGATTTAAATTTTCTATCTTTTCTGTTAGGGCAAAAAGAGAAATGTAGGTATTTTCTATTTGTTTTTTTTCTACAAAATTTTTATCTATCACAAATAATTTTTGATTTTTATTTTTTAATTCTATATCAATTCCTTTTTTCTTAAACTCTTCCATTATTTTTATATTTGCAATTGTGTGGGAAATTCTTCCTCCAAGTCCTCCATAGACTATTATTTTTTTGTATCCTTTTTTTATGGCAATATTTATTGCAGCATAAAGGTCAGTTTCATCTTTTTCAGGCTTTAATTTTGTTTTTTCTTTAAAATCTGGCTCTTTTGAGGAATCAAAATCTCCGATTATTTCATCTGCCTCTAAGCCAATTTTTTTTATATAAGTATAGCCCTTGTCAGCTCCAATGATATAATCTTCATTTTTTATTTGGTCAAAAAATCCATCAAATTCTCCGCCAGCAAATATATAACATTTTTTCATAATCCACCTCAAAGCTATTATATCATTGTATAAATGGAGATGAAAAATTTCTATGGTAGAATATAGATAAATGAATAAGAAGGAGTATTAAATGTAATGAAAAAATTAGATGAAAAGAATTCACAATTATTAAAGGTTATTCTTATATCTATTTTAGTATTTTTTGCCTTTTGGTATATTGAAAGTGTAAAAAATGGCTTATCTGTATTTATAGCTGTAATTCAACCTTTTTTGATTGGATTCATGTTGGCATTTGTCATTAATTTGCCTATGAATTTCTTTGAAAAAAAAGTGTATTCTAAAATTTTTAAAACAGAAAAGACAAAAAAGTTAGTTCCAATATTTTCGCTTATAACATCTTGGATTTTATTTATCCTAGGCATATGCATATTTTTAAATGTATTAATTCCAAGAATTTCAAATGCGGTAACAACTCTTATTAATAAGTTTCCAGACTTTTTAAATGATTTGGTAAGGCTTTTAAACAAAAATAAAATGACAAAGAGATTTGCAGATGACGTTCAAGATTACATTTATAGTGTAAATTGGAACAAAAGTTTGGAACAAATTAAGGATTATTTCCTTGGTGAAGCTGGAAATATTTTTACCAAAACAACTTCAATTATAAATTCAGTATCATCAACACTCGTTACAATTGTTGCTGCTATAGTTTTTTCAGTCTTTGTTTTGATAAACAAAAAAGATTTGAAAATTTTTTCTAACAGGATTATTTATTCTTTGTTTAAAAAAGAAAATGCCGATGAAATAAACAAGGTTGCAAGTCTATCATATTCATCATTTGCTTCCTATATAAATTCAAAAGCCCTTTCAAGTTTAATTCTTGGAATTTTGGTATTTATTGGAATGTTAATTTTGAAAATTCCTTTTGCAGCCATGGCAGCAATTTTGGTTGCAATTGCAGATTTTATTCCATATGTTGGACCTTTGATTGCAACTATTATAATGATGATTTTAATTTTTATAGAATCACCTTTCCAATCTTTGGTATTTTTAATATTTTTATTAATTGCCCAACAAGTTCAAGGCTCAATTATTTATCCAGCTATTGCAGGAAAAACAATAGGTCTTCCATCAATTTGGGTAATTGTATCAATTGCAATAGGAGGAAGTTTGTTTGGAATTGTTGGAATGCTTGTTTCAATTCCAATAGCTTCAATTTTGTATACACTTATGAATGAAAAAATGGATAAGACCTTGGCAAAAAAAGAAATTTCTGAAAAAGAGATAGAAGAAATATCAGAAAAAATTCACTATAAGAAGGGTGAAAAATAAATGAAATTAAAAAGATCTAGAATGGGCGAATTTGTTCCTGTAATAAAAAATGAAAAAATTTATTATGGGGGCTATCAAAATGACTTAAAAGAAGTTGGGGTAAGTAAATTTTATAGGGATAGGTCCTGTGTAGTTACTGCCTTTACCAATACTTATCTTTATCTTTTTAGACCCTTTGAAGAATTTAGCCTAGATCAATTTAATGATTACCAATATTGGTTTTTTAAAATTTTGAAACCGAAAATCTATGGAGTTCCAACGGCAAGAGTCTTAGATTTTAAATTAAATAAAATAAGATCAGCCTATCATTTGAAATTAAAATCCCATATTTTGGAAGATTTTCCACTAAGAAGAAAATCCTTAGATGAAATAGCGGGTTTTATTTCAAGGGCAATTGGACAAAATTTACCCGTAATATTTTTTAATTGGTTGAGCAGTTCAGTTGATCTTATGAAACATCATGGGGTTACAATTACAGAAATTGAAAAATATAATGATGATTACAAGCTAACAATTTCTTCCTGGGGTGAATTATATAAAATTTCATTAAAAAAATTTTTGGCCCAAAAAAGAACCTACACAGGTTTGATTTATTTTGAAAGAGATGACATATAAGTGTTTAACCTAAAGTTGATAAAAATTTAAAGTGTAAAAAAGATTCATTGAAAAAGGAATAGGAGATAAATATGAATAAAAATAAATTTATGGAAAGCTACATTGAAAACCTGCAAAGGATCACCCTTAAAAATTTTAGTGATACATCTGATAAGGACAGGTATTTTGCCCTTTGCGATACAATAATGGAGCTTATTAATCAAGAGTGGAGAAATTGTAAAAATAGGACAAGAAAATCTAGAAAAGCCTATTATTTTTCAGCAGAATTTTTGGTAGGAAGGTCTCTTGGAAATAACCTTATAAATCTTGGAATTTATGACCAAGTTAAGGAAATTTTAAGCGAAATAGATATTGATTTTGAATCAATAGAAAATTTTGAAGATGATGCTGCTCTTGGAAATGGTGGTCTCGGTAGACTTGCTGCTTGTTTTATGGATTCAGCAGCAACCCAAAAGCTAGATTTGTATGGTTACGGCGTAAGATATAGAGAAGGACTTTTCAAACAAAAAATTGAAAATGGATTTCAAGTAGAAGAGGGCGATCACTGGATAAAAGATGGTGATGGTTGGTCAATAAGAGTTGAATCTGATTCAAAAATTGTAAAATTTAGGGATCAAACAGTAAAGGCAGTTCCATATGATATGCCAATGCTTGGCTTTGAAAATGAACAAGTAAACACCCTAAGACTTTGGCAAGCAGAGCCATTTGAAGAATTCGATTTTTCATACTTTAATAATTTTCAATATGATAAGGCAGTCGAAGAAAAAAATAGGGCTGAAGATATAACCAGAGTTTTATATCCAAATGATATGCAAAGAGATGGAAGAGTTTTAAGATTAAAACAACAATATTTCTTCTGTTCAGCATCAATCCAAGATATGGTTTCAAAATACAAACAATTTTTTGAACACGACCTTCAATTTAATGATTTTCCAAAATATCATGTAATTCAATTAAATGACACCCACCCAATAATTGCAATACCAGAGCTAATTAGGGTTTTGGTTGATGAAAATTCAATTGAATTTAATAAAGCAGTAGAAATAACCAAAAAAACTTTCGCCTTTACAAATCATACAGTCTTACAAGAAGCCCTAGAAACTTGGCCAAAAGATATAATGCTAGAAGTTTGTCCAAGATGCTTTGAAATAATTCAAAATTTAAATGATAATTTAGTAAAAGAATTTAAAGAAAAGGGACTTTCAGAAGAGGCAATCGATCCATACAGAATTATAAGATTTGATCAAATAAGAATGGCAAACCTTGCAATTGTTATGAGTAAGTCAGTAAATGGAGTGGCAAAACTTCACACACAAATTTTAAAAGATGATACTTTTAACAATTGGTATAAAATAATGCCAGAAAAATTCAACAATAAAACAAATGGAATAACTCCAAGAAGATGGCTTGTTTATTCAAACATCAAACTTTCAGATTTTATTACAGAAAAACTTGGAAACGATGAGTGGAAATATGACCTTACAAAATTAAAGGAACTTGAAAAATATCTTGACGATGAAAAAACTCTAGAAGAACTAAACCAAATAAAATTTGAAAACAAAAAAGATTTGGCAAAATATATTTTAGACAATGAAGGAATAAGTATAGATCCAAATTCAATTTTTGACATTCAAGTAAAAAGAATTCACGAATACAAAAGACAACACTTAAATCTCCTTCATATAATTAGTCTTTACCATAAATTAAAAAATAATCCAGACATGGACTTTTATCCGACAACTTTTATACTTGGAGGAAAAGCTGCGCCAGGATATTTTAGGGCAAAGGCAATAATAAAACTTGCAAACGAAATAGCAAGAGTAATAAATAATGACGAGGATGTAAATGATAAAATTAAACTTGTTTTTGTAAAAAATTACAGGGTAAGCTATGGTGAAAAACTCTTCCCAGCAGCAGATATTTCTGAGCAAATTTCAACAGCAGGAAAAGAAGCTTCAGGAACTGGAAATATGAAATTTATGCTAAATGGAGCTTTAACACTTGGAACATATGATGGGGCAAATATAGAAATATTTGAAAATGCAGGATTAGAAAATAATTATTTATTTGGAGCAAGGGTTGAAGAATTAAATGAAATTTATGATTCTTATAATCCAAAAGAATTTTATCACACAAACCAAGCTATAAAAGATGCAGTAGATGCCCTAGTTTCAGGAGAATTAAAAGACAATGATTCCTATATGTTTTTAGATATTTATAACTCTCTTATAAATCCACAAGGTGGAGAAAAAGCCGACACATATTTTCTTTTAAAAGATTTTGAAGATTACAAAAATACACAAGAAAAAATAAATAAAGAATATTCTAATAGACTTACATGGGCAAGAAAGAGCCTAAAAAATATAGCAAACGCAGGATATTTCTCATCAGACAGAACAATTCTTGAATATGCAAAAGATATTTGGAAATTATAATTTAAAATAGAAAGAAATAATAATAATGAACAAAGATATAATAATAGGAATACTCATACCCTTTATAGGTACAAGCCTAGGAGCGGCTATGGTGTATTTAATGAAAAATGAATTATCAAAAAAATTACAAAAATCCCTATCAGGCTTTGCTGCAGGAGTAATGGTTGCAGCAAGTATTTGGTCACTTTTAATTCCTGCCATGGAAATGGTAGAAGAAAAAATGGGAAGAGTTTCTTGGGTTCCTGCCGTAGTAGGATTTGCAGTAGGAATAATATTTTTATTATTTTTAGATAATGTAATACCCCACCAACACTTTGATAGCGATGTAGCAGAAGGACCAAAAAATGAGTCTTTAAGAAAAACAACAATGATGGTTCTTGCAGTTGTAATTCACAATATTCCAGAAGGAATGGCAGTGGGAGTTTCATTTGCAGGAGTTTTATCAGGAAATACAGATTTGACAATGGCAGGAGCTATGGCACTTTCTTTAGGAATAGCAATTCAAAATTTCCCAGAAGGCGCGATAATTTCTATGCCTTTAAAAAGTCAAGGAATTGGAAAAAATAAATCATTTGTTATGGGAGTTTTATCAGGAGCAGTAGAGCCAGTAGCGGCAGTTTTGACAATAATTTTATCCCAAATAATGATTCCAATTTTGCCATATTTATTAAGCTTTGCAGCTGGAGCAATGTTTTACGTAGTAGTAGAAGAATTAATTCCAGAAGCAACAGGCGAAGGCGAAGACCATTCAAACCTAGGAGTAATTTGGTTTTCAGTAGGCTTTTCAGTAATGATGATCCTGGATGTGGCATTAGGCTAGAAATTGTGCCAGTGGCACAATTTCTACTAATGCCCCGCGGAGTAAAAACGAAGAATTAAAAATTAGTTTTAATTTGGAAACTAACCACATTAAGTTTAACGCAACCAAAGAGCGTATGTTGGGCTAAAAAATGTGCCGGTGGCACATTTTTTACAAGCATGCCGCGGAGTAAAAACGAAGAATAAAAATCAAGTTTTAAAATAATAAAAAATCAAATTAAGTTTAACGCAACCAAAGAGCGTGCTTGGATAATAAATTGTGCCAGTGGCACAATTTCTACTAATGCCCCGCGGAGTAAAAACGAAGAGTAAAACTCGAATTTCAAATTAAAAAAAGATTAAGTTAAGTCAAACGCAACCAAAGAGCGTATGTTGGGCTAAAAAATGTGCCGGTGACACATTTTTTACAAGCATGCAGGTGATAAAAAACGAAGAATAAAATTTAAATTACAAAAATAAATAATAGTTGAAAACAAAAATTAAAATTAACAAAAACACCAAGCTAAAAGCTTGGTATTTTTTTGTGATTTTTTTCCATTAAATTCAATCAGCAAAAAAATTTATCAAATTTAAATTTTATTTTAGCCTTTCTTTTCTACAAAAATTCATAATAAAGTATATAATATACTTAGAATTAGGAGGTAGACATGTCATATTTAGATAATTTTATTGCCTATTTATCATTAATTAGAATTACAGATATAATTGATATAGCGCTAATCGCCTTTATTGCTTATAAATTATTAAAGCTTCTTAAAAATACTAGGGCTGAGCAGGTTATGAAAGGATTTATTTTTGTTTTAATTTTTGCATCGATTGCAGATATTTTCAAATTAAATACAGTTTCATGGCTTATGAATCAATTTTTTACTGTATCTTTGGTATTTATAATTGTTGTTTTTCAACCAGAATTAAGGTCTGCCTTGGAGAGAATTGGTAGGGGAAGAAATTTTTTTGTAAATGATTCTTACAATAAAAATGAGAGGTCCATTGATGAAATTGTTTCGGCTATGAGTTCTTTGTCAAGGCAAAAAATTGGTGCCTTGGTCGTTATTGAAAGAGAAGTTGGTCTTAATGATATTATTGAAAGTGGGACTCTTTTAAGATCAGAAATTTCTAGTGAGCTTTTGATAAATATTTTTATTCCAAACACTCCTCTTCACGACGGAGCTGTAATAATTCGTGATGATTTGATTGAGGCTGCTGCTTGCTATTTGCCTTTAACTACAAATAATACTCTTTCCAAAGAGCTTGGCACTCGTCACAGGGCTGCTATTGGAATTAGCGAAAAAAGTGATTGCCTTGTGGTTGTTGTAAGTGAAGAAACGGGAACAATTTCAATTGTAAGTAATGGAACCATCAACAGATATTTTGATGAAGAATCTTTAAAGGATAGGCTTATTAAAGAGCTTAAAGAAAATGAAAATAAATTGAATTTTAAAAGGAGGGTTGATGATGAACAATAAAAATGATAGAAAATTAGTTGCTTTGTCAATTCTTGTTGCAGTTATCATGTGGGCTTTTGTAATGACTTCAACCAATCCTTCCCTTTCAAAAACTGTTAGAAATGTTCCTTTGACCATAAAAAATCAAGAAGATTTACAAAAAGATGGATACACCTTGGTTGGAAGAGATCAAGTTTCAAGTGTAAATGTAAAAGTTGAAGGATCAAGATCAGATCTTGCATCTTTAACAGCTGATGATTTAATTGCAAGTGTTGACTTGGGAGTTCCAACTGAGGGAATAAAAACTTTAAATGTAAAAGTTGAAGGCCCTTCTGGAATAAAAATCGAAAGTGTTAGTCCTTCAAATTTTAATTTTAAAGTGGAAAAAATTGTAAAAAAGGACTTGCCTATAGAGGTAAGAATTCCTGATAGATTAAAAGAATCAAAAATTATTAATGTTAGCGAGCAAGATCCGAAAAGAATTACTGTTTCAGGTCTTAGGAATAATGTTGATAAGGTAAATAAGCTTGTCATAAGTATTAATGATGATGAATTTCTTGATGGAAAAATTCACGATATTGGAGTAAAAGTACTTGATAAAAATGGAAAAAGTGTAGAAAATATCGACCTTTCAAAAAACGATGTATCAATTGCCTTTGATGTTTTACAAAGTAAGGAAGTAAATCTAGAACTTGATTATGAAAATCTACCAAAAAATATGCAAATTGAAGAAAGTAAAATTTCTCCTCAAAAGATAATTATTAAGGGCGAGAAAAATATTTTAGATAAAATTAATAGCATAAAAACTAGAAAAATTGACCTATCTAGCCTTAAAAATAATGTATTTGAACAAAGTGTAGAGTTAAATATTCCAGAATCTGTTGAACTAAGCGATACTGATTCTTTTGCAAATGTTTATATAAAATTAGGAAAGAAAAATTAATGTCCTACAAAGATTTAGTAAAAAGGCTAGAAGATGAGGGCTTTGAAACTTATCTGGTTGGAGGAGCCTTAAGAGATAAACTTTTGGGAAAAAAAATCCATGATATTGACCTTACAACAAGGGCAAGGCCTAGTGATATAATTAGAATTTTTTCTGATTTAAAATTAATAGATATAGGGAAAAAATTTGGAACTATTAAGGTTATCTATAAGTCCAAAGAATATGAAATCACAACTTTTAGGGCAGAGTCATCTTATAAGGACAAAAGGCATCCGGATGAAATTTCTTTTTCAAATACAATTGAAGAAGATTTAAAAAGAAGAGATTTTACCATAAATGCAATGGCTGAAAGAAAGGGCCAAATTATAGATTTATTTTCTGGAAGAAAAGATTTATCCCAAAAAATAATAAGGGCAGTTGGAAATCCTTACGAAAGAATAGAAGAAGACTATCTAAGAGCCCTAAGGGCTGTAAGGTTTGCCACTGTTCTTGATTTTTCTATAGAAAAAAATCTAAAAGATGCCATAAAAAATAAGGCAGGTCATATTGAAGAAATTTCAAAAGAAAGAATTAGAGATGAGATTGATAAAATTTTACTTTCAGATAAGCCGTCAAGAGGAATTAGGCTTTTGAATGAATTAAATCTTTTGGCATATATTTTTCCGGAAATAAAAAAAATGATAGGCTTTGACCAACACTCATCCCACCACAATTTGGATTTATTTGACCATTCCATGAAGGTTTTGGATTTAAGTCCAAAAAATTTAAAAACTAGGATGGCAGCTTTATTTCATGATACAGGAAAAGTTCAAAGCTTTTTTCTCGATGAAAATGGGGAAGGAAGATTTTTTGGCCACCAAGATATTTCAAAAGAAATAATTGAAAAAAGATTAAAAGAATTAAAATATCCAAAAAAATTTATAGAAAACACTTCGCTTTTAGTCGAAAGGCACATGGATAATACCAATACCTACACAAAAAAATCTGTAAGAAAGCTTTTGAGAAAAGTTGGAGATGAAAATATTTACGATTTATTTGACCTTCAAAGAGCAGATGTTTTATCGACAGTCCACGATAATACAGAAAATATTTCAAATGCTAAAATACTTTTGGAAGAAATTTTAAATTCAAATACGCCAATAAAAAAAGACCAGATAGATTTTTCTGGTCACGATTTGATAAATTTGGGATTTAAAGAGGGCAAAGAGCTTGGTATAATCTTAAATGAAGTTTATAATTTGGTTATGGATGAAAAATTAGCAAATAAAAAAAATGAAATTAGCAAATATATTAAAAATAAATACAATAATCTTGATAGAAATTATTAGAAGTAGTATATTAAACTAATGAGTATATAGTGTTTTAGGAGGCAAAACGATGACAGAATTAAAATCACATGAAAATAATATAGCAAAATTTGACCTAACAGTAGCTGCTGAAGATTTCCAAAAAGCAGTAGATAATGTTTACAAAAAAAATAAGTCTAGATATAGGGTAGACGGATTTAGAAAAGGAAAAGTTCCAAAAAGAATAATTGAAAAAATGTATGGAGCTGAAGTATTTTATGATGAAGCAATCCAAGAAGTTTTCCCAGAACCTTATAACAAGGCTATTGAAGAATTAAATCTTGAAGTAATTGATCAACCATCAGTTGATTTTGACGATATAGAAAAAGATAAAGACGTTGTATTTAAGGTGGAAGTTGAAACAAAACCACATCCAACTCTTGGAGATTATTCTGAACTTGAAGTTACAGAAATTCCAACAGAAGTTACAGATGAAGATGTAGAACACGAACTTAAACACCAACAAGAAGAAAATGCAAGAATTATTCCAGTAGAAGACGGCGAAGCTCAAGATGGAGATACAGTAAATATCGATTTTGATGGTTTTCTTGACGGAGAAAGATTTGAAGGCGGAAAAGCTGAAAATCACGATTTAGTTCTTGGATCAAAATCATTTGTAGGCGATTTTGAAAAACAAGTTGAAGGCCACAAAGTTGGAGACAAATTTGACGTTAATGTAACTTTCCCAGAAGATTACCAAGCAAAAGAATTCCAAGGAAAAGATGCAAAATTTGAAGTAGAAATCAATTCAATTTCAAGAAAAGAACTTCCAGAAATTGACGATGAATTTGCAAAAGATATTTCTGAATTTGAAACATTAGAAGAATTAAAAGAAGATACAAAGAAAAATCTTAAAGAAGATAAAGAAAAATTTGTAAAAAATCAAATTCAAAATGAAGCAATCAAAGCACTAGTTGAAAAATCTGAAGTAAGTGCTCCAGATCCATTAGTAAACCAAGAAATTGATCTTGAAATGCAAAATCTTGACCAAAGATTACGTCAAATGGGAATTTCTTTACAACAATATATTGAAATGACAAAAATGGACATGTCTGCCATTAGAGATCAATACAGACAAGTTGCTGAAGACAAAGTTAAGGCAAATCTTGTAATGGATGAAGTTGCTTTAAAAGAAAATGTTGAAGCAAGTGATGAAGAGATAGAAAATGAAATAAAAGATGCTGCTAAGCAATATGGAGTAGACGATTACGAAAAATTCAAAGAAATCTTCGAAAAGAATGTTTCTAGAGATACAGTTATAGAAAATATTAAAAGAAGAAAAGCTGTAGAAATTCTAGAAAAAAATGTAAAATTAGTTCCTGCAAAAAAAGATTCACAAGAAGCTAAAGAAGAAGAAAAAGAAGATTAGTAATCATAAACTCCAAAAAGATAAGGAGATTTAATGAACGCAAAAAATTTTTTAGTTCCTACAGTAATAGAGCAAACAAATAGGGGCGAGCGTGCTTATGACATTTACTCAAGATTATTAAAAGACAGGATTATTTTTCTAACAGGTCCTGTTGAAGATGGAGTAAGTGATATAATTATTGCTCAACTCTTATTTTTGGAAAGCCAAGATCCAAACAAGGATATTCAATTTTATATAAATTCACCAGGTGGAGTAGTTACAGCAGGTCTTGCTATCTATGACACAATGAATTATATAAAACCAGATGTATCTACAATTTGTATAGGACAAGCTGCATCTATGGGAGCAGTTTTACTTTCATCTGGAGCAAAGGGAAAGAGATTTTCTCTTCCAAATTCAAATATCCTAATTCACCAACCATCTGGTGGAGCCCAAGGTCAAGCAAGCGATATTCAAATCCAAGCTGAACAAATTTTAAAAATCAAAAAAAGATTAAATAAAATTTTGGCAGATAATACTGGCCAAAGTATTGAAAAAATTCAAAAAGATACGGACAGAGATTTTGCTATGGATGCTTATGAAGCAAAAGAATATGGTTTAATAGACAAGGTAATAGAATAAGTATGGGTAAAATGGAATTTGAAGAAAATAGATGTTCCTTTTGTGGTAAAAGTGCTGACGAAGTTGATAGGTTAATTGCAGGGCCAGATGCTTTCATTTGTAATGAATGCATTGAGCTTTGTGCTTCAATTATCGAAAGAGAAGAATTGGTTGAACACAGCCACATGGATGTTGATCTTGCAACACCAAGTGAGATTAAAGAATATTTGGACCAATATGTAATCCAACAAGATATGGCGAAAAAAACTTTATCAGTTTCAGTTTATAACCACTACAAAAGAATAAATTCAAATTATGATAATGACAGCGAAGTTGAGCTACAAAAATCTAATATTTTGATGCTAGGACCAACAGGTTCTGGAAAAACTCTTCTTGCCCAAACTCTTGCCAAAAAATTAAATGTTCCATTTGCAATTGCAGATGCTACAAGTTTGACCGAGGCAGGTTATGTTGGAGAAGATGTTGAAAATATTATTTTAAAATTAGTTCAAGCTGCTGATTATGATATTGAACTTGCCCAAACAGGAATAATCTATATAGATGAAATAGATAAAATTACTAGAAAAAGTGAAAATCCTTCAATAACTCGTGATGTTAGTGGAGAAGGAGTTCAACAAGCACTTTTAAAATTGATTGAAGGAACTGTTGCAAATGTTCCTCCTCAAGGCGGAAGAAAACATCCAAGCCAAGAATATATCCAAGTTGATACAACAAATATATTATTTATTGTCGGCGGAGCCTTTGATGGAATTAAAGATATAATAAAACAAAGAACCAACAAAAAATCAATTGGTTTTGGTTCAGAAGATAGTGAAAATAAAGAAGTTTCTTTGGCAGATGTTACTACAGAAGATCTTTTGAAATATGGATTAATTCCAGAATTTATTGGAAGAGTGCCAATAGTTGTTTCGCTAGAAGATTTGAATGTGGAAAGTCTTGTAAGAATTTTACAAGAGCCAAAAAATTCTCTATTAAAACAATATCAAAAATTATTTGAACTTGATGGAGTAAAATTAAGTTTTGAAGATGAAGCAGTCAAAGAAATTGCCGAAAAAGCCTACAAGCAAGAAACAGGTGCGAGAGGTCTTAGGACAATTTTAGAAGATTTGCTTTTGGATGTAATGTTTGAAATCCCTTCAAAAGATCATATAAAAGAAGTTATTGTATCAAAAGGTGCTATAGAAGATAAGAAAAAATTAATATACAAATAAAAGGGGAGACTTAGTGCTCCCTTTTTATAACACAAGGAGATAAAATGAACTTTATCTATAAAATAGATACAAAAGAATATCCAATGGTCCCTGTAAGGGGCTTGTGGGCTTTTCCCGATACAGTTGTCCATTTTGATTGCCAAAGAGCAGTTTCAAAAAAAGCTGTTGAAGATGCCTTATTGAATGAATCTGAAATTTTTTTGGTAAATCAAAAAGATATACTTGAAGACAATCCAAAAAAAGAAGATATTTATGACTTTGGAACTGTTGCAAGCATAAAACAAACTTTTAATTTGCAAAACGGCGAGCTTAGGGTTTTGATTGAAGCGAAATCTGTTGGGGAAGTTTTGGATGTAAAAATCGAAGATGGTTTTTTTAAGGCGAATATTAAAGAATATATTTTTGATGAAGAAAACTTTGAAAGTAATGAAAATATAGAAGCCTTGAAAAAAATGCTAATTGAAGATTTTAGGTCTTATGTCGAAATTGATAATTCTATCCCACCAGAAATTGCCTTTTCTTTGGTAGAAATTGAAAATATTGATAAACTTGCAAATCTTATAACTTATTATCTTCCTTTAAGTCCAAAGGAAAATTATTCTCTTTTAAAAGAGCTTGATATTGAAGAAAAATTAATAAATCTTCACAAATTAATTCAAAAAGAAATTGAGTTAAAAGATTTATCCAAAAAAATTGACGCCAAGGTTCAAGAAAATATTAATAAGGGACAAAAAGAATATTATCTTAGGGAGAAACTTGACGCTGTAAAAAATGAATTAAATGATCTTACAGGAAAAGATTTAAACGAGGCGGATGCCTTTAGAAAAAAAATCAAAAAATTAAAAATCAATAAGGAAGACAAGGAAACTCTTCTTAAAAGTGTCGATAGGCTTGAATTAATTCCTGAAATGAGCCCTGATTATGGGGTTATTACCTCCTATCTTGATTTTGTCTTATCACTTCCGTGGTCAAAAAAATCAAAGGATAATTTGGATATAATTCATGCAAAAAAAGTTTTGGATGAAGATCATTATGGACTTATGGAAGTAAAGGAGAGAATTTTAGAATCAATTGCTGTAAGAAAGAAAAAAGGCGACAACCAAGCTGCTGTAATTTGTCTTTCAGGCCCTCCTGGAGTTGGAAAAACTTCAATTGCAAAATCAATTGCGCGTGCTTTAAACCGTAAATTTATTTCTATGCGTCTTGGTGGAGTAACTGATGAATCAGAAATAAGAGGTCACAGAAGAACTTATGTTGGAGCTATGGCTGGAAGAGTTTTATCAAATATTTCAAGAATAAAAGTAAAAAATCCAGTATTTTTGCTAGATGAAATTGATAAATTGGGCTCGGATTTTAGGGGAGATCCTTCATCAGCCTTGCTTGAAGTTTTGGATCCTGAACAAAATGATAAATTTATTGACCGATATCTTGATATAGGTTTTGATTTATCAGAAGTATTTTTCATAACAACAGCAAACGACATTTCAAATATTCCTCCAGCCCTTTTTGATAGGCTTGAAATTATAGAAATTTCTGGCTACACTCAAAGAGAAAAGGAAGAAATTGCCAAAAGATATTTGATTAAAAAAGAAATGGAAAACAATGGTCTTTGTAAAGATGATTTGAATATTTCAGATAAGGTTATAGAAAAAATCATAAAATCCTACACAAGAGAAGCAGGAGTAAGGTCACTTGAAAGAAATATTGCAAAAATATGCAGACGAGCTGTAAAAGAAATTCTTGAAGGAAAAGATAAGGTCAATGTTTCTATGAGAAATTATGAGAAATATCTTGGTAAGGAAAGATTTTTTGAAGACCAAAGACTCAAAGAAGATAAGGTTGGAATTGCAAATGGACTTGCTTGGACCCAAGTTGGTGGAACAATTTTAACAATCGAAGTAAATGTAATGGATGGAAAAGGTGCAAATTTATTTACAGGAAGTCTTGGAGATGTTATGAAAGAATCGGCTCAAGCTGCGATTTCATATTTGAGAAAAAATTCCAAAGATTTAGGAATCGATCCAGATTTTTATAAAAATAAAGATATCCACGTCCATGTTCCAGAAGGGGCAACTCCAAAAGATGGTCCATCAGCAGGAATTACAATGACAACTGCCATTGCCTCAGCTCTTACAGGAAAAAAAGTAAGGAGTGACCTTGCAATGACTGGAGAAGTTACAATTACAGGAGAAGTTTTGCCAATCGGAGGGCTTAAAGAAAAAGCCCTTGCAGCTTATTCTTATGATATTAAAAATGTAATTATTCCAAAAGAAAATGAAAAAGACATTGAAGATATTGACAAGGAAGTTAGGGAAAAAATAAACTTTATAAAAGTATCTCAAGTTGGAGAAGTTTTAAAGGAAGCTTTGCTATGAAAATAAAATCAGTAAATTTGGACCAAGTTGCAGGATTTTCTTCCCAATTTCCAAATGATAATTTTGAAGAAATTGCCTTTGCAGGAAGATCTAATGTGGGAAAATCTTCATTTATAAATTCATTTTTGGATAAAAAAAATCTTGCCAAAACTTCATCAAAACCAGGCAAGACCAAAACCATAAATTTTTATAAAATAAACGATAAATTTAGGCTAGTCGACCTTCCAGGCTATGGCTATGCCAAAGTTTCAAAAAAAGAAAAAGAAAAATGGAATAATTTAATCCACCAATATTTGTACCAAAGGGAAAATTTAAAAGAAGTTTTTCTTTTGGTTGACATAAGACATGCTCCTACCAAACAAGATAAAGAAATGTATGATTGGATAATAGATTCTGGATTTACAGGATTTGTTATAGCAACAAAATACGATAAAATTCCTAAAACACATTTAAAAAAACACATAAAAGAAATAATGAAGACATTAAATATTGATGATGAGGGTTTGATATTTGCCTACTCATCAACCACATCTCACAATAAAAATGTTTTGCTTGAGCAAGTAGAAGTAATAATAAATTCATAAAATAAAAAGATTTCACTAAATAAAAAGTGAAATCTTTTTTTGTGTAAATTAAAAAAGATGGCAAAGCCATCTCAGAGCGTAGACAAAGTCAGTTTAATAATTTATTAATAATTTAAAAATAAAATCATGCTAGAACCCATCTCGACTAAGTGAGTGAAACGAACGCATGGAGAGATCTCAGGAGATTTCTCGACTCACTACGTACGATAAATCGGGATAAACAACCGAAACCGACGGTCGTTTATCTGCTCGAAACCTGCTAGGAAAAATCAAGTCTTTTTTTAAAAAAATCAAATAATTTTATTACTAAATTTGACCATAGGAAATAAGCCCTCTTGTTTGGGCTTTTTTTTTCTATTTTTTTATTATCCCAAATGGGCTGCGTCTGTTACCTTCATTATATTAAAAAAAGTGTAGGTAGAAAGTTTTTTCTACTTACACTTTTATAGTACTGAAATGGGTGAAAATTTAGTTTGTCAACAGTCTGAGATGGCAAGGCCATCTTTATATTAGTCAATAAAATCTATTTCTTTTCCGTCCATGTGGGAAATTCTTGCAAGAGAATAAACATCAAGACCCATATCGTCTAAAAGTTTTCTTCCATCTTGGTAGGATTTTTCTATAACTATTCCAACTCCAGCGACATTTGCTCCTGCTTGTTTACAAATTGCAACCATAGCTTTGGCAGCTTGACCGTTTGCCAAAAAGTCATCTATCAACAAAACATTATCATCTTCATGCAAGAAATCCTTGCTTACTATAAGTCTTTTCATCTCTTCTTTTGTGTAAGAATAGCAAGTTGATGAATATGTATTGTCATCAGTTGTAAGAGATTTTTGTTTTCTTGCAAAAACTACATCACAATCAAGAACAAGACCTGTTATAACTGCTGGGGCTATTCCTGATGATTCTACTGTCAAAATTTTATTAATATTTTTATCTTTAAAATGTTCGGCAAACTCTTCTCCCATTTCCTTTATCAATTTTGGCTTTATTTGATGATTTAGGAATGAATCAACCTTTAAAATATCTTTGCCAAGAACTTTTCCGTGGCTTAATATTACTTCCTCTAATTTCTTCATTATAAATACTTACCTCCATACCCTTTTTACTATTATAATGCATAGTTTAAGCAAAAGTCAAAATTCGCTTTTAATAAAGACTCTAAAGGGTACTATATATTATATGAATAGAGAAAAAATAATCAATGATTTAATAGAATTTATTGACAATAGTCCTGTAAATTATTTTGCAGTCAAAAATTCTATTGAAATTTTAGAAAAAAACAATTTTAAAAAATTAGAAGAAAATGAAAAATGGAAACTTGAAAAAGGCGGCAAATATTTTGTAAGTCGTGATGATACAGCTCTTATAGCCTTTAGTGTGGGAGATGATCCAAGGGAGGGCTTTGATATAATTGGATCTCACACAGATTCTCCAACTTTTAAAATAAAATCAAATCCAGAAATGACTTCAAATGGATTTTTGAAATTTAACGTTGAAGGTTATGGGGGAATGATTGTATCTTCTTGGTTTGACAGGGACTTATCCCTTGCAGGCAAAGTTGTTTTTGAAAATAAAGGTGAATTTAAATCAAAACTTGTAAAAATTGATAGAGATCTTTTGACAATTGCAAATTGTGCAATCCATATTAATAGGGATTTAAATTCAGGCTATAAATATAATATGCAAGATGAGCTTTCTCCAATAATAAAAACCATAGAAGATGATTTTAAAAAAGAAGGATTTTTGCAAAAATTATTGGCTAAAGAAATTGGAGTTGATGAAAATAAAATAATAGATTTTGATTTGGCACTTTTTGATAGGCAAAAAGGAAAAATTCTTGGAAGTGAGGATGAATTTATTCACATTGGAAGACTTGATAATCTTGCAAGCGTCCACCAATCTCTTACAGCTTTAATTAATAGTAAAAATGAAAAATTTAATATATGCGTATTAAATGATAATGAAGAAATCGGATCTGGGACAAGAACTGGAGCAGCTTCACCATTTTTAGATCAAATTATGGAAAGAATTGTAATGAATTTGGGATACGATAGGGAAGATTATTTTATTGCCCTTGCAAATTCATATCTAATTTCAGCAGATCTTTCCCACTCAATTCATCCAAATTATTCAAATCTTTTTGATAAAACAAATAATACCAGAATAAATATGGGTATAGGAATAAAGGTAGCTTCTAATGGTGCTTATACAACAAATGTAGAAACTAGGGCGAGATTTTTAAAACACGCAAAAAATGTTGGAGCAAAAGTTCAAACTTTTCACAATAGATCTGACAAGGTCGGTGGATCTACAATTGGACCAATTGTTTCTTCAAAATCTGGAATAAAATCAATCGATGTAGGAACACCAATTCTTTCCATGCACTCAATAAGAGAGCTTGGTGGAGTAGATGATCATATAGAAGCTATAAAAATATTTGAAGATTTTTACAATAACAAGTAAAGGAGATATTATGGCAGTTTTAGAATTAACAGTAGTACCAATAGGAACAAAAGAAACTTCTGTTTCAAAATATGTAGCAGGTTGCGAAAAAGTTTTGAAAGAATACGAAGATTTGGAAGTAAGGTTAAATCCAATGGGAACAGTTATCCATGGAGATATAGACAGAGCTTTCGAAGCAATCAGAGCCTGCCAAGAATCAGTTTTTAAAAACGGAGCTGATAGAGTTTACTCAGTAATAAAAATAGATGATAGACGAGATAAAAAAGCAAGTCTTGACCAAAAAATAAAATCTGTTGAAGATAAGATGTAAAATTTAAAAAAATATAAATATGTAAAAAAATTCCCCAAATACTGGGGAATTTTTTTTAATTTTTTATGAAAATAATGGAAGCATATATCTTAGTAAAAATACTAGGGCAAGTACATAAACAAGTGGTGAAACTTCTTTGCCTTTTCCTGTTAATAATTTTACGCTTGCATATGAAATCATTCCAAAAGCAATTCCTTCTGCAATTGAGTAAGCAAATGGCATCATGATTATTGTCATAAAGGCTGGGAATGATTCTGTGAAATCTCCAAAATTTATATCAACGATTGAATCTATCATAAATAATCCTACCATAACTAGGGCAGCTGCAGTAGCTTGGGCTGGAATTATTGTAATTAATGGATAGAAAAATATTGATAGGAAGAAACAAAATCCTGTTGAAAGTGCAGTTAGTCCTGTTCTTCCTCCTTCTGCAACTCCTGTTGCACTTTCTACAAAAGTTGTTACAGTTGATGTTCCCAAAATTGATCCTAGGGTTGTTCCAATACTATCAGCCAAAAGAGCACGGCCAGCATTTGGCAATTCTCCATTTTCATCTAACATTCCTGCCTTTGTAGCAACTCCTGTTAAAGTTCCTACTGTGTCAAATAAGTCTACAAATAAAAATGCAAATACAACAGAAAACATTTCAAATGAAAATACTGATGATAAATCAAGTTTGAAAAATATTGGGCTAAGTGATGGAGGAAGTTGAATAAGTCCTCCTTCTGGAATCTTGCTTACTCCTGTAAAAAGAGCAATAATTGTAGAAATTACAATTCCTATTAACAAGGCTCCCTTTGTTTTTCTTGCAGTTAAAACTGCCATAATTAAAAGTCCTATAAAAAATATAAAACTTTCTTTGCTAACTAAATTTCCAAGGCCAAGGCCTATATCATTTTTTACAATTACTGTTGAATTTAATAAACCGATTAGGGCAATAAATAAGCCGATTCCTACAGACACTGCTGTTTTTAAACTTCTTGGAATGGCATTAAAAATTGCTTCACGCACATTAAAAAATGTCAATAATATAAAAATAATTCCTTCTATAAAAACGGCTGCTAGTGCAAATTCCCAACTTTTTCCCATAGTCATTACAACCGTATAGGTGAAAAATGCGTTTAGTCCCATTCCTGGAGCAAGGGCGAAGGGAAGATTTGCATAAAATGCCATAATTATAATTGCAATAATTGATGAAATAATTGTTGCAGTGAAAACTGCTCCCTTATCCATGCCAGCATCTCCCAAAATTTGTGGATTTACTGCCAAAATATAAGACATGGTCATAAATGTTGTTATTCCTGCCATAATTTCAGTTTTAACATCAGTTTTGTGTTCTTTTAATCTGAAAATTTTATTGACAAGTGATTTGTTCGAATTTTTTTCCATAATTCCTCCTTTTTTTCGCCCATATTATACCCTAATTACTTTACTTAATCACTTTATTTTTTTATAAATATCTCTTATAATATATGCAAGGAGGAAGTTTTGACGACAAAAAATATAATTGAGTTAATTGTAATGATTGTTGGAATTTTATTTTCCGCATTTTTTTCATCTTCTGAAACTGCAATTACATCTATAAATAAATTTAAATTAAGGCAGCTTGAAGAAAAGGGTGTAAAAAATGCATCATTACTTAGAAAACTCGTTGATGATAGCCAAAATACCATTACAACAATTCTTGTTGGAAATAATATAGTAAATATTCTTACAACAACTATAGCAACACTTTTTTTTACTGATATTTTTGGAGGAGCAGGAGCGGCGATTTCCACAATTGTTGTAACCATAACTGTATTAATTTTTGGTGAAATCACTCCAAAACTTGCAGCTCAAATAAACAGCGAAAAAATGGGTCTTAAATTTTCTAAGGCTATTTTTATTATTTCTATAATTTTAAAACCTACAGTAATTTTACTCGGAATTTTTACCAAATATCTTACCAAAAAAATGTCCGATGGGGCAGAAAATTCTGATAAGGTGACTGAAGAAGATTTGAAAACCATAGTTGATGTTGGTGAAGAGCAAGGTGTTATTAATAATGAAGAAAGTGAAATTATAAATAATGTTTTTGATTTCGGCGGATCTTTTGCATCAGATATTATGACTCCAAGAACAAATATGGAAGCGATAGCAATAGATTCTACAAAAGAAGAATTGGATAAGTTTTTAATTGAGTGCAAACATTCAAGAATTCCAGTTTATGGAGAAAGCATTGATAATATTGTTGGAGTTTTGCACATGAAAGATATAGTAACTTTTGTTGCTGAAGGTCGCGAGGCAATTTTAAAAGATATGGTCAGGCAAACTTACTACGCCTACGAAAATATGAATATAATTGATCTTTTTAAATCAATGAAAAAAATGAACGTTTCACTTGCCATTGTTGTTGATGAGTATGGTGGAACGGAAGGACTTGTTTCAATTGAAGATATAATTGAGGAGCTTGTTGGAGATATTTATGATGAATATGATCCTGCTGATGAGAAAGTCTACAAAGTTTCTGACAATGAATTTATAGTTGATGCAAGCATGCACATAAATGATTTTAATGATTATTTTGATAAAAATTTAAAGGAAGTTAAAAACGATTCGGTTGGAGGTTTGGTTATTGATTATCTTAACCGTCTGCCAATAACTGGAGATGTTGTAAAGATTGATGATGTTACTTTAATTTGTGAAAAAGTTGAACGTTACAAGATAAATTTACTAAGGGTAAAATTTAACAGCGAAAGTTAGAGGTTTTATGAAACAAACAGTTTATATTACAGGTCACAAAAATCCAGATACTGATTCTATTTGCTCAGCTCTTGCCTATGCAAATTTAAAAAATAGGCTAGGTGATACAGAAGCAATTCCAATTAGGCTTGGTCACGTTAATCAAGAAACCCAATTTGTTCTTGATTATTTTGGAGTAAAGGCTCCCCTTCATAAGGATTCAATGAAACTTCAAATAAAAGATATTGATTACGACAATTCTTACAATGTGGATGAGTCTCTTCCAATTAGAAATGCCTGGTCAATAATTCAAGAAAATAAATTGAATTCTTTGTTTGTAGTTGATGAAAATGAAAAATTAATCGGAGTAGCATCCCTTTCAAATTTGACCCATTCATACATGGAAGTTTGGGATGATGGGATTATTGGAAGGACTCACACTCCTCTTGAAAATATAGTAGATATTTTATCAGCAAAAATTGTTGTAAATCCTAAAAATCCTAGAGCATTTACAGGAAAAATGATGGTTTATGCCATGAATGAAAAAGATTCACCAAAAAATTCCTTGGTTGGGGATGGAGATTTGGTTATAACTGGAAATAGGCTTGAAGCTCAAGAATATCTAATAAATACAAATATTTCCCTAATAATTTTGACAAATGGGTCAGAAATGAAAGAGGATTTAATAAAAGAAGCTGAAAAAAATAATATTACAATTATTTCAACTGAATATGATACTTTTATGACTGCAAGACTTTTGCCAATGGCAGTTCCAATTGCAAATGTAATGAGTACTGAAAATTTAGTTTATTTTTCACCAGAAGATACAGTTGATACAGTTCGTGAGGTAATGGGGAAAACTAGATTTAGGTCTTATCCAATTGTTGATGCAAGGGGAAGGGTTCTTGGGGCAATTTCAAGATACCATTTGATTTCAGATGAAAAGAAAAAATTAATTTTGGTTGACCACAACGAAAGAAACCAATCAGTTGATGATATTGATTATGCAGAAATTATTGAAATAATTGACCACCACAGAGTTGCAAATGTCGTTACAAACCAACCCCTATTTTTTAGGGCAGAACCTGTGGGATCAACTGCAACAATTGTAGCAAAAATGTTTTTTGAATCTGGAATTAGACCAACAAAAGAAATTGCAGGCCTTCTTTCAGCAGCTATAATTTCTGATACTCTTTTATTTAGGTCTCCTACAACAACAGAAACTGACAAAAGAGTTTTAAATAGACTTACAAAAATTGCAGATATAAATCCAGAAGAATTTGCAATGAAGATGTTTAAGGCTGGAACAAGTTTAAAAAATAAATCGCCAGAAGATTTGATTGATGGGGATGTAAAGGCCTTTACAATTGGCGATGATAAAATTAGGGTTGGACAAGTTATGACCATGAATCCAGAAGAGCTTAATCCAATAAAAGATAAGCTTACAAGTTTAATGGAAGAAAGAATTCATGCTAAGGGAGAAAACACCTTTGTTCTTGTCCTTACAGATATTTTTAACAAAAAATCTGAGCTTTTGGTTGTAGGAAATTATTTAAGTGATATAGAAAATGTTTTTGGAAACAAGGTAAAAAATGGAACGATTTCAGCTCCAGGAGTTTTATCAAGAAAAAAACAAGTTATACCAAAACTAACTGAAGCTATTATGAATTCACATAATAATTAACTTTACTGAAAAAAATATCTGTGCTATAATATAAAAAAATTTAAAACAGGAGAAAATAATGAAAAACTTAAATTTTGCACAAAATAGCTTTTACTTTTTTAACTTTACTTTTGACAAAAGTAAGGCTATTTATCATGTGCAAAATTTTTAAAAGATTTAAGTTTTTTTGAATTTTAGCTTCTTGGTAATAGCCAAGAAGCTTTTTTAATTATTTGGAAAAAAATTAGGAGGAAAATTATGATTATTAAATTAAAAAATAATGCAAATGAAAAAGAAGTTCAAGATCTTATAAAAGAAATTGAAGATATGGGACTTAAAGTAAGCAAGGCAGTTGGTTTTAAAACAACAATTTTGGGACTTTTGGGAGATACATCCAAGGTTTCAAAGGATGATATGAAATCAAAAAATGTTGTTGACGATGTAATAAGAATCCAAGAACCTTACAAAAAAGCAAACAGAAAATTTCACCCAGAAGATACAATAATTACTCTTGAAAATGGAACAAAAATCGGGGGAGGTTCTTTTGTTTATATGGCAGGACCATGTTCTGTTGAAAGTGAAGAGCAAATTTTATCAATTGCCAAAAAAATAAAAAAATCTGGTGCAACAATTTTAAGAGGTGGAGCTTTTAAACCAAGAACAAGCCCATATTCTTTCCAAGGTTATGGAAAAAAAGCCATTGATTATCTTGTAAAAGCAAAAGAGGAAACTGGTCTTGCCCTTGTTTCAGAAATTATGGAAATAAACCAATTAAAATATTTTGACGATGTAGATATTTTGCAAGTTGGAGCAAGAAATATGCAAAATTTTGATTTGTTGAAGGCACTTGGCGAAACTGATAAGCCAATTTTATTAAAAAGAGGTTTGGCTGCAACTTATGAAGAATTATTGATGGCAGCAGAATATATAATGAGCAGGGGAAATACAAAAGTAATTCTTTGCGAAAGAGGAATTAGAACTTTTGAAACTGCAACAAGAAATACTTTGGACGTTACTGCGGTACCATTTTTACATGAAAAAACTCACCTTCCTGTAATAATTGATCCATCTCATGCAGCTGGAATTGCAAGATATGTAAAAGATTTGTCCCTTTCTGCGGCAGCTGTTGGAGCAGATGGACTTATGATTGAAGTTCACGAAAATCCTTCCAAGGCATTTTCAGACGGGGCCCAATGTGTTATTCCAGATGAGTTTGATAAGATTTTAAAAGCAAGCAAAAAAATCCATGATTTAAGAAAGGAATTCTAAAATGAGCCAAAGCTTTGGAAAAAATTTAAAAGTTACTATATTTGGATCAAGCCACCAAGAATATATGGGGGTTGTGATGGATAATGTAAAAATTGGTTTTGAAATTGATATGGAAAAACTAGACCATTTTATGCAAAGAAGAGCTCCGGGTAAATCAAAATTTACCACAAAAAGAAATGAAGCCGACCAAGCTATTTTTATTTCTGGAGTAAAGGAAAATAAAATAATTTCAAAAACCATAACAGCCCTTATAAAAAACAAGGATTACAAATCCAAAGATTATGATAATTTAAATGATATTCCAAGGCCATCTCATGCAGATTACACTAGTTTTATAAAATATGGAAGCGAAATGGATATGAATGGTTCTGGTCCATTTTCTGGAAGATTGACTGCGCCATTTTGCCTTGCAGGGGCAATTGCCAAGCAAATTTTGGAAGATGATGGGATAAAAATTTCATCTAGGATCAAAAATATTGGCGGAATTGAAGATAAAAAACTTGATTTGGCAAATCCTCCCATGGATGATTTAGAAAAAATTTCTCAAAAAGAAATTCCTCTTTTGGATGGGAAAAAAGAAGATGAGATAAGAAAGCTTTTGGAAGAGGTTAAAAGCGAAGGGGATTCTCTTGGTGGAATTTGCCAAGTTTTTGGAGAAAATATTCCAGAGGGTTTGGGAGAGCCTTTGTTTGATTCTTTTGAGGCAAATATTTCCTATCTTTCTTTTGGAGTTCCAGGACTTAGGGCAATTTCTTTTGGGGAGGGACTTTCTTCAATAAATATGAGAGGCTCAGCCCACAACGACCAATTTGAAATCAAAGACGGGAAAGTTAGAACTCTTACCAATAATGCTGGTGGAGTTGTCGGCGGAATTACAAATGGTATGCCAGTTGTTTTCGATTTAATTTTTAAGCCGACTCCATCAATTTCCCTTGCTCAAAAATCTTTTTCTATAAAAGAGAAAAAAGAGAAAATTTTACAAATTAAGGGCCGTCACGATCCTTGTTTTTGCTTAAGAACACCCCCAATTGGAGAATCAATCCTCGCTTTAACAGTATTGGACTTTTTAAATGAGTGAAAATATGAAAAAACTTATTAAAGATTTAGAAAAAGAAAATTTTAGTAGAGAAGATCTGGAAAAAATCGATAAAATTATAAAAGAAAAATACAAAAATTATTTGATGGAACTTGATGATGGCGATTTTTCCAAAAATCTTCAAGATAAAATTATAAATGAAAATTTTCCCAAAAAAGGAAAGATAGGTCTTGGAGGAGCTAAGGGATCTTATGCCGACCAAGTTGGAAATATTATTTTTCCTAAAGGCGAGATGAAATATTTTAAACAATTTGACCAAATTTTAGATGCAATTGATAAAAAAGAGTGTGATTTTGGGATTTTACCTTTGGAAAATTCTTCCTTTGGTTCTGTAAAAGAAGTTTATAATTTGATGCTTGAAAGAAATTTTTACATTATTGGAAGTTATAAGCTTGACATTAACCATTATCTTCTTGGAAATTTGGATGCAAATTTATCCGATATTAAAAAAGTTTACTCTCATCCCCAAGCTTTGGGTCAGTGCGGAAAATATATCAAAAGATATGGTTTCATTCCTAAAGAATATTATAATACGGCTCTTTCTGCAAAATTTATTAAAGATAAAAAGGATAATAGTCTTGGGGCAATAGGGTCAAAATTTGCAGGGGAAATTTATGACCTTAAAATTCTTGATGAAAATATCCAAAATCAGTCAAATAATTATACAAGATTTATAATTGTAGCCAAGGACTTAAAAATTTATAAAGATGCCGATAAAATTTCTGTAAGATTAAAAGCTCTTGATAAACCGGGATCTCTTATAAATATTGTTGAAAAATTTAAAATTTTGGGTGTAAATATGACCAAACTTGAATCATCCCCAATACCGGGATCTGATTTTGAATTTGTTTTTTATTTTGATTTCCAAGGATCTGTTAATGAAAAAAGAATTAAAATTCTTTTGGATTTTTTAAAGGAAAAGGCAAGAGATTTTGTTTTTATGGGAGCTTACATAGACTTTAGCAAGGTAGTTGACAAAAATAAAAATACCTTGTATAATCAAAATAACTTATAAGTTAAAAAAATAAAACTTTGATCAGAAGTAAGTAAGTTTTATAAATCTTTTATAGAGAGCTTGTGTGTAGTGGAAATAAGCAAAGAAATAAAACTGAATGGATCTGAGAGTGCCGAGGTGAAAAAAGTACCCGAGGCCGTCTTCCCACGTTACAGGGATATGATATGAAATTATTTTAAATTAGTATCAGAAAAAAGATGTGTAAAATTTAGAAAATTATTTTACATAAAAAGGATGGCACCGCGAATTCAACCATTTGCTCCTTTGTGGAGTGGATGGTTTTTTTATTGGAAATTTTTAAAGGAGAAGATTATGAAAACAAAAAATATAACTCAAGCGTCAATTTTACTTGCTATTGGAACAATACTTCATTTGATTCCAGGATTTGTAGGAATGGTAAAACCAGATTTTATGTTATTTTGTGTCTTTATAATTATTATTTTAAATAAGAATTTTAAAACGAGTCTTGCTGTAGGAATAGCTGGAGGAATTTTGGCAGGAATTACTACAAGTGCACCAGGAGGCTTTTTGCCTAATTTAGTTGATAAAATTGTTTCTTCATTATTTGTATATTTTGCTGTAGTATTTTTGGAAAAAGCAAAAGTCGAAAATATTTTTTCTATTGGATCTTTATATTTTATTGGAACAGCAATTTCTGGACTTGTATTTTTAATTTTGATGAATATGGCAGGGGCCTTGCCTGAAGGATTTGGTTTAAAATTAATGTTTGTAAGCCTAGTTCTTCTAACAGCTGGAATAAATATTATTGTTGGCCTATTTTTTGATAAGGTTATGGGAGTTTATAATAAAAATTTTGCAAGAAGTCTAGCTTAATAAGGAATTTATATTTTTACAAGAGGATAAAAAAAGATACTGTTGCAAAATTATTTTTATTAATAGTTTTGCAACAGCTTTTTTTATTAGATAAAAAATTTTTTTAAAAAAAATATAAATTACTATTTTATTTTTCAAAAAATAGTTTATAATATTAAGAATGAGCTTATATTAAATAGAAAGAAGGTTTTGTCCTATGGATAATATTATAAAATTAAATTCTAAGCTGAGCGACTTTTTGTGGGGTTATCCTATGATAGTCGTTTTGCTTTTTGGAGGTCTTGTTTTAGTTTATAGGTCAGATTTTTGGGTTTTTAAGAATTTTTCCTATATTTTCAAAAATACTTTTGGTAGACTTGTTAAGGATTCAAAATCTGATGAAAATTCAATTTCTCCTTTTGAGGCAGTTTCGACTGCTCTTGCTGGAACTATTGGGGCTGGAAATATTGTTGGAGTTGCAACTGCAATTGACTTTGGTGGACCCGGTGCAATTTTTTGGATGTGGATAGCAAGTTTTGTTTGTATGACTACAAAAATGGTTGAAGTTAGTATGGCAGTTGCAAGTAGGGTTTCAGATGATGATGGAAAATATATTGGTGGGCCCATGTATTATATTGAAAAGGGAGCAGGCTCAAAAATTTTGGCAAAAATATTTTCATTTTTTGCCTTTATAGCAATTATTGGAACAGGAGCCTTGGTTCAATCAAATTCAATTTCTGAATCTTTAAATGCTATGACAGGTTTAAATCTACACCTTGGTGGAATTTTAATTGTAATTTTCATGCTTTTGGTTGTTGTTGGTGGAATTAAAAGAATTGGTGCTTTTGCAGCAAAAATTGTTCCAATCATGTCAGTTTTTTATATTATTGGCTGCATTTTAATTCTTATTTTCCAAATTGAAAATTTGATTCCTGCTTTAAAAGAAATTATTATTTGTGCCTTTAATCCAAAATCTTTTGCAAGTGGAGCGGCAGGTTCTGGAATTTTAATTTCAATTAGGTGGGGGCTTGCTAGGGGAATTTTTTCAAACGAAGCTGGTCTTGGAACAGCTCCCATGGCTCATGCAACAAGTCACACCGACCATCCTATAAGACAGGGAATGTGGGGAGCGATTGAAGTTTTTGTATCTTCTATGATTATTTGTACCATGACTGCCCTTGTAATTATTACAAGTGGAGTTTATAAAATTGAAAAATTTGAAGGAGCAGCTTTAACTGCAGCATCTTTTTCAAAATCACTTTTTTTGGGAAAATATATAGTTTCTTTAGCCCTTGTTTTATTTGCCTTTACAACGGCAGTTTCTTGGTGCTATTATGGGCAAAGATGTGTAAAATATTTGACAGGATCCACTAAGCTTTCAAATATTTTCAAATATATTTATATAATTTTTTGCTATGTAGGATCAATTGGAGGCTTAAAATTTGCATGGACTATTGCAGATACAGCCAATGCTTTTATGGTTATTCCAAATATCCTTGCACTTATTATGATGAGTAAAACCTTTAAGAAAATTTTGGATGATTTCGATAAGTACAAAGATTCAGAAAAAAGTGGAAATTATTCTTGGACCTATGATAATAAGTGGGAAAAATATTTTGAAAAATAATTTTGAGATGAAAAAAAAGACTTTTGCAAAACGCAAAAGTCTTTTTTTTTATTTATTTAATTTTTCAAGCAAGAAATCAGGATCAATTCCGTGAACCATACAAGCTTCATCTAAAGTTTCATATAAAGATGAAGGACAAGCAATGCATCCCATTCCGATTGAAAGGAAAGTGTTGATTGATTCTGGTTTTGCTTGAATTATATCGCCGATTAGCATATCATGTGTGATTTCCACTTTTTCTTTTTTTCTATCTTCTAAAGCCATAAAACCCTCCTTATGTCTAAATTTTATTTTACTATAAGTAAGATAAAAATCAAAGTAAAAGACTAGGAATTGGGGTACAATTATTTTGGTGATAAAATGAATGAAAAAAATTATGAAAAAATTATAAATTTAAGAAAAAAGTTGGAAGAACTTGATAAAAATTTGGAAAAAATCAAAAATAAAAATTCATTTTTCAAATTTTTCACAAGATCTCTTCTCTTATCTTTTATATTTTTATTTATAGGATCTGTATTTAAAATTCAAAATTCGACAAAAATTTTAATTTTTGTTCTTGTTTTCATCCTTTCAAATTTGATTCAAATAATATTTATTTCAAAAAATCAAAAGAAAGAGATAGAAAAAATAAAAAAAGAACAAATTAAAATCCAAGCCCAAATTTTTGCCTTTGTAAAAGAGGATGAAAATTGAAAAAAACTGAATATTAAGTATAGTATTAGCAGTCGAAGACTTAAAGTGCTAAGGAGGATTTATGAAAAAAGAATTTAAAGCAGAAGCCAAAAAAGTTATGGATTTGATGATAAATTCAATCTATACAAATAAGGATATTTTTCTAAGAGAATTAATATCTAACGGCTCAGATGCTATAGATAAATTATATTATAAAGATTTAAAATCAGATAAAAACGTGGACAAAAACGATTATTATATCGAAATTCTTCCAAATAAAGAAAAAAGAACTTTAACCATAAGGGATACCGGAATTGGAATGGATGAAAAAGATTTGGAAGAAAATCTTGGAACAATTGCAAAATCTGGTACTGAAATTTTTAAAAAAGAAATTAAAAATGAAGATTTAAATAATCTAATTGGACAATTTGGAGTTGGATTTTACTCAGCCTTTATGGTAAGCAAAAAAATTCTTGTAAATACAAAAAAAGATGACCAAGCTTATAAATGGATAAGTGAAAATGCTGAAAGCTATGAAATTGAAAAATCTGATAAAAAAGAAAATGGAACAGATATTACCTTATTTTTAAAAGAAAATACTGAAGATGTAAACTTCGATATTTATCTTGACCAATATAAAATAAAAGAACTTGTAAGAAAATATTCAAATTATATAAGATATCCAATTAAAATGGAAGTTACAAAGTCAAGAAAAACAGAAGATTCAACCGATGAAGATCCAAAATATGAAGATTACAGTGAAGTAGAAGTTTTAAATTCTGAAATTCCAATTTGGAAAAAATCTAAAAAAGATTTAACAGACGAGGATTATATAAATTTCTACAAGGACCAAGGATATGGATTTGATGATCCTTTATCATGGATTCATTTAAATATTGAAGGAACTGTCGAATTTAAGGCAATAATTTATATTCCAAGAAAAGCACCTTTTGATTTTTATTCAAAAGATTACCAAAAGGGCCTACAACTTTATTCATCAGGAGTAAAAATAAAAGATAGGCATGAAGATTTACTTGAAGATGAATTTTCTTTTGCCAAGGGAGTTGTTGAAAGTGACGATATTTCCCTAAACATTTCAAGAGAAACTCTCCAAGAAACCAGAGAGTTAAGATTTATTGCTAAACAAATAAACAATAAAATCAGATCTCACTTAATGGATTTGATGAAAAATGATAGGGAAAAATACCAAATATTTTTCAAAGAATTTGGAAATAATTTGAAAGTTTCTATCTATGAATCTTTTGGCGCAAAAAAAGATAGGCTAGAAGATTTACTATTATTTAACTCCTACAGAAAAGATAAGATGATTTCATTAAATGAATACAAGAAAGATATGAAATCAACAGATGAAAATATCCTCTATACAGTTGGAGAAAATCTTGAAAAAATCAAAAATTCTCCAGCCTTAAAATCAGTTGATAAGGACAGGGATGTTCTTTTACTTGATGAAAAGTTGGATGAATTTTAATAAAAATGCTACATTCTTACAAAGAAATTCCTTTTAAATCAATAAATCAAGTTGATGAAAGCGAAGATGATAAGGAAGAAAACAAAGACTTGGTTGAAAAAATCAAGGAAATTTTACCGGAAGAAGTAGTGAATGTAAAAATTTCAGAAAATTTATCAGAAGATGTAATTTCAATGATAAAACAAAGGGGAGATGTTTCAATCGAGATGGAAAAAACTTTAAAATCTCAAGTAAACGCTCCAGATATTAAGGCTCAAAAAGTTTTGGAAATAAACAAAAATTCCAAGGCCTATGAGCTTCTAGAAAAAGACTTGAAAGAAAATTCTGATGAATTTAAAATGATAGTAAATATTTTATTTGACCAAGCAAAACTTATAGAAGGACTTGAAATTGATAATCCTCTTGAGTATGCAAAAAACATTTGGAAATTAATTTAGGAGAAAAAATGACAGAGTACAAGAGAAAAAATGTCTGGGAAAATTTATCACAAGACCAAGAAAAAGAATTAGAAAGTCTTTCAAAAGATTATATGGATTTTTTAGACAAGGGAAAAACCGAAAGACTTGCTGCAAAAGAAATTGTAAATTTAGCAAAAAAGGAAGGTTATGTTTATCTTGAAGAAAAAATTAAGGCTGGAAAAATAAGTTCAGGCGATAAAATTTATGCAGTAAATAAAAATAAAGCTGTAGCCATGTTTCATATAGGAAGCGAAGATTTATCAAATGGACTTGCTATAGTTGGAGGTCATATAGATTCACCAAGACTTGATTTAAAACCAGTTCCACTCACAGAAGAAAACGGCCTTGCTTATTTAAAAACTCATTATTATGGGGGAGTAAAAAAATATAATTGGACAAATATGCCCCTTGCCCTTCACGGAGTAGTTTTTACAAAAAATGGAGAAAAAGTAGATATTTCAATTGGAGATAAAGATGATGAGCCAGTTTTTTTCATCTCAGAGCTTTTAATTCACCTTTCAAAAAAATTAATGACAAAGCCTGCTGAAGAAGTTGTAACAGGTGAACAATTATCAATAATTGTAGGAAATAGACCACTTTTGGATGAAAAAGAAAATCCAGTAAAGAAAAATATTTTAAAAATTTTAAATGAAAAATATAAAATTGAAGAAGAAGATTTTATAACAGCAGAACTTGAAGTAGTTCCTGCAGGAAAATCTAGGGAAGTTGGATTTGATAAGTCAATGATAGCCTCCCACGGCCATGACGATAGGGTTTGCTCCTACGCAGCTTTGAGGGCGCTTCTCGATATAAAAGAAACAAAGAAAACTTTGGTGGGACTTTTTGTTGACAAGGAAGAAATTGGTTCAGTTGGAGCAACAGGAATGACTTCACAATTTTTCGAAAACTCACTTTTAGAAATTATGAATTTAAAAGAAGATTTTGATTTAATTAAATTTAAAAGAGCATTGAGAAATTCTAAAGTTTTATCAGCTGACGTAACCTTGGCAGAAGATCCAAACTTTAAAGATGCAACAGAAAGCCAAAACTCAGCTCAAATTTCTCACGGAGTTGCCCTTACAAAATACACAGGTTCCGGCGGAAAAGGCGGCTCAAACGATGCAGATGCAGAATATTTATCTAAAGTTAGACTTGCTTTTGATAAGGATGGAGTAATTTTTCAAACAGGAGAGCTAGGAAAAGTTGACCAAGGTGGTGGAGGAACAATCGCCTATATTCTTGCAGAATATGGAATGGATGTAGTTGATTGTGGAACACCAGTAATTTCCATGCACGCTCCAATAGAATTGATTTCAAAAGCAGATTTCTATTCAACATTTACAGCTTATAGGGCATTTTATAAAAATATTTGACAAGAATTTTAATCTAGCGTATAATATTATGCTTATTTGACTTATCCACAATTTCATAGTATAATAATTACAAATGCATGGAAGGTGGATATATGGAATTTAAATCAGTTAATGAAATAAGGTCAGAAGTTAAAAAGAACGTAGGAAAAGAAGTTACTTTAAAAGCTGATAAGGGCAGAAAAAGAATTGTTACCAAAAGCGGTGTAATTTTAGACGCTTTCCCAAGTGTATTTACAATAAAAGTAAATAATGATTTTGATGCAGAAAGAACTGTATCATACAGCTACTCAGATGTTTTAACATCTACAGTTAGATTACAAATAAAAAATTAATTATAGATTAATTCAAAAAATCATCCTAATATTTTGAGGATGATTTTTTGATTTATTTTTAAAATTTGATTATTTTTATTTTTAAAAAATTTAAACAAAAAGAGAGCAAGGTTTCTTGCTCTCTTTTTATTTTCAAATTTAAAATTATTTGTTTGATCCAGCGTCTGAAGCAGGTGTGCTTTCTGCGTTTGAATCTGTTGCACTAGCGTTTGAATCTGTTGTACTAGCGTTTGAATCAGATTTTTCTGTTGTAGTTGTTGAAGCAGGTGTGCTTTCTGCGTTTGATTTTGTGTCAGCTTTTTTTCCACATCCTACTAAAGCAACTGTTAATGCTAATACTGGTAATACTTTTTTAATTTTCATTGTTTAATCCCCCTGTTTAAAAAAATATACTTACTATCATTCCCGATAGTAAGTATAATATACCGGATTTGAAGAAAAATTCAAATATTTATGTGAAAAATATTTTTCATTCATAACATATAATTAGAAATTTATTAATTAAATTTCTATATTAACCCAATCGCCTTTTCTAAATCTTAACCATAAACCTATAAATCTAGATATTTGGTCAGCCATAATTCCCATCCAAATTCCTTGAATTCCTAAATGTAGGATATTTACAAAAAATATGGTCGCTGCAGATCTTATAAATGTAATTGAAATTAAACTTACAGCAAGTGTATATTTTACATCTCCTGCAGCTCTTAGGGCTCCACCAAATATAATTTGAGATATTTGGAAAATTACTATAAAAATCAAATAAAAAGTTATGATTGATCCCATAGCAATTATATTCTCGTCGTCGAAAAACATTCTGAAAATATTTTTTCTAAATAAGACTAGAATTACTGACAATATTATTGAAATACTTAGGCCGATTTCTTGGCAAGTTTTTCCATATTTTATTGCCTCTTCTTTTTTTCTTGCTCCAAGGGCATTTCCTGTAAGGGCGACTGCTGCAACTTGCATTCCGTCTCCAAAGGAAAATGTAATTGAAAGCAAATTCATGCCGACATTGTGGGCTGCAAATTGGTCTGTACCAAGTTTTGCTGCTGTAATTGCTGTTACCAAAAATCCTATTCTTGCTGCTATATTTTCAACAAAAATATTTGATCCAAGTCCCAAAATTTCTTTGAAAATGAAATTTGAAAAATGTAGCTTATATTTTTTGATAAGTCTAAAGGACATGTATGATGATTTTCTAAATAGGGAAGAAAAACTCATTATAGCTGCAACAAAAGCTCCCAAAACTGTGGCAATAGCTGCTCCTGTTACTCCTAATTTTGGAAAACCAAAATTACCATTAATCAACAAATAATTGAAAAATATATTTATAATTGATGAAACTAGGTTGGTTGTAAAGGCTATTTGAGTGTTACCACTTCCTCTTTGGCCGGCGTTTATGGTCATTGAGATTACATTGAAAATCATTCCTGCCATAATAATTTTGAAATATGAAACTCCCAAATCGTGAGTGTCAGGGCTTGAGCCTGATAGTCTCATAATTAGTGGGGTAAATATTATAAAAATTGCAGAAATTACTATACACAAAGACACAGAAACAATCATGGCTGTAACCATGGTTTGGTTTGCCATTTTTTTGTCTTCTTCACCTTTTCTTCTTGCAACTAGTGCAGAAACGGAAACTGCAATTGCAATAAAGATTGAAAGGGCGATAAATTTTGGCTGTGTAGTAAGTCCGATTGCAGCTACAGCTGATGAACCGATTGATGAAACCATGAAGGTATCAATCAAACCTGCCAAGGAAATAAAAAATGATTCCAAGACAGATGGCCAAGCTATTTGTAGGGCCCTTTTCCGATATTTATTTTTTATCAAAAAACCACCTTACTTTCTATAATTTTTTTAAAATTTCGTTAATATTAATTTCATTTGCATTATCATCAAGTAATATTTGCATATTGAGAATACTAGCAATCATATCTCTCGTATTTTTAATTGCAAGTCTAAAGTCTTGATTTTTCAAAAAGTTTGCCAAAAAAATAGAGTCAAATAAGTCACCACTTCCACCAAAATTTTTATCCAAATATTTATATTCTTCATCAATAAATGACTTATCCTTTGCCAAAATAAAATACCTATCATTTTCTTTAACGCTTGTTATAATAATTTTTTTGCCAAGATTTTCAAAATAATCTATAATTTCGTGAGGTTTTTCATAGCTTTTATCAGTCAAAAACCTTGCTTCAGTAAGGTTTGGAATAATAATATCTGAAAAATTTGTCATATATTTATAAATTTCTACAATATTTTTATCAAGACCCTTATAAATTTTTCCAGAATCTCCCATAATGGGGTCAAGAACCATAAATATTTTATTTTCTTTTACAAAATCGCAAATTATTTTTGCTTGGTCAAAATTTAGGACAAAGCCTACAAAAACCACATCATAAATTCGACCTTGTTTTTTGTAAACTTCCAAGGTATTTTTTAAAAATTTAGTAGAATCAAAAATTTCTATAGGTTTTAGGGAAAATTTATTTGAAATTAAGGCTGTTGGTAGGAAATCAACATCAAAAGAATAAAAATTCAAAACATCTCTACAAAGACTTCCACCAATATTTCCACTTGATAGAAAGTCATTAATTAATAAAATTTTTTTATTTTTTTTGAAAGATTTCATATAACCACCATAAAATTTTAAACTATCCTTATATAACTATTATAAATATAATATCAAAATAAGCAAATATGAAGAATTTGGCTGATAATAAATTTAAAAAAGAAATAAACTTTACCCTGTTAATATAAGGAGAAATTAGATATAATGAAATCATGAAAACTTATAATAATAACATGAAAAAATATAATGAAAAAATTAAAAAAATTTTAAACGAGAACAAATTTGTTGTTAAAACGAAATCATCTGTGATAAAGGTGATTTTTGGCAGGGCAGGCTTGTATTTTCTTTTGGTACTTGGGCAAATTTTTCTTATTTATCAAATTTTAAAACACCTATCCATTGATCCTTCCTTAATTTTTGGATCATCAGCTGTTATTGCTATAATTTCTCTTTTGGTAATTTTATCAATGGATGTAAATCCTTACGAAAAACTTTCTTGGTTTTTCTTGATTGCAGCTGTCCCAACATTTGGAATTATGTTTTTTATACTATCAAGAATTGATATTGGAAAAAAAATCGAGGAAAGCTCGATTATGGATAGCGAAGAAGAAACAAATTATTTGCATACAATCGATGAAAATTTGATAAATGAGCTTAAAAACGAGGATAAGGAATTTTATAATCTTGTAAATTATTTAAATGATTATGGTTCATTTCCTGTAAGCAAAGATAATGATGCAAAATATTATAGAGTTGGAGATGATTGCGTAAATGATTTGATTGACTCCATTAGAAGTGCCAAAGATTTTATTTTTGTTGAATTTTTTATAATAAATCAAGGATATTTTTGGGGGACAATTCTTGAAGAGCTTACAAAAAAAGCAAGCGAGGGGGTTGAAGTAAGACTCATGTATGATGGGACAAATGCAATTTTAAATCTTCCTAAAAATTTCCCAGAAGAAATGGCAAATCTTGGAATAAAATGCAAGGTTTTTTCTCCAATAATTCCAATTATTTCAACCTACCACAACAATAGAGACCACAGAAAAATTTTGGTTATAGATGGAAGAGAAGTATACACTGGTGGGGTAAATTTGGCTGATGAATATATAAATGTAGAAGAAAGATTTGGCCATTGGAAAGATACTTTTATAAGAATAAAAGGACCTGCAGTTCAATCATTTACAATAATGTTTTTACAATTGTGGGCAAGTGAGGAAAAAGAAGATTTAAAAAGATATTTAAAAACCTACCCACAAAAATCTGACGGATATATAATTGGAGTTGGAGATAATCCAATAAGAAAAGAAAGATTTTTCAAAAATATTTACATGCACATTTTGGATACTGCAAAAGATTACGTCTATATTATGACTCCATATTTAATTATAGATAATGAAATGGTAAAATCGCTAACTTTTGCAGCAAAAAGAGGAATTGATGTAAGAATAATTCTTCCAGCAATACCAGATAAAAAAATTCCCTATATGCTAGCAAAATCTCACTACAAAAAATTAATAGAATCAGGAGTGAAAATCTACGAATATTTACCAGGATTTATTCACGCAAAAACTTGGGTATCTGATGGCAAAAAAGCAGTTGTAGGATCTGTAAATGTAGATTATAGGGCGCTTTATTTAAATTTTGAATGTGGGGTTTATATACACAAACATCCTGTGATAAATGATATTTTAAAAGATTTTGAAATATCATTTGATATAGGAAAAGAAATTAAAATGAGAGATGTAAAATCCTATCCTCTTTATAAAAAAATAATAGCATTCGCAGTAAAACCATTTGCTCCTTTAATGTAAACCTAGTTACAAGCTAGGTTTTTTATTTTGCAAAATTTTTATCAAATAATCAAGAAAAACAAGCTAACTTAAAAAAATAAAATCTATCTTTACAATTTGTTGAAATTTCAAAGAATATTTTAAAAACATTATAGACTTTTAATAAAATACCTGATATTATTAGGGTAAGATAAATATTTTTTTAAAAGGAGGATTCTATGAAATTAAAAAATAAGGCACTACTAACATCTGCCCTTATACTTGCTCTTGCATTTTCTGGAGTAAATCCTGTAAAGGCAAGTGATGATGTTAGTTCAGATACAAGTTTGGAAAGTACAGAAAAAGATAGTAAGAATCAAGAGAATGTTAATACTTTAAAAGATGATAGTCAAGAAAAACGTCCAGTCTATTGCGAAATTGATTTGTATGTAAAAAATAGAAGAATAAAAGACTGGCTTAAAAAGGGGGCTTATTCTAAGATAGAAGGGCAAGAGGGGAAACTATTAGAAGATCATAGAGATATAGAAAAAATTAATATACACGAAAATTTAGAACCAGGCAAAAAATATAAAATAGAAATTTTAGATGGAAAAAATGGAAAAGCTTATGCGAAAGGAGAAATAAACCTAATAGCAGAAGCTAAAGATGGTCATAAAATGGCTGTAGAAATAATACCAAATACCCCTATAAAGACTAGAAAAATGACCTTGAACTATAAAAATAAAAGTTTAGACAAGGATAGGCTTATACCTGATGGCAAATTTTATGTGTTTGTAGATGGTAAATTTGTAAGTGAATATAAAAATTATAATGATGTAACTGAATTAAAAGATTTTGAATATGAGACAGGAAAGAAATTTAAAATTGAATTTAGAAGGACTAGAGATGCTGATTCTGAACTTTTAGCAAGTATAGAAGATAAAATGCCTGAAGATGGAAAAATGCTAGAATCTACATCAATGAATGTTTATTTAAAATTACCAACAGATCCAAAAGAGGATAAAAAAGATAGTGAAAAAGGATCAGAAACTACTGCTAGTTCGGGAGAAAAAGAAGGTAAAAAAACTGGTGAAACTTCTGATGGTTCAAAAGATAATAAAAAATCAAATGAATCTAAACCTTCATCTAATGAAAATTCTACATCTTCATCAAATGATCCAAGTAATGGAAAACCAAAAAACGGATCCAACCAAGGCAATAGTATGACAGTTACACCTATACCAGGAGCTAAGGATGATAAGGATAAAATTTCAGAAAAATCTTACAAAACAAGAGAAGAAGCCATTGAAGCTGCCAAAAAAGAAATGCAAACAAATACAAAATGGAAATCATATTATGTGATTGATCAAAAAGATGGAACATTTAAATATGGCTTAAGTGAAAAAGAAAATAATGGTCAAAAAGGAAGCACTTCAACTACTACACCTAATAAGCTTACAACAACAAACACTCAAACACAAAAACCTAAATCTCCTCTAAATGTAAAAACAGGAGTAGCAGGAGTAGGAGCAGTAGTTGGTGTTCTAGCTCTATCTGTAATTGGATATTTTGTAACCAAAAAGAAAAAATAAAATTTTAAAAGTCTAATCTGACTAAACCCTTCAATCTGAATTAAGATTGAGGGGTTTTTTAGTTTGAAATTTATAAAGATTATTATTTAAATCTAGCGATTAAAATTTTAATAGATTTAAAGTTTTCGGAAATTTTTATTTAAACATTTTTAAATTTTGGAATATTTTTAAGGTTAGCTTAGAAAAATTTTTTAAATTATTTGACAAAGAAAAAAATTTATATATAATTAAATTAAGAAGTGTATGGAGATACGCCACACACCATACAGAAAAAAGAAAGGAGTTTTTATGTTTGATTTGAATAGCTCATCTCAAATTCCTTTGAACGAACAAATTGTTGAGCAAACGAAGTTGATGATTGCTCAAGGAATTTTGCTTGACGGTGATATGATGCCTTCTGTAAGAGATTTATCAAAAACTTTACTTATAAATCAATCAACCGTCCAAAAAGCCTACAACAAATTGAAGGAAGATGGGATTCTGCTTACAAAAAAAGGCCTTGGGACTTTTGTAAGTTTAGATGATGAAAAAATTGATGTAAAAAAAGAAAGACTTGAGAAAAAACTCTATGATATTTTTTTAAAATGTATTTTTTATGGAATTGATTTTGAAAAAATAAAAGAAATTTATGAAAAAAGTAAGGAGGATTCTAATGATCGTGGAAGTAATGAGCCTTTATAAATCTTTCGGGAAAAATAAAGTTTTAGATGATATAAATTTTTCTCTTGATGAGGGCAAAATTTATGCCTTAGTTGGAAGAAATGGTTCTGGTAAGACTACACTCTTAAAAACCATGGCGGATATTTACCAAAAAGATATAGGCGAAGTTCTTATTTGTGGAAAATCTTACAAGGCTGATAAGCATATTATTGAAAATATTGCCTATTTACCTGACAGATTTGATTATTTTGATTATTCTTCTGTTGAAAAAATGCTTGGATATTATGAGACTATTTATCCAAATTTTGATAGAAAATTTGCTAAAAAAGAACTTGAAAAAAATAAAATTGATTTGAAGAAAAATTTGAGGAGTTTTTCTAAGGGCTATAAAAATTTAATCGGACTTTTGGCAACAATTTCTACAAATGCAAAAATTCTTCTTTTGGATGAAATTCTTGATGGGATGGATGTTTTGAATAAGGAGATAATTTTATCTTATATTTTGGATTTAAAAGAAGATGGAAAAACAGTTCTTGCATCAAGTCATGAGCTTGAGGAGTTAGCAAAAATTGCTGATGAAACCTTATATCTTTCTAAAGATGGGAAGCTTACAAATCTTTATCAAAATAAAGAGAAATTTGTAAAATTACAAATTGTAGTTAAGGACAAACTAGATCCAAAAGTTCTTGAAAAATCTGTTTTAAGATTTAATATTGGAAGAGTTTATACTATTTTGGCAGAAAATAAGGAAAATTTATTGGAAAATATAAGGAAAAATGAAACGGTCGTTCAATTTGATATTTTAGATCCAAAAATTGAAGATTATTTCTATTGGGAAAAGGGAAGGAGTAAATAATGAAAGACTTTAAAAAAGAAATTAGCATTCTTACTAGAAGAAATGGATTTTGGATTATTCTTGTTGTCGCAGTAAGTCTTCTGTTTTCTGGACTTTTTCAAACAAATTCATTGGATGCAAGCTATAGATCTTTAATCCAAACAACAAATACCCTAAATAAAATGGCAAAAACTGGGGAAAAATATGGTAAAGATTTAAAAATCGACAAAAAGTTTTTCCAAGATAATGATATTTTATTTGAAAAAATGGCAAAAAAATATAAATATGATGAATATATTAATTTTGATTATGAAAAGGCAAGCCAAAAAGAAATTGATGAACGTGAAGAATTTCAATTAAAATATGGGGAATATATTTCAACTTTGGACCAATACAAATATTTATCTCATGAAGCCAAGGGAAAATCTAATAATTTCTATTTTTCTTATATTTCGGTTATGGGCATAGTTGTAGCTATAGTTTTGGGAGTTTTATTCTCTTCAATGGAGCACTCTACATCTTATTATGAATTTGCAAGAGTCTATCCTTGGACAAAGAAAAAAGATTTTCTTATGAAAATAGGCTTTGGTTTGATGATTGTTTTGGGATTTGTGATTCTTTCTTCAGCTTTAAATTATATGATTTTAAAAACTTCAAATTTTGAGATTTTAAAAACTGGAACAAGACAAATTCCTGAAACTATCAAAGGTTTCGGAATGCTTTCAGCAATCTATCTTGCGATTTTGTCAGTAGGTTTTATGGCTGGAAATATTTTGGGACATTTTGGTTTAACTATAATGACCTTTGGATTTTTGGATATTTTGGATGGAATAATTGGAAATATTAGTCAAATTTTATTCGGTTATTCTGACAACAATAGAACTTTTGCAAGTCTTATTGAGAAAAATATTCCAAACAATGGAAGTCCTGTAAATACAATTTTAAGAGTTATACTAAGACCACTTACAGATTTTGATACTACTAAATTTGCAGTTATAGGATTAATATTATTTTCTTTAATAGTTTTTTCTGTATCTTTTTCATTAATAGAAAAAACAAAAACAGAAAATTCTGGAAAGATGGTTTTATTAAAGCCAATCGCAAATCTTGCGAAGATTTTGGTAATAATGCTTTTTGCAAGCATTGGAACAATGATTTTCCAATCATCAATTTTTGAAGGATTTTCTATTATGAATTTTGTAGTTTTGGGTATTTTAATTTTTGTATTTACAAAAATATTTAATATCTTGTTTAAATTAAAATTAAAAGTTTAATAGAGCTACTATTTAAAACATGGTAGTATAAGGCTGGAGTTTATCTTCAGCCTTTTTCTGTGATTAAATCTTTAAATTTGGTAAAATAGAAGAAAGAAAGATTTTAAGGAGTGAATTTATGGCAAAAGATAGGCTAACTTGGAACCAATATTTTATAAAACTTGCCCACATGGTTGCTCTTAGGGGAACTTGTGACAGGGCTTATGTTGGTTGTGTTCTTGTTAATAGTGAAAATAGGATAATTTCTACAGGCTACAACGGATCTATAAAGGGAAATCCTCATTGTGATGAGGTTGGCCATACTATGAGAGATGGTCATTGTATTGCGACAATTCATGCGGAAATGAATGCACTTTTATATTGTGCCAAGGAAGGAATTTCTGTCAAAAATTCAATTTGTTATGTAACTCATTTTCCTTGCCTAAATTGTACAAAATCTTTGATTCAAGCAGGAATTAAGGAAATTTATTATTCAAATGATTACAGGGTTGATCCTTATGCGATTGAACTTTTGGAGAAAAATAAAATTAAATTTGAAAAAATAGAAAATAGAGATTAGAAATGGGATATAGAAAAAGAAAACTTGAGATAATAAAAAAATTTTTAAGCCCAGACTTAATTTTTGAAATAAGAAAACTTTTAAAAAACAGGGGAGAAAATTCCAAAGAAATTCTTGATATTGAAAGTAAATTTGGTCAAAAATTAAGGAGTTTGTTTGAAGATTTGGGGCCGGTTTTTGTAAAATTTGGTCAATTATTATCTACAAGAAGGGATATATTTCCTGAAAATATAATTTTAGAGCTTGAAAAATTGCAAGATGATGTAAAGGAAGAAGATTTTGAAAACATCAAGGAAGTTTTTTATGGGGAATTTTCCAAGGATATTTATGATGTTTTTGATAAATTTGAAAAAAAACCTCTAGCTTCTGGATCAATGGCTCAAACTCATTTGGCAACAATCAAGGTCGGCTCCCTTGAAAGAAAGGTTGTTGTAAAAATTCAAAGAAAAGATTTGGAAAAAAATGTAAAAGAAGACCTAAAAATAATGAAAGACCTTTATAAAAAGCTCGAAATAAAGCTTGAAGGGATAAAATCTTTTAATCTTGGAGAAATTATTGAAGAATTTGCTATTTCTTTAAACAGGGAAATTGACTTTGAAATTGAAAAAAATAATATCAAAAAATATAGAAAATTAAATGTTCAAAAAAAGGACCTTCTTTGTCCCGACGTCTACGATTCATATTCAAGCAAAAAAGTTTTGACCATGGAATTTATAGATGGTGAATCCATCAGGTCAGTCTATGAAAAAAGGTCAGATATTAGAAAAGATTTGGCGGAAAAAATCATAGGTGCCTATGTAAATCAAATGTTTACTTATGGATATTTTCACGCCGATCCCCATCCTGGAAATATTTTTGTCGATAAAAATTTAAAAATCTATCTTTTAGATTTTGGAATCGTTGGAAATCTATCAGAAAATTACCGTTATCAAATGATGAAAATATTTTTGGGTGCAAGTTTTAATGAGGTAAAACTCATAACTGATGCCATAATTGGCATGGGACTTTTGGAATTTGATTCCAAAAAAATTGGAGATTTTGAAAAAAGAATTCAAAAACTTTTGGATAAGTACATGGTTATGAGCCTAAATCAAATGAAACTTGCGGATTTATTTAGGGATTTTTATACGCTTTTGGTAGACTATTCAATAAAAATTCCATCAGAGCTTACAAATTTTGGGAAAACTGTCCTAATTTTGGAAGGCTTAATCGAAAAATTAGTTTACAAGGAATCCTTCCTAGAACTTGCCCTTCCAATTGCAAAATCTATGGTTTTTAAAATTTTTAGTCCAGATTTGGTTTTTGATAGGATAAGACCAAAAATTTATGATACCTATTCTTTAATAAAAGAATTTCCTCAAACAAGTTTAAATATTTTAAGGCAACTTGCAAGAGGAGATTTTAGGATTATCGACCAAAAAAGCGAGGAAGAAAGAAAATCTTACGAAAAAATTGAAAATCAAAAAAGCCAGGCCCTAGTTTTTCTTGGACTTTCAATTATTATAGGATTTTCACTTTTAAGCCTTGCCCTTTTAGATTTTGATAAAAATATTTTAAAGGCGATTTTAATTGCAAGCCTTAGTATTGGATTTTTTACGATTTTTGCCATAATGAAAAATTTATTTAGAAAGGAATAAAATGAGAAAAAGTAAAGAGTTTGAAATAGGAAGATTTCTCGCAAACAGTGAGGGATATTTGAAAAATAAATATCTTTTATCTTTGATGTTTGAAGTTTCTTTTGACCAGGCGAAAGAAGTTGAAGATGAAAAAATAATGGAAGATAAAAGGTGGGTAGTATATTCTTGGGATATAAAAATAAAAAAACCGATTAGGGAAAAAGATAAAATAAAAATTACAACCTTTGCCATTGATATGAATAAATTTTATGCCTACAGAAACTTTATTATTGAAAAAGATGGGGAAATTATAGTCGAATCTTTTTGTGTATTTTTATTATTTGACCTTAAAAAAATGCGTCCAATAAAAATTCCAAAAGAAATTGCAAAAGCTTACCAAAAAGAAAATCCGATTTATAAAGAAAAATCCCATAAATACGTGGAAAATTTTGGAGATTTAGAAAAAATTCAAATAAGAATGACAGACATAGACTCAAATTATCATGTAAATAATGCAGCCTACATGGATTTGTTGGGAGAAATTTCAAATGTCAAAGACCAAGATATAGAATTTATAAATATAGTTTACAAAAATGAAATTAGGGATAAAAAATATATTTTTGGGCAAAAATCTCAAAAAGAAAATGAAATTTTCTACAGATTTGTTGATGGTGATGGAAAAATTTACACTTATGGAAATCTAGGACTTAGAAATGTATAAAGAAAATTATGGAAATATTCCAAACAAGGACAAGATAAATTTTTATTTGATAGAGGATAATAAAAATTTGGGTCCTTGGGTTACAAGGTCAAAAATTATTGGAAAAAGTGCCAAAATTATTGGAAAAGAATTGGGTCTTGATGAGGACATAGCCTTTGCTTGTGGGTCACTTTTTGATATTGGAAAAAAAGAAAAGAAAAATGGATTAGAAAATAATTTAAGATCTTTTCATATTTTAAGAAATGAAAGCTATTTTTTTCCAGCAAAAATTGCCATAAGCCACTCTTTTATCCTTAAAGATATAAATTCATACCTTGGAGAGATGAATTTGAAAGAAAAAGATATTATTACAATAAAAAATTTACTTTTGTCTTACTCTTACACCGATTATGACAAATTAATCCAAGTTTTGGACAATTCTATTACTGATAATTACCTTGGAAGTGAGAAAAAACAAGAAATTTTAAAAGAAAAATACGGAAAAATTCCTTTTGAAGATGAAAGATTAAAAAAATTAATAGAGTACGAAAAATATTTTGAAAATAAATTGAAAAATCCTATAGAATATTATGTAAATAAATTTTTGTAAAAAATCTCAGAGCGTAGACAAAGTATGATTTTAGCTAACAATTTATTTTATAATAAAAATTAAGCTACGCACCATCTCGACTAAGTGAGTGAAACGAACGCATGGAGAGATCTCATGAGATTTCTCGACTCACTACGTTCGCTCGAAATGGATATTATTTTTAGTTTGTCAACAGTCTGAAATTTTTGTAAAAAATCTTAATTTATTAACAAAAATTTTCAAAAATCTAAGAAAATGGTAATATATATAGGTATCAAAAATTTAGGAGGATTTATGAATTGTCTTATTGGGCAGTCAGGTGGACCTACTGCAGTTATTAACTCATCTTTGGCTGGAGCTATCCAAGCTGGGATTGATTTTGATTTTGAAAATGTATATGTTTCTTTAAATGGAATTGAGGGACTTTTACATGAAAATATAAAGTGTGTTGACAAAGATTTATTTGAAAAAGAAAAGGCAAATGATAGGCTTAAAAAAAGACCATCTTCAATTCTTGGATCTTGTCGTTTTAAATTAAGTGATAATTTGGAAGATGACCAATATAAAAAAATCTTTGAAAACTTGAAAAAATATGAAATTTCAACTTTTGTCTATATTGGTGGAAATGATTCGATGGATACAGTTATGAAACTTAATTCATACATAGAAAAAAATAAAATTGATTGGATAAATGTGGTTGGTTGTCCAAAAACAATTGACAATGATCTTTGTGAAATGGATCATTCACCAGGATTTGCTTCTGCATCAAAATTTGTAAATACTGCCCTAAGACAAATTAGGCTAGATTGCGATATTTATCCAATAAAATCAATTACCTTTGTGGAAATTATGGGAAGAAATGCGGGCTGGCTAACTGCAACTTCTTATCTTGCAAATTATAAAAGAAAAAAAGATATAGTAAATTTAGTTTATCTTCCAGAAGATTCAAAATCTTTGGATGATATAGAAAAAGAAATAGAAGAAAAATTCAAGGAAGATAACAATTTAGTAATTGCTGTTTCAGAAGGATTTATGGATAAAGATGGAAAACTTGAAAATGAAAGCGAAAAATCCTTCGACAAGGGCTTTAACCATCCAATAATTGCAGGAATTGGCCTAAAAATTTCAGATTATATTCACGATAAATTAAAGGTAAAAACTCGTTCAGTTGAATTAAATATTGTTCAAAGAACAAGCTTTTTAATTTCAAAAACCGATTCAGACGAAGCATATGAATTGGGATATCTTGCTATAAAAGAAGGAAAAAATCAAACAAATATAGTTCCGATTTTAAAAAGAGAAGAGAAAAAAGAATACAAAGTAAGATATTCAACAACAAGTCCATCAAATATAGCAAACAAAGAGAAGAAAATTCCGGAAGCCTGGCTAAAATCAAGAGAAATTTTAAAAGAAAAAATCACAGCATACACCTTGCCATTAATAAAGGGTGAGATAAATCAAGAATTTACAGATGGAATTTTTGATTATATAAAATTAGAAGATTTTACAAAATAAAAAGACCCGACCGGGTCTTTTTTACATAAAAATAATATCTTTTCCATCAATAATTTTTACAGGAATCCCAACTTGACCAGTTTCAATTTTTTCTTTAAACTCATCTTTGTGGTCTCTGTAGGAGAAAAATTTTTTTAGATTTGCCATCGATTTTGTAATATCAATTAAGTCAACATTTTCAAAATCCTCAGGATTTTCCTTATAATTTTTAATAATTTCTGTACAATCTGGACAAAGTGAGCTTACATAAATTTCAATCATTTTTTTCTCCTATAATCTACATATTTAAATTTTGTATCATTTTCAAAAAAATCTTCAGATTCATCAAAGACTTCGAAATCTTCATCCTCATCAAAATTATGAAGAAAAGTATCTGCATCTTTTTTCTTATCAATTTTTGTCAAAATTGCTTGGTCACAAAAAGGTAAAAGCAAATCAACAATTTGATTTCCACCAATAACAAAAACTTCCCTATCATTTTTATTCTCATCCAAATATTTCAAAAGATTTTCCACCTTATTAAAAACTAAGGCATCATCAAGTTTTAAACTTTCATTCCTAGTTAAAACTAAATTTTCCCTGTTAGGAAGAGCTCCATTCATGGATTCATAAGTTTTTCTTCCCATAATAACAATATTATTTAAGGTTAATTTTTTAAAATGAGCCAAATCTTTTTTTATATGAAAAAGAAGTTTGTTATCCTTTCCAATCCCAAATTCTCTATCAACCGCCAAAATTATTTTCATAAAAACTCCTTGAATTTACTTATTAATTTAATTTTATCATTTTTAAGATAAAAATTAAATTTTAAAATTATTTGGGGTATAAAAAAAGTAGTAATTAAAATTTTAAAGGAGTAAAAATGAAATTTTTTCTAGATACTGCAAACGTTGATCAAATAAAAAGAATAAATGATTTAGGACTTTGTGACGGAGTTACAACAAATCCATCACTTATAAAAAAAGAAGGAAGAGATTTTAAAGAAGTCGTGACAGAAATTGCATCAATAGTTGACGGACCAATTTCTGCAGAAGTAACAAGTTATGATTACGAAGAAATGGTAAAAGAAGCTTTAGAAATTTCAAAATGGGCAGAAAATATTGTGGTAAAAATTCCTATGACAGAAGAGGGATTAAAGGCTATCAATACCCTTTCAAAAAAGGGAATAAAAACAAATTGCACCCTAATTTTTTCTCTAAGCCAAGGACTAATGGCAGCAAAAGCTGGAGCAACATACATTTCTCCATTTGTAGGAAGAATCGATGATATGGGAGAAGATGGGGGAGAGTTAATTTATAATTTAAAACAAGTTCTCGATAATTATGGATTAAAAGCAGAAATTATAGCAGCATCAATTAGAACAAATAAACATCTAGAAGATGCAGCTTTGGCAGGAGCTCACATAGCAACAATTCCAGGAAATTTATTTGAAAAATTATGGACCCATCCACTAACTAGCCAAGGAATAGAAAATTTCAAAAAAGATTGGGAAGCTTTTATAAAAAGATAAGAATTCGGTGTTGCAAAACAAAAATTTTGCAACACTTTTTCTTTAGGAGGTATGAATGAAAATATTAAATTTTGGATCGGTTAATATAGATTTAAATTTTAAAGTTGACCATATAGTAAGGCCGGGCGAGACAATATCTTCAACAAATTTCACCAAAAGTCCTGGTGGAAAAGGCCTGAACCAATCCATAGCCCTAAGCAAGGTCAACGAAAATGTCTACCATGCAGGAAAATATGGACAAGATGGAGAATTTATAAAAAAAATATTAGAAGATAATGGAATAAGTACTAATTTTTTAGAAAAATCACAAAAAAACACAAAAAATGGCTCTCAAGATTCAATACCAAATATTGATGATATAAAAAATTTTAAATTTTTGGATTTTAATTAATGGAATATTATGGATAGATAAAAATAATTTTGGAGGATATATGTATTTATTAATTATTAGTTTGATAATGCCAATTGCCTTCTTTTTTATGTATTTTTTCCTAAAATATAAGGCAAATAAAAAAATAAATCGATGGTCAGGTTTTAGAACTCGACTTTCTATGGAAAGTGAAAAAAATTGGAAATTCGCAAATAATTATGCGGGAAAGCTTTCTTTAATTTTTGGGATAATTAGTATGGTAATGACCCTTTTTGTTATTTATAAATATGATTTAAATGACAAAATCGTCTTGATTTTAACTGGAATACAAATTTTCTTTTTGATTATGGTGAGCGTATTGACTGAAATAAAATTGTACAAAAAAAATAATGGATAAATTTATATCCATTATTTTTTTTATTATTTAATATTTAATTCTTTATATTCCAAGCCTGTATCTTCTGCAACACCTTCGTTTGTAACGTATCCGTCGTAGGTGTTTATGCCTGAAATTAATTCTGGTGATTTTTCGCAGGCACTTTTTAGTCCTAGATTTGCTATTGTTTTTATATATCTTGTTGTTGCATTTGATAGGGCGTAAGTTGATGTGATTGCTACAGCTCCTGGTATATTTGCAACTGCGTAGTGGATTACTCCGTGTTTTACAAAAATTGGATCGGAAAGACTTGTTGCGTGACTTTTTGTAATATCTGTTGAACCACCTTGGTCAATTGCAACGTCGACTATTACTGATCCTTCTTTCATTTGTTTTACCATATCTTCTTTTATAAGTTGTGGAGCACGTCTTCCTGGAATTAAAACTGTAGAAATAACTAGGTCAGCATCTCTTACAGATTCTTCAATATTTATTGGGTTTGAATAAACTGTTTCAATTTTATCTGGGAGAATATCTTGAAGGTGACTTAAAGCTTCGATATTTACATCCAAAACTGTAACTCTTGCTCCCATACCAACGGCAATTTTTGTAGCTCCAGTTCCAACAGTTCCTGCACCAACAATTACTACGTGAGCAGGTCTAACTCCTGGAACTCCTTGAAGTAAAATTCCTCTGCCGCCTTCAGGTTTTGTCAAATATCTTGCCCCTTCTTGAACAGCCATTCTTCCTGCAATCTCACTCATTGGGGTTAAAAGAGGAAGCTTATTGTCAAGTTTTACAGTTTCATATCCAATTGCAGTAACTTTTTTTTCTGCCAATTCTTTTGCTAATTCTTCATTACTTGCAAGGTGAAGGTAGGTATATAAAATTAAACCTTCTCTTAAATATTTATATTCTTCCTTTAATGGTTCTTTGACTTTGTAAATTATATCAGCATTTTCCCAAACTTCTTTGGCAGAATCTACAATTTTTGCTCCTACAGCTTCGTAATCCTTATTTTCAATACCAGAATTTAAACCGGCATTATTTTCAATAATAACTTCATTACCAGCTTTTACAAGCTCAGCAACAGCACCTGGTACGGTTGCAACTCTTGATTCTTGGTCTTTAATCTCTTTTGGTACACCTATTATCATATTTCCTCCTTATATACTAGAAACATCTCAAATAAAATATACCCAAAATGAAATAAAAATATTATTATTTATTAAAAACAAAATTTTCCAAATAATAAGCTATTCCGTCCTCATCATTTGATTTAGTAATAAAATCAGCTTTTTCTTTCATAAAATCAGTTCCATTTCCCATAACAACACCGGCACCTGCCATCTCAATCATGGTAAGGTCGTTTTCTTCATCACCAAAAGCAATAACATCTTTCAAATCCATATTAAAATATTTGGCGATTTCATTTAAACTTCCACCCTTGTCGATTCCTTTTGGCATAATTTCATAAAAATATGGGGTAGACTTAACTTGGGCAGTTTTATCAAAAAAATTATCCTTTAATTTTTTTGCATCCTCATCAATAAATTTTGGATCTTGAGAAAATAAAATTTTATTTGGAGCAAAGTCCAAACTATATGCCAAGTCGTCAATAACTTTATAATGAGTAAAGGCCTTATCGCAAATTTCTTTTAAAGTATAAGTTTCCTCTGAACTTGTGACAACACAATCGTCAGTGTAGAGGATGTAGTGCATTTTAAGATTTTTTTCAGCAAATTGCAAAATTTCTTTTGCAAGATTAATATCCATAGGATGATTAATAATCACTTCTTTTGTTTTATAATCTGTAATTCTTCCCCCATTAAAATTAGAAAGAAGACCACCATACTTTTCAAATTCCAAAATATCAGCAAAAGGCAAAACCCCAAGCGGATCACGACCAGATGCAATAACAACAATATGACCAAGTTTTTGAGCCTTGATTAGGGCATTTTTTGTTTTTTCAGTAATTTCTCTTTTAGAATTTAATAAAGTTCCATCAATATCAACTGCAATAATTTTTTTCATATTAACTCCTTTTTCTATTCTTTTATAATTATATTAGATAATTTTTTTTATTCAAAAAGAAAAAAGCGTGAATAAATTTATCCACGCTTTTTTAAATTCTATTTTTAATTTAATTCTGGCCAATAATCTTTGTTTACTTTTATATAATCATCAAGTAAGTCTTTTGCCTTATCAAAATCATCTACAACTCTGTTTAATGTCAAAGCTTGAACTGCTTTTTGATATGATCCTTCGAGGTTTGCATCAACTGTTAGTTTTTCGTAAGCATATTGATTTTCAAGAAGTCCCTTGTAGAAAGTTTTTACTGGTCCAACTGTTATTGGTTCAACTCCATTGATTCCAACTCTTACTGGAGATTCTAGCATCATTCCAGAGCTTAAGTTTTCTATTGTTCCATTATTTTCGTGCATGCACAAGAATATTTCACCAGTATTGTTTGAAATTGCATAGGCAAGGTCTACAATATATCCTGCGTGGCCGTCCATACTATTTGGATCTGGTTCAAATTCTGTTCCTTTTATTTTGCCAAGCTCAATTACCTTATCGCACATTTCATGAACTTGTTTTTCATTTCCATCCATTACTTCATTTGCTCTTGTATATTCTGGATTTTCATTTTTCAAAATATGTTGAGGGTAGAGGTAATATTGTAGGTAAGTGTTTGGTAAATATTCATCTGAATCTTTTATCATTTTGCTCATGAAAGTGAAGGTATCTTTCCATGATTGGTCGCTTCCTTCTTCTACTAAATCATGTGGTGTTTTTAAAATTTCTCTAAGTTTTGGTAGGTAGTCTTCTCCGGTTTCTTTGTTTAAAACATTTGTAAACCAACCAAAATGGTTTAGACCGAAATATCTTGGTTCAAGGTCATGATAATCAAGCCCTAAAATTTTCGCATAACTTGCCATTATTCCTACTGGCATGTCACAAATATTTATAATTTTATTGTCATCTTTGAATACTCTTTTTGTTGCTTCTGCTACTATTGCTGCAGGGTTTGAATAATTTAAAATCCAAGCATCTTTTGAATATTTTCTAATATCTTTTATTATTTCAATCATAGCTGGAACTGATCTCATCCCATAAGCAAATCCACCTGGTCCACAAGTTTCTTGACCTATACAATTATGTCTTAGGGCAATTTTTTCGTCTTGTTCTCTCATTTTTAATCTTCCAGCTCTAATTTGTACAAAGGCAAAGTCTAAATCTTTGTAGGCTTCCTCTTTGTCTGTTGTATAAATAAATTCATCAAGTTCTGGATAGTATTCTTTAAATAAAATATCTCCGTATTGACCGATTTTTTCTTGTCTGTCTTTTTCTATATCATAAAGAACCAATCTTCCTATTGGAAATCTTTCTTTTTGTGAAACTAACATTCTTAAAATTCCTGGTGTATATCTACTTCCACCACCAACTATTACTACATTATATTTTTTCATTTTTACTCCTTTAGTCTATGTGAACTCTACTTAAAATTTGATCTTTAACTTTTGCAACATTCATTCCAATTACTACTTGTATGTGTTGTTGTCCTTCTTTGTGAACAATTCCACTGTTAGGGTATTTGTTTATTATATCTTTATCAATTAAGCTAGGGTCTTTTACATTGATTCTTAATCTTGTAAAGCAAGAATCTAATGAATCTATATTATCCTCACCTCCTAAGCCCTCAACTATATACATTGGATCATTGTCATCTTGGGCGATAGCACCGTAATCTGCGTTTGTTTCATCTGATTTTAATTCATCAGTATCTTCTCTACCTGGTGTTTTTAAATCTAATTTTTTTATAAAATAAACGAATAAGAAATACCAAGTAGCTGTCCCTATAAGTCCTATTATTGGAACTATCCATAATTTTGTAAGACCTATTGGCATAACAATATTTTTCGTAACTAAATCTATAACTCCACCTGTAAGGCAAACTCTAGCACCTGATAAGTAAATTAATATTTGGAATAATCCATCAAGTAGGGAGTGGATTAACCATAATAATGGTGAAATAAATAAGAAAGCAAATTCAAATGGTTCTGTGATTCCTGATAAAACAGCTGTTAATAATGTAGGGATAATAAATGCTTTTGTTCTTGCCTTGTTTTCTGGTTTTGCAGTTTTAATAAAGGCGAGTGCTATTCCTATACAACCAAATATTTTTGAAAAACCCCAGTTCATATATCTTGCAGCTTCATTTATACTTGTTAAATTATGAGCGATTCCCATTTGAGCAAACCAAATTGGATCAGCACCTTGAATAACTTCTCCAGCGATTTTTGCTGTTCCACCGATACTTGTGTACATAAATGGCATGTAAACTAAGTGGTGAAGTCCGGTAGGGATTAAAAATCTATTTAAAAATCCGTAGATATATAAACCAAATACTCCTGTATTTGACATTATATTTGTAATTGAATTAATTCCATTATTTACAACAGGCCATACATATGAAAGAACTATTGCAAGAACAATATCAACTGCAGCAACAATTAAATATGCAAATCTTGGTCCGCCATAAATACTTAATGAAACTGGAAATTCTACTTCTGAATATTTGTTAAAAATATATCCTGTGATACATCCTAAAAGTATTCCAGAAAATACTCCCATATCCAAACTTTGAACACCTAAAACTAAAGTTTGACCAGTTCCTGAAAGTCCAAATTCTGGATCCGCTGTTGCAAGCATGTCGTGTCCTTTTAGCCATAGATTATTTGCTGTAATAAAAATTAGAAAGCTTAAAAGCCCAACTACAGCAGCTTGTCCCTTGTTCTTTTTTGCAAGTCCAGCACTAAGACCTACACAAAAAATAACGGATAATTGTGAAATATTTCCTAATAAGAAAGTTGTAAAAATAAAGTTTCCCGTATTTCTTATTGCTTCTGGCATAAAATTAAGTTGTAAAATTGAACAAAGTGCGATTAATAAACCTGGAATTACTAGAAAAAACACAGGTTGTAGCATAGCATGGGCAAAATCCTGCACGCCCATTTTCATTTTGTCTTTAAAAGTCATTTTTCCCTCCTTGACAATTACTTTTTATTGATTAGTATTTCTTTTTCTGTTAATTAGTAAAGTTAGCATAGTTTTTTCTTCATCAGTGACTATAATTTTATATTTATTTTCTACAAAACTCACAATAGAAAGCGTAGTTATAAAATCTTTTTTATAATTACTTCTTATAAAATAATATAGCTTTTTATCATTGATATTTTTTTGCTTTCCTTCTTTGATTCTTGTAATAAATTTATTTATATAGTCATACAAGACGTAATCTTTTCCATATAAATTTTCTGACATTTGGCCTTCATATATAATTTTAATTATCTCTTTTATATCTTCGATTTGAGATACAATTTCTGAAGGATTTCTATCATATTCAGCGTCTACAATGTGTAATGCAATTGAACTTGCTTCGTGTTCATCAAAGTTAATATTCAAATTTTTATTTAGATAATTTACAGCATATAAGCCTAATTCAAATTCTTGTTTGTAAATATTTCTTACCTCATGCAAGAGAGGATTGGTAAAGTTATAACCTTTCTCTCTTCTTTTTATTGCAAAAGAAATGTGGTCAGTAAGACTTATGTAAATATTTTCGTTTAACTTATAGTCAAATTTATCTTGAATGTGTGAGACAATGTCAAGACACAAGTCAATGTGTTCAATTGGAATTGAGGATAAAAGATTAATAAGTCTTTCTAGATGAGTTTTATTATCTAAATGATAAGTTTTTTCTATCTTTTCTTTTTCTACTAAATCTCCTTTCTTTTTATTAAATCCTAAGCCTTTTCCCATAAGGATTACTTCTAGTTCGTTTTCGTCTTTAGCGCTAATTATGTTGTTGTTAATAATCTTATATATTTTCATAACGGTACCATCTCAAATTTTAATAAAAAAAACCAAACAAAGCTATCTCGTGATAGCCTCGTTTGGTTTAGCCTAATTCAATAGTAACTATCCATTGAAAACGTTTCATTGGTTAAATTATATAAGGCATTTTTAATTTTGTCAAGATGTTGTTTAAAAATTTAATTTATACTAACGATAAATTTTTTTGGGTAAGTAATATATAAAAGGGTGATTTGATAATTATGACTTAAAAAAATTGGTATTTAATGAAAGTCATAAATCTAATTTGTATATATTAAGGAGATTTTTATGGAAAAAAATAATAGCGTATTTTCTAAGGCCTCAAATGGACTTCAAATATTTGGTAGATCTATGTTGTTGGCTATTTCAGCAATGCCTGCGGCTGCAATCTTAAATAGGCTTGCTAGTGATGATTTATTTAATATTCCTTTTTTAAAGGAAGCAGCTTGGACGATATTTGCAATTTTGCCATTAATTTTTGCGGTATCGGTTGCAGGCGGAATTACAAGAGATAAACATATTGCGGCTGGGGTTGCTTCAGTTATAGCTTATAATATTTTAATTCATACTTTAAGAGAAATTGATAAAACTGGGTTTAATTCATTTGGCAGAGTTGCGGTTAGTAATGTTGAATCAAATATTTTAATTGGTATTATCGCAGGGCTTGTTGCGGGAATTTCTTACAATAAATTTAAAGACAAAGCTTTGCCATCTGCTCTAGCATTTTTTGGTGGGAGAAGACTTGTAATTATTATGTCTTCATTTTTTGCAATCATTGTGTCTTGGATATTATCCTATATTTTTCCAACCCTTGATGAGGGTATACTTTCTTTAGGAAAAAATATTGGAACTATGTCTATGGGACCTTTTATTTTTGGATTTTTAAATAGGCTACTAATTCCTACAGGTCTTCATCACATACTTGCGACATATATTCAAATGCAATTGCCTTCCACTTTAAAAGAATTTGCAAATTTTACTGGTGAAATCCCTAGATTTTTCGCAGGCGATCCAACAGCAGGATCTTTTGTCTCTGGTATGTTTCCAATGATGATGTTTGGCCTTCCTGGAGCTGCTTTTGCAATGTATTCAACAGCTTATGAAAAAAATAAAAAAAGAGTTAAGGGATTGTTATTAGGCGCAGCATTTACTGCTTTTTTAACTGGAATAACTGAGCCTGTAGAATTTTCATTTATGTTTGTTTCACCAATTTTATTTTTGGTGCATGCAAGTTTAACTGGATTTTCAAATGTTATTTGTAAAATATTTGGAGCAAAAATTATTGGAGTTGGTGGATCTGGTATTATTGACTATTTCTTACAATTTAATAAAGCTACTAAACCTCTATTAATTATTCCTATTGGAATTGTATTGTTCTTGCTTTATTATTTCATTTTCAGATTTTTGATTATTAAACTTGATATAAAAACTCCGGGCAGAGAAGATGAAACTATAACTAGTGTTAATAAGGACGTTAGTTTATCTGATAAGGCGTCTTCAATTCTTAAATATGTTGGAGGAAGAGAAAATATAGTTGAATTTGAAAATTGTATCACAAGATTAAGAATCAAATTGAAAGATATGTCAAAATTAGATGCTAAAAAACTAAAAGAAATTGGGGTAATCGAAGTTATGAAAATGTCAAATAACAATGTTCATCTTGTGATAGGCTTAGAGGTAGAACAATTGGCAAATGAAATTCAACCATTACTAAGTGAAGAAAAAGTTGTAGAGAAAGGAACTACAGATTTAAATGATATCAAGTAAACTTTTTGCAAAAAAACTTTATACAGGTGATGAAATAATTGAAAATTGTAAAGTTGAAATTGAAAATAATAAAATAAAAAAGATAAAAAAATTGGATAAGGTAAATTGTGAAGATATTATAGCTCCTGGCTTTATAGATATTCATAACCATGGTGGTTATGGGATCGATTATATTGATGCTTCAATTGATGATATTAAAAAATTACAAATTAATCAAGCAAGTGAAGGTATTAGTTCGATGCTTGCAACTATTGGACTTTCTAGAAAAGAAAATATTTTAAGTTCTTTGAAAAATATTTCATCTTACATTGAAAATGAAAATAATTTTGGAACAAAAATTTTGGGAATTCACATGGAGGGACCATTTTTAAGTAAAGATAAAAGTGGTGTGATGGATGATGAATTAACTCTAGATCCCGATATATCATTAATGAAAGATTTTATAAAAGCTTCTAGAAATAATATTTCATTAATTACCTTGGCTCCGGAATTAAAAGGGGCAAAAGAACTGGTAAGTTTTTTAATAGAGAATAATATCATAGCTTCAGCGGGACACACAAATGCAAAAGAAGAGGATATGGTTGAGATTGAAAAGTATGGTCTAGATCAAGTAACTCATTTATATAACGCAATGAGAGGATTTCATCACAGAGATATAGGTATTATTGGAGAAAGTTTATACAATGAAAAAATTTTTGTAGAAATGGTAGGTTTTGATACTTTTTCTATTTCTCCAAAAGTTTGGAATTTTACCTATAAACTAAAAGGGCCAGATAAAATGATAATAGCAACTGATGCTTTGACCTTAAAAGGACTTAAAAATGGTGAATATAATTATGGCGGCAAAAAAATTAATTTTATTGATGGTTTTGCTTATACAGATTATTACGGTCAAAACAGGCTTCCAGGTAAGCCTATGACTTTTATTGAATGTGTAAAAAATGTATTGAAGTATACAGATGCTAAGTTTGAAGATGTAGTGAAAATGGCCTGTGTAAATCCTGCTAGAAGATTAGGTTTAAGAAATATTGGAAAGATAAAAGAAAATTATATTGCCGATATAAATGTTTTTGATAATAATTTCAATTTGAAAAAAACTCTTATAAATGGGAAATAATAAAATACGGCTGTTGTAAAATTTATTTTGATTTTACAGCAGTCTTTTTTTGAGTTTTTAAAAAAATCAAGGAGAATTAGGGTAATAAATACAAAAGAGGTGATTTTATGGGAAATTTAATTAGTGTTGATAGGAAAATGAAATTTCAAGATTTTAAGCGTTCTGAGCTTGCGGAAAGGCTTGGGAGAGTTTCAAGGATTTGTAATGATTTGGATATTCCGATTTTAATTATTGTTGATGGATGGGAATCTTCTGGGCGTGGTTTTGTTATTAAAGACTTGTGCCGTGACTTTGCTGCTAAAAATTTTGATGTTGAAGTTTTTGATAAGGATGAATCTTATGATGATAAATACCCTTTTATTAGAAAATTTTGGATAAATGTTCCTGAAAAGGGAAGGATTAAAATTTTTGATAGGTCTTTTTATTATAAAATTTTTGAAAAGAAAAATTTGTCTGACAAACAAATTCAAAAAAGAATTGATTCTATAAAATCTATTGAGAAGGCCCTTTTTGATGACCAAACTATTATTTTGAAATTTTTCTTAAATGTTGATAAAAAAGAACAGGCAAAAAGAATTGAGAAGCTGGAAGATTCTTATAAGGAAGATTTTTATATTGATGGTTTGGATTTAGACCAACAAAAAAATTACAAGGATTATGAAAAGCATTTCAAAAAAACTTTAGATGCTAGTGATTTTTCTTATGCAAGATGGGATATAGTCGATTCTAATGACAAAAAAGCTGCTAGTAAGGAAGTTTTGGGTCTTGCTCTTGATAGGATCAGCCAAGGGATGGAAAGAATTATAAGACAAAGGGAAGAAAATGAAAATGTAGAGAGAGATTATATTTCTTCTTCAAGTATTTTACAAAATATTGATCTGTCTAAATCTATTTCTGATGAAAAGTATCAGGAAAAAAAGGACAAGCTACAAGATGAAGTTGCTAAATTAATGTACAAATTTTACCAAAAGGGTATCAGCCAAGTTTTGGTTTTTGAGGGGGTTGATGCTGCTGGAAAAGATGGAGCTATTGAAAGATTAATTAAAGAAGTTGATCCAAGACTCTACAGTGTTCACGGAATTTCAGCTCCATCAAAGGAAGAACTATCAAGAAATTATTTGTGGAGATTTTTCACAAAGCTTCCTAGAGATGGTTATGTGGGAATTTTTTCAAGGTCTTGGTATGGAAGAGTTATGGTTGAAAGAGTTGAAGGTTTTGCCAAAACCAATGAATGGGACAGGGCCTATGGAGAAATCCTTGATATGGAAAAGCAAATTTATGACCATGGGTCTTTGGTTTTGAAATTTTTTGTAACAATTGATAAGGATGAACAATTAAAAAGATTTAAGGATAGGCAAAGAGATCCTGATAAACAATATAAAATCACAGATGAGGACTGGAGAAACAGGGACAAATGGGATGATTATATTGAGGCTATGAATGAAATGCTTGAAAGAACCAGTGTCAGCTATGCTCCTTGGATAATTGTTGAGGGAAATTCTAAAAAATATGCAAGAATAAAAGTTATGGAAGAATATATTAAAGCTGCCAAGGCTCATCTTAAAAAACTTGAAGATAAAAAATAATTTTTAATTTGTAACATAGGTTACCGATTAAAAAAAATATTTCTAGTATTATAGGATTGTAAGAAGAAAGAATAAAAAGAAAGGATTTTATTATGTTTTGTTTTCAATGTCAAGAAACAGCTGGCAACAAGGGCTGTACAAAAGTTGGAGTTTGTGGAAAAGATGAAAATACTGCAAACAGCCAAGACTTGTTAATTTATGTTACAAAAGGACTAGCTGAAGTTTTAAATAAAATTCAAAATGTCGATTCAAAATATTATGATTTAATTTCAAATAATATGTTTGTAACAATTACAAATGCAAATTTTGATGAAGAGGATATTTTAGACAAGGTAGAAGAAACTATTAAGGCAAAAGATGAATTAATCAAGGAAAATAAGCTTGAAAATTTATCAGCTGCGGCAAAATATACAACAGATGATAGGGATGAGCTAAAAAGAAAAGCTATCGAAGTTGGAGTTTTAAATATAGTAAATGAAGATGAAAGATCTTTGGTAGAACTTGTAACTTATGGCTTAAAAGGAATGGCAGCTTATAACCATCACGCAAATGTTTTGGGTTATAGAAATGAAGAAGTTGATAAATTTATCTCCAAAACTTTGGAAAAAACTTTAAAAGATGATAAAGATATTAATGATTTAATTGATTTAACCATGGAAACTGGAAAACATGGTTTAATGGCAATGGAAACATTGGATAAGGCTAATACAGAAAAATTTGGAAATCCAGAAATCACTGAAGTTGATTTTTCTGCTGGGAAAAATCCAGGAATTTTAATTTCAGGTCACGATTTAAATGATATGGAAATGTTACTTGAACAAACAAAAGGTTTGGGAATAGATATTTACACTCATTCAGAAATGCTTCCTGCAAACTATTATCCAAAATTTAAAAAATACGATCATTTCCATGGAAATTATGGAAATTCTTGGTGGAGTCAAAATGAAGAATTTCAAAAATTTAATGGACCAATTTTGATGACAACAAATTGTATAGTTCCACTTAAAAAAGATAATGACTATCTCGATAGATTATTTACAACAGGAAATGCAGGATATCCTGGTGCAAAACACATAGAAGCGGATGAAAATGGTCACAAAGATTTTTCAGAAATAATTGAACTTGCAAAATCATGCAAAGCTCCAGAAAATTTAGAAAATACAAAAATTGTTGGAGGTTTTGCCCACAACCAAGTTGAAGCTCTTGCTGGTGATGTGGTAAAAGAAATCAAGGCTGGAAATATTAAAAAATTTGTTGTAATGGCAGGATGTGACGGAAGACACAAAGATAGATCATATTACACAGAATTTGCAGAAAAACTACCAAAAGATTATGTTATTTTGACAGCTGGTTGTGCAAAATATAGGTACAACAAATTAAATCTTGGTGATATAAATGGAATTCCAAGAGTTTTAGATGCCGGTCAATGTAACGATTCATATTCTTTAGTAAAAACTGCCTTGTTATTACAAGATGCCTTTGGCCTTGAATCAGTAAATGATTTGCCACTTGAATTTAATATAGCTTGGTATGAGCAAAAAGCTGTAATAGTTTTATTAGCTTTGTTAAGTCTAGGAGTAAAAAATATCCATCTTGGACCAACACTTCCAGCTTTCTTGTCAGAAACTGTAGTAAATTTCTTGGTAGAAAATTTCAATATATCACCAATTTCAAGTGTAGAAAAAGATTTGGAAGAAATGACAGCATAAAAATAAAAATTAAAGAGAAAATAAATTTATACATCCCCGAAATTAATAATTTTGGGGATTTTTTTGAAAATTTATTTTTATTTTTCTAAATATAAAAGGAAAATTCATTTGTGAAAAAATAAATTAGAAATTTTGAAATAGTTTTCAGCCTATGTTATCATGTAACACATGAGAGGTTAATATGTATTATATTGGAATAGATATTGGATCAACAGCTAGTAAATATGTTGTTCTAAATAATGAAAAAAATAAAATACTTTATAAAGAAGTTATAAGCAGTGGATGGAATAGCAAGGAAACTGGTAGGAAAATAATCGAAAAATTAGAAAATTTGGGTTATGACAGAAAGGAAAGTCATATTACTGCTACAGGTTATGGAAGAATTGCAGTAGACTTTGCGGACAAGGTTATCACAGAAATTACTGCCCACGGCAAAGGAGCACATTTTTTGGGATCAAAAGATAAAACTGTAATCGACATTGGAGGACAAGATACAAAAATCATTGTTCAAAATGAAGAAAGAGTCGTGGATTTTTTGATGAATGATAAGTGTTCGGCTGGAACTGGGAAATTTTTGGAAGTTATGGCAAATAGGCTTGGCCTTGATTTGGATGAATTTTTCAAAATGGCAAAAAATGGAAAGGACATAGAACTTTCTTCAACTTGTACGGTTTTTGCGGAATCTGAAGTTGTTTCTTTGATGGGAAAGGGAACAAAAAGAGAAGATATAGCAAGTGGAGTTATAAATTCTATAGTTTCAAAAGTTTCAAAACTTGCCCAAAAAAAATCTGATGACGGATATTTTCTTACAGGTGGTTTTTCTAACAATGACTATATAATGAAATGTTTGGAAGAAAAACTTGATGTGGATGTTCAAAGTCATCCTGATGGAAGGTTTGCCGGAGCGATTGGAGCTGCTATTTTATGAAAACCAAACTAGAAGATTTCAGGAGAGATGCTTATGTAGATGCAATTTATGCAAAAATGGAAAAGGACAATGTAGTTGGAGTTTTTTCCGATAAAGTTGAAGCGCTTTTGATTTCGTACGGTTTTATTGTCTATCCAATCATTGGACTAGACAGTTACATATTTGATTATTTTAAACTAGATAATATTTGCGATCCAATAAATTCTACAATAGCCTATCTAAAAACAAAAAAATGCCCTCTCATATATGCTTCAAAATTCTTTGTAGTCGATACTTATTGCGAGAAATTTAATAAATTTTTGAAAGATTATAGTGAAAAAGATGTGGTTTACGAAGATGACCTAAAATCATATCTTGAAAATCTTGATGGAATAAAATTTGATGAAAAAATTTATAAAGAAAGTCAGAAGAAACTTGAGAAAATTAAAAAATTATTGAAGGACTTGGAAGAAAGTAATATTAGTGGGGACTTGCTTTTTAAATTAGAATTTTATATAAGATTTATCAATAATTTGGATGAAAGAATTTCTTTTCTTGAAAAAGTAAGGACAAAATTCGATAAGAAAAAAACTGAGAGAAAAATTATAAAAGCAACTTGTGCCTATGGAGTAAGCGAAAAAATTTACAAAAAAATTTCTGGAGATTATAAAATTGTAAGGTCAAAAAATCCTGATTTTACTTTTGAAAAATGTATATACGAGGCGGATGAAATCTTAACATATAAGGAGAAATAAATGGATAAAAATCATAAAATGTGGGACGATTTGAGTATGAATCTTGATAAGCACGATTTATTGTGCGAGGCTTTGCCACAAGCTTTTGGAGATGTTTTTTTATCACAAGAAAATAGACCAGAAAAAATGGATTATTTTAATGCAGTTACAGCAGATATTCACGGAGTAAGACCTGCTGAATTGATTGAGGCTCAAAAAAATGGACAAAAAGTTATAGGAAGTTTTTGTATCCACGTTCCAGAAGAAGTTGTTTGGGCAGCAAACGGAATTTCTACAGGACTTTGCTCAGGATCACAATTTTGGGTTCCAGGTGGAGAGAAAAAATTACCAACAGCAACTTGTCCTTTGATAAAGGCATCACTTGGTGCAAGATTTGATAGAACTTGCCCATTTTTTAGGATAGCAGATTTATTTGTTGGAGAAACAACTTGTGACGGCAAGAAAAAAGCTTGGGAAATTTTGGCAGAAGATGCTCCAATGTACATAATGGATATCCCACAAATGAAAAGGGATGAAGATTTCAAAAAATGGGAAAAAGAAATCAAATTATACATAGATAGGCTTGAAGAGCTAACAGGAAATAAAGTTACAGCAGAAAATTTGCACGATGCAATTGTAATGATAAATAACAAAAGACGTGCTATGCAAAGACTTTATGATTTTAGAAAACTTGATAATGTTCCAATTTCAGGAAGAGATACTCTTCTTATAACTCAAATTTCATTTTTTGATGATCCAGTAAGATTTACACAAAAAGTAAACGAGCTTTGCGATGAACTTGACCAAAGAGTTAAGGAAAATGTAAATGTATTTGAAAAAGGAACAAAAAGAATTCTTCTTACAGGAACACCACTTTCAATTCCAAACTGGAAATTACATCAAATAATTGAAACAAACGGCGGGGCAGTAGTTGGAGAAGAATTGTGTACAGGAATTAGATATATAGAAAATCCAGTTGACGAAACCAAGGGAGATTTAGATACAGAAGTTAAAAATCTTGCAAAAAGATATTTAGGAAGCATAAATTGCGCTTGCTTTACACCAAACACATCGAGAATTGACGATATAATAAGACTTTATCACGAATACAATGCCGATGGAGTAATAGATATCAACCTTAAATTCTGTAATATTTATGATACAGAAGGATATTTTGTAGAAAAAAGATTAAAAGAAGAAAATATTCCTTGCATAGGAATAGAAACAGACTACACAGACGAAGATGCAGAACAATTAAAAACAAGAATTGGTGCATTTATAGAAATGCTTGACTAATGAAATATTTTATCCTAGTAGAAAATGCAAGCATAGCCACAAATTTATTGCAAATTTTGAGAAAAGAAAAAATAAAAGCAACCCTTGCCCCAACACCAAGAGAGGCAAGTCATGCTTGTGGCGTTTCAGTTTATATATATAATAAGGAAGATATTGAAAAAATTGAGCCCTTGGCAAAAGAAAATAATATAAAAATTGATGAAATTTATAAATCAGAATTAGATTTTGATACAAAAAGAAATAAATTTCTATGAACAAAGTGGTGAGGAAAAAATCCTCATCACTTTTTAATTTGAAAAAAATTAATATAAGATATAATTTAAATAGAGGTGAAAAAATGGACTTAAGACAAATACCCTTATTTAAAAATTTATCTGAAAAAGACTTGGAAATTTTAAAAGAAAATATAAAAAAGGAGGAAAAAATATATGAAAAAGGATCCTATATCTTTAACCAAGGCGATATAAAAAAAGACCTATATTTTCTAGAAGAAGGATCAATATTAGTTGCTAAATTTGACTCAAACGGCAAAAGATCAATAATTCAAACATTTAATCAAAAAGCAATTTTTGGAGAAGTCTATGCCTATCTTGAAGAAGCCTACGATTTTTCAGCCTATGTTCAAAAAAAATCAAAATTAATTGTAATAAAAGATTTTAGAAAATTAATAAACGAATCAATGCCTAAATCATTTCTAATAAATTATATAAACTTAATAAGCAAAAAATGCCTAATATTAAGCCAAAAAAACCAAATAAGCACTCAATTTACCCTAAGACAAAAAATTTCAAATTTCCTATTAATAGAAGAAGAAAATGGAAAAGTAAATTTGGACCAAACAAGAGAAGAACTAGCAGATTTTCTATCAACAACCAGACCATCACTTTCAAGAGAATTATCAAACATGGCTGATGAAAATATTATAAAAATTAAGGGCAAAGAGATTGTAATTTTAGATGCTAAACTTTTAAAAGAAATGTTATAAGTATTAAATATTAATATTTTTTTGTAAAATTAATTACAAAATTTTAATTTAAAATCATATATTTTTTTAATTTAAAATAAATAGTTGTATTTATTTTGAAAATTTGATAAAATTTAGTTACTAAGTTGTAACAATATTTAAAGGGAAAATACGGAGAAAGTAGAGATATTATGAAAACAGAAAATATTAAAAAGATAGCCTTGGCTATGGCTATATCAACAACAGTTTTATTACAGGCAAATAAAGTTTCTTTAGCTGATTCCACAGCACCTGCAAGTGTAGAAAGCAATGTTAAAAGTAACAAAGAAAATCCAAAAAACGTTAAGGAAGCTGAAGTAAACTATAATAAAGCTAAAGAAGAATACGATAAAGCTAATGAAAATTTAAAAGATAGTCAAAAAGCAAATGAACAAGCAAGTAAAGATGAACAAAGTTTACAAAATGGTAAAGAAGAAACAGCAAAAAATCTAGAAGCAACAGATAAAAAATTAGAAACTGCTGTAGAAGATAACACTAAAATTCAAGAAAAAAATGTAGAAGATACAAAAACTGACTTAAGTAATAAAGAAAAAGATCTTGAAAATACAAAAGTATTAACAGAAAAGTCAGAAAAAAATGTTAGTGAAAAAGCTCAAGCAGAAAATACAGCAAAAAGTAATCTAGACTTAGAAAAAGAAAAAAATCCAGATGCTGAAGAAAAAATAAACAAAGCAGATGAAAATTTAAAAGCTTCAGAAGAAAATAAAACTAAAGCTGAAAATGATTATAAAGAAAAGACAAATGCTTTAGAAGAAAAAAACAAAGAATTAGAAGAATTAAATAATTTTAAAGCAGAAAATAAATTATTAAAAAATAGAGTAGAAAATAATGATTCTACAATAAGCGTTTTAGAAAAAAATAAAGCAAAAGAAGAAAGTACTTTAAATTCATTAAATTCTGATGCAAAAACTATAAAAGATCAACTAAATTCTAGACAAAAAGAATTAGAAGATTTACAAAAACAAGCTAAAAATTCTGTTACAGAAAAACAAAAATCTGAAGCAATTAAACAATGGAAAGAAGGATCTATTGGATTTTTCAGACAAAATGGATCCCAACAAGCTATAGATGTATTTAAAAAATTGCCTAATGCTAGCAAAAATAAGTGGAATTCAAAAATATACTTAGATGCAAATAAAGATTATCACGAAAATGATTCAAGAGATCTTTATAATATGTTGGATTCACTTGAGGCTCTTAAAAAAGTAAATGCAAAAAGACAAAATGCCAAGGGCTACAAAGGTAGAGAACTTAATAAATTAAGAGTAAGCGATTATGATATGGCAGTAGCTCAAGCTAATGCAAATTACACTAGAGTTATTTTGGATAAATATGGTGAAGATTACAAAAAAGTCCACGCTAAAATCCACCCACAAAATGAAAACTTAACTTGGGGAGCTTGGGCATATGATCCAGATAGGTCAATCGAATTTTGGTGGGATGAAGAAAAAGCTTATTTTGATAAGTATAAAAATGAAGTAAATACTAATATTAATGATTTAGATAAGAAAGTTAGAGAAAAACTTGGAAATAGTTATACAATTTGGCACTATGCACAAATGGCAGATTTGGGATATTTCTTTAAGGGTCAAAATCCAACAAAAAGCGCAGGTTATGCTATAGGTCAAGGCGTTGCATCATCAGTATTTAATAAACAAGCAAACCAAAAAACTTACTCAATAGGTGAATATGAAAATCGTCTAAAAACTTATATAAATAATTTAGAGAAAAAGATTAAAGCAGAGACAATTCAAGACAAAAATCTTTTACAAAAAATTAAAAATGTTCAAAGTACAATAGATGATTTAAAAAATAAATTAAGTGCAAAAGAAGCTGAAATAGCAAATGTTAAGTCAAATATAGCTGATCTTAATGGACAAATTGATCCATTAGTAAAAGAAAACACTGAAAATAAAAAAGTATTAAAAGCAAATCAAAAAAGACTTGAAAATTTAGATAAAGAAAGAGAAGATTTGAAAAATCAAATCGACCAAAAAACAAAAGAAAAAGAAGCATCACAAGAAAACCTAAATTCTAGCAAGGCTAAATATCAAAAAGCAAAAGAGGATTTAGAAAGCGTAAATGCTGAATTCAAACCTTATCTAAGTGCATTAGCTGTCTTTAATCAAGCACAAAAAGAACTAACTGAAGCCAAAAATGAATTAGAAGAAAATATAAATAATTCTAAAAAATTAGAAATAGAAATAGCAAGTACAAAAGAAAAATTAGAAAAAGCTAAAGAATTACTTGAAAAATCACATTTAGTTGATTTAAATGATTCTAAATCTTATGAAGAATTTGATTACATCAAAAATTTATTAGCAGATAAAGAAAAATATGAAAAAGAATTATTAAGCTTAGAAGATAAACTAAAAGATGCTAAAGAAAAAACTTTATCATCATCAAAAGATCTTGAAGAGGCAAAAGCAGTATATGCTAAAGCACTAGAAAAGTATATAGATGCTAAAGAAATATTCGAAAAATTCAAAAAAGAAGACGAAGCAAAATATGTAGTTTTAAAAAGACCTAGTAAAGCAGGATATAAGTTCTTATATTGGAGATATGGAAATAAAATTTATTATCCAGGTCAAAAATTAAAACTAGATAAAAATATAAAATTAGAAGCTGTATGGAAAGAATTAAAATCAACTAGAGTAGCAAATAAAGTTGATAAATCATATAGTGAAAATCCAAATACAAGCGTTAATGCTTCATTGGCACCAATGCTAATTGGACTAATGAGTACATTCGCAACAGCTTTATTAAAAAAGAAAGAAAAATAAAATTATATATTAATTTTTAAAAAGAAAATGTCAGAATTGGAATTGAATCTAATTCTGACATTTTTTATTTTTTTATTAATAAGATTTAAATACACAACTAGAAAAAAATAAAAAAAATTTTAAGAAATATTTGAAAAATTTAAATTAAGAGTATATAATATACAAGATTGATGCAAAAATCGAAAAGAAATTTTTTAAAATTTAAAAAAAATGTTAAATTTACTTGATTTTTCTTATGATTTGTTGTATCATACTTAAGTGCTATGAAGTGGGAGGTTGCTTTCACACTTAAGCCAGATGTGGAAGGTAATTTCCACCAAGCAAGCTAGAGAATAATCTCTAGTGCTTTCCAAATATAATTAAACGCCCGGTAGGGTGGCACATCAAAAGGAGGAAAAATGGCTAATCAAAAGATAAGAATTAGACTAAGAGCATATGATCATGAAATAATTGACAGCTCTGCAGAAAAAATCGTTGAAGCGGTAAAAAGATCAGGAGCAAAAGTAAGTGGACCAATTCCATTACCAACAGAAAAAGAAGTTATAACAATACTTCGTGCGGTTCACAAATACAAAGACTCAAGAGAACAGTTTGAACAAAGAACACACAAAAGATTAATCGACATCATTGGACCAAATGCAAAAACTTTAGATTCTCTAAAGAAATTGAATTTACCAGCTGGTGTTGACATAGAAATAAAACTGTAATTAGAATGATTGAAGGTTTTCCAAATAATTTTGGATCAATCCGCTGTAATTAAGGAGGTACTCAAATGAAGAGTATATTTACAACAAAAGTAGGCATGACTCAAGTCATTGATGAAGATGGTGTTGTTACACCTGTAACTGTACTTAAAGCTGATGAGAATGTAATAGTTCAAGTCAAATCAGAAGAAGTTGATGGTTACAATTCAATCCAAGTTGGATATCATGACAAAAAAGAAAAAAATGTTAAAAAACCTATCAAAGGACACTTTGATAAGGCTGGGGCTTCTTACAAAAGATTTTTAAAAGAAGTTAGACTTTCTGAAAAATCTGAATTAAATGCTGGTGATACACTTAGTGTTGACCAATTTGAAGAAGGCGAATTAGTAGATATTACTGCTATTTCAAAAGGAAAAGGAACTCAAGGTGCTATCAAAAGATGGAACTACGGAAGAGGACCAGCAAGCCACGGTTCTAAATCACACAGAGTAGCAGGTGCAAGAGCAGCAGGTTCTGATCCAGCTAGAGTGTTCAAAGGTAGAAAAGGCTCTGGAAAAATGGGTAATGAACGCGTAACAGTTCAAAACCTAAAAGTTGTTAAAGTTAATACAGAAGACAGCTACATCCTAGTTAAAGGCGCAGTTCCAGGACCAAAAGGTGGACTTGTTCAAGTTAGACAAGCAAAAAAGAGCCTATAATAAGGAGGAATAAATGCCTAAAGTAGAAGTTTTAAATATTAAAGGAGAAAATGTTGGCGAAATCGAGTTAAATGAAACTCTTTTTGCATCAGAAATTGCTGAAACAGCTGTTTACGATGCAGTTAAAAACCAACTAGCTAATAAAAGACAAGGCACACAATCCGCTAAGACTCGTGCAGAAGTAAGAGGTGGTGGAAGAAAGCCATTTAGACAAAAAGGAACAGGTAGAGCTAGACAAGGATCTATAAGAGCACCTCACTATACAGGTGGTGGAATTGTATTTGCACCAAAGCCAAGAGACTATAGCTACAAAATTCCTAAGAAAATGAGAAGAAAAGCTCTTTACTCAGTTTTAACTTCAAAAGTAAATGACAATGAATTAATCGTACTTGATGAATTAAAACTTAACTCATACAAAACAAAAGAAGCAAACGAAATTTTAGCAAACATTAATGCAAACAATAAAGCATATGTTGTTATTGCTGAAAATGATGACAAAGTTTATAGATCATTTAGAAACATTGAAGGATGTAATGTAGAAACAGCAAACTTAATCAATGTATATGATCTTTTAAGACATGATAAACTTGTTATTACAAAAGATGCAATAAATAAACTTGAGGAGGTATTTATATAATGAAATCACCTTACAATATAGTAAAAAGACCAATAATTACTGAAAAAAGTATGGAATTAATTGAAGAAAACAAATACACTTTTGAAGTAGACAAAAACGCAAACAAAGCAGAAATCAAACAAGCAATCGAAACTATCTTTGAAGGAGTAAAGGTTAAAAAAGTAAGAACTTTAAACTTTACAGGTAAAAAAGTTAGAACTAGATATGGTTATGGTAAAAAAGCTGATTGGAAAAAAGCTTACGTTACATTAACTGAAGATTCTGAAGCAATTGAATACTTCGACGGAATGTAGGGAGGATTTAAATGCCTATAAGAAAATTAAAACCAACATCAAACGGACACAGAAATATGTCTGTTATGACATACAGTGAAATTACAAAGAAAGCACCAGAAAAATCTCTAACAACTGATTTAAGAAAATCAGGCGGAAGAAACAATACTGGTAGAATAACAGTTCGCCACAGAGGTGGTGGAGCTAAAAGAAAATATAGAATCATTGATTTCAAAAGAAACAAAGATAATATACCAGCTAGAGTAAAAGCTATTGAATATGATCCAAACAGATCAGCAAACATTGCTCTTTTAGCTTATGCTGATGGAGAAAAAAGATATATACTTGCTCCAAGAAACTTAAATGTTGGAGATATAGTTGAAAGTGGAAAAGAAGCTGATATCAAACCAGGTAATGCACTTGAATTAAAAGACATTCCAGTAGGTACACAAATCCACAATATCGAACTTAAAGCAGGAAGAGGAGCAATCCTTGTAAGAAGTGCAGGAGTATCTGCTCAACTTATGGCTAAAGAAGGAAGATTTGCAACAGTAAAATTACCAAGTGGTGAAACAAGACTAATCCACAATGATTGTAAAGCTACAATCGGAATGGTTGGAAACATTGAAAACGAACTAGTAAGAGTTGGTAAAGCTGGAAAAACAAGATACATGGGTCAAAGACCACACGTTAGAGGATCAGCAATGAACCCAGTAGACCATCCACACGGTGGTGGTGAAGGAAGAACTCCAGTAGGAAGACCAGCACCATCAACACCATGGGGTAAACCAGCACTTGGTCTTAAAACAAGAAAAAAGAAAAATAAATCTTCTAAATATATAGTAAGAAGAAGAAACGAAAAATAGGGGGATTTAATGGCTAGATCACTAAAAAAAGGACCTTTTGTCGATGAACATTTAATGAAAAAAATTGAAGCATTAAATGAAAAAAATGACAAAAAGGTAGTTAAAACTTGGTCAAGACGTTCTACAATATTTCCTGAATTTGTAGAACATACTATAGCAGTACACGATGGCAGAAAACATGTACCAATATATATAACAGAAGATATGGTTGGACATAAACTTGGAGAGTTCGTTCCAACAAGAACTTTCAAAGGTCATGCTAAAAAAGCAACTGAAATGAAATCAAAATTAAGTTAGGAGAGTATAAATGGAAGTAAAAGCAACAGCTAAATATGTAAGAATATCTCCTCTTAAAGTTAATTATATATGTAGAGAAATTAGAGGTAAACAAGTAGATGAAGCACTTAACATTTTAAGATTTACAAATAAAAAAGGTGCTAGACTACTTTCAGATGTACTAAAAAGTGCAATAGCAAATGCAGAAAACAATAACGGATTATCTAGAGAAAATCTTATTGTTAAAAAAGCCTTCGCAAACGACGCTCCAACTATGAAAAGATGGAGACCTAAGGCAAAGGGTGCAGCTTATCCAATCCTTAAGAGATCATCTCACATAGGCGTAGTTCTTACACAAGAAGAAGTAGAGGAGGCATAATAATGGGTCAAAAAGTAAATCCTAAAGGTTTTAGAGTTGGCGTAATTAAAGAATGGGACTCTAAATGGTATGCAAATAAAAAAGACTTTTCTGAACTTTTAGTAGAAGATCATAAGATAAGACAATTAGTCAAAAAAGAAGTTTACGATGCAGGAATTTCTGATATAGAAATTGAAAGAGCAGTAAATAACATAAAAGTTTCAGTTTACACCGGAAAACCAGGAATGGTAATAGGAAAGGGTGGAGCAGGAGTAGAAGAACTTAAGAAAAAAGTTGAAAAAATTGCTCCTGGTAAAAGAGTAATTATTAACGTTGAAGAAATCAAAAACCAAGACGTTGATGCCCAATTAGTAGCTGAAAACATTGCAGCACAACTTGAGAATCGTATCACATTTAGACGTGCTATGAAACAAGCAGTTCAAAGAACAATGAGAGCTGGAGCTGTAGGAATTAAAACACAAGTATCTGGTAGACTTGGTGGAGCTGATATGGCAAGAAGTGAAGGATACAACGAAGGAAAAGTACCACTTCAAACACTAAGAGCAGATGTTGATTATGGTTTTGCAGAAGCAGATACCCAATACGGTAAAATCGGATGTAAAGTTTGGATAAACAGAGGAGAAGTTCTTCCTGGAGAAAAAGCAAAAAGAATTCCAGACATCAAACAACCAAAGCAAAACAGAAGAAATAAAAGAAGACGTCCAAATAGAAGAAATGACGATAGATAATATTATTATCTCAAGGAGGAAACAAGATTATGTTAATGCCTAAAAGAGTAAAATATCGTAGACAACATAGAGGAAGAATGAAAGGTAAAGCCCAAAAAGGTAATACACTTGCTTATGGTGAATACGGATTACAAGCACTTGGTAGCACATGGCTTACAGCAAACCAAATAGAAGCAGCAAGACGTGCTATGACAAGATATATAAAAAGAGGCGGAAATATTTGGATAAAAGTATTTCCAGATAAACCAGTATCAAAGAAGCCAGCAGAAGTAAGAATGGGATCTGGTAAAGGTGCTCCAGAATATTGGGTAGCAGTAGTAAAACCAGGCAGAATGTTGTTTGAAATGAGTGGAGTAAGCGAAGAAGTAGCAAGAGAAGCTATGAGACTTGCAGCACAAAAACTTCCAATCAAAACAAAATTCGTAAAAAGGCTTGAAGTCAAAGAAGTGGAGGAAGCTTAATGAAAGCAGTAGAAATCAGAAAATTAAGTGAAAGCGAATTAAATAAAAAACTTTTCGATTTACAATCTGAATTATTTAATCTTCGTTTCCAATTGGCTACAGGTCAACTAGAAAACCCAGCTGCTATTGGAAATGTAAAAAAAGATATAGCTAGAGTAAAAACAATCCAAACAGAGAGAAAGCTCAACATAAATAAGGAGGCTTAACTTGATGGAAAGAAATAGTAGAAGATCCGTTCAAGGAGTAGTTGTATCAGATAAAATGGATAAAACAATCACAGTAAAAGTTGAAACAAAAATCCAACACCCTGTATACAAAAAAAGATTAAAAGTAAGTAAGAAATATAAAGCTCACGATGAGAACAATGAAGCAAGAGTTGGCGATACAGTAACAATAATGGAAACTAGACCATTAGCAAAAACTAAAAGATGGAGACTAGTTAAAATTAACGAAACTGCGGTTCGTGCTTAATTAGGTAAAGGAGATTATTATGATACAACAAGAATCTCGTATGAGAGTAGCAGATAACTCCGGAGCAAGAGAACTTTTAGTTATCAAAGTTCTTGGTGGAGCCGGAAGAAGATACGCAAACATTGGGGATATAGTTACATGTTCAGTTAAAAGTGCAACACCCGGTGGAGCGGTAAAAAAAGGTGAAGTTGTAAAAGCAGTTATAGTAAGAACTTCAAGAGGAGTTAAAAGAAGCGATGGATCATACATTAAATTTGATGACAACGCAGCTGTAATAGTAAAAGACGACAAAACACCTGTAGGAACTCGTATATTCGGGCCAGTAACAAGAGAACTTCGTCATGAAGGATTCATGAGAATTATCTCACTTGCACCGGAAGTATTATAGGAGGATTAAATGCATATTAAAAAAGGCGATAAAGTCCAAGTAATATCAGGTGAATATAAAGGACACGTAGGAGAAGTTATTAAAGCATTTCCTAAGGAAAATAGAGTAATAGTTGAAGGTGCAAACATTCAAACTAAACACCAAAAAGCAAGACAAATGGGTGAAGAAAGTGGAAGAATTGAAAGAGAAGGAAAAATCTCAGCATCAAAAGTTCTACTATACTCAGAAAGCTTAAAAAAAGGTGTAAGAACATCAACTGAAATAATCGATGGAAAAAAAGTTAGAGTTTGCAAAAAAACTGACGAAAAATTCGATTAGATCCAAAAGGAGTAATTATGACAAGTAGATTAAAAGAAAAATACAAATCAGAAGTTGTTAAAGGTCTTGTGGATCAATTCGGTTATGAAAACTTAATGCAAGTGCCAAAACTTGAAAAAATTGTTATAAACATCGGACTTGGTGAAGCAAAAGATAACAAAAACATTTTAAACAAGGCAAAAAATGAACTTGCACTTATTACAGGTCAACAACCAATTGAAATAAAAGCAAAAAAATCTGTATCAAACTTTAAACTAAGAGAAGGCCAACCAATTGGAACAAAGGTAACTCTTAGAGGAGAAAAAATGTATGATTTCATGGATAAATTAATCTCAATTTCTCTACCAAGAGTTAGAGACTTCAGAGGAATCAATCCAAATTCATTCGATGGAAGAGGAAATTATTCATTAGGAATCAAGGAACAATTAATATTCCCAGAAATTAACTTTGATGATGTTGATTTCTTACATGGTATGGATATTACTTTTGTAACAACAGCAAAAACTGATGAAGAAGCTAAAGCATTCTTAACATTAATGGGAATGCCTTACAGAAAATAAAGGAGCAAAAAATGGCAAGAAAGTCAATGATTGCGAAACAAAAAAGAAAGCCAAAATATAGTACAAGAGCATATTCAAGATGCAAGATTTGTGGAAGACCACATTCTGTATTAAGAAAATACGGTATTTGCCGTGTATGCTTTAGAGAGCTCGCAAACAAAGGTGAAATTCCTGGAGTAAGGAAAGCAAGCTGGTAAGTTAGGAGGAAAATAATTATGATGACAGATCCAATTGCGGATATGCTAACAAGAATAAGAAATGGTAACAAAGCTAATCATACATCTGTAAGCTTACCATCTTCTAATGAGAAACGTGCTATTGCTCAAATTCTATTAGACGAAGGTTACATCAAAGGATTTGATGTGGAAGAGGACAATAAGCAAGGTATTCTTACAATAGACTTGAAATACGCAGAAGAAGGCGAAAAAGTTATAACAGGACTTAGAAGAATTTCTAAACCAGGATTAAGAGTTTATGTTAAAGCAAACGAAGTACCAAAAGTTTTGGATGGACTTGGAATTGCAATAATCTCAACATCAAAAGGACTATTAACAGATAAAGCTGCAAGAGAATTAAATGTCGGCGGCGAAGTTATGTGTTATGTATGGTAAGGAGGAATAAATGTCAAGAATAGGTAAAAAACCAATTGAAATCCCTTCTGGAGTAACTATTGATGTTAAAGACAATTTGGTTACAGTAAAAGGACCAAAAGGTGAAGATTCTCAATTAGTATCAAAAAACTTGAAACTTGAACAAAAAGACAATGAGTTATGTGTAATTGCTTCTGAAAATCCTACAAAAATCGAAAATCAAGAACATGGTCTTTACAGATCATTAATTGCTAATATGGTTTTGGGAGTAACAGAAGGTTATCAAAAAACTCTACAAATAGAAGGAACAGGATACAGAGCCCAAAAACAAGGTAAAACTTTAGTAATGAACTTAGGTTTTTCTCACCAAGTTAAAATGGACGATCCTGAAGGTATTGAAGTAGAAGTTCCTAACGATAGAACTATCCTAGTAAAAGGAACAAATAAGCAACTTGTCGGACAATATGCAGCAAATATCAGAAGATGGAGAAAACCTGAACCATATAAGGGTAAGGGAATCCGTTATGAAGGTGAGCATATTAGAAGAAAAGTTGGTAAGACAGGTAAGTAGGGGGCAATAATGGCTAAAAAAACTAAAGAGCAAAGATTAAAAACTCGTAAGTACAGAGTTAGAAATAAAGTCAGTGGAACTGCTCAAAAACCAAGACTTAGTGTCTACAAATCAAATACTAATATATACGCACAATTAATTGATGATGATGCACAAGTAACTCTTGCAAGTGCAAACACATTACAAAAAGAAGTAAACGAAGGTTTAGAAAATTGTGCAAACATAGAAGCTGCAACAAAAGTTGGCGAAATGATAGCAAAAGTTGCACTTGATAAAGGAATCGAAGAGGTTGTTTTTGATAGAAACGGATATCTTTATCACGGAAAAGTAAAAGCCCTAGCTGAAGCAGCAAGAGAAAATGGTCTTAAGTTTTAACGAGGGAGGATTTAGATGTATTTATTAAAACAAGATGTAGACAAACTAAACCTCGAAGATAGAGTAGTTAGTATAAATAGAGTTGCGAAAACTGTAAAAGGTGGACGTAACATGAGATTTGCTGCCCTAGTGGTAGTAGGAGATCAAAATGGACATGTAGGTGTAGGAACAGGAAAAGCTACAGAAGTTCCTGAAGCTATAAGAAAAGCAACAGAAGATGGAAAAAAACACATGGTTACAGTTCCTATAGTAAACACTACAGTTCCACACAGAATATTGGCAAACAAAGGTGCAGGATCTGTACTATTAATGCCAGCTAAAGAAGGTACAGGAATAATAGCTGGTGGACCAGTTCGTGCTATCTGTGAACTTGCAGGATACAAGGATATCAGAGCTAAAAACTTAGGTTCATCAAATCCAAAAAATATCATTAATGCTTGCTTAAAAGCTTTCGCTTCTATGAAAACTGTAGAAGAAGTTGCAAGATTACGTGGTAAATCAATAGAAGAATTCGATTATTAAGGAGTATTCTATGGCAAAAGTTGAAATCAAATTAAAAAAATCCTTCATAGGCAGAAAAGACGATCAAATAGCTACAGCAAAAGCACTAGGTCTTAGAAAGATTGGTCAAACAGTAGTTAGAGAAGACAATTCTGCATTAAGAGGAATGATAAACAAAATTCCATTTATGTTGGAAGTTAAAGAATTAAGCTAGGAGGTGTAAAATGAAACTTCACGATTTAAAACCTAACCAAAAGCTAAAAACAAAAAATAGAAAAGGTAGAGGTCCAGGAAGTGGAAACGGAACTAGAGCAGGTCGTGGTCAAGACGGACAAAACTCAAGAAGCGGTGGCGGAGTTAGACCAGGATTTGAAGGTGGACAAATGCCACTATTTAGACGTCTTCCAAAAAGAGGATTTAAAAATATCAATAGAAAAGAATACGAAACAATCAATGTTTGCGATTTAGATATTTTTGAAGACGGAACAGAAGTTACACCTGAACTACTATTCGAAAATAAAATTTTAAATAAAAATAAAGCAAAAGCTGGAATTAAAATTCTAGGTGACGGCGAAATCACAAAGAAATTAACAGTAAAAGCTCACAAATTTACAAAATCAGCAGAAGAAAAAATCACAGCCCAAGGGGGAAAGGCTGAGGTGATCTAATGTTTGATACATTAAAAAGAGCTTGGGGTGAAGAAGAAATAAGAAAAAAATTCTACTTCACTCTCGTGATGTTATTTATCTATAGACTAGGAAATAACATCCCAATTCCATTTATAGACGCACAAAAGTTAGCTGCAGCATATAAAGGAATGGAAGGAACCCTTGTTGATTATTTAAATATGTTAACAGGTGGTGGACTTTCTACCCTTTCAATATTCGCTCTAGGAGTACAACCTTACATTACAGCATCAATCGTAATGCAATTACTCACAGTTGTAATACCTAGACTTGAAGAGCTAACAAAAGAAGGCGAAGCAGGAAGAAAAACTATACAAAAATATACAAGATATATGACAATATTTCTTGCAATATTTCAAGCTATAGCAATAACAAACGGATTATATGGAGCAGCATTATCATCTGCAACATCATTCCAAAAAATAGTTATGAATGTAGTTCTAATCGGTGGAACAATGCTTGTTACATGGATGGGAGAAACCATAACTGAAAAAGGAATTGGAAATGGTGTATCAATTATAATCTTCATGGGTATTATAGCAAACGTACCAAAAACACTAAAAACATGGAAAACTGGACTTCATTACAGCACAATTTCTTGGGTATCAATCCTAATAATGGCAATTGTAGTAATTTTTATAGTAGTATTTACAGTAAGAATTACAGAAGGTGAGAGAAAAATTCCAGTTCAATATGCAAAAAGAGTTGTTGGAAGAAAAATGTATGGTGGACAATCAACTCATATTCCAGTAAAAGTAAATATGAGTGGAGTAATGCCAATAATCTTTGCATCAGCAGTATTAGCGATACCATCAACAATCTCATTATTTATGGGAAAAACTAATGGAGGATTAAACCAATTCTTCAGCAAATCAAGCTATGGTTTTATAATTTATCTTGTAGTTCAAGCAGTATTGATATTAGTATTTGCTTACTTCTACAACATGATACAATTTAATACAGTTGAATATGCAAAACAACTCCAACAAAACGGAGGTTTTATTCCAGGAATAAGACCAGGAAAACCAACTAGCGATTACCTAGCAAAAGTTGGAAACAAAATAACATTTATTGGTGCTATTTCGTTAGCTTTACTTACAATAGTACCAGCTCTATCATCAAGATTTTTAGGACTAAACTTATCATTTGGTGGAAGTTCAGTAATAATCGTTGTTGGTGTAATACTTGAAACAGTGAAACAAATAGAAGCAATGCTTACTATGAAAAACTATAAAGGATTTTTAAATAGGTAATATTATGAATATCATATTGTTAGGCCCTCCGGGAGCAGGAAAAGGAACACAAGCAGAAAGATTAATCAAACAATTAAATGCAGTTCAAATATCAACAGGTGATATATTTAGAACAAATATAAAAAACAATACACCTTTAGGAGCTAAGGCAAAAGAATACATTAACAAAGGTCAATTAGTTCCAGATGAATTAACAATAGATTTAGTTTGGGATGCCTTAGATAAAGTAGAAGACGAAAAAAGCGTACTTCTTGATGGTTTTCCAAGAAATATTACTCAAGCCGAAGCACTTGATGAAGGAATGCAAAAAAGAGATAAGAAGATTGATAAGGTAATAAATATCAATGTACCTGAAGATGTAATTATTGAAAGAATATCTGGAAGAAGAGTAAATGTGTCAACCGGAAAAGTTTATCACATCAAATTCAACCCTCCTAAAGTTGAAGGAATTGATGATGAAACTGGAGAAAAATTAATCCAAAGAGAAGATGACACAGAAAAAGCAGTAAAACAAAGACTTGATGTTTACAACAAACAAACATCAGTTTTGATTGATTACTACGACAAAAAAGGTATATTAGTTACTATTGACGGTGCAAAAACTCCTGATGAAGTTTTTGATCAAATTAAAAAAAGTTTAGAAAAATAAGATAAAAAATATTAACAAATATGCTAAATTTTTCAATGAATTACAAAATCGAAAACGAGATAAAGATAGAGTCTTTCATTAAAGATATCTTGATTATGTCTTGTTGTAAAAAGAATCAATCAGACATTAATAGATCAAAATAAAAAGAAAAGGAGAGATTTTATCGATGTCAAAAAAAGATGCTATAGAAGTAACAGGAGTAGTTAGAGAAGCTCTACCAAATGCAATATTTAAAGTAGAACTAGAAAATGGCCATGAAATACAAGCACATATTTCAGGAAAGTTAAGAATGAACTACATTAGAATATTACCAGGAGATACAGTTACAGTTGAGTTATCTCCATACGATCTTACTCAAGGCAGAATTACTTGGAGACGAAAATAGTCACGGAAGTGTTAAAGATTTTGAAAAAATCTTTAATTTTCGAGGCGAATGAAATGAGCCCGAAAAACTAAGCGAGCGAAGCGAGAGGAAACTTTAAGTTGACTATTTGATAAACAAGTTTAGATAAAGAAAGAGAGAACGATAATGAAAGTTAGAGCATCAGTAAAAAAAATGTGTGATAAATGCAAAATTATCAAAAGAAACGGTAAAGTTATGGTAATTTGCGAAAATCCAAAACATAAACAAAGACAAGGTTAAGGAGGTATTAGATGCCAAGAATAGCTGGTATAGACTTACCTAGAGAAAAAAGAGCAGAAATTGGATTAACTTATATTTATGGTATAGGAAAATCTTCAGCACAAGAAATTTTGGAAAAAGCAGGAATCAATCCTGATACAAAAATGAAAGACCTTACAGAAGGTGAATTAGGAAAAATTCGTGAGATATTAGACGACTATACAATCGAAGGTGATTTAAGACGTGAAGTATCTATGAATATTAGAAACCTTAGAGAAATTAATTGCTACAGAGGAATTAGACACAAAAGAGGTTTACCTGTAAGAGGTCAAAATACAAAGAATAACGCTAGAACTAGAAAAGGAAGACATTAGGAGGAGATATGGCAGCAAAGACTAAAAAATCTTCTGCTAAAAGAGGTAGAAGAAGAGTTAAAAAGAATGTCGAAAGAGGACAAGCTCATATCAATTCAACATTCAACAATACAATGGTAACTTTGACAGATGCACAAGGAAATGCCTTATCATGGGCTAGTGCTGGACAATTAGGTTTTAGAGGATCAAGAAAATCAACTCCTTTTGCAGCACAAGAAGCAGCTTTAGAAGCAGCTAAAAAAGCTATGGAATATGGCCTTAAAAGTGTAGAAGTATTTGTTAAAGGACCTGGTTCAGGAAGAGAATCTGCAATTAGAAGCTTACAAGCTGCAGGACTTGAAGTAACAATGATAAAAGATGTAACACCAATTCCTCACAATGGTTGCAGACCACCTAAGAGAAGAAGAGTTTAATAAGGAGAAACTATGGCAGTAAGCAGAGATCCAATATTTAAAAGATGTAGAAGCTTAGGAATTAGCCCAGCATATTTAGGTTACTCAGGAGAATCAAAAAGATCAAACTCTAATCAAAGAAGAAAACTTAGTGAATATGGTATGCAACAAAGGGAAAAACAAAAAGCTAAATTCATCTACGGAGTAAGTGAGAAAAAATTTAGAGGCTACTATGAAAAAGCTTCAAAAATGCAAGGACAAACAGGTGAAAACTTAATAATCCTTTGTGAAAGAAGACTTGACAATATAGCTTTTAGATCTGGACTTGCAAGAACTAGAAGAGAAGCAAGACAAATCGTTACACACGGACATTTATTATTAAATGGAAAAAGTGTTGATATCCCATCAATTCTTGTAAATGAAGGCGATGTAATTGAAGTTAAAGAAAAATCTAGATCAAGCCAATTATTTAAGGCTATTAAAGAAACAAACCAATCATTTGGTGTAGTTTCATGGTTAGATTCAGATTTAGAAAACTTAAAGGTAAAAGTTACAAACTTCCCAACAAGAGAAGATATAGATATACCTGTAGAAGAACGTATGATTGTTGAGTTCTATTCTAAATAGAATTAGTTAAATTGTTAGAACTAAGGAGATACAATGATAGAGAAATTAGATACAAAGATTGAAATTTTAGATATAGACGAAGAAACTAATTACGGAAAATTTGTTCTATATCCACTCGAAAGAGGCTATGGTACAACCATAGGAAACAGTATGAGAAGGATGCTTTTATCATCCTTACCTGGTTCTAGCGTCTCAAAGATTCTTATAGACGGGGTACTACATGAATTTTCTACAATTCCAGGAGTTGTTGAAGATGTACCTGAATTAATATTAAATATCAAAGGTATTGATATTAAAAAACATACAAAAGAAGATCTAACACTATTTTTAGATATAGAAGGACCTAAAATTGTTACAGCTAAAGATATAAAAACAGATGCCCAAATAGATGTGGCAAATCCTGATCATTATCTTGCAACAGTTAATGATAAGGGAAGATTGTTTGTAGCCCTTGATGTTACAGATGGTAAAGGATATAGGGTAGCTGAACAAAACAAAAAGGATACCGACCCAATAGGAGCAATAGCTATAGATTCATCATTTACTCCAGTAAAAAGTGTAAACTTTACAGTTGAAAATACTAGAGTTGGTGAGTCAACTGATTATGATAAATTAATTCTTGAAGTATGGACTGATGGAACAATCACTCCTCAAGAAGCTTTATCTGAAGGCGCTTCAATTTTAATGGAAGATATTAGATTTTTCAAAGATCTTCCAGGTCAACAATTCCCACCAGAAGATGAGGAAGTAGAAGTTGAAGAAATAGTTGAAGAAGATGATAATCAAGTTGAATTATCAAAAACTATTGAGGAATTAGATCTTTCATTAAGATCATTCAATTGTCTAAAAAGAGCAGGATATAATACTGTTGGTGAGATAATAGAAAAAAGTGAATCTGAACTAAAGGATATCAAAAACTTCGGTAAAAAATCTCTTGATGAAGTTATCGATAAAATCCATAGTTTAGGATTAAATTTAAGAGAAGAATAGGAGGATATGATGGCTAATAAAAGAAAGCTTGGTAGAAGAACAGATCATAGAAATGCCTTACTTAGAAATCAAGTAACTTCTTTGTTAGACAATGGTAGAATTACTACTACTCTAACAAGAGCAAAAGAAACTCAAAAAATGGCTGATCGTATGATTACATTAGGAAAGAAAAATACACTTCACACAAGAAGACAAGCAGCTCAATACATTTACAAACCATCTACAGTTCAAAAATTATTTGGTGAAATCGCACCAAAATATGAAGATAGAAACGGTGGATACACTAGGGTATTGAAACTTGGACCAAGACAAGGTGATGGTTCAGAAAGAGCAATATTAGAACTTGTATAAAACTTACTCTATAGCATCTTATGAAAATAAGGTGCTTTTTTTGTGGAAATTTTTAATTTTAAAAACATAAAAGAAAATGATTTTAAATTAATTTTTTTTAAATTTTATTAGTTTAGTTAATTATTGAAAATATATCTCATAAATGTTACCATTAAAAGAGAATAAATGTTTTAAAGAGGTTCTTATGGGTAAGGCAAATATAGAAAAATTTAGGGATGATAATTTCTATGTCTTAAACTCAATGGATGACTGGGTAAGGATTCTTGATAAGTACGGGAGACTCGTTTTTATTAATGAAAAAATGAGACGAGATATCCATCTTGATAGGTCACTCATTGAGCAAAATGTTGACACAGAAAAATTAAGTGAAAAATCTGATATTTTTAAAAATACTACAATTGAAGAAGAAAAACTTATTAATGGGAAATATTATTCTATTAAATCTTCTCCAATTTATTATAAAAATGAATTTATGGGGATTATTGAGGTTTATAGGGATATAACTAGCGAATCAAACATGAAAGTTGATCTTTTTAATGCTAACAGAAAGATGCTTGAAGATATTAGATTTGTTAGAAAAATCCAAACAAATATTTTGCCCAAAAATAAAACTTATGGCGATATTAAACTTGAGGGAAGGTATATTCCTTCAAATGATTTGTCAGGTGACTTGTTTGATATTATAAAAGTTGATGAAAATAAGTATGCTTTTTATATTGCCGATGTAATGGGTCATGGGGTAAAGGCATCTATTATGACCATGTTTGTGAAATTATCCATAAGTGGTATTTTTGAAAGACACAGTGACTATTCTCCGGGTCAAGTTTTGAAAAAGCTTAGAAAAGATTTTGTAAAACTTGATATGAATTCATCCCAATATTTTACTGTCTGGATTGGAATTTTTGATATTAAAAACAATAGACTTACCTTTTCTAATGCAGGTCACAACTGCCCACCTCTACATTTAGTTGAAAATAAAAATCGTGTTAATAAACTTGTTGTTTCTGGCAGGATGATTTCTAATATTATTGAGCAAAATATCTACCAGGAAGTAACTATTAGCCTTCATCCAAAAGATAGGATTTTGTTTTATACTGATGGGGTTACTGAAAGCAGGGATATGAATAAAAATGAATATTCTGTTGAAAGATTAATGGAGAATTTGAAAAATAAAAAGAACCTTGATTATATATTAGAAGATTTGGAAAAGTTTACTTGGGGCGAACAAGATGATGATATTAGCCTTGCCCTAATTGATTATAAAGGAGAAAAAGATGAAAATTAACCAATATATTGACCACACTTTGCTTAAAGCTGATGCTACAAAGGACCAAGTCAAAAAAATTGTTGAAGAAGCGAAGGAATATGACTTTAAATCCGTTTGTGTAAACTCTTCTTATGTTTCTTTTATTAGAAATATGGATAAGGATATTAGGATTACATCAGTTATAGGTTTTCCTTTGGGGGCAATGACTACAAAAGCAAAAGTTTTTGAGGCAGAGAATGCTATAAAAAACGGTGCTGATGAAATTGATATGGTAATTAATGTTGGAAGACTTAAGGATAAGGACTATGACTATGTCCTTGAAGATATAAAAGAAGTTAAAAAGGCTTGTGGGGATAAGATTTTAAAGGTTATTATCGAAACTTGTCTTCTTGATGATGAGGAAAAAATCAAGGCTTGTGAAATTTCTAAAGACGCTGGTGCTGATTTTGTAAAAACTTCTACAGGATTTTCTACAGGTGGAGCTACAAAAGAAGATGTAGCTTTAATGAGAAAAACTGTTGGAGAGAAAATGGGTGTTAAGGCTAGTGGAGGAATCCATACCTATGACGAGGCGATGGAAATGATAGAGGCTGGAGCAAGTAGACTTGGCTGTTCTGCATCAATTGCTATAGTAAATGGAGAAAAATAATGGGAAATGTTATGATGCAAGCCTTCGAGTGGGATACTCCTGCTGACGGAGGATATTATAAACTTTTAAAGGAAAATGCGAAAAAAATAAAAGATGCAGGAATCGATGCTCTTCGGCTTCCACCAATGTGCAAAGGCGGTGGAGATCAAGATGTTGGATATGGTATATATGACTTGTGGGATTTGGGAGAATTTGACCAAAAAGGAACAGTCAGAACCAAATATGGAACAAAAAAAGAACTTCTTGAAGCAATTGATGAACTTCACAAAAATGATGTAAAAGTTTATGCTGATGTTGTTTTAAATCACAAAGGAAATGCCGATTTTGAAGAAGAATTTATGGCTAGAATGGTAGATCAAAACAACAGGGAAAAAGATGTATCAGAAGATATGAAAATAAAGGCTTGGACAGGTTTTAATTTTCCTGGAAGAGATGGCAAATATTCTGATTTTGTTTGGCATTATTACCATTTTACAGGCGTTGATTATGATGCAAATACAGACACAAAGGCAATTTTTAGGATCCTTGGTGATGGAAAATATTGGGATGAGGGCGTAAGTGATGAAAAAGGAAATTTTGATTATCTTATGAACGCCGATATTGACCATTCCCACCCAGAAGTTAGAGAAGAAATTTTCAAATGGGTTGATTGGTTTATGGAAGAAACTGGAGTTGATGGATTTAGATACGATGCTTTGAAACACATTTCTGATGAATTTATTTATGATCTCTCCAAACATATTATGGAAAAAAAGAAAGATGATTTCTATCTTTTTGGAGAATATTGGCAATATGATGAGGGTCAAATTGATGGGTATTTGGATGATACTAATTGGAAAATAGATTTATTTGATGTTCCACTTCATTTTCATTTTGAAGAGGCAAGCAAGTCAAATGGAAATTATGATATGAGAAATATTTTTAATAATACAATTGTCAAAAATCATCCTCTCCAAGCTGTAACCTTTGTCGATAATCATGATTCCCAACCGGGTCAATCTTTGGATTCTTGGGTTGAAGATTGGTTTAAAGAAATTGCCTACTCTTTGATTTTATTTAGAAAAGACGGCTATCCTTGTATTTTTGCAGGAGATTATTATGGTCTAAAAGGAGAAATTAAAAAAGATCCTTTAAAAGATATGATAGATAAAATGCTTGATGTGAGAAAAAAATATGCTTTTGGAAATCAAGATGATTATTTTGACAATCCACAAGTTGTAGGTTGGGTAAGAAGAACAGATGCTAAAACTTCATCTCTTGCAGTTTTGATTTCTATAGGAGATATGGCTGAAAAACAAATGTTTGTTGGAGAAGAAGAGGCAGGAAAAGTTTATATAGATTTGTCAGGAAACAACAAAAACCAAGTTACAATTGATGAAGATGGAAATGGAATGTTTAATGTTGGACCTGGTTCAGTTTCATATTGGGCAGCAAAGGAAAATTAAAATAAATGAAATATTACGCAGTAAAAAAAGGCAGAAATCCTGGGATATATACATCCTGGGATTTGTGTTTAAAAGAAGTAAAAGGATACAAGGGAGCAATCTACAAATCTTTTAAGAAAAAAGAAGATGCAGAAGATTTTTTGGAAGATAAAGAAATTGAGATAAAGGCTGATAAGGATTCGGTAATAGCCTATATTGATGGATCTTATTCCAAAAAAGATAAAAAATATGGAGTTGGGATAGTATATATCACTGATGAAAAAATTGAAGAAATTTCTAAGGATTTTGACGATGAATTTCATATCCACAGAAATGTTGCGGGAGAAGTTAAGGCAAGTGTAGGAGCAATCAACAAGGCAATTTCTGAAGGTAAAAAAACAATCTATATCCATTTTGACTACCAAGGAATAGAATCTTGGGCAAGGGGAGATTGGAAAAGAAATAATGAGCTTACCAAAAGATATTACGAATTTTTCCAAAAAGCAAAGGAAAAAATTGACGTTCATTTTATAAAAGTAAAGGCACATTCAAACGACAAATACAACGATATGGCAGATGCCTTGGCAAAAAAATCTTTGGGAATAGAATCATGAGCGAATTAAAAAAAATGCTTAGGGGCGATTTATACAATGCAAATTATGATGAAGAAATTTTAAAATTAAGGCAAAAAGCCCAAGACTTATGCTTCGAATTTAACCAAACAAGGCCATCAGATAGAGAAAAACAAAAAGAAATAATAAAAAAATTAAAAATAAAAACAAAAGAAAATTTCACAATAGAAAGCCCATTTTTTTGCGATTATGGTCATAATATAAAGTTAGGAGAAAATTTTTACGCAAACCATAATTTAATAATTTTGGATTGTGCCAAGGTAGAAATTGGAGATAATGTATTTATAGGACCAAACGTCACAATAGCATGTGCAGGCCACCCTCTAGATTATAAAAAAAGAAATCAAGGCTATGAATATGCCTACGAAATAAAAATCGGAAAAAATGTGCGGATAGGGGCAAATGTAGTAATAAATCCTGGAGTAAAAATAGGAGATAATACAGTAATAGGATCAGGTTCTGTTGTTACAAAAGACATAGAAGAAAATTCTCTTGCTTTTGGGAATCCTTGTAGGGTAGAAAAAGAAATAAATTATTAAAAGAGCCTTGGCTCTCAGACTATTTATAAACAAAAAAATTTCCCATTTCTTATTATTTGTGCTTTTATAAAATAAAAAAACCACACTCGTGTGGTTCAGACTGTTGACAAAATAGAAACATTTCCCATTTCGACCGAGTGCAACGAGCGGAGAAATCTCATGAGATCTCTACGTGCTTTCGCACTTGATTTTAGGGATAAATGTTCAAAATCAATGCACATTTATCTAGTCGAGATGGTACCTAGCTTAAATTTTATTTTAAAATAAAATATTATCTACATTCATACTTTGTCTACACTCTAAACCACACGAGTGTGGTTTTTTCAAAGTTATTAAGCGTATAAGAATATATTCGATTAAAATAAGCGTATTGAATATATTCATCAATTTTATTGTGTTATATATATTTTAGTTATTAAGCGTATAAGAATATATTCGATTAAATAAGCGTATAGAATATATTCATCAATTTTATTGTATTTATATATATTTTAGTATTAAGCGTATAAGAATATATTCGATTAAAATAAGCGTATTGAATATATTCGTTAATTTTATTGTGTTATATACATTTTAGTTATTAAGCGTATAAGAATATATTCGATTAAAATTAGCGTATTAAATATATTCTTTAATTTCATTGTATTTATATATGTTTTAGTTTCTAAGCGTGTTTTCTATATATTTTTGATTAATATTTCTTCATTCAACTTTTTACGTATTTATTATAAATGTTTATTTTCATATCAAAATCTTTGAAGTTGTGAACTTAAAGATTTTATCAAAATTATTCTTGATTATAAACTCCATATACACAAAGCTCTAATTATTGCAATAAACTAGGCAAAGAATGAATATAATATTTGACAATTAAGATAAATTGCCATTAAAACTGAATAATAATTTTTTTCAAATACCTCCTTTTTAATTTTATCCTTAAAGATAAAGCTTTGATAATAAAAATATGTAATAAAAAAACGTCCCAAGAAAGGGACGATATAAACGTGTTGCCACCCTAATTCACAAATAAAATTTGCCTCATTAGAAAACTTAAACGCAGTCAACGGAAAGCTTATTAATTACACTTTCAACTATTTCAAGCCTCTATTCAATTAAAAATATCATAGTTCATTTCACCAAACTGAACCTCTCTGAGATTAATAATTTTTAATCTACTAACTCTTCAAAGTATTTATAGAAATGATATCATTTGTTTTTCACATTGTCAAATTTATTTACAATTATTTTATCTAATCACTTTTTGAGTGTAATAGAGAATTGTTCATTTTTATAAATACAAATGAATTTTATAAAATTTTATACTAAAATGTAAAGTCTAAGTAAAATTTTATACAAGATTGTAGGTTGAACATGAAAATTTATATATAATAAATTTAACTTAAGGAGGGGAATTTATGAAAAAAATTTTAAAAAGAATAGGACTTATATTTTTGATCTTTATTATTATTGCAAGTCTTGGTATGGGATATTTTATAGGCAATGAAACTTTTAAAGGACTAACAAATATAATGCCAAGAGAGAAAACTGTAGAAAATATTTCTTTATATAAGGATGAATATCAAAAATTTGCTGAAAATAAAAAAATAAAAGAAATTAAAATTAAATCTTCAAAATTTGACCACGAAATTCCTGGTATATTTGTTGAAAATAAAAATACCAATAATATTGCTGTAATGGTTCATGGTCTAGGCGGGACAAAATATTCAATGTATAGTCAAGGTCAAGGACTCTATGATTTGGGATTTTCCCTATTAATCTTTGATCAAAGAAATTCTGGTGAAAATTTAGCAAAATGTTCTACATTTGGTGTGTTAGAATCTTATGATTGTCTAGATTATATAAAATATGCGAAAAAGATTATTAAAAATGATGGAAAAATCCTTTTATATGGAGAATCTTATGGAGGGGCAAGTTCGATAATTGCTGCAAGTCGTGACGATAGCCTTATAGATTATATGATTTTAGATTGTCCAGTTTCCGATTCCAACGAATTTTCCGATAAAGTTTTTGAAAAAATAGAAAAAAATCAAGGAGTACCTGTAGTTTTAATGAAATTTACAGGAAATATTTTCTTAAAAACAAAACTTGGTTTTACCTTAAAAGAAATAGATACAAGAAAATGGCTTGAAAATACAAAAATTAATTGTCCAGTTTTAATTATAAATTCAAATTCAGATAAAGTTACCCCATATCACATGGGAGAAGATATATATAAAGCTATAAATTCAGATAAAAAAGAAATTTATACATGTAAAGGAGTTCCACATACAAAATTTGCAGAAAAAGAACCAGAAAATTTTAAAAATCTTATTTCTTATTTTCTAAAAAAATATAAATAATAATAATTTTCAAATCAAAAACAGATTAAATTTGAATAAGAATATAGAAAATGAATAAATCCAATATAAGAAAAACTTATACAAAACATAATAAGTATTTATTTTACAACAAAGGCATTTAGATATACCATTAAAGTGAAAACGTAACCATGAATATTTATGAAAGGATTAAAAAATGACAGAAAACAAAAAAAGATCATTTGCAACAGAAACAATACACGCAGGCGCAATAAAGGATACATATGGTTCATTGGGACTACCAATATACCAAACATCAACATTTATCTTCGAAAACGCAGAACAAGGCGGAAGAAGATTTGCCCTAGAAGAAGAAGGATTTATCTACTCAAGACTAGGAAATCCAACAAACGATGCCCTAGAAAAAAAACTAGCAGCCCTTGAAGGTGCAGAAGCTGCAGTATCAACATCATCAGGAATGGGAGCAATCACATCCTCAATCTGGCCATTCATAAAAGCAGGAGATCATATCCTAGCATGTGCGACACTTTATGGATGTACCTTTGCCTTTTTAAACGAAATCAAAAAATTTAACATAGACGTAGAATTCATAGACATGACAGACCTTGAAGAAGTGAAAGCTCACTTAAAAGAAAACACAAGAATAGTATATCTAGAAACACCAGCAAACCCAACACTAGACATAATAGACATAGAAGAAGTAGTAAAACTTGCAAAGAAAAACTCAAAAGACACCATGGTAATAGCAGACAACACCTTTGCAACCCCATACCTACAAAATCCATTAAAACTAGGAGTAGATATAGTAGTTCACTCAGCAACCAAATACCTAAACGGCCACGGCGACGTAATAGCAGGATTTTCATGCGGATCAAAAGAGTTAATGACCCAAGTAAGACTAGTGGGCCAAAAAGATTTCACAGGTTCAGTCCTATCAGCTCATGATGCATTTTTAATCTTTAGAGGAATGAAAACACTCGAAGTAAGAATGAAACAACACGTAGCAAACACCAAAAAGGTTGTAGAAGCATTACAAAAACACAAAAACGTAGAAAAAGTATACTATCCAGGCCTAGAAGATTTCAAAAACCACGAAGTAGCCAAAAAACAAATGAAAGACTACGGAGCAATGGTAACATTCGAAGTAAAAGGCGGAATCGAAGCAGGAAGATGCGTAATGAATAACGTAAAACTATGTTCACTAGCAGTAAGCTTGGGCGATGCAGAAACATTAATCGAACACCCAGCAACAATGACCCACTCAACCTACACAGAAGAAGCCCTAAAAGAAGCAGGAATAGCTCCAGGCTTAATAAGACTATCAGTAGGCCTTGAAGATGCTGATGAAATAATAGAAGATTTAAATCAAGCTTTAGACCTCATATAAAAAAAATTTATAAAATAAAAGAAAGTAGAGTTAAGATGGAAGATGTAAAAAAAGTCAAAAAAATAGTAAATAAAATAAATGAATCTTACTATAAAATCAGTGATGAAATTTGGGAAAATCCTGAAGTAGGATTGGAAGAAGAAAAAAGTTTAATTATATTAAAAGATTATCTAGAAAAAAATGGATTCACAGTTAAAACTGGTCTTGCAGGAATGAAAACAAGTTTTGTTGCAGAATATGGCTCTGGTAACCCAGTAATTGGATTTACAGCTGAATATGATGCCTTACCAGGTTTAAGTCAACAGGCTTATCAAACTAAAAAAATTCCAGTATGTGAAAATAACCCAGGCCATGGTTGTGGCCATAATCTTTTGGGAGTTGGATCAATAGGAGCGGCTTTAGTATTAAAAGAATATATTGACTCCAATAATCTTTCATGTACCATAAAAGTTTTCGGCACTCCTTCTGAAGAGAGGGATGCCGGAAAAGCCTTTATGGGAAGAGAAGGAGTTTTTGATGGTGTAGATTGTGGATTTACTTGGCATCCACATTTCCTAAATTCAGTTTGGGAATCAGGCTCTTTGGCAAATACAATAGTTACTTTTAAATTTAAAGGAATAAGCTCTCACGCTGCAGCAAGTCCTGAGCTTGGAAGAAGTGCCCTAGATGCTTGTGAGCTTATGAATGTAGGTGTCAATTATTTGAGAGAACATGTTCCTAGTGATGTAAGAATTCATTATGCATATTTAGATGTTGGTGGGCATGCACCAAATGTTGTTCAAGATCACGCAGCGATTTATTATTTTATAAGAGCTCCAAAAATGAAAGATTCTACAGAAACATATGAAAGAGTCAAAAAAATTGCACAAGGTGCAGCTTTGATGACTGAGACAGAATTGGAAATAGTTTTTGATTCTGCAGTATCAGATTTTGTTCCAAATCCTACTTTAACAAAAACTATGGAAGAAGCGATGTTGGATTTAGGAGAAGTTGAATATTCAGATGAAGAAATAGAAATGGCAAAATCTTTTGTAAACACCCTAGGTCAAAGTGAAATAAATGGAGCAGAAAATTTAATTTCAAGATTTTTAGATAAAAATCAAGTAGAAAATATTAAAAAAAGATCCTTGGTTAGTGAATATATCAAATTTGGTAAAGATTCACCTATGGCAAGTGGGTCAACTGATGTAGGAGATTTTAGTAATTGTGTACCAGTAGCCCAATGCTTGGTAGCTACATCTGCTTTTGGAACACCACTTCATTCTTGGCAAATGGTCAGCCAAGGAAAATCATCCTATGCAAAAAAAGGTCTTGATAAGGCGGTTTCTACATTAGCATTAACAGCAATTAGAGCTTTAAATAATCCTGAATTAATTGAAAAAGCAAAAGAAGAATATGTTGATCAAACAGGTGGAAAATATATAGCTCCAATTCCAGAAGATGTTAAGGTTAGAGATGTAAATTTATATAAATAAGGAGAAATAAATGAAAGTTAGAGATATTTTAAATGGTAAACCCTTATATTTAATGGTTATAGTTTCTTTACTTTTGGTAATTGGATTTATAATCATTTCTTTAAGACTTGCCATGAAACGTGCAAAAGAATTGGGTTTTTCTTCTAAACAAATTAACAAAGTAATAAAATCATCAGTTTTGTTTTCAATAGTTCCTTCTGTATCAATAGATATAGGTCTTGCAAGTCTATCAACAGTAGTTGGAACACCTTGGGCTTGGTTTAGACTTTCTGTAATAGGAGCTTTGATGTATGAATTAACTTCAGCAAGTATGGTTACATCTGCAGCAGGATATAAAGATATGTCAACCTTTATAAACGGAACAGATACAAATTTAATTCCTACAATTTTAATGGTAATGAGTATATCTATTATTTTTGCGGCAGTTTTAAACATATTTTTAGGAAAATCCTACCATAAGGGAGTTACTAAATTTAAGGCAAAATCTGGAGCTAAGGGTAGCTTAATAATTTCTTATTTTACTCTTGCAATGATATTAGTTTTATCAATTTCTCAATTATTAAAGGGAAAAATATCTATCTTAGTTTTTCTAGCTAGCTTTATTGTAACTGTTGGACTAATGAAAATAGCCGATAAATACAAACTTGCATGGATGGGAGAATTTGTTTTAGCATTTGCCTTAATTATAGGTATGGCACTTTCAGTATTTTTGGAAGGAATTATGGTATAGGAGAAAATTATGGAAAAAGATACAAGAAAAGAACAATATTTTAATACAATACATAGAGTAGGAAGAATAGGATCAATAATTTCTATAGGATGTATGTTGATTGTTCCTATATTAATTGCAATGAAATACGACCTACCATTTGATATAAAGGATGTTGCAGGAACAGCTGGAACCTTGCTTGCAGTATTTATTCCTACAGTTATGGCAGAATTTATAAGTTATGGACCAATACTTGGTTCAGGAACTTACTTGGCATATATAACAGGAAATGTTACAAACTTGAAAATTCCTTGTGCTTTGAACGCTCAAGCCTTGATGGATTTGGAACAAGGCACTGAAGAATCTGATGTAATTAGCTTAATTGCAATCGCTTCTTCATCATTAATTACAATGTTGGTTATAGCTTTGGGAGTTGTATTATTAATACCACTTCAACCATTTTTACAATCAGCATCTGTACAAACAGCATCAAAATATATTTTGCCAGCTTTGTTTGGATCCTTATTTTACACAATGTTAGCTGGTAACAAAAGGGGAAAAACAACTGTTAAAAACAGACTACTTCCACTTGTAGTTCCGATTATAGCAATGGTAATTTGGAAACTAACAGGCGGCGAAATACTTGGAAAAGAAGGTATTTGGATTGTTGTATCAATAGTATTATTATTAATATCATCAATAGTAATGCTAAAAGTAGGCTTAGTTAAAATTATTGAAAATAATGACAAATAATTTTGAATTTAGTAAATTAAAAAGGTCACATACATTTTGTATAGTGACCTTTTTGTTTTAAAAATAAAATTTTCTTAAAAAATTTTAAATTATTAATTTTCAAAAATATTTTTTATAAATTTTCTACCAAATTTCTCATTTTATCTCTAAATTCTTTGGCAACTTTTATGTCGAAATCTTCTCCTGCTGTTTGGAAATAATGGTTTAATTCCTTTACCAAATTTTTTATTTCTGGGTTTTCTTCGCCTGTATCTTTTTTTATTTTGCTGGCCTTTTCTAGATAAGAATTGATTTCTTCAACAATTTGCATGGTTTTGTGTTCTTGGTCATTTTCTTCAAGTAAATATCTTAATGTCCATTTTATATTTGTTGGAGTAATTCCTGCCTTGTGGTCAATTACGACATTGTTTTCTCTCATTTTATCTATAAAGGAAAACAAGTCTTTTTCTTCAAAGTCTTTGAAAAATGCAAAGGTGAAATCAAATTCTTCTAAATATTCTCCCTTTGATTCGATTTTTTCATAGCCATCTATTTCTGCAAGATATCCCACTTTTTGATCTACATCTTCCATGCCTAGTAGTTTTAATCTTACATTTTCTTTTTCGCACAAAATTCTTAAATTTTCTTTTTCTATATCATTAGCGTTAAATAAAATTATTAATGCCATAAACTCTCCTTTTTATTTTAGTATTATTACTATACCCAAAAAGATATTTTACTCACTTTTGGGTATAATATAATATAGAAAAAAATTTGGGGAGATATTTATGAAAGATTATAATTATGAAAATGCTAGAATAAAAGAAATTAATAAATTACTTGATGAAGCGAGGGAGGCTCTTGGAGTTTTGCAAAGGGCAAGTAAAAGGGTTGGAAAAACTTCTGATTATTCTGTTACTGGTCTTATTGGAAGAAATATTCTTGGAGATTTTTTGAGAGCTAATAAAAATAATACTATTAATAAATCTATTGATAGGACTCAAGATGTTTTATTAAAACTTCATGCAAATCTTTTGACTTTTGATCCAAAGCTTGCAGGTATTTTGGACCTTCCTTATAAACTTAGTCAATTTTCAAGTCCAAGAAATGCACTTTCTGATATGAAGTTAAGAATCAATATGAGAAAAAAACAATTGGAAATTCAAAATGCTGAGAGAAGACTTATAACTCTAATTAAAAAACTTTCCAAGGAAAAATCAAAAGAAATTAATAAAATCAAACATAGTATAGAACTTAAATCTTTTGAGAAATAATTTTAGGGACATTATCACCTTTCTACTTATATATAAGTAGGAGGTGATTTTTTTATGGAAAAAATTGTAAAGGGGGAAGATATGAGTAAATTTAAGGATATTACTAGGCTTTTATTTACAATATTTGGATCTTGTATGGGATTTTTTCTTGGTGATATGGATATTTTTATTTACACGCTTCTTGCTTTTGTAATTTGTGATTATTTAAGTGGAATTATAAGGGCAGGATTTGAAAGAAAACTTTCGTCAAAAGTTGGATTTAGAGGGATTTTTAAAAAGATAATGATTTTTATAATAGTAGGAATTGCAAATCTTTGTGATAAAAATTTAGTGCAAAATCAAGCCATGATTAGAAGTGCCATAATATTTTTTTATATAGCAAATGAGGGACTATCAATACTTGAAAACTCTATTGCAATCGGGCTTCCAATTCCAGAAAAATTAAAAATTTTATTAGAACAATTTAAGGAGGAAAAATGACTTATAGCAAATTAGTTGATGATATAATTTTATCACCAAACAACAGTGGAAAAAGAAGTGAAAAAATAAGCAAAATTGCCATCCACCATGCTGGAGGAATTATTTGTGGAAGAGATTTGGCAAGGCTTTTTCTTCCAAAATCAAGAGGAGCTTCTGCAAATTATAATCTAGGATCAGACGGGATTATTGTTCTTGGAGTTTATGAAGAAAACAGAGCCTGGACAACTTCTTCGTCATGGTGCGACAATCGTGCGATTACAATTGAAGTTGGAAATTCTACAAGAGGACCAAATTGGGAAATTTCAGATTTTGTTTTAGATAGGTTGATTGATTTGGTGACAGATATTTGCAGGAGAAATAATATTTATCCTTGCACTTATACTGGAGATAAAGAAGGAGTTTTGCAAAAACACGAGTGGTATGCCAACACAAATTGTCCAGGTCCATATCTGGGAGAAAAATTTCCCTACATTTCAAAAGAAGTTAATAAAAGACTTAGAAAAAATCCTAGTAAAAATTCAAGTTTATATAGGGTTAGAAAATCTTTTAAAGATATAAAAAGTCAAAAAGGAGCTTTTAAATCCCTAGAAAATGCAAAAAGATGTGCTGATAAATATAAAGAAAAAGTATTTGATGATATGGGAAATGAAATTTATCCAAGAAAAGATCACAAATCAATTGACACACTTGCAAGAGAAGTTATAAGAGGTTATTGGGGAAATGGAAATGAGAGGAAAAAAAGATTGACCCAGGCTGGGTATGATTATTATGCGGTGCAAAAAAGGGTCAATCAAATTTTAAGCTAAAAAAAAGCAATGGACTTAGGGTTCAATACTCAGAGAGTAGACAAACCCTCAAGCACGAATATCTGACTCCAAAAATTGTTGATTTCTAAATTTCAAAATTCTAAAATCGCAAACTCGAGCTACGCTCTCGAACATTGCGATTTTTTAACGAATTTTTAAATTTGAAATCAAATCAATTTTTTCCGTATGATATTCTTAGCATGAGGATTTGTATACTTTGTCAACAGTATGAGCATTGAATTTAAGGTTCAATGCTTTTTTGTATTTAAATTCCTTTTTTGTAAAGATAAAAAATTATTGGAATAAAAAGTCAAATCTATTTTGAAAAATATCTAAATAGATTTGACTTAAAATTATTTTTAAATTTATTCACTTTGCAAGGCCTCAACCGGATCTTTTTTGGCTGCTATTGATGATGGGATAATTCCTGCAAGAAGTGTTAAAGATACTGAAATTAGTACAAGAATTATTGCTGCCTTATTTGGGAGGGATGAGCCAATATAGGAAATATTTGTTATATTTCTCATAATTTTTGTGATTGGTATATTTAATAAAATAGTTACAAAAACTCCGAGAAGTCCTGACAAAAGTCCTTCCATAAATGTTTCTGACAAGAAAACTTTTCTTATATCTTTTTTGCTTGCACCGATTGATCTTAAAATTCCAATCTCTTTTGTTCTTTCTAAGACGGAAATATAGGTTATTATCCCAATCATTATTGATGAAACAACAAGAGAAACGCCGACAAAGGCAATCAAAACATAGGAAATTGCATTTATTATTGTTCTAATTGATGAGGTTAAAAGTCCTACAAAATCTGTATAGTGAATTTTATCTTTTTCTTTTTTGTTTTTATTAAAATCATTTATTATATTTTTTACATTTTCCCTGTTTTCAAAATCTTCTACATAAATTTTAATCTCTGATGGGGCAGATTTTGAAACAAAACCAAAATCTTCTAGGTTATTTTGGTAGGAATTTGATGAAAGTTCTTCTTCGTATAATTTATCCAAAACCTTATCTTCTGGATTTTTTAGGAAAAGTTCAATTATATCAATGTTTTGCCCTTGATTTTGACTTGGTCTATTCATTGAATTTATTGAAGCTTTCTTTATATTTTCTTTTAATTTTTCTGAATTTGCTAGTAAAAATGATTGAGCCTTTAATTTTTGATCTTGGTCAAGGTTTTCAAGATATGATTTGCTTGCTTTTCTTTTTTCATCTTGATCTTTTGCCTTAAAGGCAATATTATTTAAAATATTTATATCCTTATTTTTTTCTTGGTCTTTTACGATTTGAGATTCTCCAGCTCTTTTTATCATTTGGTCGGTAAATTTTGAGGTAAAACCAAGCGGAGCTGTTATATTTTGGTTTTCTTCGCTATCTTTTTTTGCCCTTGCAATCCCTACGATTTTTATTTTATAGGCATTTTCAATTGCTTTTTTCTTTTCATTTTCATCGTCTTTTATATTTTTGTACTTATTATTTTCTTTTTTATAAAAATCTGCAGGCATTAGGGCGCTAAATTCATGATTTAAAAGATCTTTGTTTTTTATTTTTTTATCGTCAAGCCTTATTTTTTCGCCTTCATCTAATTTTTTTAGGATATTTTTGTAATCTTTTTTTGGCAAAATTCCAAGCTCATACAAACTTTCCCTATCTATAGAATTGTTTTTGTCTGTAAATAAAACCAATTCGTTGGCATTTTCTGGCCATTTTCCATCGATTAAATCATATTCTTCTTTGACTATATTTGAAATTGATCCGTCCTTGTTTGAAATTATTTGTTTGAAATTTTTGTGCTCACTTGAGCCTATATTTAAAAAGGATGGACCATTAGACTTAAACATAGAATCTTCTTTATCTTCAAAATCTGAACCGTCAGTGTTTATAATCTCTCCATTTTCATCTTTTCCATAGATTTCAAAATTCAAATCATATATATAATTTATGGCATGCTTGCCAATTTTTTTATTTAAATCTTTTTTATCTAGATAAGTTTTGAAAGGGGAGAGATTATTTTCTGTAATTGATGAGGAAAGAGAAGATTTTCTTTTCAAAATATCATTGTTTGCCCTAACATTTTTGTCATCTTTTTTATATTTTTTATCTCCTGCTGGATCTTTCAAAAAATTATCTCCCAAATTTAGACTTTCCTCTTTGATTTCTATTGGATAAGATTTTAAAGTTTTTCTTTGACTTTCCTTTATAAAATCATCAACCCCATTTGAAAGAGATAGGATTAAGGCAATTCCAATAATTCCTATTGATCCTGCAAAGGCAGTAAGGATTGTCCTTGCTTTTTTTGTCAAAAGATTATTAAAAGAAAGTTTTAAGGCAGTCGGAAGGGAGAGAGATAATTTTTTTGTTTTAAATTCATCCCTTGTTTTTTCTTCCTCATAAGGATTTGAATCTGATAAAATTTTCCCGTCTTTTAATCTTACAATTCTTGTAGAATATTTTTCAGCCAAGTCTGGATTGTGGGTTACCATAATTACAAGTCTGTCCTTGGCAACTTCTTTCAATAAATCCATAATTTCCTTTGACGTTTCAGTGTCTAAAGCTCCAGTCGGCTCATCAGCAAGGATAATTTCTGGATTATTTACAAGGGCACGAGCGATTGCAACTCTTTGCATTTGCCCTCCAGATAATTGGGCAGGTTTTTTGTAGATGTGATCAGCAAGTCCAACTTTTTCTAAGGCTTTTTTTGCCAAATCTTCTCTTAATTCTTTCCTCTCACCAGAAAGAGTCAAGGCAAGTTCTACGTTTTTTAAAACATTTTGGTGGCCAATCAAATTGTAAGATTGAAAAACAAATCCAACCGACCTATTTCTATAATAATCCCAATCCCTATCCTTAAATTTTTTGGTGGACCTGCCATCTATAATCAAATCTCCCGATGTATAATTCATAAGGCCGCCGATTATATTCAAAAGGCTGGTTTTCCCACCACCAGATGGGCCAAGAATTGAAACAAATTCATTTTTTCTAAATGAGATATTTATTTTATCAAGAGCTTTTTGTTCACTTTCTCCTGTTTTATAAATTTTACTTATATTTTTAAGTTCTAACATATTTTTCCTTTCTATTTTCTTACTTGATGATTATACTCTTTCATCAATTCTTTTGAATATTTTAACATTAAAAATATAATGGAGATGAAGGAAAAATTATGGGGAATATTTTTTATAGGACTTATCCAAAAAAATTTAATAAGGATAAATCAAATTTGGGATTTTTTGATATTTATGACCTAGACCAAAGGTTTATGGCTTTAAAAATTTTGGGAATTGATTTTATTTTAATTGAAGATATTTTTAAAAGAGATAGAGATTTTTTAGATTTTTCTCAAATAAATAAAATTTTTGGCCAAAATCAAGATTTTATAAGTCAAATTTCAAAGGCCCATGATTTAAATCTAGGGATTTTTTTAAGGCTTGATTTAAGTAAAATTAAAAAAATTAGCAAGAAAAATATTAATGCTGTATTAAACTTTTGGATAAATAAGGGAGTTGATGGTTTTATCCTTGATGATTTTTCGAATTCTTCAAAATTTTTGGGAGAAAATATAAAGTCTTTAAAAAATTCTTACAAGAATATAAAATTTATTTTAAACACAAGTGATAAGAAAAAAGATGAGATTTTTGATGGATATGTCGATTTTTCTTTTTGGAAAAATTCTAAAAATTTAGATTTAAGAAAATTTATATTAGATAAAAACAAAAACGACCTTGCCTTTGCTCTTAATGGGGATTATGAATTTTTATGCGAAAAATTTTTGGATTTTAAGCATTTTTACACAAATTGTTCAAAACTTATGGCTATTATATCTATAATGAGAAGTGAAGATATTTTTATAAAAGAGGGCGAGGAAATCCTATCTTATAAAAAAGAAATAGATTCAAAAATTAGAAAAGAGATTTTTGATTTTTATAGAAAAATTTTCTTAATAAGATACGATTATCTTGATATAATAAAAGAAGAATATTATCCTTTAAATTTTAAAAGCAAGGACCTGCTTTCCTATTTTTATTATAAGGATAATAAGGCTTTGGTAATTTTAAATAATTTATCACAAAAAGATGTATTATTTGAATTGCCAGGATTTTTTAATATTAAAAAATCAAAATTTATAATTGGAAATATTTCTCAAAGGGAAATTTTCAAAAATATAAATTTAAGAGCCTATGAATCTATTGTTTTTACCTGTCCCATAAAAAAATACAAGTTATAAGGAGAAAATTATGGAAGAAAAAATGAAAAAATTTGTGCCTCAAGTACATTCAAAATTAAGAAAGTCTTTTATCACAGTGCCAGAAGAAATTTATAGGGCAAGTGGGATAAAAATTTATGAAAAAAGAATAAAATCTCTACTATTTACAACCGACCTTGCCATAATTAGAAATACAAATGCAGATTCTATAATGGCAGTATATCCTTACACTCCACAAAATACAATTGCCCAATCTATAATTTCTACAGCATCAGTTCCATGTTTTATTGGTGTTGGTGGAGGAACAACTCAAGGAGCAAGGTCAAAATACATAGCCTTTGACGCAGAGCTTGAAGGAGCTTACGGAGTTGTGGTAAATTCCCCAATCCCAAACAAGGACATTAAAGCAATTTCAGAATTTGTAGATATTCCTGTAATTGCAACTGTAACAGGATTTAAAGATGATGTAGTAGGAAAAATTGAAGCGGGAGCTGAAATTTTAAATGTATCTGGTGGTCCAAAAACTCCAGAGCTTGTAAGTGAAATTAGAAAATTAATTGGAGATGAATTCCCAATAATTGCAACAGGTGGCAAAAAACCAGAATCAATTTTAAAAACAATAGAAGCTGGAGCAAACGCAATTTCCTACACAGCCCCATCATCTGCAGAAGTTTTTGAAGAAATGATGGATAGGTATAGGAATTAGATTTGTGTTTTTAATAAGCTTAGAGATTTAAAAAATATATAGAATGAAAGTCCTAAGTTAATCTAAGAGATCTCTCGACAAGGCTCGAGATGGGTTATTGTTGTATTTATTTTTAGGCTAAAGTCTAAGTAAATAGAAAAATATTGATTTAATTAATTTGAAAGAATTTTAATGATGGATAAGTTGAATTTATTTCAAATTTGAATTAGAAGCCAAGAAAACATAAATTTAACAGAAAAATTTATATTATGGAATCTCTCGACTGCGCTCGATATTGCTTATTTTTAGGCTTAAGTTTCAGTTGATAATAAAAATAAATATTATTTTAGCTGATTAAGAATTTATTTTTTAAAAATTAAATAAGCTACAAACCCATCTCGACCTTGTGGAGAGATCTCTTGATGGCTATTAGCTTTATAAGAATAATTTCTTAATTTATTAAATATAATTTTCAAATTTTAACAAGGAGAAAAAATGTATAAGGGTTACATTACCGACATTGATGGAATAAAAGTCGGTCATGCTCAAAATTTTGATGGGGGAACTGGTCTTACGGTTTTGCTTCCTCCAAGAGGAAATACAGCAAGTGTTGATGTAAGAGGGGGAGGACCTGGAACTCGTGAAACCGACCTTTTAAATCCAGTAAACACTGTAAGTGAAGTTTCAGCTCTCGTTTTATCTGGGGGTTCATCTTATGGCCTTGCAGGTTCAATTGGAGTTGTTGAAGAATTAGAAAAAGATGGGATTGGTTTTAAACTTCCAAGCGGAATTGTTCCCATAGTTCCCCAAGCAATTTTGTACGATTTGGATTATAAATCTTATAAAATTAGACCAGATAAAAAAATGGGAAGGGATGCTTATAAAAATGCAAGTTTTGATGAAAATCGCCAAGGAATAATTGGGGCAGGGACTGGAGCTACAGTTGGAAAGGCCTTGGGCAAAGATTTTTCTATGAAATCAGGACTTGGATCTGCCACAATTTGCCTTGGAGATTTAAAAGTTTCAGCCATAGTTGCTGTAAATGCTATGGGGGATATTTTTGATGATGAAGAAAATAAACAAATTGCAGGAATTTTAAAAAATAATAAATTTATTCCGACTCTTGATGTTTTAGAAAAAATTTCTGAAAAAAATTCTTTGAACACAACAATTGGAATTGTTGCAACAAACGGAAAATTTAATAAAACTGAGCTTAGAAAAATCGCCTCAATGACTCACAACGGTTATGCCAGAGCGATTAGACCAGTTCATACAATGATGGATGGAGATACAATTTTCTCCCTTGCAACTAATAAGGTTGATGCTGATATAAATCTTGTGGGAAGCCTTGGGTCAAAAGTTATGGCTCGTGCGATTGCCAATGCAATTTATTTTTCAAAAATCGAAAATTCCTTAGAATTTATTTGAAAAAAATAATTGACTTATGTTAGCTTTTATAGTAACATAGATAAGAATTCTCTACTCCGACAATAGATCGGGGTCAAAGACCAAAGGGAGGTGAAATAGATGAATAACTACGAAGCAGTATTGATTTACAAACCAGAAGTTTCAGATGAAGAAAGAAATAAATCTTTAGAAATCTTCAAAGGCATTATAGCTGAAAGTGGAGAAGTAGAATCTGTAGATGACTGGGGAAAAAGAAAACTTGCATACGAAATCAACTATATCAAAGAAGGATATTACTATATCGTTGATTTTAAAGCTAGTGGTGACCACATCAAAGAATTTGAAAGAAGACTTAGAATATCTGATTTAATTCTTAGATACATGGTAATCAGAAAAGAGGACTAAATGAATAAAGTTTTTCTTATAGGAAGACTCACAAAAGATCCAGATTTAAGATATACCCAATCTGGACAAGCAGTTGTTAGTTTTTCTTTAGCAGTTGATAGAGGTTTAAGTAAACAAAAAAGACAAGAAATGGAATCAATGAATCGTCCAACAGCTGATTTTCCACGTATAACAGTATGGGGAGTACAAGCTGAAAATGTATCAAGATATCTAAAAAAAGGAAATCAATGTGCGATAGATGGTAAAATCCAAACAGGTTCTTACCAAGATAAAGACGGAAAAACAGTCTACACAACTGATGTTGTTGCAGACAGAGTTGAATTTTTGGAATCAAGATCAGATGGTCAATATCAAAATAACAACAATCCAATGAACCAAGATAATGGTTTTGGAGATATGAACCAAGATAGATCTTACAATAATTCAAATAATTTCCCACAAAATAACAATCAAAACATGAATAATAATGATGACTTTTTTGACGATGACTTTACAGAAATTGAAGACGACGGAAGAATTCCTTTCTAGATTTTAGGAGGATAAAATGCGTAGAAATTTCAGACCAAGAAAAAAAGTCGATCCATTTGTCAAAGACCCTTCAAAAGTAATAGATTACAAGGATATTGATACTATAAAAAGATTTATTTCTGATAGAGGAAAGATCCTTCCAAGAAGAGTTACAGGACTAAATGCGAAACATCAAAGAGAAATTACAAGAGCAATCAAAAGAGCTAGACAAGTAGCTTTATTGCCATACGAAGATAATTAAAGATAAATAGAATATATAAACTTTCAATAAGCAAGCAAAGGCACCAAAAGGTGTCTTTTTTTTATATAAAAGTAAAATAAAATTATGGAAATAAATAAAAAAAGATATAGGGATGTGGATTCTTATTTTAAAAGAAAATTTAATAAAAAAATAATAAAAATTCCCCTTGATGGGGGATTTACTTGCCCAAATAGGGACGGAAAAATTTCAAAATTAGGCTGTATTTATTGCTCAGAAAATGGGGCTGGAGATTTTACAAAATATGATGATTTGGATAAGCAAATTGATTATCAAATAAAAAGATTAAAAAAAGAAAATAGAAAAGAAGGCTACATGGCATATTTTCAAAATTTTACATCTACCTATGGTGATATAGAAAAGATGAAAAAATTATTTTATGGAGCCATAGAAAATCCTAATATTATGGGTTTATCAATTGCAACTCGTGCGGATTGTCTTTCTGATGAAGTAATTGACTTACTTGATGATTTGAATAAAAAAACTTTTCTAATTGTAGAGCTTGGCCTTCAATCTGTAAATGAAAAATCTATAGAATTTATAAATAGAGGCTATTCTCACAAGGAATTTGACCAGGGACTTTTGAAATTAAAAGAAAAAAATATAAAAACTTTGGCCCACCTTATAATTGGTCTTCCAAATGAAGATTTAAATGATTATCTTAAAGCTATTTCTTATATAAATAAAAGAAAATTTTGGGGCATTAAGATTCACAATCTTTATATTGAAAAAGGATCAAGAATTTATGATTATTATTTAAAAAATCAAAATGAATTTACTATGACTTTGGATCAGTTTGTCGATTATGTTATACTTATTTTGGAGAATTTAGATCCAAATATAGTTGTCCAAAGGCTAACCGGGGACGGACGTCGTGATAAAATTGTCTGGCCGATTTGGTCAAAAAATAAGGCGAAAGTTTTATCTACAATTGATAAAAAATTAAAGGATAGAAATAAAAATCAGGGGGATTTATGGAAAGAGAAATAGGAAGCTTTTTTATAGAAGGTTATAATTTTGATACAAAAACTTATGACAACAAGGAAAATACACTTTTGTTGGTAATTGATTTGCAAGAAAAATTGATGCCAGCAATTTATGAATCTGAAAAAATAATTAAAAATTCAAAAACACTTTTAAAAGTTTTTGAAATGTATGGAATCAAAAAAATTGCAACAGAACAATATCCAAAAGGACTTGGTCAAAGTGTAAGTGAAATAAAAGAAAATCTTTATGATGAGTATATTTTTTCAAAAACAAGCTTTGATGCAATAACTGATGAAGTTTCTTCTTATTTAAAAGAAAATAAAATTACAAATGTAGTTATTACAGGAGCAGAAACCCATATTTGCGTTTATCAAACAGTAAGAAGATTATTATTTGAAGGATATAAGGTTTTTGTGGTTGAAGATGCAGTTTCAAGTTTTAATGAAAAGCAAAAACTCTTGGGCCTAAAAGCCATATCAGATATGGGGGCAAGCCTTGTTAATACAGAAATGTTAATGTTTGATTTGGCAAGTGATGCAAAGGATGAAAATTTCAAAGAAATTTCTAAAATGGTAAAAAATTTAAGAAAATAATTTAGCCTTCTTATGAAGGCTTAGTCTGTTGACAAACTAAAAATTTTCCCATTTCGAGCGAACGTAGTGAGTCGAGAAATCTCATGAGATCTCTCCATGCGTTCGTTTCACTCACACTAAAACACGTTTGCTTTGCAAACTTCTTCGTGCTTTCGCACTTAGTTTTAGGGATGATTGTGCCAAATCGCGTTCGTTTCACTCACACTAAAACACGTTTGCTTTGCAAACTTCTTCGTGCTTTCGCACTTAGTTTTAGGGATGATTGTGCCAAATCTGGGCACAATCATCTAGTCGAGATGGTACGTAGCGTAATTTTTATTTTAAAATAAAATATTATCTACATTCATACTTTGTCTACACTCTGAGCCTTCTTATGAAGGCTATTTTTGTGATTATTTTTATATTTTTTTATAATAAATAATTTCTAAATAATCCTTGATAAATTTTATTTTTTGTCCTATTATATAATGATGCAAGCTTGGAATTTTTTGTATAAATATTGTCGAAAAAATTATATAAATTTTCAATAAGTTTACAAAAAATATTTTATATAATTTAATTAATAAAACCAAGTAATTTGCTTGTATTTGCTTGTAATTATAATAAAATAAATAGTGTAGGATTAAAAATTCATTTAATTTTAAAAAATTCATTTATTTTAAATAGAAATAAGTTTTTATATATAGGAAAGGAAAATGTATGAATTTACATATGGGACTTGATGTCGGTTCTACGACTGTAAAGATTGTTATTACTGATGATAAATTTAATACTCTTTATTCAGTCTACAGACGACATAAATCAGATGTAAAACAAACAGTTACAAATGTTTTGATGGAAGCCTATGACAGGTTTAAAGATGATTTTCTTACTGTAAATGTTACAGGATCTGGCGGAATGTTTGTTGAAAAATATTTGGGAATTAATTTTGTTCAAGAAGTTATTGCTGAAACAAAAGCTATAAAACAATTTATTCCTCAAACTGATGTAGTAATTGAACTTGGCGGTGAGGATTCAAAAATTACTTATCTCAAAGGTTCTGTTGAGCAAAGAATGAATTCAATTTGTGCTGGTGGAACTGGCGCTTTTATTGATCAAATGGCTGCTCTTCTTGATACTGACGCGCAAGGTTTAAATGATTTAAGTAAAAATTATAAAAAAATTTATCCGATTGCAAGTCGTTGTGGTGTTTTTGCAAAAACTGATATCCAAGCTCTTATGAATCAAGGAGCAAGCAGGGAAGATATAGCAATTTCTGTTTTTCAATCAGTTGTAAATCAAACAATTTCAAATCTTGCTTGTGGAAGGCCAATAAAGGGAAATGTAACTTTCTTGGGAGGACCTCTTCATTTTTTAAAGGCTTTAAGAGTTAGGTTTATTGAAACTTTAGGAGAGGAAGAAAATAATTTTTATATTCCAGAAGATGCCGAGCTTTATGTGGCAAAGGGTGCTGCAATTTTATCTCAAAATGAAGAAAAAATTTCTTATAAATCACTAATAAAATCTTTGAAAGAAGATAAAAAAGTTGATATGGAAATGACCAAAAAAATGGAAAGACTTTTTGAAGATGAAAAAGACTACCAAGAATTTAAGAAAAGACACAAGACTAATCTTGTAAAATATAAAAATATTGAAGATTATGAAGGAGAAATTTTTCTTGGAATTGATGCAGGATCAACCACCTCAAAAATTGTCCTAATCAGCAAAGACAATGAAATTTTACACCAAGATTATAGGATGAATTTGGGAAGACCTCTTGAGGTTGTAATTTCTATGCTAAAGGATGCTTACAAAAAAATTCCGAAAAATGCCCAAATAGTTTCATCAGGAATTTGTGGTTATGGGGAAGAATTTATTAGAAATGCTCTTCATATCGACAATGGCGAAGTTGAAACCATAGCCCATTATTCTGCAGCCAAATTTTTTGATCCAGATGTAGATTTTATTTTGGATATTGGTGGTCAAGATATGAAAGCTATGCATATTCGTGATGGAATTATTGATTCAATTCAATTAAACGAATCTTGTTCATCAGGTTGTGGATCATTTTTGTCAACATTTGCAGCAAGTGTAGGTCTTTCTGTAGAAGAATTTCAACAAAAAGCACTTTTTGCAAAAGAACCAGCAGATTTGGGTTCAAGATGTACAGTTTTTATGAATTCAAAGGTAAAGCAAGCCCAAAAAGAAGGATCAGATGTTTCTGATATAGCGGCAGGACTTTGCTATTCTGTTATAAAAAATGCCATCCAAAAAGTTATAAAAGTTCGTGATCCAAAATCTTTAGGAAAAAATATAGTTGTTCAAGGTGGAACTTTTTATGGAGATGCAATATTAAGAGCCTTTGAAAAATTATCAGCAAGGAATGTAACAAGACCAGAAATTTCTGGCCTTATGGGAGCTATGGGCATGGCTTTGATTTCCAAAGAAAAATCAACAGGCCATTCCAAAATTTTATCAGAAAGTGAAATAGATAATTTCACCTACACCCAAAAATCTGCAAGGTGCGGAAGATGTACAAATAATTGTTCACTTCAAATAAATATTTTCTCAGACGGCTCAAGATTTATCACAGGAAATAGGTGCGAAAGAGGAGCTGGAGTAAAACAAGAAGAAACTTTGGCAGATCTTAATATGTACAAAATTAAAAATAAACTTTTGTTTGATAGGAAGACTTTGGGAGAAAAAAATATTTTTGGAAAAGTTGGACTTCCTAGAGTTTTAAATATGTACGAAGATTATCCTTTCTGGCATGAATTTTTCACATCCTTAGGTTTTGATGTTGTTTTATCGGATGAATCAAACAGAAAAATTTATGAAAAAGGAATTGCCACAATTTCATCAGAAACTGCCTGCTATCCTGCCAAAATTGCCCATGGACATATAGAAAATTTACTAGAAAAAGACATAGATATTTTATTTTATCCAGCAATTTTTTATGAATACAAGCAATTTGATAAGGCACAAAACCATATGAATTGCCCAGTTGTTTCAGGATATCCTGATGTAATAGAAAATAATGTTGATGGATTAAAAAATGTAAAATATATGGCCCCATATCTTTCATTTGAATCTGAAAAAATAATTGCAGATAGGCTGGTTGAAATTTTTGAAGGATATGAGCATGATGGATTTGTTTTAAAGAAAAATCAAATTATAAATGCAGTTAAAAACGCTTGGGTAAAACAAGCCGACTACCATGAAGATATAAGAAAAAAAGGTAGGGAAATTTTAGAATATGTTCATGTGAACAAGGAAAAAGCAATTGTTCTTGCAGGTCGTCCCTACCATATTGATCCAGAAATTAATCACGGGATTCCAGAATTAATTGAGTCAATGAGAATTCCAGTTTTGTCAGAAGATTCCATAGCCTATTCAACAGAAGATTTGGAAAATGAAACTAGAGTTTTGGACCAATGGTCTTATCACGCAAGACTTTATAGGGCGGCGGAATTTGTAGGAAAAGATCCTTGCCTTCAATTGGTTCAATTAAATTCATTTGGCTGTGGACTTGATGCGGTTACAACCGACCAAGTTCAAGATATTTTGGAAGCAAACGGAAAAATTTATACCCTATTAAAAATTGATGAAGTTTCAAATCTTGGTGCTGTAAAAATTAGGATTAGGTCTTTAATTCAAGCTCTTGACCAACAAGAAAATGAAAATATTCATTTGAAAAAAAGAAAAGATAAATTGACCTACGAAAACCACGAATTTACCAAAGAAATGAAAAATAGTGGCTATACAATCCTTGCTCCTCAAATGGCAAGAGAGCATTTTCAAATTATGGAAAGTTTATTAAAGGGATCTGGCTATAATATAGAATTTTTGGATAAGGTTGATGAAAAAGTAATCGATAACGGCTTAAAATATGTAAATAATGATTCATGTTATCCATCAATTACAGTTGTTGGTCAATTTATGGAAGCTGTAAATTCTGGAAGATATGATCCAAATAAATTAGCCCTTTTAATGACCCAAACGGGAGGAGCATGTCGTGCTTCAAATTATGTGGGATATATTAGAAAAGCCTTAAAAGATGCAGGATATCCACAAATTCCAGTAATAGCACTTTCAGCCCAAGGAATAGAATCACATTCAGGCTTTGATCTAAGAAAAATTTCTACAATCCCAATGGTAATAAATTTATTAAGGTCAATTTTGTTGGGAGATTTAATAAATAGGGTGGCAAATGCTACAAGACCTTACGAAAAAAATGAGGGCGAAGTAAATAAGTTAAAAGAAAAGTGGATAGGAATTTGCTGTGAAAATATTTATGATATGAGCTCAAAAACCTATAAAAATATAATCGAACAAATAGTAGAAGAATTTGATGAGGTAGAAGTTTTAGATATCAAAAAACCAAAAGCAGGAATTGTTGGGGAAATTCTTGTAAAATATTTACAAGAAGCAAATAACCACCTTCAAGATACCCTAGAAGTTGAAGGAGCTGAAGTAATAGTTCCAGATTTGACGGATTTTTTAATGTATTGTTTGGCAAACACAAAGCTTAAAAAAGAATTTTATGGCAAAAGTCCAATCAAGGCATTTTTTGGAAAAGCTGCAATAAATACAATAGAAGTTTACAGAAAACCAATCAGAAAAGCCCTAAAAAATTCAAAAAGATTTTCAGAGCCTGTTTATATAAATGATGTAAAAGATTTTGCAAAAGAAGTTACAAGCCTTGGAAACCAAGCTGGAGAAGGATGGCTTCTTGCGGGAGAAATGGTAGAATTAATCCACCAAGACGCACCAAATATAGTTTGTATCCAACCATTTGGCTGTCTTCCAAACCACATTACAGGCAAGGGAGTAATGAAAAAAATCAGAGAAATTTATCCACAAGCAAATATAGTAGCAATCGACTACGACCCAGGCGCAAGCGAGGTAAACCAAATAAATAGAGTAAAACTAATGATGAGCCAAGCAAGAGAAAATTTAAAAGAAAATGTAAAAGCATAAAAAAATCTAGCATTTTGCTAGATTCAGACTGTCAACAAACTCAATTTACACCCATTTCGAGCGAACGTAGTGAGTCGAGAAATCTCATGAGATCTCTCCATGCGTTCGTTTCACTCACACTAAAACACGTTTGCTTCGCAAACTTCTTCGTGCTTATGAAAACTCATTTGCTTTGCAAATTTTTCCGTGCTACCGCACTAGTTTTCAGGATTTATAACCGAAATCAACGGTTATAAATCTGCACTTAGTTTTAGGGATTATTGTGCCAAATCAAGGCACAATAATCTAGTCGAGATGGGTTGTAGCGTAATTTTATTTTTAAATTAACAATGAATTACTAAACTGACTTTGTTCACACTCTGAATCTAGCTTTTTGCTAGATTTTTTTTATAAATTTTTCAACATGATTTGTTATAATTCCATTAGGATTTAAAATTTCTAATTTTTCGTAGTCTTCTTTTTTATTTGAAAACCAAATATTTGTCAAAACTCCCATATTTTTTAACTCTTTTATCTCCTTGGGACTAACTGCTGTGTTTTTTGGGTGATAAAATTGTAAAGATAAGTCCTTGCAAAGACTTTTTATATTATTAACTTTTTTGCTAGTCAAAAGTGCAAGGGGGATTTTTGTATCTATTTCTCTTATTTTTTTTAAAGAATTTAAATTAAATGAAGAGATAAATACCTTATCAACCAAACCGTATCCATAAATTTTTCCCATCAAAAGTTTTTCTATATTTGGATATTCTATTACATTTGTTTTGATTTCTATATTCGTTAAAACGTCCTTGTCCTTAAAATAGGAAAAATATTCGTCTATATCTGAAATTTTTATATTTTCAAAATCCTTATTATAGGAAAAATAATATTTTTGCAACTCTTCAAGGCTGTGGTCTTTTATAAATCCTTGACCGTCGCTGGTTCTATCGATTTTTTCGTCATGAATTATAATTAATTCTTGTTTTTTTGATAAATGAACATCAAGTTCAATGGCATAAACTCCCATCTCGTATGCTTTTTTAAAGGCAAGCATGGTGTTTTCTGGATAAAGGGAAGAAAAGCCCCTGTGTGCTATTATTTTCATAAAACCTCCTTTTTATTTATTACCCAAAAGAGTATTTTAAAAATAAAAATAGATATTACTTATTGAGAAATCATATATGACTTAGTGATTTTAAGAAAGATTTATAATGAGTCAAAGATTATTTAAAAAGTAAAAAATGAAATTGGATTTTAAAAGCTATTTTTAAATAAAATAATAAATTATGTAGAAAAAAATCCCAAAATCCAAAAGAAGAAATAAGCAAAGAGTTCTTATCAAAAGTTTTATAAAAATTTGACAAAGCTATAATATATTGGTAATATATAAAGGTAGTTTGCAGGATTGGCGGAATTGGCAGACGCGCAAGACTAAGGATCTTGTGTCCGATTTTAGGACGTGGAAGTTCAAGTCTTCTATCCTGCACCAAGAAAAATTATACAAAAATATAAAAGGATATTGGCGAAATAAGCCGATATCCTTTTATATTTATTAAATTATTTAGATAAAAAGAAATACAAATGATTAAAAAATATGTCTTTGTAGTTTTTTTGTAGTTACTTTTTTAAAATACAAAGACTTAAATAAAATTTCTATTAATAAATTTTTTAATAATTTACAAAAACCCTTTCTACTTATAAAAATAGTAAGAGGGTATTTTTTATTGGACTAAAAATTATTTCTTAAAAATATTTATTTCAAAGTCTCATTTGATTTGATCAAAAAAATAATTTATAATAATTAACTAGTTATAACTTCCACATTAATGTAGACATATATAGATTTAAATAAAAAAATATATTGATATATACTAATGTTAAGGAAGATAACATTTTCATTGATTGTGAGGTGAAATTGTGAATAGCAGACAAATTATGATTTTACAAGCCGTTAGGTCACAGGATGAATTTATTTCTGCCAATAGTTTGTCAGAAATGTTTGGCGTTTCTACTAAAACTATTTATAAAGATATTGACAAAATAAACCAATATTTTAAGGAATATGGAATTGAAATTGAAAAAATTCCTCGAAAAGGAATTAGAATTGATGAGAAATTTAAATCTAAAAAAATAGATTTGATTTTATCGGATATTGATAGCAAAAAAAATCTGGATAACCAGTCGATTGAATATAGAGAAGAGTTCTTGTTCAAAGAGATTTTTTTAAAAAGAAAAAAATTAAATATCGATGTTTATGAGGATAGCACATTTATAAGTGAGGGATCTGCTAGAAGAGATATTAAAAAACTGGAAAAAGAGATTTCTTCAAAAAAATTACATTTGGTAAATGAGAAAGGCAGATATTTTGTAAGTGGTGAAGAGTCAAGGATAAGAACACTTATTAAAGAATATGTATCTTCATTAATTGATGATTCTAATTTTGAGGATATTAAGACCTTGTCTAGATTTTTTACTAAGGAAAATATTTCAAATTGTAAAAAGGTAATATATGAACTAGGTAAAAAATATGACTATGACCTTAGTAAGAGATATTTTAATACTCTTTTAATAGATTTACTGGTTCAAATAAATATGATTGAGCTAGGTTTTATTTTAACTGATTATAAGACTAGCATTAAATTTGATATTGATCATTTTGAGGCATATTTTTATGCGAGAGAAATTTTAAGTAAAATCTTAGATTCTAAAAAAGAAATCCCTAGTCAAGAAATTGAAGCCTTCTCTTATACGCTTCTTGCTTCTGGATTTAAAATAAAAAATGCTGGTTATAATTTGAGATTAGATAAGAGTGTAACAAACCTTATTAAAAAAGTATCAAATATTTTGGATATTGATTTGGCCAATGATTATCATTTGAAAAATATGTTGATAAGCCATATTGGTCCTATGATATTTAGATTACAAAAATCTATTGCAGTTAATAATCCGGTAGCTGAAGAAGTGAAAAAACAATATAGCGTTTTGTATAATGTTGTTTGGCTTTCAGTAAGGGAGCTTACAGAGGAATTCAATATAAAAATGACAGCTGATGAGGCTGCGTTTTTGGCCATTCATTTTCAAATAGCTGTAGAAAAAGTTCATACATCTTTAAATATTTTAGTAATATGCCCACATGGAATTGCTACTTCTGAGCTTATTGTTAGTAAATTAAAAAGATTAATTTTAGATACTGATAAGATAAAAAAAATAGACTTAGATGATTTAGATAAAATAGACTTAAGTAATGTTGATTTTATCGTATCTTCAGTAAAATTAGAAAAAATAAAAGTTCCAGTTTTTGAGGTTAGTCCAGTTATAACTGAACAAGAAATGAAAGAAATTAGTAGATTTTTTAATGAAAATTTAGACAAAAATAGGTTTTTAAAATCTAGCGAAAAAATTGAAACTAATAATAATTTGATTCGAGAGCTATTAGATGAAAATATATTGCTAAAATCTAAAGCCAAAAATAAAGATGAAGTTTTCAAAGAAATTTTAAAAATTTCAAATGAATTGAACAGGAAAAATAATTTATTTTTAGATTCAATAATAAAAAGAGAGGACATGGGAAGCACTAGTGTTTATACAGGAATTTCAATTCCCCACTGTGATCCTAAATATGTAAATAAATCTCAACTTGGTATTATAACTTTGGATAAGCCAATAAAGTGGGGGAAAAATTTAGTTAAGATTGTACTTTTAATTGCAATAACAGATGAAGATATTGATAGTACAAAGGATATTTTGATAAAGATTTATGGGAAAATAGAAAATAAAAATTTTATAGAAAAGTTGTGGAAGTCAAAAACAAAAGATGAATTGATTTCAACACTAATAAATTGGAGGGATGATTATGATAGAAAATAAAATCATTAAATTAAAAGTAGAAAATTTAAAAAATAGTAAGGAGGTGTTAAGTAGTTTAGCAGATTGTCTTATAGAAGAAAAAATTGTAAAACAATCATTTAAAGAAGCTATTTTAGAACGAGAAGATTCTTATCCAACAGGCCTTCAGTTTGACGGTTATGGCATTGCCTTGCCCCACACTGATAGCAAACATGTAATTAAATCACAAATAGCAATAATGACATTAGAAAAACCAGTAAAATTTGTAGAGATGGCAACATCTGATAAAGAAATTGATGTAAAAACTATTTTTATGTTAGCTTTAAAAGATTCCAACCAACACATTAAAATTTTACAAAAAGTAATGGAATTATTACAAGATAGGGAAGACATGACCAAGATTGAATCTTTTGATGATTCAAAGGAAAATGTAGAAAAATTAATAGAAATATTAGAAAAACATGAATTAAATTAAGGGGAGAAAAAAATGTTAGAACTTTTTCAAAAATTTGTTGATTTGGGAGCAATAGTAGTGCTACCAATATTAATTTTTATATTTGGAATGATACTTGGAACAAAAGCCAAAAAATCATTTACATCAGGTATAATTGTAGGTGTAGGTTTTGTTGGTTTAAATATGGTAATTGATTTACTTGGAAATAGTTTGGGACCTGCTGCCCAACAAATGGTAGAAAGATTTGGATTAAATTTAACAACAATTGATGTCGGTTGGCCAGCAGCTGCAGCAATTTCTTACGGAACAGTATTAGGAAGTTTAGCAATTCCTATAGGAATTGGTCTTAATATAATTTTATTATTTTTAGGACTAACAAAAACATTGATGGTAGATATGTGGAACTTTTGGCATGCAGCTTTCGTAGCATCTCTAGTATATGCAATTACTCAAGATTTTGCCCTAGGAATTTATGCAACAATAGCATATTTAACAATGATATATCTTTTAGCAGATATTATAGCACCAAGAATTGAAAAATTTTATGGTTTTCCAAATATAACATTCCCTCACGGAACATCAGCTCCAGGATTTTTATTTGCCCTACCATTAAATTGGATTTTTGATAGAATACCAGGATTTAACAAAATTGAAGCAGATCCAGAATCAGTCCAAAAGAAATTTGGTGTATTTGGAGAAAGTACAGTTTTAGGATTAATAATTGGTTTAGGAATGGGAATTTTGGCAGGATATGACTTGGGAAAAATTTTACAATTAGGAGTGAAAACTTCAGCAGTTATGGTATTAATGCCAAGAATGGTTTCACTTTTGATGGAAGGTCTCGCTCCAATTTCTGAAGCAGCAAACACTTTTGTACAAAAAAGATTTCCAGGAAGAGAAGTAAATATAGGAATGGATTCAGCCCTTTCAGTTGGTCACCCAGCAGTTTTATCAAGTTCATTATTATTAGTGCCAATAACAATTCTTTTGGCTGTAGTTTTACCAGGAAATACTACACTACCTTTTGGAGATTTGGCTACAATACCATTTGTAGTTTGCTTAATGTCTGCAGTATTTAATGGAAATATTGTACGTACAGTAGTAGGTGGATCAATATATATGACTTCAATACTATATATAACATCTTGGGCATCACCACTTGTAACAATGGCAGCAAAGGCAGCAAAATTTGATTTGGGTGGAAACAAAAGCATAACTGCAATGGCAGAAGGTGGTTTATGGCCAACATGGTTATTTATAATGTCAGGAAAATACATGCCATGGATAATGCTAAGTATAATATTTATTGTAAGTTTAGGCGGATTATATTACGTAAACAAAATTAAAGCAAAAAAAGAAATTAAGGAGTAAAAAATGAAAAAATTATTAATAATGTGTGGATCAGGAATTGCAACTTCTACAGTTGCTGCAGGAAAAGTTAAACAATGGTTAAAAGATAATAACTTAGAAGATGAAGTAAAAATTTACCAATCAAAAATAGCAGAAGAGGTTAATCATATTGACGATTATGATGCAGTAATAACTACAACAACAGTTCCAGATAATATTAAAGACAAAGTTATATTTGGACTTCCTTTGCTAACAAATATGGGAATTGATCAAATGTGGGATCAATTAAAGAAAGAATTGGAAAAATAAAATGAAAGCATCATCTCGAGAAATTTTAAAAAAAGCTCAAAAAAATTCTTATGCAGTTCCCTCATTAAATTTTATTGATGGACTAACTGCTAAAGCTTATTTAGAAGTTTGCGAGCAATTTAAAGTTCCTATGATATTATCATTTGCCCAAGCTCATGAAAAATGGCTTTCATTAGAAGATGCTGCTTGGATTGGGAAAAAAATCCAAGAAAAAGCATCTACACCAGTAGTTTTACACCTAGATCATGGCCAAGACATATCTTTTGTAAAAAAAGCAATTGAATTAGGTTTTAATTCCGTAATGATTGATGCGTCAACTCAAAGTTTTGAAAATAATATAAAAACAACAAAAGAAGTTGTTGCTTATGCTCATGAACGTGGAGTTGATGTTGAAGCAGAAATTGGTTTTGTAGGTGCAAACGAAAACTTAGAAAATCATGAAGTTGTAAATTCTATTTACACAGAAGTCAATGATGCTGTAGAATTTGTAAAAAAAACAAATGTAGATTCACTTGCGATTTCTATAGGAACAGCCCATGGAGTTTATAAGGGAGAACCTAAAATTAATTTTGAGAGATTGTATGAAATAAGAGAAAAAGTAGAAATTCCCCTAGTTTTACACGGGGGTTCTTCTACAGGTTATGATAATTTAAGCAAATGTGTCCAAGGTGGAATAACAAAAATAAATTTATTTACAGATATGATTAATGCAGGCTTTGCTGCTATTAAAAATGAAGATGTAGTAGATTATCCATCTTTGATTATTAAGATTAAAGAAAATATAAAAGAAGAATTAATTAAGTATTATAAAGTTTTTGGACTAATTGAAAGATAGGAGTGATAAAAATGAAGATAAATTCAAAAAAACATTTCTTTGTGTTCAATCCAAAATCATATTTGTACGGTGAAAAACTAATAAAATATGCTAAAGTTGCTGACCAAATGTCAAAAAAATATCCCAATATTGATGTTTTTGTGACAGGACCTTACGCTGATTTATATCGTTTGAAAAAGGAAACAGAAAATATAATAGTAACAGCACAACACATGGATGGAATAAATCCAGGTCGAGGAATGGGAGCAGTTTTGCCAGAATCATTAAAAGAAGCTGGAGTGGGTGCTACATTTTTAAACCACGCTGAACATCCATTAACTTTAGCGCAAATCGCAGCTTCTGTAAAAAGAGCAAAAGAATTAGGAATAATTACAATTGTTTGTGCTGATTCAAAAGAAGAAGCCAAGGCAATAGCAACTTTGGATGTAGATATTATTTTGTGCGAGCCAACAAAATTGATAGGAACAGGAAAGACAAGCGATAGGGATTATGTAGAATCAACAAATAATTCCATTAGAGAAATAAATCCTCATGCTCTTATAATGCAAGCGGCAGGAATAAGTACAGCAGAAGATGTTTTTAATACAATAAGCCAAGGTGCAGACGGAACAGGATGCACAAGTGGAATTGTAAAAGCAAAAGATCCTGAACAAATGATAAGAGATATGATTGAAGCTGTTGATAAGGGAAGTAGAGTGTGATTTATGCCAGTATATATGAAAGATTATCAAGTAGAAAGTAAAGAAGGACAAGTAAGCTTTATAGATATCACAAAAAATGTAAAAGAGGCAATAGATTTAAGTGGTATCCAAAAAGGAATTTGTACAGTAACTACAAGTCATACAACATGTTCAATATTTTTTGAAGAATTTACCCACGATGTAGATGAAAATGGTACAGAATTTTTGCTTCTTGATATGGACCAATGTCTTCAAAAAATAGTTCCAAATCACGACAGCAAAGATATCTACAGATATCCAGGAGAAAAACATTACCAAGAAGTTGAATCTTGGCCAGATTTAGATAAATGGCTACCAGGAGGAGATCGTACAAAATTATGGAATGCAGACGCCCATATTAAATCTTCAATTATAGGATCAAGCGAAACATTTGCTGTAAAAGATAATAAATTAAAAGTTGGAGTAACAGGCTACGTATATTTTGTAGATTTTGATAGGACAAGACAAAGACAAAGAAAATTTACTGTTACTGTAATTGGAGAATAAAAAGTTTTCATAATAACAATAAATAAAATTAAAATACTAGTTAATATATTATTAAACTGATCTTGTCTAAGCTCTGATGAGAATTTTTAAAAATAGAAAAGGATAAAATTTATGAATAGACAGACATATATTAAGCTAGAAAAAGAAAATCAAGAATTTAGAAAAAAAGTAAATTCTGATCCAAATAGGTTGAAATTTCATTTGATGCCACCAACAGGATTTTTAAATGACCCAAACGGTCTTTATCAAAAAGATGGATTGTACCATATTTATTTTCAGTATACCCCCTTTAATCCAGGCTGGGGTTTAAAAACTTGGGGCCATTATACAAGCTCTGATTTGCTAACATTTAAAGAAGAAGAGCCATTTTTATACCCAGACATTAACGAAGATAAGGACGGGGTTTATAGTGGGTCAGCTTTCATAGAAGATGGCAAAATTCATTTCTTTTATACAGGAAATGTTACCTACAAAGATATGGAAGGCTACGATGGAATTTTACTTGGAAGGGAACAAAATACAATAAAAGTTACAAGCCCAGACGGTTTTAATTATGACAAAAAAAATATTGTTTTAAAAAATGAAGACTATCCTCCATATATGTCCTGCCATGTGAGAGATCCAAAAATATTTAAAAAAGATGGAAATTATTATATGGCAATCGGAGGAAGGATGAAAGATGATGTGGGAGGTTTGCTTTTATTCAAATCCAAAGATTTAGAAAATTTCGAATTTTTTGATATGGTTACAACAAAAGAAAAATTTGGCTATATGTGGGAATGTCCAGACCTTTTTGAACTTGATGGGAAATTAGTCCTAGTTGTTTGCCCTCAAGGAGTAAAAAAAGACGGATACAAGTACGAAAATGTCTACCAATGTGGATATTTTTTCTTAGATTATGATTTTGAGACAAAAAAATATTCCTTAAGTGAATTTAAAGAATTAGACCACGGCTTTGATGTATATGCTCCTCAAAGTTTTTTGTATGAAAAAGGAAGAAGGATTCAAATTTGTTGGATGGGAATTCCAGATGCAGAATATACAAACGAACCAACAGTAAAATATGGTTGGAACAACGCCCTATCCATGCCAAAAGAATTAAAAATTAAAAATAATAAACTTATCCAAAATCCAATCGATGAAATAAAAAACCTACGTCTTAAAGAATATTTCTGCAAAATTGATGGATTTGAAGATTTAAAAATTAAAGACGAAATCTATGAAATGAAAGTAGACTTTGAAAAAAAAAAAGATTTTAAATTAGAAATTAGAAAAAATTTATTTTTAGAATACAAAGAAAATCTTTTGACCCTAACAATGAATGAAAGTGGTTTTGGAAGAGATAAAAGACATATTGAAATTGAAAAAATTAAAAATATAAGAATATTTAACGATACCTCATCAATCGAAATATTTATTAACGACGGAGAAGAAGTAATGACAAGTCGTGCCTATACCGAAAAAATTTCAAAACCAAGATTTATTACAAAAAATAAAGGAAAAATTCAATATTATCCATTAAGAGGATATGAATATATAAAATAAACTTGCCAAGTTAAATAAAAACTATGATTTGATAGAAAAATTCTATTGGATCGTAGTTTTTTTATTCTAATTTAAGAAAAAAATAAATACAGAGTGTAGACAAAGTCAGCTTATCAATTAATTATTAATTAAAAATAATATTAAGCTACAACCCATCTCGACTAAGTGAGTGAAACGAACGCACGGAGAGATCTCATGAGATTTCTCGACTCACTACGTTCGCTCGAAATGAGTGTAAATTTAGTTTGTCAACAGTCTAAATATTCGGATTATTTTAAATATAAAACAAGACCTAGCTTTAAATAAATTTCAAATTGTCAAGAATTTTTATAAATATTTTTACTAGCTATTGAATAAAAAAATTTTTAATGTATTATTATTATATAATAAGTCACATTTAATATGTTTTATTTATAATTAAAACGTTTCTAAAAGTTTTTGATTTTTTATTTTCATATAAAATTAAAAATGCGTTCGTAGGAGGGTATATTAAATACTTAATTTCTTTTTGTAAATTATAAAAATTTATTTTGCCTTAGGAATTTAAATATTAGTATTTTATATAGGATTTTTACGAAAAATATTTAGAGGAGGAAAACGTATGGCATGAGAGGACTGAAAAAAATTATATCCTTATTATTAGCCTTGTTTATAATTCTTGGAAATATTGTCCCGGCTTTTGCGGATGAAATTGTTGAATCAAAAGATAAAGAAATCATTGAACAAAGTTCTCAGTCAAATGAAGAAAATACTATTGAGCAAAATTCTCAAATAAATGAAGAAAATCAAAAAAATAACAATTCAGAAATTGACTCTTCAAATATTCTAAACCCACCTTTAAGAAAGACGCAGGTACTTTCTGATGATAGTAGTAAACCTGGATTTAATGAAACTAATGTTGTTGTGAGATTGAGCTTACATGGATTAAATGGAGGAAAATTTGATTTAGAAGATGTTTATCCTGATGGTTTAGAAGTAATATTAGAAGGTGAATGCATTGATGTTCATTATAAAGATTTGGTCGATGGGAAGGAAGTTATTAAAGAATTTAATGGTGAAATAAATGAAACTAGAAGTGTTGAGAAAAATGATCTAGTACAAGATATTGACTTTGGAATTCAATCTCAACTATTTTTTTCAGACTATTTAGAAGGGGATGAAGATGGTGATAAGTATTTTGAAGCCTATCCTGATCCTGACGACTCAGATAGAATAAATTCTTCTTTTGGTATTGGAGGAATAGAGTGGGTAGATGGAGTTCCAACTACTGTACTTACTTTAGATCTTTATCAAAGTCAAAATACTGAATTGATTTTTAATACCATAAACTCTAAAGGTGAAATTGTAGATAATCCAAATTTCGGAGAATTTATATATAAGATAGGTTCTGAAATCAGGACAAATAATATACCAAGTGATACGAACATTAATAAAATTGACCCTTTTGAAGGACTGATTATAGACTCGGAAAATCTTGATAATTTTAATGGTAGCAAAACTCAGCAAGTTACTTTAAAAGATTCCAGTACAAATGGATTTATGTTTAAAGATAATGATGAATTTGCTTATAAAATTATTCGCACTAAACAAGAAAAATTATCCAGACCTATGGAAGTAACTTTAATAAAAAAACAAAAACTTATAAAAGGAGGAGATCGTCCAAAATATATAGATCCGATAAGCGGAGAAGAAGTTGACGATCCTGATTATGTAAAAGTTGAATTTAAAGTTAATGATCATGGATCAATTGAAAGTGGAGAATCTGTTTATTGGGTTTTAAAAGATCTTGATTTAAAAGATTCAATCAAAGCTCCAAAAGTCAAATTAGAATATGGATATGGTCTTAAGGGTTGGAACCCTTGGTTTAATAGTGAAACTCAAAAGTATAGCCAAGATACAATCCATGTAGCTATAATTGATAAAATCAAATATTTTGATTATTTAACTTTTTCTGGAGATGTAACTACTAATAGATTTACATTTACAGATGGAAGTAGATTAGAGTTAATTGGACTTGTCGATGAATATGGAATTTACAAGAGAGATCAAATTAAAAGCTATATTGACTTTGAAAAAACTCCAGAAAGGGTAAGGGTGACCATGACAAATGGTTTAGTAGAAAATCCAGGAGTTAAGGAATTAAAAGTTCCTTTCCAGATGAAAGTTGATAATTCCTTTGGGAATGATATTCTAAAAACACAAAAAAAAGAACTTGTAAGAGAAACAACATTTCTTGCAAAAGATATTTTTGGCAATACTTCTTGGTGGGGGATAAGATATACAATCAAAAACCAAAACACCAAGGGAACAGTTACTCCAAAAGAAAAAGAAACCTTCAAAGATATAGCTTTAACAAAAGAAGAAATTTATAAAGCTGTAGAAGATGGAGAATTTTCATATAATTCTGATGTACCAAAACAAAATAAAAGTGGAGATAATGCTCTTCATAGAGAAGTTGACGGCAAAAATCTTTTAAATTCTAAAAAAGTTAATGGATTTTCCATAAGTGATGCAGATTATAAAAAACTTGACTTTTCTAAACTCAAGGATCAAGAAGTTCCAGTTACTATAACTTATTTAGACAATTCAAAGTCTACTGTAAATGTTAAAATTAAAATCAAGGAAAATGTTCCAACTGGTCTTACCAACGATAATAAAAATTCATCAAAAATTCTTTTGTTTGTAGGATTTGTTGGTATTGTTGTAAGTGCATTTAATTTTAGGAAAAAATTTCTAAAAAATTATGAATAAGAAAGAAAAAAATTATAAAAAAAATCAAAAAGATCCTGTGACAAGAGCCTTGCTCAAACTTGCTATAAAAATTGTAAGCATTTGTTTGGTCATAGCTTTTGTATTTACTTTTATTTTTGGAATATATAGGGTCAACGATACTTCTATGGTTCCAAATATTAGTCCAGGAGATATGATTCTTTTTTATAGGCTTGATAAAGATTTTGTTGTGGGAGAAACTGTTGTTTATTCTTACAATAAAGAAAACAAAATTGGAAGGATTGTGGCTATGCCGGGCGATGTGGTAAATATTGACGAGAAGGGACTTGTTGTAAATAATTCCCACCAATATGAACCAAAAATTTACAAGGAAACTTTGCCATTTACTGATGGGATAAAGTATCCGGTAAAATTAAAGGAAAATGAAATATTTTTATTGGCTGATAACAGGGACAAGTCAGTCGATTCAAGATTATTTGGTCCGGTTGAAAAAAAATTTATAAAAGGAAAAATATTTACTCTTCTAAGAAAAAGGGGAATATAATAAAAAATTTAACGAAAGGAAAAAGAAAAAATGAAATCATTAAAAAGTAAAATCGTAGCAAGCACATTGGCTCTTTGCCTTGTTGGGGGAGCTGTAATAGCAAATCCACAAAAAGCAGAAGCGACAGGAAAACCATTAAATATTAAAAAAGTTTTAAACTTACCAGCTGAAGGTGTAACAACACCAGAAGAAACTTTCACCTTTACATTTACTGCTCACAGTAAAGATGGTGATACAGAAAAAACAGCTGATCTTCAAGCTATTAATCCTGTAACAGTATCATACACAAATACTGAAACAGAGGATAATAATACTACAAAAGATGGTAAGCAACTTATCAAACAATCAGCTGACGCCTTAGCAAATGTAAAATTTACATCTGCTGGTCAATATACTTACACAGTAAAAGAAACTGCTGGATCTACAACCGATATGACATATTCACAAGCTGAATATTTGGTATCATTATTTGTTAAAAAAGTTGGAGATAATTATGAAGTAACAGATATCCAAATCAAACAAACAAAAGATGATAAGGGTGGAGAAGTTACTGGAGAAAAAACTGAATACCAACCAGGAGATAAAAACAAATTTGCCTTCGAAAATAATTACGACAAAAAAGATGGTAATGCAAATCCAAAAAACGGACCAGAAATTCAAGCAGATGATAAAAAAGGTTTTGCCCTAAGAAAAACCATCACAGACGATACTCCAGATGCAAATGCAGAATTTACCTTTAACCTTAAAGTTACAAAACCAGTAGGATCACACTCTGATGCAACAGCATTTAAATATGTTGTAGTAGATGAAAAAGGTACAGTTGTTGAAAAACAAAGTGGAACTTATGGAACTGCTTTTGATGTAATTTTAAAACACAACCAAAGAATAGTATTTACAGAAGTTTTACTAGGATCAAAGGTAGCCTTTGATGAAACAGTTGCTGGTGCATACACAGGCTCTGTAAAATCAGCTACATTTAATGGAACAGCAGTAACTGATAAAGAAGGAACTATAGGAGACCAAGAGGGTGGAAACTTTGTAGAATATGAAAATAAGACACAAACTCCAACTGGTTTGTTGATTGACAACCTACCATTTATTGCCTTAATAGCAGTAGCAGGTTTAGGAATATTCTTCTTTGTTAAAAACAGAAAAGAAGATGAAGCTTTAGCTTAATTTTGCTGTTTTAATTGATGAAAGAAAATAAGGAAAGTACTAATTCTAAAATAAAAAATGAGGAAGTGGAAGAGAAATCTTCCATTTCCAAAGATAAATCAAATATTTTATCAAAAGATCAAAGAAAAAAATTATTAGTAATCAGAAATATTTCCAGATTTTTGGATTATATTGTTTTAATAATTTCCTTGCTTGCACTTTTTATTGGAATCTATGCTTTTTGGGACACCCACCAAGTTATGGAAGTTGCTGATTCAGAAGCTTACTCAATGTATAAGCCAAATAGCGAGGATGATTTAACTTTTGACCAAATAAGGGCAAAAAATCCTGATGTTTTGGGGTGGATTGACATTTATGGGACAAATATAGATTATCCAATAGTTCAAGGAAAGGACAATGAAGAATATTTAAACAAAACTGTTCTTGGGAAATTTTCTACTTCAGGTTCGATTTTTTTGGACGCTTCAAATAAAAAAGATTTTTCAGATTTTCAAAATATTTTATATGGCCACTATATGGCTGAAAGAAAAATGTTTGGGGATATGGAACTTTTTAAAGATCGAGAGTTTTTTAATACTCACAAGTATGGAGTAATTCATAGAGTGAATAAAAAAAGCAAGGGGATAGAATTTTTTGCTTTTTTAAAAACTGTAGGAACGGATGATAAAATTCTTTCTATTGCAAAAAATTCTCAGGAAAAACCTGATTTAATCGACCATATTTATAAAAACGCTGATTATTCTAGAAAATTAGATTTTGGAGAAAATGAAAATTTAATCGTCCTTGATACTTGTGATCTTTCTGTTACAAACGGGAGATATATTCTTATAGGAAGGCTTACAGACAAGGTAGAAGAAAATATTTTTAAAGAAGAAAAAAAGGAAAATAAATTTGCCAAACTTCTTAAAAAATTCTATAAAATCAATATTTTACTGACTTTGATAATAATTTGGATTTTATTAGTTTTGATTTATCTAATTTATGATAGGATTAGTCGAAAAAAAGGAGAGGAGTCTAAGACGAATGTACAATAAAATAAGTATTAAGTTAAAAGCACTTTTTTGCTTTTCCTTAATTTTAGCTTTTCTCTCTGTGTTTTTTCTCTTTCATACAAAAGTTTATGCCAAAAACATAGACTATACTTTTAAGGTTGGGCAAAATGTAAGTATAAATTCACCATATTCAAAACCTCAAGATAATTTTGAATATATATTAGAGCCGATTTCAAAGGATGCTCCTTTGCCAGAAGCGAAAAATAAGACTTATAATTTTAGTCTAAAAGCAGATGAGGAAAAACAAATAAATATAGAATATCAAAAACCAGGTGAATACAAGTACAAATTATATCAAAATAAAACAGATATAAAAAATGTGACTCAAGATAAAGAGGTATATACTTTATTTATAAAAATCATAAAAAAAGATGGGCAACTTGTAAAAGATGAAATCATGATTATAAACTCTTCAAATAAGAAGGTTGAAGAAATGAATTTTCACAATATTTACAAAATAACAAGTCAAGAAAAAGCAAAAAATAAGAAAAAAATCAGTGCTGTTGTAGCAACTGGTATAAAAGAAAATTTTATTTTGTTAATCTTGATTATTCTAGTTGCAAGACGACTATTTATTTTAATTAATAATAGCAGAGATAAAGAAAAAGTATAAAATTAATAAGAATTTTGATGGGCTTTTGCAAAGTGTGATTTTCATACTTTTCTAAAAGTCCATTTTTTATTGATAAACTGGTATAATATTTTAAACTTATTTAAAAAGAACTAAGGAGAAAAAATGAAATTTGTTTATATGATAATGGGGCCTTTTGATTCAAAGGTTGATAGGAAGGCTATTGGGAAAAATGATAATACTGAAATTATTGGTGTTAAAAATCTTGAAGAGGCGAAAGAAATTTCTAAATCTTTAATTGGATATGCTGATGTGATTGAGCTTTGTGGGGCTTTTGGTAAAGAAGGGGCAAGGGAAATTATTGATGCAACAAATGGCAAAATCCCTGTTGGTTTTGTTACCCATCTTGATTGTCAATATGATTTGTTTGATGAATTATTTTCTTAAATTGGATTTTTTTCAAATTCAATCTTTTGGTAAAATTGGAAATATAATAAAAAAAAGTGCCTGCAGGCACTTTCAGAGCGTAGACAAAGTATAATTTTAGCTAATATTATATTTTAAAATAAATATTAAGATACTACCATCTAGACTAGATGATTGTGCCTTGATTTGGCACAATCATCCCTAAAACTAATGTGATAACACGAAAAGTTTGTAAGACAAGCATGTTTTAGTGTGAGTGAAACGAACGCATTGAGAGATCTCATGAGATTTCTCGACTCACTACGTTCGCTCGAAATGGAAAAATTTTTAGTTTGTCAACAGACTGAGTGCCATTTCTGGCACTTTTTTAAATTCTTATTTTTCAATAAGTTTTGCTAATTCGATTTATTTTTTATTTCTAATTATTCCACAACTCTTCTGCGACTGGCTTCCAGTCTTCTGCGTAGTCTTCGCATTTATCGCACAAATCGTCTACGTTTTCTTTTTCTAGGATATCTGTTGATTTTGCCATTGATTTTTTCACCATATCTCTTAATAAATTTGGATTTTCTAGCATTGGACATGGTCTTAACATATTGTCGTTAAATGGTTGTCCATCATGATAGGCCATAAATAATGGTGATTGTAGACTTTCTACTAGGGTTTTTTCTTTTATATTTGAATCTGAATAATGGATAAATACGCATGGTTCTAAATCGCCATTTGTATTTATGTGAAGGTAATTTCTTCCTCCAGCAATACATCCTCCGATATATTCTGCATCATTTTGAAAATCTAGGAAAAATAGTGGTTTTGTTTTTCTAAATTTCCTTAATTGGTGGTAGACGTGTTTTCTTTGGTCAGGTTTTGGTAAGAGTTCTTTGCCTGTGCCTTTTCCTACTGGCATAAAGTGGAAGTGCCAAGCAAATAGGGCTCCTCTTTCTATCATTTCGTCTACAAATTCTTCGCTAATTATTGATTCATAGTTTTGGGAAGTGTAGCAACATGATATTCCAAATGGAAGTTTGTTTTCTTTTAATAAATTCATTTTTTCTATTACTTTATTATAAACTCCATCGCCTCTTCTTGCATCTGTTGTAAATTCTTCTCCTTCTACTGAGATTGCTGGAACTATGTTTTTAAGTCTAAGCATTTCTTCAATAAAATCTTGGTCGATTAGGGTTGAATTTGTAAAAATCAAAAATTCGCAGTCATTGTGTTTTTCGCAAATTTTTAATTTATCTTTTTTTCTTACAAGTGGCTCGCCGCCTGTAAAAATGTAAAAATAGATTCCTATTTCTTTTCCTTGACGGATAATATCATCGATTTGTTCAAAGGATAAATTCAAACTATTACCGTATTCTGCTGCCCAGCAACCCTTACATTTTAAATTGCAGGCTGTTGTAGGATCTAGAAGAATTGTCCAAGGAATATTACACTTATATTTTTCTCTACTTTCTTTTTTCAAATCTTCACTGAACAAGACTGAATTTAATAGAAAATTTATAATTGTTTTGTCGAACACTTCGGGATCTATTGTGTTTAGCATATTTAATATGTATTTATGGTAAACATCTTCTGGATCTTTTATTACTTTATCTATTGTTTCTATTTGTGTTCTATAATCATTTGGTGAGATTTTCTTTGCCAAATCTATTGCTTTTTTTAGATTCTTTTCTGGGTCCTTGTGGACATATTTTAAAGTTTTTTCTACTCCATATGTTTTAACTTTTTGGTTTAAATTCATAATTTCCTCCTTTAACTTAATATTAAAATTTTTTTAGCTTATAATCTTTTCTAATTGCTTATAGGATTTTTTTAATAATTCTATAAGCTCATCTTCTTTTTTTGGATCTGCATCATACAATTTCACAGCCAATAAAATTGGTGAATAGAAGATGGTAGATAGGACTTTTAGGTCAGAAAATTTGCTTAGACCATAGTAGTTTATAATTTCTTGCTGTTTGGTCATGGGATTTTCTATAAATTTTTCCACATAACATTGCATGGCTTGTGGATTTTTGTACATTTCTATAGATAATATTTTCCTAACTTTTGAAACAAAGGAATCATGGAGTAGGTATTTGAAAATATCTATAGATAATTTTTCTATATTTAATGATGCGTGACCATTTCTTATAATTTTGTAGCTATCTACATCATCTAATTCATTGTCAACCCTAATTACGGCATCTTTTATAATTGTGTCAAAAATAATTTTTTTTGATTTAAAATGTTTGTAAATTGAAGGGGCTTTTATACCGACTTCTTTTGCAATATTTTCCATAGACACATCTGAATAACCGTATTTAGAAAATAAATCCAAAGATTTTGATAAAATATTCTCTTTTGTATTCATGTTGCCTCCCAAGAAATATTTCTTAATTCTATTATAGGCTAATGGTTATTAGCTGTTAATTATTTATTGAAATTTTGATTTTTAAAATTTGAAAAATTAAAAAATATTTCAAATTTTATTTGAAATTTTCTAAAATTTTCTTAAAATTTTTTATTCATTTCATTTTATTTATTTTATTTTTTTTTTGACTTAAATATTTGTTTTTCAATTGTTGTTTTGTATTTTTTATGATAATATTATATTTAAGTAAGATTTTGGTAAAATCTTTTTATCTTAAATAAATTATTTGGAGGAATTATGCAATTATCGACTTTATCGTCTTTGCAATGGAACCTTATTGCTGGGGGTCTTGCGATATTTTTATTCGGCATTAATTTGATGGGGGAAGCTCTGACAAATTTTGCTGGACCAAAGCTTAGGGGTTATGTTGAAAAATATACATCCAATCCTATAAAGGGAGTTTTAGTTGGAATTGTTATTACTGGACTTATTCAATCATCATCAGCTACAACTGTTATAGCAATTTCTTTTGTTAGGGCTGGAGTAATGACTCTTGAACAAGCTATCGGTGTTATTTTGGGTGCCAATATTGGTACAACTGTTACTGCAGTTTTGATTGGTTTTAATTTAGATTATTTATCTTATTTTATTTGCCTTATTGGAGTTGTTGTTTTTTTATTTGCCAAAAAAAGAAAGGGAAAATATATTGGTGAAATCCTAATTGGTTTTGGACTTTTATTTATTGGTCTAAAAATGATGGGTGATAGCCTTGCTGAACTTAAAAATATCCCAGGTTTTGATGATGTTGTTACAAATCTTGGTAAAAATCCAATAATTGCTGTTTTGGTCGGAGCTTTGTTGACAGCTCTTATCCAATCTTCATCAGCTTTTATAGGAATTGTCCAATCCTTGTATGCATCTGGAGCAATTGGTCTTGATCTTTCTTTAGGATTTTTATTTGGAGCAAATATCGGAACCTGTATTACAGGAATTCTTGCATCTTTGGGTGGATCTTTATCTGCAAAAAGAACAAGCTTGTTCCATGTTTTATTTAATGTAATTGTTTCAGGGATTTTCTTAATTTTATTGGCACCTTATGAAGGATTTATTTCCTTTGTTTCTGATAAATTTTCATTAAATCCTATGATGACTATAGCAGTGGGCCACTTTACTTTTAACTTTGTGGGTATGATTTTATTTGTTCCAATTATAAAATATGTTTCAAATGTTCTCCACAAAATTGTTCCTGGAAAAGATTCAATTTTCTCTGACGTTTCAGAAATTGAACTTGAAGAAAGTTTGATAAATACTTTCCCAGCAGCAGCTCTTGATCAAGCAAAAACTGCAATTATAAAAGAAAGTAAGATTGCTCTTGAAACTATAAAATCAACACAAAAATTTTTAAATACAAGAGACAATAATGATCTTTCTACAGCAAACCAAGCTGAAGCCTTGGTAAATGAAATGGATACAAAAATTCAAAAATATTTACTGGATATTTCAAAATCGAATCTAGTAAGTGAGCTTGAAGAAGATATTCACAATTATTTACAAGTACAAATAAATGTTGAAAGAGTTTCAGACCTTGCCCAAAATCTTGGAGAATATTTTGATGAGATTAATGAGGCAGGAGAATTATACAATACTGAAGCCTTGGCAGATTTAAATAAAATTTACGATTTGGTAATAAACAATTATGTAAACGCAATCGAAGTTTTTGAAGCTGAGGATATAGCACTTTATCATACCTTAAAAGAAGATGAAGCAAATCTAGACTTATTGGAGCAAGAACTTAGAAGGTCTCACTACAAAAGACTTACACATGGAGAAAAATTATCCACAGTTGCAAGTTCAGTTTTCGTTGATATAGCATCAACAATAGAAAGAATCGGAGACCATGCCTTTAATATTGCTCGTCTTACAGTTGATCCTGTAAAAGTTCACAGTGAATACGAAAATCAAGTTGTAACCATTGAAGGTGCAAATTAAAATTTATAATTAATCTCATGGAATTTTCCGTGAGATTTTTTTTGTTTATTTTTTGGGTAAATATAAAATAAGTTACTATACAAGGAGGGCTTATGCTTGAAGTTAAAAATTTTACAAAAAAATATAAAAATGGCAAGCTTGCTGTTGATAATATTTCATTTACTGTAAATAATGGAGAAATATTTGGCTTTTTGGGTCCAAATGGTGCTGGAAAATCTACAACTATAAAGGCTATTGTTGGATTAATTAAAAAAAGCAAGGGTGAGATAAAAATTGATGGGATAAGACTTGAAGATGATCCACTTTTATACAAAAATAAATTTTCCTATCTTGCAGATAATCCTGATTTATTTGATAAATTTACGGCAGTTGAGTACATAAATTTTGTGGCAGATATTTATGGTATTGATGAAAAAACTAGAGATGAAAGGCTCAATACTTATCTTGATTATTTTGATATAAGAGAGGCTATGGCGGATTTGATTTCTTCTTTTTCTCATGGAATGAAGCAAAAACTTGCTATAATTTCATCTCTTATTCACGATCCAGACCTTTTGATTTTGGATGAGCCAATGGTAGGACTTGATCCAAAATCTTCTTTTAATCTTAAAAAAATAATGAGAGAGAGAAGGGATGATGGAAAAATGGTTTTCTTTTCAACCCATATTATGGAAGTTGCTGAAAATATTTGCGATAGAATTGCTATAATTTCTAAGGGAAAAATTGTTGCCCAAGGAAGGCTTGATGAAATCAGGGAAAATCTTAATGAAGATAAGTCCTTGGAAGAATTATTTTTGGAGCTTACAGATGAAAAATAAAAGATTGAAAAGGATTTTTATGAAAAATTTCAAGGAAGAAATTTCTCAGTATATTCCAGGAACAAAAGTTTATGGACTTCCAAATGACTATACTCTAAGAATTTTATACCTTCTTTTGATGTATGGTTTTTATACAGCTGTTGGTCTTGGAACTTTCGCTTTTTTGGCTTTTACCTATTTAACAAAAAATGATGAATTTTCATATTTTACATCAGCATCATTAATAATAAGTTTGTTTGTGCTTATAGGCTCTGCTGTGGATTTAGTTTCAGATTATACTAAAAGTAAGGACATAAATATTTTGATGACCATGCCAATAAAAGATGAAGAAATTTATTTATCAAAATTTTTGGCAATAATTTTATCAAAATTTGAAATTTTTTATTTTTATATTTTGATGATAGGAGTCTATTTATTTAATATGGGCTTTTCTTTTATAAGATTTTTTGGACAAATAATAAACGTTTTTCCAATATTTGTAACATCAGTTGCAATTATTTCAATTCCTATAATGTTAATTATGAGATTTTCAAATATAAGAAATTACAAAACAACATTTAAATTTATAGGCTATGGATTTGCATTATTTGGACTTGGTTTTATATATTTTTATGCCTTTACAAAAGATGGAAGGTCAAGTGATTTAATTTCAAATTTGATGAAAATATTTGTAAAACATTCAGGTAAAGTTTCGTTTTTGTTTTTCCATACAAGATTATATGGAAAAAGTTTGAGCGGAAATACACTAGATTTTTTCTTGTATAGCTTTTCCTTGTATTTATATAGCTTTATAATTTTATTTATACTTGCAAAGCTTGCATCAAAAATCTACCTTGATTCGCTTACAGGAAATGAACAGATTAAAATTCACAAAAAAAGTAAAAATATTTCCTACAAAAAATCATCAACCATCCATGCCATTTACAAAAAAGATATTAAAACAATTATAAAAAATCCAGTCTATCTTTTTCCAGTCCTATCATCAATAATAATGCTTACAATTGTGTGGGGATTTGGGTCAAGTGGACTTTTTGAATTAATAAAAGGAGTGAATTTAAAAAACAAAGAAATATATTTATTTATAATTTTGGGATCTTTTGCCTTCAGATTTTTTGTATCAGGAAATGACATAGGAATAAATTCATCCCTATCAAGAGAAGGAAAGACTTTGTACCAAACTTTGACGCTGCCAATAAGTCCAAAAGATAATGTAATGGCAAGGGCTCTTTCAATTAATACAATAAATTTTATTATAAATTTATCTATTTGTATTGTTTTAAGCCTTATTACAAAAATAAATATTTTGGCAAGTATTTCTATTTTTATAGGATTTAGCCTATCAAGCCTTATTTCATCATTGCAGGGTCTTTTGATGGACGCAAACGCAATAAATATCCACTGGGAAAAAGAGAGAGATCTAACAAAAGGCTCATCACAAAATATTGGATATTTTTTGATAGAAGGATTTGTCTTAATAATAGTAGGAGTCATAACTTATATTATTTATAAATTTACAAATATTTATTTTGTATTTTTATTTGTAATGGTCTTAATAACACTAACAATAATATTTTTGTACAAAAAAGTAATAAAAAAATACGAAAAAGGATTTTTTGACCTATAAAAAACAAATAAAACGAAGAAATCCTATCAAGTATAGTCGAGAGAACTTAAGCATTTAATAAATAAAATTTGAAATAAAAATAACTGCTAATAAAATAAATTAGAAAAAAACAAACCAAACCGAAGTAAACCCCATCTTGAGCAGATAAATATGCCTTGATTTGGCATATTTATCCCTAAAACTAGTGCGAGAGCACGGAAAAATTTGCGAAGCAAATGGGTTTTAGTGTCGAGAGATTTCTTATTAGACTTAGCTTGTAATTAATAAAATTCGAAAATAAAAAATAATTGCTGATTTATCAAATTATAAAAATGAAAAACCAAACCGAAGTAAACCCCATATCGAGCAGATAAATATGCCTTGATTTGGCATATTTATCCCTAAAACTAGTGCGAGAGCACGGATGAATTTACGTAGTAAATGAGTTTTCATAAGCACGGAAAAAATTGCGAAGTAAACCCATCTCGAGCGAAGTCGAGAGATCTCATTATTACACCTAGCCTGTAATTTAATAAAACTTTGAAATAAATTAAAAAATATTTTTTTAAAATCATATTCCAACAAAAAAACTTCAAGCAATTACGCTTGAAGTTTTAAATTTAAAATTTATTTAATTTTAGTACCAACCATTGTTGTTCCAGAATGCTAAAGCATTGTCCCATGAACCATATCTTTGAGCTACATATTGATCAGCAACTCTTTCTTGGTTAGCTGGTGAATAATCTCCATTTAAATAAGCTGAAGATAATTGATATTTTCCAATGTATTGACCATTTCTAGCATTGTATGATCCACCAGATTCTCTTTGAGCAATAATTTGTTTAGCTGATGAATTATTAGCTGTGTATGATTGAGCTGGTGCTTGGTATGTTTGTGCTGGAGCTTGGTAAGTTTGTGCAGGTGCTTGATAATTTTGAGCTTGAGCTTGAGCTTGTGCAGCTGGAGCTTGAGCTTGTTGATTAGCGCTTGCAACTTGACCTAAAGCATTATTTACAATGTGTTGAGAAAGATCTAAAAGACTGCTGTAAACATATCCTTCTTTTCCTTCAAAAGAAACTTTTACGAATCCATTGTTTGCTATAGATTTAACTTCAACAACATTTCCTGCTTGAAGAACTTGGTAAATTTCTGAATTTAAATTGTCAGCACTTCTTAAGTTAGCTGGGCTTACAACCTTAACTTCTTCAGTTACGTTGAATAAATCTCCATAAACAAAAGCTTCTTTTCCGTTAAAATTAATTTTTAACCAACCATTGTTATTTTCAATAACTTCGTAAGCTTTATTGTTGTTGATTCCTCCGATAATATTTGAATCTGTACCAGCAGCTTCTCTAACGTTAACTGCATTTGCTTTGTTTGCATCTTTAACTGCAACTGCAGCTTCTGATTTATTTGATGCTGTGAAAATTGTCGGTAGTACGATTGCCGCTGCTAGAGCGTATTTTTTAAAATTTGTCATAATGATTACTCCTTATATGTAATTTTTTAATTTATTGTAACTATTAACTAGTTATTTTCTAAAATTATTTTCTATTTCGTAACAATAGTTACAAAATATTTACAACTCGTTTTTACAAGCATTATAATATCTTATGATTGTGTAGAAAATATGAAGAAAAATAAAAAAATTTAAATTTCTAAATTTTTCTTATAGTATTTTTTTTGTTATAATAGATGAATACGAAAAGGAGAGGATAGATAATGGGATTTGTAAAAGCTGAAAATTTTTCTGATAAGGAGCTTTTAAAATTTTTAAAAGATGACGCATACAACGAATGTCTGGCGAAAAAAGCTGATGCTGTAAGACAAGAAATTTATGGAAAAGATGTTTTTGTCAGAGGCCTCATTGAATTTACAAATTATTGCAAAAATAATTGCTATTATTGTGGGATAAGAAAATCAAATTCAAATGTAAAAAGATATAGGCTTTCTTTTGATGAAATTATTATGTGTGCAAAAATTGGTTACAAATTAGGTTACAGAACTTTCGTACTCCAAGGTGGGGAAGATTTAACTTATAAAGATGAAGATATTTGTAAAATTGTAGAAGAAATAAAAAAAATTCATCCTGATTGTGCCATTACCTTATCTATTGGAGAAAGATCAAAAAAATCTTACAAGTCATTTTTTGAAGCTGGCGCAGATAGGTTTTTATTAAGAGAAGAAACTTCAAACAAAGATCATTATTATAAAATCCATCCTAAAGAAATGTCTTTTGAAAATAGAAGAAGAGCTCTTTTTGATTTAAAAGAAATTGGTTTTCAAGTTGGGGGAGGCTTTATGGTGGGATCTCCTTATCAAACAGATGAAGATTTAATTTCAGATTTGAGATTTTTACAAAAATTAAAACCGGACATGATAGGAATAGGCCCATATTTATCCCAGCACGATACTCCATTTAAAAATATGGAAAATGGATCCTACAAAAAAACTTTAAGACTTGTTTCTATCTTAAGATTAATGTTTCCTTATTGTTTGATTCCAGCAACAACCGCTCTTGGAACGATAAATCCCTTTGGAAGGGAAGAAGGCCTAAAGGCGGGAGCAAATGTCCTAATGCCAAATTTGTCCCCAACATCTTATAGAGAACTTTATTCCTTATATGATAATAAAATTTGCACGGGAGATGAGGCGGCAGAATGTAGAAATTGTTTGGAACTAAGAATAAAAAAAGCAGGTTACAATATAGTAACCCACAGGGGAGATGTTTCTTCTTATAAAAAAATGTATGAATAAAGGCTCTTTACGAGCCCTAGACTGTTGACAAACTAAAGAAATTCCATTTCGACCGAACGTAGTGAGCGGAGAAATCTCATGAGATCTCCCCATGCGTTCGTTTCACTCACACTAAAACACGTTTGCTTAGCAAATGTCTCCGTGCTTTCGCACTTAATTTTAGGGATAAATGTGCAAAATCAATGCACATTTATCTAGTCGAGATGGTACGTAGCGTAATTTTTATCTTAAAATAAAATATTATCTACATTCATACTTTGTCTACGCTCTGAGGCTCTTTATAAGCCTTTTAAATTTCTATTATTTTTTCTTCTTTATTTTCAAAATATGAAATATGGTCAAAGCCTATCTCTTTTAAGTGTTTTATTCCTTCATCAATTTTGTAGGAAATTGTATCTGGAAAATGGGAATCTGAACCTAGAGTTATTGTTTTTCCTCCAAGATTTTTGTATTTTTCTAAAATTTTATCTTTTGGGTTAGCATGTGTTAAATTATTTCTAAATCCTGCTGTATTATATTCAAAACCTCTTTTTGTTTTTATTAATTCTTTTAAAATTTCTTCTATCAAGTCCTCATAAAATGAAAAATCTGGTATTACTGATTTATCTTCAAGGTATCTATCAATATAATCAATATGGCCCAAAACTGAGAAGTTTTTGCAGGATCTTACAGAATCTAGCATATACTTATAATATTTTCTATAATAATATTCTGGATTTTTTTCTATATTTTTTCTATTTGACCAAACATCTTCAAATTTAACTGCATGGATTGATCCAATTACAAAATCAAAGGGATTTTTTTCAATAAATTCATTTATTTTATCCGCATTTTCATAGGCTATACCTACTTCAATACCTGCTAAAATTTTAATTTTATTTTTATATTTTTCCCTAAGCATATATATAGTAGAGAAATATTTTTCAAGGTCAAAGGATATATCTCTAGAATTTTGGCAAAAATTGTCCATATGGTCTGTAAAGGCCATTATTTTTATATTATTTTTTATGGCTGATTTTATATTTTCTTCTGGATTTGTGTTTGAATCAAAAGAAAAATTTGAGTGTAAATGTAAGTCTTGCATATTATTCCTTTCTTTTTTATTCTTTCTTCATATATGATAACATATATTTTCTTTAAGATAAATTTGATAAAAACTACAATTTTTTTAAAAATTTTGATATAATAATTATTGAAGTTAAACAGGAGAGGGGAATTATGAAAAAAAATAGTAAAATTTTAATTTTGGGACTTGGATTATCTTTGGCATTCGCTCCAATCAATAGCCTGGTTTCAAGTAATATTAATGTAGCTTATGCTGTAGAAGAAAATACTGAAAAAGAAGAAATAACATTAGAAGAATATATAGATCAAGCTAAGAAATTTATGGATTCTGATGTTTTTAAAAAATTTGAAAAAGACGATCAAGATAATTATAAAGAATTATTAGAAAATTTGTCTGTAGAAAATTTAGAAAAAGAAAAATCAGATGAAATTGTTAAAGAAATAGAAAAAATAAAATTATCCTATGAGTATAATGAATTAAAGGACGAAGTTTTAAAATTAAATGTTGCTTCCTTGTCTGATGATTTGAAGAAAGAAGTTAAAGCTTACAAAGATTCAGATGAAACTTATAAAGATTACGAAACACAAATAAATAAGCTCAAGACTATCAAATCAAATATTGAAAATTACAATAAAGAATTAGCTGAATCTAAAAAGATTTTAAAAGAAGGTCTAGATAAATATAAAAACTCTGGTCTTGATTTAAAAGCAGAAAAAGCAGTTTTAGATGATGAAAAATCAAAGCTTGATGATATAGAAAAAGCAATCAATAGTTTGAATAAAAAAGTTGAAGATTATAATGCAAAAGTTAAGGAAGAAAATAGACTTAAAAATCTTTCAAAGCTTAGAGATATAATTGACGAAGAAGAAAGTGTAAAAAACTCTTATCTTTACAAAAAAGCAGGCAAAGAATTAAAAGAAAAATTTGATGCTAGCTTAGAAAATGCGAAATCTGCTTATAAAAATCTTGAAAAAAAAGAAGAAGTTAATAATGTAGATGATTTGGTTAGTGTTTATAATTCATCTAAAAGTAATCTTGACGGAAATAAATTTGTAGATGAACATAAAAAACTCATTGAATATTTTGATAAAAATAAAGATAAATTATCAGGCGAAGATCAAGAAAAATTTGCTAAATTAATAAATGAATTGCCTAACAAGGAAGATTCTAATCTAGAAAGTATAAGTAAATTAAAATCTGAAATTGAAAAAGCTATAGAAGAAAATCAAAAACAAGGCAAATTAAACAAGGTAACAAGACAAGTTGCAGTTCCAAAAGGAACTGGAACAAAGAAAAGCCGTTCTTTTGTAAGAACAGGAGTAAAATCTGTAGGAATTGTTCTTGTAGTTTTAATCCTTGCAGGAATTGCATATTTCTTTGCAACAAAGAAAAGTAAAAATAATAAATAAAAAAAATCTTCAAGCAAAACTTGAAGATTTTTTTTATTTATTTGAAATATTTTTCCCATTATCAATCAGATCGAGAGTCTCTTTTAAAACTTCTATTCTTGTCCTAATTGTTTCACCCTCGTCTGTGTCTTTTATTAGCATTCTTGGAATTAGTTTTTCAGTTTCATAAATTTTTGGGGTGTAGGCTCCCATATTATCCCTAATATGTGAATAGGAAACGTGCTCGGCAAGGGCAACGTGGTGGGAGTTATACATCAAAGTATAGCCTGCAATGCCTGTCTTTTTTTGGTAGGTTTTTGAAATTCCACCGTCAATTACATACAATTTTCCATTTGCCCTTACAGGTTTTTTGCCTTCTTTGACCTTAACTGGAACGTGGCCGTTTATAATTCTTCTTCTTTCGCATTTTAAATCAAATTCATCCAAAATTTTATCGCAAATTTCTTCTTTTTTGTTTAAATCATAATAAGGATTCATTTTTTCATATTTTAAGCTCTTATCATCGACTAATAAATTTTCGAAATATGAATATTGACTTTTGCCAAAAATTGGAGATTTTTTGCCACAAACCAAATACCAGCAAACATCTTGGGCAAATTCTTTTTCCTTTGGATTTTTTGAAAAATAAGCATCTCTTGCAAGCTTATCAAAAATATCAAGCATTGCACGGCCCTTGTAGGATTTTCCTTTGATTTTTACTTCTTGGAAATTTCCATCCTCATCCATTGGTATACAACCGTGAAATAAGAGAGACCCATTGGATTTTTTATACATTGCTCCGTTTGTATACATAAATTTGATGTGCTTATTTAAAAGAAGATTTTTTGAAAATTCTTTTTGGAGGGTATTAATTATAAATTCTTCCTCGTAGCTTAATTTACTAGGATCTTTTGGGTCTATAGTTGGGAAATTTGTATCAAGGAGTTTTGCTCCTTTATAGGCCATGTCATCAAAATTAATGTGTTTTAAAGCATCTCTATCATCCATATTAAATTCTGGATTTCTTTCAAGAAGTTTACTATCTAGTTTAAACCTAATGATGCTCATGGCCTTAAACATTTTTGCAGCAACATCCTTGTTGACCTTATCGTAAATATTCTCTTCAAAAATTTTTGGCATAAATCTCTCACAAGGATCATCCCTATAAGTTTTCATAGAAAATTCATAAAGTGGCCTTAAATTTATTCCATAACCTTCTTCTATAAAGTCAAAATTGTTGTAGGAAAAAGCATTACAAAGGCAAGCTGCAATCAAAGCCTTGTTTCCACTTACAGCTCCCATCCAGGCAAGATCGTGATTTCCCCATTGAATATCAACATTAGGAAAGGCAATCAACTCATCCATAATAACATGAGGCTCAGGACCTCTGTCGTAAATATCCCCAACTATGTGGAGGCTATCGACAGAAATTCTTTGGATTAGGGAAGATAAAACAATAATAAAATCATCGGCAGCCTTATATCTAATGATATTTTCAATTATTTTTTCATAATAAAGTTTTTTATTAAATTCAGAATCATTGGTATACAAAAGCTCATCGATAATTTCCTTATAATTTGTAGGAAATTTTTCTTTTACCGTATCTTTTGGATATTTGGTAGAAACAAACCTAAACAAATTAACAAGCCTGTGAATATTGATTGTGTACCAATCATCATCAATAATATTTTCTTCCTTTAATCTTACAAGCTCAATTTCAGGATTATAAATTAAACTTGCAAGATCGTCTTGATCTTTTTTAATAAGAGTATCACCAAAATATTGGCTAGTTTTATCCCTAATATTACCAGCAGCTGACCTTAAAAGATGAACAAAAGCCTTGGCTTCCCCGTGAAGATCAGAAAAAAAGTACTCAGTTCCCTTTGGAAGATATAATTTTGCGTTTAAACCAATTAATTCATCAACCAAATGAGTCCTACTTGGATAATTTTCTCTAAGAAGATTTAAATATTTTTCGTTCATAAAAACCCTTTCATAATAATTTCAAAAAAAAGTAAGGCTTAGGCTTACTTTTCTATTGTAACTTTTTTATTAAATTTACTTATTCTTTTTCACCATCTTGATCTAAATTTAATTTATCTTTAGACTCATCGATATTATTAACTTCAATAATTTCAATATCATCATTAGATGTATCATCTTCAATATCTTCATCTATGATAACTTCATCATCAATTACTTTTTCATTTTCGTATTCAATATTTTTTTGATTTTTTAAATCATGAAAAGTAACAATTTTTTCAGATGGTTTTTCATCTGAGTTTTCTTCCTTATAATATACTTTGCTTTTTTCATTAAGTGCAATCATTGATCCAATAATTAAAATCACATTAAAAACATAAGCAACTATAAAAATTTTATCCCTCAAAAAAACATGACCTATAATAGAAAGAAAAATAAAGAAAAATCCTGTGAAAATATTAAACAAAAAATATTTCCCGTTTTTAATTGATTTAAAAATCTTTCTGTCTATTGATGCAATTAATATAAAAAGTAAAAATAGCATCACAAATAAAATAGGCTTAATTATAGAAAGAGATATATTGGAAAAACCCAACAAATCAAAAATAGCAAAAACATATTTCTCATCAACGAACATGGAAAATAAACTTGCCAAAAAAAGAGCTAAGCTTAAAAATAAATAATAAATTGCTCCCAAACATAAAAAAAACTTACTGATTTTCTTCATCAAATCCTCCTATTTAAATTAATTATACCACAACCATATAAAATATAGTTAATTCGAAAAAAGATTTTTGATTAAATTATTTATAGTATAATAAAGAAAAGAAGGGAGATATTATGGAATTTGATAAAGTGATAGACAAAAGAGTATCGACAAGAAAATTTTTAGACAAAAAAATTGAAAGAGAAAATTTGGAAAAAATTGTAAAAGCAGGAACAAAAGCTCCAGTTGGAAGAAGCTTATATGAAAATATGGCAATAACTGTGATTACAAATAAGGATTTTATAAAAGAAATTTTAGAAGAGGCAAGAGAAGTCGCAAATGATCCAAAAGCAAATCCAATTTATTCAGCTCCTTATTTAATAATAATTTCAGCCAAAGACGGACACGTAACAAGACTTGAAGATACAGCTTGTATAATTGAAAATATGTCCCTAAAAGCAACAGATCTTGAAATAGGATCTTGCTATATAAGAGGAATGTTTGAAAGATTTGATAAAAATGCAAAATTTATCAAAAAATTAAATCTTGAGGAAAATTTCTACCCAGTTCACGGTCTTATCTTAGGATATGCAAAAGAAGAATTAAAAGGAAAAAATCACCAAATAAAAACAAATTATATAGACTAAGTTGATTTGACAAAATTATAAAAAAATATATAGTAAGTAAAAATTATATAGAGATGAAAATTAATTTTAAAAATCTCCTAAATTATTTGACACTTACTAGCATGTAGTGATATAATAAACAATTGCTAGAATTCTAATTTAGCGAGATTTTTTATTTATGTAAAAAAGGCTTGTTTTAATATAAAAAAGCCCGAAAAATACATAAAAGGTCATAAGCAAAGTTTTAGGCTTAAAGCAAGATAAAGGAGTAATTTATAGTGCAATATCATAAAGAGTTATTTGGTAAAACTGAACGTGTTAGCTTTTCTAAATTTCCTCAAGTTCTTGATTTGCCAAACCTATTAAAAGTTCAAAAAGATTCTTATAGGTGGTTTGTCGAAGAAGGCTTGGGAGAAATCTTGGAAGATATTTCCCCAATTGAAGATTATAATGGCAATTTAATACTTGAATTTGTCGGTTATGATTTTGATGATGAAACAAAATATACAATAGAAGAAGCAAAATACAAAGATACAACATATTCTAGAGACCTTAAAGTTAAGGCTAGACTTATTAACAAGGAAACTGAAGAAGTAAAAGAACAAGAAGTATTTATGGGAGATTTCCCAATGATGACAGATTCAGCAACCTTTGTAATAAACGGTGCAGAAAGAGTTATTGTAAGTCAGCTTGTAAGAAGCCCTGGAGTTTATTACGCATCAGAGCTTGATAAATCAGGAAACAAAATGTATTCTTCAACAGTTATACCTAACAGAGGAGCATGGATAGAATTTGATACAGATGCATCTCATACAGTAAATGTAAGACTTGATCGTACAAGAAAACTTCCAGCTACAACTCTTGTAAGAGCTTTACTTTTTGAAAACGACGAAGAAATAATAGAAGCCTTGGGTGATACAGAACATTTAAGAAATACCCTAGAAAAAGAAAATTCAGAAACAAGCGAAGAAGCTTTAATAGAAATTTATAAAAAATTAAAGCCGGGTGATCCTGCCAGTCTTGAATCTGCACAAAATTTAATAAATAATCTTTTATTCGATGATAGAAGATATGACCTTGCTAAAGTAGGAAGATACAAATACAACAAAAAATTAGCTTTACACAACAGAATTATTGATCAAATTTCTGCAAAAGATGTAGTAAGTGATGAAACAGGTGAGCTTTTTGTAAAAGCTGGAGAAATGATAGACAGGACTACTGCTCTTAATATAGAAAAAAGCGGAATTAATGTTGTAGATATAATTGTAAAACAAGAAAACGGTGAGGACAAAGAATTAAGAATTTGTGGAAACCACTTTGTATATCTTGATTCTTTCGAAGAATTAGAAGGAATTGATCTAGAAAATCTTGAATTATCAGAAAAAGTATATTATCCAGTAATGAGAGAAATACTTGATGAAAATGAAGATAAAGAATCAATTTTAAATGAAATTGAAAGAAGAAAGAAAGAACTTTGTCCAAAAAATATAGTAAAATCTGACATTCTTGCTGCAGTAAACTATCAATTTAACCTTTTTGAAGGAATTGGCGATGTTGATGATATAGACCACTTAGGAAACAGAAGAGTTAGAGGTGTTGGAGAATTATTACAAAACCAATTTAGAATTGGTCTTGCAAGAATGGAAAGAGTTGTAAGAGAAAGAATGACAACTCAAGATCCAGACCTTGCAACTCCTCAAGGACTTATAAATATAAAACCTGTTACAGCAGTAATAAAAGAATTTTTCGGTTCCAGTCAGCTTTCACAATTTATGGATCAAACAAATCCAATGAGTGAGCTAACTCACAAAAGAAGATTATCAGCTTTAGGACCAGGTGGACTTTCAAGAGATAGGGCAGGAGTAGAAGTAAGGGACGTTCACGATTCCCACTACGGAAGAATTTGTCCGATAGAAACTCCAGAAGGACCAAACATCGGTCTAATTACTTCTCTAACAACTTATGCAAGAATAAATAAATACGGATTTATAGAAACACCTTACAGAAAAGTTGGAAAAGATGGTCACGTAACAGACGAAATAGATTATCTAACAGCAGATATTGAAGATGATTATATAATAGCTCAAGCCAACGAACCACTTGATGAAAATAATAGATTTATAAATGATCGTGTATCAGGTCGTGGTATTAATGGTGAGAATGATATTTATCCAAGAGAAACTGTAGAATATATGGACGTTTCTCCTCAACAAATCGTATCAGTTGGAGCAAGTTTGATTCCTTTCCTAGAAAACGACGATTCAACTCGTGCTCTAATGGGTGCCAACATGCAAAGGCAAGCAGTTCCACTTTTAAAATCCCAAGCACCAATAATTGCTACAGGAATTGAGCACAGGGCTGCAAAAGATTCAGGAGTTTGTGTAATAAGCAAAAACGCTGGAGAAGTTGTTTATGTTGGTGATGAAAAAATCAGAATTAAAAGAGATTCTGATGGAGAAATTGACTATTATAGACTTCTTAAATTTAGACGTGCAAACCAAGGAACAACAATTAACCAAAGACCAATTGTAAAACTTGGAGAACATGTTGAGGCAAACGAAATAATTGCAGACGGTCCTTCAACAGAACAAGGAGAGCTTGCCCTTGGTAAAAATATCCTTATAGCCTTTACAACATGGGAAGGATATAACTACGAAGATGCTATGCTCTTAAATGAACAATTGGTTATGGATGATGTTTTAACATCAGTTCATATAGAAGAGCATGAATGCGAAGCTCGTGAGACAAAACTTGGTGCTGAAGAAATAACAAAAGATATTCCAAATGTTGGCGATGACATGAAGAAAAATCTTGATGAAAATGGAGTTATAAGAATCGGTGCTGAAGTTAAAAGTGGCGATATCTTGGTAGGAAAAGTTTCACCAAAAGGAGAAACAGAACTATCTCCAGAAGAAAGATTATTAAGAGCCATCTTTGGAGAAAAAGCTCGTGAAGTTCGTGATACATCTCTTACAGTTCCACACGGAGAAAGTGGTATTGTTGTTGATGTTAAAGAATACAACAAAAAAGACGGAGATGAATTATCTCCAGGAGTAAATAAAGTTATTAGAGTTTTTGTTGCAACTAAAAGAAAAATCATGGTAGGAGATAAAATGTGTGGTAGGCACGGTAACAAGGGTGTCGTTTCAAGAATTATGCCAAGAGAAGATATGCCTTTCTTACCAGATGGAACTCCAATTCAAATTTGCTTAAACCCACTAGGTATTCCTTCACGTATGAATATCGGACAAGTTTTGGAAGTTCACATGGGTCTTGCTGCAAGAACTATGGGATGGAAGATTGCTACACCAGTATTTGATGGCGCTTTGGATACAGAAATAGAAGAAGCGTTAGAAGAAGCTCAAAAAACAGCTCCATATGTAAATAAAACAGGAAAAATCAGACTTCGTGATGGTAGAACCGGAGAAGAATTTGATAATCCAGTTACAGTTGGAGTAATGTATATGCTAAAACTTCACCACATGGTTGAAGAAAAAATCCACGCTAGAAGTATTGGACCTTACTCACTTGTAACCCAACAACCTTTGGGTGGAAAGGCACAATTTGGTGGACAAAGATTTGGAGAAATGGAAGTTTGGGCCCTAGAAGCATACGGTGCAAGTCATACTCTTCAAGAAATGTTAACTGTAAAATCTGATGATGTTACAGGAAGAGTTAAAACTTACGAAGCTATTGTTAAGGGAGAAAATGTTCCTGAACCAGGTACACCAGAATCTTTCAAAGTATTGGTAAAAGAATTACAATCTCTAGCCCTAGATGTTGAGCTTTTAGATGAAGATGGAAATGTAATTGAAATTAAAGAAAATATAGATGAACAAGATAAGTTCTCAGAAGTTGAAAAGATTGATGCATCAAAAATTAGAAGCCAATCCAAAAAACTTAGTGGAGCAAATCTATCAGCAAAAGAAGATGAAAAAGTAGAAGCTACAGATTCTACAAGTAATGATAATAAAGAGCTAGAAGATTAAGGGGGATTTTTTGTCAGAATTACAAGAATTTGGTGCTATGAGGATGAAAATAGCATCTCCTGAAAAAATCAGATCATGGTCTCATGGTGAAGTTAAAAAACCAGAAACTATTAATTACAGAACACTTAAACCTGAAAAAGATGGTTTATTCTGTGAGAAAATTTTTGGACCAACCAAGGACTATGAATGCTCTTGTGGTAAATACAAGAGAATTAGATATAAGGGTATTGTTTGCGAAAAATGTGGTGTTGAAGTTACAAAATCAAAAGTAAGACGCGAAAGAATGGGACATATTGAACTTGCAGCTCCTGTAAGTCACATATGGTATTTTAAAGGAATTCCTTCAAAAATGGGTCTTCTATTAGATATGAGTCCAAGAGTTTTGGAAAAAATCTTATATTTTGCATCATATGTAGTAATAAATCCAGGTGAAACTGAATATTACGAAAAACAAGAATTATCTGAAAGCGAATATTCAGAAGCTCTAGATAATTATCCAGACGATACAGAATTTCAAGCTGAAATGGGAGCGGAAGCTGTTAAAAAACTTCTTGCCAAGATGGATCTTAAAAAAGAATACGAATCTTTGATGAAAGAACTTGAAGATGCAAAGGGACAAAAGAAAGTTAGAATTTCTAGAAGACTTGAAGTTGTTGATGCATTTTTGACAAGTGGTAATAAACCAGAATGGATGATACTTGATGTTCTTCCAGTTATGCCTCCAGAACTTAGACCAATGGTTCAACTTGAAGGTGGAAGATTTGCAACAAGTGATTTAAACGATTTATACAGAAGAGTTATAAATAGAAATAACAGACTAAAAAGACTTCTTGATATTGGAGCTCCAGAAATCATTGTAAGAAATGAAAAAAGAATGCTTCAAGAAGCTGTCGATGCTCTTATAGATAATGGTAGACGTGGTCGTGCCGTTACAGGTGCATCAAATAGAAACATGAAATCTCTATCAGACTTATTAAAAGGTAAAAGCGGTAGATTTAGACAAAACTTATTGGGTAAAAGGGTAGATTATTCAGGTCGTTCTGTAATAGTTGTAGGACCTAATCTTAAATTTAACCAATGTGGTTTGCCACAAGAGATGGCTCTAGAATTATTTAAACCTTTTATTATGAATAAGGTTGTGGAAAAAGACCTTGCTCATAATCTAAAATCTGCTAAAAAAATGGTTGAGAAAAAAGATCCAAGAGTATATGAAATACTTGAAGAAGTAATAAAAGATCATCCAGTTTTATTAAACCGTGCCCCTACACTTCATAGACTTGGAATCCAAGCTTTTGAACCAGTTTTGGTTGAAGGAAAAGCAATGAAGCTTCACCCACTTGCTTGCCCTGCTTTTAATGCGGACTTTGATGGGGACCAAATGGCTATACACTTGCCTTTATCAAACGAAGCTCAAATTGAAGCAAGACTATTAATGATGTCAACAAACAATATTCTTGGTCTAAAAGATGGTAAGGCAATCACAACACCATCACAAGATATGGTTCTTGGTGCATATTACCTAACAACTATTAAAGAAGGCGCAAAGGGCGAAGGAATGATTTTTGAAAATATTTCAGAAATGAAAAAAGCTCTTTTAAATCATGATGTTACCCTTCAAACAAAAGTTGGAGTAAGAATTAAAAAAGATGAAAAAGATCCTGGAAAAATTGTAAATTCTTCTGTTGGAAGATTTATCTACAATGAAGGAATTCCACAAGATTTAGGATATGTAAATAGAAAAGAAGATCCATATTCTCTTGAAGTTGATCAAGTTACATCTTCTGGTGTTTTAAAAGAAATTGTTGATCGCTGCTTTAGAAAACATGGAAATATAAAAACAGCTTCAGTTTTAGATTATATAAAATCAACAGGCTATAAATTCTCAACTCTTTCAGGACTAACAGTTTCAATGTCAGACGTTACTATTCCACATCAAAAATGGGATATAGTTTCAAAGGCTGATGAGGAAGTTGATAAGTATGAAAAACTTTATAGACGTGGATTTATAACAGATAATGAAAGATACGAAAAAGTTATAGATATTTGGAGAGAAGCAACTGATGAAGTTACAGCAGCTCTTCTTGATGAATTAAAATCTGACAATAATATTAAAATATTTGCAGATTCTGGAGCCCGTGGTTCTACAAACCAAATCAGACAATTAGGTGGAATGCGTGGACTTATGTCAAGAGCCGATGGAAAAATCATAGAAATTCCTATAAAGGCTAACTTCCGTGAAGGACTTTCTGTACAAGAATACTTTATTTCAACTCACGGTTCTCGTAAGGGACTTACAGATACAGCTTTAAGAACTGCCGATTCAGGATACCTAACCAGAAGAATGGTAGATATTTCTCAAGATGTTATTGTAACTGAAGATGATTGTGGAACTGATGGATATGTAATTGCTCATGAATTTAAAGATGGAAATGAGTTGATTGAAAATTTATTTACAAGAATTGTAGGTCGTACATCATTTGAAGATATTTATGACAATGATGGGGAACTTATAGTTGGTAAAAACCAAATTATCGATGAAGATAAGGCAGATAACATTGTAGCAAACGGAATTAAAGAAGTTAAACTTCGTTCAGTTCTTGAATGTAAATCTAAACATGGTGTTTGTGAAAAATGTTATGGTAGAAACCTTGCTACAGGTAAAAAGGTAAATATTGGAGAAGCAGTAGGAATTATAGCTGCTCAATCAATCGGTGAACCGGGTACTCAGCTTACAATGAGAACCTTCCACTCAGGAGGAATCGCAGGAGTTGGAATTACTCAAGGTCTTCCAAGGGTTGAAGAGTTATTTGAAGCAAGAAAACCAAAAGGACTTGCCTTTATTGCAGAAAACTCTGGTACAGTTTCACTAATTCAAAATGAAAAGAAAACTGATGTTGAAATTTTATCTGAAGACGGATATTCTAAAAAATATAATATTCCATTTGGAGCAAGACTTTTAGTTTCAGAAGGAGATGTAGTTGTTAAAGGACAACAACTAACCGAAGGATCTCTTGATCCACATGATGTTTTAAAAGTTTTGGGAAAAATTGGAGTTCAAGATTATATAACCAAGGAAGTTCAAAAAGTTTATAGACTTCAAGGTGTAGAAATTGACGATAGACATATAGAAGTAATTACAAAGCAAATGCTTAAAAAAGTTAAAATAGAAGAAGCTGGAGATACAGAATTTTTACCAGGTTCATTACAAGAAATTAGAGAAGTAAGAATTGTAAATGAACAAATGGAAAAAGATGGCAAAAAACCATGTGAATATTCTCAACAACTTCTTGGAATTACAAAAGCATCACTTGCTACAGAATCTTGGCTATCAGCAGCATCTTTCCAAGAGACAACAAGAGTTCTTACAGATGCCTCAATCAAAGGTAAGGTTGATGATCTAAAAGGATTAAAAGAAAATATAATCATAGGAAAACTAATACCAGCAGGTACAGGTATGAAAGTTTACAACGACTTTGATATAGACTATGAAAATAAAGATCTTGAAGATGCACAAATTCAATTAAATATTGAAGAAATAGAAAATAAAGAAAAAGAAGCGTTAAATGAATAAAAAACAAGAGCCGGCATAAGCCGGCTCTTAAAGCGTAGACAAAGTCAGTTTAATAATTCATTAATGATTTAAAAATAAAATTACGCTAAAACTCATCTCGACTAGATGATTGTGCCTTGATTTGGCACAATCATCCCTAAAACTAAGTGTGAAAGCACTGATAAGTTTGCAAAGCAAACGTGTTTTAGTGTGAGTGAAACGAACGCATGGAGAGATCTAATGAGATTTCTCCGCTCGTTGCACACTATGAATCGGGATAAATAACCGAAATCAACGGTTATTTATCTGGTCGAAATGGGAAATTTTTTAGTTTGTCAACAGTCTAAAAGCCAGCATAAGCTGGCTCTTTTATATTGTGTTTATAATATTTAAAATTATAAAAATCAGTAAAAATGTAATGGTTAATTTTTTATACTTTATATTTTTAAAATTAAAATTAACTTTTTGAACTTTTGCAAGAAATAGGGAAAAAATTAAAAATCCTATGGAAAAAATTAAAGATCTTTTTAATGATTCTACTTGATTATTTTTATAAATGTAAAAATATGCTAAATATTGAACGAGTAAAACTAGGCTTACTGAACATGGAAGAGCCTGTAAATATTGTTTGTAATTTTCTTTAGAGTTCATATCAATCTCCTTTCTAAATATTATTATAGGGGATTTTTTTATCTTTACAAATACTATGAATAAGTAAGAAAAATATACAATAAAATTTCAAAGAAAAAAAATCCAAAATTAAGAGAATTGCCATCAAAATTTTCGATTTTTAAATTTAAAAGCAAAATAAATTTTTGTACAATATTCTTATGATATGTACCCTCTTTACTGGACAAACCAGTAAGGAGGGTATTTTTATGAAATATAGCTATGAGTTTAAAAAGAACTGCATAGAATTATACAAACAGGGTAAATGGGCTGATACACCTAGAGGTATCAACAAATATTACTTCCGTAACTACATAAGAAGATGGAATAATTTAGTAGAAACACATGGAATTGAGGTATTAAAGCATAAATCTCATAACAATAGTTTTTCAGTAGAGGATAAATATAATAGTGTATTAGAAGTTGTTAAAGGAAAATCTACTTATCAAGTTTCTATTGAATTAGGAATCAGTGAAGGTAATATTCAAAACTGGGTTAACAATTACAAAATTTATGGATATAATGGTCTTGTAAATAAAAAGGTCGTAAACCTAAGAATACAACCATGAAAAAAACAAATATACATAAAGCAAAAAAACTTAATGAATCTGAAAATAAGACTTAGAGCAGAAAATGAATATATAAAGGCAGAAAACGAAATAATAAAAAAAGAAATCGCCTTGAGAGAAAACAATTACGCTGCGCAACTCAAGGCGAAAAAGCAGCGATTGTCAAAAAACTCAAAGAAAAAGGCTACAGACTAAAATATCTTTTAATAGCTATCGATTTGCCAAAATCAACATACTACTATGAAATTAATAAAGTTGATGCTGTTAAGATTAGAAATAAAAATATAGAAAATAAAATATCCGAAATATACAACAATCATAAAGGAAGATATGGTGTAAGAAGAGTATATAGAGAATTATTGAATCAAGGATATACAATAAATCATAAAAAAGTTCAGAGAATAATGCATGAATTAAAACTATTTGGTAAAAGACCTAGAGAAAAATACCATTCATACAAAGGAAAAGTAGGAAAGATTGCTGACAATATAATAAGCAGAAATTTTAAAGCTGATAAGCCATTACAAAAATGGAGTACTGATGTATCTCAATTTAACTTTCCATGGGGTAAATGCTACATTTCACCAATACTTGATATGCATACAAATGAGATAATCTCGTATGACTTATCGTTAAGTCCTAATTTAGAGCAAATATCTAATATGTTAATGAAAGCATTTAACAAATTTCCGAAACTAAATAGCTTAATATTGCATTCAGATCAAGGTTGGCAATACCAACATAAATATTATATAAATGAGCTCAAGAAACATGGTATTATCCAATCAATGTCAAGAAAAGGTAATTGTTATGATAACTCAATTATGGAAACATTTTTTGGAAGATTAAAGAACGAAGTTTATTATGGTTACGAAAAGAGCTATAGCTCTTTTGAAGAATTTTCTAAAGCAATAGAAAAATATATCTATTATTACAATAACGAAAGAATTCAGAAGAAAACAAAATGGATGCCACCTACAAGATATAGGTTGGCATCAACAACAACTAATTAATTAAATATTGTGTCCAGTTTTATTGGTACACTTCAATTCCTGAAAATTCTTTTGCTATTTTGTATTCTTCTAATTCTGTGGCGATTTCTTTCATTTGTGATAGAATATTATTAAGAGTTTTGTTTATTACTCTTAGAAATTCAATCGAGTCTAGGACATTCGCATCTATTTTTGAGTTACTAGATGAGATTGTTGGGATTGATTCTAAGGCATTTTGGTAAATGGTTATTGCTTTTTGTGCGTTTGGATGATATCCCTTTTTCTTTGCCCATTTTTCATAATCATTTACAAATTGCTCTTGACTTCTTTTTAATATCTTTTCACTATTAGTCCATCTTTCTACAAAGTCTATTAGTTTATCTTTTTGATAATTACCATTTGCATGGGGGATTAGTTTTTTTAGTCCTGGATGTCTTTTTTCTATTTCTTTGTCTAAATAGTTTAAGTGATTTATTCTTAGTTTTTGGTAATGTTGATAGGATCTGTTTAATTGTTTTAATCTTACATATTCTTCTTTATCTTCTTTGAATTGTATTAGATCATTCCAGTTCATTAAACCATATTCAGCTATGTGTATAGCATCTTTTTTATCTGTTTTTACATTTCTAAAACTTAAGGCTTGGCAAAATCTTTTCATTTTTAATGGATTTATTACGCTTACAAAAAATCCTTCATTTACTAAACTAATTAAGATAGGAATATGATAAATTTCTGTTGCTTCCATAACTATTTTTACATCTTCATCTAAAGATTTAATTTTAGCAATTAATTTATTTACATCATTTTTTACATGATAAATATTAAATGGTTTAAAGATGACTTCTTTCCCAAATCCTAAGGCTGCAACTGTACTTTTAGATTTTGATACATCAATTCCTATTGAAATCATAAATACCTCCAATAAATTTTTATCTACCTACACAATTATCCACTCAGTTTAGCTCGTTACACGGGTGTATTAACCCAACCTGCTTAATCGAATTCTTGATAATGGAAGGTAGCAGACTGTTTCGAGTACGGGTGTATTATCCCAAATGGGCTGCGTCTGTTACCTTCATTATATTAAAAAAAGTGTAGGTAGAAAGTTTTTTCTACTTACACTTTTATAGTACTAAATGGATATTTTTTTAGTTTGTTAACAGCCTGAGCTTAAATTACTTTAGGCTCTTTTCTAATTTTTCTATTTTTTCACTTAAATCTTCCAAATCTTTTTTACTATAAGAAGAATTTGAAATCTTATTTACAGTATCTTTAATATTTGATAAATCTTTAGGATCTACCGAAAATAAACAAAGTCCTGCTGAATCTATTATTTTGGCATTTGATTTAAATTTATTTTTTTTTCTTTTTCTTTTTTTCAATCTCTATACCATATTTTTTTTCTAAATATTTTTCACCATTTGCAAGGTCAGTATAAATTTTTTTTCTATTTTTATCCACAAGATCTTTGGAAATTTTTTCTAACTCATCAAGTCCTAGATTTTTAAAATTATAAATACTGTTTAAATTTTTGTAGGAAAATTCAATTGCATTTGATAGGCCAAATTGGTCAATCCCATATTCATCGAGCCTATTTTTTATCCTTTCTAACTTATTAATTTCATCATCAGAAAAGCTTTCTTTTACGGAAAAAATACTTTCTTTCTTGGATATTTTTTTAGAATAACAACCCAAAAGGCAAGATTTACAAATCCTATTTTCATTTTTTTCAAATATAGTAGGAGTTTTAATTTCTCTTAAATTATTTTTTTTGATTGTTATGGAAAAAACATTTTTTTCTAATAAAAAATTTCCCATATTTTTTGAACAGCCACGATACTCATCTTCAATCAATCTTGATAAATAATCTCCCCTAAGTGCAGATTCGGTGATATAAATTGAAGAAGTATCCTCTCCGTATTTTTCTTTTAAATATTTATTTTTTAAACTATTGGAATTTTCCATTTCTTCTATCTCGTTAAATAAAACTTTATCTCCATCAATAAAAATTTCACAAGGTTTTTCGCTTTTTTCATATAAAACAAGCCCATAATAAGAAGAACTTTTTAAAAAATAAGAAAAATTTCCACCCATACTAGCACTTTTTATTTTATTTTCCTTATTTTTAACCATTAGCATAAATTTATTAATAGGATTTTTAAAATCAATCAAAGATGAAGAAAAAACTATAAAGGGATTTTCTATATCTTTATTTTCATTAAGCCACCAAAGAGATAGTCCAAATCCTCCCAAATAAAAATCACTAATTTTTTTATCAATATATTGGATTTTTGTTTTCTTTTTGCAAAGATCCACTAATAAAATTTTATAATTATCTTTCATACTAACCTCATTTTTTATTTTTAAAGCTTTTAAACATGGTACTAGTATTTTTTTAAAATTATATGTGAAAATTCACAAAAGAAAAATTTACAATGCAATTTGTTAAGAAGCCCTAAATTCCAATCTTTATTGACATTTGTTTAAATTTCTAATATTATATAGGAGAAGATAGCGTTTACCTAAAGGAGGTTTTAAAAATGATGGAGAAAATTCAGAAGTTCGGAGGAGCGATGTTTACTCCAGTAATGTTATTTGCTGTTTCAGCAGTACTTATTGGATTTGGGATATTGTTTACCAACGAACAAATACTAGGATCTATTGCTGCAGAAGGAACTTTCTGGAGAGGATTCTGGGATATGGTTCTATCTGGTGGATGGACTGTATTTAATCAATTGCCACTTTTATTTGCAGTTTCCTTACCAATCGGACTTGCAAATAAACAAAATGCTAGAGCTTGTATGGAATCATTGGTTATTTATTTAATATTCAATTATTATGTAGCTTCCATACTAGGAACTTGGGGATCAGTTTTTGGTGTTGATTATGCACTTGAAGCTGGAGCAGAAACAGGACTTGCAAATATTGCCAATATTAAAACTCTTGATATGGGTATGATGGGCGCTTTGTTAATTTCAGGGCTTGCAATATTTTTACATAATAAATATTTTGATACAAGACTTCCTGAATGGCTTGGAGTTTTTAGAGGCTCAGCCTTTGTTGTAGGACTTGGATTTATTGTAATGATTCCAACAGCAGTTCTTGCTTGTTTGATCTGGCCAAAAGTTCAAATGGGAATTTCAAGCTTCCAAGGATTTGTAACTTCTGCTGGTGGATTTGGAGTTTGGGTATTTATTTTACTTGAAAGATTATTAATACCTTTTGGTTTACATCACTTATTGTATGCACCAATCTATTATGATTCAGTTTTAGTTTCTGGTGGAATTTATGCAGCTTGGGCAAGACAATTACCAGAAATTGCAGCAAGCACAAAACCATTACTAGACCTTGCACCTTATGCAGCCTTTACTGCTACAGGTTGGTCAAAATTATTTGGTTGTGCTGGTATAGGACTTGCTTTTTATAAAACTGCAAAGCCTGAAAACAAAAAGAAAGTTGCAGGACTTATGATTCCAGTTGTAATTTCAGCTATAATGTGTGGAGTAACTGAACCAATTGAATATACATTCTTATTTATTGCACCACCACTATTTATAGTTCATGCAATTCTTGCAGCATGTCTTTCAACAATCATGTATTACTTGGGAGTTGTAGGAATATTTTCTGGAGGAGCTATTGAGATGGCATCTTTAAACTGGATTCCACTAATGGCAAATCACTGGCCAACTTATTTAAAAATGTTAATTGTTGGAATTGTTTCCATTGCCGTTTGGTATTTTGTATTCACATTCTTGATTGAAAAATTTGACTTTAAAACTCCAGGTAGAGAAGTTAAAAGTGATGTTAAACTTTATTCTAAAAAAGAATACAGGGGCAAAAAAGGTGAGACAAGCCCTAAAGATGCAACAAAAATTGACGCAAAAGATGAGTTCCAAGTTATGGCAGATGAAATTTTAATAGGACTAGGTGGCCCTGAAAATATAAAAGATTTCACAAACTGCGTAACAAGACTTAGGGTAAATGTAAAAGATCCTGAAAAAGTTATGGAAAATGAATACTTTAAGCAAATCGGAACTTATGGAACAAGTAGAAACGGTAACTCTGTCCATGTAATTGTTGGAACAAATATCCAATATGTTGCTGATGAATTTGGACAAATTTTAGAAAACGAATAAAAAAATAAGAAAAAATAAAAAAATAAAAAATTTAAAACAAGGAGAAAAACAATGAAAAAATACGCTATAACAATTGCAGGTGGTGGATCAACATTTACACCAGGAATGATCTTAATGCTTATGGATAACCTTGATAGATTTCCAATTAGATCAATTAAATTATATGATAATGATGAGGACAGACAAAATATAATAGGGAATGCATTTGACATTTTCATGAAAGAAAGACATCCTGATATTGAATTTATTCACACACTTGATCCTGAAACTGCATTTTCAGACACAGACTTTGTAATGGCACAAATCAGAGTTGGTAAATATGAAATGAGATCAAAAGATGAGAAAATTCCACCAAAATATGGAGTAATCGGACAAGAAACTTGTGGACCAGGTGGAATTGCTTATGGACTAAGATCAATCGGTGGAGTAATTGAAATTTTAGATTATATGGAAAAATACTCACCAGATGCTTGGATGTTAAACTATTCAAACCCAGCAGCTATAGTTGCAGAAGCAACAAGAAGATTAAGACCAGACTCAAAAATTATAAATATTTGTGATATGCCAATTGACTTAATGTACAAGATGGCAGATATGGTTGGTCTAAAACACTGGAAAGAGTTAGATTTCTCATACTACGGACTTAACCACTTTGGTTGGTTTACAGAAATCAAAGATAAAGATGGAAATGATTTGATGCCACAAATCAAAGATCACGTATCAGTAAATGGATTTGCTGATGGAATAGGAACAGCACAACATCTTGATGAATCTTGGATTGAAACATTTACAAAGGCAAAAGATGTTTATGCACTTGATCCAGAAACAATACCAAACACATATCTAAAATACTATCTCTACCCAGATTTCGTTATGGAACATACAGACATTAACCACACAAGAGTTGATGAAGTAAAAGAAGGAAGAGAAAAAGAAGTATTTGGTTTATGTAATACAATCACAGATAGGGGAACAGCAGAAGGAATCGACTTTGAAATTGACGCTCACGCATCATATATAGTTGATCTTGCAATAGCTCTTGCAGAAAATACAAAAGAAGTATTTCTATTAATAGTAGAAAATGATGGAGCAGTATCAAACTTCGACCCAACAGCAATGGTAGAAGTTCCATGTATAGTTGACAAATCAGGATACAAGAAAATTTGCCAAGGAAAAATTCCACAATTCCAAAAAGGAATGATGGAAGAGCAAGTTTCAGTAGAAAAACTTGCAGTAGAAGCTTGGATAGAAGGATCTTACCAAAAATTATGGCAAGCACTTACACTTTCAAAAACAGTACCAAGTGCAAAAGTTGCAAAATTAATTCTAGACGATTTAATCGAAGCAAACAAAGACTTCTGGCCAGAACTTCATTAAAAATAAAAATAAATCCTAGTAGCAGTATAATGTTACTAGGATTTTTTTATTTAATGGAGGAGATATGAAGTTTGAAGATTTAATAAAAGAAAACAAGGAAAAATTTACCCAAACAGATATTGCTATAATAGACTTTATTGTAAATAACAAGGATAAAAAATTAGATTTATCCATAAATGAGCTTGCAAAAAAATGCCTTACATCAAGGACAAGTATATTAAGATTTAGCAAGAAATTGGGATTTGATGGCTATAGCGAATTTAAATATTTTATAAACAAAAAAGAAGAAGCAGAAAAGCTGGAAAAAACCTACCAAGAAGATGAAAAACTTGACAACTTATTTGAAAAAATTAAAAATTCAAACAATATATTTATCTACGGAAATGGGGATTATGAAGATATAATTAAAAATATTATAAAATCATATTTAAAAGATCTTGGACAACTTTCAGAAAGTTATCAAGGAAGAGATGAAATAACAACCTTCAATAAAAATTCTCTAAAAGATTCAACCATATTTGTAATAGACCTATCAAACGATCCAGATTGTCTGGAATTATTAAGCCAGATATCAAATGAAAGTATAAAAAAAATCCTCATTACTGATAGCTTTTCCAAGGACTTTTTGGGAGAGTACACAATTCATATAAAAAAGCTAGAAAAAAACAAGCTAAATTTGCTATCAGAAAATTTAAAAGAAATAGAGAAATTTTTTATAAAATATGAAAGCTACAGGATAAAAAATGAAAATAAATGATTTAATAAAAGAAAATTATAAATTTCTAGACAATAACGACATAAAATTATATTCCTACATAATCCAAGAAAAAACAGATTTTATAGAAAAAACCCTCAAAGAATTTTCGAAAAAATCAAAATTTAGTGAATCAGCCATAGTAAGTTTTGCCAAAAAAATTGGACTTGAAGGATATTCAGAATTAAAATACCTAATGAAGTGGGAAAGAGAAAAAATAGTAGATTTTGATGAAAAAGAGATAGACTATATCTACAACGATATAACTTTATCAATGAATATGATTAAGGCCTTAAATTTAGATGATTTATTTAAAAATCTAGAAAAATCACATAGGGTTTATGTAATTTATACTGGCTATATCCAAAAAAATCTTGCAGAAGAGCTAAAAAGAAACTTACTAAATATAGGTTTAATTGCCTACACTTTAGATATAAAAAAAGATTTAGACTTACTAAATAATAATATAGAAAAAAATGATATAGTTTTTGCCCTATCATTTTCAGGAGAAAACAAAAGCTTGATAGACTTCATAAAAAAAATAAAAAAAGAAATAATCCTAGTATCAATTACAAAACTTTCAAACAATAAACTGTCCCAAATGTCAAATTATAATTTAGCCTTTCAATCACACGAAGTATATAGGTATGAAGAAAACACATCAATAAGACCAGTAAGTCAATATTATGTCATAATAGATTTTTTAGTTTTAAAATTTTTAAATTATAGGTCAAAAAATAAAAAGAAAACAGATAAAAGCCTTTAAATTACTTGACATATATATACTAAGAGTGTAAAATTATTAAGGATTGGCGTAAAGCCAATTTTTAAGATGATTAAAATTTAGAAAAAAGGAGGTGCATTATGCCTACAATTAATCAACTTGTTAGAAAAGGTAGAAAAACTACTAAGGAAAAATCAGATACACCAGCTTTAGGTTATAACTTCAATACACTTAAAAGAAGACAAACTAAATCTCAATCACCACAAAAACGTGGAGTTTGTACTTCAGTAAGAACAGTTACACCTAAAAAGCCTAACTCAGCTTTGAGAAAAATTGCCAGAGTAAGACTTACTAATGGTGCAGAAGTTCTTTCTTATATACCAGGAATCGGACACAATCTTCAAGAACACTCTGTTGTACTTATAAGAGGAGGAAGAGTAAAAGACCTTCCAGGTGTTAGATACCATATTATAAGAGGTACTCTTGATACAGCAGGAGTAGAAGGAAGAAAACAAGGTAGATCTAAATACGGAGCTAAAAAAGAAAATTAGTAGTATTTAGATGTAGTGCATAATGTACTAATATATATAAAGTATATGTGCACACGAACGGCTTTAAGGTCGTTTAAGGCCTTATGGTCGAGTACTAAAGATATTACTAAATTGGTAAAGGAGGGAAGCAAAGTGTCAAGAAAAGGACATATACCAAATAGAGAGGTAATGCCTGATGCTAAGTATAACGATAGAGTTGTAACAAAACTTATAAACAATGTTATGCTAGATGGTAAAAAAGGTGTTGCTACAAAAATAGTTTATGATGCTTTCGATATAGTTGGAGAAACTTCTGGAAATGATCCATTAGAAGTATTCTACCAAGCTTTAGAGAATATTATGCCAACACTAGAAGTTAAAGCTAGAAGAATCGGTGGAGCTAACTACCAAGTACCTATGGAAGTTAGACCAGAAAGAAGACAAACTTTAGGTTTAAGATGGTTAGTTAACTTCTCAAGAGCACGTGGTGAAAAAACTATGGTAGAAAGATTATCTAAAGAAATTTTAGATGCATCAAACAATGCTGGTGCCAGCGTTAAACGTAAAGAAGAAATGCACAGAGCTGCAGAAGCTAATAAAGCTTTCGCACACTATAGATATTAGGGGGATCAATGTCAAGAGATGTCTCATTAAAAGAAACCAGAAATATAGGTATCATGGCACATATCGATGCTGGTAAAACAACAGTAACAGAAAGAATGTTGTATTATACCGGTAAGATATATAAAATTGGTGATACTCATGATGGTACAGCAGTAATGGATTCCATGGACCAAGAAAAAGAACGTGGAATAACAATCGGTTCTGCTGCTACAACATGTTACTGGGATGGTCACAGAATTAACATCATAGATACACCGGGCCACGTAGACTTCACAGTAGAAGTTGAAAGATCTCTAAGAGTTCTTGATGGTGCCGTAGCACTTTTTGATGCTAAAAGTGGTGTAGAACCACAATCTGAAACAGTTTGGAGACAAGCTGACAAATATGACATTCCAAGATTTTGTTTTATAAATAAAATGGATGCTACAGGTGCAGATTTTTATATGTCTGTAGATACAATAAAAGAAAAATTAAAAGCAAATGCAGTACCTATAGAAATTCCTATAGGAGCTGAGCAAGAATTTGAAGGTGTAGTTGACCTAGTAACAATGGAATCTGTAACATACAAAACAGAAGACCTAGGAGCTCACCCAATCAAAGGCGAAATTCCAGAAAATTTAAAAGAAAAAGCTGAAGAATTTAGAGCAAATCTTCTAGAAGAATTATCAGAAATTGACGACACTATCATGATGAAATATCTTGAAGGTGAAGAAGTTACTGTAGAAGAGATGAAAAATGCAATAAGAAAGGGAACAATTGAAAAGAAAATTTTCCCATGTCTTTGTGGATCAGCTTACAAGAACAAGGGTGTACAAGCATTACTTGATGCAATAGTTGACTACATGCCAAGTCCACTTGATATACCAGATGTTCAAGGAACAGATCCTAAAGATGACGAAAAAGTTCTTCAAAGACACCCTGGAGATAATGAACCTCTATCAGCTTTAGCCTTTAAAGTAGTAACTGACCCATATGTTGGTAAGTTAATCTATGTAAGAATCTACTCAGGAACAATTGAATCAGGTTCATACATCTACAATGCTACAAAAGGAAAAAGAGAAAGAGTTGGAAGAATTCTACAAATGCACTCAAACAAACAAGAGGAAATCGAAACAGGTTATTGTGGAGATATTGTAGCTCTTCTAGGACTTAAAAACACAACAACAGGAGATTCACTATGCGTTCAAGATGATCCAATCATCCTTGAAAACATGGAATTCCCAGATCCAGTTATTTCAGTAGCAATTGAACCAAAAACAAGAGCTAGTCAAGATAAAATGGCTTTAGGACTTCAAAAACTTGCAGAAGAAGATCCAACATTTGTTACAAAAACAGATGAAGAAACAGGACAAACAATAATTTCAGGAATGGGTGAATTACACCTTGAAATTATCGTTGATAGATTGCTTCGTGAATTTAAAGTAGAAGCTAATATAGGTAATCCACAAGTAGCTTACAGAGAATCTATCACACAACCTGCAGAAGCACAAGGTAAGTTTGTAAGACAATCCGGTGGTTCTGGTCAATACGGTGATGTTGTTCTTAGAATTATGCCTGGAAAAGAAGGCGAAGGAATTACATTCGAATCCAAAATCGTTGGTGGTGCAATTCCAAAAGAATACATTAAACCAGTTGAAGAAGGTGTTAGAGAAGCAGCTACTCAAGGTATACTTGGTGGTTATCCAATGGTTGATATGCACGTTGAAGTATTCGATGGTTCTTACCACGAAGTAGACTCATCAGAAGTTGCCTTCCACGTAGCAGGATCTATGGCTCTTAAAAATGCAGTAGCAAAAGCTAAACCAATTTTACTTGAGCCAATGGAAAAAGTTGAAATTACAACACCAGATGAATATCTAGGAGATGTAATGGGAGATGTTTCATCAAGAAGAGGAAAAATTGATGGAATGAATCCAAAAGATGGAATTCACATATTAGATGCTTACATTCCACTTTCAGAAATGTTTGGATATGCAACAGATCTAAGAAGTAAAACTCAAGGTAGAGCAACATATTCAATGCAATTTGATCACTATGCTCAAGTACCTGAAAGTGTAAAAGAAGAAGTTTTAAGTAAATAATTAGGAGGAAACAATGAGTAAAGAAACATTTGAAAGAAGTAAACCACATATTAATATTGGTACAATCGGACACGTAGACCACGGTAAAACAACAACAACAGCAGCAATCACCCAAGCATTAAACAAAAAATATGGAACAGGTGAATTCATAGACTACGATAAAATTGATAAGGCTCCAGAAGAAAGAGAAAGAGGAATCACAATCAATACATCAGTAGTAGAATACGAAACAGAAAAAAGACACTACGCACACATCGATGCCCCAGGCCACGCTGACTACGTTAAAAACATGATTACAGGAGCAGCACAAATGGACGGAGCAATCCTAGTAGTATCAGCTGCAGACGGTCCAATGCCACAAACAAGAGAACACATCCTATTAGCAAGACAAGTAGGAGTTCCAAAAATCGCAGTATTCCTAAACAAAGAAGACCAAGTAGACGATCCAGAACTAATCGAATTAGTAGAAATGGAAGTAAGAGATCTACTATCAGAATACGACTTCGACGGAGACGATGCACCAGTAATAGTAGGATCTGCATTAAAATCATTACAAGAAGGCGGAGAAGGCGAATGGTCAGATAAAATATTAGCTCTAATGGATGCAGTAGACGAATACTTCGACATCCCAGAAAGAGATAACGACCAACCATTCCTAATGCCAGTAGAAGACGTAATGACAATCTCAGGAAGAGGAACAGTAGCAACAGGAAGAGTAGAAAGAGGAACACTAAAACTAGGTTCAACAGTAGAAATCGTAGGCCTAACAGATAAAACAAGAGAAGTAGTAGTAACAGGAATCGAAATGTTCCATAAATCACTAGACGTAACAGAATCAGGAGATAACTGTGCATTACTACTAAGAGGAGTACAAAGAAACGAAATCCAAAGAGGACAAGTAATAGCAGCACCAGGCTCAGTACACCCACACACAGAATTCGAAGGCCAAGTATACGTACTAACCAAAGAAGAAGGAGGAAGACATACCCCATTCTTCTCAGGCTACAGACCACAATTCTTCTTTAGAACAACAGACGTAACAGGAGACATCCAACTAGAAGAAGGAACAGAAATGGTAATGCCAGGAGACAACGCAACATTCAAAATCAAATTACAAAAACCAATCGCTCTTGAAGAAGGATTAAGATTCGCAGTAAGAGAAGGTGGAAGAACAGTTGCCTCAGGAGTTGTTTCTAAAGTAATAGCTTAATTAGCTTAAAATTTGAAATAAAATAAATATTTAAAAGGCGGGGTAATCCCCGTCTTTTTTTAAAATTATATTTTTAAATTATGTCAAATTTAAATTCGAGGTAAGAAATGAGAGAAAAATTAAGTAGCTTTAAAGAAATTTTTAAAAGTGTTTTTTTTATATCTGTACTGATTCTTGTAATTATACAATTTAGAAAAATTTCAAAAGAAATTAAGGTTGATGATATAAAATACATTTTTTCAAATTTATCGATTATTACTTTACTTCTAATGGGAATTTATGGGATTTTTGCAAATATTCCTGCTTCTTTGTATGATTTTATTTTTAATAATGAAATTGGAAATGATTATGATAAAAAATACATAGGTGAAACTGGATTTTGCATTAATAATTTCAATGACCTTTTGGGACTTGGTGGATTTATTTCTATTGGTCTTAGGTCAGCTTTTTATGGCAAGGGTCATGAACCTACAAAACTTGTGAAAAAAATTTTTGAACTATTGGTATTTTTACCTTGTGGTTTATCTTTTTTTTCTATTATTTCTTTAATTTCTATAGGTTTTCACTCAAATCCTGGCTTGGAAAAGTATATGTTCCTTCTTATAGGGGCAAGTTTTTACCTTCCTATATTAATTGGTCTATCTTTTTTTGGAAAAATCAGATTTTCTAAAAAAAATCAATTTAAATTATTTTTGATTTCAATTGCTGAATGGTTTGGGGTGATGAGCTGTTTTGTAGTTATAGGTATTTTGATGGGGGTAAAGTTTGATATTTTAACCTTATCTACCCTTGTAGTTGCAGCTAATATTGTTGGATATATTTCTATGATTCCTGGGGCTATTGGATCTTTTGATCTAATTATTTTATTTGCTTTAAAAAGTCAAGGAATTGACCAAGAACTTGCGCTTTGCTGGATTCTTCTTTATAGGTTATTTTATTATATTGTGCCATTTTTCCTAGCTTTTGTATTTTTTACAAAGAATTTCTCTAAGGCATTTGAATTTAGGGAGTCAGATTTTGTTAAAAAGCTTGTTAAAAATATTCTTCTTGTTATAGATGCAGCTTTGATGTATATTTTTGGGCTTTTTATGATTTTGGCAGCAACTTTGCCTGACAAAGCCTATGGGGGAGGAATTTTAGCTAAATTAAATCCTATTAGAGCATCGGCAATTTATCAATTTCCTTCTATGCTTTTTGGATTTATTTTTATTATTTTGGCAAGAGCTTATATTTCAAGACAAAAAAAATCATTTGCCTTGAATAATATTGTCATGATTCTTGTATTTTTTTACACTTATGTGACAGGTTATAGCCTTTCTACTTTAATTTATATTTTAATAATGTTTGTGATTAATCTTCTTACAAAAGATGAGCTTTACACAAAACAATTTATTTATGCTAGCGAAGATAGGTTTATTGATTTGTTTTTGGCAAATTTTATGCTTGTCGTTTATGTTTGGAAGATTTTAAAACACGGATCTATTATTGATGTAAATATCAGTGAGGCTGATGATTTTATTTTGATTCCTTTTGAATATAGCTTTATTTCTATAATTGTGACTATTTCCATAATTTATTTTATTTCCTATCTTTTGGTTAGATTTTTAAGAGGAAAAAAGATAAAAATTGGGGAGAAATATGATTATGACAGGTATATTGATTTATTAAGAAATCAAGGCGGATCAAAGGTTGCTTTTTTATCATTTTTGGATGATAAGGATCTTTATTGGTTTAGTAAGGATTCAAAGGATTTGGCTTGCCTTCAAATTAGGACTGTTGCTGATAAGGTCATAGTTATGGGAGATCCTATTGGTAATGAAGAATATTTTAATGAACTTTTGGATAAATTTATTAATGAAGCTGATAATTTGGGTTATAATATTGTTTTTTATGAAATAAACAAGGATATAACTATGAAAGTTCACGAATATGGTTTTAATTTTATGAAATTTGGTGAAAGTGCCAATGTTGATCTTGATGAATTTAATCTTGATGGTAAGAAAAAGAAAAATCTTAGAAAAACAATAAACAAAATTTCTAGAGATGGATATACTTTTGAGGTTATGAAGGGTCCTTTTGACGGGAAAACTATAAAAAGACTTCAAGAAATTTCAAATTCTTGGCTTGGTGATAGCAAGGAAAAAGGATTTTCTTTGGGATTTTTTGATAAGGATTATTTGAATATTGGGGATATTGGTCTTGTTAAAGATCCTGATGGAAAAATAATAGCCTTTGCCAATCTTTGTCCAATTTATTATAAAAATTGGGCGACAATTGATCTTATGCGCTATGAAGAAAATGTTGATGGTTTGATGGATTATTTGTTTATAAATATTTTTTCATATCTTAAAGAAAATAATATTAAATATTTTGACCTAGGCATGGCTCCTCTTTCTAATGTTGGAGTGATGAGACATTCATTTTTGCAAGAAAAAATGGTTTATATGATTTTTAAATTGGGAGATCATTATTATTCTTTTGAAGGACTCAAGGCTTACAAAGATAAGTATGCAAGTTTTTGGGAAGAGAGATATCTTTCTTATTCTAAAGGCTCTTCTTTGATTTTTTCAGCCCTTAGTTTGTTTTATACCATAAATAAAAAGGTAAAATAAATTTTACAATTGGCCAAAAAATTTAGGGTAATATTAATAATAGGCTAAAGTTTTAGAAAAAGAGGAGGCTATATGAATAAGGCTAAGGAATTTAAGGACAAATTAAGGGAGATTTGTGATAAAAATCAAATAAAAACTCTATTTAAGGATAAAAAAACTTCTGTAGATATTTTGATTGATTTTAAGTCAGGAAATTACACAGGAATTAGGTTATCTAAGGATATTGATGGAGAAAATATTGAAATTGATAGCAAATATTCTTGGATAATAAACAAGGATAGGCCATCTGAGTGGGTTGAGCTTGATCCTAAAGTTAAAAATGCCTTGGATTATTACGCCATTTCTCATTTTGATTATGATGATATAGACGAAGATGATTTTAAGGATTTAAATAAAAATTTGGAGAAAAATCTTGTAAAAGAATACCAAGAAAAATGCGAAAATACTCTAGCTTTGGTAGCAGATCAGATGCAAAAAATCAAAGATCAAGATTATGAGAGAAGTTTTATAAAAGATTTTGTAAGTAAATTTGACCAAATAAGAAAAAAAGATTCTTATACCTTAAAATACAAGGACAATTCTGTTAATATTAAAATCAATACAAAAAAAGAAAGTATAAAAATAAAAAATAATTATTCTTATGATAAAAAATTGAAAATAAAAGAATTGGTTAAAGGCTTTGATATAGGAAAAATTGAATCTTATCTTGACGAAAAAAGAAAAAGAGAAGAGTATAATAATAAAATGATGGCTATAGAAGATTCATTCGAAAGATCTTCTGTTCATACAAGTGTCGAATCCTTACCAGATGATAAAAAGGATCTTGATAAGGATAGAAGTGAAAGAGAAAATAAAAAATAAAGGGAGATGTAGATGGAAAATCCAATAGTTACATTTGAAATGGAAGATGGAAAAGTTTTTAAGGCTGAATTGTATCCAGAAATTGCCCCAAATACTGTAAGTAATTTTATTTATTTAATAAAAAACAATTTTTATGATGGGTTAATTTTTCACAGGATTATAAAAGATTTTATGATTCAAGGTGGAGATCCACAAGGAAGCGGAATGGGTGGCCCTGGATATTCTATTAAAGGAGAATTTTCATCAAATGGTTTTGAAAATAATTTAGCTCACGATAAGGGAGTTTTATCTATGGCAAGATCATTTATGCCAGATTCTGCAGGAAGTCAATTTTTTATAATGCACAAAAAAAGTCCACATCTTGACGGAGATTATGCAGGATTTGGAAAAATAATTGAAGGTATGGATGAAATTGACAAAATTGCAAATGTAAAAACAGATTACAATGATAGACCTCTTGAAGATGTAAAAATTAAAAAAGTTACAGTCGATACCAAGGGAATTGATTATCCAGAAGTTGAAAAATTATAAATTTAAGGCAGATTTTTATCTGCCTTTTTTTATTTATAAAATATGGTATAATTAGATTCGTATTTTTGAAAATAAATTTTTAGGAGGATTTATGACTTTAAATGACATTATGGCTGCCTTGGGGGTTGTAATTAATGGAATTCCCCAAGCTTTGTTGGCTCTTTCGGTAGGATTTTCTGCCTTTCCTACTTCACTTGGTTTTGCTGTAGGAGTAATTGCGTGCGTGCTTTTGCAATCACCAATTCCAATTTCCATGCAAGCTGAAACAATTGCTCTTGCAGGATCTTATGGGGATGATATAAGGGAGAGATTATCTGTTGTATTTTGGGCAGGAATTATTATGTCCATTCTTGGAATTACTGGAAGTCTTAATTTTATTGTAGATTTGGCAGGAGTTTATGTTTTAAACGGAATGATGGCAGGAGTTGGCCTTATCCTTTCAAAAATTGCAATTGATGGCTTAAAGCTTAAAACTAGAATGGTAAGTTTGATTTCTATAATTTCAGCACTTATAACTTATTTTATCTCTGGAAGAAATCTTGTTTATACAATTATAATTTCCGTTGTAGTTTCATCAATTTATGCAAATATCATGAAAATGGAAATTGGAAAAGATATACAAAAAGAAGAGAGAAAACTTTCAGTTAAGAAACCTATTTTAAGTAAAAAAGTAATCAGAGGTTCTTTATCTCTTGCTTGTCTTACAATCGGCGCTAATATTGCCTTTGGAAATATTACAGCATCACTTGGTGATGGAAATTTGACTGCAAATATTGATCATTTGACAGTTTATTCAGGTCTTGCTGATTCTGTTTCTTCACTTTTTGGGGGAGCGCCAGTTGAGGCAATAATTTCTGCTACAGGAGCAAGTGATAATCCAGTAAATTCTGGAGTTTTGATGATGGCAATTCTTGGTGTGATTATGTTTATGGGCTTTTTGCCAAAACTTGGAAAATATGTTCCAGGAGAATCAATTCACGGATTTTTGTTTGTACTAGGAGCTCTTGTAACTGTACCAACAAATGCTAATCTTGCCTTTGCAGCTGGTGGTGATACAATATTAGTTGCAGGTATAGCTATGGCAACAACTGCAGCGAGCGATCCTTTTATTGGACTTGTAGCTGGAGTAATTCTTAAATTTATAATTTTATAGGAGATCTTATGGATTATTACAAATTAAATGTATGTGGACTAGAAAGAAACTTACCAATTATTCAAATTTCAGATAATTTGAAAATTGCATCATTTGTTTTGTTGGGAGATGCGGAGCTTGCAGAAAAAGCAGGTTTAGAACTTAGCAAAAAAGTTGATGCTGATATAATTCTTACAGCAGAAGCTAAGGGAATTTCCCTTGCTCATGAAATTGCAAGAAATATAGGAGAAAAATCATTTGTGGTAGCAAGAAAATCTGAAAAAGCCTATATGAATGATCCGATAAATGTAGAAGTAAATTCAATTACAACAAAAAACACCCAAAAATTATTTTTGGACTTTAAAGATGTAGAAAAAATAAAAGGAAAAAAAATAGCCCTAGTCGATGATGTCATATCAACAGGGGAATCTATGAATGCCCTTGAAAGTTTAGTAGAAAAAGCAGGCGGAAAAGTTGTACAAAAACTTGCCATTCTTGCAGAAGGAGATGCAGCGGATAGGGATGATATAATATTTTTAGAAAAACTTCCTATTTTTGAAATTTAATATAGAAATAACATTAAAAACTTCCATAAATTGGAAGTCAGAGCGTAGACAAAGTATGAATGTAGATAATATTTTATTTTAAAATAAAAATTAAGCTACGTACCATCTCGACTAAGTGAGTGAAACGAACGCACGGAGAGATCTCATGAGATTTCTCGACTCACTACGTTCGCTCGAAATGGGCAAATTTTTAGTTTATCAACAGTCTGACTTCCATAAATTGGAAGTTTTTTATTGCAAATAAAAAGCACTTATTGTAAAAATAAGTGCTCGATTAATATTTTTGTTCCTAGTATAATCAAAATTATTCCACCAATAAGCTCAGAAATTTGCTTGCTTCTCATTCCTAATTTATTTCCTATTTTAAAGGCTATTGATGAGAGGATAAAGGTTGTAAATCCTATTATTAAACTTGATGAAAAGATATTTACATCTAAAAATGCAAAGGAAACTCCGACTGCCATAGCATCAATGCTAGTTGCAATTCCTAGTGAAAAGAGGGATTTTAAACTTAAGCCGTGGCTTATTTCACAACTTGCATCTTTTGATTCCCTTATCATTTGAAAACCAATTATAAATAATAAAATAAAGGCAACCCAATGATCAATAGCTTTTATTGAATTTGCAAAGCTTGATGCTAGAAAATATCCGAGTACGGGCATAAGACCTTGAAAAAATCCAAAACAAAGACCAATGCTAAGGGTATTTTTCATGCTCGTTTCTTTTATTTGAAGTCCTTGGCAGATGCTTGCTGCAAAAGCATCCATGCTAAGGCCTATTGCTAGTATTAAAATTGAAAAAAGACTCATTACTACTCCTTTTTTTACCAAAAGTTATCAACTAAAAAACTATACTTGATATTTTTATATAAGCAAATAGAAGGCCTTAGCCTTCTATTTCTATTATTTTTTGTATTATCGGTTGATCTTTTAAATCATCGTACCTGTTTGAATCTATACTTATATCTGGGTTTGTTTTTTCTATTTCATTTATATAACCTGATTCGGTTAGGCCTATTTCTTTTGGAAATCTTAAGACATAGCCTGAATTTGGTAAATCAATTTGCAAAGGATCTGTTCCGATTCCTCCACCGTTACTTTGACTTCCTACAAGACTTGCAAGTTTTGTTTCCTTACAAAAACTTGCAAGCATTTCAGCTGATGAATAAACTGTTGAATCAATTAGTAAATAAATATTTCCCTTAAATTTTATGGAATCTTCGCTTGGATTTATTTGCATTGGGTAGGTTGTGTAATAGTCAAATTTTGAAAGAATTTCCTTGGTATCATTTGAAAAATTGCTGGAATTTAAAAATTCGCTCACACCTTCCTTGTATTTTTCTTGGCTTATTACTTTCTCGTTTAATTGGCCGTCTTTAATAAATGAATAATAATTTGTTGAGTATGGCTTTTCAATTATTAGGGGGAGAATAAAATCTTGCCAATATCTGGAATCTCCTCCCGAATTTCCTCTTATATCAATAACCAAGGCTTTTTTATTTTTTATTTTTTTGAGATAAGATTTTAAGATTTTTTGATCTTTTGTGGAATAATCGTAATTTGTCATAGAATTTATCTTAAAATATCCTATATTTTTATCTATATCTTTTGTTTCTAGATTTTCTGTCTTAAATTCATTTGAATTATTCTTTGATTTTCCAACTATATTATTTTTTTCGTTAGGCTTTGGCCCATTTTCATATTGGTTAAATTTTAAAAAGTCATTAATTTTTTTATTATCAAGACCATATCTTCTTCTTACATTTTCTTTTTCATATATATGGCTTAAATAATGGCGCCAGTCATTTTCTGGCATTTTATAATAAGTTATATACATTTCAACTGCTTGGTTTTGGTCAATTATTTGTGTGTGGTCGTTGTTAAGCTCATACAAAATTTTATTCATTCTCAAAGCAAAATCCACATCATTTTTTGAATTTCCAATATATTTTTTGAAATCTTCTTTTTTGCCTAGCCAATCAATACCATTTATTTTCTTATTTATATCAAAATAAGGATAGTAAGTTTCCAAAATATTGTAGGCGTATTCAAAATCTTCTATATATTCATCCTTTGTTAAGTCTTTCATTTCTTTTTCTTCAAGGCTTGGAAGATTGATTTTATCAGCATTTTTGGGGCTAGTAAAATTCAAAAAAGCAAGAATTAATAAAATTGAAATGATAGCAAAGGGAAAAAGTCTTCTTTTTTTCATCTAATTATCCTTTCCTTTTTAATTATAACAAATAATATTTTAACTTACACTTTTCTTATAGAAATTAAGAAGGGAGGGGTGTTAATTTGATTGAAAAAATCATATTTTATAAGTTGAAATTTTTTTTGGTCCAAATTTTTTAGAAAATCACCAACATATAAAGCCTCGTTTTTGCCAGCTTCATGGCCTGGATAAAAAGTTATTAGGATTAGGCCTTTTTCATTTAAAAGATTTAAAGCCGATTCTAGAGATTTTATGACAGACTTATAATTTGTTGTAATTGACTTATCTCCTTTTGGCAAAAATCCTAAATTATAGATAAAAAGGTCGATTTTTTCTCCTATATATTTTTCAATATTTTTATGATCATCTAGGATAAATTTAAAATTTTCCCTTTGACCTATAAGTTTTTGGCATCTTTCTTGTGAAAGTTTTTGTATATCAAAGGCATACAAAATTTTTGGATTTTTCTTATCCAAAATAAACTTTGAATCCTTTCCGTTTCCTGCAGTCATATCGCAGGCCCTTATATTATTCTCAACCCTGTTTTCTATCAAATAATGGGAAAGTTTTACCGGATTATTTATAATTTCATCAGTATATATCATGATTTCTTATATCCTTTCCGTTAATATCCTTAAAAAATCTAGAATCTGCTTCTTCTTTTTTGATTTTCATCCCCATTCTGTGCATTTCATTTAATTTGAAAATCATAAGATTTACATTTACATCATACATAGAGGCTAGCTGATTGTAGGTGTAGCCTTCTTTTATATCATTTATAAGTTCTTTCTCATCCAAAAGAAGATGGGCTGCAAAAATATTTGCACACAATTCCATTTCGCTATTTATATCAAAAAGTTCGTATTCAATCAAATTTTCATTTTTTGCCATGTCCCTGTGATAAAGGTCATGGCCTAATTCGTGAGCAAAAACCATATTTTGAATTCTTCTGTCAACAAAGGGATTGTAAAAGACAAAAGAATTTCTTTTTATAATTTTGTACATGCCCAAAAGCTTTGTATTTTCCTTAAAAGCAATTATATTTACCCCTCTTTGAATTAAAATTTCTCTTGGATCTCGGCTGTCATATTTTTTTATTAATTTTTTTACATCATCAAAAATTTGATCGTAGAAAAAAGACATAATTCACCTAATCTTTGTGAGTATTGTATTTTTTATTTTTATTTTTGGCAATATAGTAGGCCTCTTGAATAGAATCAAGAATTGCTTTTTTATCTTCCTCATCTATTTCTCCACCAGCCATAAGGCCGATTACACCATCAACCATTTCCTTTGCATCCCTTGCTCCCTTGTAGCCGTATTTTTCTCTGGCATTAAGAATAAAATTATCCTCATCAGTTACAAGATAATCGTGACTAGTATCTAAAACTTCTGCAAGCTTATCATAAATTTTCCTATATCTTGGTTTTGATTCTCCCATTTCATATCTTGAAATAGTTTTTAAAGAAACGCCAACAAGCTTTGCAAGCTCTTCTTGGGTTAAATTTTTATTTTCACGAAGTTGTCTTAACTTAGGTCCAAAACTCATATTTTCTCCTTTAATAGACACTCAAAGGCTTTTACGACATTAAAAGTCTTGACAAAAGACATTAAGCGTCTTAAAATTTAATTAAGTCATTTAATGTCATAATTATACGTTATTAGTCATTTAGTTCAAGGAGGGAAAAATGATTAGAACAATCCTACATTCAGATATGAATTCTTGCTACGCATCAATCGAAGCTAAATTAAATCCACAATTAAAAAACAAGGCAATGGCAGTTGCAGGCGATCCAAAAAATAGGCACGGGATAATTCTTGCAAAAAGTCAAGAAGCAAAAATTATGGGAGTAAAAACGGGAGAGGCAATTTGGCAGGCAAAAATTAAATGTCCAAATTTAATTTTAGTTCCTCCTCACTATGAAAAATATTTAGAATTTTCAAGAAAGGCAAGAAAAATTTATTATTCCTATACAAATAGGGTTGAGCCCTTTGGTCTTGATGAATGTTGGCTTGATGTAAGCGAAAGTTTAAAACTTTTTGGAAATGGAGAAGAAATTGCTGGTCAAATAAGAGAAAGGATGAAAAAAGAATTGGGAATTACTGTAAGCGTTGGAGTTTCATTTAATAAAATATTTGCAAAACTTGGTTCAGATTTAAAAAAACCTGACGCAACGACCGTGATAAAAAAAGAAAATTTCAAAGAAATAGTTTGGCCCTTGGATATTTCTTCTATAATTGGGATAGGAAAGGCAACAAAAAGAAAATTAAATGGAATAGGAATTTACACTTTGGGCGATCTTGCAAAAACAGATTCTGATGCAATAAGAGGAATTTTGGGAATAAATGGACTTTATTTGTGGCAATATGCAAATGGTCTTGACGATAGGCCGGTAAAAGATTATTCCTACAGGGAAGTAATAAAAACCATAGGAAATTCATCAACTCTTGTTGAAGACTTATATACAAATGAGGAAGTCTATAATATTTTTCAAATTTTGGCATTAAATGTTTCAAAAAGACTTAGGGAAGCAAAACTTTCTTCAATGGGAGTTAAAATTTTTATAAGAGACAATAATTTGTTTTCTTTTGAATTTCAAATGCCAATAAATAATCCAACCCAATCATCCATAATTCTTTCAGAAAAAGCCATAGAACTTTTTAAGAAAAAATACAAGTGGAACTTTCCCATAAGGGCACTAGGAATTAGGGCAATAAATTTAGTAGACGAAAAAATCCCAGCCCAAACTGACATATTTTCAGATTATAAAAAAATAGTAAAAAAAGAAAAAATAGACAAGGTTATTTATGATATAAGAAAAAAATACGACAAAAATGTTTTGACTTTTGCCTCATTAAAAAATAACAAAAAATTTCCAAAAGACAAAACAGAAATAGTAACCCTTCCAAATGGAAGAATTAGATAAATAGGATTTATATCCTATTTTTTATTGATAAATTGAAAAAAATATATATAGACGAAAAAAGTTTCTGCTTAGTTTTTATCTAATTAGAAACTTTTTTCAAAAAAATTTTACTCATTATCAACTGTAGCAATAATTTGCCAAAAAACCATGTACTTATCTATCAAGGTTGTAAATAATAACTTATTAATTCTTTGAGGTTGCATCAAAACTTTAGATTCTTGTTTTAATTTTGAATAAGCCTTATATAAATTTTCACTATTTGTTTCTATTACTACTCTTCCGTTATTTCCGCTAACCCAATTTTTGTCATCGGTAGTGTCAAATAGGTATACATTATTCCCATAAATTTCTAATTTTGAATTATAAATCCTATCTCTAACTTCTTTTGGGAAATTATACATTTCAAAATCAGAATATCTGATTAATTTATGAGGTGGATCAAGTTCAAAAATATCGCAATAATATTTTATCGCTTCCAAACATTTTCCATTTTTAAATGATAAGCCAACTGCCATAATAATTCCTTTCTTTATTTAAATTTAACATAAAGGTATAATAAATTCAAGATAATAAATTATGAAAAAAAAATAAAATTGGAGGCGAAAATGAAAATTTCTTTAATTGATCCTTTAATTGTTGATGATAAAATAATTAAAAAGCACAAGAAAAAAATTGAGGCTTTGGGCCATGAATTTGAATATTTTGAAAAAAGTGCATCTTCTGATGATGAAATTATTGAAAGATTGAAAGACAGTGATGTTGCTATTATTACTAATAATAAATTTTCAAAAGATGTTATTGATAATACGGATTTAAAATTGGTTGACGTAGCTTTTACTGGTTTTAATCATGTTGATATTGAGGCTTGTAATGAAAATGATATTATAGTTGAAAATGCAAGCGGATATTCTGACGATTCTGTGGCTGAGCTTGTTATTGGCCTTACAATTTCTATAATGAGAAAATTTGATCAAAATAAAAAAAATATGTTTGAAGATGAATCTTTTAATCTGCTTGGTCAAATTATTAGGGGAAAAACTGTTGGAATTATTGGTACTGGAAAAATTGGTACAAGAGTTATTGAATTGTTTAAGGCTTTTGGTGCAAATATTTTGGCCTACAGTCGAAGTGAAAAGGAAAATGTTAAAAATCTTGGGGCAAAATATGTAAGCCTTGATGAGCTTTTGAAAAATTCTGATATTGTTTCTATTCACCTTCCTCAAAATGAAAAAACTATTGGATTTATTGGAAAAAATGAGCTTGATCTTATGAAAGATAAGGCGATTTTAATTAATTGTGCAAGAGGTCCTATTGTTGACAATGATTATTTGGCAAAATTATTGAATGAAGATAAGTTAAGAGCTGGAATTGATGTTTTTGATATGGAGCCTCCAATTGAGGCGGACTATCCTTTAAGAAATGCAAAAAACGTCCTTCTTACAAATCATGTTGGATTTTTCACTCAAGAAGCTATGGATATAAGGTGCGAAATTGTTTTTGACAACTTGTATAAGTTTCTTGATGGAAAAATTGTAAATAGAGTGAATTAATATGTATACAAAAATTATAGCTATAGCAGGCGGATCTGCTAGTGGAAAATCATCAATAGTTGAATATATTAAAAATTATTTTTCAAAAGATTTGTATGTTATCGGCCACGATAATTATTACAAGGCTCATGATGATTTACCTTTTGAAGATAGGGAAAAATTAAATTATGATAGGCCGGATTCTTTTGATAATGAAATGTTTTTAAAAGATCTTTTGGATTTAAAAGCTGGTAAGGATATTGATATGCCAACTTATGATTATAACATTCACACCAGAAGCAAAGAAACCATCCATGTATCTCCAAAAAAAATAATTTTAATTGAGGGGATTTTGGTTTTGTATGATAAAAGAATCAGGGATATTTTGGATACTTGTGTATTTATTGACGCAGACAGTGACGTTAGACTTCAAAGAAGAATTTTAAGGGATACCAAGGAAAGATCAAGAAGTTTGGAATCTGTTTTGACCCAATATATTAAACAAGTTAAGCCCATGCATGAGAAATATGTTGAACCAACCAAAAAATACGCCGACATAATAATTCCAAGAGGTGCAAAAAACACAAGAGGAATTGAAATTTTAATTAAGCATATTGAAGATTTGATTGAGGAATGAGATGGATGTGAAATTGTTTGATGTTGATTATGGAAAAATCGAATCCTATTTAAATGGAAATTCTAAAGAAGGCCATAAAATTTTTGGAGCAATAAAAAAAGATGACGGTTATCTTTTTAGGATTTTCGCGCCAAGAGCCGATATGGTTTATATCAAGGGAGATTTTTCAAATTGGCAAGAGATTCCCATGTTTAAAAATGAAAAATATGGATATTTTTATAAATTTATTAAGGCAAAAATTGGAGATTATTATAAATATGTGATTGAATCAAATGGGATGAAATTTGAAAAGTTTGATCCTTATGGAAATTATTTTGATGAATCTCCAGAATTTGCTACAAAAATTATCGATACTTCCTATAATTTTTCTGATGAAAAATGGATGGAAAAAAGAGAAAAAAATTTGGATAAGCCTGTAAATATTTATGAAATTCATCCTGGAAGTTGGTTAAGGTATAATTCTATGCCAAATTTTTTGGATATAGTTGATAAATTAATTTCTTATGTAAAGGATATGGGCTACACCCACATTGAACTTATGCCAATTACAGAACACCCATATTATCCTTCTTGGGGCTATCAAGTTTCTGGATTTTTTGCTTCATCTTCAAGGTACGGTTCTATAAATGATTTGCAAAAATTTGTAGATCTTTGCCACCAAAATGATATTGGAGTAATTTTAGATTTTGTAATAGTTCATTTTGCGAAAGATTATTATGCCCTAAAATATTTTGATGGTCACAGCCTTTATGAATCTGATTATGAAGATTTGCAATATTCAGAATGGGGCAGTTTAAATTTTGATTATTCCAAAGGTCATGTAAGAAGTTTTATGAAATCGGCTATCAATTTTTGGATAGAAAAATGCCATTTTGATGGAGTAAGAATTGATGCTGTTTCTAATATGATTTTTTATGATGGAAATAAAGATAGGGGAGAAAATCCAAATAATATTAATTTTTTGAAGGATTTAAATTATAATCTTTCAAAAGATTATCCAAATTTTATGAAAATTGCTGAGGATTCTTCTGCTTATGAATTTGTAACTTGTAAAAATTCTAATGATAGCCTAGGTTTTGACTACAAGTGGGACCTTGGTTGGATGAATGATACTTGCAAATATTTTGAAATAGATTCAATAAATAGGCACATGTATCAAGAAAAAATTAATTTTTCTATGTTTTATTTTTATAGGGAAAATTTTCTCTTACCATTAAGCCATGATGAGGTAGTTCATTTAAAAAAACCTATGATTAACAAAATGAATGGTTTTTATGAAGATAGGTTTAAACAGTTGAAATTATTAAATACTTATCAAATGACCCATCCTGGCAAAAAATTAAATTTTATGGGAAATGAGTTTGCTACTTTTGATGAGTGGGATGAGAATAAATCTTTAAATTGGGATATTTTAAAATATCCAATCCACTCAGCTTTTAAAAATTTTATTAGGGATTTAAATTATCTTTACAAGGAAAACCCAAGCTTTTACAAAAATGATTTTGAAGAAAAAGGATTTTTGTGGAAGGTAGTTGATGATAATAAAAATTCTGTTTTTGCCTATGAAAGACTTGCAGAAGATCAAAGATTTTTGATAGTATTAAATATGACAAATACTTACAAAAAATCTTATCCTATTTTTTATGATGAAGAATTGATTTTTGTTGAAAAAATAAATAATTTGGGTGAAAAATATGGTGGAGATAAATATAAAAGAGAAAATATAAAAATTAGTAAGGGGGAAAATCTTAAGCTGGAGCTTTGGGAATATGAGGCTGTGGTTTTTGAAATATTAAAAAATGAGTAGAAATAAAGAAGCTATCAATCTTTCTTGGTTGGTGGAAAAATGGACTATTTGGGATAATTCATATTTGAAAAATATTTGGCTAAATCTCGATACTTTAGATTTGGTTAGGATTAATGATGAAATTAATGACAATGAAGATATTGAAGAATCCTATATTGATATTGAAAATAATATGGACGAATTTGTTTGTATGCCTGGTCGTGAGGCTGTGAATGAAAAACTTGCTAGGGAAGTTTTTATGGATTATTTGGATAGCGTTGATAAGGATAGGCTATTTGAAAATTATAATGAATATTCTGCTGATGAAGAATTTTTGGATTTGATTTATGAGCTAGGTCTTGAAGATAAACTTCAAGATTTTAGGGATAAAGTTGCAGGATCTATCCTTTTAAACTGGGCTAATGAAGAAGATATAAAAGTAAACAAAGACATGGAAGTAATAGATTTATATGGTAGGAATTAGTTTTGAAAAATAAAAAAATAAAATTTAGTTGTTTAGTGCTAGGCTTGTGTTTAGCGCTTTCATCTTGTAATAAAAAAGTTGAAAAAGTGAAATCTGAAGCAAAAAGCAATATAAAAAATGAAATAAGCCAAGAAAATATTAAAAGTTCAAATATTTCAAATGAAGAAGGACTAAAAAAATATGATGTAACAATTTATGATTATTTTGACACAGTTACAATTTTCACAGCTTATTGTAAAAATGAAGAAGAATTTAATAAGTACAAAGACTTAGTTGATAAGAGAATGGCTGAATACCATAAACTTTTTAATAATTATGATAAATTCGAAAATGTAAATAATTTTACAACTATAAATGAAAATGCTGGAAAAGAAAAGGTTAAGGTTGATCAAAAAATAATCGACATAATTAAAGAAGGTAAAAAATGGTACGATGAAACTGATGGCGATATTGACATTGCCTACGGTAGGGTTTTAAAAATTTGGCTAGATTTAAGAGAAGCTTACGAAAAGGACAAAGATAAAATTAAACTTCCAAGCGATAAAGAATTAGAAGAAGCCGCAAAGCATAAAAATATTGATGCAATTGAAATTGATGAAAAAAATAAAACTGCCTACATCAAGGACAAGGAAGTTCAAATTGATATTGGTGGAATTGGAAAAGGCTATGCAACAGAGCTTATAAAAAGAGAATTAATGGAAAAGGGATTAAAAACAGGAATTTTATCAGTCGGTGGAGATGTTGCAATAATTGGAGAAAATCCAACAAGAAAATCTGGGCTTTTCAAAATAGCAATAAAAGATCCTTCTCTTTCAGAAGAACATCCTTACGCTGCAATAGTTTCTGTAAAAAATACTTCAGTTGTAACTAGTGGGGACTATGAAAGATACTTTGAATTAAATGGTAAAAGATATCATCATATTATAGATCCTGCAACAAATTATCCATCTACAAAATTTAAATCAGTTTCTGTAATTACTGATGATATTGCTAACGCAGACGCTCTTTCAACAGCACTTTTTATAAAAGATTTAGAAGAGGGAAAAAAATTAGCTAAAAAATTTAATGCAGAAGCCTACTGGATTGATCAAGACGGAAATACATTTAAAACTGACAATTGGGACAAATATGAAATAGATAATGAAAATTAAGATGCGAATTTGCATATATGATTGTATACAACTCCCCAAGCACGAATATCTAACTCCAAAAATTGTTGATTTCTAAATTTCAAAATTCTAAAATCGCAAACTCGCTAAGGCTCAAGCAGTGCGATTTTTGACGAATTTTTAAATTTGAAATCAAATCAATTTTTTCCGTATGAAATTCTTAGCATGGGAATTTGTATACTTTGTTAAAATAATAAGATGCAAAATCGCATCTTTTTTTTATTTAGATATTCAAAATTTTTTTCAACTAGTATATAATATTATCTATATTAGGAGGTAAGAATGGTAGAAAATGCTTTTAATAATGATAAATATATAAAAATCCAATCGGAAAGAATTGAAGAGAGGATTAAAGAATTTGATAAATTGTACCTAGAATTTGGTGGAAAATTATTTGATGATGCTCACGCATCAAGAGTTTTGCCAGGATTTTTGCCTGATTCTAAATTGCAAATGCTTAAAAAATTAAAAGATATTACAGAAATTGTAATTGTAATTAATGCAAATGATATTGAATCAAATAAAATAAGATCAGATCTTGATATAGGTTATGATAGTGAGGTTTTAAGGTTAAAAACATCTTTTGAAGATTTGGGATTTTTTGTAAATTCAATTGTAATAACCCAATTTGATAACCAACCATCAGCAATAAAATATGGAAAATATCTTGATAGTTTAAATATAAAAAATTATAGAACTTATGATATTGAAGGTTATCCAAATAATATTCCTCACATTATAAGTAAAGATGGATTTGGAAAAAATGATTATATAGAAACTACAAGAGATTTGGTAGTTGTAACAGGTCCAGGACCTGGAAGTGGAAAGCTTGCTACTTGTCTTTCACAAATGTATCTTGAAAATGAAAGAGGAGTAAACGCAGGTTATGCAAAATTTGAAACTTTTCCAGTTTGGAACCTTCCTTTAAAACATCCGGTAAATATTGCCTATGAAGCTGCAACAGCAGATTTAAATGATGTAAATATGATTGATCCTTATCATCTTGAAGCTTATGGAGAAACAACTGTAAATTATAATAGGGACGTTGAAGCTTTTCCAATTTTAAAACAAATGTTTGAAAAAATTTCTGGATCTTGCCCTTACAAATCACCAACAGATATGGGAGTAAATATGGTTGGTTTTTGTATAGATGACGAAGAAAAAACTATAGAAGCTAGTAAAAATGAAATAATAAGAAGATATTATAACGCTCTTGTTGACTATAAACTTGCAAAATCAGATTATAAGCCAGTAGAAAAAATTGAAATTTTGATGAGTGGTTTAAATCTTGAAAAAAGCGACAGGAAAGTTGCAGAAAAAGCAAGAGAAAAACAAAAAGAAAAAAATGCAGAAATTTTTGCAATTGAACTTGGCAAAGGAAAAATTGTTACAGGAAAAAAATCAAAATTGATGTCATCACCTGCAGCATGTATTTTAAATGCCTTGAAAGAAATTTCTGGAATAAATGATGAAATACCATTAATATCCCCACACATCCTAGAGCCTGTAATAAAACTAAAAGAAGATATATTAAAAGAAAGAGACGAATCACTTTCTGTAAATGATGTATTGATTGCTCTTTCAATATCAGCAACAACAAATCCAGTTAGTCATTTGGCTCTTGAAAATTTAAATAAATTAAAGGGACTTGACGCTCATTCAACAATAATTTTGGACGAAAGCGACAAAAAAACTCTATTAAAAATGCATTTTAATTTCACCCAAGATCCTGTTTTATCACAAGGACATTTAAATATTTAAAAAATCCCCAAAATTGGGATTCAGAGCATAGACAAACCCTCAAGCACGAATATCTGACTTCAAAAATTGTTGATTTCTAAATTTTAAAATTCTAAAATCGCAAACTCGCTAACGCTCAAACAATGCGATTTTTGTCGAATTTTTAAATTTGAAATCAAATCAATTTTTTCCGTATGATATTCTTAGCATGAGGATTTGTATACTTTATCGACAGTCTGAATCCCCAAAAAGGGGATTTTTTATTTGCAAATTTATTTTTTAAAAATTCAAATAAATTTATAATTTTATTTACTATATTTGCTTGACAATAATTAATCAATGTTATAAGATGAATTTATAGAAAGCGTTTTTAAAAAAATCTTAAAGGAGAAAATATGAATAACGTAAAAGTAGATGTAAAAAATGAAATTGCTTATGTAACAATTGATAGACCAAAAGCTTTGAATGCTTTAAATTCAGAAACTTTAAAAGAATTAAATGAAACTTTTTCAGATATAAGAGATAGAAAAGATGTAAAAGTTTTAATTCTTACAGGTGGCGGAGAAAAATCTTTTGTAGCTGGTGCTGATATTTCTGAAATGGTAAATGCTACAGCTCAAGAAGGAAGAGCAATGAGTATGCTTGCTTATGAAACTTTCAATATGCTTGAAGAAATGCCACAAGTTACAATTGCAGCTGTAAATGGCTTTGCTCTTGGTGGCGGTTGCGAAATTTCTATGGCTTGTGATATTAGAGTTGCTTCTAAAAATGCTATATTTGGTCAACCTGAAGTTGGTCTTGGAATTATTCCAGGATTTGGTGGAACTCAAAGACTTCCAAGACTTGTTGGAAAAGGAATTGCAAAAGAATTAATTTTTACAACAGATTCTATAAAAGCTGACGAAGCTTACAGAATTGGTCTTGTAAATCACGTTGTTGAAAAAGAAGAATTAATTGATTTTTGTACAAAAATGGCAGAAAAAATTATTTCAAAAGCATCTTATGCAATAACTCTTGCAAAACAAATTATAAATCTTGGACTTGAATCTGACCTTCACACAGGAATCCAATTAGAAGCAAATACTTTCGCATCAACTTTTGAAACTCACGATAAAAAAGAAGGAATGACAGCCTTTTTAGAAAAAAGAAAAGCAGATTTATCTGATTTTTAATTGAAATTTATTAGCCCAGTTTAACTGGGCTTTTTTTAAAAGGAAAAATTATGAAAAACAAATTTATATATTTACTTTTTTTGGCCCTGATTTTATCTGGGTGTTCAAAAAAATCTACAAGAATTATTGAAAATGATTCGAATACTAATGATGAAATTATTTCAAGTGATTTTAGTGAAAAAAATTCACCTGATAAGACTTCTATAAAAAGTAATAATCTTGAAAAAAATTCAGCTAAAAAAACTGAAAAAAAGGATAATGAAGATCAAAAAGAAAATTTAAATCTTTTGACCGATACTGGATCTTACTCAGCAACTTTAATTGATAAATCTCAAGCAGATCCTAGATTTGGATATATTGATAATGTAAAATTTGAAAATGGATACTTAGTTTTCACTGGTGTTTTAAATTATAATGAAAACTTACATGAAGGAAGTGGAGATACAGTTTTTGATCAAGGAGAATACAAGTTTAAACTTGATGAAAATGTAAAATTATTTGCAAGAAGTGGCCTTGCAGAACCTGAGTATATGAATCAAAAAGAATTTATGGATTATGTAAATGAATGTATGGGAAGTGGTTTGGCATTTATTATAAATGTTGAAGATTCTCTTGCAAAAGAAATTATCATTTCAAGTTAAAAAAACTCTTGCAAAAAATTTAATGGTTAAAATTTTTTGCAAGAGTTTTTTATTTTTCATCTTCATATTCCACATATGAAAAATAGTGGTCTCTTTCGTTTAAATCTTCATTTTCGTAAGTTTCTATTACTTCCTTGTTGATTGATTTTACCAAATCTATTATATATGATCTTAGATTTGCTCTTCCAAACATTTTTTTGCCCAAATTTTGTTTTATACTTGTAACTTTTTGATAATTTACTATATATTTTGCAAGATCAACTCCTTGGACTCTTCTTTTTTTGACAATAAATTTTGATATAAAGGTCAAAAGATCATAGAGTGTGTTTGATTTTCTTTTTAAATATCTTATCAAGCTTCTAAAAAATAATCCCTTTATGGAAACTAGCTTGTCAAAAAAGGCATCTTTTGATCCGTCTATTTCAAATCTTATATTTTTAGTTAAAAATTCAAAAATTTCATTTATTTCTTCTTGGCAATAATCTATAAATTCATCTGTGATTGAATATTGTGGATTATTTAATTTTGCCATAAATTCTACTACAAAAGAAGGAGTAGTTTTTTCATCAAGGGCCCTATACTGGTAAATATAATTTGCAAAATCGTAAAGAGTATGGCCATCTTTTGAAATTTTCATAGAAAGTCCCTTTTTCATGATCTTATCGTAATAATAAATCATATTATCGGTAGTCATAATTTTTTCTTCAAATTGTTTTATTAAAATTTCCAAACATTCTTCCAAATTTTTCGCCTTAATCAAGGCGTGGGACTTGTATGAATCAATTTTTATAAAAATTTCCCCATCAGCCTCAAGAATATTTACAAAACCTAATTTTTTTAAGTGAATAGGAAAGATATTTTTATAAATTTTTAAAAGTTCATTTATATATCCATTTTCTGGAAGTATATATCCATTTTCTGGAAGCCTTATTTTTAAATTTGAATTTAGCCTATCAAGGGCAAATTTTTTTATATCCATTTCAGAAATTAAAGGATTTTTTGCCATTGAATGAACGTAATTAAACAAGACATCCTTTAGGGACAATTGGTTTTTTAGGGCATAGGCTATTGAATTATCAACTTTTATTAACTCATCCGATAAATTTGTAAAGGTAAATGATTTTATTAGTTGAGTTTTTGAATCAAGGGAGAAGCCTTGAAATTCTTTTACATCATCCAAAATATTAAGGTGTCTTATTGGGAGGGGATAGGTCACGGTTGAACCTGTTTGAATATTAAATATTTCATTTCCCAAAGCTGACTTATATTTTGCAGTTCCATTTTCGTGCAAGTGACCTGTAAATAAAAATTTCACTCCCATATCAGCCAAAACTTCTATTGGAAGTTTATCGTTAACTCTTGGATCACTATCTTTGTATTTTTCATTCCAATTTTTTATGATAAAGGGTCCCAAAACCAGTCTTTGGTCTCTAAAATTTGGAATAAAAGCATGGTGAGAAATTACAAAAACCATATCAGCTCTTTTTTTGGCCTCATCTATTTTTTCTATTGCCCATTTTATTAAATTTTTATCAAGAGCACCAACAACATTATTTTTTCCGTCTTTGTGATTTTGCTCGTAATCACAAGAATAAATTGAAGTATCAAGAAAAATTAAGGATAGGGAGTTTTTTTCTTTTAAATTTGTATTTATTCTTGCAACATATGAACCATATCCTTGACCGTAATAGGAATTTTTAAAATTTCTATTATATTTTTTATTAATGAAATCAAGATAGGATTTAAAAATTCCTGTATCCTTATAAAATTCTAAAACTTTATCCTTGTACAAAAAATCATAAATTTCAAAAAATTCTTTAGGCCCAATCCAATCGGTACTTTTTAAATTTTTATAGTCAAAAGCCTGCTTATTATTTATGTCGTGGTTTCCTGGAATTAAAAAAATTCTTCTTGAAGGATCTTCGTCTATCCAAGTTTTTAAAATTTCTTTTACTTCATAATGAGAAAGTTTTTCCCCGTCTTTTGTCAAATCACCAGGAATTATTATATATTTGCTATCATTTAAACTGGAAAGATTCAAAGCTTCTTTCAAAAGGCCTTGTCCTTCAACCAAAAATTTTCTATCATATCTAATAGCCATATTAAATTCTTTATTATCAGCCATAAATTCTCTTGCCAAAATATGGGTGTCAGAGATAATGCTTAATTTTATATTTTTTTCATTTTTCATAAATTCCACTTCCCTTTTCATCTTAATTTAAATATACCCCATAAAGAAAAATATGTTTTGAATTTGCATTTTAAAAATAAAAAATTAAAATAGCAATTGAATAATTTTTTTGAAGATAAAAAAATTTTAAATTTAATCTTGACTAAATTAGTATGGATTGTATAATATTTTCGTAATATAAAAAAGCAATGAAAAGAAGAGTAGGTTTGTCATACTTTACAGAGAGGTTATTTGCTGAGATTAACCAAGTTAAAACAAATTGAAATGCATCTTAGAGTTCTACACCGATATTAGGCTGTAGCGGCTTCTCCCGTTAAAGAGATAAGGGTTAATAGACCCTGAGAGATTTTTATTATTTAATGAAAATAAAAAGGTGGAATCACGGTAGCTCGTCCTTTGTTAGGACGGGCTTTTTCTATTGTTTTTTATAAAAAAATATTTAGGAGGATTTATGAAAATAAAATCAAAAATTGTTGGAGTCTTACTTATTGGATCTCTTGTTTTTACAGGATGCCAAAGTCAAATAAATAATGGAGAAAATTCAACTGAAAAGAAAAGTTCAGTTTCAAGTGAAGTAAGTAAAAAAGATAAAAGATTTGAAGATGTTCAAAAAATTGCCGCTGAAAATGCAAAAAAAGATATCAAAGAGGAGCCAAGATACAAGGATAAAATAAAATTAGGATATTCTGGTGACTTGTGCTTGGGTGGACCAAATATTGCAAATTTAAATGGATATTTTAAAAATCGTGATGTTGAAGTTGAATTTGTAAATACAAAAAATCCTAAAGATGCTCTTGGAAGTGGAAAACTTGATGGTTTAGTTGGAGAGTTTGCAGCCATGGTTGTTCCTGCTACAAAAGGACTTGATATAGTATTTTCATCAGCATCTCACACAGGATGTAAATCACTTTATGTTTTAAATGAAAGCAAAATTACAAAAACAAAAGAGCTTGAAGGAAAAAATCTTGCAATAACAAATGGAATTGGAAATTCAAATCACAATACTGCTTTAAGATTTTTTAACCACGATGATGTTGATCCTGATAAGGTTACTTACAAACAAGTTGATAATGCAGCAGTTATCCAAGCAATGAAAGATGGAGAAATTGATTCTGCAGTTTTGGATGATCAATTTGCCAAAAAATTTGTTGATAAGGGAGAAATTAGAGCTATTAGATCTATGACTCATGATGATGATTTTGGAAAAGAAGTTTGCTGTGTCCTTGCCTTTAATGGAAAATTTGCAAAAGAAAATCCATTAATAGCTGAAAAGATTGCATCTGCTATCCAAGAAGCAAATTCTTACATGCAAAATAATCCGAAAGAGGCTACACAAAAATTATTTGACAATAAGCTTGCAAGTGGAGATTTTGATGCAGGACTTGAGCTTATAAAATCTTATGATTATTCTGTAAAAAATGATCTTGCAGAAAAAACTTTAAAATCAATTTTCACAGATTATAAAGAAATTGGTCTAATTGAAGATGAAAGAAGTGTTGATGAGTTAATGAAATCATACTGGCTTCCAATGGGAAGTTTTTATGATGAAAAATAAAATTAAAAAAGGATAAAATATGGAAGAGATTAAAGACGATAATGGAAAAAAAATAATTTTTAGAAAAATTTTGCCAATAATTTTTGGGATATTTTCAATTTTAGAATATTTATATTTTCCAAACTATGACAAAGAAATGATAGCTACGCCCGTATATTTATATTTTTTGATAAGTTTACTGGCAATTTATGGGATGTTTTTTATAATATCATTTAAAAATGAAAAGTTAAGCGAAAATTTGGATTATAAGGCGCCCTTATTTGCCTTTGTCTTTTTGCTTTTAACAATTTATGATCTTTTAACTTTAAAATTTTCGATTTTACCATTGCCATATTTTGCATGGCTTGATATGATCATGAATTCTATGATTGCCGACAAGGGATTTTTGCTTGAATCAACTCTTGCAAGTTTGAAATTATTATTTACAGGATATTTTATAGGATCAATTATAGGAATTACTACTGGAATTTTTGCTGGATATTCAAAAAAAGTTGATTATTGGGTTGATCCTTTTTTAAAATTATTGGGACCAATTCCTACAACAACTTGGATTCCTGTAGTTATGGTTCTTGCGACAAGTCTTTTTGGTGGAGCTGTTTTTATAATTGGACTTGGTGTTTGGTTTCAAACAACTCTTGCAACAATGACAGGAATTAAAAATGTCGATAAATCTTATTATGAAGCTGCCAAAACTTTGGGAGCAAGCCAAAATGAATTGGTAAGAAAAATTGCTCTTCCATCAGCAAGTCCAAATATTTTTCAAGGATTAATTTCAGCCATGAGCTCAGCTTGTACATCACTAATTGTTGCAGAAATGCTCGGTGTAGAATCTGGACTTGGTTGGTATATAACTTGGAAATCTTCATGGGCAGATTATTCTTCAATGTATGGAGCAATAATTATTTTGGCCCTTACCTTTATAATAGTAAATGTAATTTTAAAAAAGATTTCTAACAGGGCCTTAAGTTGGCAAAAGGAAGTGTAGAATGGAAAAATTAGAATTAAAAAATGTATCAAAAGTTTTTGAAAAAATTGACGAAAATGAAAAAACACACGCTCTTAAAAATATAAATTTATCAATAAAAAATAATGAATTTGTTTCGATAGTTGGCCCATCGGGTTGTGGAAAATCAACCATGTTAAGATTGATTTCAGGTCTAATTAAACCAAGTCAAGGTGAAATTTTATTGGATAAGAAAATTATTGATAAACCCTCATCAAGAAAGGGCATGGTCTTTCAAAAACCCACACTTTTTCCTTGGCTAAGTGTTGGAGAAAATGTAGGATTTTCTGGATCCTTAAAAAATGAAGAAAAAATTGACGAGAAAGAAATTGATCAAATGTTAAAAAAAGTAGGCCTTTATGAATTTAAAAATTCTTATCCAAAAGAATTATCAGGAGGAATGGCTCAAAGAGTTTCATTAATTAGGACTATGATTTCAAAACCAGAAATATTTTTGCTTGATGAGCCTTTGGGAAGCCTTGATGCTTTCACAAGAATGAATATGCAAGATGAAATTTTAAATTTGTGGCAAGAAATTAAAAATCTTATGATTATGGTAACTCATGATGTGGAAGAAGCTGTTTATATGTCTACAAAAATTATAATAATGGAACCAAGACCAGGAAGAGTTAAAGAAGTTGTAGATATTAATTTGGATTATCCAAGAGATAGGACAAGCCAAAAATTTATTGAATACAGAAATAAAATTTTAAAAGTTTTAAATTATTAATTTATTTTTTAAAAAATCAAATTAAGCTAACCTTATTTTTTGGTTAGCTTTTTTTTGTAAAAATTGTATAATTTATGTGATAAACATCCTAAAAAATAGAAAGGATTTTTATGGTTGATTCTAAAAAAAATGAAAGAGTAAGTGCAATAATCTTTGGACTTATAAATGTAGGACTTGTTTTTCTTTCTACATATTATTTGATTTTTGCATTTTGTGTGCCGATTTTTACGGCTATAAAATTGTGGGATTTGGATGATAAAAATAAGCCAATATTTTTATTTGTTAGCGGATTATTTTTGGCTTTAATTGATAGAAATTTAGCTTATTTTCTCATGCTTCCAATGTTAATAGCTGGACTTGTAATTTATTACATAATTAAAAGAAATAAAACTGACAAGGATTCAATAAAAATTCTTACACTAATATTTTCAGTTTTATCTTTGGCGATTATTGGGTATCTTTACACTAAGACAGGTTTAAAAATAAATGATTTAGTAAAAAATATAGAAAAAGTATTTGTTGAACAAGATTTTAAATTTGATAAGGAAATAATAAGAAAAAGTTTAAAAACTATGCCATCTCTTGTAGTTTTCTTCTCATTAATTTATAGTATGATTTCTTTAAAATTGGTTAGAAATTACTTGAATTATAAAAATGAAAATATAAGGGATTTAAGAAGAGTTAATACAATAAGAATTGAAGTTAAAGATTTAATACTTATTTTTGCCTCTTTGATTATTTCTATAGTTTTAAGTAAACTCTTAGGATTTTCAAAAGAATTTATATATTTAAATTCAATAATGACTTTAAAATTAATATTTTCTATAAATGGAATTTTACTTATAGATTATTTTGTAACATTAAGGAAAAACAAATTATCAAGAGTCTTTAATTGGTTTTTATTGTTTATATTATTTTCCTACGCTGGAGAAATAATTGCCCTTATTGGTCTTATTGATACATTTGTTAATCTTAGAAAAAAAGTGAGGATAAGATGAAAGATAAATTAAGGTATTTTACAAAAGAAAATTATATATTTATACTGATATTGCCTCTTATTATTTCTTTAATCTTATTTTTTTATGAAAAAATATTTGCAACTATTGGTCTAATTTTTGTGGTTTTATTATATTTTTACATAAAAAAAATAGATGATCACAATGAAGATTATTTTCAAGCTTATATTGATGAGATGGATTATTCTTTTGATGAAATAACCAAAAACGTAGTATTTCAAATGCCATTTCCAATAGTAATTTTGGAAGATGGAAAAACAATCAAGTGGCATAATTCAAATTTTAAAGAATTGTTCGAAGCTAAAAATTTGATAGGAAAAAGTGTAAATAACTTTATAGCAGATTTTAATTCAATTGATTTTACAAAAAAATCCACAGATCCTATAACAGTTGATATTTACGGTAAGGTTTATGAATTTTATTATTCTACAATAAAAAGAGAAAAATTTGATGATGAGCTTACCTTTGTCTATGGAATTGACAATACAAGTGATGAAAATATTAAAAAAATATTTAAAGATAGAAGACTTGTAGTTTTAACGATGTATATTGATAATTTTGATGATTTAAGACAATCAACCAAGGCAAGTGACAGGTCATCACTTACTGGAGAAATTGATAGGCTAATAATGAATTATTTTGACAAATATGGTGCCATGGTCAGAAAATATGAAAATGATAGGTACATGGTAATGATTCATTTTGAAGATTATAAAAAAATTTATGACAGTAAATTTAAAATTTTGGATATGGTAAGGGATGTCAAAAAAGGAAATTCTATCCAACCAACCCTATCTGTTGGTGTTGGTTTATCTGGATCAAAACCATTTGACGTTTATGAAGAATCAAGGATTTCAATAGACATTGCCCTATCCCGTGGAGGAGATCAAGTTGTAATTAAAGAAGGAGATAATTACGAATATTTTGGAGGAAAATCAAAAGCAACAGAAAAAATTTCCAAAGTAAGAAGTCGTGTTATTTCTCAAACTTTAAAAAGATTGGTAGAAAATTCATCAAAAGTTTTTGTCATGGGCCACAACAATCCAGACATGGATTCTTTTGGATCATCTCTTGGAATTTATGAGGGAATAAAAAGTATTGGAAAAGATTGTTATTTCGTTTTAAATGATATAAACAAACCAATTGAAAATATTTATAATAGAACAGTTGAAGATTTGGAAGGCTTTAGGGAAGATATAGTTACAGAAATTAAGGCTTTGGAATTAATGGACCAAGGTTCTTTAGTAATTGTAACTGATAATCACAGAAAAAATTCTACAGAAGCTCCATCACTTTTGGATAAAACTGATCAAATTGTAATAATTGATCATCACAGAAGGGGAAATGATTATATTAGAAATGCTACAATTTCTTACATCGAACCTTACGCATCTAGTGCAAGTGAGCTTGTAACAGAAATTTTAAATTACTTTGATGAATCATTTAAGGCAAGAGTTCCAGTTGCAGAAGCTCTTCTTGCAGGTTTAACTGTAGATACTAAAAATTTTGTCTACCAAACAGGAGTAAGAACTTTTGAAGCTGCATCAATTTTAAAAAGATGGGGAGCAGATTCTATTATAATTAAAAGAATGTTCAAAGATGATTTTGAAATAGTTAAATATAAATCAGAAGTTATAGCTGATTCGACAGTTGTTTATGATTTTATAGCAATTGGTCATTTTAATAGGGAAATGGACGGCTCAACTTTGATAGCAAGTCAAGCGGCTGATGATTTATTAAATATAAAAGGTGTTAAGGCAAGTTTTGTTTTAACAAGATCAAACGATAAAATTCACATATCAGGAAGAAGTTTGGGAGATATTTCAGTTCAATTAATTTTGGAAAGAATAGGTGGAGGAGGACATTTGACCTCAGCTGCAACCCAACTTGATATGAGTATTGAAGAAGCAGAAATTATGCTTAAAAAAGCAATTAAGGAATATTTAGAGGAGGAAATACAAGATGAAGATAATATTGACTGAAGATGTTAAAAAAATTGGTAAAAAAGGTGAAGTAGTAAATGTAAAACAAGGTTACTTTAGAAATTTTATTTTGCCAAACAATCTCGGTGTAGAAGCAAATAAAGAAAATTTAGCTAAACTTAATGAGCACTTAAAAGAGCTTCAAAAAGAAGAAGATAAAAATATTAAAGAAGCTAATGAAAATAAAGAAAAAATTGAAAATACAGAAGTAACAATCAAGGTAAAAGCTGGAGAAAATGGAAAATTATTTGGTTCAATTACAAATATGGATATTAAAAAAGCTCTTGATGAGAAAAATATAGAAGTTGATAAGAAAAAAATCGACAAGGCTGATATTGATTCCTTAGGATCATATGAAGTTGTAATTAAACTCTACCAACAAATTTCTGCAAAATTAAAAGTGAATGTAGAGGCCGAATAATGGAAGAGTCTCTAAGGCAAATGCCTAGTGACATTAATTCAGAAATGGCCATAATTGGTTGTATAATTAAAAAAAGTGAAACCATAGACCAGGCTATACAATTAGTAAAGCCATATGAGTTTTATGATTCAAGATGCCAAAGAATTTATAAGACTTTAGTTAATATGTATCAAAAAGATATAAAAATAGATGAAGTAAGTCTTATTTCAAAATTAAAATCAGAGAACATCTTGGAAGAAGTTGGGGGAGAGAAGTTTATTTTAGAGATAACACTCTCCTCATTTTATACTCCAAACATGGACCAATACTGTGAAAATGTCAAAGAAAAAGCCTTACTTAGAGCTTTAATTGGAGCTTGCGATGATATAGTTGGAAAATCTTACGAGCAAAAAAAAGATGCCAAAGAAGTAATCGAGATGGCGGAATCAAAAATTTTTGAAATAAGCCAAAAAAATCTTGAAAAAGGTCTTGTTAGAGTTTCAGAAACTATGGATGAAACAATCAAACAATTGGAGCTTCTAAGTTTAAATGATGGAAAAATCACTGGAGTTACTACAGGAATTTCAAGTGTCGACAACAAATTATCAGGTCTTCAAAATTCTCAATTAATTTTACTTGCAGCAAGACCTGCAATGGGAAAAACTGCTCTTGGACTTACTATGGGTTGGAATGCAGCAAATGCTGGAAAATCGGTTGCCTTTTTTTCATTAGAAATGTCAACCTACCAATTAAATCAAAGATTAATTTCTATGGTTTCCATGATTGATCTTGAAAAAATAATTACAGGAAATTTGGAAGCTGACGAGTGGATTGAAATAATAAATGCAATTACAAAAATTAAAGAAAAAGAAATTTATGTTGACGAAACTCCAGGCATAACTTTGTCAGAGCTTAGGAGTAAGTGCAAAAGATTAAAAGCTGAAGAGGGATTAGATTTAATTGTAATTGATTATTTGCAACTTATGACAGGCGAGGGAAGATTTGATAACAGGCAACAAGAAATTGCACAAATTTCAAGAGGATTAAAATCTTTATCAAAAGAAATAAATTGTCCGGTTTTATCTCTAGCCCAATTATCTCGTGAGGCCGACAAAAGATCTGACCACAAGCCAATTTTATCAGACCTTCGTGAATCTGGAGCAATCGAGCAAGATGCTGATGTTGTTATGCTTTTGTTTAGGGAAGATTATTATGATGAAGATGATAATCCAAATGTTGCAAAAGTTATTTTGGCAAAGCACAGAAATGGGCCAACAGGTCTTATGGAATTATTTTTCCACAAACAATGTACGACTTTTAAAGATTTAAAACACGAAGATTAAAATGAAAATAATTGGAAAAGACGAAGACATATATTTAAAAAAATTAGACTTAGATGATGCCTATGATTTAAGAAAATGGTCAATGAACGATGATGAAAGACTAAAAGGCTACAATTATGGAAATTTTTCTCAAATTGACTGCGAAGTTTGGTTTATGAATGTAAATATTTATAGAAAAAGATATTTTGCAGTAAGAAAAATTGATAACGATGAATTTATTGCCTTTATTGGTCTAAAAAATTACAACCCAATTTTAAGGAAAAGTGAATTGGGCATTGTTTTTGATCCAAAATATACATCGAAGGGTTTTGGCTATAAGGCTATGAAAATTTTACTTGATTATTATTTTAATGATTTAAATTTTCACGAGTTAAATCTGGATGTAAATAATTTTAATAAAAGAGCAATTTCCTTGTACGAAAAATTAGGTTTTAAAAAAATTGGAAATACAACAGAAATTTTTGAAAATCAGGAAGTTTTTCCAGATGACCAATATTTTTTTACAAGAAATGGCAAAATTTATAGTTTAATTACAAAAATGAAAATAAGAAAAGATGGAAGGTAATAATTTGGAATTTAAAATTCAAAATTTAAGTTTGGATATGGGTGAAACTTCATTTGAAAATATGTTTTTAAATACATATGTTCCCATGGCAGACGGAGATAGCCTAAAAGTTTTTTTGCTTATATATAAGGATTTAAAATCTTGTGGAGAAGTTGATTTAGAAAAAATAAAAAAACAACTCATTTTTGATGATGAGAAAATGAATGAAATAATTTCATATTGGATAAATATGGGAGTGTTTAGAAAAAAAGATAGGGGCGATGGGAGCTTTTATTTTGAAATAATTTCTCTAAGACAAGCTTATTTTGGAAATTCTAATGAAGTGAAAGCTGAAACCATGCTTGATATTTCAAAAAGAAAATCTGTCATGTTTGATCAGGTTGAAAGAATTATCCAAAGACAATTGACCCCACAAGATATTAGAAGAATCCAAGAAACTTTGGAAGAATATAAGCAAGATCCTGAGCTTGTTACTGAAGCTTTTAGGCAGGCAAAAGAAGTTAATAATGTTGATGTAAAATATGTAATGGGATTTTTAAAAACTTGGAGAGACCAAAGTGTTTTTTCTTTAAATGATTTAAAAATTAAAGAAGAAAGAGCAAAATTATTGAGGGAAAAATCTCCAAGAAAATATAAAAGTGCAAAGAAAGTTTATAGGTCAAAAAATAGAAATCCAAATGAAAAATCTTTTGCCGAAAAGGCAAGGGAAGAAAGATTTAGAAGAATTCTTGAAGGAGGGGATAAAAAATGAGTCCCAATGATAATATTTCAAGAATAATTGAAAAAAGAAGAATAGATAATTTAAAAAATCAAGAAGAAAGAAAAAAAGAAATCTACGAAAAATTTCCAAGAATTAGGGTTATTGACAAAACTATTGCATCACTTGGTCAACAAGGAGCAAAAATCGCCCAAGGTGGAATGGATGTAGAAGAATATAAAAGAAAATTAAAAGAGCTTGATAGGGAAAAAGAGGAAATTTTAGTTAAAAATTCCTATCCTAAAGATTATTTGAAAATCCACTATCATTGTGAAATTTGCAAAGACACTGGTTTTGTAAATACTAAAACTTGCTCTTGCAGGAAAAAACTTATAATTGAGGAAAAATATACTCAATCAAATATAAGTAGACTTATTCAAAGAGAAAATTTTAGGACTTTTAATCCGAATTTATATTCAAAAAATCTATACGAAAATTATCCAATAAGTCCTTATGAAAATATAAAAAGAGTTGCAAACCAGGCCAAGGCCTACGCTGATAATTTCCCAAAATCTTACAGGAATCTTTATATATTTGGAGATGTTGGAAGGGGAAAAACTTTTTTGATAAATTCTATAGCCAAGGAAATTTTGGATAAAAATTATTCAGTCCTTTATCTTACAGCCACAAAATTATTTTCTTTTATGAACGATTATTTGTATGCATTTTCTGAAAGAAAAGAAGAATTAAAGGGAATGTACGATTTAATTTTTGAGTCAGATCTTTTGATAATTGATGATTTGGGTAGTGAAAATGATAGAAATTCAAATGAATCAAATTTATTTGAAATTGTAAATGATAGGATTATTAACAAAAAACCTATAATTTTTTCATCAAATTATTCTGAAGATGAGCTTATGGAATTTTATGGAGATAGGATTTTTTCAAGGATAATTGGTTCAAGCGATGTAATGGAAATTTTTGGAGAAGATTTAAGACTTTTATTTTAGGAGATATTATGCTTGTAGTAGATAGACAAACCATGCAAAATATTGATAGCTATGCCATAAACGAGATTAAAATTCCATCCCTTTGTTTGGTTGAAAGAGCAGCTCTTTCTGTGATGGATAATATAAATCTTGATATTAGACACTCTTTTGCAATTATTGTTTCTTGTGGAAATAACGGAGCCGATGGACTTGCTCTAGCAAGAAATTTGCTAGCACTTGGAAAAAATTGCCATATTTATATTATTGGAAATAAAGAGAAGGCAAGCAGAGATTTTATCATTAATTATAATGCTTGTAAAAATCTTACGAAAGAAATTTATCCGATTGAAACTATTGAAGATATGAATTTTTTGAGGGAAAATCTTGATAAGGTTAATACAATTATTGATGGGATTTTTGGAACAGGTTTAAATAGGCCTGTTTCTGGAATTTATGCAAATATTATTGAATTAATAAATGAAAAAAATATCTACACAATTTCCATAGATCTTCCTTCAGGTTTTGACGCAAATGGTGAAAATAATTATGGATCTTATGTTGATAGTGATTTAATTGTTTGCATGCAAATTTTAAAAAAGGGTCTTTATGAAGATAATTATTTTAGAGATAAAACTGTAGTTTGCGATATAGGCCTTCCAAAAATCGCAATCGAAAAATTTATAAATATTTGAAAAAAAAAAAAATAAAAGTATATTAGAATTAATTGAATAAAGCTGTGATGAGAAGTAGTAATTAAAAATAGCCTCTAGAGAGAAGATGGTTGGTGAAAATCTTTGGTGAAAGTTAATGAATCCGTCTTTGAGCTTATAAATTAAAAGTGAATGAATTTATTTCATTAAATTGGGTGGTACCGCGATAATCTCGTCCCTTTTTGGGACGGGATTTTTTTGTAAAAAAATTTAGGAGGAAAGATGTTAGACATAAAATTTGTTAGAGAAAATCCAGAACTAGTTAAGGAAAATATTAAGAAAAAATTCCAAGATGAAAAATTAGTTTTGGTAGATGAAGTTATTGAACTTGATGAAAAATTAAGGGATGTAAAAACTGAAGGAGATAATTTAAGGGCAAAAAGAAATAAAACTTCAAAACAAATCGGTGCTCTTATGGGCCAAGGTAAAAAAGAAGAAGCTGAAGAAGTTAAAAAAGAAGTTGGAGATATTAACGACAGACTTGTTCAAATTGAAGAAGATACAAGAAAATTCCAAGACCAATTAAAAGAAAAAATGCAAGTTATTCCACAAATGATTGACGATTCAGTTCCAATAGGAAAAGATGATACAGAAAATGTGGAAATCGAAAGATTTGGAGAAAATGTAACTCCAGATTATGAAGTTCCTTACCATGTTGATATTATGGAAACATTTAATGGAATTGATTTAGATTCTGCAAGGGATACATCAGGTGCTGGATTTTATTATCTAAAAGGAGATATTGCAAGACTTCATTCAGCAATTCTTTCTTACGCAAGAGATTTTATGATTGACAAGGGATATGAATATCACATTCCTCCATTTATGATTAGATCTGACGTTGTTACAGGAGTAATGAGCTTTTCTGAGATGGAAGATATGATGTATAAAATCGAAGGCGAAGACTTATATTTAATTGGAACAAGTGAGCATTCAATGATTGGTAAATTTATAAATTCAATCACAGACGAAGATGATATGCCATTAAAAATGACTTCATATTCACCATGTTTTAGAAAAGAAGTTGGAGCTCATGGAATTGAAGAACGTGGAGTTTATAGAATTCACCAATTTGAAAAGCAAGAAATGGTTATAATTTGTAAACCAGAAGATTCAAAGAAATTTTACGATGAATTGTGGCAAAATACTGTAGAATTTTTCAGATCTTTAGAAATTCCAGTAAGAACACTCGAATGTTGTTCAGGAGATTTGGCAGATTTAAAAGTAAAATCTTGTGATGTTGAAGCATGGAGCCCAAGACAAGGAAAATATTTTGAAGTTGGTTCATGCTCAAATCTTGGAGATGCTCAAGCAAGAAGACTTAAAATAAGATTAAGAGGAGAAAAAGGAAACTATTTTGCCCACACATTAAATAACACAGTAGTAGCTCCTCCAAGAATGTTAATTGCATTTTTAGAAAATTTATTACAAGAAGATGGCTCAGTAAAAATTCCAAAACCACTACAAATGTATATGGGTGGAATGGAAAAACTTGTTCCAAAAAATAAATAAAAAAAACTCATAATAAATACTAAAAAAATCCTAGCCAAATGGCTAGGACATACTGTTGACAAACTAAAAATTTTTCCATTTCGACCGAGTGCAACGAGCGGAGAAATCTCATGAGATCTCTCCGTGCGTTCGTTTCACTCACTTAGTCGAGATGGATTTTAGCTTAATTTTATTTTTAAATCATTAATGAATTATTAAACTGACTTTGTCTACGCTCTGTCCTAGCCAAATGGCTGGGATTTTTAATATGTGTTTTTATCTGTAATTATTAAATCTAATTTTTGGTCAAAATGATCAAAATTTAATTTGTAAGATTTATTTATTTGGTAAAATAAACCGATGTAAAAGGACTTGTGATTTTTTATATAATTATCATAAAATCCTCCGCCATAGCCAAGTCTGTATTTATTTTCATCAAATGAAAGTCCTGGTACTATAGTAAGGTCTATTTTTTCGCTAGATTTTTCTAATTTTGATGTTTTAATATTATATTTTCCATTAACAAGATCATCAAATGATCTTAGTAAAACTGCTTTCATTTGATGTTTTCCTGTAATCTTTGGTATATAAACTTCCTTTTTATCTAAAAATGCTTTTTTTATTATTTCTTTCGTGTCAATCTCATCATCCATTGAATAATAAATAAAAATTGATTTTGCATTTTTATAATAATTACTAGATAAAAGTTTATTCTTTATCTTCTCATCAAAAATTTTTTTATCGGATGGGGAAATTTTTTTTCTATTATTTATAAAATATCTTCTAAGCTCATTTTTCATCAGCCTACTCCAAAATCTGTAATATTATATAGGTAGTCAATTTTTGGATTTTCTTTTAATTTATCGTGGTATTTTTCTAAAAACCAAGCCAAAAGTTCATCATCTCTTTTTACATCAGTTGAATTTTCATTAAAAACATTTACTGTTGCATGGGAGAAATGATTAAAAATTATATCCATGTCATTTTCAATCATTTCTTTTGTTTGTCCCTTTATTCCAACCATAATGCAAGGAGAATCAAAATATTTTAAAACATCTTCGTAAGTTTTAAAGCTTGCTCCTTTTTTTAGATAATTTTCACGAAAATCATTGTCAAAAGTTTCTACACCAGTTTTAATAATTATTTTTTGATTTTTAAAATATTCTCTAATCTCTTTCACTTTTTTTCTATAAATCCAATGACATTCAAAAAAGAGGGTGTGGATATTTTTTGAATCGACAAGATCTTTTATTATTTTTTTGGTATTTTCTGTTAATTCAAAAAATGATGCTGAATCTATTACTTCTAAAACGCCATATTTTCCTGTAATTTTTTCCAAAACTTTTTTATTAATTTGGTCAATTTTTTCTTCATCAATTTCGTTATCTTCTATATAATCGCAAAACCTACATTTTCCCCACCTACATGGTCTTGCTTTTAGAAGAACTATTTCTCTTTTATATTTTTTATCAATTTCTGCGTATCTTTCCATTATTTTAATTTCCTAAAAGTATTTTTTGTTTTCATATAAGCTGCTATGATTTCTGCTCCTAAAATTATAGTAAGGGAAAATAAAAGCATCCAAACCAAAAGGGCAATTATTCCAGCAAGAGCCCCATAAATTACTGACATATTGCTTAAATTATTTAAGAAAAATGAGTAGGCAAAACTTGTTATCGTAATCATAATTCCAGTTGAAATTGATCCTACCAAAGCATCTTTAAAACTTATTTTTACAGAATTGTTGTAGGGTGCAAATTTGTAAAGAAGACTTAGGCCTAATATTAAAATTAGTGGTGGGACTATTCCTGAAACTAAATTTACTAGCCATGAAAATTCTTTTATTGAAAAATCGGAATTTACAAGTTTTAAAATATCATCAATCAAATTAAATATTCCCTTTGAATAAATTCTTAACAAAAATATAAAAATAAGGATAAAAATTAATACAAAAGTGTACAAAAATCCAAATATTTTATTTTTTATCATAGAATGATCATCTTCAATACCGTAGGCAACGTTAATTGCAAGAATTATTTTTGAAACACCCTTTGATGCTGACCAGAGGGCAAATATTAAAGTTATGGTCGAAATTGTAGAAACTGAAGAGGAATCAAAAATAGATTTTACAATTACCATTATTACTCCTCTTATGGAATCTGGTAAAAGTTTTATAAAATCAATTACCACATCCTCATTTCCTCTCATATAAGTTGTCACCAAATTTAATAAAACCAAAAGCATTGGAATCGCGGCTGACAAAAAATAATAGGAAAGGGAAGAGGCAAGGGTCATTAGGTCGTGATTTTTTATTCTTTCAATTAAATTCACAATGAATTTTTTAGAATTTCTCTGATTTATTTTCATTTTAAAAACCTATCAAACCATTCTTTTATAGCCTCAAGCCTTTTTATTCTTGCTTTTGGCTTTCCTGATCTTGACAACTCGTGATTTTCTCCGTGGAAAATATACATTTTTGATTCGACTCCGTTTTCTTTTATTCTTGTATACATTTGAAGACCTTGTTCCAATGGACACCTATAATCTTCGTCAGAATGAATAAACATAGTTGGAGTTTTTACATTTTTTGCATATTTTATTGGGGATTGATCCCACATTTTTTCTAGATTATCCCAAGGATTTGCTCCAGTTTGGTCTGGACCAAAATAATATCCAATATCAGATGTTCCATAAAATGAAGTCCAATTTGAAATAGATCTTTGAGAATTTGCAGCCTTAAACCTGTTTGTATGAGAAATAATCCAATTTGTCATAAAACCACCGTAAGATCCTCCATAAACTCCCATTTTATTTTTATCAATTTGTGGAAATTTTTCTATTGCAAAATCTGTAAAATTCATCAAATCTTGGTAATCAATTGAACCATATTTTCCTCTTATATCAGAAAATTTCACTCCATTTCCGCTTGAACCATGAGGATTTGTATAAATAATTATATATCCTTCATTTGCAAAAACTTGGTGCTCGTGGTGGAAAATATTTGAAAGTTCTGTTTTTGGTCCCCCGTGAATTGATAAAAGTGTTGGATATTTTTTGTTTTTATCAAAATCTACTGGAAAAAGGATATAGCCTCTAATTTTATCACCGTTTGATTCATAGAAAAATTCTTCGATTTTTCCAAGAGATGAATTTATTTTATTATCAAGTAAAATTTTTCCGCTTTTTTTATCTTTTAAGTGAGAGAGCCTATCTTCTGTCATGGCGAAATAATAAATATTTTCATCAGAAACTACAAAGTCTTCAACACATCCTGAAATTTCTAGTTTTAAATTTTTATTTTTATCAAAGGAATAAAGTTTTGACTCTTCTTTTTCTGTAACTAAAAAATAAAGTTTTTGATTTTTGTAAGAAAAAGTTTTAAAGGATTCAAACCTTGCATCACTTCCTATAGAATTTCCAAAAGATTTGTCAAAATCATCTGGAGAAATTTTTTCGAAATTTCCAGATAGATCACTTTTATAAATAAAGGCATCTTCATTTATTCCGCCTTTTCTCATATCAGTTGCAACAAAAATCAAATTATCTTCTTCATCAAAAAATAAATCATAAAAAGAAAAATTATTTTCTATTATGATTTTTTCTTTCATTGTTTTTAAATCTAAAATTATTAAATCTTCCCTTAGTCTTGAAACTTCATTGTCATTTTTTCCAATAACAATGGCAAGTTTATCTTTATTTTCATTAATTGCAAAAGCATCTAAACTCACATCAGAAAATTCTCTTAATTTTTTTAAGCTTTGGTCATCTTTTTTGTACAAATAAAGGCTTTCTGGATCATTTTTTATAAAACCTGAACCGTTAAAGTAAAAAGGTACTTTTGTAATTTCCGTGTAAAAAGAATTTTCCTTTTCTTCATCTTTTTGTTTTTTTTCTTTTTTTTCACTTGCTTTTATTAGATAATATCCATTTTTTAAATCTTTAAGGTAGGATACATTTTTATTTATTTTAAAATAAAGTTCTCCTACTCCTACAGACCTATCTTTTTTGTAAAAATAATCAAAGTCATCGTCTGATTTTTCCTTATAAATTAAATTATCATCTTGATCGAAAATAAATTGATTTATTGAATTATTTTCAGAAATTTTATAATTTTTGTTTTTTTCTATATCGAAAAGATAAAGATAGGAATTGTATTTATTTTTATCTAAATTTGCATTTGTTTTTAAAAATGCAAGAAATTTTTGATCATTTGATATTTCAAGATTTGAATAAAAATCATAAGTTAAAATATCCTTTATTTTTGTTTTCTCCATATTTCCTCCTCATTTTATCTCATTATACAATATATTTTAATAAAGAAAAAACTAAAGGTTTACATAAACTTTATAGGGGTATATATATAATATCAAAACGATGGAGGTTCAATATGAAACTTAATATTAAAGGTAAAAACATCAATGTTTATGAAAGCTTAAAAGAAGAAGCTAAGGAAAAATTTGATAGGCTTGACAAATACTTCAACAAGGAAGAAGAAATGGACCTCAAATTTTCTACCGAAGGTAATTTAAAAAAAGTTGAATCAACCATTTTTCTAAAAGGTGGAACAATTCTAAGGGCAGAAGAGGTAAATGATAATTTCTCAACTGGAATTGACAAGGTAATTGATGCCTTGGTTCGCCAAATTAGAAAGCAAAAAACAAAACTTCAAAGAAATAGAAGAAATGGCGAGTCAATCAAATTTGAATCATTTGAAAGTTATGAAGAAGAAAAAGAAGAAAATCTTCCAAAAATCAAAAGAGAAAAAGAAATAGCTCTAAGACCTATGAGCGACGAAGAAGCTTGTATGCAAATGGAACTTTTAAATCACGATTTCTTTTTATATCTTGATGACCAAGAAATGAAAACTAGACTTGTATATAAAAGAAAAGATGGACATTACGGATTAATCATTCCTGAATAAATAAATTAGCTGCTGCAAATTATTTTGCAGCAGTATTTTTTTGCCTACAATTTGATATAATATATTTAAGTAAATTTTGAAAAATATTTTTTAAAAAAAGAAAGAGAAAAAATGAAATTAAGAGTTGATTTGGAAAACCCCTATGAAATAGAAATAGGTTCAAATATTATAAAAAAATTAAATAGGTATTTAAAAGAAAACTACAAAAATTCAAAAATTTTGATAATAAGTGATGATTTGGTATATGAAATTCATGGAAAAAAACTTGAAAGAGAACTTGAAGGGTTTTCTTATAAAAGATTTATTTTAAAAAATGGAGAAGAATCAAAGTCTACAGAAAATTTGGTGAAAATTTTAGAATTTGCAGCAGAAAATGAATACAGGAGAAATGATTTGTTTATTGCCTTAGGGGGAGGAGTTGTTGGAGATATTTCTGCTCTTTCTGCTTCTTTATATTTAAGAGGACTTGATTTTATAATGATTCCTACTACATTTTTATCATCAATCGATTCATCAGTTGGTGGGAAAACTGCAGTAAATCTAAAGGCAGGGAAAAATCTTTGTGGAAGCTTTTACCAGCCAAAAAAAGTTTTTATAGATACAGATTTTTTAAAAACTCTATCAGATTATTATTTTAAGGATGGTTTGGCTGAAGCAATAAAATACGGAATGATCAGGGATAAGTCTATTTTTGATGAAATTTCAAAAGAAAATGTAAGTAAAACTTATGAAAATCTTCCAGAAATTATAAAAAAATGCTTAGAAATAAAAAAAGAAGTGGTTAAAGAAGATGAAAAAGACTTTGGGATAAGGCAAATTCTAAATTATGGCCACACCTTTGCCCATGCAATCGAAATAAATTCAAATTTCAAAATTAGTCACGGTCATGCAGTAGCCCTTGGTATGAAAATTATGGTAAAAAATTTTTATCCAGAATTTTTTGATGATTTTGTAAAAGTTTTAAAAAAATATGACCTGGACTATAATATAAATTTTGATACAAACGAAATTATAAAAATTTGCAAGTTAGACAAAAAATCAAGAAAAGATAAAATCAACATTATTGTTGTAAAAAAACTTGGAACTTGCGAGATTTTAAATATAGATTTTAAGGATTTGAGGGAAATTTATGAAAACAGATAATATTTTAATCCACCCATCAAGGCTTGAAGGTGAAATTGACGCTATTTCTTCAAAATCTTTTGCCCATAGAGCTTTAATTTTGGCTGGACTTTGCAAAAAGCCAACAAATATTTATATAAATGAATTTTCAAAAGATATAAATGTTACAATAGAAGCTTTAAAAAATTTGGGAGTAGAAATCGAAAAAAATGAAAATTTTGTAAAAATAAATCCCCCAAAGGAAAAAATAGAAAATTCTACAATAGATATGTACGAATCAGGATCTTCTTTAAGATTTTTCACAGGAGTTTGCTCTCATTTTTCAAAAAATACAAAAATTATTGGAGAAAAAAGACTTGGCCAAAGACCAAATCTAGAATTAATAGATAATTTGAGAAAAAACGGCCTAGAAATTTCATCTGATAAAATTCCATATTTTGTAAAAGGAGAATTAAAAGCGGGGGAATTTGAATTCTTGGAAAATAAATCAAGCCAATACATAAGCTCAATTATGCTTGCATCAAGCAAAATAGCTGGAAAAATTTATATAAAATTAAAAGAAAAACCAGAATCAATTGGCTATATTGATATAACAAGGAAAGTTTTAAAAGACTTTGGAGTTGATGTTAAAAAAGAAAATAATTCCTGTTTTATCGAAAATCCCCAAATAAAATCTCCAAAAAATTACTATGTAGAAGGTGATTGGTCAAATGCAGCCTTTTTTTATGGGGCAAATCTTATAAATTCCAATATAAAAATAAATAATTTAAAGGAAGATTCCATGCAAAAAGACAGGGAAATTGTAGAAATTTGCCAAAAAATAAAAAAATGTAAAAGAGAAAATGAGAAACTAACCATAGATATTTCCCAAATTCCAGATCTTTGTCCTATAGTAGCAGTCTTACTTACTTTTCTTGATAAAAAATCTTATATTGTAAATGGGAAAAGATTAAGGCTAAAAGAAAGCGACAGGCTTGAATCAACTTCAAAAATGTTAAATGATTTGGGAGCAAAGTGTGAAATTATTGGAGATGGTCTAGAAATTTCTGGAAAAATCATAGGAGGAGAAGTCGACTCCTTTAACGATCATAGAATCGTTATGGCTACAAGTATAGGATCTTTAATGGCAAAAGATGATATTGTTATAAAAAATTATAAGGCAGTAAACAAATCCTATCCTTCATTTTTTAAAACTTTTGAAAAATTAGGAGGAAAAATCGAGTATTTAGGAGCTTAAATGGAAGATTTAAAAGAAATTAGAAATCAAATTAATAAAATTGATAAAGAAATTATAGATTTATTGGAAAAAAGATTTGACCTTTCAAAAAAAGTTAGGGCCTACAAAATTTCTCACAATAAAAAAATTTATGATCCAGTAAGAGAAAAAGAAATATTAAAAAAAATCAAAGATAATAATCCAAAATACGGAAAATATTTTGTAGGGATTTACCAAGAAATAATGGACCAATCCAAAAACCTACAAAAAGAAAATGAAAATTATGGACTTTTGGGAGAAAAACTTGGTCATTCTTATTCAAAAATAATTCATGAAAAAATCGGATATTATAATTACCAATATTTTGAAAAAAACGAAGAAGATTTGGATGAATTTTTTGAAAAAAAAGATTTTAAGGGGATAAATGTAACAATTCCCTACAAAAAAACTGTAATAAAATACCTTGATCATGTATCGGATAAGTCAAAAAAAATTGGAGCAGTAAATACAATAGTTAATAAAAACGGAAAACTTTACGGCTATAATACGGATTATTTTGGATTTTTCTTTAATCTTAATAAAAATAAGATTGATATAAAGGATAAAAAGTGTCTGATTTTGGGAAAAGGCGCCTCATCAAAAACTGTAGAAGAAGTTTTGAAAGATATGGGTGCAAAAGAAATTGTATTTTTATCAAGAAGATTTGAACCTTTTTTCAATGACGAAAAAACTTATAGGGATTTTGAAATAATTATAAATACAACACCTGTTGGCATGTATCCAAAAAATGGAGAGTTTTTAAAAGATATAAAGCTTGATAATTTCAAAAATTTAGAAGCTGTTGTGGATTTAATTTATAATCCAAATATGACAAAAATTTTAATTGATGGAAAATTAAAAAATATAAAATATGCTTGCGGGATTGATATGTTGATTGCCCAAGCAGTGAAAGCTTGCGAATTATTTTTGGATAAAAAATTTGACGATTCTATGATTAAAAGAATTAGAGATTCCCTAATGAAAGATCAAATAAATCTTGCCCTAATTGGCATGCCAGGATCAGGAAAAACATCTCTTGGAAAAATTTTGGCTAAAAATATGAATAGAAAATTTATTGACCTTGACCTAGAATTTGAAAAAAAATATGGAAATATAGAAAAATTTTTCAAAAAATATGGGGAAGATGAGTTTAGAGATAAGGAAATTCAAATACTTAAAGAATTTTCAAAAAAAACAGGGCTAATTATAAGCTGTGGCGGTGGAATTGTTGAAAAAGAAGAAAATTATTATAGGCTTAAAGAAAATTCTCTGATTGTAAATGTAAAAAGAGATTTAGAAAAATTAGAAGTTGATGGAAGGCCTCTTTCAAAAAAATATAAAATCACAGACCTTTATAATAAAAGAAAAAATTTATATGATGAATTTAAGGACTTTGAAGTTGAAAATAATAATTTAAAAACTTGCGCAAAAAAAATCGAGGAGAAATTTTATGAGAATATTAGTAATTAATGGACCAAATATAAATATGCTAGGAATTAGAGAAAAAAATATATATGGAAATAAAAATTACAAGGATTTGATAAAATATATAAAAGATTTTGCAAATGAAAATAATATAGAAATAGAAATTTACCAATCAAATTCTGAAGGGCATATTATTAATAAAATCCAAGAATCTTACAATTCTTATGATGGAATTATTATAAATCCTGCAGCCTATACCCATACATCAATTGCAATTTTGGATGCATTAAAAGCTGTAAATATTCCAACTGTTGAAGTACATTTGACTGATATTGAAAATAGGGAAGATTTTAGAAAAAAATCCTACGTATCTTATTTTGCAAAAAAAACCATAAAAGGCAAGGGATTTGACGGCTACATTGATGCTATTAAATATTTGAAAGAAAATTTTTAAATAAATTGAATAAATTATTTTACATTTGATAAAATTTCATTTAATATTATATGAGTGATAGTTTAATCTTACTCGTTGATAAAAGGTCATAAAAAGGGTAGGATATAGATTGAATTAGAGGTGAAAGATTTGGCGTTATTAAATATATTTAAATCATTTAGTCAAAAAGAAATTGCCAACAACCAAAAATTAGTTGACAAAATTTTATCACTAGATGAAGACATGCAAAAATTAACAGATGAACAGTTACAAGCAAAAACAGATGAATTCAAAGAAAGACTAAAAAATGGTGAAAGCCTTGATGATCTTTTGGTAGAAGCATTTGCTACAGTAAGAGAAGCAAGTGATAGGGTTTTGGGAATGAAACACTATCCAGTGCAATTACTCGGAGGAATTGTTCTACATAATGGACAAATTGCAGAAATGAAAACAGGAGAAGGAAAAACTTTGGTTGAAACTCTCCCTGCTTATTTAAATGCACTTGATGGAAAAGGAGTCCATATAGTAACAGTAAATGATTACCTAGCAAAGCGTGACCAAGAGTGGATGGGAAAAGTTTATTCATTTTTAGGTCTTACTGTAGGTTGTATTATTTATGGACTTACAAATTCTGAAAGACAAAAAAATTACAATTGTGATATAACTTATGGAACAAACAACCAATTTGGTTTTGATTACCTAAGAGATAACATGGTTATTTATAAAGACAACATGGTTCAAAGAGGCCTTCATTATGCTATAGTCGATGAGGTCGATTCAATTTTAATAGATGAGGCTAGAACTCCACTTATTATTTCTGGAGAAGGCGACGAATCCACAGATACTTATGTAAAAGCAGATGAATTTATTAAAGGTCTTGAAGGAAGAATTTTAGATCCAAACGAAGATTTAGACCAAGATCCTTTCGACAGAGAATTTGTTGTAGAAAAAGTAGACTTCTTGGTTGATGAAAAAAGAAAATCATCAAATCTTACAGAACAAGGTACAGCAAAAGCCGAAAAATTCTTTGGAATTGAAAATTTATCAGACCCAGAGCACCTTGAGCTTGCCCACTACATTAACAATGCCCTAAAAGCAAACACAACAATGACAAGAGATATTGATTATGTTGTAAATAATGGCGAGGTTATGATTGTAGATGAATTTACAGGTCGTATCATGCAAGGAAGAAGATATTCAGATGGTCTTCACCAAGCAATTGAAGCAAAAGAAGGAGTTGAAGTTCAATCAGAATCCAAAACTCTTGCAACAATCACCTTCCAAAATTACTTTAGGATGTATGATAAATTATCAGGAATGACTGGTACTGCAAAAACTGAAGAAGAAGAATTTTCAGAAATTTACAGCTTAGATGTTGTAGAAATTCCAACAAATAGACCAATTCAAAGAGTTGATGATGTTGATCACGTTTATATAAACGAAAACGGTAAATATAATGCAATTATTGAAGAAATCAAAAGAGTTCATGCAACAGGTCAACCAATCCTTGTTGGTACAATTTCAATTGAAAATTCTGAAAAATTATCAAATGCTCTTAAAAAAGAAAAAATTAAACACGTTGTACTAAATGCTAAAAACCATGAAAGAGAAGCTGATATAGTTGCTCAAGCTGGTAGATTTGGATCAGTTACAATTGCAACAAACATGGCAGGCCGTGGTACTGATATTATGCTTGGTGGAAATGCCGATCACATGGCAAAACAAAGATTAAAAAGAGAAGGAATATCAGAAGAATTACTAGAACAAGTTGACTCCTTCCAAGAAACAGACAACCAAGAAATTTTAGAAGCTAGAAAAAAATATAAACATTATAAATCTCTAGTAAAACCTGGTATTGATGAAGAAGCTGAAAAAGTTAGAGCAGTTGGTGGGCTTTATATAATTGGTTCAGAAAGACACGAATCTCGAAGAATAGATAACCAATTGAGAGGACGTTCAGGAAGACAAGGAGATCCAGGAAAGTCAAGATTTTTCATTTCATTAAAAGATGATTTGATCAGACTTAATGTTGGAGAACAAATTTCAAAATTTGTAGAAAACTACAATTATCCTGAAGATGAACCAATTGTTTCAAGAATGGTTACAAGATCAATTGAAAAGGCTCAAACAAGAGTAGAAGCAAACAACTTTGCAACAAGAAAAAGAGTCCTTCAATACGATGATGTTATGAATAAACAAAGAACAATTATCTACAATGAAAGAAAACAAGTTCTTTATGGAGAAAACATGAGAGATTCAATTCTTGGAATGATCAAAGATTCAATCTCCCAAGCAGTTTATTCATTTACAAATCCACAAGTAAAACCTGAAAATTGGGAAATGGTAGCCCTACTAAATCATTTAAAATCAATTGCAATTCCTGTTGAAGTATTAAGATTTGAAAACATAAATGATTTTACTCAAGAAAAACTCATAGATTATATTTACCAAACAACTCTAAATAAATATGAAGAGAAAGAAAAACAATTTGGTGATGAAAACATGAGAGAAGTTGAAAGAGTTGTTTTATTAAGAGTTATTGATACAAAATGGATGGAGCACATCGATTCAATGGATCAAATGAGAAAAGAAATTGGTGTAAGAGCAATGGGAAATGATGATCCTGTAAGAGCTTATACAAATACTGGATTTGATATGTACGAAGAGATGACAAATGCTATCCAAGAAGAAACTGTTAGACTTATGATGGGTGTTGAAATTAGACAAAATATTGAAAGAAAACAAGTTCTAAAACCAGACGAAGAAGGATTTGAAAATCCAGAAAACCCAGAAGAAGCAAACAACAGAGCTGAAAGAAGAAGATTAAAAAGAGAAGCCAAAAAAGGAAATATCAAGGGTAATTAGATGGCAGAAATTTATGAGTTAAGAGAAATCATTAAAGAACTTGATAAAAATCTAGAGATGATTGGATCCCATCTTGACCCTAAAAAGCTAAATGAAGAAATAAAAAAAATTGAAAAACAAACTTTACAAGAAGATTTTTGGGATGATAGCCAAAAAGCCCAAGAAATAATGGCAGATTTTTCCGATAAAAAAGAAAATTTCAAAACTTTTAAAAAATTTGAAGAGGATTTAAAAGATCAATCGGATCTTTTGGATATAATTGAAGAAAGCAATGAAGATTTGGAAAGCTTGGATGAAATTGAGGAGATTTTAAATTCTTTAAAAAAAGAAATTGGATCTTTTAAAATTAAAACTGAGCTTGATGGAGAATATGATAAAAATAATGCTTATCTTGTAATACACGCAGGAGCGGGCGGTCTTGAGGCGACTGATTGGGCAGAGATGCTCATGAGAATGTACACCAGGTTTTTTGAAAGACGTAATTTTAAATTTGATATTACAGATTTAAATAATGAAGAAGCTGGTGGTATAAAATCTGCAACAATCCATGTAAAAGGATCTTTTGCTTATGGATATTTAAAAGGAGAAAAAGGAGTTCACAGACTTGTTAGAATTTCTCCTTTTGACTCATCAAAAAGACGCCACACTTCTTTTGCTTCAGTTGATATTTTCCCGGAGCTAAATGACGATATGAGTGTAGAAATTGATCCAAAGGATTTAAGAATTGATACTTATAGGGCAAGTGGAGCTGGTGGTCAACACGTAAATAAAACAGATTCTGCTGTAAGAATTACTCATATTCCTACAGGAGTTATAGCTTCAAGTCAGGCTGAAAGAAGTCAAACTCAAAATAAAGAAACTGCGATGAAACTTCTTTTGGCAAAACTTACCCAAATAAAAGAAGAAGAGCACAGGGAAAAAATTGAAGATATTCAAGGAAATTACACCCAAATAGCTTGGGGAAGTCAAATAAGATCTTATGTATTTCACCCATACACTTTGGTCAAAGATCATAGAACAAATTTTGAAGTTGGAAATGTAGAAAGTGTAATGGATGGAGATATTGACGGATTTATAGATGCATATTTAGCTAATAAGGGAAGGAAATAATCTTTCCCTTATTTTTTATTAAAAGGAGAAAAAATGAAAGATATAATATTAACTGGTGACAGACCAACAGGAAAACTTCACTTGGGTCATTATGTTGGATCTTTGAGAAATAGGGTTAAAATTCAAAATGAGGGAAATTATGACAAAATGTATGTAATGATTGCCGATGCCCAAGCCCTTACAGATAATTTTGATAATCCAAAAAAAATTAGAGAAAATATTACGGAAGTTATGCTTGATTATTTGTCAGTTGGTCTTGATCCAAACAAGGTAACATTTTTTGTTCAATCATATGTAAAAGAGCTAACAGAGCTAACTTTTTATTTATTAAATTTAGTTACCTTATCAAGACTTGAGAGAAATCCTACAGTAAAAAGTGAAATAAAATCTAAAAATTTTGAAACAAGCCTTCCAACAGGATTTTTAATTTATCCTGTAAGCCAAACTTCAGATATAATTTTATTTGACTCAAATATCGTGCCAGTTGGGGAAGATCAAGAGCCTATGCTTGAGCAAGCAAGAGAATTAGTCAGGTCTTTTAATAGCACTTACAAAGAAATTTTTAGGGAGCCAAAGGCAATGATTCCAGAAAATAAAGTTTGTAGAAGACTTCCTGGAATTGATGGAAATGCTAAAATGAGTAAATCTTTGAATAATTGTATTTACTTATCAGATTCAAAAAAGGAAGTAAAGAGAAAAGTTATGGCCATGTTTACCGATCCAGGCCATATAAAAGTATCGGATCCTGGAAAAGTTGAGGGAAATTCTGTCTTTACTTACCTTGATGCTTTTTGTGAAGATTACCATTTTGAAAAATTCTTGCCAGAATATAAAAATTTGGATGAATTAAAAGCCCATTACAGAAAAGGTGGCCTTGGTGATGTAAAAATTAAAAAATTCTTGAATAAAGTTTTGGAAGATTTTCTTGAACCAATTAGGGAAAGAAGGAAATATTATGCAAAAGATATTTCTAAACTTTTTGAGATTATGGAAAATGGTTCAAAAGAAGCGAGTGATTATGGAAAAATGAAACTCGAACAGGTGAAAGAAGCTATGGGAATAAATTACTTTGACGATAAAAAATTAATTAATGAACTTCAAAGAAAATATGACCAGGAATGTGAAAATTAAATAGATAATTGTTAAAAAAAGTGCAATTTAATTTGCGCTTTTTTATTTTTTGCCTTATAATGAAAAGGTAGTCATGAAACGAGCTATATATATTGTACATATGAAATATAGCTAAAAAAGGAGTGTTTAAATTTTTATGAGTAAATCTGAAAAGAAAAAACTTGGTTTAATACCAAAATTATTGATAGCGATTGCCTTGGGTACTTTAGCAGGTTTATATTTGCCTGAATGGTTTGTTAGAATTGCAGTTACATTCTCATCCATTTTCGGTGCATTTTTAAACTTTGTTATTCCACTTATGATTATCGCTTTTGTTACTAAAGGAATAGCTGACCTTGGAGAGGGAGCTGGAAGGTTACTTGCAGTAACCGTTCTTATTGCTTATGCATCAACTTTAGTTGGTGGTACTTTATCTTATTTAATGAGTTCTAATATTTTCCCAGCTTTTATAAGCCAAGATCAAGTTTCTAAAATTCAAGCTTCAAGTAAAATTGAAGTAAATCCATTTTTTGAAGTACCTATCACACCATTTTTTGATGTTACATCAGCAATTATTTTTGCTTTTATGATGGGAATTTCAATTTCTTGGTTAAGAAAACACGGCAAGGGTGAATATTCTTATGGTTTAATTGGAGAATTTAATGATATAATTACAAAAGTTTTATCAACTGCAATTGTTCCATTATTACCATTTTTTATTTTTGGTAATTTCTCAAAAATGGCCTTCACGGGATCTGTTTTTGCAGTTTTATCAATATTCTGGAAAATATTCTTATGTGTAATTGCCCTTCACTTATTATATATATCTGCTTTATTTATAATAAATGGCCTTTATACAAAGAAAAATCCTCTTGTTTTAATCAAAAATCAAATCAAAGGATATTTAACAGCAGTTGGAACTCAATCATCTGTTGCTACAATTCCTGTAAACTTAGAATGTGCTAAATCAAACAGTGTTAGCAAGGGAATAAGAGATTTTGTTATTCCTCTTGGAGCTACAGTTCACATGCCAGGTTCTATGATTACAATCACAGCTTGTACATTTACAATTTTAACCATGTATGGAATGGATCATTCTTACTTATTAATGTTAAGATATATGGCAATTTTAGGAATTGCTATGGTTGCAGCACCAGGAGCACCAGGTGGAGCTGTAATGAGCGCCCTACCATTTTTACCAGTTGTAGGAATTCCTTCAGAAGGTGAACTTGCATCATTATTGATTACACTTTATCTAACACAAGATTCATTTGGAACCGCAGCAAATATATCAGGAGATACAGCAATCTCAGTTGGTATAGATAAAATCTTTAATAAACATATAGTTAAAAATGATGACTACAAAGATGGTTTCAATGATGAGATTATAAATGCTGAAGAAATTTAATTTAAAAAACTAGGCCTTGTGCCTAGTTTTTTTATCTTTAAAAACAATTTTTTATAAATTTGAAATTGGCAAGCTTACTTTTATTAGGCTGCCTTTTTCTTTATTTAAAACTTGTATTTCTCCCCCATGGATTTTTATTGTTTCTTTCACAAGAGATAGGCCAAGGCCTGATCCTTTTTCTTCGTTTCCTTCTATCCTATAAAAGGCCTTGAAAATATTATCTTTTTCTTTTGAATCTATACCAATACCGCTGTCTTCTACGAAAATTTCTACAAAATTATTTTTTATTTTTGAGTAAATTTTTATATAACCGTGATTTTTGTTGTATTTTATGGCGTTTTCAATTAGGTTGTAAAAGGCCCTATAAATTAAAATATCACTTCCTTCTATATAGATTTCCTTACAATTATTTTCTATATTTATTTCTTTTTTATCTAAAAGAGGTGCTAGATCTTGAATAGCTTCTTCAATTAAAGAGGAAAGTTCAATTTTTTCATTTCTTGAAACTGACCTTAATTCGCTTAATTCCAAAAGACTTGTTACAAGTTTTGCTAGCCTATCTGATTCGTTTTTTATCATAGTCATAAGGTTATTTACTTCATTTTCATCTATATTTTTTTCTTCAAATAGGTCAATTTGGGAATTTATTATGGTTAGGGGGGTCCTTAGTTCGTGGGCTGCTCTTGCTGTAAATTCTCTTTCGTTTTTATAGGATTCGTTTAATCTTTCAAGCATTTGATTAAAAGAGGTAGTTAGTTTTTGAAATTCTTTTATGGGATTTTCTTTTACTTCATAGTCTGTAATATTTTTAAGCTGGATTTGCTCAATTTGTCTGGAAAATTTATCCAAGGGTTCCAAAAATTTCCCGCTTAAAAAATATGAAATAATTCCTCCAAAAATAGTAACTAAACTTGTAATAAGCCAAGATTTTTTTGAAAAATCATCCTTGGAATTTGTGACCTTATCTGAGAAAGTATTTTGAAAATCATCGATTTTATCTTCATCAATATTTATATATAAATCTTTTTTATTTTCTATATTATCAACATAGCCACCAAGTGAATCTATATAAAAATATGCGGTTTTGTTCATGAAAAAATTCATGGTCAAACTTGTAAGAGCAATCAAAATACTTGTTAAAATGGCAATTCTAAGCCTTAATGACATTTTTTTCATTTTATTTTCCTCAAAAGATAGCCCACACCAATCCTATTTTCAATTGGATCATAGCCAAGCTCATTTTTTAATTTTTTCCTAAGGGCTGAAATGTGAACCCTAATCGAATTACTCAACAAATCTACACTAGAATCCCAAACATGGTCAATCAATTCTTCTTGACTTACAGGGCGTCCTTGGTTTAAGAGTAAATATTCTAAAATTCCAGATTCTTTTCTGGTTAGTTTTAATTCTTTTTCATCGACAAAGGTAAGTCTTTTTTTGCTATCAAATTTTATCCTATCAAAGGTAAGATTTGTTTGATTTTGGATAAAATTTCTACGAGTTAAAGACCTTACTCTTGCCTTTAATTCGTCTAAATGAAAGGGCTTTTGCAAAAAATCATTAGCTCCTGCATCAAGACCTTCAACCTTATCTTTAATTTGACTTCTTGCGGAAAGAATTAAAACTTTTGTTTCTTCATCTTCTTTTCTTAAATTTTTCAAAATTTCCATCCCATCCATGTTTGGAAGATTTAAATCCAAAACAATAAGGTCGTAGGATTCAATTTCTATCATCTCCATTGCTTCAAAGCCGTCAAAAGCTGATTCAACCTCATATCCTGCTTTTTTTAAAGATTTACTTATGGTATCATTTAATATTTTTTCATCTTCTACAATTAAAATTTTCATCTTTTCTCCTTTATATGTATTATATCAAATCAAAATAAAATAGATGTTAAGAAAATCTTAACAGAAAATTTATAGGAGCCATGTTATTATTAATTTGTAAAGAGGTGATTGTTATAGAAATAAGAAAAAAGAAAAATATGCAAATTGGTTTTTTAATTTTGAGTCTAATTTTTATCACTTACGGTGCCTTTCGTGGAGAAGTCGATACGGTTTTAAGTAAGGCAGTAAAACTATGTCTGGAGTGTGTTGGAATTGGATAAAATAAAATTAAATATTTTGGCAAAATATAGGCGGCTTATTCAATTGTTAGCAAGCCTTCTTACCAATATTCACATACCTAATTTTTTAAAAGGGGTAATTTATAGGGGGGATTTTAAAAGAATTTGCGTACCGGGGCTTAATTGTTATTCCTGTCCTGCAGCTTCTGGAGCTTGTCCCATAGGAGCCTATCAGGCGGTAGTAGGCTCATCAAAGTTTAAATTTTCCTATTATGTGAGTGGATTTTTAATTTTTGTTGGAGTAATGTTTGGAAGACTTGTTTGTGGATTTTTGTGTCCTTTTGGATTTTTCCAAGAAATTTTACATAAAATCCCGTCAAAAAAATTTTCAACAAAAAAATTAAAGCCATTACGCTACATAAAATATTTTATACTTGTACTAACGGTTGTAATTTTACCAGTTTTATTAGTAAATGACTTGGGCATGGGCAATCCATATTTTTGTAAGTATATATGTCCTGCTGGAGTTTTGGAAGGAGCAATTCCACTTTCCTTGGTAGATTCATCAATAAGGGCAAGCCTAGGATCATTATTTAACTTAAAACTTACAATTCTAATAATAAGCGTAGTCCTATCAATAATATTTTTTAGACCCTTTTGCAAGTGGATTTGTCCATTGGGAGCATTTTATGCATTATTTAATAAAATTTCCCTATTTAAAATAATTTTCGACAATAATAAGTGCATATCTTGCAAAAAATGTCAAAAGGCTTGTAAAATGGATGTAGATGTTAGAAAAGACCAAAATCACACAGAATGTATAAGGTGTGGAATGTGCATTAAATCATGTCCAACTTGTGCTTTAAAATACCAATTTGGATTTGATAAAAAAGATGAAAAAGAAAAAATAAAAAATTAATTAAGGAGAAAAAAATGAAATTAAAAAAAATAAAAGTATCAGCCCTAGCTTTAGCTTTGGCATTAAGTTTTACAGCTTGTTCAAAAAAAGAAGACAAAAATGAAATGTCAAGCAACAAAAAAAGTGTTGAAAGCAATATGACAGATAAAAAAGAATCAAATAAAAAAGATAGTGAAAATCCATCATCAACAGATGAGTCAGTAGATCAGTTAATGGAAAAACAAAATAAAATCATTGAAAGCCACAATAAACAATGGCAAGTTGCATTTTCAAAAGCTGACAAAAGCAAGGTAGCGGGGGAAGCTAGCGTATCTTATGATATGTACCTTCTAGATTTGGTAGAAAAATCAAAAGATGAACTTTCAAAAGAAGATTACGACCTACTTAAAAAAGATGTAGAAGAAATTGGAAAAATCGAGAAAATTATTAACAAAAAAAAGGGAATAGATAGCCAATTTAATAATGGTTACAACAAAAATGAAAAATCATCAACCAAAGAATTAAAAGCCTTCCCAGAATTTAAATCAAAAGATTTTGATGGAAAAGAGGTGACAAAAGAAATTTTCAAAGACAAAAAACTAACCCTAGTTAATTTCTGGTTTAATGGATGTGCACCATGCGTTGGAGAAATTCCAAAATTACAACAATTAAATGAAGAAGTTGAAAAAATGGGCGGACAAGTTATAGGAATAAACTCAGAAGCCAAAGTAGGGGATGAAGATACAATAAAAGAAGCTAAAAAAATCCTAAAAAAACAAGGAGCAAAATATAGAAATATAAGTATAGACAAAGACAGTGAACTTGAAAAATATACCGAAACAATTATGTCATACCCAACATCAATTCTTGTAGATAGCGAAGGAAATATAGTTGGTGATCCAATTGTAGGAGCTATAGATAAAGAAGATACCTACAAGAAGGTAAAAGATATGATGGAAAAAATAATAAAAGACGAAATATAAGAAATAAATTTAGATTTATTTATCCTTCTTGAAAATAAAAATACCAGAGCTTAAGCTCTGGTATTTTGTGTATAAAATTATTTATTTCTTGGATGTTCAATAGCTTCTTGAGCTGCAGCAAGTTTTGCAATTGGAACTCTAAATGGTGAACAAGATACATAATCAAGTCCTACATTGTACAAATATTTTACAGTTGTAGGTTCTCCACCGTGTTCTCCACAGATTCCTAAGTGTAGGTTTGGATTTGCTTTTTTACCACGTTCTACAGCAGTTTCAACCAAGAAACCAACACCTTTTTGATCTAAAACTTGGAAAGGATCTTTGGCAAAAATATCTTTATCAAGGTAAAGATCTAAGAATTTGCCAGCATCATCTCTTGAAAGACCAAAGGTCATTTGTGTTAAGTCGTTTGTTCCGAATGAGAAGAAGTCAGTGATTTCACCGATTTCATCAGCTGTTATTGCAGCTCTAGGAATTTCAATCATTGTTCCTAATAAGTAATCAATTTTCTTTCCTTTTTCTTCGAAAACTTTTTCGATTTCTTCTCTAACTTGAGTTTTTACATAAGCAAGTTCTTTTACATCAGATGAAAGTGGGATCATTATTTCTGGAACAACATTTATTCCATCTTCGTGACAATGCAAAGCAGCTTGGATTATTGCACGAGCTTGCATTTTTGAAATTTCAGGATATCTAACTCCAAGTCTAAGTCCTCTAAATCCAAGCATTGGGTTTACTTCTTCAAGATCAAGGATTCTTTTTTTAACTTCAGCAATTTCCATATTTAAATCTTCAGCAAGAGTTCTAATTTCTTCTTGTCCTCTTGGTAAAAATTCATGAAGAGGTGGATCAAGAAGTCTTACTGTAACAGGTCTTTCTCCCATTAGAGAATAAATTTGGTAGAAATCATCTTCTTGCATTGGAAGGATCATATCCAAAGCTTCTTTTCTAGTTTCAGCATTGTGAGCCAAAATCATTTTTCTAACTTGGAAAATTCTGTCAGCTTTAAAGAACATGTGTTCAGTTCTACATAAACCAATTCCTTCAGCTCCAAATTGTAGTGCTTGTTCAGCATCGTGAGGAGTATCAGCATTTGTTCTAACTTTCATATCACGATATTTATCAACCCAGCCCATAAATTCGCCGAAGTTTCCTTCAAGTTTTGGACTTTCTGTTTCAAGTGCTCCAGCATAAATATTTCCAGTTGAACCATCTATTGATAGAACATCTTGGTCAGAATATTTCTTTCCATCGATTCTTACAAATCTTTCAACTTCATCAACATAAATATCATGAGCTCCAGATACACAACATTTTCCCATTCCTCTTGCAACAACAGCAGCATGGCTTGTCATACCACCTCTAGCAGTAAGAATACCACTTGCTGAAACCATTCCTTCAAGATCTTCTGGAGAAGTTTCTTCACGAACAAGGATTACATCAACACCTTTTGCTGCTCTTTTTTTGGCTTCTTTTGCAGTAAAGGCAATGTAACCAACAGCAGCTCCTGGACTTGCAGCAAGACCTTTTGCAATAGGATTATTTTCTTTTATAGATTTTTGAGAAAGAGTTGGGTGGAGAAGACCATCAAGATCTTTTGGATCAATTCTTAAAATTGCTTCTTTTTCATCAAGAAGACCTTCATGAACCATATCAACAGCAACTTTTACAGCAGCTTGAGCAGTTCTCTTACCATTTCTTGTTTGAAGTAAGAATAATTTACCTTCTTGAATGGTAAATTCCATATCTTGCATGTCCTTGTAATGTTGTTCAAGTTTTTCTGCAGTATCATGGAATTGATCAAAAACTTCTGGTAAAGAATCTTTTAAAGTTTGAATTTCTTTTGGTGTTCTAACTCCAGCAACAACGTCCTCACCTTGAGCGTTCATTAAATATTCACCAAATAATTTGTTTTCACCAGTAGCAGGGTTTCTTGAAAAAGCAACGCCAGTTCCAGAAGTATCACCCATATTTCCAAATACCATTGTTTGAACATTTACAGCAGTTCCCATAGAATCATCAATATCATTTATTCTTCTATATAAAATTGCACGTTCATTATTCCAAGAAGCAAAAACAGCATTTATAGCTTTGTTTAATTGTTCTCTTGGCTCTTGTGGGAAATCTTCACCCTCTATATCTTTATAAACTTTTTTATATTTTTCTACTACATCTTTTAAATCTTCAGCAGTAAGTTCTGTATCTTCACTAACGCCTTTTTCGTCTTTTTTAGCACTAAGAACCTTTTCAAAATTATTTTTATTAATTCCCATTGCTACGTCAGCAAACATTTGAATAAATCTTCTGTATGAATCGTAGGCAAATCTTTCATTATTTGTTTTTTTACTAAGACCAATAACAGCGTCATCATTCAAGCCAAGATTAAGGATAGTATCCATCATTCCAGGCATAGAAATTGGAGCACCACTTCTTACTGATACAAGGAGTGGATCTTCAGTTGATCCAAAAGTTTTTTCGTTGTGACTTTCAAGATCTTTTATGTGATTTGAAATTTCATCATTAAGATCTTCCCAGATTTTTTGATCTTCTTTATAAAATCTTGCACAAGCTTCAGTTGTAACTGTAAAACCATATGGAACATTTATTCCCATGTTTGTCATTTCTGCTAAATTTGCGCCTTTACCACCAAGCAAAGAGCGCATGTCCTTGTCTCCTTCGTTAAAATTGTATACATATTTTTCAGTCATTTTTTTCCCCTTTCCTACTGTTAATATGATTGATTATAATATCAGCCGTTTCTTCTATGGACCTATTCGTAACATCAATTATTACACAATCCAAATCATCCATTATCTCTTTTGCATGGTCTAATTCTTTTTGGATATTTCTCAAATCTGAATATTGACTTTTACCAAACAAATTTAGACTTTTAAGTCTTTCTTCCCTGAAAGATTTCAAAATATTTTTATCAATAGTAAGACCGAATAATTTATTTTTATCGATTTCAAAAAGTTCATCGGGAAGTTTGGTATTCAAAAGTATAGGAATATTGCAAACTTTATAACCCTTGCTTGCCATATAAATTGATAAGGGAGTTTTAGAAGAACGAGATACACCAATAATTGCTATATCACAGGCTTTTAGCGATCTAAAATCTTTGCCATCATCATATTTAATGGCAAAATCTAAAGAATTTAATGCTTTAAATCGGTCAGTTTCATAAAGGGACTCATCAGAAAAAGAATATTTTGGTTCTAAATCAAGTTTTTTAGAAATGGTCCTTATGGAATAGCCGGTTATATCAACATAAGTAATATCATTTAGTTCACAAAAGTCATTGATATAAACGTTCATCCTTGAATCTTGGAATGAGTGATAGATTATAAAATTTTCGCCAGTTTCAATTATAAAATTTAAAATATCCTTTAGAGATTGTATATCTCTTACATCTGGATAAATATTTGTAATTGTTTCAACATCAAATTGACTAAGGGATACATTTACAATTTTTTCTATAGCATAGCCACTTGTGTCAGAGATAATGTTTACATTAAGCTTCATCCTATCACCTCTTTAATATAAGATTCTACTAATATTATAGCATTTTTAAATAAAAATCCAAGACTTGAAAACATTTTTCAATCATAAAAACTAATAATTATTAGTTTTTAAACAAATAGATAATTTTTTTATTTCTTAAATTTTTACAAAATTGACAAAAAGAATATTTAAAATATAATAAGAGAAGAAATGAATAAAAAACTTTGACAAAAAGGAGTAGTAGGGGAAATTTTTTTAGAGAGAAGACGGATGGTGAAAGTCTTTAAATTAATCCTATGAAGGTTGTTTTGAAATAGTTTAATGTAGCATGCATGTATGCAAATAAGAGCCTTTTTTAAAAAAAGGAAGATAGGTGGTAACGCGATAATCTCGTCCTTGAGAGTTGTGTTACTTTTTTTATTATTTATTTTTAATTTTTATTTTGAAATTAAGGAGAATTTATGCAAACAAAATACGAGCCACAAAAATTTGAAAAAGAAATTTATAAAAAATGGGAAGATGGTGGATATTTTAAAGCAAGGGTAGATGAAAATAAAAAACCATTTACTATTGTAATGCCACCACCAAATATTACAGGAAAACTACACTTGGGTCATGCTTTAAATAATACAATTCAAGATATTATTATTAGATATAAAAGAATGCAAGGATTTGAAGCTTGTTGGATTCCAGGAACTGACCACGCATCAATTTCAACTGAAGCAAAAGTTGTAGAAAAAATAAAAAATGAAGGCAAATCCAAAGATGATTTGGGTCGTGATAAATTTTTGGAAGAATGTTGGGACTGGACCAAAGAGTACGGTGGAACAATAAAAAGACAATTAAGAACTGTAGGAGTTTCTTGTGATTGGGACCGTGATTCTTTTACTATGGATAAAAATCTTACAAGGGCTGTAAGAAAAGTTTTCAAAAAAATGTATGATGAAGGCCTAATTTATAGGGGAAATAGGATTGTAAATTGGGATCCTGAGGCAAAAACCGCTCTTTCTGATGCAGAAGTTTACCACAAAGACCAAGAAGGACATTTATGGTATATAAAATATTTCTTTGAAGATAGTGATGATTTTATTACAATTGCCACAACAAGACCTGAGACCATGCTTGGAGACTTGGCTGTTGCAGTAAACCCAGAAGATGCGAGATTTAAAGATAAAATTGGAAAAAATTTAATTTTACCACTTGTAGGAAGAAAAATTCCTTTGATTGAAGATTCTTATGTAGATATGGAATTTGGTACAGGTTGTGTAAAAATAACTCCTTCCCATGACCCTAACGATTTTGAAGTTGGAAAAAGACATGGTCTTGGCCAATGCATAGTTATTGATGAAGGTGCAAATATTAAAGAAGGATACGGAAAATATTCTGGTCTTGATAGGTATGATGCTCGTAAATTAATGATTGAAGATTTGGAAAAAGAAAATCTTTTGGTAAAAACTGAAACAATTGAGCATGCAGTTGGATACAGTGAAAGAACAAATGTTGTAATTGAACCATTAATTTCAAAACAATGGTTTGTTAAAATGGAAGATTTGGCAAAAGATGCAATCGAAGTTTATAAAAATGGAGATTTGAATTTAATTCCAGATTCTTTAGGAAAAACCTACATGAATTGGCTAGAAAATATTAGAGATTGGTGTATTTCTAGACAATTGTGGTGGGGACACAGACTTCCAGTTTTCTATACTGAAGATGGAGAAATTATTGTTTCAGAAGATGATCCAGATGAAAATGGATATTTGAATGGGAAAAAAGTCACTCAAGAAGAAGATACTCTTGATACTTGGTTTTCATCAGCTCTTTGGCCTTTTGCAACCTTGGGATGGCCAGAAGAAACTGAAGATTATAAATATTTCTTCCCAACAGATATTCTTGTAACAGGTTATGATATTATATTTTTCTGGGTTATAAGAATGGTATTTTCATCTCTTTACAATACTAAGGAAACTCCTTTTGACCATGTACTTTTCACAGGTCTAATTAGAGATTCTCAAGGAAGAAAAATGAGTAAATCTCTTGGAAATGGAGTTGATCCAATTGACGTTGTAAATAAATATGGAGCAGATGCCCTTAGATTTACAATAATAACAGGAAATTCTCCTGGAAATGATATGCGCTATGATGAAAAAAGAATTGTAGCAAGCAGAAATTTTGCCAACAAATTATGGAATGCAACAAGATTTGTTTTGATGAATATTGATGAAGATGATGATATTGAATTTAAAAATTTAGATTTAAGTCTTGAAGATAAGTGGATTTTAAAAAGATTGAATAATGTTATAGAAGAAGTTTCTAAAAATCTGGATAATTATGAAATTGGTCTTGCTGCAAGTAGGATTGAAGATTTTATTTGGGAAGAATTTTGCGATTGGTATATTGAATTTGCTAAAGAAAGATTAAATTCTGATGATGAAAATAAAAAATCAACTGTTAAAAAAGTTCTACTTTATGTTTTAAAAGACATGATTTCACTTCTTCATCCATTTATGCCATTTATTACTGAGGAAATTTATAAGCAATTGCCAAATAAAAAAGATATGCTTATAGTTGAATCTTGGCCTAAGGTTAGGGATGATTTTAATTTTGACAGCGAGGCAAGAGTTGTTGATGGAGCAATTGAGGCTATAAAATCTATAAGAAATCAAAGACAAACTCTAAATCTTGGTTCAAAAACAAGACAAGATTTAATAATTTACTCATCTGATGAAAATACTAGAAATTTCCTAGAAATTTTGAAGGGTCAATTTGTGAATCTTTCAAAATCTGGAGAAATTACAATAATAGATAAGGACAAAGAAGTTGAAGATGCAGTATCTTTGATTTTCAATGATTTTAAAATTTATATTCCTTTAAAAAATCTAATTGATTATGACAAGGAAAGAAATAGATTAAAAGATGAAATTAAAAAACTTGAATCTGAAATTAAAAGAGCTGAGGGTAAATTAAATAACCAAGGTTTTATTTCAAAAGCACCTGAAGCTGTTGTAAATGAAGAACGTGAAAAATTAGAAAAATATAAGGACTTACTTGTAAAAACTCAAGAATCTTACAAGGAAATAGAAGATAAATAATGTATAAAGATTTTGCTTATATTTATGACAAATTATCTTTTGACCTAGATTATGAGAAATATGCAGAAAATATAAAATCTTTGGTCAAGAAAAATAAGATTAAAAAAGAAAAAATGTTGGAGTTAGCGTGCGGAACTGGCATGCTAACCAATCATTTTTTTGATTTTTTTGAAAAAATTGATGCCTTGGACTTATCAAAATCTATGCTCGAAGTTTTTTCGAAAAAATATCAAGAAGAAAATGTATCTTTGTATAATTATGATATGGTTGATTTTCAAAATGAAAATTCCTATGATTTAATTGTGATTTTGCTTGATTCTATAAATTATATTTTGGATGAAATTGATTTAAAAAAATTGATGGAAAATTCTTATAAAAATTTGAAAGAGGGTGGACTTTTAATTTTTGATATAAATTCAGAATATAAAATGAAAGAAGTTTTCGGTTTGAAATCTTATATTTATGAGTATGAGGATATTTTTTATACCTGGGATAATATTAAAACTGATGATATTATTGATATGGAGCTAAATTTTTTTGTTGAAAACGAGGATGGGACTTACCAAAGAATAATTGAAAATCAGGTTGAAAGAATATATACTGTAGATTTTATGGAAAAAATTTTGAAAGAAAATAATTTTTCTGATATTGAAATTTTTGATGAAGATGATATGGGAAAGATTAAGGATAATACTTTGAGGATTTTATTTAAGGCTAAAAAGGAGTAAAAATGGAAGGAAAAGTTAAATTTTTTGATGAAAAAAAGGGATATGGTTTTATAGAATCAGAAAGTGGCGACTATTTTTTTCATTATTCTGAAATAATTTCTGATAAGGATTATAAAACTATTGAAAATGGAGCAAGTGTTGAATTTGATGTGAAAGATTTGGGCAGGGGAGATACTGCCTTTAATGTGAAAAAAAGGGGCTAAGATGAAATATTTTATTTTGATTTTGTTTTTGATTTTTCTTCCTCAAATTTATTATTTGTACAAGAAAAAAACTTATCTTGATTTAAAAAATGGGTCAAAATTTTTTATTAAAGAAGAAAGTTTAATTAAGAATAATAGGTGCAAGGTTATTCTTACAAATTCAGATGGTTTTGATATTTATGCTAACCGTTTTGATGTTGAAAATCCAAAAGCTGTTGTTCAAATTGTCCATGGTATGCTTGAGCATTCACTTAATTATTTGCATTTTGTTAAATTTTTAAATGAAAGAGGCTATGCTGTTGTAATTTCAGATAATAGGGGACATGGAAAATCTATTTCTGAAAATCACCCTTCTGGATTTATTAAAGAAAAAGATGAGCTTGTTGATGACCAATTTGTTATAAATAAATATATTAGAATGTATTACAAGGACAAAAAAGTTTATATGTTGGGTCATTCTATGGGGTCTTTGATTTGTAGAAATTATTTGCAAAAATATGATTATACTATTGATAAATTAGTTTTGACAGGAACTGTAGCTTATATTCCAATTGCAAAACTTGGAATTTTTATTGGAAATATTGTCACATTTTATTTGGGTGAGAAAAGAAAATCACATTTGCTTGATGCACTTTCTGGTATTTCTTCTAAGGATTCTTCTTGGATTTCTTATAATGAGGAAAATGTTAGAATGAAAGATAATGATCCAATGCGTTTAAGTGGATTTTTGGCAAGAAGTAATGTTTGCTTGTTTACTCTTGTAAATGATTTAAATAAAAACAATAAATACAAAGTTAAAAATAAAGATTTACAAATAGCTTCCTTAAATGGAGTTGATGATGATGTTACTGGTGGAGATAAGGGGTTAATGAATACAAAGAATATTTTATCATCCATTGGATACAAAAATCTATATTTTAAAACTTATGATCATATGAAACATGAAGTTTTAAATGAAGACAACAGGATGGAAGTTTTTGAAGATATTGATATGTTTTTTAAAAAATGAGTTTAGGCTCATTTTTTTAATGAAAAAAAGGATTTATAATGATTGAAGAAGATCTTATTAGATTAAGAAGACATTTTCACAAATATGCAGAGCCTGCATGGATGGAATTTTTGACAACTGCAAAAATAATTGAAGAATTAAAGCCTTATGACCTAAAACTTTTTTATGGAAAAGAAATTTATTTTAACAAAAGAATGGGACTGCCAGAAAAAGATGAAATTAATTCTTATAGAAACTCTATTGAAATTTCTGATATAGAAAAAAAGGATGAAATTTTAGATTCATATACTGGTCTAATTGCAGTTTTGGATACAAAAAAACCTGGGCCAAATATTGGATTTAGATTTGATATCGATGCAAATGAACTAGAGGAAACAGATTCAGCTGGCCATCTACCAAATATTTTAAATTTTTCGTCAAAAAATTCCTTTGCCATGCACGCTTGCGGTCACGATGCCCACATGTCAATTGGAATTGAGCTTGCAAAAATTCTTTCATCAAATAAGGATAAGTTAAAAGGGAAAATAATTTTTATTTTTCAACCTGCAGAAGAGGGAGTAAGGGGAGCCTATTCTTTGATGAATAATCCCATAATTGATAATTTTGATTATATGGCAGGAATGCATATTGGAATGGATGTAAAAAGTGGTCAAATTGGAGTCGGAAGTCATGGATTTCTTGCTACAAAAAAAATAGATATTATTTTTAAGGGCAAGGCTTCACATGCTGGAGCAAGTCCTGAAAAAGGACACAATGCTCTCCTTGCTGCATCTAGTGCAGTTTTAAATTTTAATAGCCTTGCCCAACATTCTATGGGAGAAGCTAGAATTAATGTAGGAAAATTAAATGCAGGAAGCGGAAGAAATATCATTGCAAACAAGGCGAAAATCGAAATGGAAATTAGGGGAGAAAATGATCAAATAATTTCTTATTTGTATAATGGTGTAAATAGAATTATAAAGGGATCTGCAATTTCCTATGACTGCTCCTATGAAATTGAAATAAAGGGCCAAGCTCCATCTCTTATGCCTTATGATGAAAATTTTATAAAAAAATTAAGAGAGTATTATAAGGAAAAATCCTATAAACTGGTTGATGCCGAATTAAAGGGATCTGAAGATATTGCATATTTTTTAAATGAAGTAAGAAGAAGCGGTGGAAAAACTGTGCATTTTATTTTAGGATCAAATTTAAAAGACAGCCACCACAGCGAAAATTTTGATATAAATGAAAAAGATATGCTAAGAGGGGTAAATCTCTTGGTTGATTTTGTAAAATATATTGAAAAAATTGATGGAATTGAATATGAAAGGATGGAAAATGAAAATTTTACTTACAGGATTTGATCCTTTTGATAAAGAAAAAATAAATCCATCTATTGAACTTGTGAAAAAAGTTGATGGGAAAATTGGAAGTGCCCAAATATTTAAATTAGAAATTCCTACAGTTTTTAAAAAATCTGGTCAAATTTTGGAAGAAAATATAAAAAAAATAAGGCCAGATGTAATTTTGTGTATTGGTCAAGCTGGTGGAAGAAGTTCTATTACTGTTGAAAGAATTGCTATTAATATTGATGATGCAAGAATTTTTGACAATGATGGTAAAAAGCCGATTGATGAAAAAATAAGAGATGATGGAGAAAATGCTTATTTTTCAAATTTATCAATTAAAAAAATAGTTGAAGAGATAAAAAAAGAAAATATTCCAGCAGAAATTTCAAATTCAGCAGGAACTTTTGTTTGTAATCATTTGATGTATGAGGCCTTGTATTTGGCAAAAAAATATAAAAACATAAGGGCAGGATTTATTCACATTCCATATTTGCCAGAACAAGTTATAAATAAGACAAATATTTCTTCAATGGATTTGGAAAATTCATTAAAAGCAATAAATATTGCCATAAAAACTATAATAAATCATAATGGAGAAGATGTAAAAATTTCTGGTGGAAAAATTTCATAAATTTTAAAAGCAAGTTTTGAGCTTGCTCAGAGCTTATACAAACCCTCAAGCACGAATATCTGACTTCAAAAATTGTTGATTTCTAAATTTCAAAATTCTAAAATCGCAAACTCGCTAAGGCGATGACAGATAAATAGCTTAAAATTGTGCCAGTGGCACGATTTTAATATTTATCCCTCGGAGTAAACCGAAGAATTTAAATTTAATTGAATTTAATTTATTTAACAAATAAGTCATAGCTTTAAAATTTAGAGTGCGATTTTTGACGAATTTTCAAATTTGAAATCAAATTAATTTTTTACGTATGATATTCTTAGCGTGAGGATTTGTATACTTTGTCAAAAGTTTAAGCAAGTTTTGTACTTGCTTATTTTTTTGTTATAATGAAAAAAGATTATTGATGAAGCAATATTATTTTTAATAAATTAAATATAAATAAATTAAAGGAGTTTTTATGAAACTTGAGATAAAAAATCTTTCCAAGACTTTTGGTAAAAAAGAAGTTTTGAAAAATATAGATTACACTTTTGAACAGGGAGTTGTTTATGCTCTTTTGGGAAGAAATGGGGCAGGAAAAACTACGCTTTTTTCTTTGATTAGTGAACAAATTAAAAAAGATTCTGGAAATATTTATCTTCTTGATGAAAATGGAAAGAAAGAACTTGATTTTAGGGACGTATTTTTCATGGTTGCAGAGCCAGACCTTCCAAAATTTCTTACTGGACGAGAATTTATAAAATTTTTTGTAGAGGCTAATAAGGAAAATATTAAAAATGAAAAATCAATAGAAGAATATTTTTCTCTTGTGGATTTTGATATTGAAGATACCGATAGGCTTATCCAAGATTATTCAACAGGGATGAAAAATAAACTTCAAATGCTTATGTTTTTGATTTTAAGACCAAAGGTTATTTTGATGGATGAGCCTCTTACAAGCCTTGATGTAGTTGTTCAACTTGAAATGAAAAAAATAATTAGAGATATTCACAAGGACCATATAATTATTTTTTCAACTCATATTTTACAACTTGCAAAAGATATTTGTGATGATATTGTCCTTCTCCATGATAAGAATTTACAAAAAGTTGATAAGATGGTTTCAGAAGATAAGGATTTTGAAGATAAAATAATAAAGCTTTTGACAAGTAAAAATGTCGAAAATATTGATATAAATTTAGATGATGAAAATTTGGGTGATAAAGATGAGTAGGTATTTTTCCAAATTTCTATTAATTGAAAGAATAAAGATCACCAAAGTTTTTAATGGGATGGTTTACGGGATAAGAAAAGTTCCTTTAATTGGAAAACACTTGGGCGACAAGTATTATTTTTATGATTTAAAAGAAATCATAAATACATTTGTTCCGATTTTTTCAATAATATGGCAATTTATCAAATCAATATTAACCTTTGGCTTTGCAGTTTTTATTTCAAGGACTTTATTAAAGTTTTTATTTGAAATTTCTGATAAATCTCCCTTATTTTTTAGGAGTGATTTTGATTTAAGTCTTGGATCAGTTATACTTACTTGCTTTCCTTTTAGTTTTTATATTACAAATATGATAACATCATCATTATTAACAGATAATGGGAATGCCTTTTCTGATTTAAGTAAAAATTTCAATTTTTTTCCAAATGATTTGGCGCGCATATTTTTGTATTTAGAGCCATTTTTGATTTTTATTGGAAGGACTTTGGGATTTGTGATTTTTGGTAAAATTTTTGCAAATATAAATCCTATTTACACATTTTTATTTAGTCTTGGTATTTATTTTTATAATATAAATATTACGGGATTTTGGACAAAAATATATGAAAGAAGAAAAAAATCATTTTTTGAAGATAGATCATTTTTACAAATCATTTTGATTTTAATTTTGGATTTGGCAATAAGTTTGTTAGTTTTAATAATAAAACTTGATTTTAAAGTTTTAAGTCTTGGATTTTTCTTTATAAATTTAATTTTATTTCCCTTTGTTGTGAAATATTTTAAAAATTTCAAGGGCTATGACAAAATAATCGAAAAAACAATAAATGTATATAAACTAGCAGTAGAAAATTCAAAAGATATGCAAAATAATGTTGTAAAAATTGAAAATAAAGATGTAAATAACAAAGAAAAGATTAAAGGTGAAGGATTTGTATATCTAAATAATTTGTTTTTTAAAAGGCACAAAAGACATCTTTTAAAACCAACTTTAATAAAAAGTGGTATTTTTCTTATTTTAGGAATTGGTGGATTTTTATTTGCATCAAGCCTTACAATAAAGGTGAAAGAAGTTTATAAAATTTTAATATTTATAATTCCAATAATTTCATATATTTTATTTAAACAAGATTTAATACTAATGGCATTTTATAAAAACTGTGACTCGTCACTTTTGTATTACAATTTTTATAGGGAAGATAAGAATTTATTGAAAATGTTTTGGTTAAGATTTAATTCAGTTTTTAAACTTATGTCAATTCCTATGGGAGCTATGTTTATAATTTATATTTGTTTTGCAATAAAATTTTTGACAAAAACTGATTTAAATTTATCATTACCAATTTTTTATATAGTATTAAATGCAATATTTTTTACAGTTTTGCCCTTGTTTCAGTATTATATAATTCAACCTTTTGATAAAGAAGGAAAACAGAAATCTGTAGTTTTAGTTTTAATGAATATGTTTTTGTATTATATATTTATATTTGGACTTCCGGCTTTGGCAACAAAAATTGGAGAGATTAAATTTATGTTAATAATTTCAATTTTTATAATAGGATTTGTAGGACTTGCAAGTTTTTTAATATATAAATTTGCACAAAAAACTTTTAAAATAAAACAATAAAAAAAGACCCCGAGTGGGTCTTTTATTTATTTTCTTCTACATATTCGATTTTTTCCTTTTCCATTACAGAATCAGGAATCATTTTGCTTGTTATATAAATTAAAAATGGAAGGACGATTGCATCATCCAAAATTCCCAAAAATGGGATCATATCATTTATCAAATCAGCTGGCATTACTGCATATAAAATTGCTCCAAGTCCCAAAAGTTTTGCAAGTTTTGGAGTATTTTTATCTTTCATAGCCCTAAAATATACTGGTATAAAATTTATGATTTTAGAAAATTTATTTTTCATTATCTATCCCTTACTTTCTTTTTTAAAATAATATTAAGTATTTTTATTTTCATTTTAATTATACTGTAATAAATGCAATTGTAAATTAATTTTATTAAACTTCATTTTAAATTAATCCTACAAGATTAGTATATTATGATTTTTTTAATTTTCAAGTTATAATATTAAAAAGGAGTTATTATGACATTACAAGTAGTTGATATTGATATTTTAAAATTAAAAGTTGATGCAGTTGTAAATGCAGCAAATGTTGATTTGATAGAAGGTGGGGAAATTTGTGGACAAATTTTTGAAAAAGCTGGAAGAGAAAAGCTAAAAGAATCTTGCCAAAAATTATCCCCAATTAAACCAGGAGAGGCTGTAATTACAGAGGGATTTGATCTTTATCAAAAACATATAATCCATGCGGTAGGCCCAATTTATAATAAAATATACAAGGAAGCTTGCGAAAAAATTTTATCAGATGCTTATAAAAATTCTTTAAATCTTGCCAAGGAAAATAAAATAAAATCTATAGCCTTTCCTTTAATTTCTGCAGGAATTTATGGTTATCCAGAAAAAGATGCTTTTTTTATAGCAAAAAGAACAATCGATGAATTTTTAAAAGATAATGAAATGGAAGTATATCTTTCTACCTTTGGAAAAGATATCTTGTCTTTAATTATGGGATGAGTAAAATATTATTAAAATTTGAAAGAAATAATTTTTTCCGGTATAAATATTATTGTAGAAAATTTACAAGTTATTACCTAAGGAGGTAAAATATGAAAATTTTTGAAACAATAAAAAATAGATGGGAAAAATTCTTAAAAAATCTAGCAAAAGAAAATAAAAAATCTTTTGGAAATGAAAAATTAGATTGTTGTACAATGAACAAAAGAGAATATAAATAAAGAAAATGACCTTGGCTGACCTGAACCCGTAAACGCGGAATAATTTAATAATATTTTAAGCGGAATGTAATCTGTACATGACAGGGGACATTCCGTTTAATTTTGTTTTAATTCTATCCTCATTGTACCATTTAATATATTTTTCTATCTCAATAACTAATTCATTATAGTTTTTAAATTCCGCCCCATAATACATTTCTTGTTTCAAGATTCCAAAGAAGTTTTCCATAGGAGAATTGTCTAAGCAATTTCCTTTTCTTGACATACTTTGCCTAATATTCATTTTTTCTAGTTTTTTAGTCCATGAACTGTGTTGATAATGGAATCCTTGGTCTGAGTGTATAGTTAAATCTTTAATGTCTTTATTTTCTTCTAGTGCTTTTTCTAGCATAGTATTAGTTAAGTTTATTGTTGGGTGATTACTTAGTGTATAGCTGATTATTTCACTGTTGTATATGTCTAATATTGGTGATAGATAAAGTTTTTCTTCCTTACCCTTTATTCTGAATTCTGTTACATCTGTTAGCCATATTTGATTTGGTTTACTTGCCTTAAATTGTCTATTTACTATATTGTCTGCTACTTTACCTATTTGTCCCTTGTATGACGAGTATTTTCTTGATCTAGTTTTAAATTTAGAGCAAAGCAAGGATTCTTCTCTCATTATTCTTAAAACTCTTTTATGGTTAATTTTAAATCCTTTATTTTTTAATACTAGAGTAACTCTTCTATATCCGTATCTACCTTTTGAAGATTCTACTATAGTTTTTATTTCCTCTTTAATTTGTTTGTCTTTATCTATTGGTTGTTCTAATTTTATTTTCCACTCATAGTATGATGATTTTGGTAACTTAGCTATATCCAACCATTCGCTTATTTTACTTTCAGGATATTCTTTTTGTAAGTTGAGGATTATCTTTGTCTTTTCCTTGCTTCGGCTTCCTCTTCTAGTAGCAAGGCTTGTAGCTTTTTTTCGTAGACTATTTTCATCTTAAGAAGCCTATTTTCTTCTCTTAATCTTATTAATTCTTCTCTTTCACTTTCGTTTATTGGAGTATTTAGTTTAGACTTTTTGTTTGCTTTGCTCATATCTTTTCTAGGCCTTCCTCTGTTATCTTCTAGCCCAGATAGACCACGTTCTTGATAATCTTTTTCCCATCTGTATACCATGGAACCATTAACAAGATTAAAGTGCTCTGCAGTCTCTCTAAGCGAAGTATTATTGATTTGCCTATATTGTATTACAGATAGTTTAAATTCACTAGTGTATTTTTCGTTTTTTAACTTTTTAGATAAGTTCTCAAAGCCACCTGACTGATATTTGCGTATCCAATTTTCTAGAGTGCTTTCAGGTATATTGTATCTATGTGCTAATGCAGGTTGTCCACCTGATTTACCTGATAAATATTCTTTTACTAATTTTATCTTGAATTCTTTTGTGTATTTTGGCATACAAAAACCCCTCCATCCGTATTCCGGATTTTGGGGTTCAGGTCATGGCGGGTCATTTTTTTATGCTTTTAATCTACAAGTTTTTTTGTGATCTCTACTACTCTTTTTGCTTGTGCTTTTACTGCATTTTCGATTTCGTTTGAAAATCCATCGTTTCTTGCAGTGCCACTTGCACCATAAGGGTTTCCGCCTTGTGCATAAACTGAATCATCAGTGTATCCTACTGGAACAATTATTCCTCCCCAGTGAGCTGCACTTGTATAAATTGCTGTTATTGTTCCTTCTTGACCACCATTATTATTTTGAGCAGAAGTCATTGCTGAAATTACTTTATTTGTTAATAAACCTTTGGCCCAAACTCCTCCTTGGGCATTTAAAAATGCTTTTAATTGGAAGGAAATATTTCCAAATCTTGTTGGTGATGAAAAAATTATTGCATCAGCCCAAATTAAATCATCTGATGTAGCTTCTTTTATTTCCTTAGAATCTTCTAAATATTTTTTCCATCCTGGATTTTCTTCAGCCCCTTTTTCATCTAGGTATTCTTTAACTTTTAAAAGCCTAACTTCAGCTCCGTTTTTTCAGCTTCTTCTTTTACCCATTTTGCCATTTGAAAATTGTGGCCTGTTTGTGAATAATATATAATTGCAAGTTTCATTTTTTACTCCTTTTAAATTTTATTTTCATTACGTCATTATAACTATAACCATAAATAAAAAAATAAACAATTATTTTTAATTTTATTTAATTTGATGAATTGTTTTTTATTTTCTGGGTAAATTTATAAAGAGAAAAATAAAGGAAGTAAAAATGGAATTAACAGAAAAATTTGAAAAAGATAAGTGTAAAAATCCAAAAGAATATTCGATTATTCACAAAGAAGTTCCCATAAAAATGTCAGCAGATATGTGGGAGGCAATAGCCTACTTGTTGTGGTATGTGCCGGGTATTTCCTCAATTCAATCAAAATCAAATGAATTGATTTCAAATATGGAATATGATTATTATACCTTTGTTGAAATTATGACTTATATGGATTTAAGAGATGAGGATTGTCTTTTTACAGAAGAAGTTGATGAAAAATTGGCGAGTGAATATAAAAAAAGAATTTGTACTAATTCTCAAAAATTAATTTTAACCCAATCTGATGGGGAAACAAAAACTGAATCTCTTTTAAGACATATTAGAAATGCTATAGCTCATGGATGTTTTAATATTGTTGATGATTTGATGGTTGGTTTTGATGAAAAAATTATTGGAAAAGATCAAACTAAAACAACTGCAATTTTTAAAATAAAACCAAAAAATCTTTTAAAAGCTTTAAGAATGCTAAATGAAGATTTGACCAATCAAAAATTAATTTCAAAAGCCTTAAGAAATACTAAATATTGGGTTGAGCCCTACCAAGAAGGTTTTGAAAGAAGCAATAAATTTGACCTATATGCAAAGAAAAATGATAGGCGCTATGCAATTGAAATTAGAGATTATAGATCACAAAGGGATATTGATAAAGGCTTTGCAAGAAAGCTTGCTCATAATTTTAAAAATTTGCAAGATGAAAGGGTAAGACCTGTTCTTGTAATTAACACTTCATTTTTGAAAGAAGAGTCAAAAAATGAACTTATAGCAGCTGATGTTTTGATTTTGGATGTGAAAAATATTAAAAAAATGTTAAAGGGCAGGGATATGATTAGGGAAATTGAGAATGCTCAAAGTCTATACAAATACAAAAAATAATATTTTAAATAAATTAAAACCAAAAGATTAATTTTAGAAAAAAATCTTTTTAAAAATTAAATTTGTTTATTTAAATTTTTTAAAAAATAAAATTTTCAAAAAATGAAATTGATAATTAAAACATTTCCAGTATAATGGGAAAGTATTGATTTATAATTTTATATTATAAAAAACAAAAAAGGAGGAATTATGACTGAAAATTTAAAAGAAAATAGAAAAGCCAGATCATCTGAGCTTAGAGAGAAAAGAAAGACTAGGTACAAGGATGATTATTCTAAAGATAATAGTATTTCTTGGGGAGCAATAATTGCGGGAGCAATTTCATTTGCATCTGTATTTACTGTATTAAGTTTACTTGTGGGAGCTTTGGGTCTTGGAATTTTTTCACCAAATAATCAAAATCCTTTCCAATCCATGGGAATAGGAATGGGAATTGCTACAATAATTATTTTAATAATTGCATTTGCAATTTCTGGATTTATTTCTGGAGCATTCTCAAAAGGCCAATCTTTACTTCATGGATTTATGAGCTGGGCTTTATCAATAATGTTATTATTTGCTTTGGTAATTAATATGATTTCATCTGCACTTGGTCTTGCAGGATCTGCTGCAAAAACTGTGGCAAGTACTACAGGAGATATAGCAGGAAGTGTTGCAAGCACTGCTGCTGATGGGGCAGGAAATCTTCTATCAAGTGTTGGAGATTCCATTTCAGGAGTTGATACAAAAGACTTAGAAAAAAATATTGAAGGTGCTTTAAAAGAAACTGATGTTAAAGAACTTCAACCAGGATATTTAAAATCTCAACTTGATGAATCAAAAGATGAAATTGCAAAAGCTGGAAAAGAACTTTTAACAAATCCAGAAAATTCTGATAAGATTCTTGATGATTTATCAAATTCTCTAGAAAAGAAAGCAAAGAAAATCACTGATTCAGTTGATAAAGAAACAATCCAAGATGAAGTTTACAAAAACTCTAGCCTTTCTGCAAAAGAAAGTGAAGAAGCTGTAAATAATATCTATGATGGAATGGACAAGGCTTCAAAAGAAGCAAGCAAGCAAATTGAAAGTGCAAAAAATGGCCTTCAAGATGCTAAAAAAGATTTAGAGAAAAATGTTCAAAAGGCAAAAGATGGAGCAGAATCTGCATCAAATAAAGCTTCTGTAGGAGCTGTTTTAGTATTTCTATTTTTAATTGTTGGACTTGGAATTGAAGTTTATACAGCAAAAATGGGTGAAAATTACGTAAATAATATTTAAGCCAAAGAAAAAAAACTAGGGGAAATTTCCTCTAGGTTTTTTTTGAAAATTTTTATTTAATTAATGATAAAACTTTTTTGTAAGGATCTTTTGCATTTATAATTTGATCATATTTTAAATATTTATCATCTTCATTCAAGGATTTTGAAGAATTTATTGAAAGCAAAAGTCCAGAATGGTCAAGTTTAACAATATCAGCTCTTAAATAATAAATTATATCATTTTTTGTATTATCGCCTTCAAAACCATTTTTTATGATAGTTGCATCGGATGTATTTTTCAAAATATTTGCAAATCTTATAGGATCATTTTTTGTATTATCATTTGTGAGAATATATATTTTTTTATTTGGCATATTTTGATCTTTTTTTATTTCAGTTTTTATTTGATCGTAATACATATAATTTTCTTTATTAATTTCTTTTGTTTCTTCAGGAAATTTTATAGCTTGATTTTCTATAAATGAAGAAGTGGTAGGGACCTTGTCCTTGTTATTTTTCATATAGGAAAGACTTTGTTTTAAGAGATTTCCCCTATAAAAAACAACTTTTTCAAAATTATAGTCCTTATGAATTAATAAAGGAAGAATTTCATTTGCATACTTATCATCAATAGATTCATTTTGACTTAAATTTATAAAAATATATGAAATATTTTGATTGTTTTTTAAGACTTGCCTGATTTTTTCCTTATCTTCTTTTAGATTATTAGAATTAAAAACTGGCATATTTAATTCCAAAATTTTATTATTTTCTTTAAGATCAAGGCCTAATAGATTATCTTTTCTTTCCAACAATCTTTTATACCTATTTACAACTTGAGCATCTCCCAAAATCTTTCCCCTTGGAGAATTTTTGTTTTCCTTATAATAAGGGAAGATTTTGTTATAAGTTTTTACATCGAGAAGATTTGTCCTGTTATCATCCAAGATGGAAATATAGGCTGAAACTATATCAAAAAATTCTTGATCTGACTTAGATTTTTTAACCTTTTTTTTGAAAGTTTCAGTTTGATCAATAAGTTCTTTATAATTTTTTTCATTTTCTTTATCAATGGCATAATTTCTTTCAAGATAGTAAGAAAGTTTATTAAAATCAGAAATTTTTTCTGCACTTGTAAGTGACCTATCGTTGGTATTTCCAACAAAAATTTCCTCAGTAATAGAATCCATTACTTCTTGTCTAAATTTTGGATAAGTGTAATTATTATAGCCATTAATTTTTCCTAAAAGAGCCTTTGTAGATAAGAAAATTATAAAAATAAGTGCTAATACAAGGCCTGCTCTTCTTCTCATGTATTTTCTTTTTAGGGCCTTAATCCTTTTTTTTGATCTTTTTCTAATAGTTGGACTTTGGGACCTTATTTTTATATCTTTTTTTCTAACTTTTTCTCTTTTATTTCTTGATGCGGATTGATTTTTTTTATTTTTGTCTCTTTTACTTTTCATAATTCACCTTAATATAATATATCAAAAATTTATGTAAATATACAAATAATTATTTAAATTCAAAATATTTGTGTATTTAGAAATTTTTAAGTGGATAATCATTTAGGAAAAATCACAGAAAAGGTTGAGCCCTTGCCAGGTTTTGATTTTAACTTTATTCTTCCACCAAGACTTTCTACAAAATTTTTACTTATGGAAAGTCCCAAGCCATGACCATTTATTTTTGTATTTCTAGCATCATCAATCCTATAAAATCTTTCAAAAATAATCTCTTTTTTCTCATCAGTAATTCCAACGCCATTATCTTTTACATCAATATAAACATTATTTTTATCTTCGTGCAAGCTTACTCTTATTAAGCCATCATCCTTAATTGCTTTTATTGCGTTTGAAATTAAATTTTGAACAACTTGGCTAATTTTATCCCTATCAGAATTAATCATTATCCCATCATTGATTTCTTCAATCAAAGAGATATCTAGCTTATTAAGTCTAGGTTTTATGGTTTCAAGAATTAATTTTATATGTTTTGATAGGTCAAATTCATTTTTATTAATTTTTAAATATTCAGAATTATCATTAAAAGACTTATTTAAATTTACAACAAGACCTTCTAGCCTGTGAATTTCTTCAAGAAGGGAAGATAGGGTTTGATCATCAACATCAATTACACCATCTTTAATTGCTTCAATGTAAAGTTGAAGATTTGTAATTGGAGTCCTTAGCTCATGAGAAATATCTTGAGCATATTGTTTTCTCACATATTTTTGATTTTTTAAATTTCTTGAAAGATATCTTATATTATTTTGCAAATTTTGAAGCTCTATAATCTTACTTTCTTCTAAATTAATGTCATATTCGCCATCTTTTATTTTCAAAGTAGCATCAGAAATTTGTTTTATAGGATTTGTAATATTTGTTGAAAGAATTAAAGCAATAATAATTCCTATAGATAAAGACATGACAATAGCTATAATTATAGAATTTTTAAAATTATTTAAAAGTTCATTTGCAGCCATTTCTCCAGTATCATAGGTAATTATTAACTGCCCCCTATATTCATTTAAGTTAGGATTAATAATATCGTAACTTTTTGTCGTAGTAAGGGCAGTTTCGTCATCATCTCTGCCTTTAAAACTTATAACAGGCTCCTTATCCTTATTTAAAATTTCTATATCGATATTTAAAGACTTAGAAAATTTTCCAAGTCTTTCTTTCATTGTATACAAATCTTTGTCAGCAAGAAGATTTTCAAATTGCTTTTTTATTTGCAAGGGCATATTATCTTCAGTTGTTGCAATAAAATTTCTTGTATAAACACTTAATAAGTAAGAAATCGCAATTGAAAAAACCAAAATGCAGGCAAAAATTCCAGCGACAAAATTTCTGACAATTTTATTTCGTAGAGACGTCATCGACACCACCAGATTTATATCCCATACCATAAATTGTTTTAATATAAGATGGTTTTTTTGGATTGTCTTCTATTTTTTGTCTAATATTTTTAATATGAGTGTCAATTGCCCTGTCGTAAGCATCATAATCAAAGCCAAAAGTGATTTCTATAATCTCTTCTCTGGTAAAAATTTTATTTGGATTTGAAAATAAAGTTTTTACAATTTGAAATTCATTTTTTGTAAGAAAAATTTCTTTTCCATCTTTAAAAAATCTATTGTATTCAAGATCCATTTCAAGTCTGCCGTCAGTTGTTTTTATAATATCTGCTCTAGGAATATTATATTTTTCAATTCTTCTCAAAACAGTTTTTATTCTTTGAACTAATTCTTTTGGAGAAAATGGCTTTGTCATATAATCATCAGCTCCAAGTTTTAAACCGTTAATTATATCTTCTTCATTAACCTTTGCAGTAACCATAATTACAGGAACATTAGATTTATTTCTAATTTCTTTAATAAGATCTTCACCAGAAATTTCTGGAATCATAAGATCAAGTAAGATTAAATCAATTTCTTCATTTTCAAAATAACTTAAGCCTTCTTTTCCATCAAAAGCTTGAAAAACATTATAACCTTCTTTTTCAAGATAGGATTTTATAATTTTTGAAATACCTTTTTCATCTTCTACAATCAGTATGTTTATATCATTCATTTATTTCACCTCAAATTTATTATACCTTAATAAGTATTTAAGCTTAATATATCTTATTATTTAGTTTTTTTTATGTGAAAAATGATAGATTTTCAAATGAATGGGTAAAATAATAAAGTAAATCAAAATGCAATTTTTAAATTAAAGGAGAGTAATATGATTAGTTCAATTATAATAGGTGCACTTTGCGGCTGGATCGCAAGTATGATTATGAAAACAGATGCTCAAATGGGAGCTATAGCAAATATAGTTGTAGGAATTTTAGGAGGAGCCATAGGTTCTTGGATACTTGGAATTGTAAATATAAATGTAACAGGTTTTGTTGGAAGTTTAATTTCAGGAATTTTGGGCTCAGTAATTTTAATTTACGTTTATAATTTAATTACAAATAAAACTAAATAGGTAAAAATTTTAGGCTGGCTTGTCCAGCCTTTTTCTTTATAAATTTTTCATGATATAATAAATCCATGAATAATGTAGATAAAAAATATATAGAAATTGCAAAAGAAATTTTGGAAAAGGGATATGATGAAGAAAAATTAAATAAAGAGGTAAGACCTGTTTGGGAAGATGGAGAAAGTGCTTATACAAAATTTTTGCCCCAACAAGTTGTAAACTATAAGAAAGGAGAAGTGCCTCTAATTAGTTTAAGAAAAATTGCTTGGAAATCTGCAATAAAAGAAATTTTGTGGATTTATCAAGATAGGTCAAATGATGTAAATTTATTGAAAGAAAAATACAAGGTTAAGTATTGGGATTCGTGGAAAAATGAAAAGGGAAATTTGGGAACTGCTTATGGCTATCAAATAAATAAAAAATTTAAGTCACCAGAAACTGGAAAAATGACAAATCAAATCGATAGACTTATCGACCAAATAAAAAATAATCCTTTAAACAGAAGATTAATAATGAATCTTATTGATGTAGATGATATGGCAGAAATGACTTTAATTCCTTGCGCATTTTTAACTATGTGGACTGTAAGTGGAGATTATTTAAATTTGACTTTGATTCAAAGAAGTGGAGATTTTTTGGCGGCTGCAGCTCCTGGTGGAATAAATGCTTTTCAATATTACGTCTTACTTAGAATGATTGCTCAAGTCACAGGATACAAGGCAGGGGACTTTGTCCATTTTATACAAAATTATCACATCTATAAAAAACATATACCAAGTGTTGAAAAAATAATCGAAACAAAGCTAGATGAAAAGAGCAAACCAAGACTTGAAATTAATCCAGAAATTAAAAATTTTGAAGATTTTACAATTGAAGATTTTAAATTATTAGATTATTATCCAGACCAAACAAAGTATGATATTGACATAGCACTTTAGGTGTTGAAATGTAATAAATTTTAAGTATAGTCAATCGGTATGGAGGAATTATGGAAAAAATAACTATAATTGGATCCGGAGGTTCCGGAAAATCAACTCTTGCCAAAGAACTTGGAGACAAGCTTGACATAGAAGTTTTTTACTTAAATAAAATTTGGTGGATAAATGATAATGAGCATATTAGCGATGAGGAATTTTTATCTATTCAAAAAAAGATAATAGAAGAAAATGATTCATTTATTTTTGACGGCTACTATCCAGATACTTTGGATTTAAGATTAGAAGCTAGCGATACAATTATTTTTTTGGATTTTCCACCAGTAACAAATTTAAAAAGGTCAGTAAAAAGATCACTAACTGAAAAAAACAATGAAGATGATCCTAGTCTTGATAGAACAGAAAAGTTAAACAAAGATTATATTACTTGGCTATTAAATTTTAATAAAAAAGAAAGAAATAAAATTTTAGATAAATTAAATAAATTGAAACTTGAAAAAAAGATAGTAATAATAGATAACGATAATAAAAAAGATTTATTTTTACAATCTATAGCATAAAAAAAGAGCCGCTCGGCTCTTTTTTTACTTAATTTAATTTATCTATTATTTTGATATCCTTGGTTATTTTGATTACCTTGGTTATTTTGATTACCTTGGTTATTTTGATTATTGGTATTGTTTTTATCCTTATTATCATTCTTATTTTTTTCATCTTCCTCTTTATCTTTTCCAGATTTTTTATCAGATTTTGGTTTTTCTTCACCTAAATTTGAGTATCTATAAGGAATATTATATTTCCAATCTTCAGGAACAATTCCATCCCACTTGTTTGGATCATAAGAATTTTTTCTATCAATAAAAGCTCTGTTAACTTGAAAATGCTTTGGAGTTTTATTTGATGCAAGAAGGTTATTTCTAGAATCTACAGTAATCCAAACGTGAATGTCGTCTTCTTTTTTTGGAAGATTATCTTTTGTAAATATTTCATCTTTTACAGTATTTCTTGGATCTGAATAAGAAGCTTGAGTTGGAAGTTTTCCACTAATTGTGTCAACTTTTGCATGAATTATTCCATCAGGCTCTTCAAATTTAGCTTGCTCATATCCATCTAAAATTTTATTATTTATATTTCTCCAAATAACTTCAGCTCTTGTTGTTGAATAATCATTTTGATAAATATTTTGATCATCAGGCCCCATCCAAACACCAACAGTATAGTAAGGACTATAGCCTATAGACCAAAAGTCAATATTATTTTCGCTTGAACCAGTTTTTGTTCCATAATCAATTCCAATAGGACTAATTGTTTGATAATGTTCGGCTGTTGATTTTAATGCTGATGTAATTTGATAAGCAGTTTGAGGGCTAGTTACTTTATTTTTCTTTTTATCTTTTTCATCAAAAATAACTTTTCCCTTATTATCTTCAATTTTTGAAAAAGATAAAGGCTCAATATATTCTCCGCCATTTGCTAGGGCTGCATAAGCTGCAGTCATATCAACTAAAGTCATTCCATTTGTCATAGCTCCAAGACCCATGGCCGCAAGATTTTCATCGTTATTTTTTGGATTTTCTTCTTTTGTAACAAAATAATCATTGCCATCATCTTTTATCAATCCAAATTTTTTCAAATATTTTTTTGAATTATCAATTCCTACATCTTTTAAAGTACGAACAGCATTAGTATTTACTGAATATACAATTGAATCTCTTAATGAAACTATTCCTTTATAAGATCTATAAACATTTTCTGGCCAAATTTCTCCATTTTCTTTTCTCATAAAAGGAACATCGTCAATTCCAGTTGCCAAACTATATCCCTTATCAATTGCAGGAGTGTAAGTTGCAAGTGGCTTCATTGTTGATGCAGGTTGCCTTGGTTGATCAATCGCTCTGTTTAAAATTTTTAAACCTTGTTGGTTACGTCCGCCGACAACGGCTTTTATTTCACCATTTTTATGATCCATTACAACAGTTGCAGATTGAGGTTGAATTACTCCTTCAAGATCAATATCATAGTAAGATTTATTTAATGAGTATGATCCAGATTCATTTGCAATTACAAAGTCCTTATGTTTTTTTAGATAAGATTCAGTAATGATTATTGAACCATCATTTGCTTTTTTTACATTGTCATTTGAGCTAAGTTGTATAAAACCAGTTTTATGAGTTCTAAGATTTGAATTTTGATCGTCCAAAGTATAGAAGTTTTTCAAAATAATATTTGTTTGATCAAGACTTAATTTACTTGAATTTATAATAAAATTATTATTTTCATCAAAATATGCTTCATCATTTCTTAAGGTCAAATCATTGTCATAATTTAATAAATTTGATTTTGAAAAATATAAGATTTTTCCTTCTTCATTAATAATATTTGAATAATTATCATATCTTAGATCAAGAAGTGGGGCAGTGTACCAACCTTGAGTATTTCCCATAATATATTCTGAAAAATTATCATAAATTTCCTCAACTTGGTCTTGGATTTTTGTATCGATTGTTGATGTTATTTTTAAACCACCATAATAAAGCTTATTATAAGCTTGTTTTTCGCTAATATCATAAATATCTTCAAGCTTTTCTACAACTTGTTTTTCTAAAAGTGTATTAAAATATGATGCCATTAATGGTTTTTTATCTTTTGGTGGCTTAATATGTTTTGCTACATTTTCACTTAAAGCTTCTTTATATTCTTTATCAGAGATGTAATTTTCTTCTTTCATTTTTAAAAGGACATCTTTTTGCCTTTCAAATGGTTTTTCATTATAAACTGCTGAGTATTTTTGACCATCAATAGAAAACTCGCCAAAAACTTTTTGGTTAGTTACCTCTGAAGTTGGTACGGTTTTAAATAGGGCAAATTCTGTAGGAGATTGTACAATTCCTGCTATGGCTGCACATTCTGCAAGAGTTAATTTACTTACATCTTTTGAAAAATATGTATGGGCTGCAGCTTGAACACCATAGACATTTTGACCTAGAAAAACCCTGTTCATATAAGCTTCAAGTATTTCATCCTTGCTTAAAGATTTTTCGATTTCTAGGGAAATATAGATTTCTTTTATTTTTCTTTCATAAGTTTGATCGTTTGAAAGATAAGTATTTCTTGCAAGCTGTTGAGTTAGGGTAGATCCTCCTCTAACAATCGACCCACTTTTTAAATTTTCAAAAGCAGATCCAAGTATTGATATTGGATCAATACCGCCGTGCTTATAAAACCTTCTGTCTTCAACTGCTACAAATGCATTTTTTAAATTATCAGGAACCTTGTCGATTTCAACTATATCCCTATTCTCATTTGTTTTTATTGAATCAATTTCATTTCCATCTTTATCAACTATAGTAGAATTTTCACTCATTTCGTATTTTATATTTTCTGGACTAACTTTTGGAGATTTTTTCATAACCTCGAAAATTCCTCCGCCAACTAATCCTGCAAATATAGTTGCCAAAATGCCAAAGGCAAATAAGGCTATAAGTAAAACTTTTAAAACTATAGAGGAAATTTTTTTATTCATTTTGACCTCCTTGCTTAAAGTCTTTATTTTTTCATTTAAAATTAATCATAAATCAAATCTTATTATTATTTTATCATTTTTTCTAAATTTAATCTATTAATTAGGATTAAATATTGCTTATTATTTTACAAATCTTTTATTTAAATCAAATAATTGTATAATCTATTTTAGAAAGGAAGTTTATGCAAGAAGTTATACAAGTAAATGTTTTTGAAAAAAATGAGAATCCAAATAAAGAATTTGAACTTGAATCATTAATTAATACAGCAGGTGGAAAATCTGTTGCAAAAATTAGTCAAGTTATTTCAAAAGTAAATCCAGCCTATTATATTGGCTCGGGGAAAGTTTCTGAAATTGAAGATATAGCAAAAAAATTAGATGTTAAAACTGTAGTTTTTGACGTTGAACTTTCTGCATCTCAACTTAGAAATCTTGAAGAGAGAATGAAGCTTCATGTAGTTGATTGGACTACTTTAATTTTGGATATTTTTGCCCAAAGAGCAAATACAAAAGAAGCAAAATTGAAAATAAAACTTGCTCAATTAAAATATCAATTACCAAGAATAAACAAATGGTTTGCTTATCTTTCTCGTCAATCCGGTGGAATTGGTACAAGAGGACCAGGTGAGACCATGCTTGAAACTGATAAAAGAGCAATAGTTCGTGATATAAGAAGTCTTGAAGATAAATTAAAAGATTTAGAAAAAACGAAAAGTGTTAATAGAAAAGCAAGAGAGAAAATTTTAAATATTTCACTTTTGGGATATACAAATGCAGGAAAATCTACTATTTTAAATAATATGCTAAAAATATTTGGCAAAGAAAAATTTGTTTATTCTGATGATTTATTATTTGCAACTTTGGACACGTCGACAAGAAGACTAGATTTTTCAAATACCAAGGTGACCTTGACTGATACAGTCGGATTTATTGATAATTTATCGAAAGAATTAAATGATTCTTTTCTAACAACTCTTGAAGAAATAAAATTTTCAGACATGCTCTTAGTAGTTATTGATTCATCATATGATATTGAAACCCAATTAAATACAATTGATAAGGCACTTGAAGATATTGATATTGGAGATAAAAAAATTCTTTATGTTTTTAATAAAATAGATAAAATAGAAAATGAGACCTTACTTTTGGGCTATAAAAAAAGGGAAGAAAAAATTTATATATCAGCAAAAAACGAAGAGGATATAGAAAAACTAAAGGAAAAAATTGTTGAAGTCATAAAAGATGATTATATAAAAGTTTCAATGAAAATCCCCTACCATGATGGTAAAATTTTAGATTATATAATGACAAATTACGATATTGACAAAAAAGATTTTGATGAAAATTCTTCGATTTTAGAATTTGACATTTCAAAGAAAGATTACAATAAATATGAGAGATATATCGAGAAAAATTAGCCAAAATTATAAAACCATAGAAGGTGAAATTAAAGATGAATTTGAAATAGAAAAATCAGTCTTTATCACAAATATAAAATATGTTGAATCAGAAGAAGAGGCTCTTTCATTTATTGCAAAAATCAAAGAAAAATATAAGGATGCAAATCACAATTGTCATGCTTATATAATAAATCAAAAGCCAGAAATAAAAAGATATTCAGATGACGGAGAGCCTCAAGGATCAGCAGGCCTTCCCATGCTTTCAGTTTTAGAAAAAGAAAAACTTTTTAATCTTGTTGCAGTGGTTACAAGATATTTTGGAGGGAAAAAATTGGGTAAAGGGGGGCTAGTAAGAGCCTACACCAAGGGAGTTTCTGATTGCCTAGATGGAAAAATTACTTATAGAAAAATTTTTATAGAAAGTAAAATAACTTTTGATTATAATTTACTTGGAATAATAGAAAACTTTCTAAATGAGAAGAATTATATTATTATAGAAAAGAACTTTCTTGAAAATGTTAGAATAAATTTATATATTAGAAAAGATGAATTTGAAAATTTTAAGAAAAAACTTATTGATATGACTTCATCAAATATAAAAATAGAAAAACTTGATGAAATAATGTTATATGAAGAATAAAAATAGGAGGAAATATGTCAGGACATAATAAGTGGAGCAAAATTAAAAATAAAAAAGGTAGTGAAGATGCAAGACGTGGAAAAATCTTTACAAAATTAGGTAGAAATATTTCAGTTGCAGTAAGAGAAGGTGGAGATAATCCAGAATACAATCCAGCCTTAAAAGTTGCAATTGATAAGGCAAAAGCAGAAAATATGCCAAATGATAATATAGAAAGAGCAATAAAAAAAGCAAGCGGCGATACAAATGGAGCAAATTTCGAAAGAATAATTTACGAAGGATATGCAAAAGATGGAGTAGCTGTAATTGTAGATTGTCTTACAGATAATAAAAATAGGACAGCTCCAGATATTAGGCACATTTTTGACAAAAACGGTGGAAATCTTGGAACAGACGGTTCAGTAATGTTTATGTTTAACAGAAAAGGATTAATCGAAATTGAAAAAGATGGAATTGATTTTGATGAATTAATGTTAAATGTAATAGATCTTGGAGCAGAAGATGTTTCAGATGAAGATGATGTTTACCAAATAATTACAAGTGTAGAAGATTTCCAAACAGTTCTTGATGGAGTAAAAGAAGCAAATTATAAACTTTCTAAGGCAGATATTTCATATTTAGCTGATAATTTAATTGATGCACAAGAATCAAATAACAAACAAATAATGAAATTAATCGATTCGCTTGAAGATAACGATGACGTTCAAGAAGTTTATACAAATTGGAATGTGCCAGATAATATAGAAGAATAATATGTTAAATTTTAATATAGACAGGGTAGCTTTTTCAATTTTTGGAATTGATATCTACTGGTATGCAATATTAATAATTACGGGAGTATTGATTGGAGCAAAATTCGCTCAGAAAGAATTTGTAAAAAGAGGATTTGAAGAAGATTTTATTTACGATATGCTTTTTGTAATTTTGCCACTTGCAATAATAGGAGCAAGAGCTTGGTATGTCATTTTTGAATGGGATATGTACAAAAATGATCCAATTCAAATTTTAAATTTCAGAGCAGGAGGGCTTGCTATCCATGGTGGAATTTTATTTGCAATAATCGGCATTTATTTTTATGCCAAGAAAAAAGAAATTCCACTAATAGATTTGTTAGATATTTTGGCACCATCATTAGCTTTTGGTCAAGCTATTGGAAGGTGGGGGAATTTTGTAAATGGAGAAGCTCACGGAAGAGCTACAAATTTACCTTGGGCAATAATAGTTGATGGAGTAAAAGTCCACCCTACATTTTTATATGAATCAATTGGAGATTTTTTAATATTTTTATTTTTAATAAATTATAGGAAAAAAAATCCGAAAAAAGGAATTCAAACATCAATTTATTTTATGGCCTATGGGATATTGAGATTTTTTGTAGAAGGACTAAGAACAGATTCATTAATGATAGGACAATTTAGAATGGCTCAGCTTACAAGTGTGATTTATTTACTTGTAGGAATTTATTTATTTGTAAAATATAAAAATATAAATTTAAAACCATATAGAAAAAAATAAACAGTTTAGGCTGTTTTAGAACGTAGAAAAATCCTCAAGCACGAATATCTGAATCCGAAAATTGGTGATTTCTAAATTTTAAAATTTGAAATCAAATCAATTTTTTTCGTATGATATTCTTAGCATGAGGATTTGTAAACTTTGCAAACATTTGAAACAGCTTAGGCTGTTTTTTTATTGAAAATTTTTATTTTGGGAATTAATACCACTTTTTTGAAAATTCTTCAAAAAAATAGAAAATTTTAAGAAAAATTAGAAAAAAATAATTTTATAATCCTTTACAATTTAAAGATTTTAGTATAAAATATAGGTGAAGTGGAAATAAGTGGTAGAAGGTGGGTCATGTTTCTAGGAGAATTCATTCATAAATTAGATTCTAAAAATAGAATAATGATGCCAAGTGAATTTAGAGATGATCTTGGAAATGAATTTTATGTAACCAAGGGCCCAGAACGCTCATTAGTTTTATATACTATTGAAGAGTTTGAAAAACGTGCAAAAAAGTACGAAGAATTATCCTACCAAAATAAAAACAATAGGGCGATAAAAAGATTGTTTTTTTCTTCCACTATCAAGGCTTATTTGGATAAACAAGGGCGAGTTTTATTAAATAAGCAATTACGCGACTATGCTAATTTAAACAAAGAGGCTATTATAATCGGAAATAATTCAAACATTGAAATTTGGGATTTGGATAATTGGAATGATTATATTGGTGATGTTGAAGTGAACTTATCAGAAATTATGGATCAGTAATATGGAATTTTCTCACAAATCAGTTTTATTAAATGAAACAATAGAAAACTTAAATATAAAAGAAGATGGAATATATGCTGACCTAACTTTGGGTAAGGGAGGCCATTCTAAAGAAATTTTAAAAAAATTATCACCAAAGGGTCTTTTAATTGGCTTAGATCAAGATAAGGATGCTATCAAAGCAGCTAGAGAAAATTTGAAAGATTTTTCTAATGTCTTATATTTTAATGAGAATTTTGAAAATATTGAAAATGTCCTTGATGAAGCTGGTTTTAATAGGATAGATGGCGCTTTGATGGATATTGGCGTAAGTTCTTACCAAATTGACAATGGAGATAGAGGTTTTTCTTACATGAAAGACGGTCCTTTGGATATGAGGATGAACGAAGATAATGAGTTAACAGCAAAACAAATTGTCAATGATTACTCTTTGGATGAGCTTTGGGAAATTTTCTCCAAATATGGCGAGGAAAGATATTCGAAAACAATTGCTAAGGCAATAGTAGATTACAGAAAAATGCACGAAATTAATACAACTTTACAACTCCGAAATATTGTTATGAAATCTGTAAATACTAACGAAGCTCATCCTGAAAAAAGAGTATTCCAAGCTTTAAGAATTGAAGTTAATAGAGAACTTGAAGTTTTGGAAAATACTTTAGAAAAAATTGTAGATCATCTTAACAAAAATGGAAGATTATGTGTAATAACTTTTCATTCTTTGGAAGACAGGATCGTTAAAAATAAATTTAAAGAGATGAGTAAAAAATGTATTTGTCCACCTGATTTTCCTGTATGCGTTTGCAATCACGAAAAAAAGGTTAAAATAATTAGCAAAAAACCTATTTTACCAAAAAAAGAAGAACTTAAAGTAAATAGTAGGTCACATAGTGCTAAGCTTAGAGTTTGTGAGAGGGTTTGATATGGCAAGCGCTTTGAAAAAAAGAAAAGTTAATAAAAATTTAAATAAAAGAGTAAAGCTAAGTTTGCATAATCAAGCTTCTTATGATATAAAGTTTAGATGTAATAAACTTCAAAAAAAAGATAGGAAGTTTAAAGTTAGAGTCTTAGCTTTATTATTTTTATCTTTTATTTTTATGGCTTTTGTTACTATACATAATTATATAAAATTGAATAATAGAAGAAACGAGTATAATAAATTACAAAGTCAATATACATCTTATCAATTAACTAGAGATAGGTTAAATAAAGACCTTGAAGATTCTGTTAATTTGAAAGAAATTCAAAGATATGCAATGGAAAATCTAGGCATGATTTACGAAAATAAAGATAATGTTGTATATCTTAATATTGATAGGTAGGAGAAATGGAAAATACAATTTTAATTATTTTAATAAGTTTGGTATTAACTTTGATTTTGGGAAAACTTATTATTCCTATTTTAAGATCAAGTCATATCGGACAAAATATTAGACAAGAAGGACCAAAAAGTCATTACGGAAAAGCAGGTACACCAACCATGGGCGGTATTATATTTTTAATATCAGCACTTGTTTTGACATTGATATTTGTTCCTTTTTCTATGAAAACTTTTATATTACTATTATCAACATTTGGCTTTGGAGCAATTGGTTTTATAGATGATTTTAGAAAATTAGTTTTGAAAAGATCATTAGGCCTTACTGCAAAACAAAAAATAATACTTCAAGTTCTTATATCTTTTATAATTGCAGTTTTATGTTTTATTTACCAAAATGACACGATAACAAAATTATGGATTCCTTTTACAGATATAAGATTAAATGTTTCGATTTTAGGAATTCCAATAATGATGTTTATTATGATTGGAACATCAAATGCGGTAAATTTGACTGATGGACTTGATGGACTTTCTAGTCAAGTATCCGTACCAGTATTTTTGACTTTAATTATTTTAAGCCAAAATATTGAAGATAAACTATTCGCAAGTATTATGCTTGGAGGAGTTTTAGGATTTTTATTTTACAATTCAAACCCTGCAAGTGTATTTATGGGAGATACAGGTTCAATGGCAATTGGTGGAGCTGTAGTTGGACTTGCAATAAACATGGGAATGCCTATATTTTTAATTATTCTTGGAGGAGTTTATGTTGCTGAATCATTAAGTGTAATAATTCAAGTGGCATCATATAAATTTAGAAATAAAAAGAGAATATTTTTAATGACACCAATCCACCATCATTATGAATTGAAAGGATACAAAGAACCAAAAATAGTTACTGGTTTCACAATAGTATCAGTGATTTTATCTTTGATTACTTTACTCGCAGTATTATGAAAAAAGTTTTAGTTTACGGATTAGGAATTACAGGAATATCAACAGTAAAGACCTTGGACAAATTAGGTTTTAAAGTCTATACTTATGATAAAAATAAAATTAATGACGATAGATTAGAGGGCTATAATTATAGCCCTATTTCTGATGTAAAAATTGAAGACAAATATGATTTTGTAGTAAAATCACCTGGCATAAGACCAGATGATGAAATTATTAAAATTTTAGAAAAAAACAATGAGATAATTACAGATATTGAATTATCACAAAGACTTTTTTCTGATAAAAAAACTATAGCAATTACAGGTACAAATGGAAAAACTACAACTACTTCTCTTATAACTTATGTTTTAAATGAAAGTGGTAAAAATGCAATAAGTGTTGGAAATATTGGAGAAGGTATTCTTTGGCAAATGCAAAATAAAAAAGGAGTATTTGTTGAAGAAATTTCATCATTTCAACTTCATAACACCAAATATTTTAAGCCACACATAGGAGGAATTTTAAATATTACACCAGATCACATTGATTGGCATGGTTCATTTGAAAACTATATTGAAGATAAATTAAAGCTTGTCATAAATCAAGATGAAAATGACTATTTGATCCTTAATCATGATGATGAAATTTTAAGAAAAAATAAGGATAAGTTTAAAGGTAAAATTTATGAATTTTCTATAAAGGAAGAAGTTCAAAGAGGAATTTATTTAAAAAATGATAGTCTTTATTTAAAAGATGAAAAAGAAATATTTTTATTAAATAGAGAAGACTTAAATATTGTAGGAGATCACAATTTATTAAACGCATCTTGTGCAATTCTTTGCCTATATTTGTTTGGCCTTGATTTAGATGAAATTATCAAACACACAAAAACTTTTAAGGCAATTAGTCATAGGCTTGAATTTGTTAAAAAAATAAAAAATGTTTCGTTTTTTAATGATTCAAAGGCTACAAATGTAGATAGTGCCATAAAAGCTATAAATAGTTTTGATAAAAATATTATTTTAATAGCTGGTGGCTATGATAAAAAAATTGATTATTCTCCCTTATTTGAAAATTCTAAAGGAAAGATCAAAGCCATGATTTTATTGGGTCAAACTAAGGGGATTCTAGAAGATCTTTGTAAAAAATATAAAATAAATTATTATATAGTTAATAATATGAAAGAAGCAGTAGATAAATCTTTTGAAATTATGAAAGATTTTGATACGGTTTTATTATCACCAGCAAGTGCAAGCTGGGGCATGTATGATAATTATATGCAAAGAGGAGATGACTTTAAAAATAGAGTTTTAGAAAAGGAAAATATATGAAAGTTATAGTATCTGGTGGAGGAACTGGTGGACACATATATCCAGCCATAGCCATGTGCCAAAAATTAGAAGAAGAAATAGAAAATTTGGAAATTTTATATGTTGGCCTAAATGATGGTCCAGAAAAGAGAATAGTAAAAAAATATGGTTATAAATTTAAAGCCATAGATGCTATGGGCCTTCCAAGAAGAATTTCAAAGAGACTTTTCAAATCACTTTTTACTAATTTTAAAGGATTTAATGAAGCAAAAAAAATAATAAAAGAATTTAAACCAGATTTGGTAATAGGTACTGGAGGATATGTTTGTGCCCCAATTCTTTACCAAGCAAGTAAAAAACATATTAAAACTTTGATTCACGAATCAAATTCTTTTCCTGGTGTTACAACAAGGTTTTTATCAAACAAAGTTGATTTAGTTTGCATTTCATTTGAAGAGGCAAAAAAACATTTGAAAAACCAAAATAACGTATATGTAACAGGAAATCCAGTAAGAACAAGTTTTAATACTTCTTATAGTCAAAAAGATTTAGAAAATCTTGGCATAAAAAAAGATAGACCAGTTGTATTTTCTTTTGGTGGATCAAATGGATCAAAATTTTTGAATGAAGCAGTTAGTCAAATGAGTGAGCTTTTGGATGGAAAATTTTACCTACTTCATCAAACAGGACCCAAAAATTACGATGATTTTATAAAAAATACCAAAGAAAATAAATATATAAAGGCATTTTCTTATATTGATAATATAGATTTGTTTTATGCAGTAAGTGATCTTGTAATAGCATCATCAGGGGCGATGAGTTTAAGTGAAATTTCAAATCTAAAAAAAGCTTCAATTTTAATTCCAAAAGCCTACACAACTGAAAATCATCAAGAATACAATGCAAGATCATATCTTGAAAAAGGTGCGTGTTCTATGATTTTGGAAAAAGAATTAAATGGAAAAATCCTTTATGATAATATCCTAAGTATAGTAGAAGATAAAGAAAAATTAAAGGATATGGGAGAAAAAGCATCTCTTTTACAAAATCCAAATGCAAGTGATGATATTTTTAATCTTATAAAAAAACTAATGGGAATAGATAATGAGTAATAAAAATAGGAAAAGAAAAAAATTAAAAAGAAAAAATAAAGTTTTTACACCATTTTATATAATTTTTTTATTATTTATTGTCGCATCAATTTTAGTATTTAATTTATTTAACCACGATTATTATAAAATTTCTCAAGTTTACATAAAGGGAAATAAGATTTTAACAAAAGATAGAATTTTAAATAAGTTAAATAATCCTATGGGAACAAATATAATTTTATATGACAAAGAAGAAGGCATAGAAAATCTTAAAAAAGAAGATCTTATTAAAAGCGTTTCAATAGAAAAAGAATGGCCTGATAAAATAACTGTTAAAGTAAAAGAAGAATATCCATATATGATTGCTCGCTACAAAAAAGACAATTATCTACTTGCAAATACGGGAAAAGTATTGGATAAAACTTCAAAAGTTGAAAATGATTCTTTACTAAAAATAAAGGGTTTAAAAAGTAAACCACAAATAGGAAAAAAATTTAGCACTAATAAAAATATAATTAAATTTGTTGAATCAATACAAAAGCTAAAATATGCTAATGACATAAAAGAAATTGACTTGGAAAACTATCATGAAATTGGTATAATAATAAATGATATTCAGATTAATTTCGGAGATTTAAAAAATTATAATTATAAACTAAAGCTGCTTGATTCGATTTTGAAAGATTTAGAAAATAAGAAATTAAATGCTTATTCTATTAGTTTTGATAAAGGAAAGAATCCGGTAGTTGAAGTTGAAGAAAAAAGTCTTGACGAAAAAGATGAAAATAATTAAAAAATATTATTCTTAATGAAACGGGGGAGAAGATGGCAAATATTAATATGGAAGTAGAAAATAACGCCTTAGCCAAAATAAAAGTAATTGGAGTTGGTGGAGGTGGAAATAATGCTATAAGCAGAATGAGAGAGGGTGGCCTTTCTGGAGTAGAATTTATAGCACTAAACACAGACCTTCAAACTTTAAATGAAGCAAATGCTGACGTAAAATTACAAATTGGTGCAAAGCTTACAAGAGGACTTGGAGCTGGAGCTAATCCTGAAATTGGTGAAAAAGCTGCTGAAGAAAGTGAATCAGAAATTGATCAGTCACTTAAGGGAGCAGATATGGTATTTATCACTGCCGGAATGGGTGGTGGAACTGGTACTGGAGCAGCCCCTGTTGTAGCAAAAAAAGCAAAAGAACAAGGTATACTTACAGTAGGTGTTGTAACTCGTCCTTTTACATTTGAAGGAAGAAAAAGACAAACATCTGCAGAAGGTGGAATAGAAGCTTTAAAAGAAAGCGTTGATACATTAATTACAATTCCAAACGATAGACTTTTACAAATCGTAGAAAAAAGAACTTCAATGGTTGATGCTTTTAAAATGGCTGACCAAGTACTTATGGATGCTGTAAGTGGTATTTCTGAACTTATAGCTGTGCCAAATGTTATTAACCTTGACTTTGCCGATGTTAAATCAATTATGTCTGACCAAGGAATAGCTCACATGGGAATTGGCAGAGCAAGCGGTGAAAATAGAGCGGTAGATGCTGCAAAAGCTGCAGTAAATTCTCCACTTCTTGAAACATCAATCGAAGGAGCTAATGCTGTATTATTAAACGTAACAGCAGCAGAAGTTGGTCTAATGGAAGCTAACGAAGCAGCAGAATTAATAAGAGATCACATTGATTCAGATGCTAACATCATATTTGGTGTAGGTAGCGATGAATCCTTGGGAGAGGATATTAAAATTACAGTAATAGCTACTGGATTTGACCAAGATAATCAAAGAAGAGAAGTAATAGAAACTAGAAGACCTTCACAAAGTGCAAGTCAAAGACCAGCACAAAGAAGTCAAAAATCTTCAAATCCATTTGATGATATAGATCTTCCAGACTTCTTAAAATAAAATGAAGTGTCCATATTGCGACTCAAATGATACAAAAGTTATAGATTCTAGAGCAACTGAAGATAATCACGCCATTAGAAGAAGAAGGCTTTGCCAAACTTGTAATAAAAGATTTTCAACATACGAAAGATATGAAGATCAAATTTTGATGGTTGTAAAAAAAGACAACACCAGAGAATCTTTTGATAGGTCAAAACTTATTAGTGGTATTGTAAAATCCTGCGAGAAAAGGCCGGTAAGTATGGAAGAAATTGAAAAAATTGCTGATCAAGTTGAAGTTTCTATAAATCATATAGGTAAAAAGGAAGTATCGTCCACTACCATTGGAAAATTTGTCATGGAACATCTAAAAAAAATAGATCCTGTAGCCTATGTAAGATTTGCATCAGTTTATAGGGAATTTAAAGATGTTGAAAGTTTCTATAAAGAAATTAAAAATTTAAAAGATAAAAATTAGGAATTTAGGGCTTTTGCGTAAAATTGATAAAATCAAAATTTGAAAATTAAAACTTTAATATTATATTAAATCTTTAAATTTTCTTTTGATTTTATCATTAGCATTAGTCCTTTTTTTGAAAGATTGGATATAATGGATTTATTTGAATTAAATAAACAAATACAATTAGAAAAATCTGCTCCCTTGGCAGACAGGATGCGACCTGAAAAAATTGAAGATTTTTTGGGTCAAGACCATTTGTTGGGAGAAGGTAAAATTATAAGAAGAATGATAAAATCTGATAGGATTTATTCTTCTATTTTTTATGGACCTCCAGGGGTAGGGAAAACTACTCTTGCGAAAATTATTTCAAATTCTACCAATATGGCCTTTGAAAAAGTTTCAGCAGTTGCAAGTGGTATTAATGATTTAAAGAAAAAAATAGAAATTGCTAAAGATAATTTAAAATTTGAAAATAAAAAAACAATTTTATTTATAGACGAGATTCATAGGTTTAACAAATCTCAACAAGATTATCTTCTTCCTTTTGTAGAAGATTCTACAATTATTTTAATTGGAGCAACAACCGAAAATCCATATTTTGAAGTAAATAAGGCTCTTATATCAAGAATGTATGTTTTTGAATTAAAATCTCATGCTGATAAAGATTTGTATAAGTTAATTGATATGGCTCTTACTAAAGATAGGGTTTTGCAAAATAAAAATATAAAAATTGATAAGGATGCAAAAGATACTCTTGTTAAATATTCAAATGGAGATTGTAGGGCCTTATTAAATGCAATGGAAATTGCTATATTTTCACAAGATGATAAAGAAGGTATAATAGAAGTTGATCGTCAAAGTATCTTAAATTCTATTCAAAAAAAGATTTCAATTTATGATAGAAATGGAGACAGACACTATGACACTATATCTGCCTTTATAAAATCTATGAGAGGTTCAGATCCTGATGCAGCAGTTTATTATTTGGCAAAAATGTTAAATAGCGGCGAAGATATTAAATTTATTGCAAGAAGGATGATTATTTTTGCATCAGAAGATATTTCTCTTGCTGATCCCTATGCATTAAGCCTTGCTACAAATACTTTTACCGCAATAAATACTGTTGGCATGCCAGAAGCTAGAATTATTTTGGCTGAGACTTGTATTTATTTGTCTTTGGCAAAGAAAAATAATTCCACTTATATGGCCATAAATAAGGCCATGGATTTTGTAAAAAATGAAAAAGATCTTGAAGTGCCAAATAAACTTAAAGATACTCACTACAAGGCAAGTGAAAATCTTGTAAAGAATACTTATTTGTATCCACATGATTATAAGGGTTATGTTAAACAAGATTATCTTCCAGATGGATTTTTAAATGAAAAATTTTACAAGTCAAAAGATATAGGTTATGAAAAAATACTTAATGAAAATTTAGAAAAAATTAAGAGAGGAAATAAGGATGAAATTATCAGAGATTAAAAAAGATGTTGAAAAATACATCGACCAAGAAATTACAGTCGAAGGCTGGATTAGACAAGCAAGATTTACAAAAAATGTAGGTTTTATTGAACTAAACGATGGAACAATTTTTAAAAATTTACAAGTTGTTGTTGGAAAAGAATTAGAAAATTTTGAAGATTTGCAAAAAGAACATCTTTCAGCATCATTAAAAATAAATGGAATTCTTGTAAAAACCAATAATGCAAAACAAGCTTATGAACTTCAAGCAAAATCTGTAGAAGTGTTAGGTCACAGCGATGAGAAATTCCCTATTCAAAAACAAAAACAATCTCTTGAGTATATGAGAACTATTCCTCATCTTAGAGTTAGAACTAATACTTACAGGGCAGTTTTTAGATTAAGATCAAAACTTGCTTTTGCTCTTCATAAATTTTTCCAAGAAAAAGGCTTTATTTATTTAAATGCTCCACTAATTACTGCATCTGATACAGAAGGTGCTGGAGAAATGTTCCAAGTAACAACACAAAATTTGGATAAGCCAGATCTTGATGAAAATGGAAAAGTTGATTATTCTAAAGATTTCTTTGGCAAAAAATCTTATTTAACTGTTTCAGGCCAACTTGAAGCTGAAGATTATGCTCTTGCTCTATCAAATATTTATACTTTTGGTCCAACTTTTAGGGCAGAAGAATCAAATACACCAAGACACGCTGCAGAATTTTGGATGCTTGAACCTGAAATTGCTTTCGCAGATTATAATGTTTGTATGGATGTAGCAGAAGAGATGATGAGATACATGATAGACTATGTACTTGAAAATTGTAAGGATGAAATGGAATTTTTCAATGAAAGAATTGATGATACTTTAATTGAAAGACTTACAAAAATTAAGGATGCAAAATTTGCAAGAATTACTTATACAGAAGCTATAGAAAAATTACTTAAAGCTGATGTTGATTTTGAATACCCTGTAAAATGGGGAATGGATCTTCAAACTGAACATGAAAGATATTTGTCAGAAAAAATCGTTGATGGTCCAGTTTTTGTAACAGATTATCCAAAAGATATTAAGGCATTTTATATGAGAAGAAATGAAGATGGAAAAACTGTAGCAGCTTTTGATATGTTGGTTCCTGCTGTTGGTGAATTAATTGGTGGAAGCCAAAGGGAAGAAAGATACGACGAACTTGTAAAATCTATGGAAGATAATGGTCTAAAGATTGAAGATTATCATAATTATTTAGATTTAAGAAGATACGGAACAGTTGTTCACTCAGGCTATGGTCTTGGATTTGAAAGAGCAGTAATGTATTTAACTGGAATGAAAAATATCCGTGACGTAATCCCTTATCCAAGGACAGTAAAATCTTTCGCATCAAAAAACTAAGGAGAATTTATGAGAGAATATAATCCAAATGCCATTGAAAAAAAATGGCAAGAAAAATGGGATGAAAATGAAACATTTAAATCAGTGCTTGATAAAAATAAGAAAAAATTCTACCCACTTGTAGAATTTCCTTATCCATCAGGTCAAGGACTTCACGTTGGTCACCCTAGACCATATACAGCTTTAGATATTGTTGCGAGAAAAAGAAGGCTTGAAGGTGAAAATGTAATTTATCCAATGGGCTGGGATGCTTTTGGACTTCCTACAGAAAATTATGCTATAAAAAATCACATACATCCTGCAATTGTAACTAGGGATAATATTAAAAATTTCAAGGCTCAAATGAAATCAATAGGATTTTCATTTGATTGGTCAAAAGAAGTAAATACAACTGATCCAAATTATTACAAGTGGACTCAATGGATTTTCATCCAACTATATAAAAATGGACTTGCTTATAAAAAAGAAATGCCAGTAAACTGGTGCCCATCTTGTAAGGTTGGTCTTGCAAATGAAGAAGTTGTTGATGGAAAATGTGAAAGATGTGGATCTGAAGTTACTCACAAAGTTAAAAATCAATGGATGCTAAAAATCACAGAATATGCTGATAGACTTATTGATGATTTGGATGAAGTTGATTATGAAGAAAAAATAAAAACTCAACAAAAAAATTGGATTGGTAGAAGTCACGGTGCAGAAATAAACTTTTCATTAAAAGACAAAGATTATAAATTAAATGTCTACACAACAAGACCTGACACAATTTTTGGGGCAACTTATATGGTAATTGCACCAGAACATCCAATGCTTGAAGAATTTAAAGATGAAATTAAAAATTTGGATGATGTAAAAGAGTATCAAGATTTTGCAAAGAAAAAATCTGATTTTGAAAGAAGTGAGCTTACTAAAGAAAAAACTGGTGTAATGCTTGATGGAATTTCTGCAATAAATCCTGTAAATGGAAAAGAAATTCCGATTTGGATTTCAGATTATGTTTTAATTTCCTATGGAACTGGGGCTATAATGGCAGTTCCTGCCCATGATGAAAGAGATTTTGAATTTGCACAAAAATTTGAGATGCCAATTATTCCTGTAATTGATACAGGTGATGAAGACTTGCCAACAACTTCAATTGACAAGGGACTTTTAATAAATTCAGATTTTCTAAATGGGCTTACTGTTGAAGATGCTAAAAAGAAAATGATTGAATTTGTTGAAGAAAAAAATTTAGGATCTGCTAAGGTAAATTATAAATTAAGAGATTGGGTATTTTCTAGACAAAGATATTGGGGAGAGCCAATCCCTATGATTTATTGCAAGGAACATGGATGGGTTGCTGAAAAAGAAGAAAATCTTCCAATAAAATTACCAGATGTAAAGTCTTATGAAGTAACAGATGATGGTGAAAGTCCACTTTCAAAAATTGATGAATTTGTAAATACTACTTGTCCAATTTGTGGAAAGCCTGCAAAAAGAGAAACTGACACCATGCCACAATGGGCTGGATCTTCTTGGTATTATTTAAGATATACAGATCCAAATAATAATGAAGATCTTGCAATCAAGGAAAATTTAGATTATTACACACCAGTTGATTGGTACAATGGTGGAATGGAACATACAACTCTTCACTTGTTGTATTCAAGATTTTGGCACAAATTTTTATATGATATAGGAAAAGTTCCAACAAAAGAACCATATCAAAAAAGAACTTCTCACGGAATGATTTTGGGAGAAGACCATCAAAAAATGTCAAAATCAAGAGGAAATGTTGTAAACCCTGACGATATTGTAAGAGATTATGGGGCAGATACTCTAAGATGCTATGAAATGTTTATTGGAGATTTCAGATCAACAGCTCCATGGTCAGACGAAGGTGTTAAAGGTTGTAGAAAATATTTGGAAAGAGTATTTAATCTTTATGATTTGGTTGAAGATGGAGATTCTTATACAAAAAAAATCGAAATTTTAATAAACCAAACAATTAAAAAAGTAAGTGATGATTATGAATCTTTAAAATATAATACAGCTATAGCAGCTTTAATGACTTTATTAAATGAGATGAGAAATATTGGAAAAATCACCAAAAAAGATTTCAAAACTTATTTGATTTTATTAAATCCTGTTGCACCTCACTTAACTGAAGAATTGTGGGAAGAAATTGGTTTTGAAGGCGAATTAAATGGGACAAGCTGGCCAAAATATGATGAAAGTAAACTTGAATATGATTCAATCGAACTTCCTGTTCAAGTAAACGGAAAAGTTAGGGCTACAATAAAAATTTCAAAAGATGCTAATCAAGAAGATGCAGTAACAAATGCAGAAAATGATCAAAATATACAAAAATATATAGATGGTAAAAATGTATTTAAGGTAATATATGTACCAGGAAAAATATTGAATTTACTTGTAAAATAAAAAGAAGGCTCTTGCAAATTGTTGCAAGGGCCTTTAAATGTTCTTAGATTTTTGAATTACGGAAATTATTTTTCTAATTTTTTCTGAAGAAGATATTTCTTCAAAACAAATTTCTTTAATATTTTCAATAATTTCTATATTATTTTTTGTGAAATTTTTATAGTCATTACCTGTAATGAAATCAATAAAGAGATTTTTTTCGATTTTTTCAATGGATAAGATAAAAATTCCTTCTAGATCTTTTGTATTATTCAAATAAACTCCGGAATTTTGAAATTTATCGAAACCATTTATCCAAACAAAATCCATATCCTTATTTATTTTTAAACCCAAATCAATAATTTTATTAAAAAGTTTTAAAAAATCATCAGATTTAAAATCTTCATAAAAATATGCAACTTTTATCTGGCCATGAGTTTTTTTGATTTTTAAACTTACTTGGTCTGTATTATAAAATCTTTTAAAAAGTGACTTAAAAATATAAAAAGCTGTGTTATAGCTTAGATTTTTTTCTCTTTTTTCCTTATCTATGTAAAGCTTTACTGAAGATTTTTGGGGTTTATTTTTTATTGTGTGAACCAAATTTCCGTTTATAAATTCAAGATCCAAAAGTTCATTTTCAGAAATTTTTGGTTTTTCATCCAATAAATAGGAAGATTTTGGCATAAAAATACTCCTATCCAAAATAATTTTTGTATTATCATCTTCATACTTTCTTTTTACAATCTTGGCACTTATTTGATTTATTTGTGGATGACTAATATATAACAAATCCTTCATAAAATTACCTCTAAATCATTATATCATATGTTATAATCATATTGGGAGTATCTTATGAGAAAAAATCTATTTTTTTTACTTATTTCATTAATTTCAGGAATTGGAATTTTTACTTATTTTGAGGCTTATAATTTTTTGTTTGTGATTATAGGCTTATTTGTATGTGGAATTTTTTCTTTTTATAAAAAATCTTCCCTTTCTTTTATATTTTTTGGTTTCTCCTTAGGTATTTTTTTGGCCTCTTTTTCTTTTTCTTCTTATAAATTAGATAAATATGAAAATTTGGATTTAAATTTACTTGTTGTTGATAAAATAAAAAATCAAGATTCTTATACATATTATGTTTTGGTTAAAAATGAAAATATAAGTGAAAAGTCCTCTTTTGTTTCTGATAAAAATTTTCAAATTGGGGATAGGATAAGGGCAAATTGTGATATTTCTTGGCCTAATTCTAACACAAATCCCTATTTATTTTCTTATAGAAAATACTTACTTTCTAGAAAAATTAAAACTAAACTTGATATAAAATCATATGAAAAACTGGGTCAATCTTCATCCTTTTTCTTAAAAATTAAAAGAAATTTTAGGGCCTATATTGATAAAGTTTTTGGGAAAAATTTGTCAAAAGAATCTTTCTTGTTTGTAAAGTCTGTAATTCTTTCGGAAAAATATGATAAAAAAGAGGATTTATCAAAATTGGGTATTGCTCATATTTTGGCGATTTCTGGTCTTCACATAGATCTTCTTATGAGCTTTATTTTATTTTTGTTAATTAAATCTAATTTTTCATATAAAATTGCCTATCCTATATCTCTTGGACTTTGCCTTTTTTATGGGTATTTAATATCTTTTCCCTTCTCGGTTTTAAGGGTTTTAATAATTTATAGCCTTTCTTTTTTGGCGTTTTTATTTAAAAAAGGAAAAGACATGGAGAAAAATTTGATTTTAGCTATGCTAATTATTTTATTTATAAATCCCTTTGCAATTTTTAATAGCGGATTTTTCTTATCTTTTTTGGCAGGATTTGCAATTTATGTAATTTATCCAAAACTTATTAGAGGAAAAAAGTATTCTTATCTGAAAAAATATATGATTTTCCTTGGAACTTTACAAGTAGTTCTGGCCTTTCATATAATTTATTATTATGGCTATATAAATTTGCTAAGCTTTTTTGCAAATTTTATCATAGTTCCAGTTTTTACTCTAAGTCTTTACATAATTTTTGGCCTTATTTTTTTATATCCAATTTTAGGAGGATTTTTGTCCATATTTTTTATGGTTTTGGACTTTTTAATAAAGTCAATTTTGGATGTAGGAATATTTTTGAATGCTTTTAAAATTTTTTTAATTGATTTTCCAAAAGAGTCAATTTTAATAAGTTTTTATTATTTAATTCTTATATTTCTTATAGTAAAATTTAAAAACAAAAAGTTAAGGGCGAAAAATTTCTTGACCTTATCAATTTTTATTGTGACTTTTTCAATAATTAGGGATGGTAATAAGCCGACTTCGTTTCAAATGCTTGATATTGGTCAGGGAGATTTTTTTGTTTTGGAAGATGGGGGAGATTTTTATTTATTTGATTGTGGGGAGGTTTCTTACAAAAATTATTCATCAACTGAAAAAATAGCTCTACCTTTTTTAAAATCAAAGGGAGTTAAAAAAATAAAGGCGGTTTTTATTTCTCATGAAGACCGCGACCATATGGGAGCTTTGGATAAATTAAGTAGGGAATTTGACCTTGGAGTAATAATTTCAAATAAGTATAATAAAAACTTAGGAAAAAATTATAAATTTTTGGAAATGAAAGAGGGAAATCTTTATAGGGGTAAAAATTTTACAGCCCAATGTTTGGAAAATTTCTCAGGTGATGAAAATTCAAATTCTATGCCTCTTTTAATTAAAATAAATGGATTTAAAATTTTAACTATGGGGGATTTGCCAAAGGAAATGGAAGAAAAAATTGCAAGAGATATCGATATATTAAAAGTTTCCCACCATGGATCTAAAAATTCAACTTCAAAAAAATTTGTAGAGCTTACAAGTCCAAAAATTGCCCTAATTTCTGCAGGAAGGAAAAATACTTATGGCCATCCTTCAAAAGAAGTTTTAAAAAATTTGAAAAATATAAAGATTTACAACACTCAGACTGATGGATTTTGCCAAATTGATTTTTACAAAAATTCATTCAAAATAAAAAAATATGTGAAAGGAGGATTTTTCAGATGAATTACAAGGAATTTATGACTGAGCTTTTTAATAAAAAAAGTAAGGGAATTTATCTGATTGATTCCAAAGAAGAATATTTAAAAGAAACAATAATAGACCAAGCCAAGGATTTGATATCCTTTCCCGACTTTAATTATATTGAAATTAAGGGAAAAAAGAGCCTTGAGGACATAAAAACTGCCATGGATACCTATCCTATAATGGAGGAAAAAAAAGTTCTTATTTGGAGAAATATTGACCTTTCAAAAAATAATATCAAAGATTATGAAGATCTTTGTAATCTTATTATAAAAGATATGGAAAATATAGGAGATTTTTTAATTTTTATAATAATTCCTGAAGAAAGTGTATTTAAGGGAAAATTTTATAAGGCCATTAAAAAATATGGTGAGATTGTTGAAATTGATAGGTTAAATAATAATGAATTAGTTTCTTTTATTGGAAAAAGATTTGTAAAAAGTGGGAAAAAAATAAAAAAATCTTATATAAATGAAATAATTGATAGGTTTTCATATTTAAATAAAAATTCTCAAATTGATCTTTATGAGGTAATTAACACTGTTGATAAAATTATTGCAAATTCTGATAAAAGTGAGGTTTTACTTGTTGATGTTCACGACCAATTAGACCAGGTTTTGGATTTAAATATTTTTAATCTAACAGATTCATTATCAAAAAGGGATACCAAATCTGCTATGAATACATATTTATTTATGGCAAGGGATATGGATGAAATATTTAAAATTTTTTATATGCTAGTTAGGCATATTAGAAATTTAATTGGAATAAAAATTTTATTGAAAGATTCTTACAATGATTCGTTCATACAAAAATCTCTAGGTATTTCAAGTTTTGAGCTTAGGAAAGACAAGGGTTTTATTGGGAATTTTTCTTTGGAAGAATTATTTGACCTCCAAGATTTTCTTTATTCTTGTGATTTGAAACAAAAAAGTGAAGATTTTGACATGAATTTACATATGCTTATCTTTATTGAAAAATTTTCTAAATAAAAAAAATCGACTCATTCTAATCTTGGCGACTTTTCTAAGTCGCAAGTTTGAATGAACCGATTAAAAATTAAGCGTTTAATGAATTTAATTTTTTAGCTAATCTTGAAGTTGTTCTACTAGCTTGATTTTTGTGAATGATGTTTTTAGCTGCTGCTTGTTTTACTTTTTTATCAACAGTTTTGAAAAGTTCATTAGCTTTTTCGCTATCATTATTTGCAATAGCTTCTTCAAATTTTTTAACGTATGTTTTTATTTCTGATTTTGCTGACTTATTTCTAGCAGTTTGTTTTCTTGTTACATCAATTCTTTTTATAGCTGATTTAATGTTTGCCATTTTCTCACCCCCAATTTATATCGACTGATTTATTTTACCATAAAACTATATTTATTACAAATCTTTATAATCATTAAATCTTAAAATATTTGGAACTTTTGTAAGATTCGTTTATAATTATAGAATGAGAGAGGTGTGATATGACAGAAAAAACTAAAGATTTGGAATTTCTTGATTGGATAAAAACTATACTATTTGCATTAATCATTGCATTTTTCATAAAAATTTTTATAATGGATGCTACAAAAGTTGAAGGAAATTCTATGTTAAATACTTTACATAGCGGCGATATGCTATTTGTTGACAAAGTTTCAAAACATTTTAAGGGATATAATAGGGGCGATATTGTAATAATTGAAGCTCCTGACCAAAAAGATACTTTATATATAAAAAGAATTGTAGGCATGTCTGGAGATAATATTGAAGTAAAAAATGGCAGCGTATATGTTAACGGTGAAGTTTATGAGGAAAATTATATAAATAGCGAAGAAACTCTAACGACAAATGAAAATTCTTCATGGGAAGTTAAAGATGGGGAATATTTTGTAATGGGAGATAATAGGCTTCCAAACGCAAGTAATGATTCTAGAAATTTTGGACCGATTTCAGAAGAAAAAATAGTTGGACACGCTTTTTTAAGATTTTTCCCAATTTATGATATAGGTTTTGTAGATAAGGAAAATAGATAATGAAGAAAAAAGAAAATATTAGAAATTTTTCGATTATTGCTCACATTGACCACGGAAAATCTACTCTTGCAGATAGGCTTATAGAAAAAACTCAGTCTGTTGCAAAAAGAGAAATAAATGATCAAATGCTAGATAGCATGGAGCTTGAGCAAGAAAGAGGAATTACCATAAAATTAAAGTCTGTAAAGTTAAAATATAAGGCAAAAGACGGAAAAATTTATGATTTAAATTTAATTGACACTCCAGGCCACGTCGACTTTACTTATGAAGTTTCAAGATCACTTAAAGCTTGCGAAGGAGCAATTTTGGTTGTTGATGCATCCCAAGGTGTAGAAGCTCAAACTTTGGCAAATACTTACCTTGCTCTTGAACAAGATTTGGAAATTTTGCCAGTTTTAAATAAAATTGATCTTCCAAGTGCAAGGGTTGAAGAAACAAAAGAGGAAATAGAAAATCAAATTGGACTTGATACAGAAAATATTCCATTAATTTCAGCCAAAACTGGATTAAATATTGAAGATGTTCTTGAAGATATTATAGAAAATGTCCCAGCTCCGGAAGATCATGACGATAAGCCTCTAAAGGCTTTGATTTTTGATTCATATTATGATTCCTATAGGGGAGTAATTTGCTATGTTAGAATTTTTGAAGGAAGTGTAAAAGCAGGAGACGAAATTTTGATGATGGCAAGCGGAAAATCCTATGAAGTAACTGGCGTTGGTTATACTATGAAAAATAGGATTGAAACCAAAGAATTAAGAAGTGGTGATGTAGGATTTATTGAAGCAAGCATTAAAGATATTAGAAATGCGAGAGTTGGTGATACAATTACCTTAAAAAATAATCCAACACAAAAAGCCTTATCAGGTTACAAGGAAGTTTTGCCTATGGTATATTCAGGAATTTATCCTGCTGAGGGCGAATCATTTAATAAATTAAAAGATTCTTTGGAAAAGCTTCAAGTAAATGATGCATCTTTAATTTTTGAACAAGAAAACTCCCAAGCCTTGGGCGTTGGACTAAGATGTGGATTTTTGGGACTTTTGCATATGGATATTATTACCGAAAGACTTGAAAGAGAATATGATTTGGATATTATTGCTACAGCTCCTTCAGTAATTTATAGGGTAAAAACAAAAGGCCACGAAGAGAAAAAATTAGAAAATCCTAATGATTTTCCACCACCATCAGAAATAGATTATGTAAAAGAACCAATAACAATTTCTGAAATTATGACACCAAAAGAATATATAGGACCTGTAATGGAACTTGCTCAATCAAGAAGGGGAGATTTAATTGACATGTCCTATATGGATGAAAATAGGGTTATAATAAAATATAAAATTCCTTTAAACGAAGTAATTTATAACTTTTTTGATTCTTTAAAATCAAGATCAAAAGGATATGCTTCTTTGGATTATGAAGTTGTAGATTATGAAGAAAGCAATTTAATAAAACTTGATATAAAAATAAATGAAGATAGGGTTGATGCTTTATCTACAATTGTTCACAAAGATTTTGCCTATGCTAGGGGAAGATCAATTGTTGAAAAATTAAAAGATCAAATTCCAAGACAACAATTCGCAATTCCAATTCAAGCTACAATCGATTCAAAAGTTATAGCAAGAGAAACTGTAAAAGCTTTGAGAAAAGATGTAATTGCGAAATGTTATGGTGGAGATATATCAAGAAAGAAAAAACTTCTAGAAAAACAAAAAGAAGGAAAGAAGAGAATGAGACAATTAGGAAGCGTACAAATCCCACAAGATGCCTTCCTTGCTGTATTGAAATATGATGATGAATAAAGCTTTTACCTAGCTTCAAACTTAGAAAAACCTTCAAGCACGAATATCTGACTACAAAAATTTTTGATTTCTAAATCAAAAACTTCTAAAAACCGTAAACTCGCTAACGCGATGACAGATAAATAGCTTAAAATTGTGCCAGTGGTTCAATTTTAATATTTATCCCTCGAAACAAAGCGAAGATTTAAAATATAATTGAAATTAATTTATTTAAGGAATTATCATTGCTTTAAATTTTAGAGTGCGATTTTTAACGAAGTTTTTAATTTGAAATCAAGTAAATTTTTTCCGTATGATATTCTTTGCATGAAGGTTTTCTAAATTAAAAAAGTGAAGTTAGTATAGCTTTTTTATTTTTGAAAATTTAAGGAGAAAATATGGAAAAAATTGGAATCTATATTCATATTCCTTTTTGTAAGAAAAAATGTTTTTATTGTGATTTTACTGCCTTTCCAAATTTAGAATCTTGGATAAAGCCTTATTTTGAAAATTTAAAAAAAGAAATAAAATTATACAAAGAAAATATGGATGTAGAAATTGATTCGATTTATATTGGTGGGGGAACTCCAACATATGTTGATTTTAAATATATTAAAGAGCTTGTAGGTTTGCTTGAAAAATTTGACCTAAGTCAGGTCAAAGAATTTACAATTGAAGCAAACCCAAATTCTTTGACCTTGGATAAATTAAAAGCATATAGAAGTTTAGGTATAAATAGGATTTCTCTTGGCGTTCAATCTTTTGATGATGAGGTTTTAAAAAAAATTGGCAGAGATCACAATAAGGAAATTGTTCTAAAAGATATAGAAAATATTAGAAAGGCAGGTTTTGATAATCTTTCTTTGGATATGATCTTAAATCTGCCAGGAGGAAATTTTAAATCTATAAAAAAGGATTTAGAAATAATAAAAAAAATAAATCCAGAACATTTATCCTATTATTCTCTAATTCTTGAAAAAGGATCACATTTTTATAGCCTTTATAAAAAAGATAAACTTCAGCTTATGGATGATGATTTGGAAAGAGATATTTTTTCTTATATTGAAAATTATTTAGAAGATATTGGCCTAAATAGTTATGAAATATCTAATTTTTCAAAAAAAGGCTTTGAATCCTACCACAATATGAAATATTGGTCAGAAGGGGGATACCTTGCCTTTGGACTTGGAGCATCAGGATTTTTGTCAAATATTAGATATAATAACGTTAAAAATTTTGTAAAATATGAAAAATTAATAAAAGAAGGAAAATTTCCGGTAGAATTTAGGGAATTTATTTCAAATGATGAAAGGGAAAAAGAATATATAATTTTTAAACTAAGGGAAGTTGAGGGAATTAATTTAAAAGAATTTGAAAATATTTTTGGCCATTCTCTCTTAGAAAAATATAGTGAAATTATTGAAAAATTTTATAAAGATGGATTTTTTGAAATTGATCAAAGCTTAAAATTTACCCACAAGGGCTTTGATTTATCAAATGAATTTTATATTGAAATAATATAACTTGCAAAAAGAAAATTACCTAGTATATTATAATTAGCAGTCAGATAATTGGAGTGCTAAATGAGGTGAAAATAATGAACGAGAGAAAGAAGATGATACTCTTTTCCATTATAAACTCATACGTTAATCTTGGAGAGCCTATTGGTTCAAATTCATTGCTTAATGAATATTCTCTAGATATTTCGTCTGCAACAATTAGAAATGAGATGAGCACTCTTGAAAAGATGGGACTTTTGGAAAAAGCCCACACATCTGGAGGAAGATATCCATCCGATAAGGGTTACAGACTTTATGTAAATAATTTACTAGAAAATTCATTAAATGAAAAGGAAGATGAAAATTTAGAAAAAATTCTTGATAAAAGATATGGCAATGTATCAAAAATTGTGGAGACTGCAACACTGCTTCTGTCAAAAATGACAAATCTTACAGCCGTTTCTTATACCATAAGAAACAATATTACTAAGGTAATTAATTTGGAGCTTTTAAAAATTGATCCTAATATGCTTTTGTTTATAGTTGTTTATGATAACGGAAGTTTAATAAGCGATAGAATTTATATAAGTGAAGAAATTGACGATGAGAATTTATTTGAAATGTCAAAAAATTTAAAACAAAACATTGAAGGAGAAAGTTTAAAAAATCTTTCGAAAATTTTTGAAAAAATCAAAAATTCTGGCTTTAAGAAGTATGAGAATTTGTTAGATATTTTGGAGAAAAAAATAAACAATGATTCTTTAAGTGATTTGACCAAAGAAGTTATTATAAAAGGACTAGGCAATATCTTTAATTTCAAAGAATTTGAAGATCCAATTAAGGCTAGAGAGTTTATTAAGATATTCGATAGTAAGGAAAGAATTTGGGAATTGATTGAAAATTCTAACAATGAATTGAAAATTACTATTGGTGATGAAAATGAGATAAATGAATTGAAAGATAATACAATCATAACTTCACATTTTAATTATGACAAAGACATTGTAGGCCAAATTGGAATAATAGGACTTACAAGAATTGATTATAAGGAAGTTATTTCTGACATCAAACTAATATCAGATTTACTTAGCAAATAATAAGGTAGGTGTTTAAGGTGGACAATGAAAAAAAGCATGATGAAAATGTAAAAGAAGCTAAAGATTTAAATGAAGATATAGAAGAAGAATTAGAAGAAATTGATGCTGAAATAGTTGATGAAGACGGTAATGTTGATGAAGAATTGTCAAATGACGATGACAATGAGTACAAAGAAAAATACCAAAGACTATTAGCAGATTTTACTAATTTCAAAAAAAGAGAAGAAAAAGCAAGGTCTGATTTTAAAAAGTTTGCTGCATCAAACTTAATCGAAGAACTTTTACCAGTTTTAGATAATTTTGACAGGGCACTTAAAGATCAAGACCAAGATGATTCTTTTGTTCAAGGAATCATAATGATAAGAGATTCTTTTTGGAAAGTTTTGGAAAAAGAAGGCTTGGAAGAAATAAAATCTGATGGAGTAGAATTTGATCCAAACTTCCACCACGCTTTTCAAACAGAAGAAAACGAAGATTTCAAATCAAATTATATTATAGAAACCTATCAAAAAGGATACAAACTAAATGATAGAGTAATTAGACCAAGCATGGTTAAAGTTGCAAAATAGGAGGAGAATATTATGGCAAAAATTATAGGAATTGACTTAGGAACAACAAACTCAGCTGTTGCCGTTATGGAAGGTGGGGATTCAACAATAATCCCAAATACAGAAGGAAATAGAACAACACCATCAGTTGTAGCTTTTACAAAAGATGGAGAAAGACTTGTTGGAGAAACAGCAAAAAGACAAGCAATAACAAATCCTGATAGAACAATCTCATCAATTAAAAGAGAGATGGGAACTGATTATAAAACTAGTGAAATTGATGGAAATTCATACACACCAGAAGAAGTTTCAGCTATGATTTTACAAAAATTAAAATCAGATGCAGAAGGTTATTTAAATGATACAGTTACTGATGCAGTAATTACTGTTCCTGCTTACTTTACAGATGCTCAAAGACAAGCTACAAAAGATGCTGGAAAAATTGCAGGCTTAAATGTAAAAAGAATTATAAACGAACCAACAGCAGCAGCTCTTGCATACGGAATGGATAAAGAAACTGACCAATCAAAAATCATGGTTTATGACCTTGGTGGTGGTACATTTGACGTATCAATTCTAGAAGTTGGAGATGGAGTATTTGAAGTATTATCTACAAGAGGAAACAATAAACTAGGTGGAGACGACTTTGATAATAGATTAGTTGATTATTTAGCAGCTGAATTTAAAAAAGAAACTGGCGTAGATTTAACAAAAGATCTTACAGCTATGCAAAGACTAAAAGATGCAGCAGAAAAAGCTAAAAAAGAATTATCATCAACAAAAACAACAAATGTAAATCTACCATTTATTACAGCAGTTGATGGACAACCAGTTCACTTAGACTTAACAGTTACAAGAGCAAAATTTGATGAATTAACTCACGATTTAGTTGAAGCAACAAGAAAACCAGTTGAAGATGCCCTAAAAGATGCTTCTTTATCATCAAGCGATATAGAAAAAGTATTACTTGTAGGTGGCTCATCAAGAATTCCTGCAGTTCAAGATTTAGTTAAAAATATAATTGGAAAAGAACCACAAAGAGATATAAACCCAGATGAATGTGTTGCACTTGGTGCTGCAATTCAAGGTGGAGTTTTGACAGGAGAAGTTAAAGATTTGTTACTCCTTGACGTTACACCACTTTCACTAGGAATTGAAACTCTTGGTGGAGTTGCTACAAAATTAATCGAAAGAAATACAACAATTCCAACTAAAAAATCTCAAATCTTTACAACTGCTGCAGATGGACAAACTGATGTAGATATTCACGTTGTACAAGGTGAAAGAGAAATGGCAGCAGACAACACTACACTTGGTAGATTCCAACTTACAGGAATTCCTGCAGCAAGACGTGGAGTTCCACAAATCGAAGTTACATTTGATATAGATGCAAATGGTATTGTAAATGTATCTGCAAAAGACCAAGGAAGTGGAAAAGAACAAAAAATTACTATTACTTCATCAACAAACTTGACTGAAGAAGAAATAGATAAAAAAGTAAAAGAAGCTGAAAAATTTGCTGAAGATGATAAGAAGAAAAAAGAAAGTATTGAAGTTAAAAACAATGCTGAATCATTAGTTTATCAAGCAAGAAAAACTCTTGAAGAAGCAAAAGTTGAAGGTGGCGAAAAAGATAAGATTGAAGAAAAAATCAAAGATCTTGAAGCAAGCATAAAAGCTGACAATACTGAAGATATCAAAGCAAAAACAGAAGCTCTACAACAAGAAATCTACTCAATGAGTGAAGCAATGTATAAAAATGCTCAAGCAAGTCAAGAAGGTCAAAACGCTGGAAAAGCAGACGATGATGTAGTAGATGCTGATTATGAAGTTGTAGATGATGACGAAGAATAAAAATAAATAAAAATTAAAGAATAGGAAGCCGTGCTTCTTATTCTTTATTTTTATTTTAAATTTTAAAATACAATTTGATTTTTTTATCAAAGGGGTATAATAGATGAGCTTAGATAAAAAGATAAAATTATAAATTAAGATACTACAAATAAATTAGAAATAATTTATTTAGACTGTTGACAAACTAAATTTCCACCCATTTCGAGCGAACGTAGTGAGTCGAGAAATCTCATGAGATCTCTCCATGCGTTCGTTTCACTCACTTAGTCGAGATGGGTTTTAGCGTGATTTTATTTTTTAATTATTAATGAATTACTAAACTGAATTTGTCTACATTCTGAATAAATTAGCAATAATTTATTTTTTTTATATTGGAGGATAAATGAAAGACCCATATGAATTGCTCGAAGTTGACAAAAATGTCAGCGAAGATGAATTAAAAAGAAAATATAGGAAACTTGCAAAAAAATACCATCCAGATTTAAATCCAGATGATGATAAGGCTCAAGAAAAATTTAAAGAAATTTCACAAGCCTATGAAATTTTATCTGATCCTCAAAAAAAACGTCAATACGATACCTATGGTGCTGCAGCCTTTGAAAACGGCGGTGGAGCTGGCGGATTTTCTGGTGATTTTAGTGGATTTGGTGATATATTTGGAGATATTTTTGGAGATATTTTCTCTCAAGGAAGAAGCTATAATAGAAAAAGGCCAAGAAAAGGATCTGATATCCAACAAGTTGTTAAATTAACTTTCAAAGAATCAGCTTTTGGAATTTCTAAAGAAATCCAAGTTAGAAGAGAAGTTGAATGTGAAGCTTGCCATGGAAAAGGTGCGAAAGATGAAAGTAAAATCAAAACATGCCCTAAGTGTAATGGGTCTGGAGTTATAAATAATATTAGCCAAACCCCATTTGGAACAGTTTCTCGTCAAACTACTTGTGACAATTGCCATGGATCTGGAGAAATTATTGAAGAAAAATGTCCAGATTGTGATGGTAGTGGAAGAAAAATTAAAAATGAAAAAATAAAAATTGACATACCATCTGGTGTTGAAAATGATTCTGTAATGAGAATAGTTGGTAAGGGAAATGTTGGTGAAAATGGTGGATCTTACGGAGATTTATATATAATCTTAAAAGTTGAAGAGCACGATATTTTCAAAAGAGATGGACTTGATATTTATTATGAAATGCCAATTTCATTTGCAACAGCAACTTTAGGCGGAAATGTAGATGTGCCAACCCTAACAACAACTCAAGAATATCACGTCCCAGCAGGAACTCAAACTGGAACTAAATTTAGGATTAAAAATGAAGGAATAAAATCTGACAGGCTTAAAAGGCAAGGAGACCTTTATTTTTATGTAAAAGTTATTACTCCAACAAAATTATCCAAAGAGCAAAAAGAAAAATTAAAAGAATTTGCTGAAATTTCTGGCGATGAGGTAAAAGAAGATAAGAACTTTTTTGAAAAATTGAAGGATTTGTTTGATTGATGAATAAAACATTTAATATAAAAACCCTAGGCTGTAAGGTTAACCAATATGAATCTGAAGCCATTGAAGAATTATTCAAAAAAAGAGGTTTTGAAAAAAAAGAAAAAAATGCTGATATTTACGTTATAAATACTTGCACAGTTACAAACATGAGTGATAGAAAATCTAGACAAACAATTTCTAAGGCTAGAAAAGAAAATAAAGATGCAATAATAGCAGTTATTGGTTGTTATTCACAAGTGAAAGCTGATGAAGTAAAAAATATTGACGGCGTAGATATAATTTTGGGATCTCGTAACAAGGAAGAAGTAGTTGAGCTTTGCGAAAATTTCATTAAAAATAATGAAAAAATGGAAGATGTAGAAGAATTTTCAATTGGAGAAGAAATTGAAGATTTGGAAATTTCAAATCAGGCTGACATGACCCGTGCTTATATGAAAATTCAAGACGGTTGTAATATGTACTGTTCATATTGTTTGATTCCTTATGCTAGAGGAAATATTGCGTCAAGAGATTTGGTTTCAATAATTGATGAGGCAAAAAGACTTAGGGATAATGGATATAAGGAAATTGTCCTTACTGGAATCCATGTTGCAAGCTATGGAAAAGATTTTGATTTGGATATTTCTCTAATTGATGTGATTGAACACATAGCAAAAATTGATGGAATAGAAAGAATTAGACTTTCATCAATGGAGCCAAGGCATATTGATAGGGAATTTTTACAAAGAATGAAAGATACAAAAAAAGCCTGTGATCATTTTCATTTATCCCTTCAATCAGGTTCGGATGATGTTTTAAAACTTATGAATAGAAAATATAATACAAAAATTTTCAAAGAAAAGGTAGATTTGATTAGGGAATATTTTCCAAATGCTGGTCTTACAACTGATATAATCGTAGGTTTTCCAAATGAAAGCGAAAAAAATCATGAGGAAACCAAAAAATTTGTAAAAGAAATAAAATTTTCAAAAACTCATCTTTTCAAATATTCTAAAAGAGATGGAACCAAGGCCGCTGATATGAAAAATCAAGTTGATGGAAATATCAAAAAAAGAAGGTCTAAGGAATTATCAATTATTGAAACAGAGATTTCTCATGAATTTTTGGATAAGCAAATTGGAAAAACTTTATCAGTTTTATTTGAAACAAAAACAGAGCTTGACGGATATAAGTCAGGATATTCTACAAATTATTTAAGGGTTCACACAAAAGATGATGTTGAAATAAATGAAATTAAAGATATAAAAATTATCCAAAGAATTGATGATTATTTGATTGGTCAAATAATTTCTTAAGTCAGCTATGCTGGCTTTTTTTATTTGTTTTTTTAAAATAAATTCTTAGATATGAAAGATTTTGAATTTTATTTTAGTTTGATTTATAATTTAAGAGAATTAATTTTTAATAAGGAGGATATATGATATTATTTTTTATTGGTCTTGCAATCCTTATTTTTGGAGCTATACTTTATTCAAAAGTTGTTGAAAGTCAATTTCAACCAGATGATAGAGAAACCCCAGCTGTAAGAAAAGCAGACGGTGTTGATTATGTTACTATGAGTAAAAAGAAAAATTGGTTGATAAATTTATTAAATATTGCCGGTACTGGACCAATTTTAGGTCCTATACAAGGGATTTTATTTGGACCGATTGCATTTTTAGCTATTCCTTTGGGATGTGTTTTTGCAGGAGCTGTTCATGATTATGCAACAGGTATGATTTCTATGAGAAATGGTGGAAGTCAGGTTCCAAAGTTAGTTGGTAAATATTTAGGAACAAATGTCAAACGATTTTATAATATTGTTATAGCAATTTTATTGCTTCTAACCGGAACAGTTTTTGTTTATACACCAGGAGATTTGATTGCACATGATATTATGGGGCTTAGTCCTAATTCAAATGTTATTTGGATAATATATGGGATAATTTTTATTTACTACATACTCTCAACAGTCCTACCAATTGATAAATTAATTGGAAGAATCTATCCAATCTTTGGAGCATTCTTGCTTATTTCATCACTTGGAGTATTTACAGGGATTCTAATGAAAGGGCTTTCTCATTTACAATTTGAAGGCTATGGCTTATTTTATGATCATCCAGATGGACAAAAATTTATACCTTCATTTTTTATAACTGTAGCTTGTGGTATTCTTTCAGGATTTCATGGCTCTCAAGTAACCCTTGTCTCAAGAACAGTTGCTAAAGAAAAGGAAGCTATGGGAACTTTTTATTCTACAATGATTACAGAAGGTTTTATAGCTATGGTTTGGGCAGCAGGTGCCTTAGTTTTATTTTCATCAGGAAAATCAGCTCTAGATACAGCTGGTACCTTAATGGTTGGACAAATTTCTAGAAATTTCATGGGCTCAGTTGGTGGATATTTAGCAATAATGGGTGTAATAGCACTTCCAATTACAAGTGGTGATACAGCCTTTAGGTCATTGAGATTAATTGTTTCAGAAGAATTAAATATTGACCAAAGATCAGGTTTTAAAAGAGCAATAGTTGCAGCAGTTTTATTTGTACCTGCAGTAATTATTCTTGTTTTTGCTAAGTCTAATCCTAATGGATTTAATATTTTATGGAGATATTTTGGATTTACAAATCAATTTGTGGCTATATTTGCCCTTGCTGTTGCAACGACATACTTGATTATAAATAATAAGAAATATTTGATGACCTTGATACCAGGAATTTTTTACACATTTATTGTATTTACCTTTATAATAAGTGCAAAAAAGATTGGTTTTGGTCTTGATTTAAAAATTGCCTATGTATTAGGTGCAATAATAGCAGTTTTATATGGTGTATTTATTGTAAAAAATGCAAATAAAAGAAGAAACGAAATAAAAAATATTATATTAGATTAATTCATTAAAAGATCAGCCTTGCTGGTCTTTTTTAATAAATAAAAAAACTAGAACGTAGACAAACTCTCAAGCACGAATATCTGACTTCAAAAATTGTTGATTTCTAAATTTGAAATTCTAAAATCGCAAACGCTCGAACAGTGGGATTTTTGGCGAATTTTCAAAATTGAAATCAAATCAATTTTTTTCGTATGATATTCTTAGCATGAGGGTTTATATACTTTGTCAACAGCTTGAAACCATCTATTGACGGTTTTATTTTGGAGCTGGAAACAGGACTTGAACCCGCAACCTTTTGTTTACGATACAATTGCTCTACCGATTGAGCTATTCCAGCATATGAAATTATTATACGAAAATTTAGTTTTTATTCAATATGTATTGATTTTAAATTTCTTTTTTATTTGGTATAATTATTTCAAAGGTGGTAATATGAATAATTTAAATTATGATAGAATATATGATATTTTAAATAAAATAAACTTTCCTCTTGTAATTGTAATAATCCTAATTGGTCTTGTTGTTTTATTTTTAATATCAAAAATTTTATTAAAGGCTGGTATATTTTTATTAGCTATGACCTTTATTTTTGATATGATTTTAAGGGTTTTGCCTTTTGATATATACACAAATTATCCTAGCATTAAGTTAATAATTTACATACTTTATGCTTTGGGATTTTTTATTTTTGCCTATAAAAATATAAAAAAAATATTGAAGAAAAAAAGAAAAAGAGAGCTTTTTAAAGATAAAATTCCTGTAAAAAAAGAAAAATCAGAAAATAATCCAATTAAAAAATTCTTTTCTTATACAGGATCTCTTCCATTTTTGTTGATGCTTATTTTAAATTTATTTAATCCTGAAGAAGGAACTTACAAAAATATCCTAAGTTTACTTACAAGTTTGTCTTTTTTATTAATGGTTTTTACAACTTTATATAATACTTACAAGAGAATTGACACTTTAAAAGAAAACAAGGGTAGGATGAGATTTGACGATTTAAATATTCCTTTTAGGAAAAACTCTTCCAAAGAAAGTAAGAATTCCGATAGGAAAGTTTTGAAAAAAGAAGATGAAGAAATCGAAGAAGATCTTGATAAAACTCAAACAAGAAAACTTAATTTGGATGATATCAAAGAAGAGCTTAATAAAAATTCATTTAATCCTATTGATCTGGAAGATTTTAAAGATTCAATGGATCAAACTGATTTGATAAATTTAATTAATGATAAAAGCAGTAGACTCATTACTATGATTTCTTTGACCAATTTGTCAGATGGGGTGAAAAAATCTTATAAGTCTAATAAATGTATAGCAGAAATTAGGCAAGATAGTGAATATAAAGTAGATTTGGAATTTGAAAATTATAATGATTATGACTATGGAAGATTTATAGATTTACTTTTGGATTATTCTAAAAATAGGTCAAAATATAAATTCCAACTGGATTTAATCCCGCAAAAAGCAAAAAATTCAAAGGTGGTTTTTTATGATCCATCAAACCTGTATGAACTTGATAGAGATTTTGGGGATAAATTTCAAGGAAGAACTATTTCTATGAATTTCCCAAAATATAAAATAAATTATATAACAGAAAATTAATTAAAGCTTTTGCAAAATTTCTATGGATTTTGCAAGAGCTTTTTTATTTTTTTAAAAAAGAGTATAGTGTATTTATATTTAAAGAAAATATTAAATTTTAAAATATAGGAAATCTCCTATATTTTTGTAATTTAAGATGAAATTAGTGAGGTAATAATGGAAATTTCAAAAATTCTTTCCAATGAATTAAATATTAATCAAAATAGCATTGATGAAGTTATCAAATTGCTTGATGAAGGCTCAACTGTTGCCTTTATTGCAAGATATAGAAAAGAAAAAACCAAGGGTCTTAAGGATACTGAAATAAGAGATATTGAAAGTGGTTTGACTAGGCTTAGAAATTTTGAAAAAAGAAAAGAAGAGATTATTTCTTCTTTAGAAAATCAAGAAAAACTTGACGATGAATTAAAAGAAAAAATTGAACAAGCCAAAACTTTGACAGAGCTTGAAGATATATACGCTCCTTTTAAGAAAAAAAGAAAAACAAGAGCTGACAAGGCAAAAGAGCTTGGTCTAATGGATCTTTTGGATGAAATTTTGATGAAGGCTCAAAATGAAGAAGAAGCACTTTCTCTTGCAAAAAAATACATAAAAGAAGGAATTGATGACGAAGCTGATGCTATAAACAAGTCCTTGGATATTTTGGCAGAAGATGTGGCAAATAATATTGAAGCAAAAAATATAATCAGAAGAGATGGACTTGTTAGGGCAAGAATTTTGGCAGAAAAAAAGGAAGATGAAGATTTAATCTATGAAAATTATTATGATTTTAATGAGAAAATCAAAAATCTCAAGCCTTTTCAAATTTTAGCCTTAAATAGGGCAGAAAAAAATGGTGATTTGACTGTAAAATTAGAATTTACAGATGCTTATAACCTAACTTTAATTAAAAATCTTTACAAATCAAACAATGATTACACAGAAGATTTAATAAAAAAAACCATTGAAGATTCTTACAAAAGACTTTTGCTTCCTGGTATAAGCACAGAAATCAAAAATAATTTAACTGAAAAAGCGGAAGAAGAATCAATTAAGGTATTTTCAAAAAATTTAAAACCATATATTTTGCAAAGACCAATAAAAGATAAAAATATAATCGGTCTTGATCCGGGTTTTAGAACAGGTTGTAAGGTTGCAGTTATCGATAAGCATGGAAAATATTTAGACCAAGCAGTAATTTATCCCGTAAAACCTCATTCAAAAGAAAAAGAAGCAATTGAAACATTAAAAAAATTAATAAAAAAATATGATGTAGATATAATTGCCTTGGGAAATGCAACTGCAAGTAGGGAAACTGAAATTGTTGTAAATAAATTATTAAAAGAAGTTGATGGAGTTTCTTATGCAATTGTAAATGAAGCAGGAGCCTCAGTTTATTCTGCATCAAAGCTTGGAGAAGAAGAATTTCCTGACCTTGATGTAACAATTAGGGGAGCAGTTTCTATGGCAAGAAGGCTCCAAGATCCTATGGCTGAGCTTGTAAAAATTGATCCAAAACACTTGGGAGTTGGTCAATACCAACACGATATAAATCAAAAAAAATTGGATGAAGAGCTTTCAAAAGTTGTTGAAGATAGTGTAAATGAAGTTGGTGTAAATATAAACAATGCATCTTATAAATTATTATCCTATGTTTCAGGTTTGAATTTAAATCTTGCAAAAAGAATTGAAGAAGATTTTAAAAATGGACAAATAATTGAAAGATGCGATTTGAAAAAAGTTAAGGGCCTTGGAGATAAAACTTACAAGATGGCAGCAGGATTTTTGAGATTTCCTGATTCACCAAATTTTTTAGATAATACTGCAGTCCATCCAGAAAGTTATAAAATTGCAAAAAAACTTGTAGATTTTAATTTAGATGAAATAAATTTAGAAAAATGTGCTAAAGATCTCGAAGTTGGGGTATTAACTTTAAAGGATATAATAGAAGAATTAAAAAAACCAGGACGTGATCCTAGAGATGAGCTTCCAGAAGTTATTACAAAAAGTGAAGTCTTATCAATAGATGATCTTAATGAGGGAGATATCTTAGAAGGAACTGTAAGAAATATTACAGAATTCGGTTGCTTTGTAGATATTGGAGTTGGAATTGATGGTCTTGTTCATATTTCAAATATGAGTGATAAATTTATAAAAGATCCTAATGAGATTGTTACAAATTCTGATATAATAAGAGTAAGAGTAATTGAAATTGATAAAAAAAGAGAAAGAATCGGTTTATCAATGAAAAATTTAAAGGAGTAAAAATGTTTGATTTTTTTAAAAAGAAAAACAAGGTAGAAAAGAAAGTTTCAATAGCAAGTCCAGTTAATGGGAAAGTTGTAAAATTAGAAGAAGTTCCAGATCCGGTTTTTGCAGAAAAAATGGTTGGAGATGGTTTTGCAGTTTTGCCTGAAGATGGAGAAGTTTACTCTCCAGTTGATGGAGAAGTTACTCTTCAACCAGACGGCTACCATGCAATTGGAATAAAAACGGATGAAGGAATAGAAGTTTTGGTTCATTTTGGACTTGAAACTGTAGAATTAAAAGGCGAAGGCTTTACTCCACATGTTAAAGTTGGAGATAAGGTAAATAAGGGCGATAAGGTTTTATCAGTAGATATTGAAAAAATAAAAGATAAAGTTCCTTCAATAATTACACCTTGTATAGTTGCAAATCTTGAAAAAAATATTTTATCAGAAATAAACTTTGGCGCAAAATGTGGCGAAGAAGTTCAAACAGTTACAATCGTAGATTAATTGATTAAAAAAACTAACTGTGATAATATTTTTAAGGATAAAAAATTATAAAAAGTTGGAGGATAAATGAGATTATCGAACTATTATATGCCTACATTAAGAGATGATCCTCAAGATGCAGAAACACAAAGTCACAAGCTTTTGGTAAGGGGAGCTTTTATAAGAAAAACTTCATCAGGAGTTTATTCCTACTTGCCACTAGGCATGAGAGTAATAAATAAAATAGAAAATATTGTAAGAAAATCTATGGAAAAATATGATTCTATAGAAGTTTCCACTTCAGTTTTACAAAGTAAAGAAATTTGGGAAAAATCTGGAAGATGGGAAAATTTTGGACCTGAAATGTTTAAAATAAAAGATAGACACGACAGGGAATATTGTCTTGGACCAACAGCTGAAGAACAATTTACAACTTTAATCAAAGATGAAATAAATTCTTACAAACAACTCCCACTAAATTTATATCAAATAGTTTCAAAATTTAGGGATGAAAAAAGACCAAGATTTGGAATTAATAGGTCAAGAGATTTTATAATGAAAGATGCATATTCATTTGATGTAGATATGGAAGGCTTGGAAAAATCCTACAAAAAAATGTGGGATGCCTATGTAGAAGTTTTTGATGCACTAGACCTTGATTATAAGATTGTTGAAGGTGATTCAGGAGCTATGGGTGGAAAAACTAGCCATGAATTTATGGCTCTTGCAGAAACAGGCGAAGGAGAAATTTTTTATACAGAAAATTCAAATTACGCAGCAACTGATGAATCTGCAAAATTTTTCCTTGAAATTGATGAAAGTGAAGAAGAAAAAGATTTAGAATTAGTAGAAACAAAAGACGCAAAAACAATAGAAGAAGTTTCTAATTTTCTAAAAATAGACCAAAATAAATGTGCAAAAGCTGTTGACTTATCAGTCCAAGGAAATCCAGTACTCGTTATTGTTCCTGGAGATAGGGAATTAAATATGGCAAAATTAATTTCTTACTTAAAAGTTCCAGAACACGAAATCGAAATGATGGATGATGAAACAATCAGAAAAATCACAGGAGCAGAACCTGGATTTACAGGACCAAAAGATTTAAAAGAAGATGTTAGAGTAATTGTAGATAAGTCTATTACTAGATATAAAAATCTAGTAATTGGTGCAAACAAAACTGACCATCATTATATAAATGCAAATTATAAAAGAGATTTTGATGGGGAAGTAGCTGAAGATCTTTTAACAGCAAAAGAAGGTGACCTTTCACTTGATGGAAAGGAAAAACTTCAAATTGCTCGTGGAATAGAAGTTGGAAATATATTCCAATTGGGAACAAAATATTCAGAAAGTCTTGAAGCTTATTTCTTGGATGAAAATGGAAAACAAAAACCATTTATAATGGGTTCATATGGAATTGGAATTACAAGATCAATTTCAGCAATAATCGAGCAACACTATGATGATAATGGAATAATTTGGCCTACAAAAGTTGCACCATTTGAAGCTTGGATTACTCTTGTAAATAAAAACAATGAAGAACAAAAAGAAATTGCTGAAAAAATTTATAATAAATTATTAGATCAAGGCATAGAAGTAATGCTTGATGATAGAAAAGAAAGAGCTGGAGTTAAGTTTAACGACAGAGACCTAGTTGGAGTTCCTTTCAGAATTACGGTTGGGAAAGATGCCAAGGATGATTTAGTAGAATTTTCAAAAAGATCTGATATGGAAAATTTAAAAATGTCAACTGATGAAGCTATAGAAAAAATAATAAGTTCAATAAAAGAAGATTTATGCAAATAGTTGATTATAAAATTTCAAAAGAATTTTTGGAAAATATTTTACTAGACAATAAAAAAATAATAGCCCTATTTCATGCAAATTGGTCAAATTTTTCTCAAAATATGAAAAAAGAATTTCTAAAAGAGGAAGAAGACTCATATAAAAACATAAAAAAAATCATTATAGATATTGATAAAAATGGGGAATTGGTAAAAAAATTGGGTATTAATCAAATACCATCTTTAGTTACTATAACTAAGGATAGTCTAAGAAAAAATGATTTTACGATAAATGATTAAGAAATATTTAAGGAGTTAATATGTTAGTTAATGCAAAAGAAATGTTAGACAAAGCTTATGAAAATGGTTATGGAATTGGACAATTCAATATAAATAACCTTGAATGGACAAAAGCAATTCTTGAAACATGTGAAGAAAAAAAATCTGCAGTTATTTTGGGAGTATCAGAAGGTGCTGCAAAATATATGGGTGGATTTAATGTAGTTGCTAAAATGGTTGAAGGACTTGATAAAGATTTAAATATCACAGTTCCAGTTGCTCTTCACTTAGATCACGGAACATATGAAGGAGCAAAAAAAGCATTAGATGCTGGATTTACTTCAATAATGTTTGATGGATCATATTTTCCAATTGAAGAAAATATTGAAAAAACAAAAGAATTAGTAGAGCTTTGCCACTCTAAAAATGTTTCTATAGAAGCTGAAGTAGGCGGAATTGGTGGAGAAGAAGATGGAGTTGTTTCTGCAGGAGAATTAGCAGATCCTGAAGAATGTAAAAAAATTGCTTCACTTGGAGTAGATTTCTTAGCAGCAGGTATTGGAAACATTCACGGAGTATATCCTAAAGATTGGCAAGGACTTAATTTTAAAAGACTTGAAGAAATTAAAGATGCAGTTGGAAATCTTCCATTAGTTTTACACGGTGGTACAGGAATTCCTGAAGATCAAGTTAAAAAAGCTATCGAAAGAGGAGTTTCTAAAATAAACATAAATACAGAATGTCAAATAGTATTTACAGAAGCTACAAGAAAATATTTCGAAGAAGGTAAAGACAAAGTTGGTAAGGGATTTGACCCAAGAAAAGTATTAAAACCAGGTTTTGAAGCTATTAAAGATAAGGTAAGAGAAAAAATAGAATTTTTCGAATGTGAAAATTCAGCAGAAAAATAAAAAATAAAATCGGAGCCTTAGGGCTCCGTATATTTTTATTTGTAAAGGAAAAAAATGGATATAAATAATTTAGAAAAATTGAAATTGGATGAATTAAGAGAAATCGGCAAAGAACTTTCAATTAAATCTCTTTCATCATATAGAAAAAATGATCTAATAGAAATAATCAAGGATACATATGAAAGCCGTGAAGATTTTACAGAAGATAAAAGCTCTAGCAAAAAAGCCTTTGATGAAAATGAAAATAATGAAAATTTTGATCTTGGTGAAAAATTTAATTGCGAAGGACTTTTGGATCTTCATGAAGATGGGTTTGGATTTTTAAGAACCGAACTTTATGAATCAAGTAATGATGATATATATGTTTCTCCTAAACAAGTAAAAATGTTTAGATTAAAAACAGGCGATTTTATTAAAGGAATTGCCAGAGTAAAAAAAGATAAAGATAAATTTTCACCCCTAATTTTCGTCTTAGATGTTAATGGCCTAAAGGCGGCAGATGCTTTTAATAGGTCAAATTTTGAATCACTAACTCCAATTTACCCAAACCAAAGATTAAAACTTGAAACAAGTAATGATAAAATATCCCAAAGACTTATTGATATAATTGCCCCAATCGGAAGAGGACAAAGAGGACTTATTGTATCTCAACCAAAAGCTGGAAAGACAACTTTGATTAAAGATATTGAATATGCTCTTGAAAAAAATTTTGATGATTTAAAAATTTTGGTTTTATTAATTGATGAAAGACCAGAAGAAGTTACAGATTTCAAAAGATTTGTAAATCAGTTTAGGGACAAAGATAATGAGCTTACAAGAACAGAAGTTGCGGCATCAACTTTTGATAAGCCACCACAAAATCATATTTATATGCAAGAGATGGTTCTTGAAAGGGCAAAAAGACTTGTTGAAGATAACAAAGATGTTGTAATTTTACTAGATTCAATCACAAGACTAGCAAGAGCCTATAATATTATGACGCCACAATCAGGAAGGACTCTTTCTGGGGGACTTGATCCTTTAGCCCTTGTTGGACCAAAGAAATTTTTTGGTGCTGCAAGAAATATAGAAAATGGTGGATCACTTACAATTATTGCTACGGCCCTTGTTGATACAGGTTCTAGAATGGATGATATGGTTTATGAAGAATTTAAGGGAACTGGTAATATGGAATTGCATCTTGACAGAAAACTTGCCCAAAAAAGAATTTTTCCTGCAATTGACATAGAAAAATCATCAACTAGGAAAGATAATTTGTTGTTAAATGAAAAAGAGCTTGATGCAGTTTATAAACTTAGAAATTCTGATATGAAAGATAAGGCGGATTTTACAAGTGAATTGATAAATTTAATGAAAAAATGCAAGTCAAACGAAGAATTTTTAGAATTAATCAATAAAACTTACAAAAATTAGCCATAAAATTGTTATATAAGTTATAATGAAGATGTAATAATTAAGTTAGGAATTTTTATGAAAGTTAAAGCAAAAACTATTATAAATATTACAAGTATTCTTATAATTTTAATTTCCATTTATTTGGGTTATAAGGGTTATAAGATGGAAATATTTACATCTGTTGCAAGTCTTCAAAATTTTTTGCAACAATATGGAATTTGGGCTCCACTTATTTTTATGCTTTTGCAAATAATCCAAATTATAATTCCAGTGATACCTGGTGGAATTACTACAGCCTTTGGAGTCGTTATGTTTGGACCCTTGTGGGGTTTTGTCTATAATTATATTTCTATTTGTCTTGGTTCTATTATAGTATTTTTAATTTCAAGATTTTTTGGTAAGGAAGTTGTTCTTGCGATTTTTGGTGAAGAAAATTTCAAAAAATATGACAAGTGGTTAAATCACGAAAAATATGATAAATTTTTTGCTTGGGCGATTTTACTTCCAGTAGCACCTGATGATTTTTTGTGTTATTTTTCAGGACTTACCGATATGAAATTAATAACTTTTGTAAAAATAATTATTTTTTGTAAGCCTCCTTCAATATTTATTTATTCGATGGGACTTGTTTTAGGAATTAAAACAATATTTAAAAGTTTTGCTTGAAAGATAAATGTTCATATGGTATAATCATTATTGCTTATTGAAAGAGACAAGAAGAGGTGTTTATATGAAAAAAGAACTACATCCAGCATACCACCAAGCAAAAGTTACTTGCACATCATGTGGTAATGAATTTACTGTTGGATCAACAGAAGAAGAAATAAAAGTTGAAGTATGTTCACAATGCCATCCATTCTATACAGGAAAACAAAGATTTTCTGACCGTGGTGGTAATGTTGAAAAATTCAATAAAAAATATGGAAGAAATAAATAAGGTTAGGTATCTAACCTTATTTTTTATATGTATTTATGAAAATTAGAGATATTTTAGAAAAGAACAATGATGATTTGATCATTGCTCTTACATATTTATTAAATACAAAGAAAAATCTTTTGTTTTTGGACCAAGAAAAAGTTTTGGATAAAGAAATTGAAAGACAAATTTTAAAAATACAAGATAAGATTAATGAAGGATATCCACTCCAATATGCAATTGGCAAGTGGAATTTTTATGGTCTGGATTTATTGGTTGATAAAAGAGCTCTCATACCAAGGTATGAAACAGAAATTTTGGTTGATCTTATAATAAAAGATGAAAATAATAAGAAAAACATTCTTGATATAGGCACAGGAAGTGGAGCAATTTCTCTTGCTCTTTCAAAAAATCTTAAAGATTCTAAAATTCTTGGGGTAGATATATCAAAAGAAGCTATAGATCTTGCTAATGAAAATAAAATTAAGTTAAATATTAATAATGTAGAATTTAAGGAAAGTGATATATTTTCAAATATAAATGAAAAATTTGACATAATTGTCTCAAACCCACCTTATATTAATAAGAAAGATTTTGAAAATTTGGATGAGAAATTATCCTATGAACCTAAAAATGCTTTGTATGGTGGAGAAGATGGTCTTTGTTTTTATAAAGAAATTATTAAAAATGCAAAAAAATTTCTTAATAAAAATGGTAAAATATATCTAGAGATAGGTTATGATCAAAAAATTCCTATAACAAATTTACTAAAAGAATATGGATATAAGAATGTTGAGTCCTTTAAGGATTTTAATGATTTTGATAGAATAGTTAAGGCTTGTATCTAAGGAGGTTATATGTTAGAAAATCTAGAACATATGAGAGAAAATTTCAAAGAATTAGAAAAAAAACTTGCTGATCCTGAAGTTTTGTCAGATACAGACAGGTTTAAAAAAGTTTCAAGAGAATATAATCAATTAAAACCAATTGTTGAAAAATACACTCAAATTACAGATGCAGAAGATATGATAAATGAAAATACTGAGCTTTTAAAAGAAGCTGATGATAAAGAAATGATTGATCTTTTAAAATCTGAAATTGATGAAAATAAAAAAAATCTTGAAAAATACAATGAAGATTTAAAAATTTTACTTATTCCAACTGATCCTAACGATCACAAGGATGTAATTGTAGAAATTAGAGCGGGAGCCGGTGGAGAAGAAGCTGGTCTTTTTGCTGGAAATCTTTACAGAATGTATCATATGTATGCTGATAAACAAGGCTACAAAACTGAAGATATTGACGTATCAAGCCAAGGAATTGGCGGAATGAAAGAAGCTACCTTCATTGTAAGAGGCGAAGGAGCTTATTCAAAATTAAAATATGAATCTGGAGTTCACAGAGTACAAAGAGTTCCAGAAACAGAATCAGGTGGAAGAATTCACACATCAACAGCAACAGTTGCAGTTTTGCCAGAGGCTGATGAAGTCGACATAAAAATTGATCCAAATGATATTAGAACAGATGTATATAGGTCAAGTGGAAACGGGGGACAAAGTGTAAACACTACAGATTCAGCTGTAAGACTAACCCATATTCCAACAGGCCTTGTAGTAACTTGCCAAGATGAAAAATCTCAAATCAAAAATAAAGATAAGGCAATGAGAGTTTTAAGGGCAAGATTATATGAAATAGAAGAGCAAAAAAGACAAAAAGAAATTTCAGATAACAGAAAATCTCAAGTAGGAACTGGAGATAGGTCTGAAAGAATTAGAACTTACAATTATCCACAAGGAAGAATAACAGATCATAGGATAAATAAAACTATTTATCAATTAGATGATTTTTTAGATGGAAATATTGAAGAGATGATAGAATCTTTGATTACAGAAGACCAAACTAGAAAATTAAAGACAATGGGAGAGGATTAATTGTTTGAAATTCTTGCAAAAAGATTTGTAAAAAATTACCAGTCTATTGAAGATAAAAATGTAAGATTAAAATTAATCTCACTATCTGGACTTGTTGGAGTATTTTTAAATATATTTTTGTTTATAATAAAAATCACCATAGGATTGATAGCATCATCATCAGCAATTTTGGGAGATGCTTTTAACAATATGAGTGATGCTTTGACAAGCCTAATTACTTTAATAGGAGCAAAGGCAAGTAGTAAGCCTGCAGATAAAAACCACCCATATGGCCATGGAAGAAGTGAGTATATAGCAAGTTTTCTAGTCTCAATTCTTATTATGATTGTAGGATTCTTCTTGTTCACAAATTCTATAGAGAGTTTTAACAAGGGAAATTTACCAAAAATTTCAAGATTAAGTATAATGATTTTGATATTTTCCATGGGATTTAAGTTCTATATTTATTTTTTAAATAAAGGCTTAGACAAAAAATTAGATTCAAAATTAAATTTTGCTGTAATGATTGATGCAAGAAATGATATTCTTTCAACAATTTCAATAATAATTGCAGTGATTTTACAAAAATATATTAGTTTTAACCTAGATGCTTTACTTGGAATAATTCTTTCAATTATAGTATTTAAACCAGGTTTGGATTTATTTTTGGATACTATTGATAAGCTTTTGGGAAAAGGAATAAGCAGTGACCTTCACAAAAAAATTGAAGAAATAATTTTATCTGGAGATTTTATTCGTGGCTATCATGATTTAAAAATCCATGAATATGGACGAGGAAAACTTGTTGGAAGTTGTGATGTGGAAGTTCCTTCAAATATTAGTGTAGGAATTATGCATCAAGCAGTCACAAATGTCGAAATTAAGCTTCTAAAAGAGCTAAATATTTCTATAACCATTCACATGGATCCAACTTATTGCTTAATTGAAAACGATGAAAATAAAAAAATAATTGAAAATTTAAGAAAGTCAGTGAAAAATGCAAACAGAGATATTGAAAATAGATAGAGAAAATATAAATGAAGATATCCTAAACCATGCAGCTGATATTATAAAAAAAGGAGAGCTTGTAGCTTTCCCAACAGAGACAGTTTATGGATTGGGAGCAGATGGATTAAATCCAAGTGCAGCCAAGAAAATTTTTAAGGCAAAAAATAGGCCAGAAGACAATCCTTTAATTCTTCATATTGACGAAGATTATAAACTTGACGAATTAGTTGAAAAAGTTGACGATAGGACAAAATTTTTAATTAAAAATCTTTGGCCAGGTCCTCTTACAGTAATACTCAAAAAAAGCCCTATAATTCCTGATATAATTACAGGAGGTGGAGATACGGTTGCTGTTAGAAGACCAAAAGATAAACTTGCAAGAGAATTTATTAAATTTTGTGACACACCAATTGCAGCGCCTTCTGCAAATATTTCGGGAAGACCTTCCCCAACAAACGCAAAAGATGTTTATTTTGATATGAATGGAAGAATTCCTTTGATAATTGACGGAGGAAGTTCTGACATTGGAATTGAATCAACAGTAATAGATATGAGTTTGGAAAATCCTTGTATTTTAAGACCAGGCTATTACACTTATGAATATATTAAAAAATTTATTCCAAATGTATGTTTGGATGATTCTTTGGTTGATGATTCAAAAGTTCCAAGATCTCCTGGTCAAAAATATAAACATTATGCGCCAAAAGCAAAGATGAAAGTTTTTGTTGGAGATAAAAGTGTTGAAAAAATAGAAGATTTAGCTTTGAAATATAAAAATGAAGGCAAAAAAGTAGGAATATTAGTTTTTGATAAGGATACTGAAAAATTTTCTTCCTATACTACACTTTCTTTGGGAAACAGGGATAATTTAATTGAGATGAGCCATGTTCTTTTTGAAGCTCTTAGAGATTTGGACAGGAAAGGCGTTGATATAATTCTTGCCCAAGGAGTTGAAGACATTGGTCTTGGAAAGAGTATAATGAATAGGATGAAAAAATCAGCATCTGGAAATATTTTTAATGTGTAAAGGAGAAATGATGGGTAAAGTAACAGTTTTAGATCATCCAGTGATCAAACATAAAATTTCAATTTTAAGAGATAAAAATACAGGTTCTAATGAATTTAGATCAATAATCAGAGAAATTACTATTCTTTTAGCTTATGAAGCAAGTAAGGATTTTACTTTAGAAGAATATGATTTAGAAACACCAATTTGCAAAACAAAAGGCTATAGACTTTCAGGTAAAAAGCTAGGAATAATTCCAATTCTTAGGGCAGGTCTTGGTATGGTTGATGGATTAATTGAAGTTTTTCCAGCAGCAAGAGTTGGTCATATAGGAATGTACAGGGATGAAAAAACAATGAAACCTGTAGAATATTACTTGAAAATTCCTAAAGATTCTAATAAAAGAGATATGCTAGTAGTTGATCCAATGCTTGCAACAGGTGGTTCATCTTGCGATGCTATCCAAAGATTAAAAGAGAAAGGATGCACATCTTTAAAATTATTAAATATAATTGCAGCACCAGAAGGAATAAAAAAAGTTCAAGAAGAACATCCTGACGTAGATATTTATATAGCTCAATTAGATGAAAAATTAAATGATGATTGCTATATTGTTCCAGGACTTGGAGATGCTGGAGATAGATTATTTGGTACCAAATAAGGGGATAGTATGAGTAAAGAAGAAATATTAGTAGTAAAAGAAAACGGACCATTAAAGGGAGAAGTTTATATTTCTGGAGCAAAGAACTCAGCTCTTCCAATTCTTGCTGCAAGTCTTCTAGCTACAGAAGAAGTTATTTTAGACGAAGTTCCAAAGCTTAAAGACATAGAAGTAATGGTGGAAATTTTAAGAAGCTTAAATGCTAAAGTTGAATATATTTCTGAAACAAGTCTTAGAATTGATTCATCAAAGGTTGATAAATATGAAACCCCTTTTGACTTGATGGATAAAATGAGAGCATCATTCATTGTGATGGGTCCACTTTTATCAAGATTTGGCCATGCAATAACAAAGGCTCCGGGTGGATGTAATATTGGAAAAAGACCAATTGATTTGCATTTAAAAGGTTTTGAAGCTCTTGGCGCAGAAACTATCATGAGTCATGAAGAAATATCTTCAAAAACAAAAAATGGATTAAAAGGAGATATAATTTATTTAGATTTCCCTTCAGTTGGTGCAACTGAAAATATTATGATGGCAGCGACTATGGCAGAAGGTGAAACTGTAATTGAAAACGCAGCGAAAGAGCCGGAAATTGTAGACCTTGCTTCATTTTTATCAAAAATGGGAGCAAGTATAATTGGGGCTGGAACATCTAATATTACTATTAAAGGTGTAGAAAAATTAAGAGGAACAAGACACACCATAGTTCCAGATAGGATTGAGGCTGCAACTTATATGCTTGCAGCAGCTATTACTGGTGGAGATATTTTGGTGAAAAATGTATTAGGTTCCCATATCAGACCTATTATTGCAAAATTAATTGAAATGGGTGCACAAGTTGAAGAAATTGAAGATGAAGATATGATTAGGGTAAAGGCTAATGGAAAATTAAAATCTACAAATATTAAAACCCTTCCTTATCCAGGTTTTCCTACAGATGCTCAATCTCAATTTATGGCTTTAATGACAGTTTGTAAAGGTGAATCATCAGTTGTAGAAACTGTTTTTGAAAATAGGTTTATGCACGTTGATGAGCTTAAAAAAATGGGAGCTGCAATAATTACTGAAGGAAACAGGGCAGCAATTGTTGGAGTTGATAAACTTCATGGAGCTGAAGTAAAAGCTACAGATTTAAGAGCAGGAGCAGCTTTAATTCTTGCAGGCCTTGTAGCAGATGGAGAAACAAAAATCTCTGATATTTATCATATCGATAGGGGATATAGTTATCTAATTGAAAAGTTTACAAAACTTGGAGCTCTTATTGAAAGAAAACAGGTAAATTAATAATGAAATTTGAAGGCATAATTAAAAGTATAATTTATAGAAATGAAGAAAATGGATACACAGTTTTATCCTTAGAAACTTCTGATTCACCTATAACTTGTACTGGTATTATGCCTTTTTTTAATGAAAATGATCAAATTATTCTTGAAGGGGAATTAATTTATCATGATAAATATGGAGAACAAATTAATGTAGAAAATGCCAGAATAAAAAAGCCTTCTGGTAAAAAAGCAATTATTTCCTATCTTTCTAGTGGAAATATTGATTCAATTGGCAAAAAAACTGCTGAATTAATTTATGAAAAATTTGGTGACCAAGCAATCGACATTGTTTTTAATAATCCTAGTAAACTTTTATCTATTCAAGGAATTGGAAAGAAAAAACTTGAAAAAATAAAAGAATCTACACTTGAAGCTAAAGATAGCAGAGAAGCTTTACTATATCTTCAAGGTCTAAATATTTCGTTTAATTTGGCAAATAAAATTTATAAGGCCTATGGCGATAATACAATTTCTATTGTAAAAACAAATCCTTATAAATTATCTGAAGATATTTCTGGAATTGGTTTTGTAATGGCTGATAATATTGCAATAAATATGCAAATGAAAAATGATTCTAAATTTAGAATTTCAGCAGCTATTTCCTATATTTTAAAAAATGATGCAGAAATGAGCGGGTCTTGTGCCATTAAAAAAGAAGATTTGATAAATAAAACTTTTGACTTGATAAAAGTCGATAAAAATAAAATAAATGAACAAATTAATGAAGATCTTTTAAAATCAAAAATTCAAATAATAAAAATTGCTGAAGACGAGTTTGTTTATGATAAGGATATTTACAAGGCAGAAAAATCTACAGCAATTAATCTTTCTAGACTTCAAAATGAAAAATATATATTTGATATAGAAATTAATGAAGATTTGGATGCTTTTTCAAAAGAACAAGAAATTGCCATTAAAGAGGCATTTAATAATATGCTTTTGGTAATTACTGGAGGTCCAGGAACTGGAAAAACCACAATTATTAAGGCGATTTGTAATATTTTGGATGAAAATGGACTAAAATTTAATCTTGCAGCTCCAACTGGAAGGGCTGCAAAAAGAATGCAAGAATCTACAGAAAATTCTGCTCTTACAATTCATAGACTTATTGGAATTAAACCAGACAGCTCAATCCCAGAATACAATGAAGAAAATCCTTTGGAATGTGATTATGTAATTGTCGATGAGGCATCAATGATTGATATAAAATTAATGAACAAATTATTAAAATCTTTGTCAACTAATACAGCCTTAATTTTGGTTGGAGATCACAATCAACTTCCAAGTGTTGGACCTGGAAATGTCTTAAAAGATATTTTGGATACGGATATAAAATCTGTTAGACTTAAAAAAATATTTAGACAGGCCAAGGAAAGCAATATTGTTGTAAATGCTCACAGGATAAATGATGGTTTGTATCCAATTTTAAACCAAAAAAATAAGGATTTTTTCTTTATAGATTCAAATACTAAAAATTTTGAAAAAAATTTGCTTGATTTGGTTAAGTTTAGGCTTCCAAATTATTATAAGCTTGACCCAATTAATGATATTCAAATTCTTGCTCCAGGTAAAAAATCTTTGTGGGGTGTGGTAAATATTAATGATCTTTGCCAAAATGAATTAAATAAAAATCCAAATTCTATTAAAATTAATAATAAAATTTTCAAATTAAATGATAAGGTAATGCAGGTTAGAAATAATTATGATTTAATAAGTCTTGATCCTGGAAATTTTGAAGATGGGGTTTACAATGGAGACATTGGAAGAATTATTGATATTGATAAGGATAGAGAAGAATTGAAAGTTGAATTTTATGATGGAAATATTGTATCTTACAAAAAAGAAGATATTAAGGATTTAGATTTGTCTTATGCAATTACTATTCATAAATCTCAAGGATCTGAATTTGATTGTGTTTTAATTCCAATGATGAGTGCAGCCTATATGCTTTTAAATAGAAATTTATTGTATACAGCTATTACAAGAGCGAAAAAATTGGTGATTTTGCTGGGAGAAAAAAGAATTTTAAAACAAATGGTAAGAAATAATAATGAGTCAAAAAGATTAACTAATTTGAGTTTTTGGATAAAAGAATTGTCAGAGGCCTTAAAATGATTGATGATTTATTATTTTTGGATGATAATTTGTGCCTTTTTTGCAAGGAAGAGGAGAGGAAAAAATTTTTCTTGTGTGAAAATTGCCTTTCAAAACTTGATTATGTTGACAATGAATTTGAAATTTTAAAATATAAGGCTAGGGCCTTATATTTTTATAATTCTTTTATAGCCCACTTAATTTCTGATTATAAATTTAATAGAAATACTTCTTTGTATAAGGTTTTTGGTCAAATGCTTTATGAATTTTTAAAGGAGAAGAATATGGATGATTTTGATTATATTTTGACTTGTCCTTCATCAAATTCCGTTTTAAATTTAAGAGGTTTTGACCATATAAAATTAATCTGTGATTATTTTATAAAAGATACTAATATGACCTATCTTAAAGGTTTTAAAAAAATTAAAAACACAAAAGCCCAACACAAATTATCCCTTGAAGATAGGGCAAAAAATTTGAGAAATTCTTTTGAATTTAGGGGAGATTTGACTGAAAAAAAGGTTTTAATTTTTGATGATATTATTACAAGCTCAAATACAGTAAAAGAAATTATAAGAACAATAGAAAAATCAAATCCAAAAAAAATTGAAGCTATCGCCATAGCCTCAAGTCATAGGGTAAAAAAATAAGGTGCGAAGACACCTTATTTTTTATGCATTTTCTTTTTCATTTTCTTTTAAAAATTCGTGGATTTTTACGGCTAGGGCCATTTCTATTCTTTTTTTGAAGACTTTACAACCATAATCGTAAATTTTATTTATATCGCCACCTGCATTATAATTATTTGCTGCGCAGCCTCCTGAACAATACATTTGTGCCCAGCAGTCCTTGCATTTTTCTTGGCTATATAAATTATTTTTCTTAAAGTCTTTGATTATTTCTGGTTTTTTAATTCCTTCAAAGACATTTCCTATTTTAAATTCATCGTTTCCAACAAATTGGTGGCAAGGGAAGAGGTCTCCTGTTGGAGTTACTGCCATGTATTCTGATCCTGATCCACATCCAGAAATTCTCTTGTAAACGCAAGGACCATTGTTTAAATCTATCATATAATGATAGAAAATAAATTTATCATCCTTATCAATTGCATCAATCAACATATCTGCAAGTTTTTCATATTCTTGGTAAATTCTTGGAAGGTGTTCTTCTTTTAAAGCATAATCTTCTTCATTATTTCCAACAACTGGTTCAAGTGATGTTCTTTTAAAGCCTAAATCTAAATAAGTTTTTATATCTTCAGTAAAATCTAAATTATTAGCAGTAAAGGTTCCTCTCATGTAATATTCCTTGTCCCCACGAGATTTTACTAATTTTTGAAAATTTGGAACAATTTTATCGAAAGATCCTCTTCCATCAGCAGTTTTCCTAAACTCATCGTGTTTTTCCTTTCTTCCGTCAAGAGAAAGCACAACATTTTTCATATTTTCATTAAGATATTCAATTTTTTCATCATCCAAAAGCATTCCATTTGTGGTCAAAGTGAAATTAAAATGCTTATTAAATTCTTTTTCTTTGCTTCTTGTATAATCAACGGTATTTTTTACCAAATCCCAATTTAAAAGGGGTTCTCCACCAAAAAAATCTATATCTAAATTATAGTGAGATCCAGAATTTTCCAAAAGAAAATCTATGGCTTTTTTTGAAACTTCTTCTGTCATGAATGCTTCAGGACCATGGTAACGACCTTCTTTTGCAAAGCAATACTGGCAAGATAAATTACAAGTGTGACTTACATTTAAGCACATTGCCTTAAGGTAAGTTTTTCTTTTGTCCAAATCTATTGTCAAATCTTTAAAATCATCTTCTGAAAATAAAACTTTCTCTGTTACTAAATTTTTAACCTCTTCAAAGGCTTCATCAAATTGTTCCTTATTTATTTTGTGAAGACCCATAATTTCTTTTTCAATTTCATCTTTTTCTATATTTTTATTTAAAAGGTCAATAATATCGTAGGAAATTTCATCAACCAAGTGAACTGATCCAGAATAAACATCCAAAACAATATTGTAGCCCTTTGCCTTATATTGGTGTATCATTATCTCTCCTTAATTTATAGTAAAATAGTAAGAATTATCCAATAAAAAAATAAGGGGCTTGCCCTTATTTATTTTTTGTGTTAACACATTCTTGGTTAGCAACTCCACAAGATGTTTTGCAAGCTGATTGGCAAGATGTTTGACATTCGCCACAGCCGCCGTCTTTTTTGCTTTTGTGAAGATTTCTTGTATTCAAAGTAATAATTCTTTTCATATGTATCTCCTTTTTTTCTATAGATTTATAATATCAAAAGAGGCCATTTTTGTCAATTTATAAGAGGAATTGAAAAATCATCTAAAGATAGGTCAAAGCCAATGGAATCAAGGTATTTTATTTGGTCAATTATTTTTTGATTTATAATCTCGCCAGGAATTAAAAGAGGAATACCAGGCGGATAGGCGTAAACATATGCAGCTGAAATTTTCCCTTGAGATTTTTCTATCTTATCAAGATGATTTTCTTTTAAAAAACTTTCACTAATAGAATATTTTTTCTCGCATTCTACAAAGTCAAAAGAAAAATCAGATTTTTTGTACTTTATTCTTTTATCAATTTTTATAAGGGCATTTTTTAACCTGTCAAAACCTTCTTTTGTATCAAAAATACTGGAAATTAAAATCACATAGGTCGCACTTGCCATCTCAATTTCAATTTTTTCTTTATATAATAAATCTGCAAGGTCATTTCCATTTATGTTTGTATTTTTGCAAGAAATAAGAATTTTTGAAATATCCTTACTTTTAAAATTTATAAATTTTAAATTTTTAAGCTTAGTTTGATACAAGGAATTTAAATTTACAACTAAGTCATCCCAAAGGTCAAAAAAACTTGGGAATTTATTAATCATATCATCAATTGACCCACTTATAAGGTAAGATGGGGAAGATGTTTGAAAAATCGCCATATTTCTTCTGATTTCTTTTGTATCAATTTTTTTGTTTTTTATAATAATTCCACTTGCAGGAGTAAGGGCAGACAAATTTTTGTGAAAAGATGTAATGGCAAGGTCATAGGAAAAATTATCTTTATAAGCTGACAAAATTGTATGAGATCCGTGAGCCATATCAATAATTAAAAAAATATTTTTATCCCCAATTATTTTTTTAAATTTTTTCAAATCGACCATATAGCCCTCATAGGAAGGAGAAGTTATAAAAATTAAAGAATAAGAATTTTTCTCAATTTTTTCCTTTAAATCTTCATAATCAATATCGTATGCCATATCATTTTCATCAATTTTTACTTTTATATAGTCAGGATCAAGATCAAAAACCTCAATAGCATTAAAAACAGACTTGTGAGAATTTCTTTGGACAAGGATTTTTTTATTATTTTTTGTAAGTGCCCTAAGAGTTGCAAGAATTCCACAAGTTGAACCATTTGTTGAAATTATAAAATCATTAGCATCATAAATTTGGGCTAGCTTTTTTTCCATATTTTTAAAAAGACTTTTTGGATTATTTAAATTGTCAAAATCCCTAATTTCAGTAATATCCCTATCGTAAGAAATTTTTTTATTTAAAAATTTTTTATTTCTCTTATGACCTGGCATGGCAAAGGGATAATAATCTTCTTTTATATATAAATCTAATTTTTCATTTAGCATTTTTTTATCCTTTCTATTAAAAATATTATACTACAAAAATTTTTTTAATTTTTTTAAAAAGAAGACATGATATTTACATAATCAGTGATATAATGTATAATTGTATCGAAAAAGTTAACATAAACTTAACATCTTATAAATACAAAATTAATATTAGAAAAGCGAGGAAAAAATGAATAGAGACAAAAAATTGAAAATTTCTTCATTTGTCATATCTTTAATAATAATGCTTTTTATGCAAAGCTTTATAGAAGATTTCTCTTACAAAGTTTATACAAATGAAAATATAGAAATTAGTCAAATTGAACCTGTTAGCCAATATTCTGATAATTTTAAAATAAATTCTATTTATGTTGGCGACAAATTATTAGACCTTAATAAGGTTGATATAAAAGGTTGGACAAAAGCAAAAACTAAAACAGGTTATCCAATCCAAACAAATGGTTATAGCAAGGATAATAAATTATCAATTAAACCAAGCCCAAGCTTGATGTTTAATAAGTTAAGCGTAAATTTTGAAACAAGCCCAAAATATTCTACAGCAGTTATGACTTATCTAAAAGATCATACAATGACAATGTATGCAAGCTCATCTGATAATAGATCATATGTAGATATAAATTACACAGACTTTATATCAATTCTTACACAAACATTGATTTTTATCGGATCTATTATTCTATTTTCTTTCTTTATTTATAATTTAATGAGAAGAATAGAAGAAGCTTCTGATAAGAAAAAAGAAATTTTATACCTAGGAAAAGATTATATTTTAAACTTTATAATCTTGGGCGTATCTATTTTTGGACTTAGCAAATTAAAAGCTCACGTTCCAGACGAAGAATTTTTCACTTTCTTCAATGCCCCATATAGTTACCATGATTTAATTTCTTTTATTTCAATAGTATTTTTGGCATCACTTGGAATAAAAAGTATTTATAAAAGAAAATCTAATATCAAATCCCTTGATATTACAAATTGGATTTTATTTATCCTAAATCCATTTATGTCATTTTATATATTAGAATCTGCTTACAATCCAAATTTTGGATCAATGGAGCTTATTTATATTTTAATAAATGCCCTAATCCTATTTTTGATTCAAGTTTTAATATATATAGTAATCAGAAAAAAAAGATTATCAATGATTTTTATCTTGGTTTTATCAATTGCTTTTGGTATAGCAAATGATGCCTTATATATTTTGAGAGATTCACCACTTATTCCAGCCTTTTTGGGATCCCTTGGTGTAGCAGCAGATGTTGCAAAAGATACAGTAATCCAATTAAACGGTCATTCCTTAATGGCATTTTCACTAGCTAGTTTGTGGTTGTTAATAATTTCTTCAATAAATGAAGGAAAAATTAAAATTTCAAAATTATCTTATGTGAAACAATTGGCAGGATATTCTGCAATTTTTGCCTTAATTACAGTTGTTAGTGTAAATTATTTTATAAAACAAAATGGTGTAGGAGTAAACTTGTGGAGACCATCTAGAACTTATTATGTGGAAGGTTCACCTTATAGTTTCTATAGAATATTAGCAAACCAAATTATAACTGCTCCAAAAGGATTTGATGAAAAAGAAGTTGAAAATACACTTGAAGAATATTACAACAAAGACATAGGAACAAAAGACAATAAAAAACCAAATATTGTAATTATACAATCAGAAGCTCTAGCAGATTATTATGGAAAAGGAAATTTAAAATTAAGTGAAAACCCAATTGCCTTCCAAAGATCTCTTGATGAAAATGCAATTCAAGGAAATGCATATGTTTCAGTATTGGGTGGAGGAACAGTTAATTCAGAATATGAAACTTTAACTTCAGTTCCATTGACTTTCTTCCCGCTAGGAGCATATCCTTTCCAACAATACGTAAAAGAAGGACATACATCTGTTGCGAGAGTTTTAGAAGACCAAGGTTATCAAACATTTATTACTCATCCAAATAAACCAACAAACTACTCAAGACAAGAAGCATGGCCAAATTTAGGATTTAAAAATATTGCATTTTTGGGTGACTATGATAATAGTCCAGAAAGTTTTGAACCAACAAATGGCTTTATGAAAGATTCAGTAGCTTTTGATAAAATTAAAGAACAATTTGAAAAAAAACCTGCTGACACACCATTATTTGCTTATCTTGTTACAATGCAAAACCATGGTGGATATACTTCAAATGTTCCTGGTAAAATAAAAGTATTAAATGAAAACAATGGTGACGATCAAGGTGCAAGCCATTATGTTAATTTATTAAAAAAATCCGATGAGGATTTAAAAAATCTTGTAGAATATTTCAAGTCCTACAAAGAGCCTACAATTATTTGTATTTTTGGTGATCACCAACCTCAAAATTACGATGTGTTTATGAAATTGATAAAATCAAGTGATAATTATACGAATAAAGACGTATTTTATACTCCATTAACTATTTGGGCAAACTACGATATTGATGAAGAAAAAGATGTGAATTTATCTGTTAATTACCTAACACCATACTTATTGGAAAAAGCTGGTGGAATTAAATTATCAGCTTATCAAAAATATATGTTAGATATGCACAAGGACTACCCTATCATTTCAACAAAACAAATATTTAATAACGAAGGTCTTGAAGTAAGTAAAGATGAACAGTTCCAAAAAAGAAATAATAAATTAAATTCATTAATTTATTATGAAATGAAGCAAGACTCAAAATCAGACAAATATTTTAATAAGGCTTCAAAATAAAATTTTCCGAAATCAAGTAAAACTTGGTTTCGGTTTTTTTGTTGATCAAATAATGTGATATAATAATTACAAAAAGAAAAGAAGGGGAATTAATGCAAAATCTAATAGATTTAATTAGATCGACTTTTTCTAATGAGATAGCTTTATTAATTATTAGTATGCTACCATTAATTGAGCTTAAAGGTTCAATACCTATAGGACTTGCTATGGGATTTAAACCAATAAATGCTTATTTATATTCAATTATTGGATCAACAATACCTGCAATTTTTATTCTTTTGTGGATTATGCCAATTATTTCTTATATGAAAACAAAAGATAGTTTAAAAAAATTAGCAGGTTGGGCAGAAAAAAAAGCGAAAAAAAAAGAAGGAAATATAAAAAAATATGAATATTTAGGCTTGTTTTTATTTGTAGCCATTCCTTTACCAGGAACTGGAGTTTGGATGGGATCTTTAATTGCATCAATTCTTGGCTTAAATAAGAAAAAATCTTTACTTATAATAGCTTTAGGAAATCTAATAGCTGGCCTAATTATTTATACTTTTTCAAGTTTTTTCTTTTAAGGAGAATAGATGAAAATTAAAAAAATAATTTTAAAAGTACTATTAATCTTACTGATGATAATTACAGTATTTGCTGCTTTTACACTAATCAAAGGATTTATTTCATCACAAGTTGTAAATGATGAAAATAAATTTAGCGGGAATGATCTTTCAAGTGGAAATAATATTAAACAAAAAAATAAGGATGAATTGTTATTTCTTTTTGCAGGGGTTGATTCAACAGGAGAAAAAGTAAATACGAGAACAGATACTCTCATGCTTGTTTTAATGAATAAAAGTAATAAAACCATAGATATAATTTCCATTCCAAGAGATACAAGGGTAAATGTTGATGGAAATCTTAATAAAATTAATGCAGCTCATTCCTACGGAGGAATGGGAGATACAATTAGAACTGTAAGAGATTTTTTGTATATAGATCTTGATTATTATGCAGAAATTAGTTTTAAGGCAGTAGAGGATGGAGTAGATAAATTGGGAGGAGTCGATATAGATGTCCCCGAACAAATTGCTGAGGCCCAAGAAATCGAGCCTGGCCTTCACCATTTCAATGGAAAAGAAGCTCTTGATTATTGTAGATTTAGAAAAGGCTATGCAAATGCAGATTTGGGTAGAATTTCTTGCCAACAAGATTTTGTCGTACAATTTATAAAAAATATGACAAAAGTTAAAAATATAATTAAAATTCCAGGAGTAATTTCAAAGGTTAATGAAAATATGGATTCAAATATAAAAATGTCAACAATTTTATCTTTTGCTTGGGCTTTTAGAAATATTGATGATGCAGAAATAAATACTCAAACAATACCAGGTTATCCTGATATGATAGATGGAATTTCTTATTATATACCAGACAATGAGGCGACTATAGATATTAGAAATAAAATATTGTACAATTATTTATTAGGAGAGTAAAGGAGAAAATATGGATATCAAATCAACTATTAGAGTAATTGAAGATTACCCACAAGAAGGAATTTCGTTTAAAGACATAACAACCCTTCTAAAAAACAAAGAGGCTTACCAAGAAACTTTAGACCTTATGGAAGAAAAATTAAGAGATTTTGAATTTGATTATATTATTGGAATCGAATCAAGAGGATTTATTTTCGGAGCAGCTCTTGCAGATAGGTTAAATGTAGGATTTATTCCAGTAAGAAAACCAGGAAAACTTCCAGGAGAGATCAAATCTTTATCATATGATTTAGAATACGGTCAAAGCACAATAGAAATTCATGAAGATTCTTTAGAAAAAGGAGACAAGGTTGTAATAGTAGATGACTTAATTGCAACAGGAGGATCAGCAAAAGCTTGTGCTAATCTTGTAGAATCTCTAGGTGGAGAAGTTGTTTGCTTAGAATTTTTAATAGAACTTACAAGCCTTAAAGCTCGTGAAGAATTAAAAGATTATAAGGTAATTTCTATAATAGAATATGATCATTAAAATAAACCTTCATTAATTTGAAGGTTTTTTATTTTGAAAATTTTTAAAAAATTTTATTAAAATATTTTTAAAAATTAGTATAATTTCCTTGCAAAGTTAATTGAACTTAGTATAGTAAGATTAAGGTCAAAGATGGTCAGAGAATGATGGAGGTTTTATGAAATATCAAGATTATTACGAAATATTAGGTGTAGATAAAAAGGCAAATGCCGATCAAATTAAAAAAGCTTATAGAAAGCTTGCGAAAAAATACCACCCTGACCTTCATCCTGATGATAAAGAAGCCAGCAAAAAATTTGCGAAAATAAATGAAGCTTATGAAGTTTTATCTGATGAAAATAAGAGAAAACAATACGATATGTTTGGTCAAAGTGGAAACTTTAGCCAAGGTCAAAATTTTGATCCATCTCAATATGGTTTTTCAGATATATTTTCAAATTTTGGAGTTGGAAACGGATCTTATACCTACACAAGTAGCACTGGAGGATCCTCTGGATTTTCAGATTTTTTTGAAACCTTGTTTGGAGGAGCAAGATCTTCTTCAAGGTCTTCTTCCACAAATTTTGGAGGATTCGGATCAAGTTTTAAAAATGGATTTACAAAAGCAAAAAAATCAAAAATTAAAGCTAAGGTTAACATATCACTAGATGAAGCAATGAGTGGTGCGTCTAGGACACTCAAATTAAAAGATAAAGAAACAAATTCTATAAAAGAAATTAATATCAATATACCAAGCGGAATGACAAGTGGAAAAAATTTAAAAATTGATGGTTCAAAATATAATTTGAATGCTGATATTTATGTTAAAGTAGAAATTGAGCCAGATTCAACTTACAGGCTAGAAGGACTAGATATTATAAAAAGAGAAAGAATTTCTCCTTGGGATGCCTACTTTGGCGAAAAAATTACTGTCGATAGTCCAAATGGAAAATTTAAAATAAATATTCCTGAAAAAATTGAAGCAGGAAACAAAATTAGGATTAAGGGTAAGGGATATAAGGATTTAAAAGGAAAAACTGGAGATCTTTATATAGAAATTCTTATCGATAATCCAAAAAATTTAAGCGAAGATCAAATTGACCTATACAAAAAATTAAAGGAATTAAATTAGGAGGACACTATGGATTTTAACAAATTTACTCAAAAATCAACAGAAGCTATTAATGAAGCAAGTCAACTTGCTATAAAAAATGCCAACCCAGAAGTTGGCATAATCCACCTAGCTTATGCCTTGGTTGAAGATTCAAATTCTTTCGTAAGCCAAGTTTTAGCTAATATGGGCTTGTACAAAAAAGTACTTAACAAAATGGAAGAAAAATTGGAAAATTTGCCAAGCCAATCTGGTTCAGCAAATATTTATCCAAACACAATTTTTCAAAGAATTTTACTAAAAAGTGAAGATTGCGCAAAGAAAATGGGAGATTCTTTCATCTCAACTGAACACATCTTCTTAACTATTTTAAATGAAAATACAGAACTAAGCGATTATTTTAAGGAAATTGGATTAAACGCCAAAAATTTCTCAAATGAACTTAAAAAGGTCAGAAATGGTCAAAAAGTTACCAATGATAATCCAGAAGAAACAAATAATCCTTTGGAAAAATATGGTAGAAATTTGACCAAAGAGGCAAGAGAAGGAAAAATAGATCCAGTTATTGGACGTGATACTGAAATTAGAAATTGCCAAAGAATTCTTTCAAGAAGAAAGAAAAACAATCCAGTTTTGATTGGTCAACCTGGAGTTGGTAAAACTGCAATTGTAGAAGGCCTTGCCCAAAGAATTGTAAATAAAGATGTACCAGAACCACTTCAAGGAAGAACAATTTTTGCCCTTGATATGGCAAGCTTAGTTGCAGGAGCAAAATACAGGGGACAATTTGAAGAAAGATTAAAGTCAGTTATAGATGAAGTAAAAAAATCTGAAGGACAAATAATAATGTTTATCGATGAGCTTCACACAATTGTTGGAGCTGGTAAAACTGAAGGTTCAATGGATGCTTCAAATATAATGAAACCAATGCTTGCTCGTGGAGAAATTAAAGTAATAGGAGCAACAACCTTAAATGAATACAGAGAATACATTGAAAAAGATGGAGCTCTTGAAAGAAGATTTCAAAAAGTTTTAGTTGCTGAACCAAGTGTTGAAGATACAATTTCAATTTTAAGGGGAATCAAGGATAAATATGAAATTTATCATGGAATAAGAATTCAAGACCAAGCAGTAATAGCTGCAGCTGAGCTTTCAAACCGCTATATAACTGACAGATTTTTACCAGATAAGGCCATAGATTTGATGGATGAAGCTTGCGCAACTGTAAGAACTGAAATTGATACAATGCCAGAATATTTGGATGAAGAAAAAAGAAGAATTTTACAAGTTCAAATTGAAATTGCAGCTCTTAAAAAAGAAGATGATGAAAAGAGCAAGAAAAGACTCGAATCATTGGAAAAAGAATTGGCAGATGCCAATGAAAGATATAAGGCTGATTTTAATAAATGGAAAAGTCAAAAAGATTCTATAAATTCTGTAAAAGATATTAAAGAAGAGATTGACAAGGTAAAAGTAGAAATTGAAAAAGCTGAAAGAAATTACGATTTTGAAAAATTATCTGAGCTTAAATATGGAAAACTTACAGAACTTGAAAAAAAATTAAAGGAAAAAGAAAAAGACCAAGAAAATAATTCTTCTATAAAAGAAGAAGTTACTGATGAAGACATTGCTGATGTTGTTTCAAATTGGACAAATATTCCAGTAAATAAACTTGTAGAAAGTGAAAGAAGTAAGATTTTGGGACTTTCTGAAAAGTTACACGAGAGAGTTATTGGACAAGATGAAGCAGTAGATAGCGTATCAGATGCAATAATAAGGGCAAGATCTGGACTTAAAGATATAAATAAACCAATCGGTTCATTCATCTTCCTTGGACCTACTGGAGTTGGTAAAACTGAGCTTGCAAAATCACTTGCTGAAGCTATGTTTGATAGCGAAAAAAATATGATTAGGATTGATATGTCAGAATATATGGAAAAATATTCTGTATCAAGATTAATCGGTGCAGCACCAGGTTATGTTGGTTACGAAGAAGGTGGACAATTGACTGAGGCTGTAAGACGCAATCCTTATTCAGTAATTTTATTTGACGAAATTGAAAAAGCTCACCCAGATGTTTTCAATATTTTATTACAAGTTTTGGATGATGGAAGACTTACAGATAGTCAAGGAAGAACAGTTAATTTCAAAAATACAATTATAATTATGACTTCAAATATTGGTTCAACTTATTTGATAGATGGACTAAAAGAAGATGGAACAATTGATGAAGAAAACAAAAAGCTTGTTGATTCTGCACTAAGAAGTTCTTTCAAACCAGAATTTTTAAATAGAATTGATGACATAGTTATGTTTAAGCCACTAACAAGTGATCAAATATTTAAAATTATTGACCTATTAATTGCAGATATTTCAAAAAGACTTGAAGACCGTGATATTACAATTGAGCTTACTAAAAAGGCCCATGAATATATTCTTGATAAATCCTATGATGTAGAATATGGTGCAAGACCAATAAAAAGATTCTTGCAAGCAAATATTGAAACAAATCTAGGAAGAAAAATTATCGAAGGAAATATCATGGAAGGAGATCATGTCATTATAGATTTAGATAAAAATAATGATTTGGTATATGAAGTTAAAAATTAAAGAATAAATATAAAAAGAGAAAATTTCTTTTTGAGATTTTCTCTTTTTCTTTGTCTTTAAATCGGGAAAATTTATTTTTAAAAATTATTTTTCAAATTATATTTATACAAAGACCTAGGAAAAATCCCAAAGATTGGAAAGAAATATACAGACAAAAAAACTAAAAAACACAATATATAGTACTATCTTGTTTTAATATATCTATATATGGTATACTAGAAGAGTATTAAAAAAGGAGTGCTATATGGTTAAAGTTGTTAAAAGAAATGGTCAAAAAGCAGATTTTGATAAAGATAAAATAAAAATAGCTATAGAAAAAGCTATGAACTCACCAAATGGTGTTTATATTGAAAATCAGGCAGAAGAAATTGCAAATGAAATAGAAGACAGAGCCAAAGATAAAAGAGAAATTTCAATTTATCAAATTGAAGATCAAGTTTATTACAAACTAATTGATAAGAAAAATCCTGCAACAGCAAAATCATACGAGGCTTATAGGTCAGTTCAAGCCTACAAAAGAGCAGCAAATACAACAGACGATGACATAATAGGTTTACTTGAAAGAACAAACATTGATGTAATGGATGAAAATTCCAATAAAAATCCATTGATTGCTTCAACCCAAAGAGATTTGATAGCAGGAGAAGTGTCAAAAGATTTGGCAAAAAGAAAATTAATTGATGCAGACCTTGTAGAAGCTCACGAAAATGGAGCAATCCATATCCACGATCTTGATTATTTAATCCAACCAATTTTTAATTGTTGCTTGGTAAATATGAAAGATATGCTCGATAAGGGAACAGTTATAAACGGAAAGACAATTGAAACGCCTAAATCTTTCCAAGTAGCTTGTAATGTTATGACCCAAATTATTGCCCAAATTGCCTCAAACCAATACGGAGGTCAATCTATAAATATTTCATGTCTTTCAAAATATTTGGAAGTTTCTTACAAGAAAAATTACAAATTGGCAAAAGAAATTTTATCAAGTGAAGAAGAAATAAAGGCTATGGCTGAAAAACTTACCCAAAGAGATTTGGAATCTGGAATTCAAACTATCCAATACCAAATAAATACTCTTATGACCTCAAACGGTCAAGCGCCTTTTGTTACCTTGTTTATGCACACAGATGAAAACGACCCATACTTGGACCAAACCGTAAGAATAATTGAAGAAATTTTAAAACAAAGACTTGAAGGAATAAAAAACGAAGCAGGGGTTTATGTTACACCAGCTTTCCCAAAATTAATTTATGTTTTGGATGAAAATAATGTAAAAAAGGGTAGCAAATATCACTATCTTACAGAATTATCTATAAAATGTACAGCTAAAAGAATGTATCCAGATTATATCTCAGCCAAAAAAATGAGAGAAAATTACGAGGGAAATGTTTTTTCTCCAATGGGATGCAGGGCATTTTTGCCACCATATAAGGATGAAAATGGGAATTATAAATTTGATGGCAGATTTAATATAGGAGTTTGTACAATAAATCTTCCACAAATTGGAATTCTTGCAAAAAATGATGAGGAAAAATTCTTTGAAATTTTAAATAAAAGAATGGATCTTGTAAAAAGAGTTGGGATTTTGAGATATGAGCACCTAAAAGATGTAACAAGCGACTCATCACCAATCCATTTTCAACACGGAGCAATAGCAAGACTTAAACCTCACCAAAGAATAGAACCACTTTTAAAAAATGCCTACGCAACAGTTACAATTGGATATATTGGAATTTATGAAGCATGTAAACTTGTAAAAGGAGTAAGTCATACAAGTAAAGAAGGAAAAGAATTTGCCTTTAAAATAATGGACTTATTAAATAAGAAAAAAGAAGAATGGATAAAAGAAACCGGACTTCAATTTGCAGTTTACGGAACTCCAGCAGAAAATCTTACAAATAGGTTTGCTTCAATCGATAGAAAAAGATTTGGAGAGATTGAAGATGTAACTGACAAGGGATATTACACAAATTCTTTCCACGTTGATGTAAGAGAAAATATTTCTGCTTTTGAAAAATTTGATTTTGAATCAAAATTTCAAGATATGTCATCAGGTGGTTGTATTTCCTATGTAGAAATTCCAAATATGGCAAATAACTTAAAAGCTCTTGGAACAATTGTTGAATATATTTATGACCATATCCAATATGCAGAATTTAATACAAAATCTGACTATTGCTCAGAATGTGGTTATGATGGAGAAATGCTTTTAAATGACAACAATCAATGGTATTGTCCACAATGTGGAAATAAAGAAAGATCAAAACTTACAGTAGTAAGAAGAACTTGCGGATATTTGGGAGAAAATTTCTGGAACGAAGGAAGAACCAAAGAAATAAAAGCAAGAGTTTTGCATATATAATAAAAGTCTACGGTAGTTTACTTAGATTGTAGATAAAGTTTAAATTCAAATGGATTTTATTTTGAAATAAACCTAAACCCATCTCGACCGACTGAAAGGAGTGGAGAGATCTCATGAGATCTCTCGACTACGCTCGAGATGTGGCATATCGTAATCTTATTTATAATAATTAATAAATTACAGAATCTATTTTGATAACAGCTAAGTCTACATTAATAGACTCAGAGCGTAGACAAAGTCAGTTTAATAATTCATTAATAATTCAAAAACAAATTACGCTAAAACCCATCTCGACTAAGTGAGTGAAACGAACGCATGGAGAGATCTCATGAGATTTCTCGACTCACTACGTTCGCTCGAAATGGGTGAAAATTGAGTTTGTCAACAGTCTGAGCCTACATTAGTAGACTTTTTTTATGGAGGATTTATGAGATACGGGCAAATTAGAAAATATGATGTGGCAAATGGTCCGGGGATTAGGACTTCATTTTTTGTCACAGGCTGTCATGCAAATTGCAAAAATTGTTTTAATGAAGAATATATGAATCCAAATTTTGGAAATTTGTGGACAGATAAACAAACTCAAGAAATTATTTCATATTTAAAAAAAGATGAGATAGAGGGACTCACCATTTTGGGAGGAGAGCCTTTTGAATCTACAGAAGATTTAATACAAATCGTAAAAAAAATCAAAAAAGAATCGGACAAGTCAATTTGGATTTTTTCTGGATTTTTATATGAAATTTTGGTAAATATTGAAAATGCAAAAGATCTTTTGTCAATGTGTGATGTTTTGGTTGATGGACTTTTTGTAGAAGAATTAAAGGATTTAAGATTAAAATTCAAGGGCTCGTCAAACCAAAGGACCATAGATATTAAAAAATCTTTAGAAAGTGGAAAAGTAATCCTTTTAGATGGGTATAATTAGAATAGAAAAAAAATTAGGAGGATTAAATGGAAATAAATAAAAAAAGAAAAGGTCTAAGTGGAACTGTTATTGCAATAGTTGCAATAATTGCTCTAGCAATAATAATTTTGGTTCCATCATACAATGGACTTGTAAAACAAAAAGAGCAACTTGATGAATCATACGCACAAGTGCAAAATGTTGTTCAAAGAAGAGCAGACTTAATTCCAAATCTTGTAAATACTGTAAAAGGATATTCAAAACATGAAAAAGATACTTTAACAGAAGTAACAAATGCAAGAGCAGGAATAAAAAATGCAAAAGGCCCAAAAGAATTGGCTGAAGCAAATGAGCAAATGTCTCAAGCTATAAGAAATATTAATGTAGTTGCTGAAGCCTATCCAGATTTAAAGGCAGATACGCAATTTACTCGACTAATGGATGAGCTTGCTGGAACTGAAAATAGAATTTCTGTAGAAAGAAAAAATTATAACTCAGAAGTTAAGGCTTACAATACAAAAGTTAAATCATTTCCTACAAGTATTTTTGCATCAATGATGGGATTTGATAAGGCAGAATATTTTGAAGCTGATCAGTCAGCTCAAGATGCCCCACAAGTAAATTTTGGTAGCTAGGTAGACTATGAGAAAAAGAAAGAATATAATAGTAACTATTTTATTTGCCTTTATTCTTCTTTTTCTACCTCAAAGATCTTTCGCAGATGATTTGCCAGAATCACCAAAGACTTACTACTACGACGAACTCAATTTAATAAACCAAGAAACCAAGGACCATCTTACAAAAGTAAACAAAGAACTTGAGCAAAAAACAGGAGCTCAAGTAATCTATGTTTCACTAAAAGATGTAGAAGACCAACCCATGCAAGTTGGAACCGATCTTTTAAATAAATGGAAAATTGGAGATAAGGAAAAAGAAAATGGAGTTTTGATTTTAATCTCCCAAAGAAAAGGCCAAGATAAAAAAGATATTTCAATTATCACAGGCTATGGAATAGAGGGAAGATTAAATGATGGTAAGGTTGGAAGAATTATCGACGAATATATGCTAGATTATATGAGAGCGGGTGATTTTTCCAAAGGAATTACAGAAGGCTTCAATGCCATTGTTTCTCAAATTCTTGAAGAATACCAAGTAGAATTGACAGGTGATTATGACGAATATGCTAAAAGGCTAAGAGAAGATGAAGACGATGAAATAGATTTAAGAACTTTAATAATAATATTTATAATTTTTATCATATTCTCAAGACTTTTCTCAGGAAAAGGAGGCTTTAGAAGCGGAGGATATGGAGGCTTCGGCGGTGGATTCGGGGGCTTTGGAGGAGGATCTTTTGGAGGATTTTCCGGAGGCTTTGGCGGATTTTCTGGAGGAGGTTTCTCCGGTGGAGGAGGATCATCCGGAGGCGGCGGAGCTAGCAGAGGAATATAGATATTTATATTAATTGGTAAATTTGCAAAATAAGCAAAATAATATAAAAATCTATTGGAAATTATATTAAAATTCTAATAAATATATTCCAAAAAAAGTATATTTTAGACATAATTACTTGACTTTAACACAACAACAATATACAATGTAAATATAAAAATAATATTAAGGAGTAAAATATGAAAAATAATAAGAAACTTGTATTGGGTTCAGTTGTAGCCCTAGCATTATCAGTTGGTGTTCTTGCACCTAACTTTACAAAAGCTGAAGAAGCAGCACCAGCAAAACAAGCTACTCAATCAGTTGGAACAAATGATGCACCTGGAAAAACAGATGCACAAAAAATTAGTGAAGCACAAGCAATAGCTAAAAAGAAATTAACTGATGCTGGCGTACCATTTGATAAACAAAAAGATGTACTAGCATCTTCTAACAATGTATATAACATTGAGCAAAAAACAAATGAAATTTTAGCTGCAAAAGCAAAAGAAGATAAAGAATTAGCTAAAACACCTTTAGGAAAAGCAAAATTAGCTGCTAAGGCTGAGCTTAAGGCAAAAGGATTTCAATTAGCTTATTATAATGATAAAATAGATGCTGCTCAAGATTTATATTCATTAGAACAAGCTAAAGGAGAAGTACTTAAACAAGCAGAAAAAGACGGTTTATTAAATTTAGATGCTTATAATAAAAAAGAAGCAGATGCAAAAGCAAAAGAAGAAGCTGCAAAAAAACCTTTGGCAGATGCAAAAGCTTCAGCATTAGCTGAACTTAAAAAAGCTGGACTTGGTAACAATAAAAATGAATTCGTAAAAAGAGTTAATGAAGCTACAACTCCTTACGATGTAGAACAAGCTAAAGAAGCTGGTCTTGAATGGGCAAAAGAAAATCTAACAACAATAGATGATTGGAATGAAAAAGAAGCTTCAAAAACAAGAAAATTAACAATTGATGAGTGGTTAGCTTTACAAGCTAAAAAAGAAGGCAAAAAACCTGAAGAAGGCAAAAAACCTGAAGAAGGTAAAAAACCTGAAGAAGGCAAAAAACCTGAAGAAGGTAAAAAACCTGAAGAAGGCAAAAAACCTGAAGAAGGTAAAAAACCTGAAGAAGGCAAAAAACCTGAAGAAGGCAAAAAACCTGAAAAACCTGAAGAAGGTAAAAAACCTGAAGAAGGCAAAAAACCTGAAGAAGGTAAAAAACCTGAAGAAGGCAAAAAACCTGAAGAAGGCAAAAAACCTGAAGAAGGTAAAAAACCTGAAGAAGGTAAAAAACCTGAAGAAGGTAAAAAACCTGAAGAAGGTAAAAAACCTGAAGAAGGCAAAAAACCTGAAAAAGACAAAAAAGGCGCAGGAGCTGGTGAAGGTCAAGGCGAAAAAGACAAAAAAGGTGCAGGAGCTGGACAAGGTGAAGGAAAAGAAGACACCAAAAAGACAAAAGTTGCAAGCACAGTTAAAACTGTAGTTAAAAAAGCTAACAACGTTCAAACAGGTGTAGCAGGACTTACAGGCGTTGTAGCAACACTTGCAGCAGCATCAGCAGCACTTTTCAAATCAAAAAGAAAATAATTTATTTTAAATAAAAATTATATCTCTCTCAAGAAAATATCCTGAGAGGGATATTTTTTTGTGCTTTTTTATTTCTTATCAAAAAAAATTATGAAAAATCAAATAATACTATATAAAAATAAAACTATGCTACGTATCATCTTGACTAGATGATTGTGCCTTGATTTGGCACAATCATCCCTAATACTAGTGCAGATTTATAACCGTTGATTTCGGTTATAAATCCTGAAAACTAGTGCGAGAGCACGGAAGAATTTACGCAGTAAATGAGTTTTCATAAGCACGGAGAAGTTTGCGAAGCAAAAGTGTTTTAGTAGGAGCGAAGCGACTGCACGGAGAGATCTCAAGATATCTCTCGACTACGTCCGAGATGGGGGCGAAGATTTTTTATGTCAATATAATAAAATCTTCTAATATTAATAATTTTCATAATTTTATTTTTAAATTTTCCTTTGATTTCAAATTATTATATTAAAAATGTTATAATAAATTAAGGTGATTAAATGCATATAAAAACTTCTGTTAGAAAACTTATAGAATTTGTTATGAGAAGTGGGGATATTGATAATTCTTTTAGGGACAATAATAGGATGGTCGAAGGAATCAAAGCTCATCAAAAAATTCAAAAATCTTATGATAAAAACTACCAAGCTGAATTTTATTTAAAAAATATTACTAAAATTGATGATATGGAATTTCACGTTGAGGGTAGGGCTGATGGTCTTTTAAAAAAGAAAGGCAAAATAATTATTGATGAAATAAAATCTACCACAAGAGATCTCGACAAATTGGATGATTCAAATAAACTACACTGGGCTCAGGCTTTTTGCTATGGGTATTTTTATGGTGTAAAAAATGATTTGAAAAATATTACTATAAGACTTACTTATGTTTCATTAGATGATTACAAGACAAAAACTTTTGAAAAGGAAAAAAGTCTTGACGAGCTTTACGAATTTTACATAAATTTATTAAAAGAATATATTAATTTCTCAAAAATTTTATCCCAAAATCTTGAAAAAAGAAATATCAGTGCAAATAATTTGACTTTTCCCTACGATGGCTACAGAAAAGGACAAAGAAAAATGGCGGTTGCTGTTTATAGGGCAATTCTTGATAAGAAAAAACTTTTTGTTGATGCTCCGACTGGAACTGGAAAGACAATTTCTACGATTTTTCCTGGAGTAAAATCTTTGGGAGAAGGCTTGACTGATAAAATTTTCTACCTTACTTCAAAAAATACAACTGCAAAAGAAGCCTTAAAATCCTTGTATTTGTTGAAAGAAAAAAATCTATCGATTAAGGCTGTTTCAATTACAAGCAAGGAGAAAATTTGCTTAAATGATGAAATTTCCTGCAATCCCGAGGATTGTCCTTTTGCAAGGGGGCATTTTGATAGGGTTAATGATGGTTTAAAAGATATTTTGGAAAATGAAGACATAATGGACTATGATATCATCACTTCCTATTCAGAAAAACACAGGCTTTGTCCCCTTGAATTTGAGCTTGACATAGCCCTTTATTCTGACCTTATAATTTGCGATTATAATTATGTTTTCGATCCAAATGTTTATTTGAGAAGATTTTTTGATGAAAATGTTGATGAGTATTTGTTTTTAATTGATGAGGCTCATAATCTTTTGGAAAGGTCAAGAAGTATGTTTTCTCACACTTTTGTTGATTCTAATTTTAAAGAATTAAGAAGTTCCATGGATTTAAAAAAGGACTTAAAAATCATTAAATCAATTGACTCAATTTTGGATGAATTTGAAAAGATGTATAAAAATTATGGGAAAAAATTATTTTATTATTCGACTGATAATAATGATGATTTTGACAAAAAACTTATGACTTTATCAAAAAAATTGGAAAAAGTTTTGATCAAGGATAAAAAAAGAGCAGATTATGATAAAATAGAAGATATGTTTTTTGAAATAAACCATCATTTAAAAATTTCTGATAATTTTATGGAGGGATTTTATCAAACCTTGACCTATGATGAAAATTCTATGGAAAAAATTTATGAAATTAAGTGTATTGATCCTTCGAAAGTTTTAAAAGAAAAGTATAAACTTGCAAGGTCAAGTATATTTTTTTCAGCAACCCTATCTCCAATGAATTTTTACAGAAAAATGCTTGGAGCTTGTGATAGTTTGAAAGTTCATTTAGATTTGCCCTTTGATAAGAAAAATTTTGCTCTTTTGGCAAGCCCAATTTCTACAAGATATAAGGACAGGAATAATAATTTGATGGATATAGCAGATTTAATTCACGAATTTATCAGTGCAAAAAAGGGAAATTATTTTATATTTTTCCCTTCATTTTCCTATCTAACGGATGTTTATGAATATTACAAGGAAAATTATAATGATGATATTTTAGTTCAAGAAAGATCTATGACCCCAATAGAAAGGCACAAATTTTTGCAAAATTTTACCTATGAAAGTCAAAAGACTGCATTTTTGGTTTTGGGTGGAATATTTTCTGAAGGAGTCGACCTAAAAGGAGATAGGCTAATTGGCTCAATGGTGATTTCGGTTGGAATGCCAGGAGTAAGTGATGAGAGAAACCTTATAAAAAATCATTTTGATCAAATATCCCACAACGGTTTTGATTATTCCTACACCTATCCGGGCCTTAATAAAATTTTCCAAGCAGCTGGAAGGTTAATAAGAGGTGAAAAGGACAGGGGAATAATTTATTTGGTTGATGATAGGTTTTTGTGGGATAAGTACAGAAGACTATATCCAAGACATTGGTCAAATATAAGAGAAGTAAAAGATAAGAAAGAATTAAAAATCTTGGTTGAAAGATTTTGGAATAGAGGAGAATAGATGAGAGAAAAAGCGATAAAAGATGTAGAAATAATTGATATGTCTTACCCAAATATTTCTATAGGAAAAATTGATGAAGAAAAAACAGTCCAATTTAAGGGCGGAGTTTTGGGACAAAAAGTAAGGGTAAAAATCACTAAAAACAGGGGAAAAAATAAAAAAGGAAAATTTATGGAAGTTTTGGAAGAATCAAAAATAGAAAATTCCAAAGAATTTTGCTCTCATGCAGGAATTTGTGGTGGATGCTCTTACCAAAAAATGGGATATGAAACAGAACTTTTATTAAAGCATAACATGATAAAAAAACTTTTGAAAAATTCTCACATAGATATTTCAGATTTATCCATTGTTAGAAGCCCCAAAATCAAAGAATACAGAAATAAAATGGAATATACCTTTGGGGACTCCTATAAGGACGGACCACTTGTTTTGGGACTTCATAGGCAAAATAGATTTTATGAAATTGTCGATACAGATGGGTGTAATATTGTAGATAGTGATTTTGAATCAATTAGAAAATTTGTACAAGAATATTTTCGAAAAAGAAATGCAAGTTTTTACCATAAAAAATCTCACACAGGCCTTCTAAGAAATTTAATAATAAGAAAAGCTATGCATACTGGAGAAATAATGGTAATACTTGTGACAAGTTCAGATAAGTCCTTTGATCCAATGAGAAGAGATTTATTTGCCAATGGTCTTTTAAATGCAAAAACCAAGGGAAGAATTGTTTCAATTTATCATGTAATAAACGACAGTTTATCAGATGCAGTAAAAGTAGATTCAATGGAGCTTTTATTTGGAAAAAAATACATAGAAGAAAAAATGAACGATTTGAAATTTCAAATTTCCCCATTTTCATTTTTCCAACCAAATGTTTATACAGCAGAAAAAATTTACCAAAAAGCCATAGAATTATCGAGCCTAGATAAAAATAAAAACGTCTTAGATCTATATTCAGGAACAGGAACCATAACCCAACTATTTGCAAAAGCCGCAAACAAAGCAATGGGAATTGAAATTGTAGAAGAAGCAGTAGAAAAAGCCTTCGACAATGCAAAAGAAAACCAAATCGAAAATATAGACTTCATTGCAGGAGATGTTTTAGAAAAAATCGATCAAGTAAAAGGAAAATACGAAATAGTAGTTCTAGACCCACCAAGAGAAGGCATAAATCCAAAAGCAATCAAAAAAATAATGGACTTAGAACCAGAAGAATTTATCTACATCTCATGTAATCCCAAAACCCAAGTAAGAGATTTAGAAATTTTCATAGAAAACGGCTACAAAATAAAAAACTACCAAGCCTTCGATCAATTTCCTAGGTCAAGGCATGTGGAGACTATAGCGTTGATGTCAAGGAAATAGAATAACAAGCTATAAAAGTGCTGAAATCAATGGCTTTTAGGATTTTAGAAGAAATCTTAAAAGCCATTTTTCAATTAGAAAAACACCTTGTGGGAACATATCAATAGTAAAAATCGTAGGGGTGTGTAGACAGAATAGATATTTATAGGGAGAGTGAACAGAATAGATATATAAAATATATTAAAAAAAGAGCTAGCCAAAAATAAATAGGCTAGTTCTTTTAGTTAGAAAGGAATCTGATCATCACTTGGAAAATCAAATCCTGAATTAGAATCATCAGTAAAATCTTTATTGTATTCACTGTGGTCGCATAAGATTCCATCTATAAAAAATCTTGTTTTAGCCCCACATGTTTCGCAGTATCTGGCATTACTTGGGTTATGATGTATTTCACCAATATCATCAAAGCCATTAAAATTCTGAGTATGAATTCCTTCGCAATCATTATATAAGTTCGTCCCACATATTTTGCAAAATAATGCATCATCACTAAATTCTTCGTTTCTACATTTAGGACAAATTTTTACTTTCATTGTTGATTCATCAAATTCTACACCATCTTCATAAAGCATATCTCTTTCACCTCTTTTTTCTGTAATCTCTTTAATATAATCTTTCATTGTAGTGGGACTTCCACATGTTGAGCAGTAATAATCAGTTAATTTAACATCATGATCCTTGTTATCAGAACAAGAGTTATATATAGGAACCCCGCATATAGGACAAAATTTTGCATGACGGTTAAAGTTATTATGGCCACATATAATACAAGTACTATACTTAATAGAATTGTTACTATCAGATAAACGCTTATATTTAAATCCAAAAGCTAAAGATTTAGAACCACAATTAGCACAATAGTCTGTTCCTTTTTCGTGTTCAACACCACATTCAGGACAATATATACTGAGAGGATTAAATGTGTTTTTAAAGAAAGAAAGCATAGAATTAGAAAAATCTCTTAAGTCTCTTGAAATATATTGTAATCTAACCTCAGCGGCTGGGACAGTTATGCTAAATAAATCAGATAGTGTGCTAGGATTTTTCTTTTTTTCAAACACAACAACTTGTTCAGCAAGAGGGGCAGGTGATAATAGATTCCTAGCAAAATTATTTGCTTCTTTTTCAAGTTCTTCATATTTATGTTTATCAACACCTTTTCTGGATAGAACATCAACACCATACATTTGGTGATGACCAATAAAAATATGCCCTAGTTCATGAGCGATAGTAAATCTAATCCAGTTATCAGTTTTATCTATGTCATTATAATAAATAATATACTTATTTGTATCGGGTCTATAACTACAAGCGCCTAAATCACTATCGAAAAAATCAATCACATCTTGTAAAGAACAGTTAGCATAATTCATATATTCAGAGTAAGTTTTTACACTGATTTCATTGCTAAAGCAATCAATAATTTTATTTAAATCAATAGGAATTTCAGAGATTTCGGCATCTTCCAATAATTCATATGATTTCTCTAGGGAAATCTTATAATCTGGAGCATACCTCACTATTATATATCTCCATTTGCATCGCCGAATTCTTCTTCAAAATGCTTCTTTAATACCTTTAACATCTCTTCTTTTTTTCCTTGATCCATGTTTCTTGCTGCTCTTTGAATAATACGAATTTCTGGTTCATCATCTATTTGCTTATTTAAGGCAAGCAGATAGTTATAGTCGACTTGTAGAACTTCAGATATAGCCTTAAGAGTGTTATTATCTGGAGTTATCTTATCGTCGTTTTCAATTCTTGAAACTGTAGAATTACTAATTTTTACTTTTTTTGCCAATTCACGCTGAGAGATTCCTAGTTCTTCACGTCTATTGGATATAACCTTTCCCAAAGTATCTTTCATAAAACTTCCTCCTTGTAATAAAATTATACCACAAGTGTTGCACGCAATCAACACTTGTGGTATAATTTATGTTGAATAGATGGAACGAGATAACTTCTATATTTTTTTAAGTTGAGCGTTCCATTAAATCAACAATAAGGAAGAAGTTATTCTATCACAAGCTAAAATATAAAGAAAGGAAGATGCCTATTAAAGAAATTCAAGAAGTAAAAGATGCAAATAATAAACTTATTTGTAAAATTGAAGCAGAAACTGGGATATTACAAAATATCTATAAAAAACAAGAAATTAAAGTTAGACTTGAAGTCGGACAAAGTATTCAACTAGCTAGAGGTGGATGTATCACCTTAGTTAAAAGAATAGATAAAACAGAGTACGACATAAAGAGTTACAAAAAATCAGCATAAATTTTTAAGAGCTGCAAGACGGCCTAATTTATCTTAACGGATGAATTAGGCTTTTTTTATTACAAATTATATCAACCCTGATTAGCTATAAGGGCGTGAGATACACATATAAACTAATTTCAATCAATATTGAAAGAAGTATATGGAGTACCTCTAGTTTCTTATAGCCTTTTTTAGGTGAAAGACAACTATGCTCCATAAACTGTAGGTAAAATTTGTATTTCTCGCTCCTTGCTATCAGGCAAGAAAGCGAGGAGTATTTTGAAAATTAGAAAGACTAGAGCGTACGAAAGAACCACGTATGTTTATAGGTTTGCAGATGAAACAAAAGTGGAATTAAAGCCAGGAAAAGATGGGATAACAGAAGTAGACATTAAAAAACTACATGCTTTAGACGACAGTGAAGTTTACTATAACAACAAGAATCTAAGACCTGAACGAACTAAAGAAGAGAAAGCTGAAATAGATGCGTGGAAACAAGAATTTATAAGCGACTTTAAAAAGAGTCATGGATATGAACCTAATGAGGATTTGTTAAAAGGAGAAGTAGAGGAAAGATTCCCAAGAAACTATAATTTATCTCTTGATTTCGATAACGATGGGGATATTGATCCAGATAAAAGATTAATAGCAACTATTAAATCTAAATACTTGAATGAAAAATTTGAATGGTCGGAGCATATGGAAGATATACTTTCTTTATTAACGGATAAACAGCGATTAGTAATCAAGTTGATGTATGTAGACGGATACAAGCAGTCAGAAATTGCAGATTTAATGAACATATCTTCAGCTGCGGTTAAGAAACATTTGGATAAGGCAAAAGAAACAATCAAAAATAATTTTTAAATATTTTAGGACGAGGTTAAAAACTCGTCCTTTTTCTTTGCCTGTGATTTGTAAGGGAGATGACCCTTTCAGAAAGGAGGCAAACATGAGGCACAAAATAATCATCAATGTAACAAATGAGAAAGGACAAAAAACAAATGTCCTTAAAGGTGCAGTCGGGAAAATTCCAAACAGATTAATAAAATTTTTGTTTGGAGATTACAGACAAATTTATCTATTAGACCCTGGTATGACAGTTGATTCAGTGGATGTTAGAGAAATCGAGAAAGGAGAAAAAAGTGTCAAGAATAAAGCTACTAATGGAAATCAAAGAAGATGCAGAGAATCTTGCATCTAGTATAGGTGTCCTTCTCACAGCTTTAGAAAGTGATGAGGAAGTTCCTAAAAAGGAAGAAAAAGTAAATCAGAACGAAAAGATTTATGAGATTGAAGATGTTAGAAAGATACTAGCCGACAAATCAAGATTAGGTCATACAGCAAAGATAAGAGAACTCTTAGAAAAGTATGGGGCTAAAAAATTATCTGAGATTGATCCAAGTAACTATAAAGACTTGGTAGCAGATGTGGAGAAGTTGTAATGGGCGCTCACGCTATTTTATCAGCATCATCTTCTAATAGATGGATTCACTGTCCGCCAAGCGTTAGGCTCTCTCAAAAATATGAAGATGAGGTTAGTCCTTATGCACTTGAAGGTACCTCAGCTCATGCCTTAGCAGAATATAAACTAAAGAAGTTATTAGGTTTAGATACTAAAGACCCGACAGAGGATTTAGATTTTTATGATGAAGAAATGGATGAGCTAACTGAGGGATATGCTTCATATGTAACTGAAGTAATAAGTAGGTACGAAAGCCCAGCCGTCTTTGTGGAAGAAAGACTTGACCTATCAGAATATGTTAAGGAGTCTTTTGGTACAGCTGACTGTGTAGTTGTTGGAGGAAAAGAACTTCATGTAATAGATCTAAAGTATGGTCAGGGAGTTTTAGTAGATGCTAAAGAAAACACACAACTCATGTTATATGGTCTTGGTGCTCTAATTCTCTTTGATGGAATTTATGATATTGAGAAAGTAATTCTTCATATCTATCAACCAAGAAGGTGTAATATATCAACTTATGAAATCAATAAGATAGAACTTTATGAGTGGGGAGAATCCGTACGAGAGATTGCTGAGAAAGCATATAAAGGAGAAGGGGAATTCTATTGTGGAGAATGGTGCATATTCTGTAAAGCGAAGAATAAATGCAGGAAAAGAGCAGAAGAAAATCTAAAACTAGCACAAGAAGAATTTACCCTACCACCAGAACTATCGGATGATGAAATTGAAGAGATTCTACCAAAACTAGACGAACTGGAACAATGGGTCAAAGATATCAAAACCTATGCTTTAGAAAGAGCAATGAAGGGCCATAGGTGGAAGGGCCTAAAACTTGTCGAAGGTAGGTCAAATAGAAAATACGTAGATGAAGATGAAGTCGTAAAAAAAGTAAAAGAACTGGGATTCAATCCCTTTGAAGAAAAGTTACTTGGCATCACAGCTATGACTAAGTTACTAGGTAAGAAAGTCTTTGATGAAAATATCAGCGACTTATTAGAAAAACCAAAAGGAAAGTTAACCCTAGTTAGCATTAGAGACACACGAGAAGAAGTAAAATTTGACAATGTTAAAGAAGAATTCGGAGGTAAATAATATGTCAAATATGAATAAAACAAAAGTAATTACAGGTGAAGTTAGATTAAGCTATGCAAATGTATGGGAACCAAAGTCAATCAATGGTGGTAAAGAAAGGTACTCAGTATCTGTCATTATCCCAAAGAGCGACCAAAAGACAATTGAGAAGATTGAAAAGGCAGTAGATGCTGCCATTGATGAAGGACTTTCTAAATTCAATGGAAAAAAACCTAATAAGAAAGCTATCAAACTTCCATTAAGAGATGGTGACACAGAAAAAGATGATGAGGCATATGCTGATGCATACTTCTTAAATGCTAACTCTATGACAGCACCTCAAATTGTAGATAGAAACGTAGAACCTATTCTTGATAGAAGTGAAGTTTACTCAGGAGTTTATGCAAGAGTATCTCTTAATTTCTATGCTTACAATGTAAATGGCAATAAAGGCGTAGCGGTTGGGCTAGGGAATATTCAAAAACTAAGAGATGGTCAACCTCTAGGAAATAGGTCTAACGCAGCAGATGACTTCGATGCTATGGACGATGATGACGAAGATTTCTTAGCATAGGAGGTAGAAATGGAATATTTTATAACAGCGTCTATATTAGGAATTTGGGCATTTGTTTGGTACAAGTTTGGTTATGTTCAAGCTGAGTTAAAAGAATCAAACACAAGAATTAGAGAAATATATAGAAAAATTCAATTTGGTATAGAAGATATTAAACGTGAAGTTAAGGAATGCAAAAGGCTATTAGAAGAATTAAGTGATAACTATGAAGAGAATATCAATAGACCTTGAAACCTATTCTTCAGTTGATTTAGGTAAAAGTGGTGTATATAAATATGCCGAGAGTGAGGATTTTGAAATCCTCCTCTTTGCATATTCATTAAATGATGAGAAAGTACAAGTTATTGATTTAGCAAGTGGAGAGATTATTCCTAAAGAAATATTATCAGCACTTAGTGATAAAAGTATAGAAAAGTGGGCCTTTAATGCAAACTTTGAAAGGGTGTGTCTATCTAGGTTTTTAGGTAAGAGGCTAAATCCAAAAGGCTGGTACTGCACCATGATTTGGTCAGCCTATCTAGGGTTACCTCTATCGCTTGAAAAAGTCGGAGAGGTTTTAAAACTAGATAAGCAAAAGATGAATGAAGGCAAGGCTCTTATAAGATATTTTTCTATTCCATGTAAACCTACTAAGACCAATGGTATGAGGACAAGAAATTTACCACATCATGATTTAGAAAAGTGGTCTACCTTTAAGGAATATAACCAAAGAGATGTGGAAACAGAAATGGCTATTAAGAAAAAGCTATCAGCATTTCCTATTCCTCAATCAGAATGGGAAAACTACTGGATAGACCAAAATATTAACGACAGAGGAATTTTAATTGATGAAATTTTAGTTGATTCGGCTATTAAATTTGATGAAATTTTACGAGAAGAAAATATGGACAGAGCCATAGGATTAACTGGTCTTGAGAATCCAAACTCTCCCTTACAGCTTAAAGAATGGTTAAATAAGAAAGGTTTAGAGATAGATTCCTTAGCTAAAAAGGATGTAGAGTCTGCTCTTAAAAACGCTGAAGGTGATATTAAAGAAGTCTTGGAACTTAGACAAGAATTATCTAAGTCTTCAGTTAGAAAATATGATGCTATGAAAAATGTAAAAGGAATAGACAATCGAGTAAGAGGTCTGATCCAATTTTATGGAGCAAATAGAACTGGAAGGTATTCAGGAAGGCTTATTCAAGTTCAGAACTTAAGAAGAAACAATCTAAAAGATTTAGAACTAGCAAGGAGTCTTGTAAAAAATAGAGATTTCGAAACTATGGAAATTCTCTATGAATCTCCTTCTGATATTTTATCCCAACTAATAAGGACAGCCTTTATAGCAAAAGAAGGCACCAGGTTTATTATTTCTGACTTTTCAGCAATAGAGGCCCGTGTCCTTGCATGGCTTGCAGGAGAAAAATGGGTACTGGATGCCTTTGAAAATGGAGAAGATATCTATTGCAGAACAGCATCGAGGATGTTTGGAGTGCCAGTTGAAAAGCATGGAGTAAATGGTCATCTTAGACAAAAAGGAAAGATAGCGACGTTAGCCTGCGGTTATCAAGGGGCATTGGGAGCTCTTAAAGCAATGGGTGGAATTGAGATGGGTTTATCTGAAGATGAACTTCAATCAATAGTCGATTCTTGGAGAGAGGCTAATCCTAACATCGTAAGCTTGTGGTGGGATATAGATTCTGTCGTAAAAAGAGTTGTAAAGACTAGAAGTAAAGAAGAATACAAGAACCTAGTTATTAGCTATGAAAAAGGCATTCTTTTTATAGAACTTCCTTCAAAAAGAAGACTTGCTTATCCAAAAGCAAAAATCGGGATGAATCGATTTGGTGGAGAATCAATTGTCTATGAGGGAATCGTAGTAGGAAACAAGTGGGACAAGATTGAATCCTATGGTGGAAAATTTGTAGAAAACATAGTTCAAGCCATCGCAAGAGATATTTTAGCTGAGACTATGATGAGACTTGAGAAAAAAGAATTTAATATCGTCATGCATATCCATGACGAAGTTGTAATAGAAAGTGATTCATCAAGCATAGAAGAAATAAATGAAATCATGTCCATAGTTCCTAGCTGGGCACCTGGACTTATTCTCGATGCAGATGGATTTGAAAGTGAATTTTATAAGAAAGACTAAGGAGGTATTTATGAACATAGAAATTTTTAGAAATAGCGAATTTAAAGATATAAGAACAATGGTAATGAATGGAGAGCCATGGTTTGTAGGTAAAGATATAGCTGAAAATCTTGGTTACAGTAACTCAAGCAAAGCAGTTATAAATCATGTTGAGACAGAGGATAAACAATTTATAATGTTAGACTTAGCAGATTCCCAAAATGGGAATGTGCCTAAAGGACAAACTAAAACAGCTGTTATAAATGAATCTGGTCTATATAGTCTAATTCTATCTAGCAAATTACCTCAAGCGAAAAAATTTAAAAGATGGGTTACAAGCGAAGTTTTACCAAGTATTAGAGGACATGGGATGTATGCTACAGATGAACTTTTAGACAACCCAGATCTATTCATCTTAGTACTTGAAGAATTAAAAAGAGAAAGGCAAGAAAAGCTAATTCTAAAGCAACAGAATTTAGAGATGAAACCAAAGGCGTCCTATTACGATATTGTCTTATCCTGTAAAGAGGCTGTAGCAATAACAGTAATTGCCAAAGACTATGGTTGGTCTGCCAGAAAAATGAATAAGAAACTTCATGAGTTGGGGGTTCAGTTCAAGCAAGGCAATATTTGGCTTTTATATCAAGATTATGCTGAAGAAGGATATACTTGTACAAAAACTTATCCATTCAATAAAGAAAATGGAGAGATTGGTACAAAAATTCACACTTACTGGACTCAAAAAGGCAGACTGTTTATTTACAATCTTTTAAAATCAGAAGGTTATGTTCCTTTAATTGAAATTAAGGAGGCAGCCTAATGAATAAAGAATTATACAACGGGAGTGGGTGCAAGAATCCCACTCCTTATCAAGCAATTAAAAATGCAGAGAAGAGATACTATCCCTTGGTATATATCTGCAGTTCATTTTCTGGAGATGTTGAAAATAATGTAATTAAGGCAAGAACTTATTCTCGCTATGCTTTGGATAAAGGAAATATACCCATAGCACCACATCTTTTATTTCCTCAATTTATGAGTGATGAAAGTGAGAGAAAACTTGCCATGCATTTTAATTATGTTCTTTTAGGAAAATGTGAAGAAGTCTGGGTCTTTGGTGACTATATAAGCACTGGAATGTCAGAAGAAATAAAGATTGCTGAGAAGAGAAAAATGAAGATTCGCTATATAAAGGAGGTATCCTAATTGAAAATATATACCTCAAATTTAATAGGAGTGGAGTCAAACTGTATTTATCCAAATGAGGTTAATGCAGTTGATGTAAGGTCTTTTGAGAAAGCTGCAAGTTTTGACCATGTAATGGCTAAGTATAAAAACTCCTACAGGTCCAATGATAATTTTATAGAGTCAGAATGCATTCCCATGGATATTGACAACGACCATTCAGAAAATCCAGATGATTGGATTTCGGCTAATGATTTAAAGAGAATATTTGACGGAGTTAAATTTGCCATAGTTTACAGCAGAAACCATAGAAAAGAAAAAAATGGGAAAGCTGCAAGACCGAGGATGCACATATATTTTCCAATTCCTAAGGTCACAAATTTAGATGAATATGTAGGTATAAAAGAAAGCTTGGCAGAGACTTATACTTTCTTTGATGGTAATGCTCTAGATGGGGCGAGATTTTTCTTTGGAGTTAAGAATCCTGCTGTTGAAATAGTTAGGGGAAGGAAATATATAACTGATATTCTAAAAGATGACTTTGAGGATTTTGACAACTCTCAAGACTTGATTCAGCAAGGCTCTAGAAACTCAACTATGAACCATTTTGCAGGTAGGGTTCTAATTCGATATGGAAATACAGATGAGGCGAGAGAACTATTCGATAAAAAAGCTAGTCTTTGCTCACCACCACTTCCAGATGATGAACTAGAACAAATATGGAGGTCTGCTTGCAAATTCTATAAAAAGGTGGCGGCAAGTGAAGATTATGTTCCACCTGAAGAATATACTGAAGGCATAAATTTAAGGCCTTCTGAATTATCAGATATTGGGCAAGCAGAAGTTTTTGTTAGAGAATACCAAGACAGAATTCGATTTTCTCCTTCTACAGGCTTTCTTGTTTATAACAACTCTTATTGGGAGGAATCTGAACTAAAAGCACAAGGATATTCTCAAGATTTAGTGTTAAAACAACTAGAAGAAATAGACAATGAGTTTCTAAAAATGGAAGAAGAAATAAAGAAATCAGGTGTTAGAGAAGCAATGTCTTCTATGAGTGAGAAAAAAGCCTTGGCATCCTTTAATGACAATCAGAAATCTCTATACTATAAGCTCATATTCTTAGAAGCATATAAGAAATATGCTGTAAAACGAGGAGACACCAGAGCCATCCATGCAACTTTAAAAGAATCAAAACCCATGCTTGAAATAGACCAAAGAGAACTTGATACAGACGAATTCTTGTTAAACACTCCGTCATTTACAGTAAATTTGAAAACTGGAGAATGCAGAGACCATAAGGCAGATGACTATATAACCAAAGAAACCTCTGTAGACCCTAGTAATGAAAATATGGATATATGGCTTGATGCCCTAGACACTTTTTTTGTAAAAGATAGTGAACTTATAGAATATGTGCAGAAAGTTGCAGGGATTTCTCTAATCGGAAAGGTCTATATCGAGGCTCTAATTATAGCCTATGGCGATGGTAGAAATGGTAAGTCTACTTTTTGGAATACTATCTCAAGAGTTCTAAATCTATATAGTGGGTCAATCTCAGCAGATATTCTTACAGTAAATTCTAAAAGAAATGCTAAGCCAGAACTTGCTGAAACAAGAGGTAAAAGACTTTTAATTGCAGCTGAACTTCAAGAAGGATTAAGGCTAAATACTTCAAATGTAAAACAGCTTTGTTCTACAGATGAAATTGTAGCAGAGAAAAAATATCGAGATCCATTTAAATTCATACCTTCTCATACCCTTGTCCTATATACTAACCACCTACCAAAGGTGGGTGCTTTAGATGAAGGAACTTGGAGGAGACTTATTGTAATTCCTTTTGAGGCAAAGATAGAGGGTTCTAGTGATATTAAAAACTATACTGATTATTTAGTAGATAAGGCTGGGGGAGCAGTTCTCAAGTGGTTAATCGAAGGCGCTAAAAAGGCTATTGATGAAGATTTTAAATTCAGCTTACCTAAAAAAGTGGCTGATGCCATCAATGAATATAAGGAATCAAATAACTGGTTCAAGCATTTCTTAAGTGAGTGTTGTGAGATTGATTCATCATTTGAAGAGAAGTCTGGAGAAGTCTATCAAGAATATAGAGCCTATTGTTTAAGAACTGGAGAATATGTAAGATCTACAACTGATTTTTATTCTGCTATTTCATCTAATGGATTTAATAGGGTGAAACTACGAGACGGGATTAAGATTCAAGGACTAAAATTAAAAAGTGACTTTGTGTAAATTTAGCCATTGTGCAAGTCTCGAAGGTCATATATATAACTTTTATATAGTAATAAAATTAAAATTAGTATATATATAAAGGTTATAGAAGAGACCTTCGAGACCTTCACACAATCACTAGAAAGGTTGAAATATCAATGCTAGAAAACGAAATAGAAAAAGCCTTAGTTGACAAGGTAAAACTTCATGGAGGCTTTTGTCTTAAATTTACATCTCCTTCAATGACGGGAATACCAGATAGGATAATACTTCTACCTAAAGGAAAGATAGGATTTGTTGAAACAAAAAGACCTGGAGGTGAACCTAGACCAATCCAGAAAAAGAGAATAAGGCAATTTAAGAACTTAGGTTTTAAAGTTTATGTTCTTGACTCAAAAGAAAACATTGATGAAATAATAAAGAGGATTGGAGGTGACTAATTGAAATACACTCCACATAAATATCAAAAATATGCTACTGAATTTATAAAAGAAAATAAAGAATCTGCACTTCTACTGGACATGGGACTCGGCAAGACGGTTATAAGCCTAACGGCTATAAAAGATTTACTCTTTGATTCTTTTGAAATTTCTAAAGTTCTAATCATAGCACCACTAAGGGTTGCTAGGGATACTTGGAAGGAAGAAATAGAAAAATGGTCTCACCTTGATATCTTAAAATATTCAGTGGCCATAGGTAGTGAAAAAGAAAGAATAAAAGAATTAAATAAACAAGCGGACATTTATCTGATCAATAGGGAAAATGTAGATTGGCTAATAAATAAGAGTGAAATACCCTTTAACTACGACATGATCGTAATTGATGAACTATCATCCTTTAAATCTCATAGGTCAAAGAGGTTTAAAGCTTTGATGAAAGTTAGACCAAAGGTAAAAAGAATAGTTGGTCTTACTGGAACTCCATCATCTAACGGACTAATGGATTTATGGGCTGAGTTTAGACTGCTTGATATGGGTCAAAGACTTGGAAGATTTATTGGTCAGTACAGGGAAATCTACTTCAAACCAGATAAGAGAAACGGACCAATCATTTATTCCTATAAGCCACTTCCTTTTGCTGAAGATGCAATCTATGAAAAGATATCAGATATCACAGTTTCTATGAAAGCTGAAGACTATCTAAAAATGCCAAAGAAGATAAACAATGAATTCTTTGTAAATCTATCAGATAAAGAAAGAGAAATCTACGAGACCTTAAAAAAAGACTTGGTCGTTAGTATTAAGGATAAAGATATAGATGCAGTTAATGCTGCAGCCCTTTCTAATAAATTAATGCAAATGGCATCAGGTTCTGTTTATGATGAAGATAAAAATATGATTCATATTCACGACAGAAAACTTGATGCCTTGGAAGATTTAATAGAGGGTGCAAATGGTAAACCTGTTCTGATAGCTTATTGGTATAAGTCAGATTTAAAAAGAATAAAAGACAAGTTTGATGTAAGAGAACTTAAGACAAGTGAGGACTTTAAAGAATGGAATCAAGGTAAGATTCCAGTTGCCATTATCCATCCAGCATCTGCTGGTCATGGACTTAACTTACAAGCTGGGGGTTCAACACTTATTTGGTTTTCTCTTACTTGGTCTTTAGAACTTTATGAGCAAACTAATGCCAGACTTTATAGGCAAGGGCAGAAAGAAACAGTTGTGATTCATCATATCCTAGCAAAGGAAACCATTGATGAAGATGTAATGAAAGCATTAGAAAATAAGAATAAAACACAAGCTGCACTCATTGATGCAGTAAAAGCAAATTTAAAATGAGTAGAGGTTCTATAGAGAACTTACCTCAAAACTTATGGAGGTAAGAAATGAACGCAAAAGAATATTTAAAGCAAGCTTTTTATTTAGACAAGAGAATTAACAGTAAGCTAGAGCAAGTTGAAAGTTTAAATGCCTTAGCTACAAAAGCTACATCGACCTTATCAGATATGCCCAAGAGTCCTAGTAGAGGAACATCTAAACTTGAAGATACTATTGTTAAGATTGTAGATCTTCAAGAAGAGATTAATAGGGATATAGATAAACTTGTAGATTTGAAAGCAGAGATGGTTGGAACAATTAAACAAATTCAAAACAAGGAACTTCAAGTCATTCTTGAAAAAAGATATCTTTGCTTTGAGACTTGGGAGAAGATAGCAGTTGATATGAATTATGATATTAGACATATTCATAGACTTCACAATCTGGGGTTAAAAGAAACTTCAAAGCTAATCAAATCCTGTCATGAAATGTCATAGAATGTCACTATGGAGTTGTAGTATTATTAAAATAGCAAAAGAATAATTAAAAGAGCCTTGGAGATTTAATCTTCAGGGCTTTCTTTATGGAGTGATAAAGTGCCGAGAAAACCTAAGAGACCATGTTCACATCCAGGTTGTCCTGAATTAGTTGATGGACGATTCTGCAAGAAACATGAGATAGAATACAACAGAAACTATGAAAAATATAAAAGAGATCCTAAAACTCATAAGCGTTATGGAAAAGCATGGAGACTTATACGAAAAAGATATGTAGCAGAGCATCCACTTTGTGAGATGTGTTTAAAAGAAAATAAAATGACAAAGGTAGAGGAAGTACATCACATACTTCCTCTTTCTCGTGGTGGAACTAATGACGAAGACAATCTTATGAGTCTTTGTAAATCTTGTCACTCAAAGATTCATGCAAAGAGCGGAGATAGGTTTGGAGGATAGTTTACGTGGGGAGGGGGAGTCTTAATCTCTACGACTGACTTCCCTACCAACGGTGCCGCCCTCTCACGCACAAAAAAACGGGTTCAAAGGCCCTATTAAAGAAGATGATAAATTAGGAGGTGATACTATCGCTAAAGACGGAACATACAGAGGTGGAAGAAGAGTAAAAGCAGGAGGTAAACCACAGCCTGCTGCTGAAAAAATAGAAAAAGGTAAAAAAGTAGAGATACTAATGAATGATATTCCAACATTCACTCCAGAAGAAATAGACGCAGTTGACTTACCAGACGGAGCAGTTCTTGATGGAACTGATATGCCAACACCTAGTGACTATCTATCTGCAAAACAAAAGAATGGTATACCACTTGGTGCTGATGAAATATACAAAGAGACTTGGGGATGGTTAAAACAGAGAAACTGTGAGAATTTGGTAAATCCAAGATTATTAGAATCCTACTCTCAGGCTTTTGCAAGATATATTCAATGTGAAGAAGCAATAAGTCAATTTGGACTATTAGGAAAGCATCCTACTACTGGTGGAGTTATTGCATCTCCATTCGTACAGATGTCTAGTCAGTTTCAAAAGACAGCTAATCTTTTATGGTACGAGATTTATGACATAGTTAAAGAAAACTGCACTGAAGTTTATGAAGACTACGGAGAAGATATGATGGAAAAATTACTAAGACAGAGGAGGTAGAAAATGTTTGAAAAAGTAAATCCAAAGCATCCAGATAAAATCGCAGATTGTATTGCTGGTGCAATTGTAGATTTAGCATATAAAGAAAAAGATAATCCTAAAATAGCAGTTGAAGTTTTACTGGGGCATGGAGACTGTCATGTGATTATTGAAACGGACTGCAATCTAAATAAAAAAGAAATTGAAACAGCAATTAAGAGGATAGCTGGAGATGTCGTAGTAGATACTAAAATCGTAGAACAGGATATTCATCTATTAAATAATCAAAAAGAAAAGATAAGATGTGGTGATAATGGAATCTTTAAGGGAGTACCTACTTCAGACGAAGAAAAGAAACTATCTTTAATTGCTCGTGAAATCTATTCTAATTATCCCTACGATGGGAAATACATTCTTGATGGGGATAAACTTATTATTTGCCAATCAAATGTATCTACAAAAATTTTAAAATCGATTTATCCAAGAGCAATTGTAAATCCATTAGGAGATTGGACTGGAGGGTTTAATGTCGATACAGGAGCAACTAATAGAAAACTCGGTTCTGATATGGGAAGAGCAGTAACTGGTGGGGGTCTTCATGGTAAAGACCTATCCAAGGCTGATGTATCAATTAATATTTATGCCCACCTAAAGGCACAAGAAGAAAAAAGAGAGATTGAATTATCCTGTGCAATCGGGGATGAAACTGTTGATGGTAGACCATATTCAGAAATTGTAGAAATTGCTAGAAACTACATTAACTCTATTGGTGGTTTTGAAGAATTTGCAAAGTGGGGGCTAATATGATTACAACAAAAGAAATGAAATTAGTGGATATCGAAAAACTTGTTCCCTATGTAAATAATGCAAGAACTCACTCACAAGACCAGATTAATAAACTACGATCATCAATTAGAGAGTTTGGTTTCATCAATCCAGTTATTATTGATAAAGACTATGGAGTTATTGCTGGGCATGGAAGAATTATGGCAGCAAAGGAAGAAGGGATAAAAGAAGTACCTTGTGTCTTTGCAGACCATCTAAATGAGGCACAGAAGAAAGCCTATATCTTAGCTGATAACAGAATGGCTCTTGATGCTGGTTGGGATGAAGAACTACTAAGAGTAGAAATTGAGTCCCTGGAAGATTATGGTTTTAATGTAGAACTTACTGGGTTTTCACCAGATGAACTATCTAATATTTTTGACCTTGGTGTAGAGGCTGAAGAAGATGACTTTGATGTTGAAGAAGAACTAAAAAAGCCTACTTTTTCAAAGACTGGAGATATTTGGACTTTAGGTAGTCATAAAGTTATTTGCGGTGATTCTACTCAATGGGAGACTTTTGAAAAGTTATTAAATGATACAAAGGTTAATCTGGTCTGTACCGATGCACCCTATTTTGTAGATTTGAAAAACAAATCGGGAACAATCAAAAATGACAATCTTAATGATGAGGAAGCCTATGAATTTTTAATGAAGGTCTTCACAAATTTTAAAGAGGCAATGGCCAAAGATGCATCTATTTATGAATTCTATGCAACAATGAAAGCGAGAGTATTCTATGATGCCTTTGAAGATGCAGGTTTTAAAGTTGGTGCAGGACTTATTTGGAAAAAGCCTAGAGCTCCTTTTATGAGGACAGATTGGAAATTTAATATGGAGCCTATTATTTTTGGTTGGAGAAAAGATGGAAAGCATAACTGGTATGGAGATCAAAAACAAACAGCAGTCTTTGAATTCGATGGAATTAAAGATTCAGAAAAAGAAGGATGTGGTCATCCATCATCAAAACCAGTACCTCTCATTGCCTACCTAATTAAACAATCTACACAAACGAATGGCTTAGTCCTTGATGGATTTTTAGGAAGTGCATCGACTCTGATTGCCTGTGAAGAACTTAATCGAATCTGCTATGGAATAGAGATAGAGCCAAAATTTGTTGATGTAGCAGTTAAAAGATATTTGAATTTAGTAGGTAGTGATGAGGAGATAAACTTATTAAGGGATGGCAAAGAGTATAAGTATAAAGATGTTATTAATCTGACTTGATATAAATCAGTATTTGAGTGATGTATGTTTATGAGGTGATTAGATGATTTCAAGGGAAATTATACAAAAATTAAAAGAAACTTATCCTGTAGGTACAAGAGTAAAACTAATCCAAATGGAAGATGACCAAGCACCTCCAGCTGGAACTTTAGGCACAGTTTATGGGGTGGATGCCATTGGATCAATCCTAGTAAAATGGGATAATGGCTCAACATTAAATGTAATTTTCAGAGTGGATAGAATAGGAAAAATATCGAGTAAAGGTTGAAATATAGCCATTATATCCCTTAATTAACTTGACTTATTTTTGACAGTACGGTTATATGTACATACAAAAAAAGATAAGGAGAAAAATATGGCATACAAATACATGAAAACACAGGAAGATTTAAATGAGTTAATCGGCTCTTCAGCAATTACAATGCTTGGACTTTATGAAGGAGAAAATGGAGACTTAGCTTTCCAAGATTATTTAAAAGACTACCTTGAAGATGACACTATTTACATCACAATGGGAAAAACAATTAACGAATTTTACGAAACTAACCTTCCTGAAGATTTAAGAATAGTAAGTTTAAAATACAATAAGCTTGGAAGACTTCCAATGATAAGGCTTGAGATTGGAGCAAAGTGGTTTGACGACTTTATAGATAATCTTTAAAAAGATTGAAAAATAGCCGATTTATAGGCATAAAAGACTTGACTAATACTCTTCTATACGGGAATATGTGTACAACAAAAGAAAAGGAGAGCATTACCATGAAAAAAGACCTTTTAGAAAGATTAGAAGCAGAAGTTAAAGCTTACAAAAGATACGCAGAAAACTCAATAAAAAAATCAAAAGAAGGCAAGATTGGAGCAGCTATTAACCTTTTAGACATAGCAGGAACGGCAAAGAAATGTGCAGACCAAGTTCATGAAGAACTTTGGAAAGAGTCACAAGGAAACCTAAACGAAGAAGAATTTGAATTATTTTGTGAATCAGAAACACTAGAAAGAGAACTTAAGAAAGCATACAAAGAATTAAACATAGCAAGACAAAGATAAAATAAAAATCCAAATAGGGTTTAGGCTCTATTTGTCGTAGTAGAAGTCACAATAAGGTGGCTATTTTTTATGCCCATTTTTAAAGAAAGGAGGTTAAATGAAATATAAACCAACAAAATTTATGCTACCTACATCTCACTATGATAAAAACAAAGCAGACTATGCTGTCACCTTTATAGAATGTCTAAAACACACAAAAGGTAGATGGGCAGGTAAAGACTTCAAGCTTATTGATTGGCAAGAAGAAATCATAAGAGACTTATTTGGCATTGTAAAAGATACAGGATATCGACAATTTAATACAGCATATATTGAAATACCAAAGAAGATGGGAAAATCTGAACTTGCAGCTGCTGTAGCACTTCTTCTCACTTGTGGTGATGGAGAAGAAAGAGCAGAAGTTTATGGATGCGCAGCCGATAGACAACAAGCAACTATAGTTTTTGATGTTGCAGCTGATATGGTAAGAATGAGTCCAGCCCTTTCTAAAAGAGTAAAGATACTAGCATCTCAAAAGAGAATGATTTATAAGCCGACTAATTCTTTCTACCAAGTCTTATCTGCAGAGGCTTATTCCAAACACGGATTTAATATTCATGGTGTTGTCTTTGACGAACTTCATACTCAACCCAACAGAAAATTATTTGATGTTATGACAAAAGGTTCAGGAGATGCAAGAACTCAACCTTTATATTTTCTTATAACAACTGCAGGAACAGATACCAAATCAATCTGTTATGAGACGCATCAAAAGGCAGTGGACATACTTGAAGGGAGAAAAACTGATCCAACTTTCTATCCTGTAATCTATGGAGCAGATAGAGAAGACGATTGGACAGATGAAAAAGTATGGCATAAAGCAAATCCGTCTCTTGGAATTACAGTTCCTATAGAAAAAGTAAGACAAGCCTGTGAATCGGCTAAGCAAAACCCAACTGAAGAAAATGCTTTCAGACAGTTAAGATTAAATCAGTGGGTCAAACAAGCAATTAGATGGATGCCTATGGAAAAATGGGACCTATGTAATTTTGCTGTTAATGAAGAAGAACTAAAAGGCAGAGTTTGTTATGGAGGTCTTGACCTTTCATCTACAACAGATATTACAGCCTTTGTTTTAGTCTTTCCTCCAATAGATGAAGATGATAAATATCAAATACTTCCTTACTTTTGGTTGCCAGAAGATAATCTCGACCTAAGAGTAAAAAGAGACCATGTAAATTATGACCTATGGCATAAGCAAGGCTATATTCAGACAACAGAAGGCAATGTAGTTCATTATGGTTTTATTGAAAAATTTATAGAAGATTTAGGTGATATATATAACATCCGAGAAATTGCCTTTGACAGATGGGGAGCAGTTCAGATGGTACAAAACTTAGAAGGAATGGGTTTCACAGTTGTTCCTTTTGGTCAAGGATTTAAAGACATGTCTCCACCAACAAAAGAATTAATGAAACTAACTCTCGAAAGAAAAATAGCCCATGGAGGTCATCCAGTTCTAAGGTGGATGATGGATAATATCTTTATTCGAACAGATCCCGCTGGAAACATTAAGGCAGATAAAGAAAAATCTACAGAAAAGATAGATGGGGTTATTGCTACAATCATGGCTCTTGATAGGGCTATAAGGTGTGGCAATGATACTAGTGAGTCGGTTTATGATGATAGGGGATTGATTATTTTTTAATCTCTCTATTTTTGATTTATCATAGCCAAATTTAGAAAAGTGGCGAGATTTAGAGTTAAGTAAAAATGCACGAAAAAAGCCACCATATAGGTGGCTAGAATATGTATACCAATTGCTTATGAGTGACGATAACACATATCGCTTACCTAGATAATGGCACTTGAATAAGACTTACTGTTGGTATAATCATGATACTTTAAAAATAGAAAAAAGTCAAGTTTTATAGGGGAAATTCAAAAATATATTTTAAGATACCATTGTCTCTTAAAGTTTTAAACTCATCTGCGTAATTACCTGTTTTAAGATGAGAATACAAGATATTTGAGAAAACATCAGCGATTTGAATATTTGAGTTATTGGCAGAGTCAAAATATGAAACCACAAAATTTCCTTGATTAATCCCAGTTATGCAAAGTTCAGTGTTTAAATAGTCCTCAAGAAAGAATCTCGATTCGGTTCTTTCATTTCTTTCATCAAGTTGTAAAAGATGATTCTCACTTGGTATGTAATTATTTCTTATGAAGTAGTCCAGTGATATTTTTAATAGGTAATTGAAAACTCTAGATGTATTTGAACAAAAAGTATCTTTGAGTCTTGAATTGTCAACTTTTAAATAGAAAAGACTGAAGTTGCTTTTTCTGGCAAAGAAGTTTATAAATTTTTGTTTCATGGGTCTATCAAAAGCAGAACCTTTTAACTCATGAAATGTTCCATTTAAAAACATTTTTTGCCTATTGTCTATTCTTTTAAGCTCTTCAAGATTAGATGCTACAAAACGTTTATAGGATCTTTTTAAAGCATTAGAATTATCTGGAATAATTAACGTGATAATGAAGTATTCATTTTTAAGTTGATTATTAATTGTTCCTGATTCGTCGATATATATGTTCATAGTTTGTCCTTCCAGTAAATATATTAACATTATATCACAAATGATTAAAATTTTAGGAGGTGGTAATATAAACATTTTAAACTTAATATTCAAGTCGAGAGACAAACCTAAAGACGGGGAGAGGATATCTTCATCGTCTTTTTTATTTGGGAGAACAACAGCAGGAAGGAATGTCAACGAATTTACTGCCATGCAAATGACGGCAGTTTATTCATGTGTGAGAGTTCTTGCTGAAACCTTAGCAGGACTTCCACTTCATCTATATAAAAGAGGGGATTCAAACTCAAAAGAAAAAGCTAAAGATCACGCCATATATTTTCTTTTGCACGATGAACCAAATACTGAAATGACTTCATTTGTTTTTAGAGAAACACTAATGACCCACCTTTTATTGTGGGGTAATGCCTATGCTCAGATTATTCGTAATGGAAGAAATGAGGTCATTGAACTTTATCCATTAATGCCAAACAAGATGACTGTTATGAGAAGTGAAGATGGAGAAATCTTCTATAAATACAATCACAAATCAGAAGAAGTTTATCTTTTAAAAGAAGATGTTCTTCACATACCAGGACTTGGTTTTGATGGACTCATAGGATACTCGCCAATCACCATGGCTAAAAATGCAATTGGAATGGCTATGGCTTGTGAAGATTATGGTGCATCATTCTTTCAAAATGGAGCACAACCAGGTGGGGTTTTAGAGCATCCAGGAGTTATTAAAGATCCAGAAAGAGTTAGAGCGTCATGGAATGCAGCCTTTCAGGGGCCTAAGAACGCCAACAAAGTGGCTGTACTTGAAGAAGGGATGAAATACCAACCCATAGCCATAGCACCAAGTGAGGCCCAATTTTTGGAAACAAGAAAGTTTCAGTTAAATGAGATAGCAAGAATATTCAGAATACCACCTCATATGATTGGCGACTTGGAGAAGTCGTCATTTTCAAATATAGAACAACAGTCACTTGAATTTGTTAAATACACTCTTGATCCTTGGATTGTTCGTTGGGAGCAATCCTTAGAAAGAGCACTACTAACAAAGAAAGAAAAGGAATCCTACTTTATTAAATTCAACCTTGACGGACTTCTAAGAGGAGACTATGAATCAAGAATGAATGGATATGCTGTAGGAAGACAGAATGGGTGGATGAGTGCAAATGACATAAGAGAATTAGAAAACCTAGATAGGATATCAGCTGAAGAAGGTGGAGACCTATATCTTGTAAATGGAAATATGCTACCACTTGATAAAGCTGGTAGTTTTTATCAGCAGAAAGGAGAAGAAATAAATCCTAATGAAGAACAATAAAATATTTTGGAATTGGAATAAGGATTCAAATGAACTTTATATAGATGGAGTTATTGCAGAAGAGTCTTGGTTTGATGATGAAATCACTCCAAGGCTCTTTTTTGAAGAATTAAAAAACAAAAGTGGAGATATAACTGTGTGGATCAACTCCCCTGGTGGAGATTGTATAGCTGCATCGAGAATTTACACCATGCTTTTGGAGCACAAGGGAAATGTGACCATTAAGATTGATGGGCTTGCAGCATCAGCAGCATCAGTCATTGCCATGGCAGGAACTGAAGTATTGATGAGTCCTACTTCATTAATGATGATTCACAATCCCTTAACTGTGGCAATTGGCGACTCAAAAGAGATGCAAAAAGCCATAGATATGTTAAAGGAAGTTAAGGAATCAATCATCAATGCTTATGAGATTAAGACAGGTTTATCCAGAGAAGAGATTTCTAATCTAATGGATGGGGAGACTTGGTTTGATAAGAATAAGGCTATTGAGATGGGTTTTTGTGATGGAACTCTTACTGACAAAAGAAAAGATGAGAAAGTTACGAACATGGTCTTTTCAAGGCGAGCAGTTACAAATTCACTTTTAACAAAGATAAATAAAGAAGTAAAGACTCATTCAATGAGTGAGGTAGAAGAAAGATTAAACAAAATTAAAAATACTTGGAGGTAATTATATGAACTTAAAAGAACTAATGGAAAAGAGAACTAAAGCTTGGGATGAGGCAAAAGCATTTGCTGAATCTAAAAAAGATGAAAAGGGTCTAATGTCTGATGAAGACTTTAAGACATATGAAGAGATGGAAAGAACTATCGAGAATTACACTCGTGAAATGGAAAGAAAGAAGAGGGAAGAAGAAATGGATAAATCCTTGGAAAAACCTACTACTCAAGCACTAACAAATGAGCCCGCTACATTTAATGAAGAAGATAAACCAATGAGAGCTAGAAATGTCTATAAGAAGTCTATGATGAAAGCATTAAGAACTAACTTTAGAGATATTTCAAATGAATTAAAAGTAGGTACAGATGAAAGTGGTGGATATTTAGTTCCAGAAGAAATGGAAACAGATATTGTAAATGGTCTTGAAAATGAAAATATTGTAAGAAAATTAGCTACAAAAGTTCAAACTTCAGGACTTCATAAAATCAATATTGCAGCTACAAAGCCAGCAGCCCTATGGGTTGAAGAAGGTGGCCAACTTACATTTGGAGATGGTACATTTGATCAAGTATCTCTTGATGCACACAAACTCCATGTTGGTATTAAAGTTACTGAAGAACTTCTATATGATGCAGCCTTTAATTTAGAAAAATACATCACTGAAGAATTTACTAGAGCACTAGCTAATGCTGAAGAAGATGCTTTCTTAAATGGAGATGGAGTAAATAAGCCTACAGGAATTTTTGACTCTAAAAAGGGTGGAGAACTTGGTGTAACAACAAAGGCTCAAACAATTACTGCAGATGAATTAATTGACTTAGTTTACTCTCTAGATAGACCATATAGAAAGAAAGCAGCTTTCATTTTAAATGATGCAACAGTTGCTCAGATTAGAAAGCTTAAGGACGTTAATGGTGCATATATTTGGCAACCATCACTTAAAGATGGAGAACCAGATAGACTTTTAGGATATCCTGCTTACACATCTGCCTTTGCTCCAAAAGCTGAAAAAGGGAAACTTGCAGTAGCCTTTGGCGATTTTTCTTATTACAAGATTGGAGATAGAGGGAATAGATCTTTCCAAGACTTAAAGGAACTATTTGCAGGCAATGGCATGGTTGGTTTCTTAGGCAAAGAAAGAGTAGATGGAATCCTTGTTTTAAGAGAAGCAGTTAAACTATTAAAAATCGGTGCTACTGCCTAGGGAGTAAACTATGATTACTCTTGAAGAGGCAAAGTCCTATTTAAGGGTGGATTTTGATGATGAGGATGAGATGATTAATTCTCTCATCCAATCATCAATAAAGCACTCCATGGATGTAGCCAGGGTTAATAGCGAAGAAGATCTTTCTAAAAATCCAAATGGAAAGATAGCCGTCCTCTATATGACAGCTTATCTTTATGAACATAGGGAAGAGGCAGATTATTCTGAATTAAACTTAACTCTAAGGGCTTTATTATTTGGAATGAGAAAGGCTGAGTTCTAATGAGGATATCGGATTTAAACAGAAAAATAACCTTTCAAAATAAAAATGTTGAGGTAGATGAAATTGGTAACCATAAATCAGTATGGATGGACTATCTAACAACATCAGCCTATATATCTTTTCAAGGTAAAGGCGAAGAAGTTTTTCTTGGGATGGAAGTAGACAGGTCAGATATTTCTTTTACTGTAAGATTTCAAAATAGGTTGAAGAATATTAACACTTCAGAGTACAGGATTCTATTTGAAGATGAAAAGTACAATATCATCTCGATTGATTTTATGAACTACAAGAACAAATATATAAAGTTTAGGTGTAGGAAGGTGAGTAGGTGAACGTAAAAATTGAAAACCTCGCCAGTGAAATAATGAAAGGCTTAGAAGAATATTCTGATATGGCAACAGATGAAGTCAAAAAGGAAGTCAAAAAGGCTGGTAGCAATATTAGAAAAGACATACAAGAAAATGCACCTGTAGGAGAAACAAAGAAATATTCTAAATCTTGGTCAGTAAAAACTATAAAAGAATCTTCGAACTCAATAGAACTTGTGGTCCATTCAAGAAATAGATACCAACTGGCTCATCTACTTGAGAAAGGCCATGTTCTTAGGCAGGGAGGAAGAGTGTCTGCTAAGCCTCATATTGGACCAGCTGAGGAGAAAGGAATCAGAGAATTGGAAGAAAATATAATGAGGAAATTACAAGATGGATAGGCTATTAAAAATAATTGAAGAGATTGGACTTCCCTTTGCATACTCGCACTTTGCTGAAGGAGAAAGTCCAGACCCACCATTTTTGGTTTATCTATTTCCAAAGAATAAACACTTTGGTGCAGATGGAGTAGTTTTCTATAAAAATACTCAGATAGACTTAGAACTTTACACTGATAAGAAAGATTTAAAATTAGAAGAAAAGATAGAAGAGATACTTGATAGAGAAAAAATCTATTATGAAAAATCTGAAGTTTGGATTGAATCAGAAAGATTTTATGAAGTTCTCTATGAATTTACTATGGAGGTAAAAAATGGCTAATAAAGTTAAATTTAATATTTGTAATGTTAATGACCTAACCCCACGAGCATTGCGAGTGGAAGGTAGGTCAGATGTCACGCAATCCAATTCTCTGCGACTGATAAGGAGCGAAGAGAATTGTGATGGAGCTGACTCACTACAATTTATGGGAGGTAACAATTATGGCAAATAAGGTAAAGTTTAATATTTGTAATGTACACTACGCTCTCTTCGATAAAGCTGAAGAGGGCGTTATTAAATATAAGACACCAGTTCCAATGCCTGGTGCTGTTTCAATTTCATTAGATCCAAATGGAGAGCCTGAAAGCTTTTATGCAGATGGAATTGAATACTACACTATTTCAAACAATATGGGATATGACGGAGATTTAGAAATCGCCCTTATTCCAGAATCCTTTAGGACTGATGTTTTGATGGAAAAATCAGATTCTAACAAAGTTCTTATTGAGTCTTCAAATTCTGAAACTGCAAACTTTGCACTGTTATTTGAGTTTGATGGTGACCAAAAGAAAATCCGTCATGTCATGTATAACTGCTCAGCAGCAAGACCTACTCTTGAAGGAGAAACCAACGAGGAATCAAGAGAAGTTCAACCAGAAACCTTATCTATTCAAGCAAGACCACTTCCAAATGGAAATGTAAAGGCTAGAACAGGTGAAGAAACTACGAAGGAAACTTACGATGGTTGGTATAAGTCAGTCTATATGCCAACAGAAACGACAGTAACACCTTCAAGAGCAAGTGTTGGAGGTAAATAAATATGGCACTAACCAAGAAAATTCAAATCGATGGGAAAGAAGTTGTTTTCCGTGCATCAGCAGCTATCCCAAGAATCTATAGATTAAAGTTTGGTCGAGATATCTTCAAAGACTTAATGGAACTTGAAAAATCCATGAAGAACAATGATGAAGACAAATCTAATCTTGACATAGGTTCACTTGAGTTGTTTGAAAATATAGCCTATGTAATGGCAAAGCATGGAGATAAATCTGTGCCAGATAGTCCTGAAGAATGGTTGGATAATTTCTCAACCTTTTCAATTTACCAAATTCTACCTCAGTTAATTGAGTTATGGGGACTTAACATCAAGTCGGAAGAAGTTCCTAAAAAAAAGTAAGACCAACAGAAAGACCAATGACTACACCCTTGTTTCTATTAAGGGCTGTAGAATTAGGTCTTTCTGTTTCTGATTTATCCCTACTAACAATTGGACTTGTAAATGATATGTTCACAGAAAAGAATAACGATGACTATAAATACAAAGAAGTAGCTACGCAAGAAGACTTCGATAAATTTTAATCCTCAAGCTTAGCTACTCTTTTTTCAGCATCTTTATAGACTTTGGATTCCGCTCTTGCACCGATAATAATGACAAGAACTTCATCATCTGATTTTTCCAATTTATAAACGATCCTAAGACCTGAACTCTTAAGTTTAATTTTCATAAGACCAGCAAGCTTAGAATCAGATAGGTTAGAAAGAGGCTTGCCATAGCCACCTTCGGTATTAGGAAGAGGATTTATTAAGATCCTCTTAAGTGCTTTATCGACAATTTTTCTTTGAGATCCATCTAAGGCTTTATAGTCTTGGATGGCTTCTTTTATAAAGGATAGTTTGTAGTTCATTCGATTTCGTCCTCATCAAGAGGAGAGACTTCATTTAAATCGATATGAAAGGCTTCTTCAAATTCATCTTGAGAAATTAAATCGGATTTATCCATTGATGACATCCTAGTATTGGCAAGCATAAGATCTCTTGCATCTTCGAGCTCATCAATGAGTTTCGTATATTCATCAGGGGAAACAAGAATGCACTCAGGAGTGTTGTTCTTTAATACGACCTTAGAACCGTTCACTTTGACATCATCAAAAATACGTCCGGCTAGGCCTCGATTAAATTCAGAAATGGATACAGTCTTGTTGGATAATTCTTTTACAAAATTCATACTTATCACCTCAAGATAAGTATAGCAGAAATCGATAAAAACATCAATAAAAATACTGATAAATATATCTTTAAAAAGGCGGTGAGATATTGGCAAATAGAATAAAAGGGATAACTGTTGAGATTGGTGGGGATACTACCAAATTACAGACTGCACTAAAACAAGTAAATACTGAAATAAAACATACTCAATCGGAACTGCGTGATGTCAATAAACTTCTAAAACTTGACCCTGGAAATACAGAACTTATCTCCCAAAAGCATAAGCTATTAGGACAGACCTTAGAAGAGACAAAGAATAAATTAACCTCTTTAAAAGAGGCACAAAAACAAGCTGAACAGGCTCTCGCAGAAGGAAAGATTTCCCAAGAACAATATGATGCCCTTAAACGAGAGATTATTGAAACAGAACAAGCCCTTAAATCTCTAGAAAGGCAAGGGGCAACCACAAATCAGACTCTTCAAAACATAGCTATTACTGGAGAAAAATGGCAAAACACAGGGCAAAATATAGAAAACGTGGGAAGAAAAATGATGCCAGTATCTCTTGCAGTAGCAGGTCTTGGAGTAGCAGCTGTAAAGACTGCATCAGATTTTGATTCTGGTATGGCAAAGGTAAAAGCAGTATCTGGTGCAACAGGGTCCGACTTTGACGCTCTGAGAGAAAAGGCTCGTGAAATGGGAGCCAAGACCAAGTTCTCAGCATCTGAAGCGGCAGAAGCTATGAACTATATGGCCATGGCTGGTTGGAAAAGTAAAGATATGATTAGTGGTATTGAAGGAGTCATGAACCTTGCTGCAGCTAGTGGTGAGGATCTAGCTACTACTTCAGATATTGTCACAGATGCCCTTACAGCCTTTGGTTTAAAAGCAGAAGACTCTTCTCATTTTGCTGATGTTCTTGCTGCTGCATCATCTAATGCCAATACCAATGTTTCACTAATGGGTGAGACCTTTAAATATGCTGCACCTATTGCTGGGACACTTGGATATTCAGTTGAAGATACGGCAGTTGCTATTGGTTTAATGGCTAACGCAGGAATTAAAGGTTCACAAGCAGGTACAGCTCTAAGAGCTGGACTAACAAGACTCGCATCACCAACTAAAGAAGTTATGAACGGGATGTCCATGTTAGGCTTATCTATTGAAGATGTACAGGGGCTTTCACTTGATGAGACTCTAAGCACTTTTAGAGTAGCCTTTGCCAATTTAGACGGAACTCAAAAAGCACAAGCAGCATCCATGATATTTGGTAAAAATGCCATGTCTGGAATGTTGGCAATTATAAATGCCAGTGAGAAAGACTACAACAGTTTGAGTGATGCCATATATAACGCAGATGGAACAGCAGAAAAAATGGCTGCTACTATGCAGGATAACCTAGCTGGTCAATTAAAGATCCTACAATCTGCCTTAGAAGAATTAGCTATATCCTTTGGAGAACTTTTAATGCCTGCTGTTAGAAAAGCAGTAGATATATTAACGAAACTGGTAAATGGACTTAATGCACTTCCAGGACCAGTAAAAGGTATTATTGCAGGTATCGCCCTTTTTATAGCTGCTCTTGGTCCAGTTCTTATGATTGTAGGAAAACTTATCTGGTCAATAGGAACTATTATGACCAAAGGACCCCTAATAGTAGGAGGAATTACAAAGATAGTTGGAATCTTTACAGGTACACTTATACCAGCAATCACTGCAGTAGTATCAGCCATTGGTATAGTTCCTATTGCTATTGGTGCAGTAATAGCTGGACTTGTTCTTTTATGGAAGAAATGTGACTGGTTTAGAGAAGGGGTCATCTCCATATGGGAAACTATTAAGGAATCAACTGTTGCCATTTGGAATGGAATAAAAGAATTCTTCGCCAATCTATGGCAAGGAATATCAGAATCTTGGACAAGCACCTGGACTGAAATCACAAGTTTTCTATCGGAATTTTGGACTGGATTTATTGAAGGGGTGAAGACTACTTGGAAAGGTATCAAGGACTTCTTTGCCAACCTATGGAATGGACTTGCTGAAGGATGGAATACTATCTGGACATCTATAACAACTTTTCTAACTGAATCTTGGAATACCTTTATTGAGGGAGCCAAGAGTCTATGGCAAAGTTTAGGAGAATTCTTTACAAGCCTCTGGACGGGAATTCAAACTACTTTTACAAATATATGGACAGCTATTTCAACTACAACTACAGAAGTATTTACAGCAGTTGGTGAGTTTATCAGGATTACTTGGGAAGGTGTTAAGACTTTAATTTCAACAGTTCTTGATGCAATCAAAGTAAAAGTTGAAACCATTTGGAATGGACTAAAAGAGTTTTTAACAACAATCATTACTGCCATTGGAGAATTTATTTCTACATCCTGGACCAATATAAAAACTACAATTGAGACTATCTTGACTTCTATTAAGACAGTCCTTGAATCAATCTGGAATGGGATAAAGACCTTTATCTCATCAACAATGAATAATATTAAATCCTTTGTTTCATCTGGTTGGAATTCCATAAAGTCGACTATTTCATCTGCAGTAAATACCGCGAAGTCAGCCGTATCGTCTGCCTTTAATTCTATGAGATCAAGCATTTCATCGACCATGTCAAATATTCAGTCCACTATTAGAAATGGATTTAATAATGCGGTTAATCATATTAAGAATTTGGCGTCTCAAGCTTATACATGGGGAGCCGATATGATTAACGGAATTGCAAGAGGAATTAGAAGTGCGATTAGCAATGTGACATCTGCTGTATCTAATGTAGCATCAACTATTAGGTCTTACTTGCACTTCTCTGTACCAGATGTTGGCCCACTTACCGACTATGAATCATGGATGCCAGACTTTATGGAAGGTTTATCTAAGGGAATAGAAAAGAGCAGAAGATTGGTCCAATCTTCTATGAAGAATGTAGCAAGCGATATGGTTTTAAATCCAAATATATCAACTGTTAGTATGGGTGGACATGATAAAGAATCAGCTATAAATGGAATTGATATAGGTAGACAAATATCCGATGCACTTGCAAACATCAATTTAAAATCGGAAAATTCTGGAGATATAGTCATACCAGTTTATCTGGGAGGGACTCTTCTCGATGAAGTTATTGTTAATGCATCTATGCGTAAGAATTTAAGGAGTGGAGGTAGGTAATGAAGTATCAGTCATATTTAATTATTGAAGGAATAGACCTACCTCTACCAAACACTTATGATTTGGAGTTTAGAGATATAGAGGCAGATACTGGAGGAGAGACAGAGGCAGGAACTATTCAGAGAGATATTGTTAGAAACAAAGTAGCAAGTATTTCTGTAGGTTTTTCTTGTAGTCCTAAACTTGTGAAGATATTGAGTGGTCTTGCTAACAAGTCTAATCTTAAAGTTAAATTCTTAGATACAGAAACGTTGGAACTAAAAGAGACACAAATGTATATGGACAAGTTTCAAGTCAAATTAATAAAAGATACTTCTTATAAAGGATTGTGGGAAGTATCTTTTTCATTGGAGGAGTATTGATGTATCCAATAAGCAATGAATATAAAACAGTTATAAAAAAGAACTCTCGTAAATTTTACTGGACTGGAAATATCATCTTAAAAGATGAAAATACTATCCCCTTTACCAATAAAGATATTCTTAAAGGGTCTGGGTACATCCATCGTTCCTGCTCTGGATCTTCTGAACTTGAAATAGGGACAGTTTATGCTGGAGAATTTGGAATTAGTCTTTTTTCAGATATTGACAGATATTCTTTAGAGGATTCAAAGCTAGAACTTTTTTACCATCAAGAATTAGAAAATAAAAAGATAGAAACCATACCAATGGGAATATTTGATGTCACTGAAGCAAATAGGTCTAAGAAGATTTTAGAACTAAAAGGCTATGACTATATGCTTAGGTTTGATAAGAACTTCCCAGTAACAGATACCTTTGGTACAGCCTTTGAACTACTAAGTCTTTCATGTGAGAAGTGCAAGGTAGAACTAGGCATGACAGAAGATGAGGTAAAAGCTTTTGTAAATGGAGAGGAAGTTTTGGCAATTTATCAAGACCATGATATAGAAACTTACAGGGACTTTATTCACTATATAGCATCGACCCTTGGTGCTTTTGCTGGGGTCTCTCGTGATGGAAAATTAATTTTAAAGAAGTATGCAGAAAGCATATCAACTGAAATTAAAACGAGAGAAAGATTTTCTTCATCTATATCAGATTTTAAGACAAGATATACAGCCATCAACTCAACAAATGCAAAGACTAAAATAGCTGAATACTACTCTTTAGAAAATGACGATGGCCTAACTATGAATCTTGGAATAAATCCATTGATGCAGTTAGGACTTCCAGAGAAAAGAAAAAGAATGTGTGAGGCTCTTCTTACTGAAATTTGCAAAATTCATCACACACCTTTTGATATGGTAACAATAGGAGACCCAAGTCTTGATGTAGGAGACAGAATAGCTATTTCTTATGAAGAAGAAAAGATTGAAGGACTTATCACTGACATAGAATATAAAATAAATAGCAAGCATAGAATTCTTGGTGTAGGAAAAAATCCCTATTTATCTAAAGCTAAGAGTAAGAATGATAAGAATATAGTAGGACTGTTAAATCAAATTGAATCTGAAAAGTTAGTAGTTCATGCTTACTCAAATTACTCTGCTTTTAATCTTTCCACAACAGACACGCCGATAATTCGTATAGAATTTGCCTCCAATAAAGAAACGGAGGCAATTTTTAATGCATCTATCTTGTTAAATATCATCTGTGATACTGAAGAAAAAACAAGAAAGATATCTAGAAAGGTCAAGAAACAAGTAGAGGTTTTAAATAATGATGGAAAATCCTATAATCCTCCAAAGTTTGAAGAAAAAGAAGAAGTAGAGGAATTAGACTTTATTGAAAATATAGAAATACCAACAAGGCTAGTTATTACCTATGTTTTTAATGATACGAAAATAGAACATCACATTCCAAAAGAAACCTACCTAAGTGGTGATCACATTTTAAATCTTTTTTATCCACTAACTAAACTTCAGGAAAAGACGATGAACAATTTTTCAGTTTTAATACGACTTGAGTCTGGTCAAGCAATGATTGGAAAAGATAATGCTATCGCAGCTATATCTGGTCAGTCTCTTGGTTCTACAGAGGCTTGGGATGGAAAGCTTAAGATTGATGAATCCTGGAAGAGAATAGAACTTAGTCATTCATTTCTGCTTAGGAAATTGAATGCTGAATACAAAGTAGAAAGACAAGTACCAAGACCACTAGTATTTGATGAAAAGGTAGGAAGATTTAAATATCAAGGATTGATGCTAGGAAAATATAAAGAAGAAATAACTACAGAATTTAAAGATAAGGAGGAAGAAGAAAATGCTCAAGGGTAAATCAGTCATTGAACTAACTGATGTGAGGACAAATACGAAGGAGATATATGAAGATGAAAACTTAATAACGAATGCAGTCCCAGATTTATTAAGACTCAATCCTATGGGGTTAATGTACCCTATGGGTGATTCGAGAATTACTCAATATGAAAAAGAAATATTTCCTATAGCAACTAAATGTTATGGTGGGATCCTTTTATTTGAGGATAAATTAGAGGAAGATCCAAATAAAATATTTGCTCCTTCTAATAATCAAATCATAGGCTATGCATCCAATGATGTAAATTCAACGGATGCACCAAGAAGAGGTTCAGCTAATCTTAATGAATCAACCCCTCTTGAAAATGGATACAAGTTTGTCTGGGATTTCTCTACATCACAGGGAAACGGAAGAATCTCTTCATTGGCATTAACACATTATAGAGGAGGGAAACATTTTTATGGAGACACTCATGGTAAAGATCCCTTCCTATTATTAAATAAAATTAGCTTATGGAAAAACAGAGAAGTCTCGGACGCATATAACGGATGTGTTGAAATAGACGTTGAAAACAACACCTTGGTTTCAATATGGCCTTTAGACAACAAATCAATAGAATTAGTAAAACTTAAGGAACCATTTACGAGTATAGGTTTAAATGATCCAATTTACACTAAAGGATATAAAAATGAGGAAAGGATAACAATTGATGTATCAGAATTTTTTAGTAAATTGAGTACTTGGAACGAATGTTGTTTTTATGACGGAGAAGATGGGAATTGGTATGGCTTTGGAACTTACAGAGATAAGCTAATAAGAATAAAAATAAATAAAAATGATTACTCAACGAAAATAGATGAGTGGGCATTAAATGAAATAAGATTAGGTAAATTAGGAAGTTACTATGAAAAAAATAGAAGTTACTGTCATAGATATGTATATAGCTGTATTAAAGATGGCTACCTATATTCGATAAATTCATATAGTGCGGATAAAATCTATAAAATTAATATCAATAATCCTGTAGATATTTCTGTTATAGAATTAGGTAAAGAAGTTAGGACTTCGAAATATGGGGGAGAATACTGTTACCTATATAAGTGGGGAGACTATATATTAGGTTATGAATTTGCAATTGATAAAAAAGACCAAGTCATAGTAAACAGTGTTTCTGATTATAGCGGAGAGGGAATACCAAATTTAATGATGGATCCAAAGACAATCGGGCCATTGGTCATTGGATTTGGAGGTTATGAGGAGAGGTTTTACAAACTTTTATTTCTTCATACTCCATATCTTGGAACAATTAACAACCTATCAAGTCCAATATTAAAAACGGCAGATAAGACAATGAAAATAACATATACCTTAACAGAGGAGGAATAAAATGAATAAGTTTTTAGAAATACTAAAAGTATGTTTTACAGCTATCGGAGGATGGTTGGGATTTTATCTTGGAAGTGTAGATGCTTTTATTTACACACTTCTTGCTTTTGTTATTGCAGACTATTTGACAGGAGTTTTAAGAGCAGGGGTCGAAAGAAAGCTATCCTCATCCATAGGATTTAAAGGGATAGCAAAAAAGATTATGATTTTTATAGTTGTAGGTATCGCAAACCTATGTGATGTAAATTTAATTAAAGGTGATGGGACAATGATAAGAACAGCCATCATATTTTTTTATATAGCAAATGAAGGGCTCTCTATTTTGGAAAACTCTGTAGCACTAGGCTTGCCAGTACCAGAAAAACTAAAGGCGATTTTAAAACAATTCAAGGAGGAAAAATAAATGAGCAACAGTTTATTAGTACAAGCAACAATTCTCTCACCTAACCATAGTGGAAGAAGGAATCAAAAGATTACTAAAATAGCTATCCACCACGCAGCTGGAGTTATAAATGGTAGAAATCTTGCTGGAGTATTTGTGCCAAGGTCAAGACGAGCATCAGCTAACTATAATTTAGGATCTGACGGAGTTATTGTTTTAGGAGTTGATGAAGCCAATAGAGCCTGGACAACCTCATCTTCCTGGTGTGACAACCGAGCAGTCACAATTGAAGTAGGAAACTCTACGAGGGGACCTCAGTGGTTAGTTTCTGATTATGTTTTAAATAGACTAATTGATTTGGCGACAGACATCTGCAGAAGAAATGGAATCTATCCTTGTACCTATACTGGAGGCAAAGATGGTGTCCTTCAAAAACACGAATGGTATAAAAACACTAACTGTCCTGGTCCATATCTTGGCAGCAAGTTCCCATATATAGCAAGTGAAGTAAATAAAAGACTAAGAGGCGATAAGACTGTTAGCAAACCAACAAGTGCACTATATAGAGTTAGAAAATCCTGGTCTGATATAAAAAGCCAGAAAGGTGCATTTAAGAATTTAGAAAATGCCAAAAGATGTGCCGATAGATTTGGATTAAAAGTATTCGATGCAAATGGCAAGATAGTATATCCAGTTGGAAAGACAATCGACCAATTAGCCAGAGAAGTTATAAGTGGAAAATGGGGAAATGGAGAAGAAAGAAAAAGAAGGTTAACTCAAGCTGGATATGATTATAAAGAAGTTCAGAGAAGAGTAAATCAATTAGTTTAATAGTAAATAGATAAAAGCCTGTGCTATTTTTATGGTTCAGGCTTATTTTTTATATTTAAATTAAGGTAAACGATACATAACAAAGTGTGAATATATTTATTTGATAGCGATTATTGACTTCATTAGTTTCTTTATGCTAAAATAAAGTAAACGGTGTTATCTTAATTTGGGAGGTGAAACTTACTGAGAGACAAAGATGTTACAATAAAGAAAATATTAAAAAGTGCAAAAAGCGAGTTTACAGAGCATGGATTCGAAGAGGCTTCTATTCGCACTATTGCTAAAAATGCAGGAATTACACCTGGTGCAATATATAAGCATTTTAAATCTAAAGAAGATATTTTTAAGGTACTTGTAAGTCCTATACTTAATCACTTATACAGAAGAAGTAAAGAATTGACAAATCAAGCGATTGAAGAAATTAAAGTAAATGGTTTACAAGCTTTTGGAGAAAAATCTGATGATAGTAATAGGGAATTATTGGAATTTATTTACCAAAACGATCCTATAGTTAATCTTTTGTTTAACTGTTCTCAGGGTACGGAATTTGAATCAATTCGTCATGATTTAGTGAATCTTGAAGTGCAGGGTGCTAAGAAATTGATCGAGGTTCTTAAAGAAAAAAAGATTGAAGTAAATGATTTGAATGATGATGAACTTCATGTTCTTTATACAATGGCATGTACACCTTTATTTGAGGTAATCACACATAGGTATTCATATAATGAAGCCTTGAATTTTATCGATATGATGGAGGCAGCAATGAATTTTGGTTGGAGGAGGATTATTAAATGAAAACATAATATAAAATTAAAAAATAATAAATTTTGAAATCGGGTTAATCCCGATTTTCTGCGTTTTATGGAAAGTAAACAAAAATAAGAAAAATTTACCAGTAAAGATTATTTTGAATCAATCATATTGTAACTGGTAAATAAATATAAAAATTTAAATGGAGGTATTCAAATGAATGAATCAAAATTAAAAACAAAAGATTTAGTTAACATCGGCATTTTTTCAGTGATTTATATGGCGTTATCCATGGCGGTAATGTTTATTCCTGTGTTTTCTCCGATACTTTGGTTATTATGGCCAGCAATGACAGGCATAATATGTAATTTTATTTACATGTTGTTGGTCTCTAAGGTGCCAAAACCAGGAACGGCTTTACTTTTGATAGCAATTACAGGGATTATATATTTTGCTATAGGAGAATGCACTTTTACAATTGTCATAACTTGCGTTATTGCAGGGGTTTTAGCAGAAATTACTAGAAAAATTTTGGGATATAAAAGTCAAAAAAGCGTAATAGTATCTTCAGGATTGATTTGCATTGGGTTGATTGGCTCACCATTGCCTATGTGGTTGTTCCAAGAATCTTATATGAAGTCTATTATTAAAATGGGAATGAGTCCAGAATATGTAAATAAATTACAAACTTTAATTTCAATTCCAACACTTATCGGGATGATCATTACTGCATTTATTGGAGGAGTCATTGGTGCATATATAGGTAAAACAATGTTCAAAAAACGTTTTGAGAAAGCTGGAATTATGTAAATGGAGGGTATTGTAAGAGGCATTATAAAGCTAAATCCACTAACTGAAATCATTTTTTTGATTTCAGTTAGTATTATTAGCTTTGCAAATAATAGCTTAAAATTAGATTTTTTTATTCTTTTAATTGTTGCTATTATAGCCTTATTTATGGGACTTGTTAAAATATCTTTAAAGGCATTATCTATGTTTGTATTATTACAGGGATTGAAATATTTTGTTTTGCCGATTCTACCAGATGTCATATCAGCACATTTTGGATTATTGGTGATTCATGCTCCTAAGTTAATACCGATTTTTTTAGTTGGTCAAATTCTTGTAAAAACTAATCCTATACGAAATATTATGTATGCCTTAAAAATGATGCATTTTCCAAAAAGCCTAATTATTTCTCTAGCAATAGGCATCAGATATTTTCCATCTTTAAGAGAAGAAAAAATATTAATCTCAGATGCAATAAAAATAAGAGGCGTGACTGGATTTAAAAAGATACAATTAGGACTAATATCATTAATAGTTACAGCTTCTAATACCGCAGATGAATTAGCTCAGGCTATTACAGTAAGAGGGATAGAAAATCCTGCAAGAAAGACTTTTATGGATGATGCAGGATTTAACATTTGGGATCTAATAATTATTCTATTATGCATTCTGATGTTCTTTAATTTAAAGTTCAAGTTATTTTTATAAGAGGTACGAAACATGATTAATATAAATGAAGCTTCATATTCCTATAAGAGAAGCTTAGAAGAACAGTTAAAGAAAATTTCAATAAAGATTAATCAAGGAGAAGTTATCTTATTATGCGGAAAATCTGGTTCTGGGAAAACAACTATAACAAAATTAATCAATGGATTGATTCCTCATTTTTTAGAGGGAAATTTATTAGGAAATATTTTTATAAATGGGATAAACACAAAACAAATGAAGATATATGAAATTTCTGAAAAAGTGGGAACAATTTTTCAAAACCCCAAAACACAGTTTTTTAATTTAGATTCAGATAGTGAACTAACATTTGGATTAGAAAATTTAGGTGAAAACCCTGATAAAATAAAAAGACAAGTTTTTAAAGTGGTACGTGATTTGGGAATTGAAAGATTAAAAAACAGAAATGTTTTTATGATGTCAGGTGGAGAAAAACAATTACTTGCTATTGCATCTATTTATGTTACCAATCCAGATGTATATGTGTTTGATGAACCTTCTGCAAATATTGATGAGTATGGCATTGAAAGAATAAGAGAGATGCTTATAAATCTTAAAGCTCAGGGCAAGACAATTATTATTTCTGAACATAGACTCTATTATTTAATGGATTTAATTGATAGAGCTATTTATTTACAAGACGGAAAAATAAAATATGTTTTTTCAAATGTGGAATTTTCTTCAATTACTGACGAATCACGAAAGAAACTGGGACTTAGAACTTTTGTAAGAAAGAAAAATGATGATTTTACAAATCCTGTCACATTTTGTGAATCTGATGACTTTGTAGTTTCAAATTTAGAATATGAAAATAAGAAACAAAAAATTTTAGATAAGATAAATATTTCCGGAAACAAGGGAGATATTATTGCAATAACTGGTAAAAATGGTCAAGGAAAAACAACATTAATGAGAATTTTATGTGGACTGTTGAAAGAAAACGAAGGAAAAATAAACTATAAAGGAAGTCCCATAAAATATAAAAAACGAAGAGAACTTTGTTATATGGTTATGCAAGATGTAATTCACCAGTTTTTTTCTGAATCTGTAAGAGATGAATTTAGTTTATTTGATTCTAAAATAGATGAAAAGCAAATAGATAATATTCTAGAAAAATTAGATCTTAAAAAATTAGATAATCGTCATCCTATGTGCTTATCAGGAGGTCAAATGCAGAGACTTTCTGTAGCATTGGGGATGTTAATGGATAGAGAAATTATTATTTTGGACGAACCAACGAGTGGACTTGATTATACAAATATGCTCGAAATAAGCAAAGTCATTAAAGAATTTTCAAATAATAAAATTATATTTATTGTTACGCATGATAATGAATTGATTGATAGTACATGTAATAAATTATTGGAGATTTGCGATGGCAGAATAAAAAGATTTTATGAAAGAAGGTAAAAGATGGATATTTTAAAGGGACATAAAAGCAAGATTTTCGCAGCTGTATTCATTGCGATAATAGGAGTAGGATTTGGTGTAATACCTTATTTTTCTGTAGCAGCCATTATTAATAACTTGGTTGCAAAAAATACAAATTTAAATAATTATTATCCATATATTTTTGCTATATTTCTGGGATTTATGGCAAGTATATTATTTCATGAAATATCTACTATTATTTCTCATAATCTTGCCTACAGGATTATTGAAGATAAAAGAAAGTTATTAGCTGACAAATTAAGTAAAATTTCTATGGGAGAAGTTGAAAGAAAAAGCAGCGGACAGTGGTCTCAATTTATGGTGGAAACACTTGATAAAATGGAAAAACCGATTGCTCATGTGATTCCAGAAGTTATTGCTAATATATTCATTCCTATAGTATTGATCATAACAATTTTTATAATGGACTGGAGAATAGGAATTGCAAATTTACTTACAATTCCATTGGGATTATTGTTCTCAATGTTAATGATGCGAGGTTATGAAGAAAAATCTAAAAGATACCAAGAAGCAGCTAAAGCTATGAATACGACAATGGTTGAATATGTAAATGGTATTAAAGTTATAAAAGCATTTAATAAATCAGCATCATCATTTGGGAAATTTAGAAAGACTGTTGAAGAGAATAAGAACGCAATGCTTGATTGGTATTTGAGTGTTTGTTTTTCAATGACAGCAACTATGGAAACTATCCCGTCAACTATGGTATTCGTTTTACCAGCTTCCTTGTATTTCTTTATGAAGGGTAGTGTTGAAGTAGGGACTCTTATCATGTGTATATTGCTATCATATGCTTCATATAAACCATTAATAAAAGCTATGAGTCATATGGAAACAATAGCAAATATAAAAGTTGTATTTGAAGAAATAAAAAAAATAATGGAAATTCCTAACTTAAAAAGAGGAGAAGAAGTAAGAGATATAAAATCTTATGATGTAGAGTTTAAAGATGTTACATTTGCATATGAAGAGTCAAAGAATGTATTAAATAATATTTCGTTTAAAGCAAATGAAAATGAGTTAACTGCAATCGTTGGAAATTCAGGTAGTGGAAAGTCTACTATTACAAAACTAATCGCAGGATTTTGGAATGTTTCTAATGGAGAAATTTTAATTGGAAAAACAAATTTGAACGAATTGCCTTTAAAACAGAATATGGAGCTTGTTAGCTATGTGTCGCAAGAAAACTTTCTTTTTAATAAAACAATATTAGAAAATTTAAAGATGGCGAAGGAAGATGCGAGTATGGATGAAATTAAAGAGGCTTGTGAAAAAGCGAGTTGCTATAATTTTATAAAGGGTCTACCAAATGGATATCAAACTATTGTAGGGAAGGGAGGAGCAAATCTTTCTGGAGGAGAAAAGCAAAGAATTGCAATAGCTAGGTGTTTTTTAAAGAATAGTCCTATTGTACTACTTGATGAAGCAACAGCATATTCTGATCCTGACAATGAATCAGTTATTCAACAGTCTATTGATAAGTTAATTAAAGATAAAACAGTGATTATGGTAGCTCACAGGTTATCTACAATTGTAAATGCAAATAAAATAATTGTGGTGGATAATGGAGAAGTAATTGAAGAAGGTACTCATAAACAATTACTCGAGTTAAATGGGAGATACAAAAAAATGTGGGATGTATATACAGAATCTAAAGAAATCGAGGTGATATAAAGTGAGAGAATTGATAAAAACTTTATATGAGGTGTCAGGGTCATATTCAAATAAAATAACAAAAATGCTCATTTTTGATGTATTTAAGGGAGTATTTGAAGGAGTTTCTTTAGGCGCAATTCTATTATGTTTGACCAAAATTTGTGAAAATATATTTACGAACCAAAGCATTTTAATGAAAGATGTGTATATTGTTTTTATTATTGCAGCTATAAGTTTGGTGGGGAAAATTATATTTGGATATCTGGCTGATAAAAACAAATATATTGCTTCGTACAATTTAGGAGCAGAAAATAGATTATATATTGGTGATCGTTTAAAAAATGTAAACATGGGATATTTCAGCACAAATTCTTTAGGGAATATAGCAGGAGCATTGTCAACTGTTATAGGTGAACTTGAAACAATAGGAGTTTTTATTATTGAGCAAATGCTTGTAGGTACAATACAGACACTAATTATGGTTATTTTCATACTACCTTATGATTTTGCAACAGCTATAATTATATTGTTGACTTTGATTGTTGGAACCTTAGTAAACTTATTCACACAAAAAAGCACAGATCAACTAACAGAGAGATTGTTAGGACTTAAATTGGATTTAAGTGAAAAAATGCTTGAGTATGTAAATGGGATAGGAATAACTAAAGCATTTGGAAAAGATCAAAATACAGTTAAGGAACTAAACGAAAGTATTACAAAAAGTCGCAAAGGTTTCCTTGCTGTAGAAAAAATTTTAGTTCCAACACAGTTTTTATTCTTGTTAGTATTTAAACTTGGTATTTGTGTGATAATTTTTAGTTCTATAATAAGATATTTATCAGGGGATATTGAAGTTACTAAAGCTATTATATTAATTGTTATGAGTTTTGTTGTTTTTTCTGGATTTGAATTAGCAGGAAGTATGCAGAGTATTAAGGGTGTTGCCGTACGAAATCTTAATACTGTTATAAATTTAAGAAATTTGCCTGTAATTGAAGAAGGTGAAATGACAGAAGTAGATAAAGCAGAAATATCAATGAACAATATTTCATTTTCTTATGGAAAAGAAAATCTTTTCAATAATATAAGTATGCTTGTTCCAGATGGGAAAACTACTGCTCTTGTTGGATTTTCAGGAAGTGGTAAAACAACACTTTGCAATTTAATGGCGAGGTTTTGGGATGTAAATTCTGGCGAAGTAAAAGTTGGAAATCTAAATATTAAACAGTACAAGTATGATGAATTGCTTTCAAATTTTAGCTTTGTTTTTCAAGACGTGTATCTTTTTGATGATACCATAAAAAACAATATTAAGTTTGGTAATCCAAATGCAACAGATGAAGAAATGATAGATATTGCCAAAAAAGCTCAGTGCCATGATTTTATTATGAAATTGCCACAAGCTTATGAAACTGTTTTGCAAGAAGGGGGTTCAAATCTATCGGGTGGTGAGCGTCAACGAATTTCTATTGCAAGAGCCATGTTAAAACAGAGTAGGTTTGTAGTTCTTGATGAGGCAACTTCGAGCGTAGATCCAGAAAATGAAAAAGAATTATTGATTGCTTTGAAAAACTTATTAAAAGGCAAAACCGTTATTGTAATTGCACACAAGCTTTCTACTGTAAAAAATGCAGATCAGATAGTTGTTTTAAAAGATGGTGTTATAAAACAAGTAGGAACACATAGTGAACTTGCATCTAAACATGGAATATATAAGGATTTTATTGAAATCAGAAAACAATCTGATAAGTGGAAGATTTAAATTTGAGTAATAGATCAATCTTAATTTTTGACGAACCTACAAGTGGTTTGGATTTTAAGAATATGAAAAAAGGAGGATGATTTTATGAAACAAGATATGAAAGAACAATTATTAACAAAAAGACCCATAGATTTACTTTTTCAATTATCTGTCCCTGCTGTAATAGGAATGATAGTAATAGGTCTTTATCCACTAATGGATGGAATTTTTGCAGGAAATATTATAGGACAAACTGCAATGACAGCTTGTGGTGTAGCTATGCCACTTACCTTTTTTAATAGTGGAGTATCTACACTCATAGGTGTAGGTTCAGCATCGGTTTTATCAAGAGCTATAGGAAAGGGCGACCAAAAAACAGTTGATAAAATTATGGGGAATTTAATCTTTTGGGTTATTCTATTCTCATCAATTATTACAATAGGCGGAATTTTACTTGCACCACATTTTTTAGATATGGTTGGAGCAAGTGGAGAAATTAAAGAATATGGTATCAGATATTTACGAGTAATTTTCATTGGTTCTTTCTTTGTAAACTTTACTCAATCAGCAAACATGGTTATGCGTGGAGAAGGATTAATGAAAAAAGCAATGCTCATTATGGGGCTAGGGGCTTTTTTAAACATAATTCTTGATCCCATACTAATGAAATTAATGGGGAAATACGCAATAGAAGGGGCTGCACTTGCAACTATTACAGCACAATTTGTTCAAGCAATAATAACACTCCATTACTTCAAATATAAAAGTAAAGCAGTAAAAATAAATAAAATCAAACCTGATCAGGAAATAAAAAAAGAAATGTTTGGCGTAGGGTCATCTGCTATGATGATGCAAATTTTATTTATGATTCAACAAACAATGCTATATAAAATGTCATTTAAATATGGCGGAGATACAAATGCTATCTTGATGGCAGCAACACTTAGAATATATGCCTTTTCATTCATTCCACTTTGGGGAATGAGTCAAGGATTGCAGCCTGTTGTCGGAACAAACTTCGGAGCAAAGCAATATGACAGAGTAAGGCAAGCAATGAAGGTATTTTCTATCGGAGGATTAGTTCTTGCATCAATATTTTGGATACCAGCATTAGCATTTTCAAAGAATATACTTTCCTTATTTGGAGTAGAAGAAAGTATTATAACTCAAGGGATAGGGAACTTTAGATTATTTTATTCTATCTTTATCCTATATGGAGTAATGGTAATGACTATAACATTCTTCCAATCAATAGGAAACGCAAAAAAAGCCGGCATAATAGTAATGCTAAGACAGTTATTTTTATTCGTACCTGCCATGATTATTTTACCAATGATATTTGGAGTTAAAGCAGTATGGTTTGCAGAACCCCTTGTAGATTTAATTATGATAATAGCTGGTGTAGTAATGATGTTTGGGGAATTAAATAGGATGGATAAAATTAGTTTGAAAAATTCAAGTAATGAATAATAAGTAGGTTTATTTAAAAGAATGGAGGGAAATATGCAAATAAAGATAATTAAAGTAAATTTACCTTTTTTCTTTGGTTTATTCTGTTTATAAGCTATATAACTCAGTTAAAAAATTAAATATAATTCTTATCAGAAAGAGTTTCTTTCATTTTAGAGGACTAGCCATGCCCAAGAGCAGGAGTCCTCTTTTTTTGTTCCTTGAACTTACAAGCATACATGAAGACTGAAAAACAGAAAACCTTATAGTAAAAGAATACTCATCTGATATTGGTAGATAAAAATCAATATTTTACATACCTTTTAACACTTTTAAAAAGGGATGTGCAAAATCACAAAAATTCATTCTAAAAATAAAGCATTAAATTGTATCCAAATAGAGAAAGTTTGAGACCCTCCTTAAAGAACAGAATCATTACATAAAAATCAAATATTATATTTGACCTATTGGTATTCGTACAGGAATACTGATGGGTCTTTTTTAATCTAAATTTTTTAATTATTTAATTTTTACTCAAAACCACTCCCTGTGTCCTAAGGAATATAGAGGAAAGAAAATTAGGGTTAAAAATAGCCTTAATTTCTTTGCCTGTGATATAGGGGGTGGAGTATGAGAGTAGAAAAGTTTGAAGGCAGAAAAGAAATTTTAAAAACTGAATATACAGAAAGGGATTTAAAGGCAGAGCTTAACTTTTATCTATCGGATAAATTCATCCAAGACCTATTTTTGTTAGATGAAATTAGCCTTGAAGAATATAGAAAAATCAGGAGAGAAAACATTAAAAAATTCAAACCTATTCTTTCAGAATTATTGCTATAAGACTTGATAAATACTCACTTGTACGGGAATATAGCACTAAGAGAAAGAGAGGTGAGACGATGAAAAAGATAACCAAAATAGAAGCAAATCAAAAAGAGGAATCGATATTAAGAGTCGCTGCCTATGCAAGAGTATCGACAGATGAGGATGCTCAGCTAGTAAGTCTTAAAACGCAAAAATCACACTACGAAAAGATGATATCTGAGAACAAGTCATATACATTTACAGGTTTATACTATGACGAAGGCATTACTGGAACCAAGAAAGAATGTAGAGACGGTCTTCTAAAAATGCTAAAAGATTGTGAAGATGGAAAAATAGACTTCATCCTAACTAAATCAATCTCAAGACTTGCAAGAAACACAACAGACTGTTTGGAAATTGTAAGAAGACTTCTTGATTTAAACATTGGTATCTATTTTGAAAAAGAAAATATTGATACCAGAACCATGGAAAGTGAGTTGATGCTATCCATACTTTCATCCCTGGCAGAAAGTGAATCCAGGTCTATATCAGAAAATAACAAGTGGTCCATAAAGAAAAGATTTCAAAATGGAACGTTCATTATATCAAGCCCACCCTATGGCTATGAGAATATAGACGGAAAGATGGTAGTGAATGAAGAAGAAGGCAAGATTATAAAAGAAATATTTAAACAGTATCTTTCAGGTAAGGGAACGCATAAAATTGCAGAAGATTTAAATAAGAGAAAGATTAAAGGACAAAAAGGTGCAAGCTGGCATGGGTCGACTATAAATGGAATCTTAAAAAATGAAAAATATATAGGCGATGTCATCTACCAAAAAACTTATACAGATGAAAATTATAATAGACATAAAAATAATGGAGAAGAAGACCAATATAAGATTATTGATAACCATGAAGCCATTGTAAGTAGAGAGGATTTTGAAAAAGTACAAGACCTAATAAAGATAAGGGCTATAGCAAAAGGAAACGGAAAAGACACTAAAAGATATCAAAATAGATATAGCCTATCGGGGAAAATCAAGTGTGGTGAGTGTGGTTCAAGCTTTAAAAGAAGGCATCACTATAATGGCAAAGATAAATATATAGCTTGGACCTGTAGTGAGCACCTAAAAGATATCAATAAGTGTTCTATGAAGTTTATAAAAGACAAGGGCATAAAACTGGAATTTGTAACTTTAGTTAACAAGCTAATCTTTGGAAAAGATAGAATTCTAATGCCACTCTTAGAAACACTAAAGAGAGTGGACAGCAATGAAGAAGTCGAGAAGATAAATAAAATCGAAGAAAGCTTAGAAAAAATAAAGGAAAGAAAAGAAGTTCTAAACAAACTAATAAGATCAGGCGTTTTAGATGCAAGTATTTACGCAAAAGAAAGCAGTGAAATTTCAAGTGAAGAAAGAAATCTACTCATGGAAAAGGAAAGAAGCAAAAAAGCCATCCTTGGAAATGATGAAGAAATAAGAGAGCTTGAAAAACTAATAGGAATCTTAGATAAAAGTAAAATGATAGATCACTTTGAAGATGACTTGCTTGAAGAAATCATTGACCACATTCAGGTTGTTAATAGAGAGACTCTTGATTTTCATTTAAAGTGTGGACTTGTATTAAGAGAGGAAGTGAGAAAAGATGTCTAGACTATGTTATGGCTATACCATAAGAGACGGAAGTTTAGAAGTTGAAGAAAAAGAAGCAGAGAATATAAGAAAAATCTTTAAAAACTATCTTGCTGGCAATGCACTTATAAAGTCGGCAGACCTTGCAGGCTTGAAGAAAAACAGCTCCAGTGTCAAAAGAATATTAACCAATGAAAAATATTTCGGCAATGACATCTATCCCAAGATAATGGATAGAGAAAGCTTTGAAAAGGCAGGTCGAATGCTAAAAGAAAGGGCAGAGGCAATGGGACGAGTTTGGGAAAAGGAAGAAGAGATTATTAAAGTTCCTTGTAAGTTTAGATATAAAGAAGAAGGAGTTTTACCACTAGAACCCTTTGAACGAGCAAGCCACCAGTACAATTTAATCGAGGTGATAGATGATGAATAACAAGGTCATAGTCATACCAGCGAAAAAGAAAAAAGGAAATTCCATCAAGGAATCAGAAAAGAAGAAACTGAGAGTGGCAGCCTATGCGAGGGTATCAACAGATAGTGATGAGCAAGCAACTTCTTATGACACGCAAGTAGACCATTACACAAATTATATAAAGAGAAATCCAGATTGGGAATTTGCGGGAGTTTTTTCTGATGAAGGAATCAGTGGAACTTACACAAAGAAAAGAGCTGGCTTTAACAAAATGATTGAAGAAGCCATGGAAGGAAATATCGACTATATCATTACAAAGTCCATATCGAGGTTTGCCAGAAATACACTAGACTGCTTAAAGTATATTCGTAAACTAAAAGAAAACAACATCCCAGTCTATTTTGAAAAAGAAAACATCAACACCATGGATGCCAAGGGAGAAGTTCTCCTTACCATTATGGCATCTCTTGCTCAACAGGAAAGTCAGTCTTTATCACAAAATGTAAAGTTAGGCTTTCAATATAGATTTCAACAAGGGCAAGTCCAAGTAAACCATAATAGGTTCTTAGGCTATACAAAAGACGAAGACGGAAAACTTGTCATCGTTCCTGAAGAGGCAAAAATTATAAAAAGGATCTACAGAGAATATTTAGAAGGAGCAAGCCTAAGAGATATAAAAGAAGGGCTTGAAAAAGATAAGATAGTAAATGGAGCAGGAAATAAGAAATGGCATGTGTCAAACCTCAATCAAATATTAACTAATGAGAAATATATGGGGGATGCTCTCTTACAAAAGACTTATACAGTGGATTTTCTAAATAAGAAAAGAGTAAAAAATGATGGAATAGCACCTCAATATTATGTAGAAAATAACCACGAAGCCATTATACCTAAAGAAATCTTCATGCGAGTTGGAGAAGAAATGTACAGACGAGCTAATATGGTAAGTGGCAAAGGGAAAAGAAGAATTTATTCCAGCAAATACGCTCTTTCAAGTATTGTCTATTGCTCTAAATGCGGAGATATTTACAGAAGAATAGCATGGAACAACAGAGGAAAGAAATATACTGTTTGGAGATGCTGCACAAGAGTAACCCATGGACCAGAAGCATGTGAAGCAAGAACCATAAGAGAAGAAGACCTACAAGAAGCAGTTGTAGAAGCAATCAATCAGCTTATATCTGAAAGCAGTCAATTAAAAGAAATAATAAAAGAGAATATAGAACAAGTAATAACATGGAATGTAAGTAGCAGAATTGAAGAAATAGACAAAGAAATGCTAAAAGTTCAAGAAGAACTTTTAAAAGTCGCAAATGCCAAGAAAGATTATACAGACCTTGCAGACAAGGTGGAAGAGTTAAGAAATGAAAAAGAAAAGATACTTCTAAATATAGCGGAAGAGAAGAATGAACAAAACAGACTAAAGGAATTAGAAGAGTTTTTAGATAATCAGGAATTGGAAATAGAAAGCTACGATGAAGACTTGGTAAGGAAACTTGTAGATAAGGTAGTTGTATATGATGAGGAACTAAAGATAGTGCTCAAGTCAGGAGTTGAAGTCAATGTATGTGTATAAATATCTTGACTTTCAAATATAACATGTGCTACAATATAACTAAGTTATATTTGAAGAAAGGAGGGCAAATCGTGGCAAACGGAGATTATGAAGTAACTCATAATAGGATTCTTAATAGCGGTAAGAAAATTTTCAAAGAACAAGGATTTGAAAAGGCAAATTTAAGAGCTATTTGCAAAGAAGCAGGTGTTACTACTGGGGCGTTTTATGGTCATTTTGAGGATAAGGAAGCACTTTTTTCTGAGTTAGTTGAGCCGATTGTAAGCCAAATACGAAAATACTATGCTATGTATGAGGATGAGAGTTTTGAGACATATAAAAAGGAAGTTCCACTTGGGAAAGAAACCATTTATAAAATTTTAGACTCTAAAGCACATGGTGCTGTTAAGATGGTCTTGTATTTTTTTGAAAATAAAGATGCATTTGAGTTATTAGTGTTTGGTTCTTATGGAACAAAATACAGTAATTTTTTAGATGAACTCGTGGAAATAGAAGATAAAAATCACATCAAAATATTAAGCATGATTTATGGTGAAGATGGTGTCGGTAGTGTAATAACCGATATGGGAATTCACTTAATTAACCATGCATATTATTATGCTTTATCTGAAGTTGCTGTTCATTCTAAAAGCAGAGAAGAAGTAGAATTAAATGCCAAACTAATTTCAAAATTCTTTAATGAAGGATGGGGCAAAATACGAGGTTTGTAAAATGGAAAAATTTTTGCATCAAATATAACTTAGTTATATTAAAGATTTAATTTTATATAAATTGGCAACATGCTGTTTTATAAGCAGATAAAAAATATTATATGTATTCAAGGAGGAGAAAAATGAATTTAAAAAGTATTGTAAAAATAGCAGTATTTTCTGTTATTGGTTTTGTATTAACAATGGGATTGGGACTTTTGACAGGATCGTTTGGAATGATTCCGAGTTTGTATTTATCATCGGCACTTCCAACAATAATTGCCGCGCCAGTTTTTGTAATAATGTGTAAACAAGTCGCACAAAGAGGAACAGCATTCTTATATTTCTTATTACTCGGCGTGTTCTATGCTCTTATGGGAATGTGGCCTGTAATAGTAGTTTGTGCAATTGCAGGAATATTAGCAGAGCTTGTGATTGGTAAAAAGGAAAATTACTCAGACAAAACTATGAAAGTAGGTCTTGGTTTTGGTGCTGGTATGTTTATATATTCGCTTCATGCGATGTATTTCACATTCGTATTTGGAGTAGAAGGTCTTACAAAACAATTCCCTAAGATGTTTACAACAGACTATGCAACATTTCTTTATAATTTTTACACCCCTAAAAACATTGCAATTTGCGTAGTGATCGCAATCGTTGCATCAATTATTGGTGCTAATTTTGGAACATATATTTACAACAAATTCTTTAGCAACAGGAAGAAAAAAAGTGTTTTGTAAAGGTGAAAAAAACTATATAGAAGGGTACCAACTATTAGATAAAATCAACCCACTTACTATAGTTGGGTTGATTTTACTATTTTCAGTTATTCTAACTGTTGGAGAGCAATCACAATATTTATTTTCCCTTATTTTTGTCTTAGGACTACTATTCTTATTTTCTATAAGAAAGGCATTTAGAACGATATGTTCATTGCTTATAGTATGGGGGCTTATTTATTTGCTGAAACCCCACTTAGGAAATGTTTTGGTTGGTTCTATATATACAATGCTACTTATAGTGTTGAAATTTGCTCCACTTTTCATTTTGGGAAAAGTGCTGTCTTCATATAGTTCTTCGCATCTAATTGCTGCATTTAGAAAAATTGGTATTGATGGTGGAATAGGTATAGGAATCACACTGTTTTTTCGTTTTATTCCGGAAATTTCTATTAGGATGAAGGAAATAAACAATGGCATGAAAATTAGAGGATTTAAAGCAAGTATTTTCAAACCAATTAAAACATTTGAATTATATTTTGTTCCTCTTATGTATAAGTGCATAGATATAAGCGATACCTTAACTTGTTCAATCATATCAAAAGGCATTGAATATGATGGTAAAAAAACAAGTTTTCATGATGTAAAATTTACTTTTATCGATATTGTAATGTTAATGATTGGAATAATTTTGGTTTTGGTGAGTGTATGGAAAATATGTTAGAAGCAAATATACGCAAATTTTCATACGGAGAGGACTTAGTACTAAAAGACTTAAAACTGTCTGTAAAAAAAGGAGAGATAGTTGTATTAACAGGTCTTTCAGGATGTGGGAAAACAACATTTTTAAGACTTCTAAATGGACTCATTCCATATTTTTACGAAGGAAATTTAGAAGGTAATGTTGAGCTTTTGGGAAAAGAAATTTCTTCGTATCAGAAAGGTGAACTTGCAAAATATATAGGAAATGTATTTCAAAATCCCAAGGATCAGTTCTTTTGCGATGTGGTTGAAGATGAAGTTGCTTTGGTAGGAGAAAATCTTGGGTTAGATGGGAACTTATTAAAAGAAAAGGTAGATAAAGCATTAAATTTACTGGAGATAGGTCATATAAGAAAAAAATCTATCTTTGAATTGTCTGGTGGAGAAAGACAAAAGGTGGCGATAGCAGGAACACTTATTTATGATACAGACATTATCTTTTTCGATGAACCTTCAAGTAGCCTTGATTATGACAGTATAAGGAAATTTGAAAACATACTTGTTAAGTTAAAAGCGATTGGCAAGACAATTGTAATAGCTGAACATAGATTGTATTACCTTAAAAATATTTTTGATCGTCTTGTCTATATGAAAGATGGAACGGTAGAAAATATTTTTAAAAAAGGTGAACTCGATAACCGGAAGTGTAAAGAACTGGAATTAAGAACATTAAATGAAAAAGAACTTGTGTCGGAAAAAGAGCCATTAAAAACCAGAAGCTATATAAAAGTCGACAATGCAAATATTCACCAAGGAAAAAGAACTTTGATAAAAGATTTGACTTTTGACATTAAAGAAAAAGAAATCATGGGAATTATTGGTTCTAATGGAATTGGGAAAACAACATTAGCAAATTCTTTGTGTGGGCTTTCAGAAAAAAGATTAGATGTGAATTATGGAAAGAACAAGAAGGAACGATTGAAAAATTCTTATTTAGTTTTGCAAGATGTTGATGCTCAGATTTTTTTAGACACTGTGGAAAATGAGCTGATATTTTGTAAAGAAAAGAATACGGAAAGTGATTTAGAAGAAATACGAGATTACTTAAAGAAAACAAAGTTGTGGCATAAGAAAGTAAGCCACCCACAAAAATTGTCTGGTGGTCAAAAACAAAGACTTGCGATTATTACTTCGTTTTTATCCAATCGAAAATTGATAGTTTTAGATGAACCGACCTCTGGACTTGATTATAGAAGTATGAGTATTATATCTGATTTAATTACAGAAAAATCAGAGGAAGTTCCATTTATCATTATTACGCATGACTTGGAACTACTATTCAAAACTTGCCATTCTGTTTTAATGATTGGCAGTGAAAATTATAAAAAAATATCTGTAAAAGGAAATGAACAAGTGATTATGGATTTTATGGATAATAAAAAATCTTTGATTAAGGAGGAGAATGATGTTAAATAAGGTTTTTGAGTATGCTGGTTCGCATAAGAAAACAATACATTTAGCGAGTTTTATTATGCTATTAAGTGTCATTATGGGAGTTGTGCCATTTCTATTTGCTTATCAGATTATAAATCCCTTGATTTTAGGACAAAATTTGGAGTTCACAAGGTTAGTTATTTTGCTTGCCGGTATTTTGATATGTTTGGTTTTGCAAGCATTATTAGGTGGTTTGGCTCTTAATATGTCTCATAAGGCAGCATATAACACATTATTTGGACTTAGAACATCTCTACAAAAAAAGATGGAGAATCTTCCCTTAGGAGCTATTGAAGAAAAGGGAACAGGTGCTATTAAAAAGATGTATGTAGATGATATTGGTAGTTTGGAAGTTCTTTTGGCACACTCATTGCCTGAAGGAATTGCCAATTTAATTGTGCCTGTAATGGTATATATTGCAATGTTTTTCGTTGACTGGAGACTGGCACTTATGTCTTTGGCATCCATTCCACTAAGCATTGTCGCTATGATGATTATGTATTCCGCAGGAATGAAAAAAATGGGACCATATTATATGGCGAGTGAAAAAATGAATAATACCATTATTGAATATGTGAATGGTATGGAAGTAGTAAAAGTGTTTAACAAGCAAACGGAATCATATCAAAGATTTTCTAAAGATGTTGGAGATTATAGAGATTATGCACTCGCTTGGTATAAGACTGCATGGCCATGGATGGCATTGTATAGTGCCTTGCTCCCATGCACGATTATATTAACATTGCCGCTTGGCGGTTACTTTGCTTACATGGGCTATGTTAGTCTTTCTGATTTGATATTGGTATTATGCCTATCTTTGAGTATTGGCTTACCACTCTTAAAGGCTTTGGGATTTTTACCAACAATGCCACAGCTTAATTATAAAATATCTGCATTGGAAGATGCTTTAAATATAGAACCATTAAAACAAGGTGAAAACAGGTTTAAAGGTATAGATCATACTATTTCCTATGACAATGTTACATTTGGTTATCAACTAAGCAAGATGGGAGAGAATGGACAACCTGAAACATACATTAAAAATGTGATTCATAATGTGAGCTTTACAGCAAAAGTTGGAGAAAAGACAGCCATTGTTGGAGAATCAGGCTCAGGTAAAAGCACTTTAGCGAAACTCTTAATTCATTACTATGATGTTTTAGAGGGAAGCATTAGCATTGGAGGACAAAATTTACAGGATATGAGTCTTAAGGCACTGAATAAAGAGATTTCTTATGTATCTCAAGACCAATATTTATTTAATACTTCACTCTTAGAAAATATTCGTATCGGAAATTTGTCAGCTACCGATGAAGAAGTGATAGAAGCTGCAAAGAAAGCTCAGTGTATGGAATTTTTAGATAAGCTCCCAAATGGTATTTACTCTTTGGCTGGCGAGGCAGGAAAGATGTTATCAGGTGGAGAGAGACAAAGAATATCCCTTGCAAGAGCTATCTTAAAAAATGCACCGATTGTTGTACTTGATGAGGCAACAGCCTATGCAGATCCTGAAAATGAAGAAAAGATGGAAGCTGCGATTGCTGAACTTGTAAAAGGTAAAACATTGATTGTAATTGCTCATAAACTTCCGGCAATTGTAGATGCAGACCAAATATTGGTAATGAATCATGGTCGTTTAGTTGCAAATGGAAAACATAAGGACTTGTTAGAATCATCAGCAGAGTATCGTAAATTATGGAATGCGACAATATTTAGTAAGGAATGGAAAATTGATAGAAAGGCAGGTGAAATGAATGTTTAAGCTAATATCAAGAATTTTAAACTTGTCAGGAAAGTATAAAAATAGAATTAAAGGGGCATTTGTTTTTGCCTTCGTTGAATCCATATTAAGTAAAATGCCTATATTTATTGCATTTACCGTTTTGATAGGATTTTATGAAAAAACGAATACCTCCAAAACTTTTCTATATGTAGGAATAGGACTTGTTTTAGTGGTTTTATTACAAGCGGTGGTTCATTTCTTAAGCGATAAATTGCAAAGTGCAGCCGGCTTTCTGATTTTTGCAGACAAAAGGATGGAGCTTGGAAATCACCTTAGAAAACTTCCTATGGGATATTTCACATCAGGAAATTTAGGAAAAATCAATTCTGTTTTAAGTTCAGATATGGCATTCATTGAGGAAGTATCCATGAGTACCATAGCTAATATGATGAGTTATGTGCTTTCAACCGTTGTGCTTACTATATTCATGTTTGTTTTGGATTATAGAATAGGTCTTGTGTCTGTGTGTGTAACTCTAATAGCAACATTACTTGCAAGCAGAATGAATAAAATGTCTTTATCTGAAGCTGTTATCAGGCAAGAGCAAGGAGAGAAGCTAACAGATGCAGTTTTGTCATTTGCAGAAGGAATTAGTGTAATCAAAAGCTATAACCTTTTAGGAGACAATTCAAAGGCTCTTACAGACAGCTTTGCTTCATCAAGAGACACTTCTATAAAGTTTGAAAAGAAGATGACACCTTGGACAAGCGGATTGAACATCATTTATGGTATCGGAATTACATTTATTTTGGCACTTGCTTTGTATCTTCATTTACAAGGAATGTTGAAACTTCCTTATGTGTTAGGACTGATACTATTTGTATTTGACTTATTTAGTCCATTAAAAACTCTTTATGGAGAAGCAAGTAGGCTAACAGTTATGAATGCTGCTTTAGATCGTATTGAAGAATTATTAAACGAGACAGAACTACAGGATACAGGTAAAAAACATATCTTAAAGGCTAGGTTTGGTGAGCCGGAAATTAGTTTTAATCATGTGAAATTTTCTTATGGAGAAAAAGAGGTTTTGCATGATATGAATTTTGAAATGAAAAAGAATACAATGACAGCTTTAGTTGGACCATCTGGTGGAGGAAAATCTACAGTAGCCAACCTTTTAGCGAGATTTTGGGATGTAGACTCCGGTGAAATTTTGATTAGAGGAGTGAATATAAAGGATGTTTCACTATCTGAATTGATGTCGGAAATTAGTATGGTTTTCCAAAGAGTGTATTTATTTCAAGATACGATTTTTAATAATATTGCCATGGGGAAAGAAAATGCGACGAAAGAAGAAGTTATAGAAGCCGCAAAAAAAGCAAGATGCTATGACTTCATTATGGCACTTCCTGATGGATTTGACACAATGATTGGAGAAGGAGGAGCAACTCTATCCGGTGGTGAAAAGCAAAGAATTTCTATTGCTCGCTGCATATTAAAAGATGCTCCTATTGTAATTCTTGACGAGGCAACAGCAAGTGTTGATGTGGACAATGAAAGCTATATACAGGAAGCAATCAGTGAATTGGTAAAGAATAAAACATTATTAGTTATCGCCCATAGATTAAATACTATTAGAGATGCCGATAGTATTATTGTAATCAAGGAAGGGAATATTGCAGAACAAGGAACCCATAATGAGCTAATTGCTTTAAATGGGATTTATAAAAATATGGTAGAGCTCCAAGAAAAAAATAAAGGACTAAAAATTATATAAAAATTGGTCTAAGAGAGGAGAAGGCAATGAAACAAGATATGAAAGAACAATTATTAACAAAAAGACCGATAGATTTACTCTTTCAGTTATCTATTCCGGCAGTTATCGGAATGATTGTTATCGGTCTGTATCCGTTAATGGACGGAATATTTGCAGGGAAAATTATAGGACAGACAGCAATGACTGCCTGTGGTGTCGCAATGCCACTTACCTTTTTCAACAGCGGTGTTTCAACTTTACTTGGTGTAGGTTCTGCATCTGTACTTTCAAGAGCAATCGGTAAAGGGGATCAAAAAACTGTAGATAAAATTATGGGTAACCTAATCTATTGGGTGATTTTCTTCTCTGTAATTATTACAGTTGGAGGAATACTTCTTGCTCCGCATTTTTTAGATATGGTCGGTGCAACGGGTGAAATCAAAGCCTATGGTATTAGATACCTTAGAGTAATTTTTATAGGTTCTCTATTTGTAAACTTCACACAGTCCGCAAACATGGTTATGCGTGGCGAAGGACTGATGAAAAAAGCTATGACGATTATGGGACTTGGAGCATTACTGAATATCATTCTTGATCCGATTTTAATGACAGTTATGGGTGAATATGCGATTGAAGGTGCTGCCCTTGCAACCATCACAGCACAATTTGTTCAGGCAGTGGCAACACTACATTATTTCTTGAAAAAGAGTAAAGTTGTTAAAATCCATAAGATAAAGTCTGATGCGGAAATTAAAAAAGAAATGTTTTCTGTCGGTTCATCCGCTATGATGATGCAGCTTTTGTTTATGATTCAACAGACTATGCTCTATAAAATGGCATTTAAGTATGGCGGAGATACCAATGGAATTTTGATGGCGGCATCACTTCGTGTATATGCCTTTTCATTTATTCCTCTTTGGGGAATGAGTCAAGGCTTACAACCTGTTGTTGGAACAAACTTTGGAGCAAAGCAGTATGACAGAGTAAGACAGGCTATGAAGGTCTTTTCTATTGGCGGTTTAGTTCTTGCAGCAATCTTTTGGATTCCGTCTTTATTGCTTTCAAGTCAAATACTATCTTTATTCGGTGTAGAAGCAAACATCATTGCACAGGGTGTTGGAAACTTTAGATTGTTCTATTCCGTATTTATTTTGTATGGAGTAATGGTTATGACTGTTACTTTCTTCCAATCAATCGGAAACGGAAAGAAAGCTGGGATAATCGTAATGCTTAGACAACTGTTTTTGTTTGTTCCTGCCATGATTTTATTGCCAATGATATTTGGAGTAAAAGCTGTTTGGTTTACACAGCCACTTGTTGATTTCATTATGATTGTTGTTGGCGTTTTCATGATGATTGGGGAACTGAATAAAATGGGGAAAGAAAAAGTTCAAGCGTAAAATTTCTTATTAGGTGTTTAGAATTTGAAACATTAGAAGGACTTAATTTATGGAAAATAGTTAGCTATAAAATGGAGGGATAGAAATGGAAAAGTCTATATATTTATTTGAAAGAATAAACCACAATAAAAATAGTCCTTTTTCCTATAAGCTTTATAGCTGTTTGTCTTTCCATATGCTCGTCTAAACAATTAAATATAATTAAAGGAAGAACAAGTTTCTTTCGTTTTAGAGGACTTCTTATGCCAAGGTGCAGGAGTCCTCCTTTTTTTGTTTTAAAGCGCATACAAAAAGAAATGGAGGAAGCATATATGCCAAAAAAATATTACCTTTATATCAACGGACAAAAGGTCAAAGTCAATGAAGATATTTATAAAGTCTACTGGCGAGAAAGAGAACACGAAAAGTATTTGGAGCAGGTGGAAAGAAAAAACCACTTGCTCTTTTTTCATCATTGGATCATGACGGACATTTTGTAGATAATATTGTTGATGAAAGTGTTGATGTAGAAAAGATTGTTGAAACACAGATGATGATTGAAGCAGTCAGAAATACAATTTCAAGACTCAATGCAGAAGAAAGGGGCATCATTGAGCGTTTGTACTTTCAGGATGAAATTCTTTCGAGTATTACAAGAATAAAGAAAGTGAGTTATCAAGCTATACAATGGCGTAAGAATAATATATTGAAAAAACTGAAGTTGTTATTAGAAGATTTTTTAAGATAATCGACTTGTAGATAAGGGCAGATTTTCCATTATAAAGTAAAGGTGATATAGGGCTATTTTTCTTTGCTTATTAATAGTATATTATGTAATGAGAGAAGGAATTTATATCATAGATATATTCCCACATACGAGGCTTTTGAAAAATCTCAAATTTTATCCATACAGACCACTCAAGCCATGTGGAGACTATAGCGTTGATACAAAAGATGTAAATATAGAAATCCTGCATTTTAAGCAGTTTTATAAGCATTTTGTCTTCGATAAAGATGAAGAAGGATATGTAAAAAAGACTCAAAAAAACTATATGGACGTAAGAGTAGTTTTGCAACTGGTATGAGGAAACACAAAAAATATAATTAACTCATTTTGTACTTTCTACAAGAGTGGCTTAAAAGGCTGCTCTTTTTTTCTAAAAAGTTGGTACATATAAATTTTAAATATTACGAATAATACAAAATCTAATTTCCGAAAAGCAGAAGTCCAGACTTCCGAAAATCGGAATTCAAGAACTCCGAATATCGGAGAGTAACTATAATAATATTAGTAATATTGAGTTAAGAAAGAATAATTTTAGAAAGGGAGTAAGGATTCGTTATATCCTTTTCAAAATATAAAACAATCACAACCAAACTTTACATATTCGCTTTTATAACATATAATAAAAGCGTAAACGAGAGGAGGCGGACTATGAATACACTTAAAGAATATATACAAGAAAATTTAGTAATAACCAACAAAGAAGCAGAAGAACTTGGATATAGTAGGCATAATCTATCAGAATTAACAAAAATCGGACAATTAGAAAGATTAAGACCAGGACTATATCAACTAAAAGGAAAAGTAATAGATGATTTTGTCCTAATATCATCTAATAGTAATCGAATTATATTTTCCCATCAAACAGCCCTATACCTCCACGACCTATCCGATAGGACTCCAAATGTATTTCATATATCTGTACCCCAAGGCTACAATGCAAGTCATATCAAGAAAAGATATGAAGATTTACAAGTTCACTATGTAAAAAAAGACTTATACGAACTAGGAAAGACAGAAATAAAATCACCACAAGGCAACCTTATTCCAGTTTACGATATAGATCGAACAATTTGTGACATCATAATCGACAGAGAAGAAATAGATAAACAAATTTTCACAGAAGCCATAAAAAGATACTTTAAATCACAAAATAAAAATCTAAGACGACTCATAAAATACAGTAGACTATTTAAAATAGAAGATGAAATTAGAAAATACATGGAGGTATTATCATGATTAATATCGAGAGTATAAAGGGCAAGATAAGAAGTCTGGCAGAGAAGAAAAATCTGAAATCCCAAGAAGTTCTACAAATTTATTTTTTCGAAAGATTTTTAGAAAGGCTCTCTAAATCAAAGTACAAAAATAATTTTGTAATAAAAGGAGGATTCCTAATATCATCTCTAATTGGTATTGAAAATAGAACAACTATGGACATGGACACAACCATAAAAGGCATAGCCCTAAAAGAAGAAAAAATAAAAGAAATCGTAGAAGAAATTATAAATATCAATGTAGATGATGGAATAAGATTTGAAATAAAAGACATCTCTTATATTAGAGAAGAGGACGAGTACGAGAACTTTAGAATTTCATTAATAGCAAATGTTGGAAAGACCAAAAACCCGATGAAACTAGACCTAACAACAGGAGATGCAATAACGCCAAGAGAAATAGAATACACCTATCCTTGTATCTTTAGCAAAGAAAATATAAAAATAATGGCATACCCATTAGAAACAATTTTAGCTGAAAAATATGAAACCATAATCAGAAGAAATATTGCAACAACACGAATGAGAGACTTTTACGACCTATACACCCTCTACAAACTAAAAAAAGATGATATAGACTATAAAGTTTTAAAAGAAGCAATAGAGAGAACCTCAAAGAAAAGAGAAAGTCAGGAGATAATGCAAGACTATGAGGAAATAATCGAGGATATAAAAGAAGATCCATACCAAAGATCCTTGTGGGAAGTATATCTCAGTGAAAATAAGTATATTGGAGATTTGAGCTTTGATAAGGTTGCTGGTGTAGTTACAATTTTATCAAATAGGATTAATGAGATGTAATTTAACAGACACTGTCTGGCAAATCATAGATAAGAAAATATTAAGTAAAAGAGAAGTGGAATTAATCTAATTCTTTTTTACATTTTGATCAGAGTATTTAAAACTAAAAAATTGTATGTCAATTGTTCAGCCTAAGTAGATAATAAAAAAGTGTAAACAATAAGGAGGTAGTATGGAAGTATTAAGAGCTCGCAGTTTATATGACTATATTAAAATTCTTAAAGAAAAAAATTTATTGGATGCATATTTTAGGGGAGAATCTAGGAAATATAAAAATATTGCAGCATCGTGTTATAGGGATAATTTTAATGACTCAGATAAATCTATAATTGATGAGATGATAGATGAATATTTCTATGAGGTTAGTGCACAATTAAGTGATATTGAAAAGTCAAATTTTATATCTTATTCACAACACCATGGATTGCCTACAAATTTAATAGATATTACAAGTTCAGCTTTAGTAGCTTTATACTTTTCATGTTGTGATAACTTTGAATACACAGGATATATTCATATATTTAAGAAAAGTAATTTTATAAAATTTAGTGATGAAATTTCGGGAAGAAAAATACAATACTTTTATAATGATTTAATCGAAAAAAATGAAATAAGAGTTTTGTTTTATAATAAATTATTAGAATTCTATAAGTATAATAGAGAAGGATTCATAATTTCATTATCTAATAATTTAAATATGATCAAAGTTTTATTAAAAAAAAGTAAACACAATGTATATACGTCTGAAATAGTAAAATCTGTAGATTGGTATGATAAGGGGATTAAAGAGGGATACATTATGGATAGACCAAATGAATTAAACCAAAGGCTACTTCAAGTATTTCTTAATGATAAAAATGAAGAGATGAATATGTGGAGGGATATTTTTTTTCAATTATCAAAATTAACAAATTATTCATTTGAACTTAAAGTACAGAAATTAGAAGATTATGTAATAATATATCTAACAACTTTTATATATTTGTTAATTCAAAAGTATAGTAATAATATTTATGAAGTACCTGATTTTCCAATGATATTATATTATCCTAATATTAATTTTGATAGAATGACATTACAATCTGGTAGATTTATTTATCAAAATATTTTATATTCACCACTTAATATTTTGAATAGACAAGAAAAGAGAGACTATATACAGAAAATAGTTCCTGATATTTCCATAGAAATTGAAAATAAAATAGAAATTGTAAAAGATTTAGATTTATTGGGGATAAATAGAAAAAAATTATTTAACGATCCTGATAACATAGCAAAATATGTGTATAAAAAGAGTGAAGTAAGAAAATCAAAATTTGAATTACTAGAAGATTTTTATATAGAAGAGGTATAAGAAATTATCCTTTTATATAAATTCTACATTAAACAAAGAAGATATTTAAAATTGAATCAATGTTGGAGTCAAATACGATACTATAGAAAACTTTAAAGTAAGTAATTTTCAATTATTTATAAAGATGACGATGGAAATAAAGCTTATACCAATTGTTCAGCCTATGGAGATAAGACAAAAGATTTAGAGAATCTTAAACAAGGCGATTTTGTTAAAATCTCCGGACAAGTAAAAACAAGTATTGATAACAACGAGAAAGAACATAAAAATGTTCGTATTTTGTCTTCTAAGCTATTAAAAGCAAAAGAACAAGTAAAGAGTCAAGATAAGGATAAAAAGTCCATATTAGGGCAAATAAAGAGCTTTAAGACAGATGACAAAGCTAGGTCAAATAAGAAAGACCACAGCAAAAGTTCAGAAAGATAAATAACGGCGGTCTTCGGACTGCCTTTATTTTTTTTGCTCGTTTTAACGCAGTGAATCATATAATTGAAAGGAATCTGTGTTATATGCTATAATTAGGTAGTTAATCTATACATTTAGAAAGGTAAAATATAGAATTGGAGAATTATATGGGATTTTCATATAATAAATTATGGAAGTTATTAATAGATAAAAATATGAAAAAAACAGACTTACAATGTGCAATAGCAACAACTCCCAAGACAATTGCCAAGATGGGAAGAGACGAAAATGTAAGTTTGGAAACATTAGGAAAGATTTGTGAGTATTTTCAATGTGATATTGGAGATATTATTGAATATAGAAGAGATGACAGAGATATATCTTAATATAAATCTTGAAGATGCTTTAGATAATAGTAAGTTGTTAAAATTTAATTAGTAGAGGTATTTAAAGATGAAAGATTTTGAAACGCTAAAAATAAGTATTCCAGCAGATTCTGATGGTTATGTTTTATTAAAGTGCCCATCTTGTGGAGAGAAATTTATGCTTATTGTAGAAGATATAGAAGATGACACAAATTTAGATGTTTGGTGTCCTAACTGTGGTTTAAAACACCAAGACTATTTAGATGATGAAACAATAAATCTAGCGGAGAGGATGATAGATAATAAAGTTGCTGATATATTAAATGAGTTTTCAGTGACAATGAAAAAAAGTTTTAAAAACTCAGATATTAAAATAAAAACCGGGAAAATTAAAAAGCAGCCAGAGATACCTATAGGACGAAAAACTGGAGATTTTGAAGAAAAATATTATGATTGTTGCAAGAAAAAAGCAAAAATTAGTAGCGTAAAGAAACTTGAGGGCGGATACTGTCCTTTTTGTGGGGAGCTTGTAGATGGAGATTAATAAGAAAGAATTAAGAAAACTTAGTAGGAAATTTAGAAGCTTAGGTTCTGATGTCATTAATGCGGATTATAGGGAACAAATCGATCTTCTAAAAGAATTTATAGATTATGTAGATAAGACATCTTTGATAAGAAATTATATTGAAAGCTTCAAATATGATATAGACGATCTAGAGGAAAATATAAATAATGTTTACTCATCTTATGGGAGACAATGTTTAGACTTGGGAAGCAATGGTGGAAAAAGATTGTATCTTTTATATTCTACTTTTAAATACATTTTAGAAAATAATTTAAACACCATTAACTTTGGGTGGTTTTACGCTAATAGCAACAAGTATCAAGATATGGCACAAAGTTTTGGGAATAGAATGGTTTACCCATTTATTTCAGGAATTGAAGAATATATTAAAGATATAGCTACTGATATGGGTTACGATGACAATAATAAATATGAAATTAACATAAATAGTTCTGGTGTTCAAGTAAATTTAGCTAGTAATAATTCATCTATAGATGCAATACAAAATAATTATTTAAATATAAATGAGATTAATGAGGAAATATCAAAGTTGGAAAGCCTATTGGAAAATATAAACGACGAAGATAAACGAAGTATTCTAATGGGTCATATGGAGTTGATAAAAGGAGAAGTAGTCAAATCAAATCCTAATAAAAATCTCTTAAAAACAAGTTTTAATTCTTTGAAATTTATAATCGGATCTATAGCAACACTTCCAGATTTTATTGAAGGTATAAACAAATTAGGTGCATTATTAGGAATTCTAAAGTAGGTTTAACTATGCTTAGTTATATAGAAAAAGGATATCTTGATGAATTATTTAATAGAGATGGATATGTTCTAGATTTTTCTACGAATGGTTTTGATGAGTTCACATTTCAAAGTATAGGGATAAGGTTATGCGAGAAATATTGTCTGTCAAAAGGAAAGTTCACTTAGAGAATTTACCAACACAGAAGATCCTTATAAAATTGCTAAATTATATAATGATCTTTTAGAATATTATTCTGTATATTTTAGTGATGAATTAGAAAAAGATAAAAAAAATAATAGAGGAACTTCCTTTAAATCTCTATACAACAAGTGTAAAGATATTATTATTCGAGAGTTATCAAATAGCTCAAATTTTATTTCAGAAGCAGAAGTTTTGAAAATTAAATTCTCATCTGAGTATATTAATTCTCAAATTGATTTAATGCTAGAAATGGTGGATAGGAATCCCACAGAGGCAATTGGAAAATCAAAGGAATTACTTGAAAGTTGTTGTAAGGAAATTTGTAATAATTTAGGAGAGAATAAAAAATATAACTAAAATTAACACAATTAGTTAAAGAAACCTTTAGGTGTTTAAAATTCCAAATGAAAGCATGATAATTGATGAAACTGAAGACAAAATAGTAAGGCAAATTATAGAAAGTTTAAATGGACTTGCTTCAGGAATTAACGATCTTAGGAATCATTATGGAAGTGGACATGGAAGAGAAAGGAATTTTAAAGATTTGAGTAAAAAGCATGCAGAACTTTCTGTGGGTGCTAGCATAACATTGACTAGATATCTTTGTGATTCTTTTAGAGAAATCGAAAATAATAAAAAGATATAAGAACAAGAAGTGAAGATGTTACCTCTCCACTTCCTTTCCATAATAATTTTCATAGTTTTTCCTATACTGAACAAGGTCGTAAAATTGTTCTTTATTCAAAGAATACTCTTGCATAAGCGTGTTCTTTTTTTCTTGTAATTCATCAAGTTTGGTTAGTATTTCTTTTGTGTTTGGTAGTTTTTTATAGTTAACTAAAATTTCTTTAGCTGCTATTTTATAGACAGAAAGTTCACTATAATATTCTTCTGCAAATTGTTTATCTTCAGGATTTTTCTTGTGGTATTTATATATTTCACGATACTTATTTATAGTATTTATATTTTCCATATCTTGGGATAAACTCTTCATCTCAGTTTCAATTTTCTTTATTTTATCTAACAAGTCTTGTCTATCATCAGCAGATTTTTTGATTAGATCATCGAGCTGAATGATCGAATTTATTCCTTGTTCTCTTAATTTAATTATTGAATCAGCCATTGTTTTGATATTATGTTTTCTTGCCCATACTTCGTAACCTTTAGAGGATTGTGCTTTTTTATTAGTAGATATATCAATGACGTTTCCTACACGTTTTTTAATAGTATTAGCTTTGTTTTTAATAGCTAAATCTATTCTTTCTTTGATTTTTTCTTCAGTATAATCTTCTCCAATAGTCTTTGCTCTTGTAAATCTTTGCTTATCTTTATGACGGAAAGCAATGTGCTTACCAAACTTAATTTCATAATCAAGAGATTTCATATTTTCTAAAAACTCTTCCCAAGATTTAGACTTATTAATCATTCTATCTATATCAAATTGCAGTTTAGACTTCCAGGAATTTCCTTTCTTGTTTTGGTCATACTCGTACCAAGATTTACCAGCAGTTTTATATTTTCTCTTGTAAGCTTCATAATATTCATCAATGACTGAAAGCTTATTTTCTTTACATAACTCATCACTTTGATATCTGATTTTATGGTAAGTTTTTTTGTTGGATTGGTAGCATTTACCAGTCTTGTAATTAACATTATTAAAAATAATATGGTTATGGATATGCCCTCTATCTATATGAGTTGCAAGAACAAATTCATAATCTTCTTTTAAAATTTTCTTACATAATTCCATTCCAATTTCGTGAGCTTTTATAGGATCAACCTCTCCTGGTAGAAAAGATTGAATTAAATGTCTAGCTAAGACTGTTCCTTTAGTATCATTATCTTCTCGAGTTTTCAAAAATTGAATATGGGCAGTAGATGGATGACATTTAAATGAAGATACCAAGATTTTTTCATCAGTTTTTTCACTCTTAGTTATATAATCTATTGCCAAATTTAGAGTTGATTTTATAGGATGTATTTTTGTAATTGCCATACTAATTACCAGAACTTTCTTTTGACTTATTAAGAAGTAGGGAATGGATCTGCCATATTTCTCTTGATAATTTTTCTATCTGTTTATTCATTGAGTCGATTTCATTTTTGTAAATAATACCAGTTGTATTAGTTGCTTTTGCAATCTGATTTATATTATTTGTTGCATTTGAAAGTAGCCATTGTAGGTTTCTGAATGGTTCTAAATCCACTACATAAATTTCTTTTTCTAATACACATTTTCTAAGAAAGTGGGACATAGTTTTGCAATTAGCAAGTTTCATTTTCTTTTCAAAAACTTCCTTTTCTTCTTTGGTTAGTTTTATTTCTATTCTTTCATTTCTAAATCTATTTGCCATTTTATTCTCCTTTATAAAATAAATTTCGGGGTCTTAGGGTTCTCCCTAACAAGGTAAAAATTAAAAAAATGGAGCATGCCGTAAAGGTCTGCTCCATTAATTTTTTCGTAAGTGTCCGTACACTTACTGTGCTTGCTATTAAAGTTATAAGCGTTAAGCGTTTATTAGGTTTTATTAATTATACCGCATTTAAAAAAATTAATAAAGAAGTATAAGCGAAGCTATTGACAATGATTATCAGTGCTGATACAATAATACCGACAAGAGTGTCGGTTTGGAGGTTATTTATGAAATGAAAATGGAAGCTGATGAAAGAAAAAAGCAGATTAGACAAGCAGCTATTAAAGTCTTTTTGGATAAGGGATTTAGAAATACAGTTATGAATGACATTATGAAAGCTACTGGGCTTTCTAGAGGTGGCTTGTATCATCATTATGGTTCTACGCATGAAATCTTATACGACATTATGATGGAAGGTAATTTAAATAGAAAAGATATTGTTCAAAAATCAAGTTATGATGAAGGATTAGTATTAAGTCCACAGTTGTTTTCAAGAATGATTATAGACAAGATACTTGCAGATAATGATTATGTAAAGCTTTATGTTATGTTTTTATGTGAGTTAAAAGAAAATGATGATCTGAAAAAACTATATGTGAAAATAAAAAAAGAGTCCATACAAGTATTTAAAGAATTGTTTTCTACTTTGTTTAATGAGTTGCCGTCCGATGATATGTTTGAATTTATGATTAATATTATGAATTCTGGATTGATGGCTTGCGAAATTTTGAATGCACGTGAGAATTTTACAAAAAATAAGATATATCTAACTGAAATGATAGAGACTTATTTTACAAATGTTATGAAAAAAGGATGATGAAAGGAGTTAAATTTATGGATCTATTAAAAAAATACATTAAGAGAAATAAAACACCATATTTTATTTCTGTGTTATTTGCAATACTTGGAGTAATTTCAAATCTTTTTGTATATATTATTCTAAGTAAGATGATTATATCATTAATTGATGGTAGCCAAGATTTTTATTACTATACAAATAAAATTTTCTTTATACTTTCATGTCTTATAATCAAAGAATTGTTTATGTTTTTGTCAACAATGATTTCTCATAAAACAGCCTATCAAATAATACGAGATATAAGAAAAAGTCTTATGGAAAAATTATTTAATATGCCATTAGGAGATATATTGAATGAATCTACTGGTAAGTTAAAAGACATAATTGTAAATCAAGTCGATAATACTGAAACAACATTGGCTCATATGATACCTGAGATGACAGCTAATTTAGTCGGACCTATAATATTATTTGTTTACATGTTAATTTTAGATTATAGACTAATTTTAATATCTTTAATTCCATTAGTTATTGGTGGATTTTTTATGGCGGGGCCGATGAAAAGAATGAAGGTAAAGTTTCCACAAGCAGTTAAAATTAGCCAAGATATGAACAATTCTGTAGTTGAATATATAAATGGAATAGAGGTTATTAAAACATTTAATCAAGGCGAAAAATCTTATAGAAAATACAGGGATAATGTGTATAAAAAGGCAAATTACTATTACGATTGGATGGGAGAAAATACAAGAGACTATGCGATAAGTATGTCTATTGCTCCAGTTGGTATTTTGACAATTATACCATTTGGTTTATATTTCTGTATGAATGGTTCACTAGATGGTGGCGTATTTTTAACATTAATAATCCTTTCTTTTGGGACTATCCAAAATATTATGAGAGTAATGACTTTTGAAGATGATATTGGAAGAATGTCAACTATTTTTGAAGAGATTAAAAATATACTTTCTGCGAGAGAATTATCTCATAAAAATGCAAATCTGGATATAAAAAATTATAATATAGAGATTAAAAACGTAGATTTTTCTTATGAAAAAGATAAGCAAGTACTAAATAATATAAATATAAATATAGAAGAAGGAAGTGTGAATGCTTTAGTAGGCGAATCGGGTTCGGGAAAGTCGACTATTGCAAAACTAATTTCAGGATTTTGGGACGTAGATAGTGGTTCTATAAGTATAGGAAATGTAAATATTAAAGATATGTCCCTTGAAAAGCTATCTACTATTATTTCCTATGTAGCACAAGATAATTTTCTTTTTGATATGTCAATTAAAGATAACATCAGAATAGGAAATAAAAATGCTAGTGATGAGGAAATAATTGAAGTATGTAAGAAAGCAGCCTGCCATGATTTTATAATGAAGTTGTCAGATGGATATGATACAAGAGTAGGAGAAGCTGGTAAACATTTATCTGGAGGAGAAAGGCAAAGAATATCAATTGCAAGAGCCATGATAAAAAATGCTCCAATAGTTATTTTAGACGAGGCTACCTCTTATATCGACCCTGAAAATGAGGCTTTGATTCAAGATGCAATATCAGAGCTTGTCAAAGGAAAAACTCTAATTATAATTGCCCATCGTTTAAAGACAATAACAGATGTAGATAATATATTTGTAATTAAAAATGGAGAACTTGCATGTAAAGGAAGCCATGAAGAGCTTTTGAAGGAATCAAAAGATTATCATGATCTATGGGTAACTGCATTGAAAGGAGAAAAAGATGCTTAGTGTTTTTAAAAAAATATGGAATTTTTCTAATGAAGAACAAGTGTATATAAAAAAATCAATCTTTGCTAATTTTTTCGGCTCTATTTTTAATGCTTTACAATTTGCAGCAATTTATTATGCGATTTTTGGGATAGTAAACAAGGATATAAGTTACAAAACAATTGGAATATCAAGTTTACTTTTATTAATTAGTATAGCTGGAGTAATTATTTCAAAAAATTTCTCTATGCTCAAACAAACACATGCTGGATATTTTATGGCTGGACACAAGAGAATTGAATTAGGTGAAAAAATAAAAAAAGTTCCCATGGGATTTTTCTCAAGTTTAAGCCTTGGAAATTTAACAACTATTGCGACTACTAACTTAGATAATGTCGAAACTTGGGTTCCAACTTTGTATATTATGGTTTTCGGTGGTATGCTTAATGCTATTGTTTTTATCTTATCCTTATTTTTGTTTTCTTATAAGGTAGGTATTGTAGCGATAGTTGGGTCTATTGTATTTTTATTGATTGTTGCTCGTATGCAAAAAAGGTCCAGTAAAAATGCAGATAAGATTCATGAGATTCAGGTATCACTTACCAAAGAAGTCTTATCAACATTGCAAGGAATGCAAATTATAAAATCATACAATCTAAGAGGAAGTAACAATAAAAAACTTGATAAAAGCTTTGATGGTGCAAGTAAATATTCTTTTGATTTAGAAAAAACTATAATGCCATATAGTTTATTAGCTAAAATAATAATAGCTATAACAATTTGTTTGATGTTATTTATATCAATAAACTTATATTTTGTTGAAAACAGTCAAATAGTCAATACTATTATGATACTTATAGCAAGTTTTGTAATATTTGATGGGCTTATAACATCTGGCTCTGCTATGGCTATGCTAAGAATGGTTGAGAATGCAATAGATTCTTATTCTTATGTAAATGATATGGAAGATATGAAAGAAGGAAGTATTACAGAGCCAATAAAAAATCATGATATTGTATTTAAAAATGTCAGCTTCTCTTATGATGACAGACCCATTTTAAAAAATGTCTCAGCAGAGATCAAAGAAAATACCATGACTGCCATAGTTGGTCCATCTGGATCTGGTAAAACAACATTTTGTAATCTAATAGCGAGATTTTGGGATGTAAATTCTGGCGAGATTTTAATTGGTGGAAAAAATATAAAAGACTATAAGATAGAAAACTTAATGAATTCTATTTCAATGGTCTTTCAGGATGTATACCTATTTGAAGATACAATTGAAAATAATATAAAATTTGGGAAACAAAATGCAAGCCATGAAGAAGTAGTTCAAGCTGCTAAAAAAGCAAGGTGTCATGAATTTATAGAAGCTTTACCAGATGGATATAACACTATCATCGGAGAAGGTGGAGCAAGTCTATCTGGTGGAGAAAAACAAAGAATCTCCATAGCCAGAGCCATGCTAAAAGACGCGGACATCATAATCTTTGATGAAGCAACAGCAAATATAGACCCGGAAAATGAAGATAAGCTTAAAGAAGCAATAGAATCATTAACAAAAAATAAGACAGTAATAATGATTGCTCATAGACTAAAGACAATTAGAAATGCTGACCAGATTTTAGTCTTAAAAGATGGAGAAATAGTAGAACGTGGTAATCATGAAGAACTGATTAAAAATAATGGACTTTATTCTGACCTTATAAATGCAAAAACTAAGGCGGAATCATGGAAATTAAATAATTGATAGGAAGAAATATTTAAAGTCTCTGAACATGAAAAATATTTAGAGCAGGTGGACAAGAAAAACCACTTGCTCTTTTTTTCGTTCCTAAATCAATATGGGAATTTTGAAGATAATCTAGAAGATAAAAATGTTGATGTAGAAAAAGTTGTAGCTACACCAATGATGATTGAAGCATAAAAAATGTATCAACCATTACCCTTTAAACAGGATTTAGGTTGATACACAAAATTATTTACAGACCCTGTTATTGTGTAATTAAGACTATAAGCGTTAAGCGTGCTTATTTATAGTAAATAAAATAATACCATACTCAGAATATAATTTCAGGGCACTATTGACAAAAGTATAAGAAAATGATAATCTTTATTAAAGAACGAGTGTCGGTCAATAGGTGGTGAGGTTTTGGCAAAGAGAAATGTAAAAGATCCAGAAGAAAGAAAACAGGAGCTTATAAATATAGCATCAAGACTTTTTGAAAAGTATGGGTATGAGAAAGTTTCTGTTAGAGATATTCTCGCAGAAGTTAATGGAGCGCCGGGAATGTTTTATTATTATTTCAAATCAAAAGAAGATATTTTCTTGGCGTGTATGGAAACATACTTTGATGAAAAATTAAAAAATAAGTTAGGTATCCTTCAAAACAAGGAAATAGATTACGAAGAAAGAATAAAAATTCTAAGAGATCTCATAGTAAAAGATATCGGTCAATTTACAACAAGATATAATTTTTCGAAAGAGAATTCAATTACAGATAACTCTTACAGGCTATGGGAATTAATTCATTACATTGGAAAATTTATAGATGTCTATTCAGAGTTTATAATTGAAGGAATTGAAAATAAAAAAATAGAAAATAATATGGGAATAAACAGAGAAAATGTGAGAAGTTTTGCAGCTTTTATTTTATACGGAGCTGTTGGAACAATATATAATGACTATATTATTAAGGGAGAAAACAAAACAAATTCAAGTGAAGCCTTTGGAATAATAAGCGAACTATTTCAAAGACCTCATTAGAGAAAAATAAAATATAAGTATTTTACAAGGGAAACATCAATGGTGTTTTCCTTGTATTAGTTTTAAGGCAAATGAACGAACTCGTTCGGTAAGGAGGTATGTTTTAGATGAAAAAGAAGAAATCAATCAAAGATATTATTTCCTACAGTGAAATAAAAAAAGGACAACTTGTAGAAGGGATATTATTTGTTAGTCTTGGTATGCTATTAAGTATTTGTCCAATTTTGGTGATATACAAAGTCATAAAATCTCTATTTTTATATGGAAAATTAGAACAAAGTACAATACAATTCTGCACCTATGGACTTGCAGCAGTGGTATTGTCATATTGCTTAACTTACATTGGAGGTATTTTATGCCATAAGTTTTCATATGTTTTAATAGCTAACTTAAAAAAGAAGATATTATTTCATATTGGGAATCTTCCTTTAGGTTTTTTTACCGGAGACAACAAGTCAAAAATAAGGCAAGTATTAGGATCGGACATGAATCAAATTGAGGGATATTTTTCTCATCAATTACCAAATTTAATTTCAACTTTAGCACTAATTTTAGCAATGATAATTGTTATGTTGAAGATAAATTTAATATTAGGTCTTACGACTTTGTTAATTATATTTGTTGGTTTAGGAATTCAGATTGCAATCATGGCAAAGATTATAAAGTCGGGTGGACTTGAGAAAAACTTTGCGATTCTGGATCAAATTAATTCAGCAACTACTGAATATGTTAAAGGTATGCCGGAAGTGAAAATCTTTGGAACAGGAGCAAAATCATTTAAAACTTTTTCAGAGTCAGTAGGAGAATATAGAGACTTTACAAGTTCGATGACATCAATGATAAGACCGGGATTTGTTTCATTTAGAATGTTTATTTTATCTGTTGCTACATTCATAGTTCCAGTAGGAATACTTTTAATGTCACGAAATAATAACTTGGATTTTGCTACAGTTTTTATTTTCTATTTGATTCTTGCACCTGCCATTAGTGTACCAGCGTTAAAACTTAGAGATTTTGCAGAAGGAATGAATTTACTAAATGAAGTTGTTTTGAGAATCTACGAAATTATAGATCAAAAAGAATTGTCAATTGAAAATAGCGAGGAAGAGATAAAAGGTCATGATCTTGAATTCGAGAATGTAAGCTTTTCTTATGGAGATGAAGAGGTTTTAAAGAATATAAGCTTCTGCGCCAAACAAGGAGAAGTTACAGCATTGGTTGGCTATTCGGGAGCAGGTAAATCTACCATTGGAACTTTAATACCGAGATTTTACGATCCTTCAGAAGGTTCTATCAAAATTGGTGGAGTTAATATAAAAAACATTCCAATAAATGTTTTGATGGATAATATAGCATTTGTTTTTCAAGACAGTGATCTTATTACAGATACAGTATTCAATAATGTTGCTATGGCAAAGACAGGTTCTACAAAAGAAGATGTTATAAAAGCTTGTAAAAAAGCAAGATGTCATGATTTTATTGAAAAACTTCCTAATGGATACAATACTGTTTTGGGTAAAGGGACTTATTTGTCTGGAGGAGAGAAACAACGTATTGCTGTAGCAAGAGCGATTTTAAAGGACGCACCAATATTAGTATTAGACGAGGCAACAAGTTTTGCTGATTCTGAAAATGAATATCTTATGCAGGAAGCTTTGTCTGAATTGGTTAAAGATAAGACAGTTATCATGATTGCTCATAGGTTAAATACCATAGAGCATGCAAATCAAATTTTAGTAATATCTGATGGAAAAATTGCAGAAAGAGGTAAGCATGAAGATTTAATCGTTGCAGATGGAATATATAAGCGACTCTTTGATATTTATAAGAAGACAAATATTTGGCAAATGGATATAGAAGGGAGTGAGAGTAAATGATAAGAAATATTACATTAGGAAAGATGAATAATATAAGAAAATCAATTATTTTAAATGTTTTGGCATCTATTTCCAACCTTATACCATTTATTGCTTTGGCGAAAATTGTAGAAACACTATTTTTAAATAGAGGTGCAGATAGTATAGATACGAGCCTTTTATGGAAGTATTTTGGGATAATGGCAGTATTTTTCTTTGTAACATTCTTATTGGAAAATTTAGCCACAAAATATACCTATGAACTTGGATACAAGACAAGTGCAGATGGAAGAATAGAGCTTGCAGACTACATAAGAAAACTGCCGATAGGTTATATTTCAGGAAAAAGTTCAGCAGAGATCTTAGATACATTAATGAATGATTTTTTCAAAGTTGAAACGGCAGTAACGCATCAATTGCCTCAATTTTTCAGTGGCATATGTGTAGCGGTTCTTTGCTCAATATTATTTTTGATAATTAATGTAAAAATGGGAATAGCAACACTTATAGGACTACCTATTTCTGTTCTACTTCTCACGCTCATGCAAAACTTTCAGAAACAAATTTATTTAAAAACAAAGAAAATGAGGATAAAAGAGGAAGAAGATATAAATGAATATTTGGATGCCATTAAGACTCTAAAAGCTTATAACAGCTTAGATGATACATTAACAAAACTTGAAGAAGATATAGATAACTCAAGAAATGCAAATATTAAGAGTGAGAAAGGGGTTGGTTCATTAACTACTATAGCAAGTATGATTTTAAGAATAGGACTTCCTTTGATGAGTTTAGTTGGTTCCTATTTATTTATAAATGGATCTTTGGAAATTGATACATTTTTAATGTTCTTATTTGTAGGCACAAGGATTCTTGATCCCTTGGAGCTTGCACTTGTAAATTATACAGGTCTACAAATGGCATCAGTTTCAGGAGAGAGAATCATTAACTTACTTAACGCTAAACCTATGTCAGGAAATTCCGATGTAAACGAAAGCAACAAAATTGAAATCTGCGATGTTTCATTTTCTTACAAGGAATCTAAGGTTATCGATAATGTTTCATTAGACATTAATGAAAATGAATTAACTGCTTTTGTTGGTTACTCTGGCTCTGGAAAATCTACACTAATTAAATTAATTTCCAGATTTTATGATCCTAATGAAGGGACAATTAAAATTGGTGGAGTAGATTTGCTAACAGCCGACCCTGATAAATTAATGGATAAATTTTCTGTTGTTTTTCAAGATGTGTATCTTTTTAAAGACACAATTTATAACAACATAAAATTTGGAAATGAAGATGCAAGTAAAGATGAAATAATGAATGCTGCAAAAATGGCAGGAGCTTATGACTTTATAGTCAATAAAGATGATGGATTTGACACTATGATTGGACAAGGAGGTGCGACTCTGTCTGGAGGTGAGAAACAAAGAATATCAATAGCGAGAGCAATATTAAAAAATGCACCAATAATACTACTTGATGAAGCAACATCTTCACTTGATCCTGAAAATGAACTTATTATACAGGAAGCAATATCAAATTTAATTAAAAATAAAACAGTTGTGGTTGTAGCTCATAAATTAAGGAGCGTAATGGGAGCTGATAAAATTGTTGTTTTAAACAAAGGAAAGGTAGAGGAAGTTGGGAAGCATGAAGAACTTATAAAAAATGAAGGACTATATAAAGACTTATGGAATTATCAAGAAAAGTCTAAAGAATGGAAGATTGTACAGTAACAATCAATTTTAAAGGAGGAAATTTATGAAAACACAAAAGAAATCATCAAAAAATGCAGTTACAGCCGGTGTTTTAATTGCACTTTACTTTGTAACATATGCAGTCATTGGGGCAATATCTATGCCTGTCCCTGTTTTATTTTTACTAATGCCTATGCTTGTAGCACTATTTGCTGCACCAACCTATCATATGCTTCTTGCAAAGACAAAGTCAGCTACTGCTATTGTAATAGCAGCTATTTTACCAAGTATTTTATTAGTTGCAACTGGGCATATTCCAATTGCACCATTAGTGGCAGTGCCTGCCGGAATAATTGCTATGTTCATAGCAAAAGGTGGAAATTATACAGACTTTAAGAAAAATACAATTAGTCATATGTTTTTTTCTCTAAACTTATTTGGAGGCTTTTTACCAATTTGGGTTATGAGAGAAGCGTTTTTTGAAAGTGTAATAAAAGGTGGCTTAGATCAAAGCTTTTGTAGCACAGTAAGAGCATGGACACCAATATGGATGTTACCAGTTATGATTATAGGAACATTTATATTCTCTTTGATTGGTTCTTATTTTACAAAAAAAATATTAAATAAAAAGTTGGAATCCGCAGGAGTTTTATAATGGAAAATTCAAAGTTTGTTCTGGGGTCAAAATATGACCTCAGAACAAAACTTATATTGCTTATGGGTGCGAATATTTTAATTTTTTTAGGGTTTGATTGGATCTATCAAAGCCTTATTACATTATTTTTCCTTGTCATCATTATTAGCGATGGTTATAAAAAATCCGCTATAAGGTATATTTTATTTTTTGTAATAAGTGTAGTATTGGAAAAATCTTTAGCCTATTTTAATATGAATTTTCTTTTGAATTTAATTTTATTTATCTTGGCAATTGGAAGAAAATTTTTGCCATGTATTATCGTGGGTAAATGGATTTTAAATTCCACATCTGTTTCCAGTGCAGTGGCAACTTTACAAAAATTAAAACTTTCAAAAGACTCGCTCATAATGATTTCTGTAATATTTAGATGTTTGCCTACTATTAAAGACGAATGGAGTCATATAAATATGGCGATGAAAACTCGAGAAATCAATTTTAACCTAATAAATTTAATAAGAAAACCAACATTAATTATGGAGTACTTTTTTGTACCCTTATTTGTAAGTGTGATAGAAATTGGGGATGAGCTCTCTCAATCAGCCATTATAAGGGGACTTGATGCTCCTGTTAACAAAACAAGTAGATATCTTATTAAATTTAGGATAAAGGATATTTGTGTTTTACTTTCTATGATTCTAATTATATTAATCGTTGTATTTATGAAAATCTCAGGGTGGGACTTATGATTGAAATTAGAAAATTAAATTTTAAATACAAGGGAGGAGCTAATTACTCATTAAAAGGCATTAATTTAAATGTAAAAAAAGGAGAATGCATTCTTCTATGTGGTAGGAGTGGTTGTGGAAAGTCTACTCTCTTAAAGCTTATGAACGGTATAATACCTGAGTTTTATGATGGGGACATTTCTGGCAGCGTTATGGTCAATGGTATGAATACATTTACTACACCAATTTATAAATTATCTAAGAATGTAGGTTCGGTTTTTCAAAATCCTAAAACACAATTTTATACAACCAATACAACCGATGAAATCGCTTTTGGTTTAGAAAATTACGGCATAGAAAGAGAAGTAATTAACAAAAGGATTGAAGAAGTTGAAAAAGAGCTTCATCTTGAAAACTTGATGAATAAAAATATATTCAATCTTTCTGGAGGAGAAAAGCAGAAGATTGCTATAGCAAGCATTTACGCATTAAACCCTGAGATATTTATTCTTGATGAACCATCTTCAAGCTTAGACATAAAGTCAATGAAAGAACTATCGCTTACAATAAAAAAGCTTAAATCTTTAGGAAAAACTATTATTATTGCAGAACACAGGTTGTGGTATTTAAAAGACATTGTTGATAGAGCAATATACTTAGAGGATGGAAAAATCATCAGAGAATATAGTATGGACGAAATTGAAAATCTAAGTGAAGATGAACGAATGAGAACAGGACTTAGGCATTCTGATTATAAAGCTATTGAAGGATTTGATGATTTTGAAATTTCAAATAAAGGGACTTTATTAGAGTTAAAAAATCTGATATTCAAAAGAAATACCAAAATAATTTTGTCCATTGAGGATCTTAAATTTAGCTATGGGAATATTATTGGGATTGTTGGAGAAAATGGAATTGGGAAGTCTACATTAGCAAAAATCATATGTGGCTTATACAAAGAAAATAAAGGGAAAATTTTAAGAGATGGTGAGAATTTAAATATAAAAAGTAGGCTAAATGAGAGCCTGCTTATTATGCAGGAAGTGAACTATCAGTTATTCACGGACACTGTCAAAGATGAAATAGTATTAACATCAAATATTAAAGATGATAATGCTTTAGATACTTGGTTAAAAGACATGGAGTTAAAAAACATTGGTGATAGAAATCCTCACACCTTGTCAGGAGGACAAAAACAGAGAGTGATTATTTTATCCGCTTTACTATCCGACAAGAAAATCCTATTTTTCGATGAGCCAACCAGTGGATTGGACTATAGAAATATGAAAATAGTAGCTAAAAACATAAAGAAAGTTAAGGAAAAAGACAAGCTGATTTTAATAATATCCCATGATGTTGAGTTTTTAGAGTCAGTTTGTGATAAAGTGATTGATTTCACGTATTTGTGAAAATGCATACATTAGTAAATTGCAAGAGGGACATATGATAAAAACGCAAGAAAAACGAGAAGTTATGAATAGTATTTTTTAGAATACTTCATAATATAAACTTTATAATATTTTTTATTTTTGAGGATTTATGCCTAATAGCATAAGTCCTCATTTTTTATATTCAATTAATCATTAAAACTCAAAAATACTATAAAAAAATAAAAATTCTGGTTACCAAAGAGGGCAAATTTCACTATATAAAGTGAGGGGTATTTTGTCATCTTTCTATAAAAATCAAAATACTTTGAGTTGCGAATATTTATAAATTTCTTAGGTGAGATTAGTATATTTTAAATTTAAACAACTTATCAAGGTAAAAAATTAACTTAAATATGAGGTTAAAATGCAAGCAATAAAAGTTTATAGCATGAGAGTTGCTATGTTATGTAGACTTTATGATCTTAAATTAATTAATGATAAGGAATATACAAAAATAAAAAATAGAATAGAAAATGATTATAAGAAGAGAGATAGAAAGTAGTTAATCTTGTGATATAATAACACTGTAGAAAGATACAAAATGGGAAGGAGGTAAAATGAATACTAAAGTAAAATTAATAAAAGCTTCAAATACAGGAGCAAGAAATAGAAATGCACTGCATTTAGATTTAAAACGAGTTGCACCATATTGTCGAGTAAGTACAGATAGTAAAGACCAACTTGAATCATATAAATCGCAAGTTGATTATTACACAAATCTAATAAAAAATAATAAGAACTGGACTTTGGCTGGTATATACGCAGATGAAGCAACAACAGGAACAACTGCTACTAAAAGAGCAGATTTCATGAGACTAATTAGTGATTGTCAAAATGGAGATATAGACATGATAATTACTAAATCTATATCAAGATTTGCTAGAAACACATTAGATACTTTGAAATATGTAAGGCTTCTAAAGGAAAATAATGTTGGTGTAGTATTTGAAGAAGAAAATATAGATACTTTGACAATGGATGGAGAGCTATTACTAACAATATTAAGTTCAGTAGCTCAACAAGAAGTAGAAAATACCTCAGCCCATGTAAAAAAAGGACTGAAAATGAAAATGGAAAAAGGGGAACTTATTGGTTTTCAAGGTTGCCTTGGATACGACTATGACCCTATAACAAAAAGTATCTCTATAAATGAAGAAGAAGCCAAAATTGTTAGATATATCTTTAAAAGATATTTAGAAGGCAATGGTGGTTCGGTCATTGGTAGGGAACTAGAAGAACAAGGATATCTCACCCCTAGAGGTAAAACAAAATGGTCTGATACTACAGTGTTAGGGGTAATTAAGAATGAAAAGTATATTGGCGATATACTAATGGGAAAAACTTTTACAGTTGATCCAATAACAAAAAGAAGACTAGCAAATTTTGGAGAATCTGATAAATACCACATTGAAAATCATCATGAGCCAATTATATCAAAAGAAGATTTTGAAAAGGCACAAGAGATTAGACTCAGGAGAGCACAAAATAGAAACACCATTGCTAACAAGGATAGAAAGAGAGAAAAACTATCAAGACAATACGCTTTTTCCAGTATGCTTGAATGTGGATTTTGTGGAGAGATACTTTCAAGAAGAACTTGGCACACAAGTTCAATATACAAAAAAATTAACTGGCAATGTGTAAAGTCAACTAAAAAAGGTAAAAAATATTGCCCTCATTCAAAAGGAATACAAGAAGCAGCAATAGAAAAAGCATTTGTTGAAAGCTATAGGCAATTATGCCATGCAGATTCAACAGTAATAGATGACTTTTTAAAAATTGTTGAAGAAGAAATAAATGATGAGACTTTGGTCAAAGATTTGAAAAAGATAGAAAGTCAATTAAATAGAATCATTAGTCAAGAAAGAAAGTTAGTTGATCTTCATTTAGAAGATAGTATAGACGAAGAAGTTTATTCTAAAAAGTATAAAAAACTTACAAAACAAAAAGAAGAATTACTTGATGAAAAGAAAACCCTAGAGCTAACAATAAAAGATGAAAACTCTATTAAAGAAAGATTAAAGCAATTTAAAAAGGTGTTAGAGAATAGAGAAATCATAGAGGAATTTAACAGAACAGTATTTGAAAGCATAGTTGATAAAGTCGTAGTGGGTAGAATTGACAAAGACGGAACAGTCCATCCTTATGACTTAACATTCTATTTCAAAACAGGGGTTAAAGATAGTCAAGATTCTAATAACTTTAAAGATAATAGAAAAAATGCCAAAGACAATGACAGTGATAAATTGTGTTCCTACAAGAATAACGAGGATAAAAAATTATGTTCCCAAGCAAAAGACAACGCACGTGGAGAGTGTTGTGTTGATGTCAAGAAAATAAGATAAGAGGTTATAAGACTGTTGAAATCAATGGCTTTTAGGATTTTTAAAGAGATCTTAAAAGCCATTTTTCTTTTTGATAAATACCTTGTAGGAACATATCGATGGTAAAAATCGTAGGGGTGTGTAGACAGGATAGATATTTATAAGGAGAGTGGAGAAGAAAAACTGAAAGTAATATTTAAGTCAGGAATTGAAATTGATATCAACAAGTAGCAGATCCGTAATGGGTCTGTTTTTACTTATACTGAAAATGGTGATATTATAAAATAGAGTGTATTTTTGTACTTATAATGTATAATCTAACATAGATTAAATGATTTTTAGGAGATTTTATATGAACAAGATATTACTATTAGAAGATGACAAGAGCCTTATTTATGGGTTGTCATTTTCTTTTGAAAAGCAAGGGTTTGACGCTGATATAGCTAGAACTATAAGCGAAGCTTTAGATTTATGGTCAAAAAACAAATACGAATTATTAATTTTAGATGTATCTCTTCCTGATGGCTCAGGATTTGAATTTTGTAGAAAAGTAAGAGAAAATTCCGATGTACCTATTATTTTTCTAACAGCCTCTGACGAAGAAACAAGTGTAATTATGGGTCTGGATATTGGTGGAGATGACTATATAACTAAGCCATTTAGATTAAGTATTTTAATCTCAAGAATAAATGCACTTCTTAGGAGAACAGAAAAATATAATAACCAAAATATTGAATCAAATGGTATAAAAATACATTTATCAGAAAGTATTGCTTATAAAAATGGTCACGCTTTAGATCTAACGAGTGGTGAATATAAACTGCTTTGTTTATTCATGAAAAATCCTAATATTGTTCTATCTAAAGATCAAATTTTAGAGAAATTATGGGATATTAATGATAATTATATAGATAATAATTCCGTAACTGTATATATTCGTAGACTTAGAGTGAAAATTGAAGACAATCCTAGCCATCCCAAAATGATACAAACTATTAGAGGCCTAGGATATAAGTGGAACGTTTCTTGTTGAGGTAAACAATGATGTCAGTATTTTCAGATGAAAACAATAAAAGATATTTCAAAAATATCTTTACAGTTAATATCTTATTCGCCTTATCAATTCAAATATTTACTTGGAAAGAATTCAAAACTATTTCTACTCCTTCAATTTTTATAAGTCTTATTTTTATTTTTTTGACACCTGGTATATTTTATCTTTATTTAAAACGCCAAGAAGAAAATATAGAAAATGCAGAAGCACAAATCAATAAGTATCTTGAAGGCAATCATAATGTTCAGATTGATTCTGACAAAGAAGGGACAATTTACAGGTTATTTAATTCCATAAATCAGATGGTTTCAATATTAAATGCCCGAGCCAAGAATGAATCTAAAGAGAAAAAATTTCTAAAAGACACTATATCTGATATATCTCATCAACTAAAGACACCATTAGCAGCTTTAAACATATATAATGAACTTATTTTTAATGAGGTTGATAAAGATTATCCTATTAAAGATTTATGTGAAGCGTCGGACCGTGAGCTTAATCGAATGAATACATTAATACAAAACCTTTTGAAGTTAGCTAAGTTTGATGCAGGTGTGATTGTTCTTGAAAAATTGAATGAAAATGTGTATGCAATGATTAAAGATGTAGAACTCCACTTTACATACCGTGCAAAAAGTGAAAAAAAACATCTACAAGTTTCTGGAGATGAAAAAATAAATCTTATTTGTGATAGAGATTGGCTATTGGAAGCAATAAATAATATTGTCAAAAACGCTTTTGACCATACTAAAAGCGGTGATGTAATTAAAATTGAATGGGAGCAATTCTCGTCGATTTTACAGATAAAAATTACTGATAATGGCTTTGGTATACATGAGGATGATCTTTATCATATTTTCAAACGTTTCTATAGAAGTAGATATTTAACAGATTCACAAGGTATAGGCTTAGGACTACCCTTAGCAAAGTCTATCATCGAAGGACATGGTGGCACAATTGAAGTTTCTAGTGAATTAGGTTATGGGACTACTTTTATATTAACTTTTAGAAATCCTACAAAATTGTAGGATTTTAGTAATTTAAGTGTAGGAATGGAGTGTTATTCTTTAATAAATAGAATAAGATCGAGGTGTTTTATGAGTTTATTAGAAGTTAAATCTGTTTCTAAAATATATGGAAAAGGCAACAATGAAGTGCATGCTTTAAAAGATGTAAGTTTTTCTGTAGATAAAGGAGAATATATAGCGATAGTAGGAGAATCAGGTTCTGGGAAAAGTACCCTTCTAAATATAATAGGTGCGCTAGATACTCCTACTGAAGGTAAAGTTATTATTAATAATAAAGATTTGTTTTCAATGAAAGATAGCGAGCTTACAGTATTTCGCCGCAGAAATATAGGTTTTATTTTTCAGGGATTTAATTTGATTCCAGAGTTGACTGTGGAACAAAACATAATCTTTCCAGTTTTATTGGATTACAAGAAACCAGATAGAAAATATCTTGAAGAACTATTAAATATATTAGGACTACAAGAGAGAAAGAATCACTTGCCAAGTGAACTTTCTGGTGGTCAGCAACAGAGGGTTGCTATAGGTAGAGCGCTTATAACAAAGCCTTCTCTAATTCTAGCAGATGAACCAACGGGAAACCTAGATTCTAAAAATAGTTCAGAGGTTATCAGTTTACTAAAAGAATCTTCACAGAAATATGAGCAAACTGTAATTATGATTACACATAGCCGTTCGATAGCTCAAGCAGCAGATAGAGTTTTAAGAGTTTCAGATGGAATACTAGTTGATCAGGGAAGTGCTACAAATGAAAAGCTATCTTAGTTTAATTCCAATATCAGCTAAAATTCGTAAAAAACAGAATCATTTAACTATAATGTGCATAGCTATTTCAGTATTTTTGGTAACTGCAATTTTTAGTATGGCTGAAATTGGATTACGCATGGAAATTGATAGTTTGAAATTAAAGCATACTGGTTTTAATTTCAATGATGTGTTAAAGAGTAACTTGGGGCAAACTTTAATTCCTGTAGCGATAATATTATTTATTCTGATACTTGTAGCTGGTGCTTTAATGATTTCTGGTAGTATTAATAATAGTGTTGCCCAAAGAACGAATTTTTTTGGGATGATGCGCTCTCTTGGGATGAGCAAAGGTCAGATTAAAAAGTTTGTGAAGTTAGAATCACTAAATTGGTGTAAAACAGCTATTCCTATTGGTACATTGATAGGTATTGTTTCAACTTGGATTCTCTGTGGTGGACTAAGATATATAGTTGGGGAAGAATTTTCTAATATACCTATTTTTACAATAAGTATATTTGGAATTCTAGCGGGTGTTCTGGTAGGACTTGCAAGTGTTTTAATTGCCGCACAAAAACCTGCGAAAGAAGCTTCTAAAATTTCGCCAATTGCAGCTCTTTCTGGAAATACAAAATCTAATATAGGAAATAAACAATTAGTAAATAATAAGTTTTTTAACATCGAAAAATCACTAGGAATAAATCATGCTATAGAAAATAAAAAGAATTTATTTCTAATGTCAGCTTCCTTTGCATTAAGTATTATCTTGTTTCTAACATTTATAGTTTTCGGACAATTTGTAAATTATATCATGCCACAATCTTCTGCCAGGGCGGATATAGAAATTACAAGTAAGGATATTTCAAATAATATTGATCCAAATTTGTTGAATAAATTAAAAGAAGTAGATGGAGTAAAAAATGTATATGGTAGAAGAAGCGCTTTTGATGTAAATGCAAGTTTAGAATCTGAATCTAACCTTAGAGAAAAAATAGATATTATCTCATATGATGATTTTGATTTAAAAAGTTTAAAAAAAGATAAAGCCCTAAAGAGAAAAAGTGATTTATCGAAAGTATTTGGCAATAGCCATTATGTTTTAGCTACTTGGGATAGAGATAGCGATAAGAAAATTGGGGATAAAATAAAAATTAAAGGAGAAGATTTTGAAATAGCTGGATTATTGAAATACGATCCATTTACTAGCGATGGTGAAACTGGAGGTAAAACTACAATAATAACTTCAAATGAAACATTCAAACAGATAACAAATGAAGATAGGTATAACTTAATTATGTTACAGACCGACGAGAATTTTTCGGATAAAAGTATAAATGAAGTTCAAAAGATTATTGGGAACAAGAATACAATAAATGATCGTAGAGAACAAAAGACAACAGGAACCTATATGGCATTTATGCTTTTTGTATATGGTTTCATTGCCATTATTGGTCTTGTAAGTCTACTAAATAGTATCAACAGCATATCCATTAGCGTATCTTCAAAAATAAAGCAATATGGAATGATGCGTGCAGTGGGTATGGATAAGCTTCAAATTAAGAGGATGATTAAAGTAGAATCAGTAACCTATGGTTTCTTTGGTTGTCTTATAGGGATAATAGTTGGTGTTTTACTGAATAAAATTATCTTCACAAAACTGATAGAAAATCACTTTTCCTATGCTGTTTGGCAGTTTCCAATTTTGCCAGCAATGATTTCGATAGGATTTATATTAACTTCAGTAATCATTTCAACATATAAACCTATTAAAAGAATTAATAAGATGTCCATAACTGACAATATAAATGAATTGTAAATTATTCTTTCTTATAGCTATATTTGCAGTTCATCTTAGTAGTATTATAACTAGTTCAATTAGAGGATTTAAACAGCTCTTTTATGGGCTGTTTTTTCTTAACTCTAAAATGATATAATGAATTATAGATGTTTATTGATTAACATATTTCCACATACGAGGCTTTTGGAAAACTTGGAAATTTATCCATACTGACTACTCAAGCCACGTGGAGACGGTAGCACTTTTGTCCAAATTCGATGTCGATAAGCACATAAGTGTTGAAATTGAGCTGGATGAGATGGATTTGACAAGTGCGGAGAGCAAAGCAACATATACTCAAATCAAAGAATATGTTTGGAATAAATTTCAATTAAAAGTTTCAACATTATATATTGCACAGATAAAAAGGAAATGTGGAATAGAATTACGAGAACATTACAATAAGTCTAAAAAGGAGAAACAAAATATTCCACAGTGTACACCTGAAAAAGAAGAAGCCATCACGGATGCCTTGAGACACTTCAAAATGATTGAATAGAAAGCAATGACTGCCTATGACTCTCAGCATTTAAGACATTCATGCTCGGTATAGGAACAGCTATTATTCCTTTCTTACAAGGTATCAGTGAGAGAACAAGCTCAATATAAAGATTGATATGATCATTTTTATATTTAAAGGAGCGTTGAAATGATTGATAAAAGCAATAAAAAATTTTGGGATAAATTTGCTAAGCTATATGCTCCTTGCATGAAAAAAATAAAGGAGTATATGATAAAGTTTGCGAATACATTCGTCCTCATTTGAATAAAGACATGGAGGTGCTTGAACTTGCTTGTGGGTTTCGTGTCATAATAGTGATAGAGGCAAATAGTTATGTAAATATAAGGAGTTCAAAACTTCTACCAAATTTTAAAACTCAAAAAATAAATAGTTGGTGTGCTGCTTAGAGTAATTATTATATAATAATTATTGTAAAGAGTACATCAACATAAGGAGGTAGTTAGATGCCAAGAAAAGGGGTAACCATATATGATTTATTAATATCTTGTCCAGGCGATGTTACAGATTTTTTAGAAATAATAAAAGAAAGTGTTGAAAGCTTTAATAGAACTTTTGGTGATTTAAATAATATCGAAGTAGTTACTAAACACTGGTCTACAAATAGTTATCCTGAATCAGGTGATAAACCACAAGAATTATTAAATAAACAATTTGTTAGAAATTGTGATGCTGCAGTTGCAGTTTTTTGGACAAGATTTGGTACACCAACTGATAGGTATGGATCTGGTACAGAAGAGGAAATAGAAGAGATGCTTTTAGCTAATAAGCAAGTATTTATGTATTTTTTGAATGCTCCTATTAATCCTTCCGAATTCAATCAAGAACAATATCAAAAAGTGTTAGAATTTAGAGGAAAATATAAGGATAAAGGAATATACGCAATAGTTGATGATAAATTTGATTTTCAGCGACAATTTACCAATCATTTATCATTATATTTTTTATCATTAATTTCGGATTCAGGAAATTCGAAAAGTGAAATATTAAATCCTATATTAAAAATAAGAGATTTAAATACATTTTCAGAAGAATATTGTTCAATAAGTATGAATAAGTTGTTAGAGTCAAAATCTATTAACAATCAAAAAGATAAAATAATAGAGAGTATTGAAACTTTAAATAATTTTATTTTGCCAGAACGTAGTAAAGATATAAGTTCAGAAAAATATAATTTTAACGAATTAACTAATATTAACAAATCATATGGACAAATTAGTAAACTTAGTGGGATAAATAATTATGTAGAAATTAGTGACGAATGGATAAAAGCTATTAATGATTTTGCTAATAAAAATCAAATTAACATTGAAGAAAATTTTTGGAATTTGGGAAACTTAAAGAGTTATAGTTCTCAGCTACAGCTTCCATTTGGGAGTAGTGGACCTTCGTATTATGGAACTGATGAGGAGAAAAAACGCTATTCGTTGTTAAAAAAACTTTATATTAGTATAAAAGAATATAATGAATATAACGAGTATTTTGGATATATAGATAATGTTAAAGTTATTAAATTAATGATTTCAAATTTAGGTAATACATTTGATGAAGATATTGATATTAAATTGATTATACCAAAAGGATACATTCTTAAACATAAAGATTTACCTGATCCAGGCATGAATATTATAGAAGACTTACTTGAAATGAAACTTTTTGATTTCATATTTTCAATTCAAGAGAGTGATACTGTTAATAGATATGAAGATTCAAAAGTGGATAATTTAAATTTTAGACATGTTAATAGACTTAGTCCAATTTTAACAAAAAGCATTAAGGATGAATATGAAGATAACAAATATGATTATCGAGATTTATTAGATGACATATTTTCATATAAGCAATTTGAAAACTCAGATTCTGATATTTTGATTTTCGATATAAAGTATTTAAAACACAACTCTTCAATGGCATTTCCTTCTATTTTAATGTTTAAAAACCTTCCAGAATCAATAGAATATGAGATTACATCAAAACATATACCTGAAATTATAAAAGGGAAAATATATATTAAAGACAATATTAGTGGATGAAAAAGAGTTTTTAAGGTTATCTAATGATGAAAATTTAATATGTGAATCTCAGACGATAGAAAGTAATAATTCTGTCGTCTTTTTTTATTTCAAAGAAAGGAGGTAAGGATGAATTTTGATTATTTTTATAATAGGCAATCTGAGATGTATTACTTCATTAGGTTACCTATGGTATTAATGAAAGATGAAATTTTTGAGAGTATTTCTATTGAAGCTAAAGTTTTGTATTCATATATGCTTAAATTATTTGCTAACCACAAAATAAATGGCTATATAAGCTTAATCTAGCGAGTGCGATAAATCTTGAAAAAGTGTTAAAATATTTAATGATTATATTGACAAGCTGATATAAAAGTGTTACTATGCTTTTGTGATACTGAAAATCGCTATCACATTTTTATATTTTGTATATTCATATGAATTAATATTTAACATGTTAAAAAAATATTTAGTAGAGGATATGGGGAATAAATGAATAATAAAAGAATTATTAAGGCGACATTAATTGCCGCCTTGTCTATTTCATTCTTATTTAACGAGCCTTCCTTTGCCAGTAGCGAAGAAGAAAAACCGCTAGAAGCAAATAACCAAGGTCTTTTTGAAGAAAATGAAGCAACTGTAGAAAAAAAAGAAGAAGCAAAAAAAGAAGAAGCTTCTGATAAAGAAAGTGAACAAAATAAAGAAGAAGCAAAAAAAGAAGAAGCTTCTGATAAAGAAAGTGAACAAAATAAAGAAGAAGCAAAAAAAGAAGAAGCTTCTGATAAAGAAAGTGAACAAAATAAAGAAGATGCAAACAAGGACAAAGCTCCTGCTTTGGAAACTTCCCTCAAAGAAGATAAGTCTGTTGAAAAAGAAGGGAAAGCAACAGAAGTTACACATAAAGCTGACCTTAATAAGGATTCATCTACTGAAGAAAAGAAAGACGAGGGAAGGCTCATATACATAGCCGAATTTAAAGATAAAGAGGCTGGGGAAAGGGCAATGAAGGAAATATCAAAACTTTCTTCTACAAAAGTTTTGTATGCCTATAACACAATTTTTAATGGTTGTGCAATTGAAACAAAACAAGATAATCTTGATTTGATTAAACACATCGAAGGAATCTCATCTGTAGAAAGATCCCAAAAAGTTGAGCCAATGATGAATCACGCTAGGGAAGAAATTGGTGTCAACGAAGCTATCGACTACCTAAAAGCTATCAACAAAGACATGATAATGAAGTTTGATGGTAGGGGTATGGTAATTGCAAACATAGATACTGGAACTGATTATAGACACAAGGCTATGAGAATTGATGATGATGCTAAGCCTTTTATGAGATACAAAAAAGAGGACTTGCAGGGAACTGACAAGAACTTTTGGTTGAGTGATAAAATTCCTCACGCCTTTAACTATTATAATGGTGGCAAAATCACTGTCGAAAAATATGACGATGGTTCTGACTATCATGATCCACATGGTATGCATATAGCAGGAATCCTTGCTGGAAATGATACTGATGAAGATATAGCTAAGTACAATGGAATAGACGGTATAGCACCTAATGCTCAAATCTTTTCTTACAAGATGTACTCAGATTCAGGTGATGGCTTTGCTGGTGATGAAACAATGTTTCACGCTATCGAAGATGCAATCAAACATAAGGTTGATGTAGTATCTGTATCTTCTGGATTTACAGGAACAGGCCTTATTGGTGAGAAATATTGGCAAGCAGTTAGAGCTTTAAGAAAAGCAGGTATTCCTATGGTAGTTGCTACTGGTAACTACGCAACATCAGCTTCAAGCTCATCATGGGACTTGGCTGCTAATAACCAACTAAGGATGACCGATACAGGAAATGTAACAAGAACTGCTGCCCACGAAGATGCCATAGCTGTTGCATCAGCCAAAAATCAAATAGTAGAGTTTGATAAGGTAAATATTGGTGGCGAAAGCTTCAAGTATAGAAATATCGGTACCTTCTTCGATAAGGATAAGATTATTACAAATGAAGACGGAAGCAAGCTATCTGACAAAGTAAAATTTGTTTATATAGGCAAGGGTCAAGATGAAGATCTAGTTGGTCTTAATCTTAAAGGCAAAATTGCCGTTATGGATAGAATCTATACCAAAGATTTAAAATATGCCTTCAAAAGAGCTGCGGATAAGGGTGCTCGTGCAATCATGGTTGTAAATACAGTTAACTACTACAACAGAGATAACTGGACAGAGCTTCCAGCCATGGGCTACGAAGAAGATGAAGGAACAACTTGCCAAGTATTTTCAGTATCTGGTGATGATGGACTTAAAATTTGGAATATGATTGCTCCAGCCAATAAAACTGAGGTTAAGAGAAACAAGAAAGAAGACTTCAAAGATAAGCTTGACCAATACTATCCAATTGATATGGAAAGCTTCAACAAAAACCGTCCAAAGCTTGGTGATGAGAAAGAGCTAGACTTTAACTTTGCTCCTGATACAGACAAGGAACTTTATAAAGAAGAAGTAATCGTGCCAGCAGCTTCTACATCATGGGGTCCAAGGGTTGACCTCCTCCTAAAGCCAGATGTATCAGCACCAGGAAAGAACATCAAATCAACCCTAAATGTAATTGATGGCAAATCAACTTATGGTTATATGTCAGGAACAAGTATGGCAACACCAGTGGTCGCAGCATCAACAGTATTGATTAGACCAAAACTAAAAGAGATGCTCGAAAAATCTGTCCTCAAAAACCTAGAAGGTGAGGATAAAATCGACTTAACTACTCTTACAAAGATTGCCCTACAAAACACAGCAAGACCAATGATGGATCCAACAGGTTGGAAGGAAAAATCACTATATTATGCTTCGCCAAGACAACAAGGTGCAGGTCTAATTAACGTTGCTAATGCACTAAGAAGTGATGTTATAGCAAGCTTTAAAAATGTTGACTCCGCAGGTCTAGTAAACTCATATGGATCTATATCACTTAGAGAAATTAAGGGAGACAAGAAATATTTCACAATCAAGTTGATTAATACATCAGATAGGCCTCTTACATTTAAGGCTTCATCATCTGCAATCACCACAGATTCCCTTACCAATAGGCTAAAACTTGATGAAACTTACAAGGATAAGAAATCATTAGATGGCAAACAAATTGTTCCAGAAATTCATCCAGCAAAGATTAAGGGTGCAAATATTACTTTCGAACACGATGTATTTACAATTGCTCCAAACTCTTCATATGAATTGAAGGCTGTAATAAATGTAGGAGAAGCAAAAGATAAAAACCAATTTGTAGAATCTTTCATTAGACTTGAATCTAAAGAAGAACTTGAGGCAATGTGTGGTGGGGAAAACAAGACAGTATTCCAACCATCTCTATCAATGCCACTTATGGGCTTTGCTGGAAACTGGAACAAGGAGCCAATCCTTGACAAGTGGGCTTGGGAAGAAGGCTCTAAATCAAAAACCATGGAAGGTTATGACGATGATGGTAAACCCAAAATACCTGGAACCTTGAACAAGGGTATAGGTGGAGAACATGACATCGATAAATTCAATCCAGCTGCCGTTATCCAAAACAGAAAAGATGGAAATACAAAATCACTTGATCAAGATCCTGACTTATTTGCACTAAATAACAATCAAGGATTATTTGATCCATCACAAAGCGAATCAAAAGTCGCAAGAATTTATCCACTTGATAATAAGGGAGAAACACAAGAAGTTCAAATAGAAAGAGGGCTAACACCTTCCCCACTCGTTCTAAGAAGTGCAGAAGAAGGCTTAATCTCAATTGTAAATACAGACAAAGAGGGCGAAGGACAAAAAGACCTCAAGGTTGTATCAAGAGAGCACTTCATCAAAGGAATCCTAAACTCAAAGAGAAACGATGCTAAGGGTATTAAGTCATCCAAGTTAAAAGTTATGGGAGATTTGAAATGGGATGGCCTTATTTACAATCCTAGAGGAAGAGAAGAAGGCGCTAATGATGATAATAATAACCAAGACTTGGAAACAAAACTTAGGGGTCAATTTGAACCAATAGCTGAGGGTCAATACTTCTACAAGTTCAAATACAGATTAACTAAGGATTATCCATGGCAAGTTTCTTATATACCAGTAAAAGTTGACAATACAGCTCCAACAATTGTCGATGTTGATTTCTCTGATCCAAACAAAATCAAATTAATAGCAAAAGATACTTACCACAAGGCAAAAGATAAGTACAAAAACGAAACCTTGTTTGTAAGAGATCAAAAAGACCATCCAGAGAAATTTGAAGAAGTAGCCAACGAAGTATGGTATGCAGGTGCAGCTATAGTTGACGAGTACGGTGATGTTGAAAGAAACCTTGATGTAAAATATGCAGGAGAAGGCGAAGGTAGACATAGAAAGCTTGATGCTAAAGGAAATACTATCTACGAAATTAAAGGAGCTGGAGATTTAAGAGGAAAAATCATAGAAGTAATAGCCCTAGATGGTGCAAGCAACTTCACCAAAATCCATAGGATAAAATTTGATAGTAAAGCTGATGCAAAGGGAATGATTTCTTATTACCTAGTAGATCCTGACAAAGATTCTTCTTCTTACAAAAAACTTGGAGAAATTTCTGAAGAAAAACTCAAAAATGCAATAAGCTCAGAGGAAAATACCAATAATAATAAAGCTAAGGATGAAGACTCAAAACCAGCTGAAGAAAGTTCAGTTGAGGGAGAAGCTAGCCTTGAAATAGATAAAAATATTTCAACAATTAGAGAATTTGAAAATAAAGACCTAAAGAAACTAATTAAAAAGAAATATAAGAAAATAGAAGACTTTACAACTGGTGGAATGAAAACAGTAGAGCTTGATTATCTATATGATGAAAAAGGAAATGTAAAATCCTACGAAGATGGAAGTGATCTAGAATATGAAACTGAGAAACTTGATGATGTTAAATCAAGGCTTGGTGGAGTGTTAAGTCCATCAAAGGATGGCCATTTTGAAATTCTTGGAGAAGTAAATAATGTATCAAAAGATGCTAAGGCCTACTATGGTAATGACTTTAAACTAATAGAAATCAAGGCAAGTAAATACGACCCACAAACAAAAACTCTAACCTTTGACTTATTTGCAAACACAAATGATGTAGTCGATGGTCTATCCTTTACTGGAGATATGAATATTATCGTAAAAGATAAGGGTCAAACAAAAGCTAAAACTATAATAAGAATGCCAGAAAAGAAGGATGAAGCCGAGGAAGCTTCACCATATGCTTCAAGCTATGGAAATATTATCGAACTAGGTGAAGGTGAACTAACTAAACAAAAACCAAAAGATCCAAGCAAGATGGATACAAACAAGATGTTCTTCGATAATGAAAAGGGTCAATATGTATTAAATGATAATATGATTGTAAGAAATGGATATGCCCTAAGAGTTACGACATTTAACCCAGGAAAAACTGATATGCTTGATGGTAATGGAGTTTATAGCAAGGAAGTTATAGAAAAAATCCAAAATACTGCCCCTAACATCAAGGCCCTATCACAAAAAACAATCTACTGTGATAGTAGAAATGTTGAAGATGGTAGAAGCACTCAATCAGTTCTCATGTCAGCCTTGGACGGATTTAATATAGTTAGATATCAAGTCTTTAAATTCAAAACTAATGACAAGGGAGAAGCTATAGATAAAGATGGAAATCTTGTAGATGATCCTTCTAAACTAGTTCTTCTTGGCAAAGATGGCAAGGAATACCTTGGAGATGATAAATCCAACGTAGAAGCCATCAAAGAAGACGGAGCAATGCTATTTATAGATGCAAAACCAGTAGATTTGACTATGGATAGAAACTATTTCAATCCAACAAGGGACAATAAAATCTATGTAAGAAAACCAGAATTCTATTTAAGAGGAAAGATAGGAGATAAGGGTGGTTTCAACTGGGAAATGAGAGTTAACGAGTCAGTTGTTGACAACTACCTAATCTATGGTGATTTACACATTGATAATACAAGAGACTTTAATATTAAGCTTGATGTAAAAGATGGAGACATCATGGATTGGGGAATGAAGGACTACAAGGCTAATGGCTTCCCAGATAAGGTTAAAGATATGGATGGCAATGTCTACCTACAAACTGGTTATAGTAATCTCAATGCCAAGGCTGTAGGTGTTCACTATCAATTCCTCTATGATACTATAAAACCAGAAATCGAACAAAAAGATGATGGTAACACAGCTATTGAATATGATAAAGATAAATTCATCAAATTCAATGTTACAGACAAGAGAGATGGGGATAAGGCTGGAGAAATCCAAGATAAACAAATCTTTGTAAATGGTAAAGAATACAAGTCCTTAGATGATATCAAAGATATCAAGGATGATAAGCTAACAATTAAGTTTGTAGTAAAAGACTTTGCAAACAATACTAGGGTAAAAGAATTTAGCTTTGACAAAAAAACTGGCTCATTAACTCCTGTAGATCCCGAAAAAGTCAAGATTACAATAGGTAATAAGGAAAATGAACTTGTAAAGGGAGAGGACTTCCGATTACCAGAATACAAGGGAGAACTTCCAGAAGGTAAAGGCTTTAAGGGTTGGAAAGTCAAAGTCAAAGACAAAGATGGAAAAGAAAAAATCAAAGCACAAGGTTCCTTCCTATTTGCTGAGTCTGATCTAAGTGTTGAACCAGACTTCTACGAGCTTCATAAAGAAGTTAAAGAAGAAAATAAACAAACTTTTGATGAAACAAAGAAAAAAGATGAGGATTATTCAAAGATTTGGAATATAACTTGCCCAAGTGATACAGAAGAACCTTCAGACAATCCTTGCGAAGAACCATCAGAAGAAGCTTCAGAAAATCCTTCAGAAAATCCACAAATTCCAGAAACAAATATAGCTCATAAGAGTGAAAATCCAAAAGACAATCCTTGCGAAGAACCATCAGAAGTACCTTCAGAAAATCCTTCAGAAAATCCACAAATTCCAGAAACAAATATAGCTCATAAGAGTGAAAATCCAAAAGACAATCAAGGATTAGTAGTAGAGGTAAGCTCAGAGACTAAAAAGCTTAAAGGAGATCCTTCAAAAGACGATAACTTAGTTCAAATTCCAAGGGAAGATAAGGATAAAGAAGAAGCAAGGGAAAATAAGAACCAAAGAAGTGATGACAAATCACAAGCAAACAATGATAAAGCTCCAACAAGTACAAATGTTAAAACAGGAGTAGAGAGCCTATCATCAGTAGTTATGGGACTATTTGCAGCAAGCCTTGCCTTATTCAAGACTAAAAAAAGAAAATAAAAAAGACCTAATATAAGCTAAGCAAATATTAGACCTTATGCCAGAGTTAGCTTTAGGCTTGCTCTGGTATTTTTGTGTGCTTGGCATGAGCATATTCTAACAGGTGTAAGTCCCGGTAGTGGGAAACATATAGCCAAAGGCAAGGGTGTCCATCGTGAGGTGGAATCTGAAGGAAGCCCTAGGCAAACTCTTGGTCTGACGAACAGAAATCACATAAGGCAGTTACGTAGGATAAGCTTGCAAAACAAAGTAAAGTCCAATAACTACACGGAATACGTAAATGTAAATGTGGCAGATAGATGAGAGGAAAGAATATGCCCTTACCCGAGGAGGTCTCATAGGCGACTTAGTAGTAACAACAAACTATGAGAAGTCAGCAAAAGTCATAGTACTAGTTAAAACTAGGAAGGACCGAACTACAGGAGGTATAAATTTATGAAAGAAACTAATCATGACAAAGACTGTAGAAAATTAACCAGACAAATCAAAGATAACTCGGAAAGTGAAAATAAATTAGCTGTACACAGTCATGATAAGATTAACTCAAAAGAAGAAAATACCAAAAATGAACTAATTGAAAAGATACTCCATAGAAACAACCTAAACGAAGCCTTTAGAAGAGTAAAATCCAACAAAGGTTCAGCAGGAGTAGATGGAATATCAACAGAAGAACTCCTAAAACATCTAAAAGAAAACAAAGATAAAATACTAGGACAAATAAGAGCAAGGAAATACAAACCCAAACCAGTAAAAAGGGTACAAATACCAAAATCAAATGGTAAGAAACGAAATCTAGGAATACCCACAACAACAGATAGGGTGATACAACAAGCAATAGCACAAATACTAAGCTCCATCTATGAAAAGAAATTTTCAGAAAACAGCTATGGATTTAGACCAAAAAGAAGTGCACACGATGCCTTAAAAGGATAAAAGAAATAGCAGATGAAGGATACACATGGGTAGTAGATTTAGACCTAGAAAAATACTTCGACACAGTAAATCAATCCAAACTCATACAAATCCTATCAGAAGAAATAAAAGATGGAGATGTAATATCCTTAATACACAAATATCTAAAATCAGGAATAATGATAGATGGGATAAAAGTAAAATCATACAAAGGAGTACCACAAGGTGGACCCCTAAGTCCATTACTCGCAAACATCTACCTAAATGAAGCTGACCAAGAACTTGAAAAATGGGGATACAAATTTGTAAGATATGCAGACGACATGCTAATATTCGCAAGAAATAGGAAAGCAGCCGAAAGATACTATAAGAGAGTCAAAAATCTGTTAGAAGGAAAATTAAAACTTAAAGTAAACGAGGAAAAGACCTCAATAAGAAAATTAAGCCAAACAAAATATCTAGGATATGGATTTTACCATAACAATTGAACCCAATTAAAAGCACACAAAGAAAGCCTAAAGAAACTAAAGGCAAAACTAAAAGCGGTAACAAGCAGAAGTAATGCACTAGGCTATAGGCAAAGAAGAATAAAAATCAACCAAATCGTAAGAGGATAGATACAATATTTCAAACTTGCAAATATGAGAAAACATCTTCAAATTTTAGACGAATGGTTAAGAAGAATCAGAATGTGTGCGTGGAAAGGCTGGAAGAAAGTAAAAACCAAATTTAAAAACTTAGTAAAATTAGGTACAGCTAAATATCAAGCTTGGCAATGGGCAAATACACGCAAATCCTATTGGAGAATAGCAAAAAGCCCAATACTGAGCAGAGCTCTTAACAACAAAAGAATAGCTGAAAGGGGCTATATATCCCTAGTCAGCTATTACAATAAAGTTCAAATTAAACGGTAGAACCGCCATATACGGAACCGTACGTACGGCGGTGTGAGAGGTCGGTAGATGGATTAATCATTTACCTCCTACTCGATTTATACAATATAATTTACTACAGTAACATCTAATCTCCAATGACTTAAAGCCAGTACAGAAACAGCCATAAGGGCTAGACGATTATAGATAACGGGTTTCCCATTTTGGATAGCTCTTTTTTTATTTTCTCCTCTGAGTTCATAGGGAGTATCATTCATATCATCAATAAATCGTTTTAATTTAGCTTCATATTTTTGGGGATTTGCTTTATATAAATCATAATTTCCTCTTTCAAACATTTTAATAAGTCTTTCTCTTAATGATCTAGCGAATCCATTAACTGTTAATATTATATTTTCAAAGAATTGGTAAACATCATTAGCGTGTTCTTTTCTTAGGGCATGAAGATTTATTTTATTATTCATCTCATCTTTTGAGAATACATTATGACCTGTAGGAACTTCTTCGAATATATTTTTAACTATAGGTATATCTTTAGGGAGAATCATTTGAAAAGTTTCTTTTCCGCCTTTTCCTTTTCTTACATGGACATAATATATGCCATATTCTCTCTTAATAAAATCCTTTCTTTTTAGATTTTCAAGTTCATTTCTTCTTATACCAACAGCTTTTTGTAAGGTAATTAGCCTTTTAAATTCAGGTGAAGTTTCTTGTAATTTTCCATAAGGATTTTCTGCTTCTTGTCTACCTTTTATTATGGTATTAGATTTCCTCCTAGGCTTATTAATATCTCTCATATTTACTCCACAAGCCTTGCAAATAGGGGCAAGGTAGGTATGAATAGTACCAGCAGAAAACTTAAAAGGATCTTCCTGTAAATGGTTTGAGTATTTTTGTATTAAATCTTTATCTACTTTTTCTATTTGTTTAATTCCTTGTTCTTTGCACCAGCTTGCAAATTTCTTACAGGCATATTTATATTGCTTTCTGGTTGTATTTCCTTTTAATCCTTCAGATGCTCTCTTAAATAGTTCAAATTGTAAGCTATTTTTATTTCTTGACATTCTGGAATCCTCCTAAATAAATTTGGTTTCTATATTATTGTTAATTAGCCTCCTCCTTTTTTTACGAGCTTAAGATGCTCTAAAAAATCTAAATAATATAGGCTTAAATATTATTGTTATTTCAATTCAGCAGACACCGTCTTGATATAACTTTTAGATTTTGCCATTTGATTAAACAGGTAATTTTCATTCTTTATTTTTCCTCATTTTATCCTTAATATTTCATAAATTATTTATTAAACCATAATATTCCTGCCTAAACTGGTAATTTTCAAAGATGACTCTTTAAAAATTACCATTTAGGTTCTTCTAATAAATACATATCGAAGAACCCTTGAGATCATGAATTTTAATGGCATCAATTCAAGACCTTCGACTATTTTGAAATAATAAAGTTACCGTAGCCGGACCTTATTACTTTGAAAATAGTTGAGCCTAGCAAGTAGGACTACCGTTTTTTATCTGGTGAGATAATTGAGGTATATCTAAGACATACCTTTTGAGATAATAGAGTTATATCATCTCTTTTTTCCTTTACGAATGTCAAATTGTGTTTCCTCCTTTTTCATCTCCATTTCTTCAATCTTCTATTTTTAATATGTAATAAAGTCATTTGGATAAAAAAAAGAGTAGAATATGAATATTAAAAACTAAAAAAACACCTTTCTAAAAAAATTATGGCATATAAAAAGTGAAGAAATTTTTTAAGGAGGTGGTTATCATGGCTGATGAGTTAGACGGGCTTGCTCGTCTACTACAAGAATTTATAGAGAAATATGCAGATCAAATAGATTTTAAAAGCCTAGATATGCCACCAGAAATTTTAGAATCTAATTTAGATTTGGATAAGAAAAATTATGAAAATAATAATGAGGACTTAAAGCCAACAAATTAGTTTATTTGTTGGTTTTTAAATTGGAATATAGTAAAATATAGTGTATAAAAGAACTTGCTATTTTATCCAAACTTATTTAAAGGAGGTGTTTCCATGAAAAAGAAAAGAGCCTATGTTTATATTAGAGTGTCTACTTCTATGCAAATTGATGGCTATTCCCTAGATGCTCAGGAAGAAAGAATAAAACAATATGCTAAAGCTTATGATATAGAGATAGTAGATGTTTATAAAGATGCTGGAAAATCAGGGACATCAATAATTGGCAGAAATAATTTTATAACTATGTTAGATGATATCAAAGAAGAAAAAGACAACGTTGATTGTGTTTTAGTATTCAAATTATCTAGATTTGGTAGAAATGCAGCTGATACATTAAATTCTTTGCAAGTAATGGAAGAGCATGGGGTATATTTGGTATCAGTTGATGATGGCCTTGATAGTTCAAAAGATGCAGGAAAATTAGTCATAACTATACTATCGGCAGTAGCTGAGATGGAAAGAGAGAACATCATCGCTCAAACCATGGAAGGCAGAAAACAAAAAGCAAGAGAAGGAAAATGGAACGGTGGTTTTGCTCCAATTGGGTATAAGCTTCAAGATGGAGAATTGATAATTAATGAAGACGAAGCTAAAGCAATAAAAATGATTTTTGATTTATACACTAATTCAGATATGGGAGCAAATGGAGTTGCAAAATATTTAGCATCATTAGACATAAGAAAACCTATCAGACAAAATGGAAAATCACTATATTTTTCTGCTTCATTAATTCGCCAAATTTTAGATAATCCTGTATATAATGGGAAAATTGCCTATGGTAGAAGAAAGACAAAAAAGGATAAAATTACAGGGAAAATTTCGCAAGAAAAAGCTGATAATTATATTATAAGTAAAGGAATACATGAAGCTATTATTGACGATGAACTTTGGGAATTAACGCAGAAAAAGAGAAAGTCACAAGCTAAGAAATATGAAAAGATAAATAGAGGAAATGATGAGAAAACTTATCTATTGTCAAGCCTTATAAAATGCCCAGTTTGTGGTGCAGGTTTATATGGAAATAAAAGTCGTAAACGCAAGAATAATGGAGAACACTACAAGGATTATTACTATTACTCATGTAAGCATCGACAATTGATGAATGGATATAAGTGTAACTTCAGTAAACAAATTAAGGCGGATGCAATCGATAGTGAAGTTGCAACAATAATAACAAAAATAATTAGTAATCCAAGTTTCGCAAAAAAATTAGAAGAAAAAATTAATATACAAATAGATACTGATGAAATAGATAAAATCATTGACAAGCACATGGCTAAAGAAAGACAATTATTGGGAACAAAAGCATCTTTGATAAATCAAATTGATTCTTTAGATTTTGAAGATAAACATTATGAAAGAAAATTTGAAGATTTAAATCTAAGGTTAGATGCAATCTATGATCAATTAGATTATGTAGAATTACAGATTTCAGACAGCAGAAAAAGAAAAGAAGCTATCTTAGAAGAAAAGATAACTTCTGATAATATTTATAAGATTTTGATTAATTTTCATAAGCTATATTCAGTGCTTTCATACGTCGATAAGAAGAGATTATTCAATCAATTGATAGAAAAAATAGAAATATATGGAGAAAAGACTGAATCGGGTAGATGGGTTAAATCGCTTACTTTCAAGCTTCCATTGATAGATGAGGATATCAATTTAAGTTTGGACAATGATAGTTCCGTTGAGAGTGTAGTATTGATGTCAAAATGAGATTTAGTTTAAATTTTACAAAACTAAATAACTGGTAAATTATATATTAACTAAAGGATAATAATGAACTTTTTAGAATTTAAAAATAAATTTATAAATAACGTGATAAATCAAAATAGTAATATAAATATACAGAATCTTAAAAATTCTTTAAATAAAATACCTTTGATATTAAAAAATATGGAAGGGAATAGACTCATAATGATTAGGGATTTAATCTGTGATGAAACAATAGGTTTCAATTATATATCAGAAGTATATCTTGCAAATATGATTTTTTTTGAAATGAGCTCATAGTAGGAATAATATCACCTGACTGGTCTAAAGGGTGGAGGAACATATCATCAAATAAATATATTTCTGAAATTATATCTGATTATATGTATTTTTTAAATCAATACGTGTATAGAAGTTATTTTATTAATATTATTGGAGCATTAGCTTTAGTATATGGTAAATCTAGCCCATTTTTTTGACAATCAATGTTTAGATACGATCACTATAATATAGATAAAGATTATAAGAAATTTACAGATACTATCAATAGAAAATATAATAATCTTAATACGAATTATAGAATGTTTGTCTATATAATGAGCAAAATTAATGCACTTGCCCCTTACGTAAATAGAGCTGTTTTTTAACATTCTAAATCTTTATGATTAATTACTAATTTATTTGAAGAAGAGGCAATTATTTGCCTAGATAATTGTATTGATATAATAATTCAGTTTATAAAAATAAAAGAGAAGTTACCTACAAAAAAAAAGAAAAGATATGCATAGATTTCTTAAGGAAGTTTTATATATTAACGATTTAAATATTAAATACTTAGATTATATATATGATTTAAGATGCGATTTTGATGCTCACCCTGCTAAGAGTTTATGGTGGGATTTTAATGAGATTCATATGAATAATTATGAAGATATTATATATAATGTTCGTATCATTTAATTAAATTCATAGAATATGAATATTCAAATAGAATAGTATTAAAAAAACCTATATCTTGGTATGAATGGTTTATGGATAATTGTGATTTAATATATGACTTTATTTGATTGTAATTGATATCATTAGAAAATTTATAATAAATACGTAATATTATTACTTAGAGACAATACTAAATTCTTTATGTAAAAGTTCGCTGACTAAATATCGTAATACAAACGCTTACCGTTAAGTCATAGTTAGATAGGTACGCATTATACAGTTTTAAATTCATAATGTTATACGGTATAAAAAGTTTTAAATTTAGTAAAGTAATTGAATAGATAGTATATCTAAAATGCCAATATATATTGGTATTTTAGAAAATAAATTTATGGCAGTTGTTAAGTTATTGACCAATTTCATATCTATGTATTTAGTTAATTGAATGGTTATTTTAATAAAAATGATTTTATTCTGCTATAATTAGGGTTGTAACTGAGGGAGAGCATTTCATTGAAAAAGATATTAATAATTGAAGATGATAAAAATTTAAATAAAGGGCTTTCTATAGCTTTGAATAAAGATTATGAGGTTTTCTCTGTAAGCACTGTTAGCAAAGCCAAAAATTTTATTTTTAGTGTTGATTTGATTCTACTTGATATGAACTTACCAGATGGAGATGGGCTTGAAATAATAAAATATACTAGACAAAATTCATCAATTCCTATTATAGTTTTATCTGCCATAGATCTAGAAGCATATATCATTTCAGCCATAAATTTAGGGGCAGACGACTATCTAACAAAACCTTTTTCTCTAGGAATCTTAGAAGCAAAGATAAAGAGAGCTTTTGAAAAAATAGTGTCTAGTGATTTAAATCTTTATAAGAAAGATGGCCTAGACTTTAATTTCAATGAAAATACTTTCTATGTAGATAATAAAAACATAGATCTCACAAGGACAGAGACAAAAATTTTATACTACATGATAAAAAACAAGTCTCAAGTTATTACTAAGGAACTACTTTTTGATTTTGTTTGGGGAATAGATGATGAATTTATTGATCAAAATACATTGAGTGTCAATATTTCTAGAATAAGAAATAAATTCAAACCCTATGACCCAATAGAAACAGTCTTTGGAGTTGGATATAAATGGAATTTTTAATAGGTCTTTTAGTTCTTATAATTGGAATTATTTTATATAAATATATTGTATTGAGAAGTGAAATGAGCGAACTCTCAGACTATATTGATAAGGCTTTGGATGGAAACTTAGAAATCACAGAATTTGATGAAAAGGAATTATCTAAAATAAAATCAAAGCTCATTAAGTTTTTGTATGCCAGCCAAGTAAAAGAAGCGAAAATAAATACAGAAAAAAGTAAAACAAAAGATTTAATAGCAGATATATCACATCAAACCAAGACGCCAATTACCAACCTTTCTTTATACATTAGTCTTTTAGAAGATGATCCGAAAGATGAGTATCTTGAAATTATAAAGTATGAACTTAATAAACTAGAATTTTTAATTCAAAACCTAGTAAAATCTTCTAGGCTCGAATCAGATATTATTTCCTTACAAAAACATCAATCAAATTTAAAAGACATAGTAGAAGATGTTTTGAGAGAATTTAAAGTAATATTAGATGAAAAATGTATAAGCATAAATTTAAAAGACGAAGACTTAATTTTCAATTTGGACGAAAGATGGCTTAAAGAAGCTATCCACAATCTTTTAGATAATGCTATAAAATACTCGCCAAATGGTTCTACTATTAATATTTCAATTTATAAATCTTACCTAAACTATAATCTAGACATAGAAAATGAGTGCAAAGACTTATCGGAAGAAACTTTGCCAAAGATATTTGAAAGATTTTATAGAGGAAAAAATTCAGTTTCCAAGGACGGTTTGGGTTTAGGTCTTTTTATAGCCAGAGAAATTATAGAAAAGCATGGCGGAAATATAAGAGCGTCTTTGGACAATAACAGAATAAAATTTTCAGTAGACTTCCCTTTGTGAGAAGTCTTTTTTCTTACAAAACTGTAAGAAGTCTTGTAAGTACTTTGTAAGATATAAGTGTTATTTTAAATGTAGAGAGGTGATAGATATGTTAAAAGTAGAAAATTTAAAAAGATATTATAAAACAAATGATGTGGAAGTAAGAGCTCTTGATGGAGTATCTTTCGACGTGGAAAAAGGAGAATTTATTTCTATAATTGGAGCATCAGGATCCGGTAAATCAACTCTATTACATTTATTAGGAGGACTTGATTATCCTACAAGCGGAAAAGTTTTAATTGATGGTACTGATATTTATGGATTAAAAGATGATGAGAGAACTATTTTTAGAAGAAGAAATATTGGTTTTGTCTTTCAAGCATATAATCTCTTGCCCATGCTAAATGTATATGAGAATATAATTATTCCCTTTGGTCTTGATGGGGACAAAGTAGATAAGAAATATGTTGATTCCGTAATAGACATTCTAGAAATAAGTGATCAAAAATATAAAATGCCTAATGAATTATCTGGTGGTCAGCAACAAAGGGTCGCAATAGCAAGAGCCTTGGTTACTAAACCATCTTTAATTCTAGCTGACGAACCTACAGGTAATTTGGACTCAAAATCATCTTCCCAAGTTGTTTACTTACTAAAAAAGATTAATAAAGAGCTTGGAAATACTATTCTTATGATTACTCACGATGATGCCGTCGCTCAAGCTGCAGAAAAAACTATAAGGATAGAAGATGGAAAGCTGGTGGGAAAAAATGAAAGTCAAAAATAAAGCTTATATAAGGCGTCTTGCAAAAAGTATTTTAAATGCAAATAAAAGTAGGAGAAATATTCTCTTATTAGCAATAGCCCTAACATCTATACTTTTTACAAGTCTATTTTCAGTTGCATTAGGTTTAGGGAAAAGCATGGAAACCCAAACAATGAAAACTATTGGCACAATCAGCCATGGCTCTTTTAAAGAACTTTCTGACGAAGATATAAATATTTTATCCAAGGATAAAGACATAAAGGAATTTTCAATAAGAGAGAAAGTTGGCATTCTTGATGATGAAAAAATAAGTGCAGAGCTATCTTATATTGATAAAAATGGGTATAAATGGTCTCTAATAGAAAAAGTTAAAGGGAAATTTCCTGAAAAAGAAAACGACGTATTTATAGATTTAGCAACTGCAAAAAAATTAGGTTATAAGGGAGAAATTGGTGAAGAAATAGAAGTTCCCTACAATATAGAGAAACCTTACACAGGAGAAATTACAGAAAAGAAAAGTGAGAAATTTATTATATCAGGGACTTTTCAAAATCCTATTGACTCCAATGTTGGTGTAGGACAAATTTATTTATCAAAAGCTTATGTAGATAAATTATCCCTTCCAGAAAATAATAAAGATTTGGAAGTTATGCTAAAGAATGCATTTATGATAAGGGATAAACTTTTAAAAATTGCAGAGAGAAATGGTTATAAAGTGGTAGATGACCCTGGAAATCTATCCGACAAAGAAATAGGAATTGGTGTTAACTTTGCATATCTTTTATCTGGTGATAGTAGTTTTGATTTTAAAACATTTATACCCTTCTTAGCTTTTTTGATTTTGGTAATAGTCGCAGGATACTTGATAATAAATAATATTTTTAAGATATCCGTAAATGAAGATATTAAACTTCTGGGACTTTTAAAAACAATTGGAATGACAAAACCGCAAATCAAAAAACTTATTCATCTAGAGTCTATAGCAGCCTCCCTTCCATCAATAATAGTTGGAGATATAGTAGGGATTTCTATTGGAAAAGTTATTTTAAATAAAATATTTGCAAATAATGAGATGTTAACGGATGTAAAATTATCACTCATGGTAATAATCTTAATTATCTTATTTTCGACAGCCTTTACTTTGCTTACAGTATTCCTATCAGTTATGAGACCTGCAAAATATGCAGCAAAAGTTTCTCCAATAGATGCCAGCAGATACAATGAAACCACGATAAAAAAGAAATATATGAGTGAGAATATTTCTCTGGGCAAGCTTGCTAGTAGACAAGTATTTTCCAATAAATTTAGATTTATATCAATAGTTCTTTCCATTAGCCTTTCTGCTGTTATTTTGAATAGTGTCTTAACTTATACAGGCAATATTGATTTAGAAAAAGGAATATCTGATGTAATTGCAACGGATTATAATATAGCAAGCCCAAAATATTTTAGGTATATGTACTCAGGAAGTGAGGACGGTATCAAGGATAATTTTATTGATGAAATAGAAAATCAAAAGGGATTTAAAGCTGGGGGAGCATTATACTACTATGGTTATGAATACGCTTATCCAGATATAAAAATAGAAAACAATAAAGTTGCTCCAATATTATTGGGAATAGATGATTATTTAATAAATAAACAAAAAATAATAGATGGAGAGTTTGATAAAGAAAAATGGCAAACTGGAAATTATGTTATTATAGGCGAAAAAATAAAAAATAATTCTGACTATAAAACTGGCGATAAAATAAAAATCAATGTAAAAAACAGAGTCAAAGAAGTCCAAGTTATGGGCAAGGTTGAATATAATTTTTCAAATGGTCTTAGATATTTTCCTGTAATTAAGGAAGATATAAACGACGAATCTAGTCCTACTTTAGGCTTGGAATATATTTATATGAATCCGAATGAATATAAAGAGCTTACAGGAGATAATAGTATAATGTCCTATGGATTTGATGTAGAAGATAGCGAAAAGGAAAATTTTGATAAGTTATTAAAATCTTTTGAAAATGAACCAGGATTTTCCTACGATTCAAGAGATCTTCAGATAAAGTCTTTTAAAGATTTCAAAAATCTTATAGAATTTGTGGGTTATAGTTTATCTATAGTATTATTCTTAATATCTGTGCTGAATTTTATAAATGTTATTGCTACTGAAATATTAAGAAACATGGTGAACTTATCAATCCTTGAAGCAATTGGAATGACAAAGAAAAACATCAAAAAATATTTGGTGAAAAAGAATTTGATCTATTCTTTATGTGGCTTAGTATTTTCCTTAATCATTATGCTTCTTGTAGATAAATTTATATTAATAGATTTTATGGAACAGACTCAGTGGACTTCTTATAAATTTGTAATCATGCCTCTTATCCTTGTAAACTTTGTAAATATAATCATTGGGATAATATTTACAGGTAGATTCTATGAAAAGCACAGTCAAAACAGTCTTGTAGATAGAATTAGAAGTTTAGAATAATAGAAGAGGTTTTATGAAAGAAAATTTAAGCAAGAAGATATTTCTACTTGGACTCGTAATATTTGTGATTTCCTACCTACTGCCAATAGATATCTTTAAAAGCTATACAAGTTTAAGACCAACTGGACTCACATAAATGTTTGTTTGCCCAATTATTGGACTAATAGGTTTAATATTTGGGATAAAGGAAAAGGATAGATTGTTTATGGTGTTAAACATTCTTTTAATCACATTACTTCCTATAGTAATGTTTGTAGGTCATCTAATATAAGTAATGCGACTTAAACAAGAAAATAAATTAAACAGCTCTTTTATGGGCTGTTTTTTCTGTGCTTACGAATGATATAATAGATCATAAGATGAATACTGATTGGACATATTTCCACATACGAGGCTTTTGAAAAATCTCAAATTTTATCCATACTGACCACTCAAGCCATGTGGAAGCTATAGCGTTGATACAAAAGATGTAAATTTAGAAATCCTGTATTTTAAGCAGTTTTACAAGCATTTTGTATTTGAAAAAGATGAAGAAGGATATGTCAAAAAGACACAAAAAAACTATATGGACGTGAGAGTAGTTTTTGGGCTGGTATGAGGAAACACAAAAATATAATTAACTCGCTTTGTACTTTCTACAAGAGTAGCTTAAAAGGCTGCTCTTTTTTTGCTTTTTACAAAATTTATATATACCTATACAAATATCCATAAACTCATATAAGATAAAGGCCTATAAATATAAAAATTAGTTTAATCACAATAATCGCATTTTAAATTGTGATGTTTGCAAGCTAAATTACGAACCTCACTAGGAAGTTTCCCCTTGTATCTTTTGTAATAAATGGAAAATTTGCTATGGGATGTGTATCCAACAGATTCAGCAATTTCCTTTATAGGTAGTTCGGTATTTAAGAGAAGAGTTTCAGCTACATTCATTCTTTTTCTTTGAGTGTATTCTGTAATGCTTTGACCATATTTTTCTTTGAAAAAATTTTTTAATTTCGTTCCGCTCATTTTAGAGATTTTTTCAAGTGTTTCCTGATTTACATTCATTGCGAAATGATCATCTAAGAATCTTGCTACATCTTCAAGTGCTTTATTATCATCAGACTCAATTTTATATTTTTTTCTATTTAAGTATGTGTCAATCACAATACTTACCCATTCATTTGCTTTGGCCTTAAAGAAAAAATCAGCGGCAGGGGCGTCCATCTTACAATTTAAGATTTCCATTGCCACTTTTTCCAATGACTTTGTAAGTATTATTTGATTTGTTTGAAGCAAAGTGGAATAAAAAGATTCTGTATCTATATTAATAGCTGCTAGATGCTTTTCTAAAAACTCCTTTTTAAAGCCTATGGAAACAGCAAGATAATAGCAGTTCTCATGTAATAAAAATAGGAAGTCATCTTTTATATTATCAAAATCAAGTGTGCATAATGAGTTTGCGGTAAGCGTTTGATAAGGACTGAATTTCTCCCCATTTGCGCTGACTATGTAGCTTGTGTATATTGAAACATAATCTGCCATACTATAAGTATTATTTTGAACTACTTCTTCACTTATATAAAAGTCATGGACATCAATAATAAATCCATCTCCTTCATAAAACCAATACAGGCCTTCTCCATAAGTTGAGTCCTCTTTTTTCCAACAAAAAGTGTGGCCTGCACTTGAATACTTCTTATTGTTTTTACATTCATCTACTTTCATATAATCTTTTACAAAATCATAATAAGTCATAATCCACCTATCCCTTTTAGACAATGTTCCAATTAGCCTTATTAATTTAAAACTATTGTATTAGTAATTATAACCGATGTATAATAAAAATACAATGATAGGCATTATCAAATAAGTAAATTTATACCTAAAAGGAACATCAAAGAAAGGGGAGATGATTATGAAAATTTACAAAAAACTATTTGCTTATGTACAGGATAAAAAATATCTCGGATTTTTAGCTATAGTTTTTTCTGCTATATCTGCTGTACTTACGGTATATGGATATTATTTAATCTACAAATTTCTAGATAAGTTAATAATTAATTCAAATTTATCTGGTGCAGAGAGCATAGCATTAAAATCTGTTATTACACTAACAAGTGGAGCGATATTTTATTTTGTCTCAGGACTGTTTTCACATATATTGGGATTTAGGCTTGAAACAAATTTAAGAAAGAGGGGGATTGATGGCTTAGAGAAAGCAAGTTTTAGGTTCTTTGACTTAAATCCATCTGGTCAGATAAGAAAGATCATAGATGATAATGCAGCACAAACTCATCAGGTTGTAGCTCACATGATTCCAGATAGCTCTCAGGCAATAGTTACACCCGTACTTGTCCTTGTACTTGGCTTTATAGTAAGTATAAGGGTTGGTATAACTTTGCTTGCTCTTACTATAATTGGCGGCTTAATTTTAGGGGCGATGATGGGCGAGGGAAAATTTATGAAGATATACCAAGAGGCCCTATCTAAACTAAGTGCTGAAACTGTTGAGTATGTGAGAGGAATGCAGGTTGTAAAAATATTTAGAGCAAATGTAGAGTCTTTTAAAAGTTTTTATAAGGCGATAAAAGATTACTCAAAGTATGCTTATGATTATTCCCTATCTTGTAAAAAGCCTTATGTTTTATATCAATGGTTATTTTTTGGACTGATTGCAATTTTAATTATTCCTATAGTTTATTTTATGACAAGCTTAGGTAGCGCAAAGGTGATTTTACTTGAGCTTATCATGATTATATTTTTATCAGGAGTTCTCTTTGTTTCATTCACGAGAATAATGTGGTACTCCATGTATATTTCTCAAGGAAATTATGCAGTAGATACCTTAGAGGCACTTTACGAAGATATGCAAAAAGACAAATTGGTCCATGGCAATGTCAATAATTTTAAAAACTATAATATAGAATTTGAGAATGTAAGCTTTGCTTATAACGATAAAGCTGTTATTGAAAATTTATCCTTTAAATTAGAAGATGGAAAGTCCTATGCACTAGTCGGTTCATCGGGATCAGGGAAATCTACAGTAGCAAAACTTATATCAGGTTTTTACAATGTTAATGAAGGAAGCATAAAGATAGGCGGGATAGCAATAAGTGAATATTCTGATGAAGCCTTAATTAAAGCCGTTTCCTTTGTTTTTCAAGATTCAAAATTATTCAAGAAGAGCATTTATGATAATGTTGCTTTAGCTAATAAAGATGCGACGAAAGATGACGTTATGAGAGCCTTAAAATTAGCAGGATGTGATTTAATATTAGACAAATTCCCAGAAAAAGAAAATACAATCATAGGCTCAAAAGGTGTTTATTTATCCGGTGGAGAAAAACAAAGAATTGCAATTGCTAGAGCAATTTTAAAGGATTCCAAAATTATTATTATGGATGAAGCATCAGCATCTATTGACCCAGATAACGAGTTTGAATTGCAAAAAGCTTTCAAAAATCTTATGAAGGATAAAACAGTTATCATGATTGCACACAGACTATCTACAATTAAAGACCTTGATGAAATTATTGTTATGGATAGTGGAAAAATTATAGAAAGAGGGTCTGACAAAGAATTAATGTCAAAAGATACAAGGTATAAGAGCCTGCAAGAGATGTTTAACAGTGCGAATGAATGGAGGGTTTCAAATGAAAGAGTTTTATAAAAAAAGATTTGCTCTTACAGATAAAGGAGCAAGAAATTTAAGTAAAGCAACACTGGCTACATTTTTCGTTTATTGTATAAACATGCTTCCTGCCATATTACTTATGATTTTTGCTCAGGAAGTTTTGGAAAATATGGGCAAAAGCAATGGCTTTTATATAGGATTCTCAGTTTTGACTTTGATAGCAATGTATATTTTGCTTTCTATCGAATACGATAAATTATATAACACAACCTATCAAGAAAGTGCAGATTTAAGAATAAGGACAGCGGAGAATTTATCAAAATTACCTCTATCTTACTTTTCTAAGCATGATATTTCCGACATTTCACAAACAATCATGGCTGATATTGCAGGCATAGAGCATGCAATGAGCCACGCAATACCAAAGGTGGGCGGCATGGTACTGTTTTTCCCATTAATGTCTGTAATGATGCTAGCGGGCAATGTGAAGATGGGTTTAGCTGTAATTATTCCATCTATTTTAAGCTTTATATTTATACCTTTATCTAAAAAATATCAGGTTAATAGACAGAATAGACATTATGATGTCTTAAGAAAAAACTCAGAAAGCTTTCAAGAAAATATCGAAATGCAAATGGAGATTAAAGCATATAATTTATCGAAGGATATTAAAGATGATTTATATAAAAAAATGGAAGATAGTGAGAGAGTACACTTAAAGTACGAAGTAACTACAATTTTAACTTTGTCTATATCTTCAATATTTAGCTTTATATCTCTTGCTGTTGTGATATTTGTCGGCGTAAATCTAATTATTAATAAAGAGATAAATTCTCTCTACCTTATAGGATATTTACTAGCTGCTATGAAGATAAAAGACGCTTTAGATGCATCTAAAGCGGGCTTGATGGAAATATTTTATTTAACGCCAAAAATTGAAAGATTAAAAGAAATTCAAAATCAAGATTTACAAGAAGGCGATGACTATAGCTTAAAAAAATTTGATATTGATCTAAAAGATGTTGAGTTTGCTTACAATAAAGACGCAAAAGTTTTAAATGGTGTAAGTTTTAAAGCTAAGCAGGGAGAGGTTACTGCTTTGGTAGGTGCAAGCGGATGTGGTAAAACAACTATCTTGAAACTTATATCAAGACTTTATGATTATGATGAGGGACAAATCTTAATCGACGGCAAAGACATAAAAGAAATATCAACAGAATCTCTATTTGACAAGGTTTCAATAGTTTTCCAAGATGTGGTTCTCTTTAATCAAAGCGTTATGGAAAATATTAGACTTGGTAAGCAAGATGCAAGTGATGAAGAGGTTAAAAGAGCAGCAAAACTTGCAAACTGTACAGATTTTATAGAAAAGATGGATAAGGGTTTCGATACAGTTATTGGTGAGAACGGAGCTGAACTATCAGGAGGAGAAAGACAAAGATTATCAATAGCCAGAGCCTTCTTAAAAGATGCACCAATATTAATCTTAGATGAGATAGCAGCCAGCCTTGATGTTGACAACGAGAAAAAAATTCAAGAGTCTTTAAATAATTTAGTTAAAGATAAGACAGTTGTAATCATTTCACACAGAATGAAATCCATAGAAAATGCAGACAAGATAGTAGTTCTTGAAAACGGAAAAGTAGAAAGCGAAGGCAAACATGAAGAGCTTTTACAAAAATCAAAAGTTTACAAGAATTTAATAGAAAAAACAAAAATGGCAGAAGAATTTATATATTGAAAGAACTAAAAATGAAACAAAACATGAAAGAACAGTTGTTGACCAAGAAGCCATTGTCTTTAATGTTTCAATTATCTATACCAGCAGTAATTGGCATGGTGGTTATAGGTCTATATCCACTTATGGATGGAATATTTGCTGGACAAATAATTGGTGAGAATGCTATGGCGGCTTGCTCAATAGCTATGCCACTTACATTTTTTAATAATGGGATTGCAACGCTTATAGGGATAGGTTCGGCATCAATTTTATCAAGAGCCATGGGAAAGAGTGATAAAGATACTATAGACAAGCTTATGGGAAATCTTATCTATTGGATTGTATTTTTTTCAACGATCATAACAATAGGAGGAATACTTCTAGGACCATATTTTTTAGATTTAATTGGAGCAACAGGAGAAATAAAGGCATTAGGCATAAGGTATTTAAGAATAATATTTCTAGGCTCAAATTTTGTAAACTTTACCCAGTCAGCCAATATGGTTATGCGTGGTGAAGGACTTATGAAAAGAGCAATGAGTATCATGGGACTTGGTGCCTTTATCAATATAGCTCTTGATCCAATACTAATGAAATTAATGGGTGATTATGCCATTGAGGGAGCAGCTATAGCAACTGTAACAGCACAAATAATTCAAGCGGTTATTACTCTTTATTATTTTAAGAGTAAAAGTGAAAATGTAAAAATAAAGAAAATAAAAAAAGAAAAAGATATATCAAAGGAAATGTTTGGAGTAGGAGTATCAGCTATGATCATGCAAGTATTTTTCATGGTTCAACAAACATTGCTTTATAGACAAGCTTTTAGATATGGAGGAGATCCAAATGCAATATTAATGTCTGCAACTTTGAGATTTTATGGATTTTCATTTATACCAATTTGGGGAATGAGTCAGGCATTACAGCCGATTATTGGTACAAACTTTGGAGCAAAACAATACGATAGAGTAAAGGAAACTATGAAGATATTTTCTATAGGAGGAACAGTACTTGCGGCAATTTTTTGGTTACCAGCACAAGTATTTTCAAAACAGTTACTTGGTTTATTTAAAGTAAGTCAGGATATAATTTCAAGTGGAGTTAATAATTTCAGAATGTTCTATTCAGTATTTATTCTTTATGGAATTATGATTATGACAATAACTTTTTTCCAAGCGATAGGGGATGGAAAAAAAGCTGGAATGATTGTAATGTTAAGACAGCTAATACTACTTGTTCCAGCCTTACTTATATTACCAAGAGTATTTGGAGCAGCGGCTGTTTGGTGGACAGAACCAGTTGTAGATTTTACTATGATAATGGTAGGTTTAGCAATGCAAGCAAAGGCTCTTTCAAATATGAATGTAAATGATTAAAAATAAAATAAAAAGAAAAATAAAAATGACAGAAGAATTTATTTATTAGGAGGTTTAAATTGGATAATAAAAAATTAAAAGTCAAAGATTTAGTAAGTATCGGTGTTTTTGCCGTAATTTATTTCGTCTTGATGTTTGGTGTTGGCATGATGGGCATGATCCCAATATTGTTTTTAGTTTACCCAACAGTTTTAGCCATAGTTGCAGGAACTGTAGTTATGTTATTTATGGCTAAGGTTCAAAAACCATGGGCATTATTTATATTCGGTATGATATCACCACTTGTTATGTTTGCATGTGGTCATACCTACGTCCTTGTAGTTTTATCGCTTATAGTAATGATAATAGCAGAATTAATTAGAAAGATTGGTAATTATAATTCCTTTAAATACAATATGCTTTCTTATGCAATCTTCAGCACATGGATATGTAGCTCTTTAATGCAAATGCTTTTAGCGAAAGAAAAATATTTGGAAATGTCTATTGAAATGATGGGAAAAGATTATGTTGATGCAATGGAAAAACTAATAACATATCCTCACATGGCCTTAGTAGCCTTAGGTGCTTTTCTAGGAGGAATAATTGGAGCATATATAGGCAAGGCTCTATTGAAAAAACACTTTGAAAAAGCAGGCATTGTATAATGCCTACCTTTTCTTCAAATGTTCCCTTTAATCCCAATCCAATAAGTAAGATATTAGTCGTATTTCTTACAGGCTTAACTGTTGTGCATAGCTTAAACATCCGTTTTGAGCTAGCAATTGCTTGTATTATTGGTATTTTGTTTTATTTAAATGGATACAAAAAAACACTTTTTAAATGGATAATTTTATGCACAATATTATATGCTTTACCTAATTTTATGGTGCTATCTAATATAAATCCAATAATTAAGATGTTTTTAAGCTTATTTATTATCTTCAGAATGTTTTTATTGCCATTTATGGCAGCTAGCTTCATGATAAAGACCTCTGATGTAGGTGCAATAATTTCATCAATGGATAAGCTTAAAATTCCAAAAAATCTTTCCATACCTATTGCAGTTATGTTTAGATTCTTCCCATCTTTTAAAGAGGAGAAGAAAAACATCAAAATGGCTATGAGAGTAAGGGGGATAAATTTTAAAAACCCAATCAAATATCTTGAATATGTTTCAGTACCACTACTAATTATATCTTCAAACATTGCAGATGACATTGCAAAAGCAGCAGAAACAAAGGCGATAGAAAATCCAATTGCCAAGACTAGATATATTCGAGCAAAAATACAGCTAATTGATTTTGTTTATGTATTAGCAGTTGCTGGACTTATTGTGGGAGGCTTAATATGGTAGAAATTAAAAATTTAAGTCTTGATTATGGCGAAGTGCATATATTGGATGATATATCACTATCAATAGCCGAGGGAGAGTGTGTGCTATTTACAGGAAAAAGCGGAAGCGGTAAGTCATCTTTAATAAATTCAATCAATGGATTAGCTGTAAGGTATGATAACGCAAAGACAAAGGGCGAAATAATTATTGATGGTAAAAATATAAAAGAGTTGGAGCTTTATCAAATCTCAATGCTTGTCTCAACTGTTTTTCAAAATCCTAAGACATATTTCTTTAATGTTAATACGACATTAGAATTATTGTTTTATTTAGAAAATATTGGACTTGCAAGAGAAGAGATGGACAAGCGTTTAAAGGACATGCTTGAAATATTCCCGATAAAAAATCTTTTGAATAGAAATATATTTAATTTATCTGGCGGTGAAAAACAAATTCTTTGCATTGCTGCTTCTTATATAGCGGGCACAAAGATTATAGTTATGGATGAGCCTTCATCAAATTTGGATATTAAAAGCATAAGTGTTTTGACACAAATGCTTAAAATACTAAAAGAAAAAGGCGTAAGCATAATTGTTGCAGAGCATAGAATTTATTATTTGATGGACATAGTTGATCGTGTATTTTTGATAGATAAAGGTAAACTTAAAAAAATTTATAGGAGGAGTGAATTTTTAAAGTTTGATAAAAATGAATTGAACGCTTTAAGTTTAAGAGATAAAGAATTAAGCAAATTAGAAGTTCCTTATTTAAAAGAAGGCGGAGATTATCAGATAAAAAATCTTAGCTATAAATTTGATGAAGGTGAATATTTAAGTGTAAAAAACATTTCTTTTAAACTTGGTAAAATTTATGGCATAATAGGATCCAACGGACGTGGAAAGTCAACACTTTTGAGATGCTTAATAGGTCTTGAGAAAAAATCAAAAGAAGAAATTTATTTTAAAGGAGAAATACTATCCAAGAAAGAAAGGCTTAAAAAATCTTCACTTGTTATGCAAGACGTAAATCATCAATTATTTACAGATGAGGTATTCAAAGAGCTTGGTATAGGAGTAAAGAATTTTGATGAAGAAAAGGCAAAAATCATTTTAAAAGATTTAGGCTTAGACGAATTTAGAGAAAGGCATCCAATGAGTTTGTCAGGAGGTCAAAAGCAAAGACTTGCAATAGCATCTCTTATGTGTAAGGATTCTCCATTTGTCTATTACGATGAACCTACAAGTGGTATGGATTATTCCAATATGATGAAAATATCGGAATTAATCAAAAAATATAGAAATAAGGATAAAATAAATTTTATAGTTTCTCATGATATTGAGTTTTTAAATGAAGTAGCAGATGAGATTTTTGAATTGTAAAATAGGGCCTGTTAAATCTGTCTATAGAACTGGGAGATTATTTAAAAATTTAAAAGATATTTAGAACCATTGGTATTCATGAAAGATTTACCTTAAGGATTTTTCGTATGGTATTTATACATTTCACGATTCTTATTTACAGTGTTTATATTTTCCGTATTTCTAGTGAAATTCTTTATTTACTTACTATAATTAGAGAGATGAGAGATAAGTATCGGCAGTCTTCGGGCTGCCTTTATTTTTTTGTTTAGTTTAACGCAGCAAACCATATGATTGAAAGGAATCTGTGTTATATGCTATAATTAAACTGATAATTGATATCATCTAAGTGAAAGAAGGTGCTTAACTGTGACTTTATATAAGAGTATATTGATAGGTCTTTTGGGTTCATTCTTGATGTTTTTGGGAGACATGACCCTATATTATGATCCAAATGATTACGATGGCAAGGATACTATAAATAATATTATTGGCATAATGAAAAGCGTTAACATAAAAAGATTATATCTTGGTGGTCTTTTAGGTCCAACATGTGCTTTTATTTATTGTATTGGGTTTTTCCATATTGTTTTGGGCATACAAGAAAAGTATTTAACTATCGGTTGGTTTGTATTTTTAATAAATGTTTTTGGTATGATATTGGGAGGGGCTTATCATATTCAATGTGCCTACTTAGGTCTTTTATCAAGATATGAAAATAAGGGAGCTTTTGATGAATTTTTAAAATATTTAAAATTTCAAGCAAAAATAGTTTTTGTAACTATGGGTTTAGGTAATATTGGTATTGCAATTTTGATGTTACTTGGATTTACAGTATTTCCAAGATGGCAAGTTTTATTTACACCTATATTTCTTATTATTCTCACTCCTCTTGCTGAGAGATTGCCAAAGGGACTACATATGATTATTCGCGGAGGCTGGTTTAACTTACTATATTTTATTTACTATTTTTCTTTACTTATTAGTTTTAGTTAAAAATTTTAGGAGAAAACTTATGAAACTTTTATATTTTTTTGATGACAAAACAAAACCTGATTATAGAAACTGGCTTCCTAAAAGATTGTTGAAGGCTAAGATTATTGAAAGTCTAGTATGTCTTATTTTATTCATATTATTTGGTGCAAGTGATCTTATTCTTCAAGGAAGGCAAAGGATTATCTGGGGAATTATCCTAGGGATAGGATACCTTATACTCCTATTAATAACTGTCTGGGTTAGCTTCTTATATAGGAGTTTTGATTACAATGGAAAAAGAAAGCTTGCCAAAGTCATAATAGAGGGGACTGCCGACTATGTAAAAATCCCAGATGGTGGCGTGGGATTGGATGTGGGTTGTGGTAGCGGTGCACTTACTATTGCTTGCGCAAAGAAAAATCCAAAGACGACTATGGTGGGCTGTGACATATGGAGGGGTTCATATAAAAGTGAATTTTCTAAAGAACTCTGTGAAAATAATGCAAAATTAGAGGGAATAGAAAATGTGAGATTTGAAGAAGGAAATGCAGCGAATCTTCCTTTTGAAGATGAAAGTTTTGATGTAGTAACAAGCAACTATGTTTATCACAATATAAGAGGAAAAAATAAACAAAAACTTTTACTGGAAACATTACGTGTACTTAAAAAGGATGGAGTTTTTGTTATCCATGATTTGATGAGTAAGTCAAGATATGGAGATATGAATAAATTTATGGAAAAGCTTAAAAAAGATGGCTACGAAGATGTGCAATTAATTGATACAACAAAGGGTCTTTTTATGAGTCACAAAGAATCTTTATTCCTTGGACTTTCTGGCTCAGCTCTTCTTATTGGGAGAAAATAAAAAATTTTAAAAAATTAATGAGGTATGCAAGATGAAATACAAAGGTTTTTATTTCTTATTATTTAAAGGTCCAATGAAGAAAGTTCTTATAGAAAAGTATGATAAAGCATATGCTTCAGAAATTATTAGAAAGAGCAAAAAAATTTATCGAAAAATAATAGAAGAAGCAGATGATATCGGCAATGATAATCCCATGGCATACAATGAGATGTTCGCTCTTGTTTTTGTTGCTCCCTACCTAGCAAGCGAGAAAAAGATTCCACCAGAAACCATTCAAGATATGATGCGCCAATCTCTTTATTCTGTCAAATGGTATTTTTCCTTAATTAATCTAAATACTAAGAGGGGGAAAGAGCTCAATAAGAAAAATATTCTTAAATATTACAAGTGGTATACAGATGAAAAAGAAAAGCTCTATCCCACATCCTTTAAGGTTGATTTTGAGGGTCAACCCTATAAGGGTGCTTGTTATTATAGAATTACTCGTTGCCCCATTTGTGCTTATACAAAGAAGCTGGGGGTAGATGAATTAATGCCACTATTCTGTGAGCTTGATGAGCTTATGATAAGTCTTCAACATGGAGTACTTCACAGGAAAGGCACGATAGCAAGTGGAGCGGATTGTTGTGATTATTTCATTACAGGCGATAGAGAATGAAGTTGAGTTACAAGAATAAGTGTTGGTAAAAACTTGTAAAATTATGATTAATTGAGTATCAATCGGAGGTGTGAAATGAGCGCTACATATAAAATTACATCGACAATAGTAAGACTTGCAGGTGTCAAAAAAATGTTTTTAAAGAACAAAGAAGAGATGCTTGAATATGCAAAAAGAGAAAATGCAAAGGCGGAATTTGATTTAGATAAGGCAAAGAAGATAGCTGAGAGAAAAAATTATTTTCTCTTTGACAAAGAGGTCATGGGTTATAGGCTCCTTTCATATCAAAAAAATAAAAAACCAGCAGAAGGAGTAGTCTTTTATCTTTTCGGCGGAGGAATGATTACAGGACCTGATAAATTGGATTTTTCTTTGGCAGAAAGAATAATGGAAAAAACTGGTAAAGACCTATGGTTTTTATTTTATCCTCTTTGTTCAGAAGATGTAAAGCTTGATAAAACCTATGAAGTTTGTTTTGAAACCTATAGGCTAATGACCGAAACTTATAAGGCAGAAAATATAAGTGTACTAGGATTTTCATCAGGCGCATCTTTAGCCCTTGGAATTTTTTTACATAATAATGCACTAGGCAGACCTTTACCAATGGCTGGGAAAATAATTCCAGTATCTCCTGGTGGACTTCCAGATGTAAGTCCTGAGGGAAATAAAGAAGTATGGGAAAAATTAAATGCCCTTAACAATAAAGACATAATGATTGAACCTAGCTATTTTAAAACTGCAAGAGAAATCGTAAAGGGTGATGAAGACTTACCTGAATATATGTTAGACGGAACAAAGGGAGATTTTTCAGACTTTCCAAAAACTTACTTTTATTACGGAGGAAATGAATGTATTTATGCTTTTGCAGAATACTTTAAAAAGGCAATGGAAAAACACAAGGCTCCATATAAAATCATTGTGGGTGAAGGAATGTGTCACTGTTATCCACTTTTAAGATTTTTTAGAGAGGGTAGACAGGCCCAGGATGAAATTATTGAATTATTAAAGTCTTAATATTACAAATATATAAGAAAAGTTTAGAATAGGGAAAATATGAACTTTATAACATTTGGAAATAAAAATAATAAGTCAATATTATTTATTCATGGACTTGCCTCTACTGCAGACCAATGTTTCAAACCCCTTCTGCCTTATTTGCAAGATTATTTTGTAATTTTCTGTGAATTGGATGGACATTATGGGACTAACCCAAAAGATTTAACTTCAATGGAGGAAACCATAGATTTCATAGAAAGTTACATATTAAATGAAATGGGCGGGAGTGTCTATGGAATATGCGGTTTTTCTATGGGAGCAACTTTAGCTGTTGAATTAATTGGAAGAGGAAATATTTCTACATCGAGAGTCCTCTTAGATGGGGCGATTACTGCCGAGTTGGGTTTGATGGCAAGGCCATTTACCTGTGCTTTTATCATTGGTACAAGTAGGATCAAAAACAAAAAGCCAATACCTAAATTTTTATTAGATAAGATTATGGGCAAGGATAATCTAAGCGTAATCGAAATGATGTATCCGCAAATTTCAAAAACCACTATTAAAAATGCTTGTAAGTTTATTTATCATTACAAGCCTCCAAAAAATCTAAGCAAGTTTTCAAACCCAGTAATGTTTTGGAGGGGGAGCGAAGAGCCAATCCCTGAAAAAAGTGAAAAGATATTAAGAGAGTATCTTCCACAAATGGAAACAGAAGTATTTGAAGGAATGGGCCACGGACAATTTCTCCACGAACATCCCAAAGAATATGCTGAAAAATTAAAGTTATTTTTGGAAAATAAATAAGGAGAATATTATGGATATAACAAGAGCAATATTAGATGGAATTGCAATGGCTGCTATCTTTAACGGTTCAGTAGCAGCTTTTGTACTGATTAACCCAAGATTTTTCTTCGATTCCTATCCAAAAGAAATACAAAATTCGGCTCCAGAAAAGATGACAAAAGAAGAGAAAAGAATAAATTTAATACTTACGTATATAATTTCAGTAATATGTTTGATATATGGAGTGACCTCTCTTTTACATACGGGAATAAGAGGACTTAGAGATCTTTTCTGGATGAGCTATATTCAGTGGATAATATTAAATTTTGGAGATTTCCTTCTATTGGATGTACTTTTGTTCCAAGGAAAGTACAAGGACAAGATAGTCATACCAGGCACAGAAGGACATGAGGACTACGAATTTGGAAATTGGATTAAACATTTGGCCATTAAGGAACATTTTATCTTGATGCCATTTTTACTAATTCCAATCGTATCCATAATAGAAGCGTGGCTAGTGATTCTACTTGGATTATAAAATAAAATTTGAAAGAAAGGAATAAAAGAAGCGGCAATAGAAAAAGTATTTGTTGAAAGCTATAGGCAATTATGTAATGCAGATTCAACAGTAATAGATGACTTTTTAAAATTGTTGAAGAAGAAATTAATGATAACACTTTATTTAAAGATCTGAAAAAGATAGGAAACCAGCTTAATAGAATCATTAGTCAAGAAAGAAAGTTAGTTGATCTTCATTTAGAAGATAGTATAGAAGAAGTTTATGCTAAAAAATATAAAAAACTTACAAAACAAAAAGAAGAATTACTTGATGAAAAGAAAATACTGGATCTAACAATAAAAGATGACAATTCTATTAAAGAAAGACTAAAGCAATTTAAAAAGATCTTAGAGAATAGAGAAATTATAGAGGAATTTAACAGACTAGTATTTGAAAGCATAGTTGATAAAGTCATGGTGGGCAGAATTGACAAAGACGGAACAGTCCATCCATATGACCTGACATTCTACTTCAAGACAGGAGTTAAAGATAGTCAAAATTCTAATAATTTCAAAGATAAAAGAAAAAATGCCAAAGACAATGACATTAATAAATTGTACTCCTACAAGAATGACGAGGATAAAAAAATATGTTCCCAAGCAAAAGACAATGCACGTGGAGACGGTGGTGTTGATATCAAGAAAAAAAGATAAAAAATTATAAGACTCTCAATGATGTGTTTTCATTGATCGAAATAAAAAGCGAGGACTGCAGGGGTGGAATACTCATGAAAATACCTGATGAGAAAGTACAGAATCGTTTTCGAGTATACCCACATATTGGAAGGGTAAAAATATTATTCAATTTGCTTCGTCAAAAAATCATATAGGAGTATATCTAGGAGAGGAAGGAACTGAATATTTTAGGGATAAATTAAAAGATTATGATATAACTAAAGCTACGTAAGGCTGCCATATTCTAGGCCATTTCCTAAAGATCTGTTAGCTGAGATATCAAAAGGGTGTTATGAAAAATATTCAAAAGGCAATTAACTTAAGAGATTTAATCAAATATTATAATTTATAGATAAGGTTTATATATAGGTGAAGAAAATATTTTACATTTCTCAAGTTTTAAATATGCATATATGGGCATAATATAAATGTATTTTTATATTATATCAAGGAGGGATTATGAGTTTAGTAATTAACAAACTTATTAGTAGTTTAATTCAAATCGTTTTATTTTCACTTATACCATTTGTTTATTGGTATTTTAAAGTTAGAAAAAATCAGAAATTTACAGAATGGATAGGGCTTAAAATAATTAAAAGGGTAGACAGGACTTTGATATTATCAATATTTATAGTAACCATTATCTATCTAATAATAGGCATAATTCTTCTAAATAGTCTAAGTGGAGTTAATAATGCAACTAGCGAGTTTGCGGGACTTAAATTCAAGGCTATTTTGCCTATTATAATTTATGCAGCCCTTAACACTGCTTTACCTGAGGAGATTTTGTTTAGGGGATTTGCACTTAAAAGGCTAGTTAGTAAAATAGGATTTAATAATGGAAATCTTATACAATCAATATTGTTTGGACTGGTTCACGGAGTGATGTTTTTTCCTATTGTAGGTGTATTAAAATCTCTTTTAATTATTTTTGTTACAGGGTGTATAGCCTATGCTATGGGATATATCAACGAGAAGTTATCAGAGGGATCAATTATTCCAAGTTTTATCATACATACATTGTCTAATTTAGTAGCTGGTTTATATGTTGCATTTTTTCTTTAAATTTAGTAAGACATGAGCTTAGAGTTTATCTATAGCCTATGTCTTTTTTATTTTTATAAATTAATTATGGATATGTATTCTGATAAGATAAATATAAGGACTTTTAAACAAGAATCCAAGTAAATTAAGATAATATAGAAAATATAATAGGACACCTACAGATAGAATGAAAATCTATAATCTAAAAATAAACCGACATCAGATTTTGTATTTTGTTTTTTTATGTGACTTTTATTGACATATTAGATTTTATCCATACTGACCACTCAAGCCATGTGGAATCCATTGCTTTACTTATCAAGGAAAATTAATGGAAAGGCTGTTGTAATTAATTCAGCGTTGGAATATGCATAACAATTTAGTATTGTGTGATTCTGGTGAGAGATAACTTATTTATTTTTAAAAAAATTAGTTATAAGCTAGTCGAATTACTTATGACATACTTTCATATTTGTCTATAAGCAAATATAAAGCAAACTTAATTAAATACAAATAATTAATTTTCTCATTTTACCTATTTTCTAATAAATTATATAATAATCTTAATTATTGGTATTTAACTTTAGAGATTATGAATAGAAGAAAATGTATGGAGATTTTATATGGGAGATATAAGTAAAATTATTGGGGATAATAATTTAGAATTGATAACTGGAGCCTTGCTTGAAGAAACAAGGAAAGCTATTGATATAAAAAATACATTAAGCTTGCCAATTGCTGACCTATCAATGTTGGGAGTAACTATATCGTCTTTGCTACCTTATTTTAGAACGGTTACGCAGACAACTAGCTTACCTGCTGATGGCTTATTTAGAATAGCAAATAAAGCTTTTGGAGATACACTCAAAATGGCTAAAAATGGAAATGCCTGGGGTGCAATGTTTACAGGCAATGGGAAGTCAAAGCTAGTCCAACTTGCTAAAGTAGATTCTGTTTTATTAACAACAAAAACAGTGGCTCCTATGAATCCTGGGCTTATTTTTGCTGCTATGATGATATATTCTGTAGAAAAAGATATGAAGCAAATAAAACAAGACCAGAAGAAAATTCTTTCTTTTCTAGAAGTAGAAAATGAGTCACAAATTGAAGCTGATGTTGAAACTTTAATGGAGATAGTAAAAAACTATAAGTATAATTGGGACAACCTTATGATTGTCACAAATAGTCATAATGTGGTAATGAATATAAAAAACAGATCAAGGAAAAATATCTTATCATTTCAAAGGAAGATAAATGATGAAGTATTAAAGAAGCAGCTTTTTGCAAGGCAAGGAAAGATCAACTCTAGATTAGCTGATTTAGTTAAGAAATTTAAATATTACCGCCTATCTATTTACATATTTTCCTTATCTTCCTTGATGGAAATAATGCTGGCAGGCAATTTCAAAGAAGAATATATTTCATATACAAGAAATGAAATTGAAAAATTATCAAGTCAATATAGGAATTATTTTATGGAAGCCTCCTTTTACTTAGAAAAAATTTCAAAGACTGGAATTGAAAAGAATTTATTTAAAGGAATAGGAATGGCAGGAAAAACTGCTGGTAAAGTTATAGGTTCTATACCACTCATAAACAAAGGTCCGGTGGATGAGTATTTGCAAGATAAGGGTGATGATATATATAAAAGTTCTCTAGAAATTGAAAAGAATCTTTTAAGAAATTTTGCTGACTTAGCTAATCCATCTACAAGAATTTTAATTGAAAAGATAGAAAACTTAAATTATATTTATAACAAGACTGAAGAAATATATTTCAATAAAGAAAAAATTTATTTTTTACAATGAAATCTTATTGGTTTTTTATAAGTTAAGTCCATAATATGTATAAAATCATAGTATAAAATATTATGTGTAAAATAGAAAAAGAGAACTCAAACTTGTAAAGTTTTGTTAAGTAAAAAAAGAAAAACATAAACTAACAAGGAGTTCTCTTATGAATAATTTTAACACAGATTTAATGCGAATACTGGCCCAAGGATTAGATATTAATGAATTTTTTAGGCAATAGTTAGAAATAGCTATTAATAATTTACTAAAATCAGAACTAACAGTATTTTTAAACTATGAAAAATGGGAATATAAAGGCTGTGGTTCGGGCAATTCAAGAAATGGATACTATCATAGAAACTTAAAAACTAGATTTGGAGAGCTTGAACTTCAAATTCCAAGGGATAGAGCGGGTCAATTTAAGCAAGAAACAGTAAAAGCATATGCTAGAAACACAGATAATCTTGAGAATATGGTTATCACTCTATACAAGAAAGGTATAACTACAAGGGAAATAGCAGAACTATTGGAAAAAATGTATGGAAACCATTATTCTCCAACAACCATATCAAATATCTCAAAAGTAATGAAAAATGAAATAGAAGCATATCACAATCGCAAAATAAAAAAAGACTTTATCGTTTTGTATTGTGATGCTACATACTTTACCAGTAAGAGGGAATTCAGTAGCAAAAGAAGCTCTTCATGTAATAATTGGAATAGATCCAAATGCAAAGGACAAACTAGAAGTAGCAAATGATGCTAAACTAATCTACAGCTTCGATAATATAGAAGCAGCAGAAAAAAGATTGATTGAGTTTTTATCAAAATGGTCAATTAAATATCCTAAACTAAGAAAAATGCTAGAAGGTAAAGATAATTTATTTACCTTTATGCTATTTCCAAAAGCAATAAGAAGAAGCTTGTATACCAATAATATATGTGAAAATTTCAATAAGGATATAAAAAGAAAATTAAAACAGAAAGTCCAATTCCCAAATGAAGAAAGCCTTGATAAAGCAATTTATATACTAGTATCAGAATATAATAATAAATTTTCAAATAGGACTCATCTTGGATTTGGCTTGGTAAGATATGAACTAATAATCATGATAGGGGAAATAAGTGATTCACCAGATACAATCAAATCTACGATTTAATTGTATCTAGTGAATTAAGATGACAAAATTTATAAGTTAGAGTTTACACAAAAAATTTGACAGTACCTATTAATGCTATACCATGTATATTGGAAATTAAAGAAAATGAAATCATAAAAGGAAAGAAAAAGTAATTCAATAAAAGTAATAATCGTTGTTTTTTAAGAAAAATAAGATGCAGTAGTAGCATGTGAAAGAAATTAATGATACTTTTCAAACGAAATATTAAACAATAAATTCAAACAGCTCTTTTATGGGCTGTTTTTCTGTGTTTAAGAATGATATAATAAGTCATTAGATGAGTAGTAATTGATATGTTCCCGCATACGAGGCTTCCCTAAAATATCAAAAATTATCCATACTGACCACTCAATCCATGTAGAATCAGTAGAACTTTTGTTGAAAATCTAGTGGTTTATTTCGTATACTAAGATAGAAAAAATGAGACAAAATAGGATATAGATAGTATTTTAGTAGCAAAATTAAGGGAAAAATGATTAATTTTATACGCTGCTGAAAGATGGTAATATTTGACAGCAGGATAAAAGAAATATTGGAGGTGCGATATGGATGCACGCAAGGGAAATATCTATGAGATATTAAATGGAAATAAGCAGTTCTTGATTCCAGTGTATCAGAGATTTTATAGCTGGGATATTGATCAGTGCAAACGACTTTGGAATGATATTGTTGAAATGCAAAAAAATGGAAAGCTTGGTCATTTTGTTGGATCTATTGTTAATATTGCTGAGCAGGCAATGCCAACAGGTGTTCAAAAATTTATGATTATTGATGGTCAACAGCGAATGACTACCTTAATGCTGCTTCTTCTGTCTTTGCGAAATTATGCAATAAAAAATCCAAATGATACAACGATAAATGCTCGCCGTATAGATAATATGCTTTTAAAAAATGAGTATGAAATTGGTGATGAAAGATATAAGCTTTTGTTAACTGAAACAGATCGAGATATTCTCATAAGCCTTGTTGATGAAAAACCAATTATGGAAGGAACTAGGTCAAGACTTATTGAAAATTATAATTTTTTTGTAGCTAAGCTTGCAGATAAAGAAATTGAGCCTTTTGAGCTTTATGAGTCAATTGGAAAATTACAAATTGTTAATATCACATTAGATCGAGCTGTTGATGATGCACAAGCAATTTTTGAAAGTTTGAATTCAACGGGTAAGGAACTTTCTGAATCTGATTTGATTCGTAACTATATATTGATGGGACTAGAACCTTCAGAGCAAACTTATGTGTATGAACATCTTTGGCGACCTATGGAACAACTATTTGTATATGAAACACAAGCAACAGTAATGGATGCTTTTTTCCGCCATTATTTGACTATGAAATTATCTCGTATTCCAAAGCTGGGCCGTGTATATGAAGAGTTTAAGCTTTATCATTTGAACTGTGAATTTAGAACTATAAGAGAACTATGTCAAGATTTGCTAGAATACGCAAAATATTACACAGACATTGTATTTATTAGAAATTCTGACAAAGATTTAAAAAGGCTATATAAGGATATTATTGATTTAAAAATGGAAGTATCTTATCCATTCTTATTGAAAATTCATAAGGATTGCGATGAGGGCCTAATTACATCGGACGAGTTGAAAGAAATTCTAAAACTTTGCATTAGCTATGTAATAAGACGTTCAATTTGCGAGATCCCTACTAATTCACTGAACAAAACCTTTGCAACTATGAGAAATTTTATTAGACTAGATGATTATGTGAATTCTGTTAAGGCCTTCTTCTTGATGCTAGATTCTTATAAAGAATTCCCAGATAACGATAAGTTTGAAATTGCATTTGTGAGTCGTGATATTTACAATATGCGTAATAGAAATTATATTCTTAGCCGTTTGGAAAATTTTGAAAACAAAGCTCCAATTATAATAGAAAATTATACAATTGAGCATATAATGCCTCAGAACAAAAATCTTTCTTTAGAGTGGCAAGCTGATCTCGGTGACGATTGGCAGGAGGTTCAGAAAAATTATTTACATACAATTGGTAATCTTACTTTGACTGCATATAATTCTGAGATGAGCGATAGGAGTTTTTTGGAAAAGATGGATATGCAGGGAGGATTCAAAGAAAGTGCACTTAGACTTAATAAATATGTTGTTTTACAAAATGAGTGGAATGAAAAACATATAAAAGAAAGAGCAAAGGAATTAGCTAAGAAAGCTGAATCTATTTGGACATATCCAACTTTAACAGCAGAAGAACTTTCACAATATCAAGTAGAAGAAAAAACAACTGAGAAGTATTCATTACAAACATATGATATGAATGATTTAAAAAGAGTCTATTCGAATTATTGAATAATCGAATCATGAATCTATCTCCAGCAGTAAAAAAGGAATATAAAAAGTTTTATGTTGCCTATAAGCTGGATACTAATTTTGTAGATATTATTTTCCAGAAACAAAGATTGCGTATTTCAATTAATATGAAGTTTCCAGATATTATTGACCATAATGGTATTTGCAGAGATATTACTGGAATAGGTCGTTGGGGAAATGGCGATGTAGAATTGTTTATGGAGCATAAGGATGAATTAGATCAAGTTATGGAAATTGTGAAACAATCTTTTGATGCCCAGGGAGAATAATTATTTTAAGACATAAAAAAATCTTTGTCTGAAAAATATAAAAACAAAATCGCCTAAAAAGAAAAATGCCAACGACGATTGCATTAATAAATTGTGCTCCTACAAGAATGACGAGTATAAAAAATTATGTTTCCAATCAGAAGGCAAGGCGTGTAGAGATTATAGACCTATTGTCCAAATCAAATACAGAACACAATTTAGATTTAGAAATATGTGAATATGAATTTAATTAGTTTGGAATGCTTTAAGGAAATACTTAAGTTGAAAGACTTTAAAAATAAAAAGTTGTGGATGTAATCTTATAAGGCTTAATCTTGTATCAAATAATGTTAAAAAATTTTGAGAGGGGGAGATGAAAAATGCGAATTATTAAATATAGCAAGTCTGAGGAAGGCATAAATATAGCTACCCATATTTTAGGATTTATCTTAAGCCTGATATTTTTTATACCAATAGTAGTTGATGCTTACACAGGTAAAGACCTGATTAGATTTTTGGCGTGGTTAATTTATTTTATAGCTATAGCCATAATGTTTTTATCATCAAGCCTTTATCATGCTATGACTCATCCTTTAGCAAGGACAATATTTAGGGCAATTGATCACGGTGTAATATATTTAACAATAGCAGGCTCATATACTCCAATTATCTTAATCGGTTTAAGGTCTACTTTTTCCATAGTTATATTTGTTCTAATCTGGATTTTGGCATTGATAGGAATTACGATGAACATAATAGCCTTTACAACAGGTAAAGAAGATAAGATAAATAAGGCTTCTATGATTATATATATGGTAATGGGATGGGTATCTCTTATCCTTATCTATCAGATTTATAAGTATATAGGTATATGCTATATTTTATTTTTGTTACTTGGCGGACTGTTTTATACCATAGGAGCTATTTTTTATTCTATAAAAAAATTCCCTACAATCATGCCTTGTGGCATATTTTTATACTTGCAGCAAGTTTTGTAATGTTTTATGGCAACTATAGGTTTTTAGGGTAATAGCGAGAAAAGATTAAAGTAAGTATAAAATTATTAGATAAGTAATAAATAATGGAATTAGCTGAAAAGACAAAGATAGAACTAGTATAAAAGATCATAAAAAATTAAAATCTCATTCATATTAATCTATCAAGCATTGTTTAAAGTGTGTAATGATGGATAAGGAAATTAATAAATGCTAGAAACTAACATGTTTTTTAGGATTTTCGCAAAGTTTCGATTTTAGCTAGAATAATAAAAAAGCTTGATTTTCTTATATAAAAACATATATACGCAAAATATGTGCTAGATAATAACAGTGATTTAGATTTCATGGTTTTGATGTAATTTTTGGCAGAAGAAAAAGAATAACAAACAATCTGAAAACTCGACAGTTTTGGTTGCTTTTAGGCAGTGAAATAGAAGCTAGTATAAATTAGATAATTTGGAATTTTAAGTCCTGGAACCTGCCATATCTGCAAAAAATCTTCTGAGCATAGCATTGAAAACACAGGAGGTGAAGATTTGGTTTTACTCACTGTGGTTATAGAACACTAAATCAAAGTTTGAAATAAAACTTATTGACGATAAATTAATTGAAAAATCTTTATAATAAAATAAAATTTAAACTAAAAAAGACTGGATTATTTCCAGTCTTTTTTATCTTATCTTCTTTTTTTCATGGAACCGAGGATTCCTCTTGCGATTTCACGACCAATGGTTCTCGTAATGGTGCCGAGCATGGAGTCGATGCCCTTATCGACGTAAGTCTTTTGTCTGCGGCTGGACTTTTGTGCTCTTTCTAATTCTTTTCTTTGAGCTTCAAGTTCTTTCTGTCTTTCGGCGTCTATTTTTTCTTTTTCAGCTTCCGATTTTTCTTTTTCAATTCTTTCTAAAAGAATTTCGTAGGCGGATTCTCTGTCGATAGGATCCTTGTACTTTGTATAAAGTTGCGAAGATTCAACCAAGTCTTTATACTCCTCATCGGTTAGTGTCGCAAATGATGAGTGGGGTGGAAGGATTAGTGCCTTGTCTGCAACTGTTGGTGCACCACTTTCATCGGCAAATGAAACCAATGCTTCACCAGTCCTAAGATTTATGATTCCTTCTTTTATATTCATGGATTCATCCTGTCTAAATGTGTCTGCAACAGCGTTTATCGCCTTTAGTTCCTTTGGAGAATAAGCCCTTAGTTGATGGACGATTCTGTTAGAAAGTTGTGACGATATGGATTCCGGCACGTCGAGAGGATTTTGAGTGATGAAGAATACGCCCACCCCTTTAGAGCGCACTAGACGAACGACTTGGATAATTTTGTCTTGTAAAACTTTTGGAGTGTTGTTAAATAGTAAATGTGCTTCGTCAAAGAAAAATACAAGCTTAGGTCTGTCCAAATCTCCAACTTCTGGGAAGTTTTCATAGATTTCTGAAAGCAAGTATAAAAGAAGCATGGAGTAGAGAAGTGGATTTGAAATCAATTTTGTGGCATTTAAAATATTTACCACACCCTTGCCACTTGTGTCTGTTCTAATAAGATCGCCTATATCTATCGCAGGCTCTCCGAAAAATAAATCGCCCCCAGCATCTTCAATAAACAAAAGTTTTCTAGAAATGGCAGAGAGACTTTGACTAGCCACATTTCCGTAGGTCCTACTAATCTCGTCCTTATTTTCACCGACGTAATTAATCACCTGTTTAAGATCCTTTAAATCTATTAACAGAAGACCTTCGCTGTCGGCAACTTTGAAAATAATATTTAAAACCCCAGTCTGAGTATCGTTTAGCTCCAAAATATTTGCGAGCATAAGAGGACCCATCTCTGAAACAGTAACCCTAAGAGGAATTCCTTTTTCACCGTAGATGTCCCACATATTTACAGGATAATTTTTAAAATCAAAATTAGAAATACCTAGCTCTTCAAGCCTTGAATTTAATTTGTCATTCATCTCGCCAGGCTTTGAAATATTTGCAAGATCGCCCTTCACATCCGCAAGAATGGTCGCAACCCCAGCGTTAGAGAGACCTTCCGTAAGCACTTTCAAAGTAACAGTTTTACCAGTTCCAGTAGCACCGCTGATCAGTCCGTGTCTATTAATTTTATTTAAAAGTATATAGTTTTCCTTATTCCCTTTGCCAATCAAAATTTTGTCCATCAGATCCTCCTTTTATATTTGATTTAATTATAACACATTAAATACAGACAAAGACATAGATTATAAAATAATATCTTGAAAAAATTGGAAAAGATTTTTCGTTTTAATGATATCTTAGACCTACTGTTAAAATGTTTGTTGATATTTTTCAATGTTCGGTCAGTATTATTTGACATACTCAGATGGTAAAGATAGATAAATCATCAACTGTAGTAATTTTACAGAAATCACTTACCGCTCAATAACCAGTCAGATTATGCTAATTCTTGTGCTAGACGATGAATTTAAATTGTTCATAATAATTAATAAAATCAAAGGAGAAAATAATGGGTAAAATTTTAAAATCTGTAGAAGAAGTAAAGAACTTGCTTGAAATTGATTCTTTTAGAAATATTACTAAAGAAAAAGTAATAGAATTTGTATCACAAATTCCAAATATGGATAAGGAAGTTGCTATAAATATAATTAATCAATTTCCATCATATGTAAAATTATCTGAAACTATGATAGTACAGTTGAAGAATCTTTGTAGTGATGCACTAACACAAAATAATAAAAGCAATGAAGCATCAATTAATGCTTATAGCAAAATTCTTGATGATTTAGGAATCCTTTTGCATAAAGAAGAATTAACTTTTGAAGAGAAAAAATATATTACAGAACAAATGGTTTCAATAGCGGATAAGATATCAGCTAAAGATACAGAAAATAAAAAATTCATTAATAATAAGATAGGTTATGTTTCCATGGCATTTATGGCAGTAGTAGGAGTAGGTGTTTTGATTTTAGGAGGGGGAAATATTTCAATTGATGATAATCATATATAAAATCAAATTTGAAAAAAATTAGAATGAATTATAAACTTAAAGGTAAGAATTAATTTTACACAGTCTCTATTTAAAATTAGAAAGCAAAAACCAGCACATGATGTGCTGCTCAGAGCGTAGACAAAGTCAGTTTAATAATTTATTAATAATTCGAAAATAAAATTAGGCTAAAACCCATCTCGACTAGATTATTGTGCCTTAATTTGGCACAATAATCCCTAAAACTAAGTGCGAAAGCACGAAGAAGTTTGCAAAGCAAACGTGTTTTAGTGCGAGTGAAACGAACGTATGGAGAGATCTCATGAGATTTCTCCGCTCGTTGCACTCGGTCGAAATGGAAAATTTTTTAGTTTGTCAACAGTCTGACTGCTGGTTTTTCTTTGGGCAATTGCTCTTAAAATATCTATTCTTTGATGGCCCTAATAAAGTATAATCTAATCGAGGCTTTGATTAATATAAAAAGCTTTAATGAAATTTTTGATTTAATTATTAACTTTCAGGAACTCCAAAATATTTTGCGTCGCTAAATCCAAGTATAGCATAGAAAATAGGAGTTAAGAATATTAGTCCTGCAACAAATCCTCCGCTTTTTCCAAATGCTTTTGCTAGTTTTATTTGAGTTTTTATAGATATAAATATGTTAACAATTGGTATAAGTAATAGAAGGAATTTAATTCCGCTTCCCCATGTGATTTTAAAAAGAACATAGATATTATAAATAGGAATTATTGATGCCCATCCAGCCTCTCCTGCTTTGACAAACATCATCCACATCCCAACAACAAAAACAATTGCTACTATAATACTTAAAACAATATTGAGAGTACCACCTGCGCCTAAATTTTTATAATTCTCCATAATATACTCCTTTCGTTAAATTATTTGCCGCGTTTAAAAGAATTTTTAATTCTTTAATAACTTTGGCCTAAAGATTTATTTTTTATCATTCTATAAATCTGCAATTTTTACTATAGGTGAAACCATATCAATAAAATTTTGCTTGTTTTTTTTATCTCCTTTTCATTTCATTATCACTTTTTTTTATAGTGTGTATATACATCAAAATGCCTTTATCATTTTTGAAACCATTTTTCATCAAACTCTTAATATTTGCTACTCCTTTCTAATATATTTACAAAATTGTTTATTGATGATGATTTTCTATTAGTTTAAATAAATTATATCAGCGATTAAACTTTAGCACATCACCCTAAAGTATGAAATTTAAAGAATTTTTAATTTTTTTTAAAAAGTTTATGTAATTTAATTATTTTATTAAAGGATAAGGGGGCATGTAATTTTTTGCATTAATCCTTGACCATTGTTGTATAAACTGCCTTTGTATTAATTTATAAATTAAAACAGACTGACCTAAAAATAATTAAAGGTCAGTCTGTTTTTTAATTTAAATTTTTTTTTATATTATATGTCGACTATCTATTCATCTTCTATAACAAAGCCTGTGATACGGGATTGGATTGCAAGTTTGGTTCTGTTGGAAAATCCAGTTTTTTCCAATAGATGTTTAATATGAGTTTTTACTGTATTTTGCGAGATGTGTAATTTTTTTGCAATTTCTTCATTTCCAACACCAGTTTTAAGAAGCCTAAGAACTTCAATTTCTCTAGGCGTAAATTCAATAGAGCTAGATAAGCCAAGTTTAACTTCTGGAGTTTCTTCTGGATATATGGATTCACCAGAAAGAGTTCTTTCAACAATTTCTAAAATTGTTTCTTGAGAGACTTCTTTATACCAAAAACTGTCGATTCCAATTTTTTTGGCTCGATTCATCCACGACACTTCCGGCATGCTGGTTACAGCAAGAATTTTTATATCTGGTTTTAATTTTTTTATTTTTTCTGCAGCGTCCAAGCCGTTTGAACCATCTTGCATAAGAATATCCATTATAACTAGGTCGATATGGCTTTTTAAAACGTAGGTATCTGCAAACATTGCACTATCAATACAATATATAACTTCATATTCTGGGGCTTGGTTTATAGAAAGTTTAAAAAGTTCTCTTGAAACAAATTGATCATCTACAATCATTATTTTATAAGTCATAATTTTCTCCTTTTATCCAAGATATTTCAAGTTTAAAGTTTTGTTCAGTATTTATTTTAATTGTACTGTCAAAGGAGTCTAAGCGTTGACGAATATTTTTTAGCCCTCCTTTTTCAACTATAGGTTCATAAGCTTTTAAACCGTCATTTTCAATTTTGCAATGAATTCTAAATTCATCTTCATATAAGTTTATCCAAATATTTTTTGCCTGCCCATGGCGAATTGCGTTGTTTAGTGCCTCATGGACTATGTCTACTAAAAGTATCCAGTCATTCTCATTTGAAGGTGTTTTACCATTTACATGAACATCTACTCCAATATCTTTTGCCGTTGAAATCAATTTTTCAAATCTGGATTCGTTTTTAGGTGATTCGTTGTTTTCTTCTAATATTAAAAGACTTTCCATCCAAAGTTTAATCAACTTATCACGCTCTTTTTTTGTCTTATCTGCATTTTCTAAATAACGTTTAAAGTAGATTAAAGATTGTCCTATTTTGTCGTGAATTTTTATTTTTGCCTTTAAAATTTCTTTTTGTCTTGTGTATTCCCCAACATTTTTTTGGTAATCTCTTAAACTTTCATTAATTTTTTTAATCTGTTTAGTTTTCTTTTCGATTTCTTGATACAAGGAACATTCCAATGTGATATTATATGCAATAGTTTCCTTAACCAAGCAATGATAAAAGATCTTTATTTGCCAAATTTGGCCGAGGCTTTCCAAAACTAGGGGATCTCTTTGTAAAATTTTTATATTTGGTCTAATTTTATTGTTTTTAATATTTTCTGCACAAACAAGGTCATTGACTAACATTTTTCCAAAGACTTCATAGCTAATATCTTGCATTATTCTATTTACCAATAGAGGAGTTCCATCAAGCTTAGAAAAACAAATACCATTAGGAAGATTGTCCATACTCTCTTTAATTGAGTTTTTTCCAATACTTTTCTTTTGCCTTTTAGAAAATTCCATGATTAATATAATTTCCAAGGTGCAAATTAAAATGTTATATAAATATAAAAAATGTATGGGAAGATAGGGCCTAGTAGGTAAAGATGGCTCATATATAAAACAAGCAAATTTTTCATATATTTAATAAAAAGTCTAAAAATAGTTAGATAAAAGAAAAGTTAATAACTTAATATAATCAAATAATAAAAGGAGACAATTATGAAATTATTTGGTAAAAAAGAAAAAAAATTATGTCCAATATGCGGCAATGAATTGAAGTTATTTAGCAGCGTGCTAGTTGATGATGGAGAAATCTGTGGTGATTGTGAGAAAATGATCCGTGGTCAATTCAATATCACTGAATATTGGAAGAAAAGATGGGCACTGATGGCTTTGATAGAGCAGATTATCTTTTAAAAACAAAGGATCCACTAAAGCTTATGACAGTAGATGAAATTAAAGAGATGATTAATTCAATGAAAAAAGAGCAAGCACAGATTATAGAAAATGTTGGTTCCAATTATGCAAATATAGCCAAGGCAGATAAGTGTATTTCCATTGCACCAAAAGCATTTGATGTTGGACTAAAAAGAGCAAAAGCATACAAAAATAGATTCGTTGCTACCTCTCAGATTATAAGTGGTGAATTTGCAAAAGGAGATACAGTTACAGTTACTACAAATGGCAAGGATATCACAACTACAATTCTCGATGTTTTTGAATGCAGTAACAGCTCAACATTTGAGACAACACTTGGAGCCAATATGGGCAAGCATAAGGTCGAAGCGGGAACTAGTGCATGGATTATCTTGGATTTAACAGGAGATGTCGGCCAAGGTAGTTTGATTCAAAAGTAAGATGCTATAGACTTTTATAGAATAAGAAAATGAAATAGAAATATTTCGAAGCTTTTTCGATAAAAAAACTCTGAGGTTCTATTTTACGAATCTTTGTCAAATAGTCTTGCTTTCTATACAGAACAAAAAAATATAAGGAGTAAACTTATCCCTTTTTTAGTGAGTCAATAAATAATAACAAATAAAAAACCGCTAAAGCTCTAGTAGAAAAATAGGTGCGAGTGATAGAATATTGGACAAGCCCAATAGTAAAGTGTCAGTATTCACGCCTTATAGGTAAAGGTAAAATTACAAGTTAATCTGGTAGTTTTGATTTATAAAATAATATTTATAACCATATCAGAAAATAAAAAAATAATAAAAAAAACAAGAATAAGTCAAAAAATCATTTTATAATTTCTTTAAAAGTAGCTTAATAGCTGCTCTTTTTATTAGCTTTATACACGAGAGCTAATAATATTAGAAAAAACTTTTAGATATAGATTAGTCAGATAAATTAAAATAATTATATTACTTAAATAGTCAAAAATTCTTATAATAATAATGATTATATATTTAACAATGTTGTTTAAAAAATTTACAAAATAAGGTATAATATTAAAAAATATAGATATAAATAAAATGCAAAAGAAAGACCGAGGAGAATATGAAAAAATATAAAAAATAAAACTTGAATTCGAGGAAAAGGTTCTTGATAAAAATACAAAACCAATCTATGCAACAAGGAAATTATCAATAGGCCTAGTATCTTGTATGCTGGGACTATTAATGGCTGCACCTGTAGTTCATGAAGAAGATCTTGACATTAACCAAGTAGATTCAAACGCACCAGCTATTGAAGATAAGATTAGCGAAAAAACCCTAGAAAAAGGAAAAACCTATACATTACCAGGAAACGGATTTGAAGTTCCAGAAGGCAAAGAATTTGACGGCTGGATGATAGGAAACGAAAAGAAAAAACCAGGCGACGAAATCACAGTAAATAACAATGTAAAAGTAGTAGCTCAATGGAAAGATAAAACTGCAGAACCACCAGTTAAAGACGAAGTGAAAGTAAGCTTCGATGGAAATGGTGGAAATGGTGAAATGAAAGAACAAACCATTAAAAAAGGCTCAACCTATAACTTACCTGAAAATGGATTTGAAATTCCAGAAGGTAAAGAATTTGACGGCTGGATGATAGGAAACGAAAAGAAAAAACCAGGCGACGAAATTACAGTAGAAGGAAATGTAACTGTTGTAGCTCAATGGAAAGACAAGAACCCAGGCACAACACCATCAGAAGAAACAGTAAAAGTAAACTACAATGCTAATGGTGGATCTGGTGAAATGACAGGCGCAACCCTAAAGAAAGGTTCAAAATATATCTTATCTGCAAATATCTTCAAAGCCCCAGCTAACAAAGAATTCAAAGCATGGGAAGTAAATGGCAAAGAAGTAGCAGCAGGAACAGAAATAATATTAGATAAAGATATAGAAATAAAAGCTATCTGGAAAGATAAGAAAGCAACTCCAAACCCAGATCAAGACAGACATAGTCAAAAACCAAAAATAATTAAAGCAAATAATCCAGATAATAAAGGCAAAGCAAATAATACTAAGAGCCTAGGTCAAATAGGCAAAAATGTACAAACTGGCATTGAATCTGTAGAATGTGTAGCGGGAATTTTAATGACAGCTGTAGGTGGATTATTTGTAAGTAAAAAAAGAAAAAAATAAAATAATTTTTTGATAAAATGTGATGAAGCAAAATAGCAAAGCTATTTTGCTCATCACTTTTTTTATTATATAAAAATAAAATTTCTAATTAAAAATTTATAAAAATAAGGCTGGGTTTATTAGGATTAATTATAAATTTTTAAATTTAAAATCAAATATAAAAAGCCGAATATTGGGTATAAAATATTTAGAAGATTTACTTTTTTTGGTGATAATATGATTATTTTTAAATTTATATTATATTTATTTATTTTTATTTTTTTAACTTTTTCTCTTAATAAATTTCTATTATTAAGGGAAAAAAATAAGATAATTGGCTACGGGAATAAGATATTAATAAAGGGTAAAAAAATCAATATAGTTGAAAAAGGGATAGAAAATAAAAAAATAATAATTTTAAATCCTGGATATGGAACTATAGCTCCTGGGCTTGATTTTTTGCCATTAATTGATGAACTTTCTAAAAATTTTCATGTTATTGCAATTGAACCTTTTGGATATGGGGATTCGGATTTTTGTAGAAATTCTAGAAGTGTAGAAAATATTACTTTTGAGTTGCACGAAGTTATAAAAAAGTTGGGTATTAAAAAATATATTTTATGTTCTCACTCGATATCTGGTATTTATTCTATTTATTATTTAAATAGGTATGAAGATGAAGTTGTTGGTTTTATTGGAATGGACACTTCGGTTCCAAATCAACTAAAATATACTGGAAATAAATTTTTTCCAATTCTTAGAAAATTATCAAATAGGCTTGGATTTATAAGACTTTTATCAATTATTAAGCCGGAATTGTTTATGGCAAATAATAATTACTATAGTGATGAAGTAAAATCACAAATAAGATATAGGTTATACAGAGATTTTGCAAATGAAGATAATTTGAATGAGGGCTTAAATTTTGAAAGAAACTGGAGTAAAATAAAAGATTTATATTATCCTAAAAATATAAAAAAAATCTTTTTTCTTGCAAAAAAAGAAGATAAGGATAAGAATTGGAGATATATTGAAACAAAAAATGCCTTCAACAATCAAAATGGAAAGATTTATTTAATGGAAGGAAGTCACTATATTTATAGGGAAAAATTTGTTGAAATGTCAGAAATTATTAGGGAAGAGTTTTTATAGAAAAAAGGCTATTATTTATTAATAGCCTAAGAGCGTATACAAAGTCAGTTTAATAATTTATTAATAATTCAAAAATAAAATTACGCTATAACCCATCTCGACTAAGTGAGTGAAACGAACGCACGGAGAGATCTCATGAGATTTCTCGACTCACTACGTTCGCTCGAAACCTGCTAGGAAAAATCAAGTCTTTTTTTAAAAAAATCAAATAATTTTATTACTAAATTTGACCATAGGAAATAAGCCCTCTTGTTTGGGCTTTTTTTTTCTATTTTTTTATGCAGCTTTTAGTAATTCTTCCTTGTTTTTTTCCTCCATTACTTTCGCATAATATATTCTTAAAAATTTGTTTATTCCTGCTATGTTTGATACTTTTTTTGCCTTGCCTTCTCTTTCTTTTTTTATTATATATTTATATACCGAATTGCTTTCATCTTTTGCTTTTTTCATACATAACATTGCCATGTATAGTACTTTTCTTAGGATTGGATTTCCTCTTTTGGATATTTTTCTTTGTTTTGCACTAAAGTTTCCTGATTGATATGGTGGTGAATCTATTCCTACAAATGATATTAGACTTTTCTTGTTTTTGTATTTTCTTATATCTCCTATCTCTGCTGTTATTTGTATGGCTAATTTTTCTCCTATGCCTGAAAATTCTTTTGCTATTTTGTATTCTTCTAATTCTGTGGCGATTTCTTTCATTTGTGATAGAATATTATTAAGAGTTTTGTTTATTACTCTTAGAAATTCAATCGAGTCTAGGACATTCGCATCTATTTTTGAGTTACTAGATGAGATTGTTGGGATTGATTCTAAGGCATTTTGGTAAATGGTTATTGCTTTTTGTGCGTTTGGATGATATCCCTTTTTCTTTGCCCATTTTTCATAATCATTTACAAATTGCTCTTGACTTCTTTTTAATATCTTTTCACTATTAGTCCATCTTTCTACAAAGTCTATTAGTTTATCTTTTTGATAATTACCATTTGCATGGGGGATTAGTTTTTTTAGTCCTGGATGTCTTTTTTCTATTTCTTTGTCTAAATAGTTTAAGTGATTTATTCTTAGTTTTTGGTAATGTTGATAGGATCTGTTTAATTGTTTTAATCTTACATATTCTTCTTTATCTTCTTTGAATTGTATTAGATCATTCCAGTTCATTAAACCATATTCAGCTATGTGTATAGCATCTTTTTTATCTGTTTTTACATTTCTAAAACTTAAGGCTTGGCAAAATCTTTTCATTTTTAATGGATTTATTACGCTTACAAAAAATCCTTCATTTACTAAACTAATTAAGATAGGAATATGATAAATTTCTGTTGCTTCCATAACTATTTTTACATCTTCATCTAAAGATTTAATTTTAGCAATTAATTTATTTACATCATTTTTTACATGATAAATATTAAATGGTTTAAAGATGACTTCTTTCCCAAATCCTAAGGCTGCAACTGTACTTTTAGATTTTGATACATCAATTCCTATTGAAATCATAAATACCTCCAATAAATTTTTATCTACCTACACAATTATCCACTCAGTTTAGCTCGTTACACGGGTGTATTAACCCAACCTGCTTAATCGAATTCTTGATAATGGAAGGTAGCAGACTGTTTCGAGTACGGGTGTATTATCCCAAATGGGCTGCGTCTGTTACCTTCATTATATTAAAAAAAGTGTAGGTAGAAAGTTTTTTCTACTTACACTTTTATAGTACTAAATGGGTAAATTTTTAGTTTGTCAACAGTCTGGGCTATTATTTATTAATAGCCTTATTTTATTTCATCACCCAGATGTCTTAATTTGTCCACTTGTTCTTCTCTTCCAAGAACAATGAGAACATCTCCTATTTTAAATGTATAATCTACTGGTGGATTGAAAACCATGGTCTGGTCTTCAATCTTTTTTATAGCTAGAACAATAAGTCCAGTTTTTTTAGGAATTTGTGCTTGAAGTAAATTTTTATTATCTAGGTAAGAATCTTTATTTACAATAACTTCTTCAAGGTCAAGTTCTACATCACCGATTTTTGTAGCAACATCCAAAAATGAAATTATATTTGGTTTTATCATTAAAGATGCCATTCTTTTACCACTTATTTCAACAGCTGACAAAGTTTTATTTGCACCAACTTTTAATAATTTTTTGCTTCCAGATTTTGTTATGGAATTTGCAATTATATATATTTTTTTATTTAGATTTCTTGCCGTAAGGACGGTTACAATATTGTCGACCTCAGAATCTAGAGTTGAAATAAGTCCTTTGGCTTTTGTGATTCCAGCTTCTTCTAAAATCTCTTCTTCTGTAGAATGACCTTCAACAACTAAAATATTATGGTGACTATAATCGTCAAGGTCATCACGTTTATCTGTAATAACGACAAAATTCAAATTTTCTTTTATAAATTTTTGAATGATAACTTCTGCAAGCTCTCCAGAACCACATATTATATAGTGATCACTTAGAGCAGAAATTTTTTTCTCCATTTTATTTCCCTTCCATAAATCAGCAAATTTTCCTTCAACAAACATAGCAACAATTGTAGTAAATGCATAACCAACTATACCAACGCCCAAAAATATCATAAATACTGAAAAAATTTCAGATTGGTTGCTGGTAGTGCCAACCTCAGTAAAACCTACTGTTGATACAGTGATAACAGTCATGTATAAGGCATCAACAAAATCTATTTTTAGTAATTTCATGTATCCAACCACTCCAATTACTAACAAAAGTATAAAGGCATATAAAATAAATTTAAGTTTTCTTTTCTCTTCCATAAGCTCTCCTTGTTGATTAGATTATAATATAAGTTTAAATAAAATACTAGAAATTTGGTAAGAGATAACTTCATTATTTATAGAAATATTTTTTAAAATTTATATTTTAATAAAATTTGACACATATTTGTTTATAGTCTAGCATTAAACTAGCATTACATATTGGGGGGGACTATGAATAAAAATAGGAAAATATTATCTAGTTTTACCTTTGTTTTAATTGTTTTTGTTTTTACTTCAATTTTAAATTTTTCTAAGGCAGATAGTGAGATTAAAAATAATAAAGTCAGGAAGGCATCTCGAAAAAATAGCATAATTGGTTTTAAATCTGATAAATATTTAAATGAAATCGAAATGATCTATGATTTAGATGATTTTAAGGTAAAAGATGAGGATTCTATATCTGATGATATTAAAAATAAAAATTCAAATAAGGAAGATGATTATCTTTATAGAGAAATTAATAAAATTATTTCAGAGGAAACTGAAAATTTAGATGGGAATTGGCAAGTTGCTGTTGATAGTATAAGGGGAAAATCAAATATTTCTATTGAAAGAAAGTCTTCTCCTAAAAATATCAATCAAACTTCTGCATCAACTATAAAAATTTTTATAGGTCTTGAAGTTTATAGGCAAGTTGAAGAGGGGATTTTAGCTGAAAAAGATGTTGAAGAAGATCTTTACCTTATGCTTAGAAATTCTAATAATGAATCTACAGATAGGTTAATCGATTTAATTGGCGATAATAGTGTGGATAAGGCTAGTAAAAATGTTAGTAGAATTATTTATAAAATTACTGGCGAAAACAAAACTGGCCTTTATACAAAAATGAATCAAAGAGGTAAGAATAATGTTGCTAGAGCTAAGGACTTAAACAAAGGTTTAATTGCAATTTATGATGGGAAAATTGTAAATGAAGATCATTCTAAAAAAATGATTAAGGCTATGTCAAATAATACTACTACATCTAAATTTAAGCTTTTGGGAAAATTACCAAAAGGTGCAAAGGGTTTGAATAAGTCTGGTGAGTATCCTGATGGGGGAATAGAAAATGATGCAGCTATAATTGATGTTGGGGATAGTGTTTTTGCAATTTCATTTATGGGTGAGCATCCTGGCCCTGTTAGTCATAAATATGGTAATCAAGCTATAGCGATGCAAAATCTAGGAAAAAGAATATCTGAAGCTTACATAAATTTTGATAAAGATAATAAATAGTTTATATATTTTCATTTTATTTGACAGCATTATTATTTTAAGCTAGCATAAAACTAGAATATATAGTAATGGGGAAATTATGAAAAAAAATATAAAAATATTGATAAGCATTTTTATAGCTATTTTTATTTCAACTTTTGCTTTTACTTTGAAAGTTTCTAAGTCTGAAAAAGTATATAAAAATAAGAAGGTAGTTGGTTTTAAATCTGACAAATATTTAAATAAGATTGAAAATTTGTATAAATCTGATGAAGACCTTGATGAAAATATTGTAAAAAATAAAACTAAAAATACTAAAGAAGAAAAATCTTCAAATAATGATGAGCTTTCTAAGGAAATTGAAAAAATTATTGACGAGGAGTGTCAAAATTTGGAAGGGGATTGGCAGGTTGCTGTTGATTCTTTGAAAGGTGATTCTAAAGTTTCTATTTTTAAGAATTCAAATCCTCAAAAAGAAAGCTTACCTGCTGCATCAACTATTAAATTTTTTATTGCCCTTGAGGCATACAGGCAAGTTGAAGAAGGGATTTTGGATGAAAAAAATGTTGAAAATGACATTTATTTGATGCTAAGAGATTCTAACAATGAGTCAGCAAACAGGTTAATTGATCTAATTGGAAATAATGATATGAACTTAGCAAGTCAAAATCTTGGTTCTACAATTAAAAAAATTACTGGTGAAAATAAAACTGGCCTTTATAGAAAAATGCTCCATGATGGAAAGGAAAATATTGCTAGGGCCAATGATTTGAATATGGGTCTTAGAGATATTTATTTGGGAAAATTTGTAAATAGAGACCATTCAAATAAGCTAATGAAGGCTATGGCTGAAAATAATTCTACATCAAATTTTAAATTATTAGGAAAATTACCAAAAGAGGCCAAGGGCCTTTCAAAATCTGGTGAAATTCCAAATAAAGGTGTTGAAAATGATATTGCAATTATAGGTGTTAATGATGAAGTTTTTGCTATTTCTTTTTTAAGCCAGTATCCAAATCCGGTAAATCATGGTTCGGGTCCTCAATTTGATGCTATGCAAAATTTAGGTAAAAGAATTAGTGAAACTTTTATAAAATATAATATAAATAAGAAAGACTCTTAAATTTTTTTAAGAGTTTTTTAATATAACTTATGGACGTAAATAAAAAATTATTATATAATAACAAGAAAATTCAGGAGTTTTAATGAAAGATTTTATAGAAGTATTTTTTAGAAAAAAAGAAGACGGTTTTGTCTTTAATTCATATGGTTCTCTACATCTTTTCTTGTTTTCATTTATGATATTTATGGGATTTTTGATGTATAGGTATAGAAAAAATATTAGAGAAAATAAAAAAATTTATAAGATTTTAAGAAATTCTTTTATATTTTTACTAGCTTTTCAACAGCTAAGTTTTTTATTTTTTCTATCATTTATTAGACATGACACAATCAGCGAGGCCCTTCCTCTTTATACTTGCAGGGTGAGTATTTATAGTGGATTTTTTGCCTTGTTATTTAACAATAAAAATTTAAAAATTTTAACTATTTTTTGGGGACTAATTGGTGGTTTAATTGGAATGATTTATCCAGATTTGAGTCCATATTCTTGGCCACATATTATGTATGTAAATTTCTTTTTGACCCATTATTTAGTTTTTTGGGTGTCCTTGTTTTTTCTAGTAGTTGATGGGGTGAGACTCAATAGGGGAAATTTGAAATTTTTATTTATTTTTGTAAATATATTTTTGATAATTACAGAGCTTATTAATTTGAAATTTGGATTAAATTATGCTTACCTATCATATAGTCCAATTTTTACAGATCTCTTAAAAAAATTACCAGGATATTTATATTTTATTTTGGCAGGAATCTTATATAATTTTTCGATTATTTTAAATTATTATATTTTTAAAAAATTAAATCTAATTGAAGTCAAGTGAAATTATTTTGAAAAATTTGCAAAATAATTTTTCTTGGCTTTTATTTTTTTTATAAAACGAGTAGGATAATAATAAGAAGAAATTTATTAAATGCTTTATGCAAAGGTTTTTATTATAAAATGGAGGTTTTATGAAAGAATATGGTGTTTTTGATATAATTGGACCAATTATGATTGGCCCATCCTCATCTCACACAGCGGGAGCTGCGAGAATTGGACAAGTTGCTATATCAATTGTTAAAGATGGTTTTACTAGGGTGGATTTTCATCTTCACGGATCTTTTGCTCAAACTTACAAGGGACACGGAACTGACAAGGCGCTTCTTGCGGGAGTTTTGGGATTTAGGCCAAATGATAAAAGACTTAGAGATTCTTTTAAAATAGCAGACGAAAAAGGTCTTGAATATCATTTTATAAAAGATGATTTGGGACCTGTTCATCCAAATACTGCAAAAATTATTTTTTATTATCCAGACGGAACTACTTCATCAGTTACCGGATCATCAATCGGTGGAGGAAATATAGAAATTATAGAAATTAACAACGTATCAATTTCTTATAATGGAAAATTCCCAACAATAATTTTAAGGTATAGAGAACAAAAGGGTGTAATTTATGAAGTAAGTAAACTTTTGGCAACCAATGATTATAATATTGAAAGTATGAAAACAGTAAAAGCTGATGAAGAGGTTACTTTAATTGTAGAATTAAATGAAAAACTTGAAAAAAGTATAATTGAAGAAATTATTAATAATAAAAGATACGATTATGCAAATTATATAGAAGGGGTTAGATAATGTTTAGAAAAGCAGGAGAAGTTATAGAAGAATGTGAAAGAAGAGGTCTTCACATAAAAGATTTAGTTCTTGAAGAAGAATTAAAATCATCGCAAATTAATAAGGATGATATTTTATTTAATTTGACTGAAATGTTTAAGGTAATGGAAGAATCTGCAACAGGAAATTTAAATCATGAAACAAAAACTGCCATGGGAATGATTGATGGATTTGCCAAAAAAATGAATGCTTATTCTAAAGAAGGAAAATCTATTACAGGTTCTTTTGTTACAGAAGCTATGGCTATGGCTTTTTCAACTCTTGAAATTAGTGCAGCCATGGGAGAAATTGTTGCAAGTCCTACCGCAGGATCTTCTGGAATTTTGCCAGCAATTTTATATTCTCTCAAAAAAAGAGAGGGATTTTCAGATGAAAAAATGGTTGATGCTATGCTTACTGCAATTGGAATTGGAAAAATAATTGGATATTATGGATCTTTTGCAGGAGCTGAGGGCGGATGTCAAGCTGAAACTGGATCGGGAGCGGCTATGGGAGCTGCTGCAGCATGTTTTCTTTATGATCAAAGCCCAGAAGTTTGTTTTCATGCAGCAAGTTTTGCTTTCTTACATGTTTTAGGATTAGTTTGTGATCCAATTGCAGGACTTGTAGAATATCCTTGTACATTTAGAAATGCATCGGGAGTTGTAAATGCCTTTATATCTGCAGATATGGCTATGGCTGGAATCACAAGTATTGTTCCATTTGATGAAGTTTGTAAGGCAGCTGGAGAAGTTGGAGCAACTTTACCAGAAGCTTTAAGGGAAACAGGAATTGGTGGAATAGCAGGAACAGAAACTGGAAGAAAAATAAGAAAGAAATTTTTCGCTCTTGGAAATGATGCTACAAAAGAAAATAAATAGTTTTTTAAAGTAGGCTTTTGCCTACTCAGAGCGTAGACAAGGTATGAATTTAGATAATATTTTATTTTGAAATAAAAATAAGCTAAGTACCATCTCGACTAAGTGAGTGAAACGAACGCATGGAGAGATCTCATGAGATTTCTCGACTCACTACGTTCGCTCGAAATGGGTGAAAATTTAGTTTGTCAACAGTCTAAGTAGGAAACGAACGCATGGAGAGATCTCATGAGATTTCTCGACTCACTACGTTCGCTCGAAATGGGTGAAAATTTAGTTTGTCAACAGTCTAAGTAGGCTTTTGCCTACTTTTTTTTATTTTAATTTTTGGGTATAAATCTTTTGAGAGGAGTTTTTATGAAAATTAATTTTATTAGAGCTTTTGAAGATAATTATATTTGGACAATTGAAAAGGGAGAAGATGTAATTTTAATTGATCCGGGCGAGGCTAGACCTTGTTTTAAATATTTGAAAGATAAAAATTTATATGCTATTTTTTTGACTCATAAGCACATGGACCATGTTGGTGGAGTAAAAGAATTGAAGGAAAAATTTAAAGAAGCAATAGTTTATGGACCAAGTGAAACTGAAAATTTAAATGATAAAACTTTAAAAGATGAAGATGAGTTTGAAATTTTTGGATATAAGATTAAAGTTTTAAAAACAAATGGCCATACTGAAGAGCATATTTCATATTTGGTTGAAAATAATTTATTTTGTGGGGATACAATTTTTTCTTCTGGATGCGGTAGGGTATTTACAGGTGATTACCAAAGTTCTTTTGAATCCGTTCAAAAGATTAAAAATTTGGATAAGAATACTTTGATTTATCCAGCCCACGAATATACAATTGATTGCTTAAAATCTTCAAAAAGAATTATTAAGGATAAAATAATGGATGATGCAATAATTGAAGCCAAGGAAAAAATTTCAAAGGGCCTTCCTAGCCTTCCAACAAGTGTTGAAAAAGAATTATTGATTAATCCATTTTTTATGGCAAAAGATTTGGACGAGTTTAAAGAATTTATTAAAATTAAAAATTGACTAAAAATATAAAAAAATTTATAATACTTAAAGGGAATGAAGTTCTCCCTTAGATTTTTTTCTAAAACCGCGTTTATGCTGATGACTTCTGTTACTATTAGGGGACAGATTTCATCAGTTTTTTTGTCCCAAAAGGAGGAATTATGTTAATATCACTTGGTTTAATTATTATTTTTGGACTTATATTTGGATTTTTTTGTCAAAAATTAAAAATACCTGCTTTGATAGGTATGCTTTTTACGGGAATTATTTTGGGACCTCACGTTCTAAATTTACTTGATTCAAAAACACTTGGCATTTCAGCAGAGCTTAGGCAAATTGCTTTGATTATTATTTTAATTAAGGCTGGACTTTCTTTAGATATTTCTGATTTGAAAAAAGCTGGTAAATCTGCCATACTTTTATCATTTTTGCCAGCAAGTTTTGAAATATTAGCTTATTTTATTTTTGCAAGAATTTTTTTCAAAATCAGAGCAATTGATGCACTTTTGATGGGTTCAGTTCTTGCAGCAGTATCGCCAGCAGTTGTAGTTCCTAGGATGGTAAAATTAATCGAAGAAAAAAGAGGAGTAAATAAATCAATACCTCAAATGATTCTTGCAGGCTCATCTTGTGATGATATTTTTGTTCTTGTTTTATTTTCATCATTTTTGTCAATGGCAAAGGGGGAAGATGTAAGTTTAATTTCCCTTTTTAATGTACCAATTTCTATAATTTTGGGAATTTTATTTGGCTCTATTATTGGCTTTATTTTATACCTTGTTTTTGAATATTTTTATAAAAAAGACGATATGATTAGAAATTCTACAAAAGTTATTATAATTCTTGCACTTTCATTTTTATTAGTCGCAATGGAAAGTCTATTAAAATCAAAAATTGCCTTTTCTGGACTTTTGGCAGTTATTGCTATGAGTTGCGTATTTAAAATCAAGGCAGATGATGAAGTTTCTTTAAGACTTTCTGAAAAATTTGGGAAATTATGGATTTTTGCTGAGATTTTATTGTTTGTTTTGGTTGGGGCAGAGGTAAATATCTCATATATAACAAAACTTGGATTTTTATCAGTAATAATGGTGTTTTTGGCATTGATTATAAGATCATGTGGAACTTTAATTTCAATTGCAGGGTCAAACTTAAATAAAAAAGAAAAATTATTTACAGTTTTTTCTTACATGCCAAAGGCAACAGTCCAAGCAGCTATAGGAGCTGTTCCTCTTGCAAATGGACTTTCTAGTGGGGATATAATTTTATCAATGGCAGTTTTGGGGATTTTATTAACAGCCCCAATTGGAGCTATTTTTATTGACAATTTCTACAAAAAATTACTTGATTAATTTTTTTAAAAAGGAGCTTTTATGACTTTACAACAATTAAAATATCTTATTGCTATTGTAGAAGAAGGTTCAATTTCTAAAGCAAGTAAGGCTTTGCTTGTAAGCCAACCCTCCTTATCTAAGTCGATTTTTGATTTGGAAAAAGAAATGGGCATTAAAATATTTACTATAACAAACAGGGGAGTCAAATTAACTGAAGAAGGGGAAATTTTTCTAGCATATTCAAGATCTGTAGTTGAACAAGCAGATTTTTTGGAAAATAATTACAAAAAAAAGGAAGTTACTAAAAGAGTTTTTTCAATTTCAAGTCAACATTACGCCTTTGTTGTCAATGCTTTTGTTATGCTTGTAAAAGAATATGGGGAAAATAAATATGAATTTTCATTGAGAGAGACTACAACTTCTCAAATTATTGAAGATGTAAAGTCTTTGAGAAGTCAAATTGGTATAATCTATCTTTCAAATTTTAATAGAAATATAATTTTGGGAATTTTGGAAAGAGAAGATTTGGAATTTCATTCTATTTTTAAGGCTAAACCTCATATTTTCATAAGTAAAGACAATCCACTTGCAAAAAAAGATAATATAAGTCTTGAAGATTTAAAATCATATCCAAGATTATTGTATGAACAAGATAAAAATAATTCTTTTTATTTTGCAGAAGAATTATTCCCAACAGAATATAGTCCAAAAAATATTGTAGTAACTGACAGGGCTTCAATTTTTAATTTGATGATTGGCCTTAACGGCTACACCATAACATCAGGAGTTTTATCAAAAGATTTAAATGGTACTGGAATTATTGCAAAAAAATTAGATGCTGATGAAGAAATGGATATTGGTTATATTTCTTTAAAAAATAGGCCGATTGATTTTATTAGCAAATCCTATATAAAATATTTAAAAGAATATATTGAAAATTTCTCAAAATAAGTGGTATAGAAAAAATCTATATCCAATAATAGAAAATAAGTATTAACACTAATAAGCCATATTGCTTTATACTGTACGAAAGAATAAAAAAAGCAATGGCTTATTTTTTTAAGCTTAAAAGGAGATAGAAATGAAAACAGCTATTATTGGATTTCCAAGAATTGGAGAAAATAGAGAATTAAAATTTGCTACAGAAAAATATTTTAAAGATGAAATAAAATTTTCTGAGCTTGAAAGTGTTGCAAAAGAAATTAGAAAAAATGCTTGGCAAAAACAAAAAAAATTAGATTACATAGTATCAAACGATTTTTCTTATTATGATTTATTTTTAGATACAGCTTTTACCTTTAATGTTATAGCTAAAAGGTATAGAAAATTAAATTTATCTGATATCGATACATATTTTGCAATGGCTAGAGGCTATCAAAAAAATGGTCTTGATGTAAAGGCCCTTTCAATGAAAAAATGGTTTAACACAAATTATCACTACATGGTTGCAGAAATTGAAGATGATACTGAAATAAAATTAAATTCAACAAAAGCCTTTGACCAATATAAAGAAGCAAAAGAGTTAGGTTTTGAAACAAAATCAACGATTATTGGTATTTTTACATTTTTGAAATTATTAGATTATAAGGGAGAAAAAAATATAAATGATTTTAAAGATGATTTTATTAATGTTTATATTTCTTATATTGAAAAATTCCAAGAACTTGGTCTTAAAACTCTTCAATTTGAAGAACCTTACCTAGTTTATGATTTAAGCAAAGAGGATATTGACTTATTTGTAGAAGCTTATAAAAAAATATTAGCTAAAAAAGGCTCTATTAAAATAATACTTCAAACATATTTTGGAGATGTTAGAGATATTTATAAAGATTTGCAAAATCTAGATTTTGATGGTATTGGTCTTGATTTTATAGAAGGAAGAAAAACTTTAGACCTAATTGAAAAATATGGATTTAATAAAGATAAAACTTTATTTGCAGGACTTATAAATGGAAAAAATATCTGGAAAAATTCATATGAAAAAACTTTAGCTATAATTGAAAAATTAAAGGAAAAAGAAATAGATTTTGTAATCCAAGCTTCATCTTCTTTAATTCACGTTCCTTATAGTGTAGATTTTGAAGACGAATTGGATGAAAAATATAAAAAACATTTTGCCTTTGCCTATGAAAAGCTAGAAGAATTAAATGATTTGAAAAAATTAGTTGATTTAGATTATAAATTTGATAAAAATTTCATCGAAAATAAAAAACTTTTTGATGATAGAAAAAATCTTTGTGATAGGGAAGTGAAAGATAGGATAGAAAATTTAAAAGATTCAGATTTTGTAAGAAGAGATTCTTTTGAAAAAAGAGAGGAAATTCAAAAAGAAGAATTAAATCTTCCATTATTCCCAACAACAACTATTGGATCTTTCCCACAAACTATAGATGTAAAAAGAAATAGAAAAAAATATAAAAATGGTCAAATATCAAAAGAAGAGTACGAAGAATTTAATTACAAAAAAATTGAAGAATGTATAAGGCTACAAGAAGATTTGGGACTTGATGTATTGGTTCATGGTGAATTTGAAAGAAATGACATGGTAGAATATTTTGGTGAACATTTATCAGGTTATTTGTTTACAAAAAAAGCTTGGGTTCAATCTTATGGTACAAGATGTGTAAAACCACCAATTATTTGGTCTGATATAAAAAGAGAAGAAAAAATCACTGTAAAATGGTCATCATATGCAAAATCTTTGACAAAAAAACCAATCAAGGGAATGCTTACTGGCCCTGTTACAATTTTAAATTGGTCTTTTCCAAGAGAAGATATATCTGTAAAAGAATCAACTTATCAAATAGCTCTTGCCATTAGAGATGAAGTTTTAGATTTAGAAAAAGCTGGAATAAATATTATCCAAATTGATGAAGCAGCTCTTAGGGAAAAATTGCCATTAAGAAAATCAGATTGGTTTAGCCAATATCTTGATTGGGCAATTCCTGCATTTAGATTAGTACATTCTGATTGTAAGGCTACAACCCAAATCCATACACATATGTGCTATTCTGAATTTACAGATATAATAAAATCTATTGATCAAATGGATGCAGATGTAATTAGTTTTGAAGCTTCAAGATCAAATCTAAAAATTCTTGATTCATTAAAAGAAAATAATTTTAAAACACAAGTTGGACCAGGTGTTTATGATATTCATTCACCAAGAGTACCTTCAGTTGAAGAAATTAAAAATACTTTAAGAAAAATTCTTGAAAAAGTTGATGCGAAAAAACTTTGGGTAAATCCAGATTGTGGACTAAAAACCAGGGGTGAAGAAGAAACAGTAAAGGCTCTTAAAAATTTAGTAAGGGCAAGTTTGGAGCTTAGAGATGAATATAGGAAGTAGAAATTGTGTTTTAAGTTTTGAAGTTTTTCCACCAAGAAAGAATTTGCCCATAGAAACAATTTATAACACCATCGATAGATTAATAGATTTAAAACCAGAATCTATATCTGTAACTTATGGAGCTGCAGGAAATGATACTAGCAAAAGAACTTTTGATATAGCTGGTGAAATAAAAAAACAAGGTGTAGAATCGGTAGCTCATTTAATATCAATTGGTTTAAGTGAAGGAGATCTTACAAAAAAATTAAATATTCTAAAAGAAAAAAATGTAAATAAAATATTGGCTTTAAGAGGAGACATACCAGAATTTTCTTATAAAAAAGGAGATTATGAACATGCCTCAGATCTAATAAGGGCTATAAAAGAAAAGGGAGATTTTTACGTCATGGCTGCAGCTTATCCAGAAGGTCATATTGACAGTTTAAATCTTGTAGAAGATATAAAAAATTTAAGAAAAAAAGTTGATGCAGGTTGTGATAGTCTTGTAACTCAATTATTTTTTGACAATGAAGATTTTTATAGGTTTAGAGACATGTGTGATTTAGCTGGAATTAATGTGCCAATACAAGCTGGTATTATGCCGGTTATAAATAAAAAACAAATAGAAAAAATGATAAGTTTAAATGGTATAAAACTTCCAAAAAAATTCTTAAAAATCATGAAAAAATATGAAAATGATAAAACTGCCATGAGAGATTGTGGAATTGCCTATGCAGTAGACCAAATAGTTGATTTAATTTCATCAGGAGTTGATGGAATTCACTTGTATACAATGAACAATCCATATATAGCAGAAAAAATATATGAATCTATTAAAAATTTAATAAAAATATAAAATAATTAGAAATTGTTGCAGAAAAATATAAAATTTGCAACAGTTTCTTTTTTTTTAATTTATAAACTTATATAAAATTGATAAAAATTTTTTTTCTTTATATAATAAGACTAGTTTTAATAGAAGGTGAATAAAAAAATGAAAATAAATTATGTAAAACTTGATAACGGCGAAACTATGGCCTATAGACATGTTGGTCATGGTGAAAATAAGGTGGTTTTAATTCATGGCTTTCAATCTTCTTCTCAATTTTTTGAAGATTTATTGGAAAGTCTTGATGAAAATATTGAAGTTTTTGCTCCAGATCTTATTGGTTATGGGGAAAGTTCTTATGAAAATAAGCACAAAAAAATGAATGAATGGGCGAAAGATTTGAATTATTTTGTTGATTCTTTGAATATTGAAGATTTTACTCTTGTTGGTTGGTCTTTGGGCGGTCAAGTTGCCATGGATTTTGCAGGACTTTTCTCTGAAAAAATAAAACAATTAATTTTGATTGCATCTGTCGGAGTTAGGGGTCTAGTTATGCCGAAAGATAAGGATGCAAATGAAGATGATAAAAAATTAAAACTTCCAAATTTTTTGAAAAATTTCAATATTAAGCACGACCATTCTTTTACAGTTCCTATTTTAAATGGGATAAAGGATAAGGATATTGATTTTTTTGAAGATTTATTTAGGCAAACAATTTATAATGTCAATGACCCAAATCCTGATGATTTAAGAAAAATGGCTGAAGATTTTCTAAAACAAAGGTGTTTTTTGGAAGCCCTCCTTGCAATGGTAACTTATAATAATACGAGCGAAGATGGAGATGGCTTAATTGAAAAAATAAATAAAAAGGTTACATGGATTCACGGTGACAAGGATATGGTTGTGCCAATTGATGATGCCTATAAAAGTATTGAATATTTTCCAAACAAGGTAAATTTCATAAAATTTGAAAATTCTGGTCATGCTATTTTTGTTGATGAAAAAGAAAAATTTATAGAAATTTTTGAAGATTTGATAAAAAATGAAAATTAAATATTTAATATTTTATTTTATATTTGTTTCTATAATTTCAATTTTCCTAGTAATTTACGATAAAGTTGCTTCAAAAAAATTTAAAAGAAAAAGGGTAAGAGAAAATATTTTATTGGCATTTGCCTTTATTGGAGGGGCTTTTTCTATGTATATTACAATGAAAATTACCCATCATAAAACTCGTCACAAAAAATTCATGATATTTCTTCCAATTTTTATGATTTTACATATTTTTCTTGGATTTTTTTTAATAAAATTATTTTTTAATTAGCGGTATGAAGATGCCGCTTTTATTTTTTAAAAATGGGTAAGTATATGTAAGGAATGAAGGAGAGAATAATGAAAGAATATGTAGATTTATATGATAATTTTAGGAAAAAAACTGGAGATATAATCGAAAGAAGAGATATAGTGCCAAGAGGTCTATACAGACTTATTGTTCATGTTTTAATTTTTGACAAAAAAGGAAGGCTTTTGATTCAAAAAAGAACAAAATCCAAAAGATCTTGGCCAAATTTGTGGGATTTGACAGTTTCTGGTGCAGTTTCAAGTGGAGAAAGTTCTCAAATTTCGGCTTCAAGAGAATTATTTGAGGAGCTTGGAATTAAATATGATTTTTCAAATGCTTATCCAAATATTTCAATTAATACAGGTTTTAGGATAGATGATGTTTATATAATTAGAAATAAAAATATAGATCTTAAAAAATTGAAATTACAAGAAGAGGAAGTAGCGGATGCAAAATTTGTTAGTAGAAGTGAGCTATTACAAATAATTGATGAAAAAGAATTTGTTCCTTACCAAAAAGATTATATTAATTTATTATTTTATTTGAGGGATAATTCAAATTTATTTACAAATAATTAAGAACAATTATCATTTTCTTTCTAAAAGGAGTATAATAAAAAAGAATTAGAAGTGATTTACTCGGAATTAAAACATAGGAGGAATAATGAAAGATAGTAAAATTATTTTAGTTGGCGATGGAGCTGTAGGAAGTTCTTTTGCTTATGCCTCTACAATTCTCGGTGTAGGAAGAGAATTGGGAATAATTGATATAAATGAGAAGAAGGCTGAGGGAGATGCAATGGATCTTTCCGATGTTCTTTCTTTTACAAATCCAAAACATATTTATAAAGCAGATTACAGTGATTGTAAAGATGCGGAAGTTGTTGTAATTACAGCTGGAATTCCACAAAAATCTGGGGAATCAAGGCTTGATTTAATAGAAAAAAATCTCAAAATTTTTAAAGATATGATTGAAAAAATTGTTTCAAGTGGTTTTGATGGAATATTTTTGGTTGCATCAAATCCTGTAGACATTTTAACCTATGCAACTTGGAAATATTCAAAATTTCCTGCAAATAAAGTTATAGGAACTGGAACAACTCTAGACTCATCAAGATTTAAAAAAGAAATTGCAAATTTAATAGGAATTGATCCAAGAAGTGTTGAAGCTTTTATTATGGGTGAGCATGGAGATAGCGAATTTGCAGTTTGGTCACACACAAATGTTGGTGGAATGCCTTTGTACGAATGGGTAAAAACTCACAGTGATACTGATGAAAAAGAATTGTTGGATACTTTTGAAAAGGTTAAAAATGCGGCCTACGAAATTATTGATAAAAAAGGCGCAACATTTTATGGAATCGGTATGGCTCTAACAAGGATAGTTGAAGCTATAATAAACGATCAAAATTCTGTATTTTCAACTTCATCATATCTTGATGGGGAATATGGTTTAAATGATATTTATATAGGAGTTCCTTCAGTTATAGGAAAAGATGGAATAAAATGGGTTTTGGAAGTTCCACTAACAGATACTGAAGATGAAAGAATGAAAGAAAGTGCCAAAACTTTAAAAGAAATAATTAAAAAATCTAATGTATAAATAATTTTTAAAAATGGGTATATATTTTAGGTAAAGTATCTTATAAAGGATGGAAAAATATGGCAGATATTAAAAAAATTAAAGAAATGGAAGAAATTTTAAATAAAAATTCCAAAGCCGTAGAAGAGTTTAGACAAGCTCTTGAAAAATTTAAGGAAAGTCAAAAAGATTACAAGAAACTTTCTGATTATTATTCTTCACAAGAATATATGGATGACCTTGATGAATCAAACCAAGGAAAAATTGATCCTGAAATAAGTCAAGGAATATTTTCTGAAGATTTAGTTTATGACCTACTTGGTGATAATTATTATTTGGCAGTCGATATGCTTGAACTTGCAACTGAAATAATTAAAAATAATTAATTTAAAATCCCTCAGCAAAAATTTGCTGAGGGATATTTTTATTTTCTTCTTGCTGCTTTTACTATTGCAGAAACCAAAACGATTGACATGATTCCTTCTGGAAGTCCGTTTGTAATAATTGCTCCAAAAATTGTGCTTCTTGCAGCCTCAACTGAAATTCCCAAGGCCGTTACATATTTTTCTGCATAAAATAAATATATAAAGCCCATTACAAAAAGTGTATTAGTCATTGTTCCAACAAAAGATGCTATAGCAACTGAAAGATTTGAATTTTTATTTTTAAAAGTCAAATAAAGCATAGAAATTGCAATGATTGTAATAATTATTGAAATAACTATTTGATAAATTTTTGCTTGGTGGCTTAAATTATAATAAACTAAATATAGCAAAAATCCTGTTAAAATTGTCCACAAAAATAAGGAAACTTTCCTTATTTTTTCATTACTTTTATCTTTTAAAGCCAAAAATGTTAGTCCTGCAAAAATTCCTATTAAAATTCTTGGTAAAACTGAAATTATTGGATTATAAAATACAAATGAAATTGGACCTGGTCTTAGCATTGCATTTGCTATTGAAGATAGACCAAAAATAAATCCTACAAGGCCTCCAACAATTGGTCCTTCCAAAATTGCTGCTATAATTACTGGAATGTGCATGGTCGTAATATTTATTAGGCCTAGGGGAATGTATCCCATTGGAGTCAATCCTAAAACTATAGTGATTGCACCAAGCATAGCCACAGTTACCATCTTGCGTGTTTTTTCTTTGTTATTCATGTTACCTCCTGATACGATTCTTCAAGATATCGTTCATTTTCTATAATATTATATAGGAAAAAAATTAAAATGTCTAAGATTAAAAAAACAAAAATATTTCAAATAAAAAAGCTGTTGCAAAATAATTTATTTTACAACAGCTTAAAAACTGGTGCGCCATCAGGGATTCGAACCCTGGACACCCTGATTAAGAGTCAGGTGCTCTACCAACTGAGCTAATGGCACTAACTTGCTGACTTATTAATAATACCATTTTAAAAATAATTTGTCAACAAGATTGAAATTATTTATAAATTAGCCAAAGTTTTACAATTTGATCTTGTATATCTTGATATGGCCACTCAATTTTTGAATTTTTTATAGAATTTGGATCATTAATTAAAAATTTATCATCTTTTACAGAGTCTATTACCATAATATGACCGCCGGTTGTAAAATAACCGTGTTTTACAGAAATAATTATTGGACCTTTTTTTAGAGCTTGTTTTATATCTTTTTCAGTATTTTCAATATCTTTAATTTTGACTTTATATTTATCTGCTTCAAATTCAAAAAAAGACCAATACACTCCATCTTCAGTCATATGATTTTTTGCATCTTTTGCAATTACTTTTGGATTTATTTTTTCATCATCTAAAAGCCTAGATAAAACCATTGACATGGAAGTTGGACCACAACCTGCAATTCCTATATTATCATCATCAATTAGTTTATCATAAGCCCATCTGTTGTCCCACTGAAGATAGAATGGAGTTTTTCTATGTAAATTAATTGTTTGCCCATCATAAAAATTAAAGTCATTTTTATTATTATGGCTATTGTAAACAAAATCACAAGCATCATCATCATTTCCAACTAAAACTTTTTCGCCATAAGTTAATTTATCGAAATTATCATAAATCCATTTTAATTTATTATTTCCAGAAGATTTTTCCTTAATGTATGATTTTAAATCTTTATCTTTATTGGTTTTGATTTTTGCTTGGTGATACATGTCCTTATCTATAATTGAAAGCATATTTGCCTTGGCGTTTTTATCATGATTTATATATTTTTTTGTAATAAATTCAACATCTCTTAATGTATTTGAAAAATTTTCATTTTTTATTTCACTCTTTTCCTTTGTCGAGCAAGCTGACAGTGGAAAAATTAATAATAAGATTAATATAATTTTTTTCATATTTTCACCTTTTCTTAAACTTAATTATATCAGAAAATAATGACAAATTTAAATTATTTAAAATTTTGAAACTTTATTTTTAAAAAAATTTTGTTATAATGGTAAAAGGATGTTTACTTGGGACCCATCCACAAAAAAAATCAAGGAGGTATATATGTCTAATCAAAGATATAATTTTAAGGATACAAATTTTTTAGTTAAGTCAGCTGCGATCGCAGCCCTTTATGCTGTAATTACTTTAATGTTCCCATCACTAGCATACGGGCCAATTCAATTGAGGTTTAGTGAAATACTAGTTTTATTGGTATTTTACAACAGAAGATTTATACCAGGACTTTTGTTGGGATGTTTTTTGGCTAATTTCGCATCAGATATTGCAGTATTTGATGTAATTTTTGGAACTTTTGCTTCATTTTTGGCATTTTCCCTAATTATTAGGCAAAAAAATTTATTTATAGCATCATTATTCCCAGTTTTATTTATGTTTATACCAGCTATAGGAACTTACCTTTTATTAGATTCATCAACTGCATTTATAATCATGCTTTTACAATTTATGATGAGTGAATTTATAGTTGTATCTATAATTGGTGTTATAATTTTTAAAATTTTAGAAAAAAATACTGGACTAATGGAAATGATTAAAAATTTCTAAAAATAATAAAAAAAAAGAGTGCATTTTGCACTCTTTTAAATTTTAAATTTATTCTTCATCTTTATTTTTTGAATTTTTTTCTTCAAATTCTTCTTTTGTTAAAACATCAACTATTTCAGCTTTAACAGCTTGTACGTTTATACCTGTAAGTGTATAAACTTCTTTTTTGATATTTCTATCTAATGAAGCAAATACTTCTTGAGCTTTTTTACCATATTCAAGAATAATTTTTGTATTTACTACTGCGTTTTTAGCGTCATCAACGTCAATTGAGATTCCTGAAGTATTTTCACCGTCTGTAAAATTATCAGCTATTGATGAAAATACATTTTTTTTCAATTCTAAAACACCGTCAGTTTTTACCAAAACTTTTTTTGCAATTTTTGCAATTACATTATCATTAATTGTATATTCACTTACTTCATTAGCATATTCAGCTTGAACGTCTTTGTTTTCAATTTTATCCATAATTTTCTCCTTTAAATTTTTTAGTATTAAATACTTCCTACTTTACATTGTTACCCCAAAAATTGTTAAACAAACATCTTATTTGGATAATTTTTTTATAATTTTTTCAATCTCTTCAATTTTTTCAATTCCATCTTCGTTTTTTTCATCAAGGGCATGGTAGACACAATGTTCAAGATGGGAGGAGAGTACGTCTGAATTTATATTTTTTAAAATTGAAATTGATGCCATTAATTGATTTGATATATCTATACAATACCTATCATCTTCAACCATTTTAATTAAACCGTCAATTTGTCCTCTAACAGTTTTTAATTTTCTTAATGTTTTATCTTTATCAGCCTGCATTTTATTTGTACTCTATACCTACAAACTCATATCCTGCATCATTGATTTTTTCTTTTATTTCTTCTTCGTCAATTGCTCCAAAAAATTCAACATTTGCAAGTTTTTCATCTAAATCTACTTCTGCATTTTCAATTCCTGCAATACTTTTTAAAACTTCCTCTACACGATTTTTGCAGTGGTTACAAGACATATTATTTACTCTTACTATCATTTTGTTTAGTTCGCTCATTTTTTTCTCCTTATTATTTTTATTTTTTTCTTCTTCTAAAATTTCTTTTATTTTTTCTTCATTTTCAAAATCAGCCTTAAATCCTCTAAGTCTTAAAGAATTCAAACAAACAAATACTGATGATAAACTCATGGCAAAGGCACCAAACATTGGTGAAAGTTTCAATCCGAAAGTTGGATACAATAAACCAGCAGCAAGGGGAATTCCAATAATATTATAGAAAAAGGCCCAAAATAGATTTTCTTTTATTGTTTTTATGGTTGCTTTTGAAAGTTTTATGGCTGAAACAATATCCAGGATATTATTTTTTATTAAAATCACATCAGCTGATTCAATTGCAACATCAGTTCCATTTCCAATCGCCATAGAAACATCACTTCTTGCAAGGGCTGGTGCATCATTAATTCCATCTCCAACCATCAATACTTTTTTACCCTGATTTTGAAGTTTTTTAACTTCTTTTTCCTTATCTTGGGGCAAAACTTCTGCATATTTTTCGTCAATGTTTAAGGATTTTCTTATAGCTTCAGCGGTTTTTTCATTATCGCCTGTAATCATCCTAACTTCATAGCCCATTTTTTTCATCTCATCAATTGCAATTTTTGATAAAGATTTTGGCCTATCTTGAACGGCAACAATTCCTATTACATTTTTTTCATCAGAAAAGTACATGGAAGTTTTTCCCTCATTTGAAAATTTATCAGCGATTTTTTCATAAGAATTTAAATTTATATTTTGATCTTTCATTAAAGAAATATTTCCACCAAAATAAATTTTATTTTTATATTTTGCCTTAATTCCCTTGCCGGAAATTGATTCAAATTCTTCAATTTTTTCTGTCCCAATATTTTTTTCTTTTGCATATTCATTTATTGCATTTGATAGGGGATGTTCGCTATTATTTTCAATTGAGCTTATTATTTTTATAAATTCATTTTCATCTATTTCAGTTTTAAAATCTGTAACTTGTGGTTTTCCTTCAGTAATTGTTCCAGTTTTATCAAGTAAAATTGTATCAACCTTGTGAAGATTTTCTAGACTTTCAGCGTTTTTAAATAAAAGTCCAAATTGAGCACTTTTCCCAGTTGAAACCATTATTGCCATAGGAGTAGCAAGTCCTAAAGCACAAGGACAAGAAATTACCAAAACTGAAATTGCAAGGTTTAATGAAAATTCAAATCCATATCCTAAAAACATCCAAGTAATAAATGTTAAAATAGAAATTATTATTACAGCTGGAACAAAAACTGCAGAAATTTTATCAGCAAGTTTTGCTATTGGAGCCTTTGTTTCGTTGGCATCATTTACAAGTTCAATTATTTTTGAAAGAGTTGTATCTTCACCAACTTTTGTAGCTTCAAAAACAAAAGATCCTTGCTTGTTAATAGTTGCAGAAATTACTTCATCACCAATATTTTTATTTACCGGCATTGATTCGCCTGTTATGGCAGATTCATCTACAAGAGATGAGCCTTCTTTAATTATTCCATCAACTGCTATTGATTCACCAGGACGAACTAAAATCAAATCTCCTTTTTTTAAATCTTCTACCAAAACTTCAACTTCCTTGTCATCTTTTAAAACTCTTGCTTTTTTTGGAGCAAGATCCATCAAAGATTCCAAGGATTTTTTTGTTTGACCCTTAGATCTTTTTTCAAAATATTTGCCAAGAGTAATTAAAGTCAAAATCATAGCTGCAGATTCAAAATATAAATTATTCCTATAACTTTCAACTATTTCAAATTCACCAAAGCCAAGTCCATAAGCCATTCTCATTATGGCAAAAATTCCATAAACAAGTCCTGCAAAAGAACCAAGCCCAACCAAAGTATCCATATTTGGAGCCTTGTTAATTAGTCCCTTGAAACCTGAAATATAAAAAATCCTATTTACAAAAATAATTGGAAGAGCCAATAAAAATTGACTAAAAGCAAAATTTACGCTGCCCTCACTTCCCATTAAAAATTTTGGAAGGGGAAGAGAAATCATGTGTCCCATAGAAATATACATCAACGGAACCATAAATAGAAAAGAAATAATTAATCTATCTTTAACTTCTTTTTCTTCATTAAAATGATTATTTTTTTCAATATTTTTTGAATTATCACTTTTTATATTTTTTGGACTAGCTCCGTAGCCGATTTTTTCGACGGCTTTTATAATATCATCTTCAGAAATTTTCTCCTTGTCATAGGAAACATTCATAGTTTCTGAAACAAGATTTACACTTACATCGACAACACCTAATTTTCTTACAGCTTTTTCTACGTTTGCTTGGCAAGATGCACAAGTCATTCCAGTAACATCAAAGCGTTCTTTCATTTTACCTCCTAACTAACACCCTGTGGGGGTATCTATTTTTATTATATTGCTAAATTAATTTTTGTAAAGAAAAAATATTTTTTTATGGGTAAAAAATTAATAAGGAGAAAAAAATGAAAAGATATAATATGATTTTTAAAGGAAGAGTTCAAGGAGTTGGTTTCAGATACAAATCCTACATGATTGCAAATGAACTTGGACTTACGGGAGATGTTTATAATTTATATGACGGTGATGTCGAAGTAAATGTTCAAGGAAATCAAGAAAAAATAGATATTTTTTTGGATAGGCTGGCTCACGACAGGTTTATTAGAATTGACGATATAAAAATAAAAGAAAAAGAATTAAAAAATGATGAAAAAGAATTTAAACTTTCATAAAAAAATAAGGACGCTTGAAAAACAAGGTCCTTATTTTTTTTGAAACAAATCTTCTATTACAGGATTTATAATTGCAAGAATTATTGATGCAAAAATTGCAGTAGAAAATGAATCAATCATAGCTCCACTTGATAAGTTGAAGGCTGTTTGTAAAACTATTGCATTCACAATAAAAGAAAATAATCCTAAAGTTATAATAGTTAAGGGAAGTGACAATAGTTTTAAAATTGGTTTTATAATTGCATTAACAAATACTAAAAGTAAAGCAGTAATAATTATAGCTTTATTTTCTGTAAATGATATTCCTGAAAACAAAATATCAAGTATATAAAGACTAATAGCATTTACTAGCCATTGAATTAGTAATTTCATTATTTTTCTCCTTTATTTTTTTATAGATTTTACAATAAAAATAATTAAATTCAAATTTTGATAGAAAATGAATGAAAATGATTGACTTTGGTTGAAGCTGCATTATAATATTAGCAAATGATATTTGAAAAAAGAATTGAAATTATTTTAAACATTTTAAAAAAACAAAGGCAAGTTTCTAATAAGTATTTAATAACAAATCTTAATGTTAGCGAATCTACTTTGAGAAGAGATTTAGATTATCTCGAAAAAAGGGGTGATATTAAAAGAGTTCATGGTGGAGCAGTACTTGCAAATATTGAGTTTGAAGAAAAATCTTATGATAAAAACGTTGTGTCAAATATTGAAAGTAAAATAAAAATCGCTCAAAAAGCTTCAAAAGAAATTTTTAATAGTAAATATATTTATTTGGACGCAGGTACCACTGTAAATCAAATTATAGATTATTTACCAAAAGATTCTGTTGTAATAACAAATGGAATTATGCATTTAGAAAAACTCGCAAAAAATAATATCAAAACAATTTTTCTAGGCGGAAATATTAAAAACAAAACAAATGCAGTAATCGGTGAGCAAGCTTTGGAAAATTTATTAAAGTATAATTTCGACTTATGTTTCATCGGAGCAAATGGTTATTGTGATGGAGAATTTACAACTCACGATCCAGACGAAGCAATAATCAAAAATACTGCGATAAAAAGATCGAAAAGATCAATAATGTTAATAGATAAATCAAAATTTGGAAAAGTTTATTTTTCTAAAATATGTGACATAGAAGATGTAGATTTAATAAGGGAGGATTCATGATTTATACGCTAACTTTAAATCCATCTATTGATTATGTTCTAAGAATTTATAAGTTTGATGATGGACAAACTATAAGAAGTAAAAGTGAAGAAAAATATCCTGGTGGAAAGGGAATCATGGTTTCCAAACTTTTAAAAAATCTTGGAGAAAATTCTGTAAATATTGGTTTTTTGGGTGGTTTTACAGGTGAATTTATTAAAAATAAATTAGAAAATTTAGGAATTGATGAAGAATTTACAAAAATTTCTGATGACTCTAGAATAAATGTAAAACTAAAATATGAAAAAGAAACCGAGATTAATGCTCAAGGACCTGAGATTAAAGAAGAAGAGATTGAAGATTTTTTAAATTATTTGGATAATCTAGAAGAAGATGATTTTGTAATAATCTCAGGCTCAATTCCAAAATCCTTGGGAGATGATTTTTACAGGGTTATTGTGAATTTGCTTGAAATGGAGAATGTTAGATTTGCCCTTGATACATCTGGCAAAAAATTATTTAATCTTTCATCTTACAAACCATTTTTGGTAAAGCCGAACAGGGATGAACTTAGTGAAATTTTTGAAGATGAAATTGATAGTGACGAAAAAATTGTGAAATATGCAAGAAAATTAATTGACCAAGGAGCAGAAAATGTAATTGTTTCTCTTGGAAAAGATGGGTCAATCTTTATCGATAACAGTATTGCATATAAGGCAAAACCAATTGAAGGAAAATTAATTAATTCTGTAGGAAGCGGAGATAGCATGGTTGCTGGATATATTTATGGATATATGAAAGGACTTTCAAAACTTGATTCATATAAACTTGCAATTGCTTGTGGAAGTGCAACAGCCTTTAGTCCAGATATTGCAGAAAAAGAATTGATTTATAAAATACTCGAGAAAGTTGAAGTTGAAGAATGGAAATAAAAGATTTATTAAAAAGAAAATTATAAATCAATAAACTTAATTTTAAAATATTCACCAGCTTAATTTTAAGTTGGTGTTTTTTAATTGGGAAAAATTGGGTATAGGAAGAAAAAGAGAGGTAAATATGAAAACATTAGGAAAAGTTATTGAAGAGCAAAAAATATTTTTTAATACGGGCTTAACTAATACTGAAGATTTTAGAAAAAAAGCCTTAATAAATTTAAAAAATTCTATAAACAAAAATAAGAATGAAATTTTACATGCCTTAAAAATGGATTTAAATAAATCAGCAACAGAAGCTTATTTTTCTGAAATTGCAGGTGCTCACTCAGAAATTGATTTTGCTTTAAAAAATTTATCTAATTGGATGAAAGATAAAAGAGAGATTACAAATATGGAAGCTATGCCTGGAAAATCTTTTACAAGATATGAACCTTTGGGTATAACTCTTGTGATTTCTCCTTGGAATTATCCGTTTTTACTTGCGATTGATCCAATAATTAATGCAATAGCAAGTGGAAATACAGTAATTTTAAAAACTTCAAGAAAGGCAGCCTACACATCAAAAATTATTAAAAAAATTTTGGATAATAATTTTGATAGGTCTTTTATTTATTGCGTTGATAACGAAAAAATAAGTCATGACGAGCTTTTATCTTACAAGTATGACCATATATTTTTCACAGGATCTTCAAAAGTTGGAAGAATTATAATGAAAAAAGCAAGTGAAAATTTGACCAAAGTTACACTTGAACTTGGTGGCAAATCTCCTTGTATTGTTGATGAGAGTGCGAATTTAAAATTTGCTGCAAAAAGAATTATTTGGGGAAAACTTTTAAATAGCGGTCAAACTTGTGTGGCTCCAGATTATTTATTGGTTCACAAGGATGTGAAAAATGAACTTTTAAGGCTAATGAAGCAAGCTATATATGAATTTTTTGGAGATAGGGCTTTAGAAAATCCTGATTATCCAAGAATAATTGACAAAAAAGCTTTAGATAGGCTTGTTTATTTGATGGAAGGACAAGATATTTATACTGGAGGACTTTATAATTCAAAAACTTTAAAAATCGAACCAACCATAATAAATAATGTAAATTTTTCAAATAAAATTATGGAGGAGGAAATTTTTGGACCAATTCTTCCAGTAATCGAATACGAAGATATTTTTGAAATAATTAAAAAATTACAAAAAATGGATAAACCTCTTTCAATGTATATTTTTAGTGAAGATCAAGACCATATTGATAGACTTACTTATGATTTATCATCTGGTGGAGTATGTATTAATGATACAATAATGCATTTAACAAACCCAAATCTAGAATTTGGAGGAGTTGGAGAAAGTGGAATGGGAGGATATCATGGTAAATTTGGCTTTATGAATTTTTCAAATAGAAAATCTATAATGATTAGGTCAAATAATATCGATATAAAAATAAAATATCCACCATATTCAAAAGGCCAAGAAAAAATAATTAAAAAAATTTTTTAAATGAGAATCCTAATTTATTAGGATTTTTATTTTTTTGCTTTTTATTTTAATTTATTGAAGAAAAATTTTACAAAAGTATAATAGGGTTTATATCAAGGGGTGGTTTAATGGTGTTTATATCTGATGAGAAAAAAAATCAAATTTTAGAAAATTCAGATATTGTGGCAATTATTGGTGATTATGTAGATTTAAAAAAATCTGGTAACTCCTATAAGGGGTTGTGTCCTTTTCACAACGAAAAGACACCATCTTTTACAGTTGATGACAAGAAACAATTATTTCATTGCTTCGGTTGTGGCGAAGGCGGTGATGTTGTTTCTTTTATTATGCACAAAGAAGGACTTTCCTATATTGATGCCATGAAATATTTGGCAAACAAGGCCGGCATAAAACTTGATGATTCAAAATCTTCAAAGGAAAATAAAATTTTAAATAGGTATTTTGATATTAACAAAGATATTATGATGTATTTTTACAAAAATTTATTGACTGATAAGGCTGGACAAATTTATTTGAAAAATAGGGGCTTTAGGTCAAATATTGTAAATACCTTTATGTTGGGTTTTGCTAAAAATTCTTGGGATGACTTATTAAATTATGTAAAAAAGAAAGATTATCTGCTGGATGATATTGAAAATTTGGGCTTAATTAAAAAATCTCAAAACGGAAAATATTATGATAAGTATAGAAATAGGTTGATTTTTCCAATTATAAATCACTATGGAAAAGTGATTGGCTTTGGTGGAAGAAGTATAGATTCAACCATGCCAAAATATTTAAATTCACCAGAAAGTCAAGTTTTTAAAAAAAGATATAACCTTTACGGTTTAAATATTTTTAAAAAACAGGCAAGTAAGGATATTATTTTGGTTGAAGGTTATATGGATGTAATTGGTTTAAACAATCAAGGAATTGACCAAGCTGTTGCAAGCCTTGGAACAAGTCTTACAAATGATCAGGCAAAACTTTTGAAAAGATATGCCAAAAATGTTTATATTTGCTATGACGAGGACAATGCAGGAATTAAAGCAACTGATAGGGCAATCGAAATACTTTTAGATGAAGGTATAAAACCAAATATTATTTCTCTAGAAAAGGGCCTTGATCCTGACGATTTTGTAAAAAAATATGGAAGAGATGCCTTTTTAAAAAAGATGGATGTGGCTAGTGATGTTTATAATTACAAGTACAATAAAATTCTGGACTTGTATGCAAAAAGTAAGGATAATGAGAAATTTGAAAAATTAAATTTATTTATCGAATTTTTGGCATCAATCAAGTCAGATCTTACTAGAGAAATTTTCATAAATAATGTAAGCAAACTGTTTGATATAGATAAAGCTACTTTAAAAGAATCTGTCTTAAAGTATAATGATAACTACAAAAAGACTCATAAAAATAATAAAGAAAATTTTTCTAATGATAATAATTTTAAAAATTACAACCAAAAACAAAAAATAATTGTCGAAAGAAAAAATTATGAAATTCCAATTAATGAACTTGAAACTTTAAGATTGTATTTAAATCAAAGAGATGATTATAAGGAATTTGAAGATTTTTTCGATCAAGTATTGGTTGATGATAGATTAAAAAAAATAAAAGCATATATTGATAAAAATGGATTTGATAGGATAAGTGAAAATTTTTCAAATGATTATCAATTTATAATAGATTATATTAAAACTAAGTCAAATAAAATATTAGCTTATGAATTGAAAGAAAAAATCAATCTAGAAAATAGAAGAAAACTTTTGGAAAAGTTGAAAAATAGAGACTAATCACTTCAAAGCTGGAGGGGAGACTTATGACAAGTGATAACGAGAAAATGCTAGAGGATGATCTTCTTAGAGAAATTATAGATGAATTTAAATCTATAAGTGAATCTCAAGACGGTGTTGTAACATACAAACAAGTTTACACCTTTGAGAGTTTTAAAGAAATGGAAGATGAAAGCAAAAAATATGTTATAGGCCAAATTATATCCAATGGAATAGAGATTGTTGAAGAACAAAGAACTGTCTTAGACGAAGACGAAGAAGTAGAAATAGATGAAGATGAAGATATATTAGATGATATAGAAGATGAGGACGAAGATTTTTCTGACGAAAAACTTGAAGATCACATGAAAAAGGTCTATCATAAGCAAAAGTTAGAAAAAAAACTTATTCAAGATGATACAATTACTGGTTTAAAATTAGATGATCCAGTAAAAATGTATTTAAAAGAAATTGGTAAGGTTAAGCTTTTGGATGCTCATGAAGAAATATTTTTGGCAAAAAAAATGGAGTTAGGTGATATTGCTTTTAGGAGTAAAAGCGGCAAAAAACTTACCAAACAAAACAAAATAAAACTAGCTTTGGATATTTTTTATGGCGATGTTTCCCTAACTATACTTGGAGCAAATCAGTTAATTTTGGATAATAAAGAATTTGATGAGGAAACAAAAACAAATCTTAAGTCTTTAATAGAAATTGGTCATCAATTTGAAAATATGTTAAATCAAGAATTAACAGAAGATCAATTAGAGGCTATAAGATCTAAAATTTTAATTTGTAATATAGCTCAAAAATCTATAGCTGATAAAGAATTAAGCGAAAAAGAAGCAAATATTTTGTGTGATTTGTTTGATAATTTTGGAAACTTGGTTGCAACAAAAGAATCTGATGATATTGTATCATTAATTTATTTGGCCTTTTCAGACCTTTACAAAAAGGGTGCAGAAAATGAAATTTTAAAAACCAATGACAAATTATTAATAAATGATTTAATTAATTTTTCAAATAAGGCAAAACAAGTTTATGATTACAAGGCTTTATCAGAAACAAGCATAAAAGATTTGGAAAGATTTGCAAAAACAAAAAATCTTTGCAATAAAATTTTTGAAGATCATGGATTTGATGCAGATGATATAAAAAGATTAAATAGGGCAATTTTTGATGCAAATAGGGCAAAACAAAAATTGGCTGAAACAAACTTAAGACTTGTTGTATCAATTGCAAAAAAATATGTGGGTCGTGGCATGAGCTTTTTGGATTTGATCCAAGAAGGAAATATGGGCTTGATGAAAGCTGTAGACAAGTACGACTATAATAGAGGATTTAAATTTTCAACCTATGCAACTTGGTGGATAAGACAAGCTATAACAAGAGCAATCGCCGACCAAGCAAGAACAATAAGAATTCCTGTTCACATGGTTGAAACTATAAATAAATTAGTTAGAATTCAAAGACAATTAGTTCAAGATTTAGGACGAGATCCATCAAATGAAGAAATTGCTGAGCAAATGGGAATTGAAGTTGAAAAGGTTCAAGAAATCAGAAAAATTGCCCAAGAACCAGTAAGCTTGGAAACACCAATTGGGGAAGAAGAAGATAGCCATTTGGGAGATTTCATTGAAGATGATACAGCAATAAATCCAGATGATGCAGCAAACTATTCAATGCTTAGAGACCAATTAAATGATGTTTTATCATGTCTTGGAGCAAGAGAGAAAAGAGTTTTACAATTAAGATTTGGTCTAATTGATGGAACTCCAAGAACTCTTGAAGAAGTTGGAAAAGAATTTGATGTAACACGTGAAAGAATTAGACAAATAGAAGCAAAGGCGTTAAGAAAATTAAAATCGCCAAATAAGAGTGAATTATTGAAAGACTTTTTATAAAATGAAGATTACTAAAAGATTAGAAAAAATTGCAAATCTAGTCGAAGAAGGTAAAAGCGTAATTGATATAGGGACTGATCATGGATTGGTCCCTTTATATTTAGCAAAAAATGAAATTTCTAACGATATACTAGCAACGGATATTTCAAAAAAAAGCCTTCAAAAACTAGAAGACAAATTAGATGAAAATTTAAAAAAAATAATAAGAACAAAAGTTTGTGATGGCCTATATAAGGTAGAAGTAAAAGAAAATCAAATTGCAATAATTGCAGGCATGGGTGCTGTTACAATACTTGAAATTTTAAATAAAAATATTGAAAAAGTAAGAAAACTTGATTATGTAATTTGTGAAGGAAATATAGGCAATGAAAAATTAAGAAAATTTTTAAATGAAAATAATTTTTATATAGATAAAGATTTTCTTATTAAAGATGGTAGAAAGCACTACGATATAATAAGGTTTAAAAATGGAAAAGATAGGAAATTGTCCCTAGGTGAAATTTATTTTGGAAAATTTATATACCAAGATTTTAACCCATTATTAAAGAAGAGACTGGAGCAAATTTATAGGAAAAATTTAAAATTTAAGGAAAATATAGAAAAATTCTCAGAAAATAAAGAAGGACTTGACCTAATTGAAGAAAGAATAAAAGCTATAGAAGAGGTGAAAAATTATGAAGATAAAAGATATAATTAATTTTTTAGAAAAAAAATTTCCTTTAGACTTACAAGAAGATTGGGATAATTCTGGGCTTCAAATTGGAAATATTGAAAATGACCTTAAAAATATCATGATCTCATTGGATCTTGATGATCAAACAATTGAAAAAGCCAAGAAAAAATCATGTAATTTAATAATAAACCACCATCCTCTTTTGTTTTCACCAATAAAATCCTTAGATTTTAGAAAAGACTACAGCAAAAAAATAGAAAAATTAATAAAAAATGATATATGTGTCTATGCTATGCACACAAATTTAGACATTGGAGAAGGTGGAGTTAATGATAATCTAGCTAAAATATTAGAGCTTAAAAAAATTTCTAATCTTGATACAGAAAATGAAAAACCAATGGCTAGATTTGGTTTTGTTGATGAAATATCTTCAGCTGATTTTGCAGAATTTGTAAAAGAAAAATTAAAGTGCAAGGGTCTAATACTTTATGGAAATAAAGATAAAAAAATTAAAAAAGTTGCACTTTGTGGCGGAGCTGGGAGTGAGTTTATTAAAGATGCAATAGATAAAAAGTGCGATTTAATTCTTACAAGTGATGTTAAATATCATGAGGCCTTGGATAATTACAAAGACATAAATATTATAGATCCAGGACACTTTGCAAGCGAAAATCATGTGATTTATATGATTAAAGATTTATTAGAAAATAATTTTGCAACAGGAATTTACACATATTCACAAGAAGATTTTTTTAGGGAATTTTTCTAAATCTTTACAAAATAAAAAAAAGTGATAAAATATCTAATGGAGTAAATTGAATAATCGCGTCAAGTACGAGGAAAGTCCGTGCACCACAGAGTAAGGATGCTAGATAACGTCTAGTAAGGGTGACCTTCAGGCAAGTGCAAAAGAAAGTATACCGCCAAAATTTTTTGGTAAGGGTGGAACGGTGAGGTAAGAGCTCACCAGATAATTAGTGATAATTATGCTGTGTAAACCCCATCCGGTGCAAGAACAAAAGGGACATTAGGTTTTCTACTCGAAACGGTCCAGTATGGTAGTTCGCTTGAGCTAATTGGTGACAATTAGCCTAGATAGATGATTATTTTTAACAGAACACGGCTTACAGATTTACTCTTAATTTTTAAATTTAGCTATCCATTTATTTGGATAGTTTTTTTTTATTTTTTTAAAAAATAAAATTGTAACAATTCATAAAAAAAATTAAAATAAGTTACTAAAATAAATTTAATTATGTAAATATTTATATAAATTGGGTTTGTACAAGTGTTTTCATAAATTAATATAAAAAAAATGGATAAAAAGTGTAAATTTTTTGTAACTTATTATTGACTATTTTGTCAAAAAGATATATCATTATTTTAGATTTCATAACAGAGTAGAAAAATATATTTTGACGGAGGAAGAAGATGAGTAAGAAAAATATTGGATCGACTATAGGAGTATTAGCTGCAGTAACAATTGGCGCGACAGCTTATGCTTCAACGATTAATAATTTAGATAAAGAAGATCAATCAAAGAAAGTATTAGATAATAATGTTTCTTTTATTGAAAAAGAATATGCGTCAAAAGTTAAATCTGTAAAAAAAGATTATTCTAATGAAGTTAAAAATACAAAATTTGCAGAAAAAGCTGAAAACAATGAAGATGCTAAATTATCAAAAGTTAGAAATTTAGCTGATCCATCTATAATAGAATCATCTAGTGAAGATGCTATAGTTGAAGCTGTAGATAAAAAAATTGAAGAAAATAAAGCTGAAGACAATAAGGAAGAAAATACAGTAAGTCAAGTTTTAGAAGAAAGCTCAATAATTGAAAAATTTGTAGCTGTAGATTCATTAAATCTTAGATCTTCTAAATCTGATCAAGAAAATAACGTAATAGATGTATTAAGCAAAAATAATAAAGTTAAAGGTATAGTTGAAGATGGTTGGTTAAAAACTGATAATGGATACATAAAATTAGACTTTTTATCTGATCAAGCCGTAGAAGTTACTGAAGTTGAACAAGCTAGCACTGAAGATGTTCTTGCCCAAGAAGAAGCTAAAAAAGCTGAAGAAGCAAAAGCTCAAGAAGAGGCTAAAAGAGCTGAAGAAGCAAAGGCTCAAGAAGAAGCTAAAAAAGCTGAAGAAGCAAAGGCTCAAAAAGAAGCTGAAAATCAAATGGCACAAGCAACAAGTTTTACAGGTTGGGTAAATGTTAATGCTCTTAATTTAAGAAGCAATGCAAATACAAATTCTAGTATACTTGGCGCATTTACTAAGGGTGATAAAGTATCAGGAACACTTGAAAATGGTTGGTTAAAAGTTAACCACAATGGACAAGTAGCATACATTTCAGCTGATTATCTTTCAAATACAGAAGTTAAAAAACCTGTAGTTGAAAATAAACAAGAAACAAAAACTCAAAATAATCAACAAGCTCCAGCACCTGCAAAAAAAGAAAATACAGTTCAATCTCAAGCATACACTGGTTGGGTTAATACTGCTGCATTGAATGTAAGAGCAGGAGCATCAACTTCAAACAATATAATTGGAAATTATACAATGGGTGATAAAGTTAGCGGACAATTAGCTAACGGTTGGTTAAAAGTAAATTACAATGGACAAACAGGATACGTAAGTGCAAACTTATTATCAAATACTGAAGTATCAAAACCACAACAAGTTGTACAAAATACTACACAAACTAGAAATGTACAAGCTCAACAAGCATCTGTTCAACAAGCCCCACAAGTATCAGCAAGTGGACAAGCTGTAGCAAATATAGCTTCATCATTAGTCGGAAATCCTTACGTTTGGGGTGGAACCGCACCTGGTGGATTTGATTGTTCTGGATTAGTTCAATACGTTTATAAACAAGTTGGAGTTAATATTGCTAGAACAACTTCTGGACAAGCTGGAAATGGATATGCAGTAAGTCTAGGAAATCTTCAAGCGGGAGATATTTTGTTATTCTCATACAATGGTGGAGTAGATCACGTAGGTATAGTAACAGATTCTAGTGGAAATTTTGTTCACGCATCAACACCAAGCACAGGGGTTTGTACAGGTAATGTATATGATCCTTGGTATAAAGCAGTTAATGTTGGAGTAAGAAGAATATTTTAATTAAAAAATGAAAAAAACACCCTGAGGGGTGTTTTTTAGGTGGGAAAATGAAAATTATAAATTCAAAAGAAATTAAAAAAAATTTATTAGAAAGAATTACTAATTCAAAAAAAAGTAAAAAATTATTAATAATCTCTCAAGGTAAAAATTTATCAGTTTTACAATATAAAAAAGCTATAATGAAACGATGTGGTGAATTTGAAATAGAATATATAGATAAAAATTTTGAAGATGATAAAAATCATATTGATATTATTGAATATTGTAAGAATTTAAAAAATGTTGACGGCTTTATAATCCTTCAACCTTTATCAATTAATACTGATTTAACTTATTTAAGAAAAAACATGCCATTTTGTGATTTGGATGGTTTTAGGTATGATTCTTTAGGGAAAATAATGGATAAAAATTTTGAAAATTTACCACAAACTGCAAGATCTATTATTAAATTTATAGAATATATGGATATAGATTTAAAAGGTAAGGATATAATAATTGCAAATTCGACAAATGTTATTGGTAAACCCCTGTCTATGTATTTAAATTTTAAAAAAGCAACAGTAACTTTATTTAATTCTAAATCTATAAATCAAAAATATAAAATCAAAAATGCTGATATTTTTATTTCAGCAATTGGCAAGGCTAATTATTATAATCTTGATTATTTTAGAAATGGTCAAATTTTAATAGATGCTGGTACAAGTTTTATGGATGGAAAAATGTATGGTGATATAGATTATAAAAGCATTGAAGACTTGGATGTTAAAGTTGTTACATGTAGAAATGGAGTAGGATCTATTACAACTTTATCTTTAATTGAAAGATTGCTTTATAGTGCTAATATTTAAATAAATTTATTTTATAGTATAGTAATAAGAACAATGATTTTTAATATTAATTTATTTAAGGAGTAATAATGCCAATAGTAAATTCAAATGAAGATTTAAAAAGATACGAAGAGTTTGTAAAAAATTCACCTTACGGAACCTTTTATCAAGATCCTGCTTGGTCTAAGGTTAAGAATAATTGGACTCATGATTTTGTATATATAGAGGAAAATAAACAGATTATTGCGGGTATGTCAGTACTTGGAATAAAAAATAAAAATGGTAAACACTTTTTGTACGCACCAAGAGGTCCAGTTTGTGATTTTACTGATTATGAATTAGTTGATAGGCTAATTAAAGAGGCTGAAACTCTAAAAGATAAATATAATGCTTTTCTTTTAAGAATTGACCCTCAATTTAAATTTGAGGAAAGACCAATTTATGAATACAAAAAAATGGGCTATGATTTTAGATCGGTTTGCGATCCTATCCATAGTTTTACTCAACCAAGGTATAATATGGTAATTGATTTGTCACTCGGTGATGAAGAAAAAATATTCGATAATTTTTCTAGTAAGGGAAGATATAATATTAGAAAATCTATTAAAGCTGGTATTGAAACAAAAATTGAAACAAATGAGAAAACATTAGATGATTTTTATGAACTTACTGAGATAATGGCAAAAAGACAAGGGATTACTTACAGACCTAAAGAATATCACAAAAGACTTGTTGAAAATTATGGATGTAAAATTTTCTCTTCATATTTTGAGGGAGAAGTTTTGTGCTCATCAATTGTTGTTCCTTATAAGGATGGATTGACTTATCTATACGCTGCAAGCTCTAATGAAAAAAGAAATAAAATGCCAAATTATAATATGCTTTGGGAAGAAGTTAAATACGGTGTAAAAAATGGATACAAATCTCTAGACCTTGGAGGAGTATTTTCTTTAGATAAAAATGATGGCTTATATAGATATAAAGAGCATTTCTGCTACCCAAATAAATACACAGCTTACATTGGTGAGCTTGATGTTGTGTATGATAGGGATGCTTATAATGAATTTTTGATTACTAAATAGTTTTGTAAGTTTAATTTGAATATTATATGAATTTTAAGAGCAAACTCAATTGGGTTTGCCTTTTATTTACAAAAAAATAGCTAGATTTTTCTAGCTATTTTTTGTGAATTTTTGTGATTTTAAAGATTTATTTTTTTAGACTATTTTTTTTGCGGCTTCTATTGCAGCTTTATAGTCTGGTAGTTGTGTGTTTTGTTCTAGATATTCTACATGAGCTAGTTTGTTATCTTTGTCTACAACGAATACTGCTCTGTTTTGTAGTTTTAATTCTTTGATTAAAGTTGCATATTTTTCAGCAAAATCTAGGTAATTATAATCTGATACTGTTTTTACTTGATCTATTCCTTTTGCTGAGCAAAATCTTGATTGAGCAAATGGTAGGTCGTTTGATATTGTTATAATTGATACGTCAGGACTAATTTCTGCAGCAGCCTTATTGAATTTTGTTGTTTGAATTTCACAAACAGATGTATCAAGTGATGGCACTACTGAAATTATTTTTATTTTTCCTTCTTCATCTTTGTAAAAATTATATTCTGACAAGTCGTTATTTATTGCTTTAAAATCAGGTGCAATATCTCCAATCTTTAATTCTTCTCCGATTACTGTAATTTCTTCTTCACCGAATTTTTTCTTTCTTTCTGTCATTTATACCTCCTAAATGTATAATCGTTTCTATATTTATATACCCAGTTTTTTGATTTTTTTGAAAAAATTTAAATTATAATATTATTATTGTCAAATCCTTTTAAATAAGGTATAATTAATCAGTATGAAAGTTAGATAAAATAAGGAGGAAACAATGGCAGATATAGTTTTAAAAGCAGAAAATAGAGAAGCTGTCGGAAAAAATAAAGTTAATAAACTTAGACAACAAGCTATTGTACCAGGTGTTGTATATGGTAAAGATAAAGAAAATATAAATGTACAATTTACTTCAAGAGATTTTGAAAAAGTATTATCTCAAGCAGGTACATCTACAATTATTGACTTAGATCTTGATGGAGAAAAGTTACCAGTACTTATTAAAGATTACCAAATGCACCCATTCAAATCTCAATTTTTCCATGTAGATTTCCAAGCAATCAATGCAAAAGAAGCAATTAGAGTTACAGTTCCAGTTTACTTAAGTGGAAGAGATGATATTAGGGTTGAACCTTCAGTTCTAGTTCAAAATATTGATACTGTTGAAGTTGAATGTTTACCAATGTATATCCCACAATATGCTGAAGTTGTTGTAACAGAAATGCAAATTGGAGATGCTTTCACAGTAGCTGATCTTGATATTGCTAAAAATGAAAATATCAATATCTTACTTGAAGATGATGAAGTTGTTTGTTCACTTCAAGAACCTCAAGAAGAAGTTGTTGTTGATGATGAAGAAAGTGAATCTGCAGCTGACGTACCAACTGTTGATGAAACTGAAGAAAAAGAAGACGAAGAATAAGTCTAAGAAACAAAGACCTTTATGGTCTTTTTTTTTACGAAATTTTAATTTGTTTTTCAAATTTTAATCTTTTTTCAATTTATTGTATAATAAAGTCATGAAAGGTTTATTAATTGTATTTGAAGGTCCAGATGGTTCTGGAAAAACTACTGTTTTGGAGAAAGTTTATAAGAAACTTTTGCAAGATGGGTATGATATATATAAGTTTAGGGAACCTGGCGGAACGGAAATTTCAGAAAAAATCAGGGAAATTATTTTAGATAATGAAAATATAAAAATGTCATCAAGGTGTGAGGCTTTATTGTATGCTGCAAGCAGGGCTCAATTGGTTGAAGAAAAACTAAGGCCCTTATTGGAAAAAGGATCAATTATTCTTTGCGATAGGTTTGTAATGAGTTCTATGTTATATCAGGGTATTGGAAGAGGTCTTGGTATTGACGAGGTTAAAAATATAAATGATTTTGCCATTGGAGAAATAAGAGCTGATTTAACTTTGTTTTTAAATATAGATTACAAAACTGCTATTGATAGGAAAAGAAGAAATTTCGTATCAGATCGTTTGGAAAATGAAGATGATTCTTTTCACAAAAAAACTTATGACGGTTATATTGATTTATCTAAAAAATTTAAGGATGAAATTATTTCGATAGATGCTAACAAAGATGTAGAAACAGTTGTTAATGATTGTTTAGATGTAATTAAAACTTATTTAAAGGAGAAAAAATGAAACTTTTAATAGCTATAGTTCAAGATGCAGATGCAAACTTTTTGATGGATTCTTTGACAGATAAGAGATATAGGGTTACAAAACTTGCAACAACAGGTGGATTTTTAAGAGAAGGAAATACTACACTTCTTATAGGAATTGAAGAAGAAAATCTTGAAGAAGTAAAACAAATTATTGAAGATAATTGTAAAAAAAGAACAACCCAATCATCAATTATAAATCCTACAGCAGATTCTCCACTTTTGGCAACAAGTGCACCAGTAGATGTAAATGTTGGAGGAGCTACAGTATTTATTTTAGATGTTGACCAATATATAAGAATCTAAAATGACAGAAATTTTAAAAAATCAAATAGAAAATGTCAAACTTTCCAATGCCTATATTTTTGAATCTAGAAATTCCACATATAATCTAGAAAAGGCATTGGAATTTTCTACGCATGTCTTTAATAAATATGGCATTGATACAAAACTTGAAGAAAATTCTGATTTTGAAATAATTGAAAAAGATGAAAAGGAAAAAAATATAAGTATAAAAACCATTAGGTATTTAATAAAAGATATGTATCTTAGGCCTACTAATGGGAAAATTAAAATTTACGTGATTAAGGATAGTGAAAATTTAAGTATTGAAAGCTCAAATGCTCTTTTAAAAAGTATTGAAGAGGCAAAATCTTACATTATCCTTATATTTACAACAAATAATGCTCATAGTTTGCTCAAAACTATAAGGTCAAGATGTCAAATTATTAATTTTAAAAGTCAGGTAGAAAATGAATTTGTAGATAAGGAAAAACTATCTTATGTATTAAGTGAGATAATTTCTGGAAATTTTTCTTTTTATTATAAAAATAAAGATTTTTTTGCCAAAGCGAAAGACTATAAAGAAGAATTATTTGGAGAAATTTTAAATTTTTTTAATAATTTGGTAAAATTAAAATACTATAAAAATAATTTAAATGAAAATCAGAAAATACTGTTTTATCTTAGAAAAATAGAAAAATTACCTTTTGATTCTATTGATAGGATAATAAAAAAAATTGAGCAAATAACAAAAGGATTTAAAAATAATGCAAATTTCGACATGTCAGTTGAAAATTTCCTTATTTTTATTTATAGAGAGGGGAAGAGTATTGAAGGTAGTAGGGGTAAGCTTTAAAAAAACTGGAAAAATATATTATTATAATCCGTTGGATTTTGACTTAGAAATTGGAGATAAAGTTATAGTTAGCTCTAATTCTTGTATTGAAATGGGAAGTGTTAAAACTTCCATAAGAGAAATCAAAGAAGATGAGTTTGACCATGATTTAAATCAAATAATCAGAAAAGCTGATAAAGATGACCTATTAAAATTCGAAAAAAACAAGAAAGATGCCAAGGAAGCTGTAGAAATTTGTCAAAAAAAAGCAGAAAAACTAGGTTTAAATCTCCATGCCATAGAAGCAGAATTTACTTTTGATAGAAAAAAATTGCTCATATATTTTTCATCAAATAATAGGGTTGATTTTAGAAAATTAGTAAAAGAACTTGCATCAATTTATAGAAACAGGATTGAACTTAGGCAAATTGGAGTAAGAGATCATGCAAAATTGGTTTCAAGTGTAGGAATTTGTGGCCAAAAATGTTGTTGTGCAAGATTTTTGAACGATTTTGAACCCCTATCAATAAAAATGGCAAAAGAGCAAGATATTACCCTAGATCCAAATAAAATTTCAGGTCTTTGTGGAAGACTTATGTGTTGTTTATCCTACGAAAATGAAAATTATAAAATAGCCAAAAAAGCTATGCCAAAAGTTGGAGAAAAAATTCAAACTGAAGATGGAATAGGGGTCGTTGTTGAAAATAATTATGTCAAGGAAAAATGTAAGATAAGAGTAAGAATCGAAGAAGATGATACTGAAATTGAAAAATCTTATTGTCCAAAAGATATAAGAAGAGTGGTTGATAAATAGCTATTAAAAAAGAAAAATTGAGATTTACTATCATTTGACATTAATAAATTTAACTACTATAATAATGATATAACAAAATAGGAGGTAATATTATGGCTTATAGAATAGATGAAAATACATGTATATCATGTGGATCTTGTGAAGGTGAATGTCCAGTTCAAGCAATTGAACAAGGAGACGCAGCATACGAAATAGACGAAGATGCTTGTATCGACTGTGGATCTTGTGCAGCAGTTTGCCCAGTAGAAGCAATCTCACCAGCAGAATAAGATATATACATAAAAAATTTAGACTCAGCTTATGCTGGGTCTTTTATTATGCTTAAAAATTTAAAAAATTAATAATTACAAAAAATATTGACAATTAATGCAATTTTTGCTAATATAACTCTTGATGTATACAAGGAGGTATTATGAAAAATTCTAAAAAAATTTACCATGTAGAAGACAAGTTACCATTTAAATTGTTATTACCACTTTCAATCCAACATACATTTGCAATGTTTGGAGCAAGTGTTTTAGTTCCTATTTTATTTAAAATAAATCCAGGAATTGTACTATTTATGAATGGTATAGGAACCTTATTATTTATATTATTTACCAAAAAGAAAGCACCAGCTTATTTGGGATCATCATTTGCATTTTTAGCACCAGGAACAGCTATAATTGCAAGTCAAGGATTTCAATACGCTCAAGGTGCTTTTATTGTGGTCGGAATTCTGGGTTGTTTTTTAGCCTTTATAATATATAAATTTGGAATTTCATGGATTGATGTGGTATTACCACCAGCAGCTATGGGATCTGTTGTAGCACTTATAGGATTTGAGCTTGCAGGAAACACAGTAACAGGCGGTTCAATCGGAGCAAATATAATGACAGAAACTGCAAATTATAAAGATTTTATAATTTTTGCAATAACCTTATTTACAGCAATAATTGGATCAGTTTCTTTTAAAGGATTTTTTTCAACAATTCCAATACTAATTTCCATAATAGTAGGATATGTTTGTTCAATATTTTTTGGAATGGTAGATTTCACACCAGTTTTACAAGCAAAATTATTTACCCTACCAAATTTTTCAGCTCCAAAATTTTCAATAGAAGCTGTTTTATCAATGCTACCAGTAATATTAGTAATAACAAGCGAACACATTTCACACCAAGTTGTAACAAGCAATATTATAGGAAGAAATTTATTAGAAGATCCAGGCTTACACAGATCAATTTTTGCAGATAACTTCTCATCAGCCCTTTCAGGATTAGTTGGAGGAGTTCCAACAACAACCTATGGTGAAAATATAGGAGTTATGGCAATAACTGGAGTATATTCAGTCCAAGTAATAGGAGGAGCAGCAATAATTTCAATATTAATGGCATTTATAGGACCACTTGCAGCCTTAATTCAAACAATACCTGGAGATGTAATAGGAGGAGTAACCTTCTTGTTATACGGAATGATAGGAACAAGCGGAATCAGATTATTAGTAGACCAAAAAGTAGACTATTCAAAATCAATAAATTTAATCCTAACCTCAACAATATTTATAGCAGGACTTTCAGGTCTATCAATAAAATTTGGCTCAATCAAATTACAAGGCATGGTACTAGCTTCTGTAGTAGCAGTTTTACTATCAGCATTTTTAACCTTATTAAGAAAATTAAATTTAATAAATCATTAAAATTTTAAAAGTTCATCATTAAGATGGACTTTTTTAAAATAAATAAATTTTTAAAAATAAAAAAACATAATTTGAAAAAAATTTAGAATTTAAAATTAAAAATGGGCAAAAAAATGGAGCCACTTCCCAGGATCGAACTGAGGACCTCATCCTTACCATGGATGCGCTCTACCGACTGAGCTAAAGTGGCACTGGAGATAATATACCATAGAAAAAATATTTTTGCAAATTATTTTTAAATATGCAAAATAAACGGTATAGTGAATATAATTGTAGTAAAAATATAAAATTTATGGTATAGTAATTTTATAATATTTAGGAGGAAATAATGAGTAAAGAAACATTTGAAAGAAGTAAACCACATATTAATATTGGTACAATCGGACACGTAGACCACGGTAAAACAACAACAACAGCAGCAATCACCCAAGCATTAAATAAAAAATATGGAACAGGTGAATTCATAGACTACGATAAAATTGATAAGGCTCCAGAAGAAAGAGAAAGAGGAATCACAATCAATACATCTGTAGTAGAATACGAAACAGAAAAAAGACACTACGCACATATAGATGCACCAGGCCACGCTGACTACGTTAAAAACATGATTACAGGAGCAGCACAAATGGACGGAGCAATCCTAGTAGTATCAGCTGCAGACGGTCCAATGCCACAAACAAGAGAACACATCCTATTAGCAAGACAAGTAGGAGTTCCAAAAATCGCAGTATTCCTAAACAAAGAAGACCAAGTAGACGATCCAGAACTAATCGAATTAGTAGAAATGGAAGTAAGAGATCTACTATCAGAATACGACTTCGACGGAGACGATGCACCAGTAATAGTAGGATCTGCATTAAAATCATTACAAGAAGGCGGAGAAGGCGAATGGTCAGATAAAATATTAGCTCTAATGGATGCAGTAGACGAATACTTCGACATCCCAGAAAGAGATAACGACCAACCATTCCTAATGCCAGTAGAAGACGTAATGACAATCTCAGGAAGAGGAACAGTAGCAACAGGAAGAGTAGAAAGAGGAACACTAAAACTAGGTTCAACAGTAGAAATCGTAGGCCTAACAGATAAAACAAGAGAAGTAGTAGTAACAGGAATCGAAATGTTCCATAAATCACTAGACGTAACAGAATCAGGAGATAACTGTGCATTACTACTAAGAGGAGTACAAAGAAACGAAATCCAAAGAGGACAAGTAATAGCAGCACCAGGCTCAGTACACCCACACACAGAATTCGAAGGCCAAGTATACGTACTAACCAAAGAAGAAGGAGGAAGACATACCCCATTCTTCTCAGGCTACAGACCACAATTCTTCTTTAGAACAACAGATGTAACAGGAGACATCCAACTAGAAGAAGGAACAGAAATGGTAATGCCAGGAGACAACGCAACATTCAAAATCAAATTACAAAAACCAATCGCTCTTGAAGAAGGATTAAGATTCGCAGTAAGAGAAGGTGGAAGAACAGTTGCTTCTGGAGTTGTTTCTAAAGTAATTCAATAATATTATTTAGAGCGAGTCTTTTAGACTTGCTCTTTTTTTAATTTATTTTGGCTAGGAGTTTATATGAAATATAAAAAAATATTTATATTATTTTTGTTTTTAATTTCTATTACATTTTCTTCTTGTGCTTTTAAAAATAATAAAAAAACAGATGAAAGTAATTCAGTATCTGATATAAATTCTAATTTAACTTTAAATAATAAAAAGGAAAAGAAACCTAAAGGTGAACCGTATCTTGTAGGTGTTGCCCCTGATGATTACAATATGGATTATGATACATCTAGATTAAAATCATTAAATGAAAAAAAATCTAAATTTTATCCCAAAGATGGGGTAAAAGGTATCTATTTTAATCCTTATTCTGCAAATGATCCAAAATCTTTAAAAAAAATAGTTAATTTAATTGATAGCACTAAGTTAAATACAGTTGTTATTGATGTTAAAGATGATTGGGGAAACATTACTTGTGATTTTAAATCTAATGATAAAGATATAAAGTACGCCACTGATAAAATTATTGATGCAAAAGATTTTATTTCAAAAATGCATTCAAAAGGAATATATGTGATTGCAAGGATTACAACTTTCAAAGATTCTGTTATGTCTGAAAAACATCCTGATTGGGGATTTAAATTAAATGATGGTTCTTTGTTGGTTAATGGACTTGGAGAATCTTTTGTTAATCCATATATGGATGAAGTTAGAAATTATAATTTGAAAATTGCTGAACTTGCAGCTAATGCTGGTTTTGATGAAATTCAATTTGATTATGTGAGATTTGCTGAAGGATTTGAAAATATGGGCGATAATTTATATTATTCTAAAGGCAAATGGGAAAATCTAAAAATGAAAGATGGTGACAAAAGAGTTAATGCCATTACTAGTTTTGTAAAAGATGCTAGGGAAGTCCTTCAAGACTATGATACTCCATGTGGTGTTGATGTTTTTGGTTATTCTATGCAAGTTGGAAGAGCTGATGGAATCGGTCAAGATTTTAAAGAAATTTCTAATCAAGCTGATGTAATGAGTTCTATGATTTATCCGTCTCACTGGGGATTTTATGCATTTGATATTGCAAAGCCAGATCTTGAACCTTATGAGCTTGTAAAAAGATATTTAAAAGAAGAACAAAAAGAATTTTCTGAAATTGAACATAAGCCTCAATCAAGACCATGGATTCAGGATTTTACTGCTTCTTGGATTGGAAGTGGAAATTACATGGAATATGACAAGGAAGCTGTCGAAGCTCAAATAAAAGCTATTTATGATTCTGGTCAAAATGAATTTTTACTTTGGAACTCGGCGTCAAAATATACTAAGGACGTTGATTATTAAAAGAAAGTAGATTTTATGGAAAAAAAATTAAAAGAAAAAATTGAAGTGGCTATTAAGGCTGTTGAAATTATAATATGTGTAAGTATTTTATTTTCTTTAATTTTGTCAATACCAATTCTTGGAAAATATGCAATTTCTGTAATAAAGGCTTCGGATTTTAAACAAAATTATGACCTGTTAAATGAATTTTTAAAGTTTGCACTTTTATTGGTTGTAGGAATTGAGCTTATTGAGATGATTTTAACTAAGTCTCATGAGGCAATCCTAACCTTAATTTTGTTTGTAATAGCTAGGAAAATGCTTTTATATTCAGTTGATTTGATAGATATTTTAGTTGGTTCTTTATCAATAGGATTAATATTTGTTATTATTAAATTTGTTGTTAAAGATGATAGCTTAATGGCGAAAATTGATAATACTTATTCGGCAGCTATGACTGTAAAAAAAATAAAACAAGATTACAAACTAGATATACCTCAAGATATGTCAAATACTTTGGGTGGTTTAGTTTATGAAATAGCTAAGGTCGAAGGTATAGACGAATTAAAAGAAAATACAAGACTAATATATGGATCTTATAAATTTAAGATAATTAGCATGAAAGATGGAGTTATTAAAAGAATTAGAATTGAAGAATTAAAATAATAGAAAAATCATTAGCTTAAGCTAATGATTTTTTTTGAATTTATATTCTATGATTTTTTCTAAATTGGGAAGGTGTCAAGCCCACTTTTTTTCTAAAAACTTGGTTAAAATATGATTGAGAATTAAATCCTACTATTGATGAAATTTCTTCCATTGAATGATTGGTACTTATGAGTAAATTTTTGGTAACTTCTATTCTTTTTAAAATTAAATAGTCAATAGGGGTAACCCTATAGGATTGTTTAAATTCTGCAATTAAATGAAATTTATTCATATAAGCCATTTTTGAAAGACTTTCAAGTTTAATATCTTCTGAGTAATTATTATCGATGAAATTTTTTATGTAATCAATTTGTTTGTTGATTTTAATGTCGTTTGTTATAACTATTTCATCTTCGAATTTTCTAAGTAAGGTTATTACAAATTCGCTTGCTTTTGCATTTGCCATTGATTGGGCAAAAATATTGTTAGAATTAAATTCTTCATTAATAATATCAAAAGATTTTATAAAATAATCTTGGTCTTTTTCTATATTTTTATAAATGTATTTATCTTCATCAATATTATCATCATTTAAAAGATTTTTTACAAAAATACTGTCTACTCCAAAAGATATATAAACTAAATTTTCATCTTCTCCTGAGTATATACTGTGGCCAACATTTGAATTGATGATAAAAAAATCATCTTTATTTGTATTTATTACCCTATCTTCAATTGAAAATTTTCCCTTTCCGTCTAAAATAAAATAAAATTCCGTAAAGGGATGAAAATGAATCCTAGAATTTATATTATTGGAAGTGGAAAATTTTTTTGCATAAAGCACTTTGAGATAGATACTTTGCATAGTTGAGTTATCGTTTTCGTGTTTATCTAAAATTTCCATAAAATTTGTTCCTTATTTCTTTTATTCACATTATATTATACATAAAAAATCACTTTACTACAAGATGATTTCCGGGGATAAGAAACATATATGATATAATAAATAATGAATTAAAAGCTGATTATTTTATATTAAATATGGAAAGGAAGATAGATGGATACTAGGAAATATTTAGATGGGGAATCGTTTGATGGCTTTAAATTTTTTGGAAATCATAAAAAAAGTAAAAATTCTTATATTTTTAGGACGCTTGGTCCAAATGCCAAAAATATTTACATAGTAGGTGACTTTAATGGTTGGAAAGAAGAAAAACTTAGAAAATATTCAACTGGTGTTTTTTCAAAAACTATAAATAATGTTAAAGAATATGATAAATATTTATATGTAATTGAAGATAAAAATGGTAAAAAATCATATAAATTAGATCCATTTTCCAAATTAACAGATGAAAAATATGAAAATTCATTAGTTTTTGATAAGGCTTTTGAATTTTCTTATAAAATTAAAGAAAATAAAAATTTAAATATTTACGAAATAAACTTTAGAAATTTTGATGGTAAAATTTTTTCAAATGAAAAGTCTATTGATAAATTCATTTTTTATGTAAAAGAAAATAACTTTACTCATGTAAAATTAATGGATGTTTTTACTTACAGTTTTTCATATAATGAAAAATTACTAAATTTAGAAAAGTTAAAATTATTTATTGATATCTGTCATAAAAATGATATAGGAATAATAATGGATTTGGATATTTCTTCTTTTTATCCAAGTGAAAAATATTTATTAAGATTTGATAATTCTAATATGTATAACTACGACTATGATGACATTTTGTATAATTATGATGGAAGAATAAATTTAGATCCAAGCAAAAAAATTGTTAAATCATTTATTTTATCTTTCATTTCATATTTATTTGATGAATTTAAGCTAGATGGCATATCTTTTATAAATTTAGAAAATTTGATATTTTGTCAAGGAGATAAGTCTAGAGGTTTTAACCATAATTGGTTAGATCTTATCAAAATAATAAATACCCATATAAAAAACTTAAATAAACTAAGTCTTGGATTTTATAATTCTATTTGGAATGATGATATAGATTTTAATCTTGGATTTTCCTATATTTATGATAGAACTATGGCAAAGATAATAAAAATTATGCAAAATTTTCCATATAAAAGATATAATTATTCTAATATTGTAAAAAATTTGATTGAGACAGATTTTAAAAAATTTATTCTTGGTTTTAATTATTATGATAGTTTGGGTGAGGGGGCAAGTCTTGCTATGAAAATGCACTCAGATGAAAAAAAATATGACCAATTGAAGTCCCTATTTTTACTTACCTATACCTTAAATTCTAAAAAAATCCTTTTTATGGAAGATGAAATTGGATCTTTAGAAACTTACAGTTTTGATAAAAAAATAGATTTTAAAGCAAAAAATCAAAATGAGAAAGATTTTAATAAATTTTATAAGAAAATTTCCAAATTTCTCTTTGATAATAAGGAATTTTATGAAGAAAATAGCAAGACTCAAATTTTAGACATTGAAGGTTATTCGCTTTTTGCTTTTAAAAGAAAGTCTAAAAATTTTGAGTATTTAATTATAATTAATTTGACGGATTTGGAATATAAGATTAAATATCTCGATAAAACAAAAACAGTTTTGACAAGTTTTGATGAAAATTTAAAAAATAAAAATATTATACCTGCTTTTGGATCAGGAATATATAGAATAAAATAAAAGAAGCTCTTGCAAATAATAAATTTTGCAAGAGCTTCTTTTTATAATTTTTTAATCAATTTATATTCATTTTCTAAATTATGGGCAATATTTGTAAATCTTTCTAAAATTGTTTTTCTTGTAATTATTCCAACAAAATAGCCATTTCTGTGGGTTATACATATAAAATTATTATTTATTAGAAGCCTTAAAACATCTTCAAGTTCTGAATCGTCAAATAAAATTGGGACAATTTGATCCATAACTTCGCTGACCTTGGTTTTGGTAAGAATTTCTTCATTAAAAAAAGTAACATCTTCTGATGAAATTACAATTTTTGAAATTGAAATTAAACCTCTGACCCTATCCTTGTCATCAAGAACTGGAATAGTTTGATAGCCACGATTTGAAAGAACAATTATTGCGTGTAAAAGCGTATCATCTTCTCTTAATACAGCAACATCACTTGCTGGAGTTATTATATTTGCAGTAGGTTGATTAAATAATTTTTTTAATTTTTCACCAATCATTTTTACTCCTTCTTAAAAAAATAGCCTTTTGTAAAAACAAAAGGCCTTATAGAGTATATTATGTAAGCACACCCAAGCTTGTACAATAAAATTTATACGTTACTCAAACAGCCAGCTCATGACAGGTAACCTTACGGCACATAAGAAGATCTACTTAATGCTGCTACGTTCCCGTCCTGACATGGTTCATAGTTTCCTATTGCGTAAGACCCATCAATCAACACCGCTTATTTGAGGCAGACTATATATTTTAAAATCCTAACTTGGGAATTCAATCCTGCTGTAGCGGATTGCAGGTTACAGGGCACCGCTAACTCCCCATCTAGTGCATGGCGGAGAGCAAGGGATTTGAACCCTTGATACACTATCAATGTATACACGATTTCCAATCGTGCTCCTTAAGCCACTCGGACAGCTCTCCATGCTTACAGATTTAAACTATACTTTATTTTTAAAAAAATTCAAATAAATTTAAAAGTAAAAAAATATTTTCTCTATGGTATAATCTTTAAGGAAAGGAAAGATTATGGCAAAAGCTTTATATAGAGAATACAGACCCCAAAAATTTTCTGATGTTTTGGGTCAGGATAGGGTTGTAAATGTTTTAAAAAATCAGATTAAATCTGGTCAAATATCTCACGCATATTTATTTGCTGGAGAAAGAGGATGTGGAAAGACAACTTGTGCAAAAATTTTTGCCAAGGCTATAAATTGTCTTAATCCCAAAGATTCATCTCCATGTGGCGAGTGCGAAAATTGTAAATCCATAGAAGAAGAATCTACTATGGATGTTGTAGAAATGGATGCTGCAAGTAACAGAAGAATAGATGATATTAGAAATTTAAAAGAAACTGTAGTTTATCCACCAAATAATTTGAAATACAAGGTCTATATTATTGACGAGGCCCACATGATTACAAGAGAAGCTTTCAATGCTTTATTAAAAATTATGGAAGAGCCACCAAGTCATTTAGTTTTTATTCTTGCTACAACAGAAATTGAAAAAATTCCAAAAACTATTTTATCAAGAGTTCAAAAATTTGAATTTAATAAAATAGGACGCGATGATATTATTAAACAAATTGACATAATTTTGTCTGACAGAAATATTTCTATGCAAGAAGAAGGAAAGGACCTTATTGTAAAAAAAGCAAAGGGAGCAATGAGAGATGCACTTTCTATTTTGGACCAAGTTTTATCAATAGAAAAAGATTATTTTTCTCTAAAAGATGTAGAAAATATTTTAGGTTTAGTTGATTTTGAATCTTTGGACAAATTAGTTGATAATATAATTTCCTACAATCAAAAACAATCCTTGGATTTACTTTTTTATTTAAGAGAAAACGACAAGGATGATGAAGATATATTGGATGGGCTTGTTGGATATTTTAGGGATATTATGGTTTATAAGACAAGCCAAAATGAAGAATATATAGAAAATTTAGATTATCTTGAATTAATAAAAGAAAAAATTAAGAAAATTTCTTCAGAAAGGCTAGTTGGATATCTTGAAATATTAAATGAATATTCAAATAGGATGAAATTATCTGATAATTCTTCACTTCTTATGGAAATGGCGATTTTAAGACTTATAAATTTAAAAGATGAAGAAGATATCCTATCAAGACTTAAAAAATTAGAAGAAGAAAAAAAAGAAAATATAATCGACATAATAAATAAATTGGTTGATCAAAAATTTGAAAATATAAATCCAGATAAATTTATAGTAAAAGAAAATTCTAATCCTATTAAAAAAGAAAAAATAGAGGATGAGGAAAATCTAGTAAAATCTTTTGAAAATAATAATATTTCAGATGATAAAAAAATAATAGAAGAAGAAAAAAATGATCATGAAAATCTTATTGAAAAATATGAAAATGTAGAAAAAACAGAAGAAAATAGTGAAAAAAGTATAAGTCTTGACAAGGACCAAGAAGAACTTTTTGTAAGTGAACTTTCATCAACATCCTCACCAATTTTAAGGGCTATGTTTAAAGATGAAGGTTTTAATTATGATATTTTAAATGAAAAATTCATAATTTATTATTCTAATGTTTTGTATTACCAATTTTTAGAAGAATCCAAGCCAAGAATGAAAGAAATTTTGAAGGCGGTTACAGGAAAAGAATTTGACCTAAAAGTTTCATCTATTGACAAAAAAATTTCTAACAAGAATAATAGTATAAGAGGATCTAAAAAAGATTCACAAGATGATGTAATAAAAAAACTAGAAGAAGTTTTTGATAATGATTTAATAATTGAAGAATAAAGGAGAAAATTATGGCAAGAGGCGGATTTCCAGGCGGAAATATGAACAACATGATGAAAAAAGTGCAAAAAATGCAAAAAGAAATGGCAAGGGCCCAACAAGAAATTGAAGAAAAAGAATTTTCTTCAACAGCTGGTGGCGGGGTTATCGAAGCTGTTGTAAATGGTAAAAAGGAATTAGTTAAAATTAATATTGATGAGGATGTTGTTGATCCTGAAGATACAGAAATGCTCGAAGATTTAGTTGTTGCAGCTGTAAATGATGCATTGAAAAAAGCTGACGAATACACACAAAGAGAAATGGGAAAATTAACAGGAAATATTAATATTCCTGGACTAATGTAATGAGTTTGTATCCTGAAAGTTTAACTAAATTAATTGAGCAATTCCAAAAACTTCCAACAATTGGTAAAAAAAGTGCCGAAAGACTTGCGATGAGTATAGTAGGAAAAGATCTCGACAGTGTAGAAGAATTTTCAAATGCTCTTCTTGAAGTGAAATCCAAAATTCATCCTTGTAAAATTTGTGGAAATTTAACAGAAGATGAAGTTTGTGGAATTTGTAAAGATGTTTCAAGAGAAGATAGTATAATTTGTGTAATTGAAGATGTGAAAAATTTATATGCCATTGAAAAATCACAAGTTTTTCACGGAAAATACCATATTTTGGGAGGACTCATTTCTCCTTCCGATAATGTAAAGGCAGAAGATTTATCTATTGATAAATTATTAGATAGGATTGATAAGGAAAATATTACAGAAATTATTTTGGCGATTTCTTCAACAATTGAGGGAGAAACCACTTCCTTGTTTTTGGCTCATTTATTAGAAGGAAAAAATGTCAAGGTTTCTAAAATTGCATCAGGGATTCCTGTTGGATCAAATTTGGAATATTTTGACCAACTCACTTTAGAAAGGGCCTTGGAAAATAGAAGAGAAATTTAATTTTTTGGAAAAATTAATTTATTTTGTGATATAATGAGAAAGAATTAACAATAAGTTTTGTAGATAAATTAATCTAATAAATTTTTGAAAAAATTTTAGTTTAGTGGAAAATTTTAAAGCTGAATATAAAACTTAACAAAACCATCCTTTTAGGGTGGTTTTTAATCTTAAAGGAGAAAAAATGGCTATTTATAATGTAAAATCAAAAAATGCGGAAGAATTTATTAATCACGAAGAGATTTTGGAATCCATGGAATATGGTAGAAAGCACAAAGATGATAGGAAATTAATTAAAGAAATTTTAGAAAAGGCAAAAAAAGCTAATGGTTTAAATCACAAAGAGGCATTTGTACTACTTTCTTGCAATCAAGATGATTTAAATAAAGAAATATTTTCCTTAGCAAAAAAGTTAAAGCTTAAATTTTATGGTAACAGAATAGTTTTATTTGCCCCACTTTATTTATCAAATTATTGCGTAAATGGATGTTTGTACTGTCCTTATCATGCGAAAAATAAAACAATACCTAGAAGAAAATTAAGCCAAGATGAAATTAGAAAAGAAGTTATAGCTCTCCAAGATTTAGGCCACAAAAGGCTTGCTCTTGAAACTGGAGAAGATCCTGTAAATAATCCTATTGACTATGTTCTAGAATCAATTAAAACAATTTATTCTATAAAACACAAAAATGGATCAATAAGAAGAGTTAATGTAAATATAGCTGCAACTACAGAAGAAAATTATAAAAAATTATTGGATGCAGAAATTGGTACATATATTTTATTCCAAGAAACTTATAATAAGAAAAATTATGAACTGCTCCACCCAACTGGTCCAAAACATGATTATGATTATCACACAGAATCTATGGATAGGGCAATGAGTGCAGGAATTAATGATGTTGGATGTGGAGTTTTGTTCGGACTAGAATCTTATGAATATGAATTTATTGGACTTTTGATGCATGCAGAACATTTGGAAGCTAGATTTAATTGTGGACCTCATACAATTTCAGTTCCAAGAGTTCAACCTGCTGATGATATTGATCCGAATGAATTTGACAACTCATTGAGTGATGAAATGTTTGAAAAAATTGTAGCTTGCCTAAGACTTGCAGTTCCTTATACAGGAATGATAATTTCTACAAGAGAGTCCAAAAAAGTAAGGGAAAAAGTTTTGGATCTTGGAATAAGTCAAATTTCTGGAGGTTCAAAAACTACAGTTGGTGGTTATTCTGATGATATTGGAGATGTAGAAGGATCAAATCAGTTTGAACTTGCAGATGATAGAAGTCTAGATGAAGTTGTTGATTGGTTATTAAATATGGATTATTTGCCATCATTTTGTACTGCCTGCTACAGAGAAGGAAGAGTCGGCAAAGACTTCATGAAAATTGTTAAAAATTATGGAATTGGAAATATGTGCCAACCAAATGCTATTTTGACACTAGATGAGTATTTAACAGATTATGCGAGTGAAAAGACTAGAAAAGATGGAAGGGCCTTAATTGATAGAGAAATTGAAAAAATTGAAAATGAAAAACTCCGTATAAATACAAAAAAATGGCTTGATCAAATTAGAGATGGAAAAAGAGATATACACGTATGATAGCATATAATTCAGAAAGACTTAGCTTTGTTTTGTTGGGCAAGACTAATTCAGGAAAATCTTCTTTTTTAAATTTTATTAGTGACCAAGATGTTTCAATTGTTTCAAGCAATAAGGGAACAACAACAGATCCCATAAAAAAATCCATGGAAATCCACGATTTTGGTCCAGTTTTATTTTATGATACTGCAGGTTTTGATGATGATACAAGTTTATATGAGAAAAGAATTTCAAAAACAAAAAAGACAATCGAAAAAGCCGATGTGATTTTGTATTTGTTATCAATAGATGATGAAATTGACGAGCTTTTGGATTTAAAAAATAAGCATAAAAATATTTTATTCATTGCAAGCAAGCAGGATTTGGAAATTGGGAAAAATATTTTTGAAAAATTTGAAAGCCTTGATCCTTTGCTTATAAATTTGAATAAAAAGGATGATAGGGAGAAATTTTTTGAAAAAATTAGGTCAAAATTTGAAATTGAAGATAAGACTATAACAAAAAATCTTGTAAAGGCTAATGATTTGGTTTTATTGGTAATTCCTCAAGATGCTGAAGCACCAAAATTTAGGCTAATAAAGCCACAAGTTATGACTATAAGAGAAATTATAGACAAAAATGCTACGGCAGTTTCAACAAATCTTGAAAATTTAGAAAATACTTTAAATTCATTTAAGAAAAAACCAGACCTTGTTATAACTGATTCCCAATATTTTAAAGAGGTTTATAATATTTTGGATAAGGATATAAAACTTACTTCATTTTCAGTTTTATTTTCTGCCTTTAAGGGAGATATAAAATATTATGTAGAATCAGTCAAAAAACTTGACCAAGGAGCAAAAAAAATTCTAATAGCAGAAGCTTGTTCCCATCCACCAATGACTGAAGATATAGGAACAGTAAAAATTCCAAAACTTTTAAAGAAAAAATATAAGGATATAGAAATAGACTTTACAAGAGGAGAGGATTTTGAAGATATTGAAAAATATGATCTTATAATCCAATGTGGAGCTTGTATGTTTAATAAAAAATACGTCATAGAAAGAATAAAAATGGCGAAAGAAAAAAATATTCCCATGACAAATTATGGGATAGTTTTGGCATATTTAAATGGAATTTTGGATAAAATTTATAAATAGAGGCCTTGGATCAAAGAATTTATTTCTTTGGTCCAAGGCTATTTTTTATTATTTCTTGGCTATTTTTATAAAAAATTGACGGATCTACACTTTTTTTGTTTCGTTTTTTTAGAGTCAACAAGTAAAGACTGTTTTTTGCCCTTGTAAGACCAACATAAAAAATTCTTCTTTCTTCTTCAAGTCTTTCCAAATAATCTTCTCCATCCAAAATAATAGGAAATTCATTTTTAACCAAGTCAATTATAAAAACTTTATCATACTCAAGCCCTTTTGAGGAATGAATTGTTGAGAGTTTTATATTAGATTCTTTTAAAGATTTTGACTTTTTTTCGATTAGGTCAATTTTTTCATAAATTTCTTCAAGATTTTTGCAAGATTTGGAAAAATACATTAAACTTTCTATATAAATATCCTTGTTTATAGTTTCTTCATCGTATTTTCGACTTATCATATTTATATAAGAATTATAAGAGAGACTTTTGTAAATAAAGGAGATTTTTTTGTCTATTGGAAGTTTTCTTATATGGATTAATTTCTTTTCAATATTAAAAAGACTATCTTTTTTGAAATCTTCAATTTGAGAATTTTCATAAAAATCAAAAATATTTTCATTAATAGCCTTATACCTTAATTTTTCAATATCTTCTTTTGATAAGTAGGTTACGATTTTATAATAAATATCTGAAAAAATCTCGACATCTGAAAAATCTTCTGAAAATTTAATTATATTTACCATATCAATAAAAATTTTAGATTCAAAAAAATCAATAATATTTGATCCTATTGTAAAATCTATATTATTTTCTAAAAAATATGAAATTAAAGAAATTGCAGATATATTATTTCTAAATAAAATCCCAGTGTTTTCATTTTTATCAATATTTTCTAATATATAGGTATATTCCTTGCTAAAATCAGAAAAAGTTTTGATTTTAATTTGTCCAGGGATTTTTCTAGAAGTTATGAAAGTTTTTTTATACCTATCTTTATTTTGCCCTATAAAATTTTCCCCTAAAATTACTATATTTTCACAAGACCTGTGATTTGTGTCAAGGTTTAAAATTTTGGCATCCTTATATATATTTTTAAAATTTAAAAGGTATTTTGGATCAGCTGCCCTAAAAGAATAAATAGATTGGTCATCATCAGCAACAATCAAAAGATTATTTTCAGGCCAAACAATTTTTTCTAGAATTTTAAATTGCAAAAGGGAGGTATCTTGGCCCTCATCAAGTTGAAAATATTTGTATTTATTTTTTATAGATTTGAGTAATGCCTTATCTTCCAATAATTTTAAGGCTAAAACTTGCATATCATCAAAATCTAAAAGGTGTTTTTCCTTTTTTACTTTTTCATATTCAAAATAAATTTTTTTGATATTTGAAATTTCAACTTGGTCAAGATAAGAAGGATCAAGGAGGGAGTTTTTCATGAAAGATGTTTTTTGGAAAAACAAATTCAAATCTTCTTTTGAAATTTTTTTATTATTAATCTTTTTATAAATTTCACCCACAAGATTGTATTTATTATAAATTTTTTCATCTTCAATAAGCTTTACTTCTCTATTATATTTTTTTAAATAATTTCTAATTATAAGATAGCAAAAAGCGTGAATGGTCATAAAGTTTGATTTTTTTCCATCAAATCTTACTTCCATATCCCTAGCCTGAGTTTTAGAAAAAGTTAAATTTAAAATATGTGAAGGATCAATATTTTTGGATAAAATTTTAATCCTTTCTAAAAGCATGGTTGTTTTTCCAGATCCTGGAATTGCTAAAACCAACATGGGACCATCCAAATGATTTGCTGCTTGTAATTGTTTGCTTGTAAATTTCATATTTATATTTTATCATATAAGTATAAGAATTTGCTTAGCATTTGCCAATAGATTCATTTAACAATTGTCTATTTAAGGTATAATATTAAAAATGGGAGGAATTATGTTAACTACAAATTTTTTAAAAACTAGAACTTCTACAAGAGATTTTAAAGATCAAGATGTAGATGAAACAAAAATCAAAAAGATTTACCAAATAATTACAGAAATTCAAAATAGATTTGGTGAAAGCGATCTTAACTATCAAGTAAATAAAAAAGGCGAAGAAGTTTATTTCAAATTAAAAGGAAATGCAGGTTACAAGGGAGTTATGATTAAGGCTCCATTATATGTTGGACTTGAAATTAAAAACGAAAACAAAAATGCCCTAGTAAAAGGAGCTTATGGTCTTGAAGAATTAATTACAAAATTAGAAGAAGAGGGACTAGGCTCATGCTATATTACAGTAAGTGGAGTAAGTGATGATATTTTAAAATCAGCTTTTGTAAATGCTGAAGGAAAAATCATGTCTATTCTTGCAATCGGTGAAGCTTCAAAAGAAGAAGTAAGAGAACACAGATATGATGATAGAAAAGGAATAAATGAATTTGTATTTATTGATAGCCTTGATCACAAAGCAAGCGTTGAAGAATTATCTCAAAGAGGACTTGATGATTTATTCTCATACCTAAGATTTGCACCATCATCATACAATTCACAACCATGGAGATTTGTTTTGATTGATAATCTTGTAAAATTATATCTAGAAGACTACAAAGATGAAGCAAATTTAGTAGATGCAGGAATTGTAATGTATTATTTTGACCAATTAACAAAAGATATTTCTATAAATTCAAATTGGGATGTTGATGTAAAATTAGATCAAGAAAAATTCCAATTTATTGCCCAAAAAGAATTATAAAATATAGAAGGAATTTTAATGATAAGACTTTATACACAAAACGATATAGAAAAAATGTATGGGGCTTCAGAAATTCTTTGCCAAACACACCTTGCAATAAAAGAAATTATAAGAGCCGGAATTACCACAAAATATCTTGACGAATTTGCTAATAAATTTATCAAGCACAAAAATGCAAGACCAGCTCAATTAGGTTATCAAGGCTTTCCATATACACTTTGTATATCTGTAAATGATGAAATTTGCCATGGATTTCCTTCAGATTATAAATTAAAAGAAGGAGATGTAGTTTCAATAGATAATGTTATTGATTACAAGGGTGGACTTGCTGATTCATGTTGGACCTACAAAATTGGGAAATTAAGCGAAGAAAATGAAAGATTAGTTGATGTAAATTTAAAAGCTCTTTACAAAGGAATAGAAGCTGCAAAACCAGGAAATAGAATAGGCGATATAGGCCACGCTATCCAAGAATACGTTGAAGGCGAAAATGGATTTTCAGTAATAAGAGATTTTATTGGACACGGCATAGGCAAAGAAATGCACGAAGATCCCCAAGTTCCACACTACGGAAGAAAAGGATTTGGTCCTAGGATAGAAGAAAATATGGTATTTACAATCGAACCTATGATTGCTGTAGGCGATTGGAAATCAAAAATGGATGCAAATGGATGGACAGCAAGAACCAAAGATGGTTCAGTTTGTTCACAATTTGAACACCAACTTGTTATAAGAAAAGATGGGGCAGAAATAATAACTGACCAAAACAAGTTTTCTTTAACAGAAGAAGATAAAAAATTTATAGAAGCATACAAATAGGAGAGAAATCTCCTATTAGAGCGTATACAAATCCTCAAGCACGAATATCTGACTTCCAAAATTGGTGATTTCTAAATTTTAAAATTCTAAAATCGTAAACTCGCTAACGCTCAAACAATGCGATTTTTGTCGAATTTTTAAATTTGAAATCAAATCAATTTTTTCCGTATGATATTCTTAGCGTGAGGATTTGTATACTTTGTCGACAGTCTGATAGGAGAGAAATCTCCTATTTTTTTATAAAAAATAATTTTTTTCAAAAAGATAAAATATACCAAAATAAAGTAAATAAGTGAAAATAAATAATAAAAATACAAAATAAAATGTTTTCAAATTTATAATTAACAAAAATACCAATAAGGAAATCTCATGATTTGCAAATAAATATAAAAAAATATGAAAAAAATTTTAGAAAAGACTTAATAAGTAATTAAAAAAATGGTAAAATATAAAATAAATGAGGGGGACTTATGGATATATTAGTTATAGGATTTGCATTATTTGCAATGTTTTTTGGAGCGGGGAATTTAATTTTTCCACCAATGTTGGGATATACTTATGGAGATAAGTGGTTATTGGCATCAGTTGCCTTTACAATTGTAGGTGTGGGGCTAACTTTATTGGCTGTAGTTAGTATGGCAAAAAGACATGGAAATATTTTTACTTTTACTTCCCTTGCAGGAAATAAACTTTCAAAAGCAATTATTTTAATTATAGCTCTTTGCATTGGACCTCTTGGAGCAATACCAAGGACGGCTGCAACAAGTTTTGAAATGGTTCAATCTGCAGGATTTAATATAAATATTTTTGTCTTTACAATGATATTTTTTGGCCTATCCTTATTTTTAGCCTTGTCAAAAAACTCGGTTGTAGATTTGATAGGTAAGTTTTTAACACCGATTTTATTAATTTCATTATTAATAATGATAATATTTGGAGTAGTAAATCCAATTGGGCAAATAAAAGAAATTAATTTGAGTCAAGGAAAAATATTTTCCGATTCAATGCTTGAAGGATACAATACTATGGATGCTTTGGCAGCTCTTGCTTTCACACCAATTATTGTTGAAAGTGTTATAAAAAAAGGATACAAAAACGAACTTTTGAAAAAAACAATCCAAGCATCATTAATTGCAGTTTTGGGTCTTGCTTTTGTTTATGTTTCTTTGACATTTTTGGGAGCAAGTGTTTCAACTAGTATAGATACAGATTCAAGAGTAAGCTTGTTAAATTTTATAGCTGAACAAGTTCTAGGAAATAAGGGTAAATTTGTTTTAATAGCAGCAATTATAATGGCATGTTTTACAACATCAATAGGTTTGATTTCATCTATATCAAATATATTTGCCGAATTTTCAAAAAACAAAGTTTCATATAAATTTTTTGCAATAGTAATAGCTTTGGTTTCATTAATACTTTCAGCTCTGGGAGTAGAATCAATAATCAGATTAACAGGACCATTTTTACAATTTGTTTATCCTTTAGCAGTTATCTTGGTTATATTTAACTTGATTGGAAAAGATCATATAAGTAAACTTGTAATAAGAAATTCATTTTTTGTAGTTGCAATAGTTTCTTTTATAGATGCTTTTGTTAACTTGATGGAAATTTTATCAGATATGTTTAATGTAAATATTTCAATATTAAAATCTTTAGAATCAATATTAAAAGGATTTGTAAAAATAATTTCTTTAAATATAGTAGATTTTCCATGGGTAGTACCAGTACTTGTAACTATAATAATTACAAGCTTGTATTTAAAATTAAATAAAAATAAATAATTTTTACATCCAAATTTTTGGATGTTTTTTTATTTAAATTTTTGCAAATTTTTTATAATCCTGTATATTTTTATTGTAAGTAGATACAAAAGAAAAAGGATTTCAAAATCCAAAATAAAATTTTGAGAAATGTTTGATAAATTTTTAACTACATGTTATAATTATATTGTAAGTTAAAATAACAAATTATCAGATATAAATTTGAAAGGGGAAATTATGACAAGAAAAGTAGTAATTGCAAGTGCAGCTAGAACTCCAGTTGGAAGCTTTGGTGGAGCATTAAAAACAAAAAGTGCTGTAGATTTAGGAGTAGTTGCAGCTAAAGCAGCTATCGAAAGAGCAGGAATCAAACCAGAAGATATTGAAGAAACTGTTTTAGGTTGCGTTTTACAAGCAGGACTTGGACAAAATGTTGCTAGACAAATTTCACTTGGTGCAGGAATTCCTATTACAACTCCAGCTATGACAATCAATAAAGTTTGTGGATCAGGTCTTAGAACAGTTTCATTAGCAGCTCAAATGATTTTAGCAGGAGATGTTGATGTAGTATTAGCAGGTGGATCTGAATCAATGTCAAATGCTCCATTCTTATCAAATGAAGCTAGATGGGGAGCAAGAATGGGCAACAAAAAATTTGTTGACGAAATGATTACTGACGGTCTTTGGGATGTTTATAATGACTATCACATGGGAGTTACAGCTGAAAACGTAGCTAAAGAATATGGAATTACTAGAGAAATGCAAGATGATCTTGCAGCAGTAAGTCAACAAAGAGCAAGCAAAGCTCGTGCTGAAGGAAGATTTAAAGATGAAATCGCTCCAGTAGAAATTAAAGATAGAAAAGGAAATGTTACAGTAGTTGAAGATGATGAATATATAAGAGACGGTGTAACACAAGAAGGAATTTCTAAATTAAGACCAGCATTTATAAAAGATGGTACAGTTACAGCAGCTAACGCATCAGGAATCAACGATGGAGCAGCTTGTCTTGTAGTTATGAGTGAAGAAAAAGCTAAAGAATTAGGAGTTAAACCACTAGCTACAATCGTAAGCTATGCATCTGCAGGAGTTGATCCAAAAGTTATGGGAACTGGTCCAATTCCATCAAGTAAAAAAGCTCTTGAAAAAGCAGGATGGAAAGTTGAAGATCTCGACTTAGTTGAATCAAACGAAGCTTTCGCAGCTCAATCATATGCTGTAAGAAATGAAATGGGATTTGATCCAGAAAAAACAAATGTAAACGGTGGAGCAATTGCAATAGGTCACCCAATCGGAGGATCAGGAGCAAGAATTCTTACAACACTTTTATACGAAATGGAAAAAAGAGATTCTAAAAAAGGACTCGCTACACTTTGTATAGGTGGAGGAATGGGAACAGCTCTAGTAGTTGAAAGATAATAATTTTATAAATAAAAAAAGGTTGCTATAAACAGCAGCCTTTTTTGTTTGTAAATATAAAATTTTTAAAAAATAAAACTACTCAAAATGAGTAGTTAAATTTGATCTAGTGAAATTTGATTTTTATTTTTTTCTCTATCTTTCATTTTTCTATTGAAGCATGATCTACACAAGGGTTCGTAGGAATCTTGGGCGCCTATTTCAATCCTATCTTCATTGTAAGATTTTCTAAATGAAACCCAAGCATCTTCACCGCATGATGCACAAATTGCATGATGTTTTATTAACTCATCAGCTATTGGCATTAATTCTTTTACAATTTCAAAAGGCCTTGCCTTATAATCCATATCAAGACCAGATACAACAATTGTAATGTGATTTTGCATAAGTTTTATAAAATATTCAACAATTTTTGATGGATGGTCTGGAAAAAATTGAACTTCATCAATTCCTATTGCATCAATTTCATTGTTTTGTGCATATTCTAAAATTTCTTTTACAGACTCTATTTTTATTGCATCAAGCTCTAGATTATCGTGGCTTATAATTTTTTCGTCTTTGTGCCTTGAATCTACTGATGGTTTAAAGGCTACAGTTTTATAGCCTGCAATTTTCATCCTATACAATTCACGCCATAGGGAAGTGGTTTTTCCAGAAAACATTGAACCTGTGTGAACAATAAGTTTTGCTTGTTTTTTCATATTTCACCTAAACATTGAATTTGAAGTTGGTAATATCTCCATCTTTCATAACATAATCTTTTCCTTCCATACGAAGTTGACCATGCTCTTTAACTTTCGTCATATTACCATATTCTTTAAGGGTATCAAAACTTACGATTTCTGCTTTTATAAAACCTCTTTGTATATCTGTGTGGATTTTTCCAGCAGCGTCAACCGCCTTTGTTCCATTTGTAATTGTCCAAGCCCTTGTTTCATCTTCTCCAGTTGTTAAAAATGAAATTAAATTTAATGTTTTGTAAGAATCTTTTATAACTTGATCGCAACCAGATTCATTAAGACCGATCATTTTCAAAAATTCTTTCTTTTCTTCATCACTTTCAAGCTCTGAAATTTCTTGTTCTATTTTTGCACTTACTACAGAAACTTGGGCATTTTCTTCTTTGGCAAATTCTCTAACTTTTTGAACAAATTCGTTATTATCTCCATTATCTGCAACGTCTGTTTCATCTACATTACAAACATATATAATTGGTTTTGTTGAAAGAAGTTGGTAAGTTTTAAGAAGAGCTTTTTCCTCATCGTGTAAATTTAAAACTCTGGCAGATTTTCCTTCTTCCAAAACTTCTTTTATTCTTTTTAATAATTCAACTTCACTTCTTGCTGATTTATCTGATTTTGCAACTTTTTCTCTTTTTGCCAAAACTTTTTCAACAAGTTCAAGGTCTGAAAGTATAAGTTCAAAATTTATTGTTTCAATATCTCTTAGTGGATCGATGTTTCCGTCAACATGGGTTACATTTGGATCATTAAAACAACGTAAAACTTCAACAATCGCATCAGTTTCTCTGATATTTGACAAAAATTTATTTCCCAATCCTTCGCCCTTGCTTGCTCCTTTTACAAGTCCTGCTATATCATAAAATTCTATAGCTGCTGGTACGATTTTTTTTGAATTGTGCATTTTTGCAAGATAATCAACTCTATAATCTGGAACATTTACAAGTCCTACGTTTGGATCTATTGTACAGAAAGGATAATTTGCAATTTCTGCTCCAGCTTTTGTAATAGCATTAAATAAAGTTGATTTGCCCACATTTGGTAGGCCAACTATTCCTAATTTCATTTAATCACTCTCTCTTTTTTATTCTTTATTTAGCATTATTAATTATATATAAAGAGATTGAAAAAATCAATTTTATATTTTTTCTTAAATTTTCTAACAATGGTATAATAATTTATAAGATAAAAATTAAAGGAGAAATTATGAATATTAATCAAAGACTAGAAAAGCTTAGAGAGCTAATGGCTGCTAGAAAAATAGATGCATATATTATAAATACTTCTGATCCTCACCAATCAGAATATATCAGTGATTATTACAAAACTCGTGAATATATTTCAGGTTTTACAGGTTCTGCTGGAGTTTGTGTTGTTACAAAAGATAAGGCAAGACTTTGGACAGATTCTAGATATTTTTTGCAAGCTGAAAACGAATTGAAATTTTCCGAATTTGAATTTTATAAACAAGGCTTTGAAGAAGATCCTACTATGGAAGAATTTTTGCTAGAAGAAGTAGGAGAATTTGGAAAAATTGGTTTTGATGGAAATTGTTATTCTGTTAAAGATTATAAATCTTTAAGTGAAAATATGGGATCACGCGCCTTGGTTTATGATTTAGACTATATTTCTCAAATTTGGGAAGATAGACCAAGCCTTCCAAAAGAAAAAGTTTGGATTTATGATTTAAAATATGTTGGAGAAAGCCTAGAATCAAAAATAAATAGACTTAGAGAAGAACTTAAGAAAAAAGATTGCGACTATAATTTTATTGGCTCTCCAGAAGATATTTGCTACCTTTTAAATATTAGGGGAAATGACATCGGGTTTACACCAGTAGTTTTATCATATTTGTTGGTTTCAATGGATGAAATTCATCTTTGCATAGACCAAGACAAACTTGACGATGAAGTTTTAGAATATCTAAAAGAAAATAAGGTAAAAGTTCATTCCTATGATTATATTTATACTTTATTAAAAAATATAAAGGGCAAAAATAGGATTTATATAGATCCAGAAAGAACAAATGTAGCAATTTTTGATTCAATTAATTCAAATGTTAGAATTACAAGCGGAATAAATATCTCAACTCAAATGAAGGCTGTAAAAAATGATACAGAAATAGAAAATGAGAAAAAAGCCTATATTATTGATGGAGTAAGTCTTGTTAAATTTTTCAATTGGGTTGAAGTTGGAACAAGTACAGGATCTTTGACAGAGCTTATAGCTAGCAAAAAATTGCAAGATATAAGAAAAGAAAACGAAACATATATAGAAGACTCCTTTGAAACAATTGCAGGCTACAAAGAAAATGGGGCCATTGTTCATTATGAACCAACATCACTTTCATCAAAAACTTTAGAAGAAAAATCACTCTTGTTGGTTGATTCAGGAGCTCATTACAAAGAAGGAACTACAGATATAACAAGAACAATTGCCCTTGGAGAGCTTACAGAAGAAGAAAAAGAAAATTATACTCTTGTTTTAAAATCTCACATAGCTTTGATGAGTGCAAGATTTAAAGAAAAAACAAAGGGACAAAGACTAGATGCAATTGCAAAATATCCATTGTGGAAGGCTTGTAAAGATTATTTCCACGGAACAGGCCATGGAGTTGGATTTAGCCTAACAGTTCACGAAGGTCCAAATAATATTTCTCAATTTAATGACGTAGAATTATTAGAAAATATGACAACTTCAATAGAACCAGGTTTATATATAGCAAATAAACACGGGGTAAGAATTGAAAGTGAAGTTTATGTAAAAAAAGATTTGGAAAATGAATTTGGTAAATTCATGAAATTTGAATGTCTAACCTATGTCCCAATAGATACTAGACCAATAAATATGGAAATGCTTGATAAGTGGGAGATAGAATGGATTAATACCTACAATAAAAAATGCCAAGATGTCTTATCTCCATATCTTGAAGGATCAGATTTAGAATATTTAAAAGAAAGTTGTAAAGAAATTTGATGAATAATCAAATAAAAGAAAAACTAAAAGAGTTACCAGACCTACCAGGCGTTTATATAATGAGAAATAGCCAAGATGAAATAATCTATGTTGGAAAGGCTATAAATTTAAAAAAACGTGTAAGCCAATACTTTGACAACAACAAAAATAAGGGCAGAAAAGTCCTTGCCATGGTAAGTCATATAGATCATTTTGAATATATAATTGTAGAAAATGAGGTCGAGGCTCTTGTATTAGAATCAAATCTAATAAAGAAAAATAGGCCGAGATACAATATTGTTTTAAGAGATGATAAGCAGTACCCATATATAAAAATCACAAATGAAAAATTTCCAAGAATACAAAAGGTAAGAAATGTAAAAAAAGATAAGGGCTTTTACTTCGGCCCTTATCCTGATGCTTATGCTGTAAATGATGTTATAGAATTATTTCACATCCTTTATCCATTTAGAACTTGTAATTTAAATTTCGACAAGGGTCAAAAATTAGATAGACCTTGCCTAAATTATTATATACACAGGTGTAAGGCTCCTTGTATTGGAAAAGAAAATGAAAATGAGTATTTGGAAAATATAAAAAAAATAAGAGCATTTCTAGAAAATAAATCAGACCATATACCAAATTTAGTAATAGAAAAAATGAATAAGGCAAGTGAGAGCTTGGACTTTGAAAATGCAGCAAAATACAGAGACTATCACAGAGCCTTATCAACCATTTCTCAAAAACAAAAAGTCACAACTACAAATGGAGACGATATGGATATAATAGCCATGTCCAAGGGAATTTTTTATGTTACCATGCAGGTATTTTTTATGAGAGATGGGAAAATTGTAGATAGGGAACACTTTATAATCAAAGATGATTATAGGGAAAATGATGCCGATATTATGTCATCATTTATGAAACAGTTTTACCTAAATTTAATGTATATACCAAAAGAAATTTTGGTTAGAACCATGCCTTCAGATCAAAAGCTTTTAAAATCATTTATTGAAAATAAAAAAGGAAAGAAAGTAAATATAACTTGCCCAAAACTTGGAAACAAAAAAGACTTAGTTGATATGGCTTACAGGAATGCAAGCGATATGATGAGAAAATATGAAAAAAGACTTGAAGAAAAAGAAAGAAAAAAACATTCTGGTTTAAACGGACTAAAAGAAATTTTAAATTTAAAAGCTATAAATAGGATTGAAGCATACGATATTTCAAATACATCAGGGGTTCAATCAGTTGGATCAATGGTTGTATTTCAAAATGGGATAGCTGAAAGAAAAGAGTATAGAAAATTTAAAATAAAAACTATAGTAGGACCAGATGATTATCATTCACTTGAAGAAGTTCTTACCAGAAGATTTCAAAGGGCAAAAAAAGAGATTAAAAATAATAACACCTATACAGGGTTTGGAAAATTGCCAGATTTAATTTTGATGGACGGAGGCAAGGGCCAAGTAAAATCTGCCAAAAAAGTCTTAAAAAAATTAAATTTTTCAATAGAAGTTGCAGGACTTGTAAAAGATGACAAGCATACAACAAGAGCGATTATCTATGAAAATGAAGAAATACCAATTAAAAAGCGAGATCCAGTTTACAAATTAATCTATGAAATTCAAGAAGAAGCTCACAGATTTGCCATAAACTATCACAGAAAATTAATGGGTCAAACAATGAAAAAATCTGAGCTCGATAATATTAATGGGATAGGAAAAAGAAAAAAAGAAAATCTTTTGAGGCATTTTAAAAGTGTGAAAAATATAAAAAAAGCAAGCCTTGAACAATTGCTGGAAGTAGATTTGATTGGAGAAAATCAGGCTCTTGAAATAATAAAATATTTCAAATTGAATAATTAAAGAGGAAAAGATGGAAAAACAAAAAAGTGTAAAATTAAGTTATGTAGTTGATATTTTGCGCCTTGAAATAGTTCATAAATCGACAGATTATGATGAAGTTATTTTGCAAAGCCCAGATATCAATAGGCCAGGTCTACAACTTACAGGATATTTAGAGGAATTTCCATACAAAAGGCTGCAAATTATTGGTAGTGTAGAATACACTTACCTAACAAGCCTTGATAATAAAATGCAATATGAAAGATTTAGGGGGATTTTATCTTATAAAATGCCAGCTATATTATTTTCATACAATGCAGGTCTTCCAAAAGATATCTTAGATTTAGCAGATTATTACGATATAACAATTTTAAGATCAAAGTTACCAACAACAAAATTAACATCAATAATTTCTCAAGAATTAGAATATATTTTTGCAGATAGAACTCAAGTTCACGGCGAATTATTGGAAGTTTTTGGTGTGGGAGTTTTAATTCTTGGAGAAAGTTCTGTTGGAAAAAGTGAAACTGCACTTGATCTTGTAAACAGAGGACACAGGTTGGTTGCAGATGATGTAGTAGAATTGGCAGCTTATGACAATAAAGTTGTTGGACAAGCACCAGAAAATATTAGGCACTATACAGAAATTAGGGGTCTTGGAATTGTTGATGTAAGAAGATTATATGGAACAGGTTCTGTAAAAGTTTCAACAGAAATCGATTTAGTAATTGAACTTGAACATTGGAGAGAAGATTATGAATATGACAGACTTGGACTTGATGATCATTTTACAGAAATACTAAATGTAGAAATTCCAAAAATATTAATTCCAGTAAGGGCTGGAAGAAATTTAGCCATGATTATAGAAGTAGCTGCTATGAATCAAAGAGAAAAATCAATGGGCTATAATGCAGCAAAAGTTATGACCGATAATTTATTTAAAGATTCTAGCAATGAAAATTAGCTTGTGAAAATATTTGATATTAACTTGACTAATGATGTAAAAATGTTTATACTTAAAATAGTGTTAACGATAATTGATTCATATAATTTTTAGGAGGTCTTAAATGACAATTAAAAGAGCTATGAAGACTATGGATGGTAATACTGCAGCTGCTCACGTATCTTATGCGTTTACAGATGTAGCAACAATCTATCCTATTACACCTTCATCACCAATGCCTGAAGCAGTAGATGTTTGGGCAGCAAATGGTAGAAAAAACGTATTTGGTAGACCAGTTCAAGTAAAAGAAATGCAATCAGAAGCTGGTGCAGCAGGAGCAGTTCACGGCGCACTTGCAGCAGGAGCACTTACTACTACATATACAGCAAGTCAAGGATTATTATTAATGATCCCAAATATGTACAAAATTGCTGGAGAAAGATTACCAGGTGTTTTCCATGTTGCAGCTAGAACTTTAGCAACTCACGCACTTTCAATTTACGGTGACCATTCTGACGTTATGGCAGCAAGACAAACAGGATTTGCTATGCTATGTTCAGGATCAGTTCAACAAGTTATGGACTTATCACCAGTTGCTCACTTAGCAGCTATTGAAGGAAGAATACCTTTCTGTAATTTCTTTGATGGATTTAGAACAAGTCACGAAATTCAAAAAATCCAAGTATGGGATTATGATGATTTAGCTCCATTAGTAGATTATGAAGCAGTAGATAGATTTAAAAACGAATCATTAAATCCAGAAAGACCAAAAACTATTGGTACAGCTGAAAAGAATATTTTCTTCCAAAGAATGGAAGCTTCAAACCCAGCTTATACAAATATAATTGGTATAACAGAAAACTACATGAATAAAATTAATGAATTAATCGGTACAAATTACGGATTATTCAATTACTATGGTGCAGATGATGCAGAAGAAATCATCGTAGCTATGGGTTCAGTTTGTCAAGCAGCTGAAGAAGCAATTGATAAATTAGTAGAAGATGGTAAAAAAGTAGGTATGGTTGAAGTTCATTTATTCAGACCATTCTCAAAAGATCACTTACTAAAAGCTATACCAAAAACAGTTAAGAAAATTGCTGTTTTAGATAGAACAAAAGAAAAAGGTTCAATTGGAGAACCATTACTATTAGATGTTAAATCAGCTTATTATGATGTTGAAGATAAACCACAAATAATAGGTGGTAGATATGGTCTTTCATCAAAAGATACAATACCTGCAGATATTGAAGCAGTATTTAAAAATCTTGAAGGTGAAATTAAAGATGACTTCACAATCTCAATAGTTGATGATGTAACATTTAAATCTCTTGAAAGAACTGACTTAAGAATCAGACAAGAAGGAACAAGCAGATGTAAATTCTGGGGATTCGGATCTGACGGAACTGTAGGAGCAAATAAACAAGCTATTAAAATCATCGGAGATAATACAGACATGTATGCTCAAGGATATTTTGACTACGATTCTAAAAAATCTGGTGGACTTACAGTATCTCACTTAAGATTTGGTAAAAATCCAATTAGATCAACCTACCTATTAGACGAAGCTGACTTTATTTCATGTTCAAAACCAGCTTACGTTCATCAATATGACTTATTAGCTGGACTTAAAGATGGTGGTACATTCTTACTAAACTGTCCTTGGTCAGAAGAAGATTTAGAAGAACATCTACCAGCAAATATGAAAAGATATATTGCTGAACACAATATTGACTTTAATATAATTGATGCATCACATATTGCTGAAAATATTGGATTAGGTTCAAGAACAAATATGATTATGCAATCAGCATTCTTTAATCTTGCAAATGTAATTCCAATAGATCAAGCAGTTAAATTCTTAAAAGATTCTATAGTTAAAGCTTATGGTCACAAAGGTGATGATATAGTAAACATGAACTACAAAGCAGTTGATAAAGGAATTGACGCAGTAGTTAAAGTAAATGTTCCAGAATCTTGGAAAGATGCAAAAGATGAAGTTAAAGAAGAAAAAGAACTTCCAGAATTCATCAAAGACATTGTTAAACCAATGATTGAACAAAAAGAAGATGACCTTCCAGTTTCAGTATTCAAAGATAGAACAAACGGAGACTTTGAACCAGGTACAACTCAATACGAAAAAAGAGGAATTGCTCTTAATGTACCAGAATGGCAAATTGACAATTGTATCCAATGTAACCAATGTTCATATGTTTGTCCACACGCTGTAATTAGACCTTTCTTAGTAACAGAAGAAGAAAAAGCTAATGCACCAGAAGGATTTGAAACAAAGAAAGCTATTGGTAAGGGAATGGATGGATATGATTTCAGAATCCAAGTTTCACCACTTGATTGTACAGGTTGTGGAAACTGTGCTGATGTATGTCCAGCTCCAAAGAAAGCTCTTCTAATGAAACCTTTCGAAGAAGAAGTTGAAAAAGAAAAAGATAATTGGGAATACGCACACGAAGAAGTTGGATACAAAGAAGACGTTATGGATCCAATGACATTAAAAGGATCTCAATTTAAACAACCATTACTTGAGTTCTCAGGAGCTTGTGCAGGCTGTGGAGAAACTCCATACGCTAAACTTGTTACTCAATTATTCGGTGACAGAATGTATATAGCTAACGCTACAGGATGTTCATCAATTTGGGGAGCTTCAGCACCAGCAACACCTTATACAACAAATGCTTGCGGACAAGGTCCAGCTTGGGGTAACTCATTATTTGAAGATGCAGCTGAATATGGATATGGTATGAAACTTGCAGCTGATTCAAACAAATTACTTCTTGAAACTTACATGAATGAATTTAACGAACTTGGATTAGATTCTGAACTAAGCGAAGCATTTAAAGCATGGTTAGAAGGAAATGAAGATGTTAAAGCATCTAAAGAAGCTACAGCTAAAATCCTTAACCTTGAAGATAAAGCTAAATCAATAAGCGATGAAAAAGCTAAAGATTTACTTCATAAAATTTATACACTAAAAGATTATATGATTAAAAAATCAGTTTGGATTTTCGGTGGAGACGGATGGAGCTATGATATTGGATTTGGTGGAGTTGACCACGTACTTGCAAGTGGAGAAAACATCAATATCTTAGTATTTGATACAGAAGTTTATTCAAATACAGGTGGACAATCATCTAAAGCTACACCATTATCAGCAGTAGCACAATTTGCTGCATCTGGTAAAAAGGTTAGAAAGAAAGACCTTGGTCTAATGATGACTTCATACGGATATGTTTACGTAGCACAAGTTGCTATGGGAGCAAATCAAAACCAAACAATAAAAGCTATGAAAGAAGCTGAAAGCTATGATGGACCATCTCTAATCATCTGCTATGCACCATGTATCAACCACGGTATCAGAATTGGTATGGGTAAATCTCAATTTAGAGAAAAACAAGCTGTTGATGCAGGTTACTGGCACTTATGGAGATTCGATCCAAGACTTGCTGATGAAGGAAAGAATCCATTCCAATTAGATTCTAGAGAACCTAAGGAATCATTCCAAGAATTTATCCAAGGAGAAGTTAGATACTCTTCACTTAAGAGATCATTCCCTGAAACAGCTGACCAATTATATCAAGAAGCAGAAAAAGCTGCTAAAGATAGATATGAAACATATAAGAGATTAGCTGGTAAATAATATAAATTAAATAAAAATTATAAAGGATGACTTAGCTCATCCTTTTTTTGTGGAAAAATTTAAAAATTTTAAAAAATTTTTTAGATTTTAAATTTATAATTATGTTTATAATTGAAAATTTTGTTTTGAAATTAAATGAAAATTTTTACTAAATTATAATAATCTCTTATTTGTGGTATAATATTTTATATATTAAAACTAAAATGGAGGAGTTTATGGCAATTAAGTATAAAAACAATTACGGTAAAGTTAGTATTTCAGAAACAGTAATTGCAAATATTGCTGCAGCTTCTGTAATGGAGTCCTACGGGGTTGTAGGTCTTGCCAGCAGAAGTACTAAAGATGGATTATATAAACTTTTAGGCATTGAAAATATGAACAGAGGCGTAAAAGTTGTTAGAAATATAGATGGATCTGTAACAATAGATATATCATTATTTTTAAATTATGGTGTAAGAATAGCAGTTGTGTGCCAAAATATTATTGAAAATGTTAAATACAATGTAGAACATTCTCTTAGTGTTGGTGTTGCAAGTGTAAATATTTTAGTTCAAGGAATAAGAAGTTAGGAGAAATATGAAGAAAATCGATAGTAAAAAGTTCAAAACTTTAATTATTAAATCTTTTGAACTTCTTAATGAAAAAAGGGATGTTGTCGATAGTTTAAATGTATTCCCTGTTCCTGATGGTGATACAGGTACTAATATGACTATGACAATGAAATCTGGTGTAGAAAGAGTAAAGGAAAATGAATCATCATCTTGTTATGATATTGCTAAAGCTTTAAGCCAAGGAACTTTGATGGGGGCTAGGGGAAATTCTGGTGTAATTTTATCCCAACTTTGTCGTGGTATGTCTAAAGCCTTGAAAGGTCACGATATTATTGAAGCAGAAAATATAAAAGAAATTTTTGATACTGCAAATAAAACTGCATATAAAGCTGTAATGAAGCCTACTGAAGGTACAATTTTGACTGTATCAAGATTAATGGCTGAAGAGGCTAATAATTCTTTTGAATATAATATTGATATTGACAAATACTTATATAAAATCATAGGTGCAGGTCAAAAAGCCTTACTTGATACTCCAAATTTACTTCCAGTATTGAAGGAAGCCAAGGTTGTTGACTCTGGTGGACAAGGTTTGATGTTTTTGCTTGAAGGAGCTTTGAAAGCATTAAATGGCGATATCGATATTGAAACTGACCTATCTGAAATTGAAATTGAGGATTTGCCTTCAAAAGATTATAATGTTGACTTATCTATTAGCATTGGAGAAGATGAAAAAGATGAATTGCTTGAAAAATTAAACGAAATATCTACTTCTTTGTCTGAATCTTTTGACAATGGAATTTTATATATATCTTTTGATTGTGACAGTATTAATGATTTATTAGAAAAAGTTTCTTCATATGGTCAAGTTTTAAAAATGAATGTAGAAAATACAAATCCTGATGTTTTAAATAATATAAAAATTAACAAAAAACCTGCGAAGAAATATGGATTTATAGCTGTTTCTAGAGGAGAGGGCTATGATAAAGTCTTTGAAAGTTTAAATGTCGATATAATTATTGCTGGTGGTCAAACAATGAATCCATCAACTGAGGATATTTATAAGGCTATTGAAAAAGTTGATAGTGAAAATGTAATAATTTTCCCAAATAACAAAAATATCATAATGAGCGCTAAGCAAGCTTGTGATTTATCTGATAAGACTTGTAGGGTTGTTGAGACAAGGTCCATTCCTGAATCTTTTTCTGCACTCTTATCTTTTGATGAAGATGAATCTTTAGATGAAAATATGGAAAATTTCAATGATGCTATTGAAGATGTTAGAGTATGTGAAGTTACTATAGCTGTTAGGGATACTAATGTTAATAATGTTGAAATCAAAAAAGATGAATATATTGGAATTGTTGATAATAATATAGTAACTAGCAAAAAAACTATTGAAAAAACCGCAAGGGAAACTTTAGAAAAAGCTGTAGATGATGATACATCTTTAATTACTATTTATTATGGTGAAGATATAGAAGACAAAGATGCAAAAAAACTTCAAAAATTTGTCCAAAAGAAATTCAAAGACTGTGATGTTGAATTAATTTATGGTGGTCAACCTTTATATTATTATACAATTACCTTGGAGTAGGATAGATGGATCTTTTAGATCTTAAGGGTATAGGAAAAAAGAAAAAAGAATATTTATCAAACTTATCTATCTATAAGGTAGAAGATTTATATAATTATTATCCTAGGGAGTATGAGGATAGGTCAAAAAAATTTGATTTATCCCATGGTCTTGATGGAAATAAGCACTATTATGAGTGGAAAATTGAATCAAAAGTTTACACAAACTATAGCAAAAAATTTTCTATTTCTTATCTTTATGCAAGTGAAAATGATAAAAGGATAAAAATTGTTTTTTTTAATGACAAATTTTCCCCTAGATCTTTAGAAATTGGTAAAACTTACAAATTTTATACTAAAGTTGTAAAAAATGGCTACGAATTGGAGTGCCATAATCCAGAATTTTCAAATCTTGATGATAAGAGAATTGGAAATATTGTTCCAATCTATCCTTTAACAAAGTCATTAAATAATAAAAATTTATCAGATTTTATTTGTCAGGCCTTGGAAAATTTTAATCAAGAAGAAATTTTATTGGATAAAAAGGTTCTTGATCAATTTAATTTTTCTAATAAACTTACAAATCTTAGGGAAATTCATTTTCCAACTAGTATAGAAAATTTAAAAAAAGCTAAGAGTCAGATAAAAATTATTGATTTTTTAAAGGAATTAATTTTTATTTATCTAATGCAAAAAGAAAATTCCTACCAAGATTTAAAATTGGATTTTGATTTGGATAATATTTTAAATAGGCTTGATTATAAATTGACACCTAGTCAATCTAAGGCACTACTTGAAATTTTAGAAGATTCTTCAAGTAAGTCAATTATGAATAGGCTTTTGTGCGGAGATGTTGGGAGTGGAAAAACTATAGTTGCCTTGATTGCTATGATTATTTTTTCTATAAATTCCTACCAATCTTGCATGATGGTGCCTACTGAAGTCTTGGCCATTCAACAATATAAAAAAAATAAAAAACTTATTGAAAGTTTTGGTTTAAAATTTTGTCTTTTGACTTCATCCGTTAAAAATAAGGATGAAATTAAAGAAAAAATCAAAAATGGGGAAGTTGATATAGTTATTGGAACCCATGCTCTTATTGTTGAAGATGTAGAATTTAAAAATTTGAAATTAATAGTTGCTGATGAGCAGCACCGTTTTGGAGTTAGACAAAGACAAGCCTTGTATGAAAAAGGTAATGATGCAAATTATCTAACAATGACAGCTACTCCAATTCCTAGAACTCTTTTTTTAAAGATGAAAAAGCTCTTAGACTTATCTCAAATTACAGAGCTTCCAAAGGGAAGAGGAGAAATTATAACAGAGCTTGTTCTTTTATCTATGGAAGCTAGTTTATTTTTAAAAATCAATAATTTTATCGAAAAGGGCAGACAAGTTTATGTCGTGAGTGATTCTATTGATAGTGATGATGAAAATAGTCTAGAAAATTTATACAAACGCTATAAGAAAAATTTTAAAAATGCTCGTATTGAAAAACTTCACGGAAAATTAAAAGCTGATCAAAAAGAGAAAATTTTAAAAGATTTTTCAGATGGTGAAATTGATATATTGATTTCTACAACTGTTATTGAAGTTGGAATTGATGTATCCAATGCAAATTGTATGGTAATTTACAATGCTAATAACTTTGGTTTATCATCTCTTCACCAACTTAGGGGAAGAATTGGTAGGGGAGAACACAAATCCTATTGTTATTTGATAAGCAAAAATATTGATGAAAGATCTAAACTAAATATTATTAAAAATTCAAATGACGGTTTTGAAATCGCAAAAAAAGATCTAAAGTTAAGGGGAGCAGGTAAAATTTTATCTACAATCCAACATGGTAAAAATCTTGATGATTTAAATTATTTAAATCTAAAAGAAGATGAAATTGATTTATGTTTTAAAATTTTTACTTATTTAAAAAATAATAATTTTGATGGTGTAAATTTTACTTACTTAGAAAAATATTTTAATATAGATAAGAGGATAGTGTTAAATTAATGAGAGTAGTAGCTGGAAAATACAAGGGATTTAATTTAAAATCACCAAAATCAAATAATTCAAGACCAACAGATAATAAGGTAAAGGAAGCTGTAATGGCTATGCTTTATCCTTTTAAAGAAAATTTTACAGTTCTTGATTTGTTTTCATGTACTGGACAAATGGGAATAGAATTTTTATCTCATGGGGCAAAGGAAGTTATTTTTGGTGAATTAAATAATTCTAATTATAGGATACTCAAAGAAAATATTGAAAAGACAAAAAGCGAAAATGCTAAATGTATAAGAGGGGATTTTAGAAAAGTTTTAGAAGTTTTAAAAGATGAAAATAAAACTTTTGACTACATATATTTGGATCCTCCTTATAAAGAGGATTATTTGAAAATTAGTCTAGAAACTATATTAGTCTACCATTTGTTGAATAAAGATGGTATAATAATAAGCGAATCAGATAAGGATATTGATTTTTCTCACATGACTAATTTAAATTTAATTAAAGAAAAAAAATATGGAAGGAAAATCATAAAAATTTATTGCTATGAAAGTGATATATCCAGGTAGCTTTGATCCTATTACGATCGGACATTTAGATATAATTAAAAGATTAAATGATATGTTTGATGAGGTAATCATTGCTATATTGATAAATGAAGCCAAGCACTCTCTTTTCTCAATTAAAGAGAGAAAACAATTAATAGAAAAAGATATTGAAGAATATAAATTAGAAAATGTAAAAGTAAAAACATTTGAAGGTTTATTGGTCGACTTTGCAAAAAAAGAAAATTCAAAAATAATAGTTAGGGGAATTAGGGCTATTGCAGATTATGAGTATGAGATGAATATTGCTCAATTCAATACTAATCTTTACCCAGGTCTTGAAACTATATTTTTACTTTCTGACCCAAAATTCTCGTTTATAAGTTCAAGCGGAGTAAGAGAGCTAGCTAGTTTTGGTGGAGATGTATCTAAATTTGTATCAAAAAATGTAAAAAAAGCTATATATGAAAAAAATAATCTAGGAGGAAAAAATAATGGCAAATATTAATGAACTTATTGATGAAATTGAAGATATAATGGACAACGCTAGTTCAGTACCATTTTCAAGAAAGGTTTCTGTAGATCCAGACGAAATTTTTGAAATAGTTAGGGACATGAGAGATTCCCTACCAACAGAAATTAAAAATGCTCAATGGATTAACGATGAAAAAGAAAGAATTCTTCAAGAAGCTGATAACGAAGCAAGATCTAAGGTTGAAAATGCAAATAATGAAATTAAAAATTTCAAAGAACAAGCTAAAAGTCAATATCAAAGAATGATTTCTGAACATCAAATAACAGCCCAAGCTAGACAAGAAGCACAAAGAATTCTTGAAGAAGCAAATCAAGAGGCTAATAAAATTAAACAACAATCATACCAATACATTGACCAATTATTTACAAAATCAAGTGAAAACTTCAACCAATTGGCTCAATCATTGGAAAAAAATAAACAACATATATTAAATCAAAAATAAAAAAATCCTCTATATTGAGGATTTTTTTATTGAGATTTTTTGTTTGTAATCGTAATCGAAGTCTCTTCCTATGAGTAGTGAATAAAGGTTAGAGGCTTTATTTATTTGCTCACAAATTATTTTATTTTCCTTATCTAACTTTTCCAAATCTTTTTTTTGAATTACAACATCAAGGTCCGTTTCTTTAAATAAAGTTAAGGCTTTTTCGTTAAAGGCAAGTACTTTTATGAAATTGATATCAATTTCATTTAAAAAAGTTTTATTATCTAGTAAATAATTTATCATAAGTCTTTTTATCCTTGAACTTGTAAATCTTTGACTTGAAGAATTTTTTAAAAAATCTTCATAAGATTTATTTTCTCTAGCCATTTTTATTAAATAATTATCCATACCTTCCTCAAAACACAAAATATTTTTCATATTTCTTTTTTCAATTAAGATTTTATAAGAAAAAAGATTATACAAATAATTATTATTAGGAAAAAAAGAATATTGGTTTTTAAATTCATTAATATATTTGTAAGAAATTTCTGGCAAGTACTCTTTTATTTTTATATCATTTATATTATTTCTAATTGAGCTTGATGATGCGAAATGATTAAAATTAAAATTTTCATCCTTATTCATAGATTTTTGTCTTTTTATGGGAAGAGCTTTTATATTTGAATTTAAATTTTTGATTGCCCTAAAATATTCTAGAGCAAGGATATTATTTGCCGAAAAAAATTGTTCATCATCAACGTATTTATTGGATGAAAGATAGGAGGACTTGGCGTAAGACATTCCTTGTTTTAGATAAGTTTTTATATCTTTATTTATCTTATCTTTATTATCAAATAATTTTTCACAAGTTATAAAAAAATCTTTCTCTTTTATATTTTCAATTCCAAAGGCAAGATAATCAATTTTTAATTTATTTAAAATTTCTATATTTTTTTGGGCAAATAAATTTGCAGCTTGCAAAGAAATAAATGAGGGCATTTCAATTACAAGATCTGCAGAAATCATGGCGGAATTTGCTCTTTTATATTTATCGATAAGACTAATCTCACCTCTTTGGACAAAGTCTCCACTCATTATAGAAATTAGCAAATCTGCATTTGTAATTTCTCTTGCTTTTTTTTGTATGTAATTGTGGCCGTTATGAAACGGATTATATTCTGATATTATTGCTAATTTTTTCATAATTACTCCTTTATTTATTATATCAAATAGAAAAAAATAAAGTGAAAAAATATTTTGATTTATTACATAATTTTACATTTAAATTTAAAAAAGTTAATAATAGTGGTATAATATTAAAAAAAGACCGATTAGGAGGATATATGATATCAGCAAATGATTTAAGAAAAGGAATAACTTTTGAATATGATGGGGATGTTTATCAAGTAATTGATTTTCAACACGTAAAACCAGGTAAGGGTGCAGCTTTTGTTAGGGCAAAAATAAAATCTGTAATGCAAGGTGGAAATAAGGATGTAACATTTAACCCAAATGAAAAGTTTGAACAAGCTATAATTTCTACAAAAGAAATGCAATACTTATACAATGATGGACAATTGTATTATTTCATGGATCCAGAAACTTTTGAACAAATTCCAGTAGATAAGGATGCTGTTTCTGAAGCAATTCCATATATCAAAGAAAATGATACAGCTACAATGAGATTTTATAAAAATAAACCATTTTCTATTGAAGCACCAAATTTTGTAGAGCTTGAAGTTATTAAAACTGAACCAGCAGTTAAAGGTGATACAGCGACAAACGTAACAAAACCTGCAGAAGTTGAAACAGGAGCAATTATAAATGTACCAGTTTTTGTAAATGAGGGAGATGTTATAAAAATTGATACAAGAAAAGGGGAATATTTATCCAGAGTATAAAGGAGATATAATGACAAGAAGTTTTAATTTTGGAAGTGTTAGAATTGCCAATGAAACTATTGAAGCTATAGCAAGAAAAGCTTCAAGCGAAGTAAATGGTGTAATTGAAGTAAACACAAAATCCAATAAAGAAGCTAAAAATACAAAAGTATCTGTTATGAATGGATTTATAATTATAGACTTAAATCTTGTACTTAATGCAGATGTTAATGTAAGAAAAACTATTAAAAACGTTCAAGAAAATGTAAAAAGACAAGTTGAAACTATGACTGGCTTAAAAGTTAAAAGAGTCAATGTCGAAGTTAATAGTTTAGTAATACAATGAATAGAAAACAACAAAGAGATTGGGCTTTCAAATTAATTTTTGAAGACCAAATTAAAAGCCTTAATGATATTGACCAAGCCCTTATTAATCACGAAATAGATCTTGATAAAGATTCATTTTTATATGAATCTTTAAAAGCCTACGTAGAAAATTTCGAAAAAATAGAAAAAATAATTAATGATCAAATTGGCTCAAGTGCACTAAAAAGACTTTCAAAAGTTGATAGGTCAATTTTATTTTTGAGCGTAAATGAATTTGAAAATATGGAAATTCCAGTAAGTGTATCTATTAATGAAGCTGTAAATATAGCAAAAGAATATTCTACAAGCGATGGTTATAAGTTTATAAACAGTGTATTAGGAAAAATTGCAGAAAAGAGAAAATAGTTGAAATCTTTAAGCGTTAAACAATTTAACCAATATATAAAAACTTCTTTTAAACACGATCCCTTATTTCAAAACATAAGTATAAAAGGTGAAATATCCAATTACAAAATTTCTCACAATCACATATATTTTTCATTAAAAGAAGATAATGAAATTATTGATTGTGTAATTTATTATTATGAAGATAAAAATTTAGACCAATATAATAATGGAGATGAAGTTGTTGTTGATGGAAATCTTATATACAACAGCTTTTTTTCTAAAATTTCTATTGCAGTAAAAAATATAGAAAAAATGGGACTTTCTAAAGATTATTTATATTTTTTGAAAGTAAAGGAAGATTTTTATAAAAAAGGTTATTTTGACGTAAATCTAAAGAAAACTATATGCGATTATCCTAAAAATATTGGCCTTATAACATCTGACAAATCAGCTGCCATAGTTGATTTTCTTTCAGTTATAAACAAAGAAATATCTGATATAAATATATATTTGTATCCAGTTAAAGTACAAGGACTTAGTGCAAAAGATGAAATAATTAATGCAATTGATGTTCTTGATAAAAAAAATCTGGATGCAATTGTCCTAACCCGTGGAGGTGGGAGCAAGGAAGATTTGAAAGTCTTTAATGAAAAAGATATTGTAGAAAAAATTTACCAAGCAAAAAGTCCAATAATTTCTGCCATAGGCCACAAAATCGACTTGTCTTTGACAGATCTAGTAAGTGATTTGTCTTTACAAACTCCGACTGAGGCAGGTTCTTTTTTGGTTAGAAATTATAAAAAAATTAGAGATCAAATAAATAAAATTTTTATAGATATTAAAAAAACCCTTGATAGAAATATTGAAATTAAAGAATTAAAGCTTAAAAATATGAAAGTAAAACTTAACTCTTATAGCCTTGATAATTTGTTAGATTCAAAGTCTAAAAACCTAGATGATATTTTTGAAAAAATCAAAGATAAGCTTGATAAAAATATAGGAGAAAAAGAAAATAAGCTTTCGATGTTGGGCTTAAAACTTAATTCTTTGAAATCTATTTTGGATATTAGAAAAAAAAGTATTTTTGTTAAGGATTTTGATGGAAAATTTATCTATTCAAAATATTCTTTAAAAAATAAGGATAAGGTAAAAATTATATTTGCAGATGGAGAAGTGAAAGCTGAGATTTATGATGGATAACAACTTTGAAGAAAATTACAAAAAAATGGAATCTTTGCTCAAGGATTTAGAAGACAATAAGGATAATATTGATAAAAGCCTTGAAATTTACAAAGAAGCCAAAGAAATTTATGATAAGCTTAATAAAAAAATCAATGATTATAAGGCGAAGGTTGAAATAATAAATAATGACGAAAATGAATAAAGAAGTATTTGATGAAATTTTAATAAATGACAAAAAACTTATCGATAAGGCAATGGCAAAAAAATTTGAGGATGATAATCCTTTAAAAGAAGCCTTGATATATGCTAGTGATTCTGGAAAAAGAATTAGACCTGTTGTATTTTTAGAAACTATAAAAATGCTTTTGGGAGAAGAGGTAATTGATGAAAAAATAATTGATTTTGCCCTATCTCTTGAAATGGTTCATGCTTATTCTTTGGTTCACGATGATATGCCTTGTATGGATAATGATGATTACAGGAGAGGAAAGCTTACAGTTCACAAAAAATTTGGAGAAGATTTAGCAGTTTTAGTAGGAGATAGTCTCCTTTCTTTTGCTTTTGAAAATGTTCTAGCTTTGAGTATATATGACCAACGTTTTCTTTTACCTGGAAAATATTTGGCAAGGGCTTGTGGAAAAGATGGAATGATAAAAGGTCAAGTTTTTGATATAAAAGCTAAAAAAAACGCAGATTCATCCTACGTTCTAGACGTGTATAAAAACAAAACTGCAAGACTATTTATGGCAGCTCTAGTTATGGCTGGTCTTTATGCAAAAGTGAGCGATGAAAAAATCAAAAAACTTGAAGACTATGCTTATTATTTGGGACTTTCTTTTCAATTACAAGATGATATTTTGGACAAGTATGATGAAATTGAATTAAATATTTTATCATGTATTTCTATGGATGAGGCAAAAAAATTACTATTGGACTTTAATAAAAAAGCAAAAGAAAATATTAAAGACTTTAAGGACAATGATTTTCATATTTATTTAATTGATTATTTAACAGAGAGGATTAAATGAAAAAATATACTAGACAAAGACTTATTTTAGATATTATTCAAAATAATGAAGTAAAAACACAAAGTCAACTTTCAAACTTATTAAAAGCTCAAGGAGTAGATGCTACTCAAGCAACAATTTCAAGAGATATAAAAGAGCTTAGAATTTCAAAAGTTCAAACTGATGATTATGATTACAAATATACTGTAATTGATACAGTTTATGATTCTTTAAATGAAAGAATGGAAAAAATATTTAAGGAATCCGTTCTCTCAGTAGAAAGATCTTACCAATTAGTTGTAATTAAAACTATTTCATATACAGCAACTGTTTGTGGTCTATATATTACAAATGCAAAACTTGAAAATATAGGTGGAATTGTAACTGGTCTTGATACAATATTTATTACACCAAAAAATATTGATGAAGTCGACGATTTAATTGAAATTTTAAGAAGTATGGTGAAGTAAGTGTTAGCTGAGTTATTTATTAATAACCTAGTAATTATTAAAAGAGATCATTTATTTTTTGATAGCGGATTTAATGTTTTATCTGGAGAAACTGGATCTGGTAAAAGTTTGATACTTGAAGCTATAAATATAGTTTTGGGAAAAAGGGCCAACAAGGATATAATTGGAAAATTTGATGACAAAACAATTGTTGAGGCTGTTTTTGACCTAGATTATGAAACTATAAAAAAATTAGAAAATAAAGATATAACTTTTGATGATAATAAGCTAATAATTACAAGAACTATTAACCAACAATCATCATCCATTAGAATTAATGGAAGAGTTGCAAATCTTTCTTTGGTTAAGGAAATTTCAGTTTTGCTTATAGACATTTATAAGCAAGGTGATTCAAATATTTTTATGGATAAGGATAACTACCTTGATATAATTGATGCTTATAATAAAAATGATAATGATATAAATTTGAAAAATGAAATTAGCAATTTATATAAGGAAAAAAACAATTTACTAAAAAAATTTGAAAATTTCAATTTAAGTGATGAAGAAGTTTTAAGAGAAAAAGAACTTATAAATTATCAAATAGATGATATTGAACAAATTGATTTATTAAATATTAATGAAGAAGAAATAGACCAAGAATATAAGAAATTAAATTCTATAACTGAGCTTAGGGAAAGTATAGAAAAAAGTGAAGAATTAATCTCATCATTTGACTATGACCAAATAAGTATAAGCTCACTTCTTGCAAGTTTATCTTCAAATCTATCAGAATTTTCAGGAATTGATAAGAGTATTGAAGAAGTTAATGATAAAATTTATACTCTAATTGATTTGGCTAATGAAATTTATTCTGAGCTTGATTCATATAAGGAAAATCTTGACCAAAATCCTGAAAGACTTTATGAACTTGAGATGATAAATCAAAAACTTTTTGATTTGAAAAGAAAATATGGTACTAATATAGAAGATATTTTAAAATATTACGATAAAATTTCTTTAAGACTTAAAGAATTAGAAAAAATTTCTGATTTTAAGAAAAATATCAACAAAGACATTAAAGAAATTGACGAAAAATTAGAAAAAAAATCTAAAGAACTTTCAAAAATAAGAAAAGATAAGTCGAAAAATCTAGAAAAAGAAATTAAAAGCGAAATTCAATCACTAAATATAGTAAATGGAGATTTTAAGGTTTTATTTAACAAAAAAAATATAGATTCCAATGGAATTGATGATATAGATTTTCTAATCAAAACTAACAAGGGTGAAGATTTAAAATCCTTGTCAAAAACTGCATCTGGAGGAGAAATTTCTCGTATTGTTTTATCCTTTAAAAAAATATTTGCAGATTATGATAAAATTGATACCATGATATTTGATGAAATTGATCAAGGAATAAGCGGAAGAACTGCACAAATTGTTGGAGAAAAAATATTAGATTTATCAAAGGAAAGGCAAATTCTTGCCATAAGCCATCTTCCACAAATTGCATCTCTTTCAACAAATCACATCTTAATAGAAAAATATGATGAAAAAGATTTGACCATATCTAAATCTACAAATATTGAGGGAGAAGATAGGACAAAAGAGATAGCAAGATTATTGGCTGGAGTTGATATAACAGACAAAACCATAGAATCTGCCAAAGAAATGATTGAAATGGCTCATGATTTAAGAAAAGGAAAATAATATGGATAATTATGAAAAAACGATAAAAGTGGACAATATTTATGAAGGTAAAATTCTTTCACTAAGAGTTGAAACTGTAGAAATGCCTGATAAAAAATATTCAAAAAGAGAAATAGTTGACCATATGAAGGGAGTAGGAATTATTGCTTTTGATGGTGAAGATTCTATATATTTAGTTCGCCAATATAGAAAGGCTATAGATGAATTTACTCTAGAAATTCCAGCAGGTCTAGTTGAAGCAAATGAAAAACCAATTGAAACTGCAAAAAGAGAATTGCAAGAAGAAATTGGTTATAAACCTTTGGATATAGAATATTTATTTGATATGCACGCATCTCCTGGTTTTACAAATGACAAATTATCCTTCTTTTTGGCAAAAGATTTAGAAGAATCAAAACTAGAAGAAGATGAAGACGAATTTTTGGAAAGAAAATCATTTAAAATTGACGATATTTATAATATGGTTATAAATGGTGAAATTACAGATGCAAAAACAATAATAGCTGTATTGTATGCAAAAAGATTGATTGATGAAAAGTAATAGTTTAAATATTGATTTGGAAGTTTACACAGGACCTTTTGATGTTTTGTTAAAACTTATTGAAAAACAAAAAGTAGATATTTATGACATAAAAATAGAAGATATAACAAGCCCTTATATGGAGGCTATCAACGAAATGGATATTCCTCTTGGTCAATTAAGCGAGTTTATTTATATATCTTCTATTTTGTTATATATAAAATCCAGCAAATTAATGCCAAAGGATAATGATGACACTATAGAAGAAGATTTTATATCCTATCTTATAGAATACAAAAAAATAAAAAGTGTAGAAGATGATTTAAAAAATTTAGAAAATGAGGCAAAATCATATTTTACAAAATACCAAGAAGATCTATCCCAATATAAAAGTGAAGATGAAATAATAGCAAAAGATGTAAATATTTTAAAAAATGAATTTACAAAATTAATCAAGGCCTATAAAAATGAAAAAATAGAAAAACCTGATTTGATAAAATCTATAAAAAGACTTGATGTAAATGATTATATAAAAAAAATAAGAAATACTTTGAAATTTACAAAATCAATAAGGTTAAATAAAATAACTGATGAAATAAAATCAAAAGCAGCTTGTATTGGGACATTTTTGGCCTTACTTGAGCTTGTAAGATTGAAAGAAATTTACTTAGAAGAAGAAAATACAAACGAGTTTTTAATAATAAAAAGGGAAAATGATGAATGATACTTATTTAAAAGGAATTATTGAAGAAATTTTATATATTTGGGGTGAACCAATTGATATCAATGATCTTTCAAAAATTATTTTTGATGCCGAGAAATCTGAAATAAGAAAGGCAATAAATGAAATGATGGTTGAAAGAAATGAAAATTCATCTGGTCTTATTATTAAAAAATATGAAAACAAATATCAATTTTCAACTAGGTCAGATCATGAAAAATATATTTCAAATATAGTAAAAAAATCTGAAAAGAATTTGTCAAATTCTTCACTCGAAACTCTTTCAATAATCGCCTACAAGCAACCAATAACTAGGGCTGAAATAGATAAAATAAGAGGAGTTAAATCTCAATCAACCATTGATTCTCTTTTGGATAAAAAATTAATAAAAGAAAATGGTAGGCTTGATAAGATTGGAAAACCAATAATTTATGTGACTACTGATTTATTTTTGAAATATTTTAATATTTCAAGCCTTGACCAATTGCCAAAAATAGATGAAGAGATATCAGGTGAATTAGATGAGGATTAATAAATTTATAGCAAAAACAGGACTTGCTTCAAGAAGAAAAAGCGAAGAATATATAAAAAATGGCTTAGTTTTTGTAAATGGGAAAAAGCTTGAAGACTTATCTTACCAGGTAAAAGATGATGATGAAGTTAAGGTGAATGGTAAAATCTTAAAAATACAAGAAAAATTTTATTATAAATTGAATAAACCACTTGGATACATTTCTTCAAATTATGATCCCCACAATAAAAAAGACTTAAATGAGTTAATTAAAATTGATGGGAGATTTTTTTGTGCAGGAAGACTTGACAAAGACAGCCACGGCCTTATGTTAATTACAAATGATGGAAATATTACCAACAAAATAATTCATCCAAGTAAGGAAATTAATAAAACATATTTGGTAAGAGTCGATAAGATATTATCAAAAGCTCAAGAGGAAAAATTTAAAAATTCAATAAAATTATCCGAAAATGAGATAACAAGTAAGGCAAAAATTTCTTTAATCGATAAAAATCAAATTCTTTATAAGGTTATAATCCACCAAGGTTATAACAGGCAGGTTAGAAGGATGTTTTCTTATTTTGGCATAAAAGTTTTGGATTTAAAAAGAATAAAAATTGGAGAAATTGAACTTGGTAACTTAGAAGATGGTGCATATAAAAGGCTTAGTCAAAAAGAATTTGAATATTTAGAAAGTTTATAAATTATGGAAATAGGAATAATTGGAGCAGGAGCTAGCGGGATTTTTACTGCTATAAATGCTAAAGATGAAAAAAATAATATCACCTTAATAGAAAAAAATGAAAAAATTGGGAAAAAATTATTTATAACTGGTAAGGGCAGGTGTAATATCACAAATGCAAAATTTTTTGATGAATTTTTAGACCATATTTTGGTTAATAAGAAATTTATGTATTCATCATTTACAAATTTTGATAATTACGCTCTTATGGACTTTCTTGAAAATAAAGGTTTAAAACTTACAGTTCAAAGGGGAGATAGGGTTTTTCCAAAAAGTGAAAAATCTAGTGATGTGATAAAATTATTTGAAAAATTATTAGATGATAAAAAAATAGATTTAAAATTAAATGAAAATGTTCAAAAAATCAAAAAAGAGTCAAATAAATTCATTGTAGAAACAAACAAGAATACTTATGAATTTGATAAAATAATCATTGCAACAGGAGGACTATCTTATCCTTTGACTGGATCAAATGGTGATGGCTACAAATTTGCTAAAGCTTTCTCCCATAAGATTATTAGTCAAAAACCAGGACTTTGTCCTATAAAAATTTCAGACCATGATTTAGATTCATTAAATGGAATTTCTTTAAAAAATGTAAGTTTAAATGTAGAGTGTGAAAAGAAAAATTATAGTGAATTTGGCGAGATGCTTATAGGGAAAAATTTCATTACGGGACCTATTGTTTTAACAATGTCATCATTAATTAATAGGCAAAAGGTGAAAAATATTTATATTGACTTAAAAGCAAGTCTTGATTTTGAAAAGCTTGATAATAGATTAATAAGAGATTTTGAAAATAATTCTAACAAGGATATAGGAAATATTTTAAAAAAATTGCTTTTAAATGCCTTTGTTGATGTAATTTTAAATAGAGCTCAAATAGACTACCACACAAAAGCAAATCAAATTACAAAAGAAGAAAGATATAGGCTAATTGGTGAAATTAAACACTTTAATTTGAATTTTGCAGGACTTTATCCAATAAAAAATGCAATTATAACTTCTGGAGGAGTAGATTGCAAAGAGCTTGATCCAAAAAGTATGGAATCAAAAAAAGTTTCGGGACTTTATTTTGTTGGAGAAGTAACAGATGTAGATGCTCTTACTGGTGGTTATAATTTACAAATAGCATTTTCACAAGCTTTTGCATGCGCAAAAGATTTAAGGAGGACTAATGAGTAATTTTATTATAGCTTTGGATGGTCCAAGTGGATCAGGAAAAAGTACAATAGCAAATATTTTGGCAAAAAAATTAAAAATTTCATACCTAAATACAGGTTCAATGTACAGGGCCTTAACCCTATTCTTTTTAGAAAATGGTATTAATAATGAAGACAAAATTGACCTTAAACTTCTTCAAAATATAAAAATAGATATAAATGAAGATAGGGTAATTTTAAACGGTAAAGATGTAAGTGAAGAAATTAGAAATAAAATTGTAACAGAAAATGTGTCTTGGGTTTCATCAATTCCACTTGTTCGTAAATATTTGGTTGATATGCAAAGAAAAATTTCGGAAAATAAGTCAATAATACTTGATGGACGTGACATAGGAACTGTAGTTTTTCCAAATGCTAAATATAAATTTTTTCTAGTTGCATCAAGTGAGATTAGGGCAAAAAGGCGTTATGAGCAAAATGAAATTGATAAATCTTTAGAAGAGATTCAAAAAGATATAGAAAAAAGAGACTATATTGACTCTCACAGAGAAATTTCACCCCTAAAAAAAGCAAGTGACGCTATAGAAATTGATTCATCAAATTTAACAATTGATGAAACAATAAATGAAATTTTGGGAAAAATGGATAAAGAAGATGTTTTATAGACTTATATATTCAATACTTAGAATAATAGCAACTCCTTTATTTAGAATAAGGGTTCATGGGATTGAAAAAATTCCAGAAAACAGAAAATATATAGTATGCGCAAATCATAAGTCAATGATTGATCCTGTTTTTATAGCCCTTGCACTTGATAGGCAAGTTCATTTTATTGCAAAAAAAGAATTATTTGAAGTACCAGTTTTAAAAAATATTTTAAAATTTTTAAAAGCCATACCTGCTCAAAGAGATGGAAAAGATTTGTCAGTTTTAAGAGATTCAATTAAGCTTATTAAATCTGGAAAAATTTTGGGAATATTTCCAGAAGGGACAAGAGTAAAAGAAGTAAAAAGAGAAAATATAAAAGATGGGGCAGGATATATTGCACTCAAATCAAAAACTGATATATTAACAATAGAAATCATATCTTCTTATAAGCCATTTTTTAAAACGGACTTGTATATAAAAAATCTTGTAAAAGTTGAAGATTTTAAAAATTTAAAATCAAAAGATGCAATGGAAAAAATAATGGATGAAACTTATGAGAAAATGTATGAAAATCACAAGTTTTTAAGAAAGGTTTGAGATGAAAATAATAGTAGCAAAAAATTCTGGCTTTTGCAATGGAGTTAGAAGAAGTGTAGATCTTGCAAATAAAACAAGCGGAAAAAATATAAAATCATATACACTTGGACCCTTGGTTCATAATCCAACTCAAGTAAAAATGCTTGAAGAAAAGGGTGTTGGTGTAATTGATGAAAAAGAAGCTTTAAATTTAAAAAATTCACAAATTGTTATAAGAAGTCACGGTGTAAGTGAAAAATTAAAAGATGATCTTAGGAAAAATTCTAATGACGTAATTGATGCAACTTGTCCGGTTCTTATAAATATTTATAAAAAAATCAAAGAAAAAGAAAATGAAGGTTATACCATAATAATTATAGGAGATAAAGATCATCCTGAAATAAAAGCTATGGCATCTTACGTAAATAATGGTATAATAATTAAGAATGAGACTGAAGCAAAAAATATTACAAATATGTCAAAACTTTATGTTGTTAGTCAAACAACAAACAGAATTGATTTTTTTGAGAATATTGCTCATGAGTTAGAGAAGACGAATGATGATGTAGTAATAGAAAATACAATCTGCAATGCTACAAGATTAAGGCAAGAAGCATGTAAGAGCCTTTCGAAAGAAGTTGATTGTATGATTGTTGTTGGTGGTTTTAATAGTTCGAATACAAACAAGCTTTATCAAATAGCACAAAAGTATTGTAAAAATGTTAAAAGAATAGAAACTGTTAAAGATCTACCTTTGCAAAAGCTCTCAAATTTTAATATAATAGGGGTAATCGCTGGTGCGTCCACACCAGATCAGGTTATCGAGGAGGTAGTTAATAGGATGGATGATTTAACAAACGAAGAATTAATGAATAGCATTGAAGACAGTATGAAAAAAATATACCCAAGAGATGTTATTAACGGAACAATTATTGATGTGAAGGATGATGAAGTTTTTGTAGACATTCAATATCGTGCAGATGGTATTGTAAAACTTGACGAAATGAGTGAAGAACAAAGAGAAAATCCTAAAGATCACTTTGAAATTGGTCAAGAAGTTGAAGTTTATGTTATAAAAATAGATGATGGTGAAGGCAATGTAGCTTTATCTACAAGAAGAGTAGAAGGAATGAAAAACTGGAAAACTCTAAGAGAAGCTTTTGAAAACGAACAAACTGTTGAAGGTGAAATATCAGGAGCTAACAAAGGTGGTTTAACTGCTAGAGTTATGGGAATCAATGGATTTGTTCCAGCAAGCCAAATTGCACCATATTTTGTTAAAAACTTCAAAAAATTTGTTGGTGAACATTGGGATCTTAAAATCATTTCAATTGATGAGAGAAAAAATCGTCTAGTTTTATCAAGAAAAGACATTGTTGAAGAAAAACTTGATGAACAATGGGATGAATTAGAAGAAGGACAAGTTATAACAGGAAAAGTAGCAAGATTAACCGACTTTGGTGCTTTTGTTGAAATAGGAAGCCTTGATGGATTACTTCACGTTTCTGACATATCCTGGACAAGAGTTGAACACCCAAGAGATGTACTAAACATTGGCGATGATATTGAAGTTAAAATCTTAAAACTTAATAAAGAAAAAAATAGAATTTCTCTAGGAAGAAAACAACTTCTTGAAAAACCATTTGCAGAATTTGCAAATGAACATGAAGTTGGCGACGTTATTACAGGTAAAGTTGTAAACTTACTTGACTTTGGTGCTTTCGTTGAAGTAAGCGAAGGTGTTGAAGGTTTAATTCACGTTTCTGAAATTTCATGGGATCACGTTGAAAAACCATCTGATGAATTAAATGTTGGCGATGAAGTAGAAGTAAAAATCTTAAGCATTGATCCAGAAGAAGAAAAAATTGGTCTTTCAATTAAAGCTTTAAAAGAAGCTCCAGAAAGAAGTGAAAGAAAACCAAGAAGAAATTTTGAAGAAAATAAAAATAGATCTAATGCTAAAGCTAAAAGAAAAGCTGAGAAGAAAGAATTAAATAATGAATTTGGTGATAACGACTTAAATAATAACATTGGATTTGCTATAGAAGAAGTATTATCAGGAATAGAAATAGAAGACTAAGATTCTACTGAAGAATAAACTGATAAATGACAATTACACAAAAAGAGATGGTTTAAATCATCTCTTTTTTAGCTTTAAGGAGATATATGCATTTAAAAAATAATGAAAAGTACAAGAATTATTTTAATGGAAAAAAATATAATATCACAACCTTCGGTTGCCAGATGAATGAGCATGATTCTGAAAGAATTTCTTATATCCTTGAAGAGATAGGATATACTTTTACAGAAAATAGAAATGAGGCCGATTTTATTTTATTTAATACATGTCTTGTTAGAGAAAATGCAGAATTAAAACTTTATGGTCAAGTTTCTAGTTTGAAAAAATTAAAAGAAGAATATCCAGAAAAAATTATTGCAGTTTCAGGTTGCATGATGCAAACAAGTGTTGCAAGAGAAGTTATTGAAAAAAAGCACAGGGAAGTTGATATAATTTTTGGAACAAAAAATATAAATTCTCTTCCAGATCTTTTATTTAAATATCTAGAAACTGGAGAAAGAGTAATTGATGTTTCTGAAGATAATGTCAAAGATGATTATGTAAATTATAATAGCAAAAATAATTTTCAAGCTTATGTAAATATTATGACAGGATGTGATAATTTCTGCTCTTACTGTATAGTTCCTCAATCAAGAGGAAGAGAAGAAAGCAGAAGACCATCTCATATTATTGAAGAAATTGAAAATTTGGTTAAAAATGGCTATAAAGAAGTAACTCTTTTGGGACAAAATGTTAATTCCTATGGTAATAAGTCTGATTTTAATGTGACTTTTCCTGAACTTTTAGAAAGATGTGCAAAAATTGAGGGCCTTCAAAGATTAAGATTTACAACAAGCCATCCGAAAGATTTATCAGATGATTTAATAAGGGTAATGAAAGAAAACGACAATATATGTAATTATTTTCATCTGCCTATGCAATCAGGATCTGACAAGGTTCTAAAAGATATGAATAGAAAGTATAATAAGGAACAATATCTTGAAAAGGCGAGAAAACTTAAGGAATCTATTCCAAACATAGCTATTTCTACAGATATAATTGTTGGATATCCAACTGAAACTGAAGAAGATTTTAAAGAAACTTTGGATGTTTGTAAGAAAGTTGGTTTTGATACAGCCTTTACTTTCAAATATTCACCAAGGCCAAAAACAAGGGCTGCAAAACTTGACCCTTTAGATAATAAAATTGTTCAAGATAGGTTCGACAGATTACTTGATACCTTGTATCCGATTTTTAATGAAAAAAACAAAGAATATATTGGAAAAGAAGTTGAAGTCTTATTAGAATCTGAAAGTAAAAATAATAAAAATGTTTTGACTGGTAGAACAGACACATTTAAACTTGTTCATGTAAAAGCAGATAAAAAATTAATAGGACAAATAGTTAAGGTGAAAATCACAGATAATACTTCATTTACTATTTCAGGTCACTTAGTTTAAGAATTTAAGAAAGAAGGCTTTATGAAAGCTTATGTAGTCAAAGCAAAAGCTAAATATGGCAAATTACCTAGTAAAGAAATTTGCAGAGATTTATTATATGAAGATAGTTTTGAAAGAAAAATAGATATAATTCGAAATAATAACAGTGAAATACCTAACGTTAATTCGAAAAAAGATTTAGAGATATATCTTTCAAACAAATTATATGATGATATATATTCATTTTTGAAATTTTTAAAAGGAGAAGAAAAAAATTTCTTTTTAAAATATATTTCAAGTTTTGAAGTTCAGCTTATGCAATTAATAGTTCAAGCTATATTAAATGACCATTTAACAGACAGTTTAGATCTTATAAAAAGAGAAAAATTTTCTCATAATATAAATGTGTCAAAAGATGATGATTTTAAAAGTTTCGTAGAAAAATCAAAACCTACAAGATATTACAGAACTCTTTATCCGTTTTTAAATGAAAATATGGAAAGGGATTCGTTAATATTTTTGATTTCAAATGCTCTAAATAAATTTTATTATAGGGATCTTTTGGATGAATGTAAAAAGTTACCAAAAGACATAGGAAGTGAGCTTAGAGATTTTATTGGAAGAAAGATTGATATTTTTAATATAGAAATGTTATTTAGGTTAAAAAACTATTTTTCATTAAATGATTATGAAACATTCAATTATTTAATTGAAGGAGGCAAATATTTAAAAACTGATGATTTAAAGAAAATGTCAAATTTATCTTTCGATGAGTTTAAAGAAGAAATTTTAAATAGTCAATATAAAGATTTCTTCTTATCCACTTATAATTTTTATAAAGCAAAAGAAGATCTACTAAGTGAAAATTCCAAGAAATTGGAAAATTCAAAGTTTGATTTATTAAAATTAATTTATATAGTTGATATGATGACAATTTCTAATAAAAATATAACTTGTATTTTAGAGTTTGATGAAACTTTTGATAAGGATGAAAAAAAGCACTATATAATAAAGAGGTGATAAAATGGCTGTCGAAAAAATGCACTTGGTTAATATTATGGCAAAACTTGAAAACCTAGATGATTTTCTTGAAGATTTGATAAACATAGATGAATTTGACCAAGTTGATGCTTTTAGACAAATACAAAACAGGGAATTTTCTATTAGGGCAAGTGAAGAAAATATTGATAAAACTGAAGATTTTAATGATCTTGAAAGTTTTGAAAAAGTTGATTCTTCCTTTATAAAAGATCTCGAAGATATAAAGGATTTTTTAAACATTGAAGATTCATCTGATGGTAAAAGAATTGATGAAGAAAAACTTGAAAAATTAATTAAGGTTTTTGAAGAAAATATAGAAAAGAAAAAAGAATTAGAAGAAAGAAACAAAAAGCTTGAAGAATATATTAATAACCTACAAGCCTTAGAAAATGAAGAAATAAATATTAATAAGATTAGAAATCTAAATTATTTTAATTACAGACTTGGGGAAGTTAGTAAGGATGGTAGGTTCATTTTGAAAAATAACTATGATTCTATACCATCATTAATTATTCACTTACAAAAAAATGATCCAGATATTAATATAAATAAAGAAGCCTTAAAAAGTATTTACAGCATTGATGACGAAACAAGTAAATTAAGATTTGATACTGATAATATCATCAAAAATGAAAATGATAATGTCAATAATGTAAGTATTGATTTGAATAAAGAATATGAAAAGAAAACCAAAGAAGATTCTAGTAAAATTTATGATGATATTTTAAAACAAGCTGATGTGAAAAATAAAGAGATTGAAAAATTCTATGAAAAAAGAAAGTCTGAAAGTCAAAAGATTTTTAGTTCTAAAAAAGATAGTATAGTAAAAGAATTTTTTGAAAAAATTATAAATTAGGTGAAAGGAGGTTTTATGAAATTATTAGAACGATTGGGTTTTAAAGATAAGAATAATAATTTAAACCAGTCAATTGAAAGTGGTAATGAGGACTACCTCTTAGTTTATCCTAAAAGTGTAGAAGATGAAGTAAACAGAACAATATCATCTCTTGGTTTTATTGATAAGGAAATCCCAGAAAAATCAAGTCTTGAGCAAATTAAAAAAGAATACAAAGAAAATCAAGAAAAGCTTAAAGAAGTAAATAAAAAACTTGAAAAAATTAAAGAAGAAAATATAGATGATTTGAAAAATCTTCCAAAAACAATTGATTTTTATAAAAAATCTTCTAAACTTAAGGAAAAAATGCTTAAGGGAAGAAAATATTTTTATTTATCAGGTTGGGTTCCACAATCAAAAATCCAAGTGGTAAAGGATACAGTCGACAAGTATGAAGACAGCTTAGTCGATCAAAAAAAAAATAGCCAGACAATAGCAAACCCACCCACGAAATTAAAAAATAATAAGATAGCTAGACCATTTGAATTTTTGGTAAACATGTATGGAGCCCCAAATTACAATGAGCTTGATCCAACAGGGTTTTTTGCAATAACCTATATGCTCTTGTATGGAATGATGTTTGGAGATTTGGGACAAGGATTGATATTTATTCTAGCTAGCTTTTTAATAGAAAAGAAAAGTAAAATTTTTGGTCAATTAGTAAGAAGAATCGGTTTTTCAGCATCATTTTTTGGTTTGATGTATGGATCATTTTTTGGAATTGAAGATTTGATACCAACATTATTAATAAAACCATTTGATAATATTTTAAAAGTCTTAGTTGCTTCAGTTGCTTTTGGAGTTATTTTACTTTTAATATCTTATATATTAGGAATATATAACAAACTTCACAAGCAAAAAGATTTGGAAGAAGGAGTTTTTGGAAAAGATGGTATAGCAGGATTAATAATGATGATTTCATTTATTTCAATAATCCTAAATATAGTAAAAGTAAATCCTATACCTATGCCTGTTTCTATAATCTTACTTATTTCATCAATAGTTTTGATGATATTTAAGCAACCAATTTCAAGAAGGCTTTTAGATATGTATCCGATATATGACCAATCAAGTTCTGATTATTATATTGAAAGTTCATTTTCTATAATTGAAGCTTTACTTTCAGTTTTCTCAAATTTAGTTTCCTTTACAAGGGTTGGTGCTTTTGCAATAAATCACGTTGGTTTATATATGGCATTTGAGGTTATGAGCAAACTTGTAGGTGGCGGATTTATAGGAATAATAATTTTAATATTCGGAAATATTTTAATTATTGGTCTTGAAGGAATGATAGTTTTCATTCAAGGATTAAGGCTAGAATTTTACGAAATGTTTAGTAAATATTACAAGGGAGACGGACAAAAATTTAGTCCAATAAGTAAATCATAAGGAGATAACAATGATTTTAATTTCAATATTAGCATTAGCTTGCGTAGTAATTACAATTTATTCAGGTTTATACCTACTTAAAAACAACGAAGATGGATCAAAAGAAAAAATTAGAAAAGCATTAAAAATTAATTTATCAACATTTATACCTATAATGGTAATGATTTTGGTTTTAGTTTTACCAAATGGTGTAAAGGCAGCTGCAGCAGGAAATGCTAGCCAAGCAGGAAATGGTTTAAAATATATTGGCGCAGCTTTATCAACAGGTCTTGCAACAATTGGTACAGGATATGCAGTAGGTCAAGTAGGATCAGCAGCTCTTGGTGCAATATCAGAAGATGCTTCAATTCTTGGTAGAACAATAATTTTCGTAGGACTTGCTGAAGGTATTGCAATCTTTGGTGTAATTATTTCTATAATGATTTTATTCTCTTAAAATGAAAGCAAAAATTATAACAAATGACATGTCTTTTCTTCTTGGCTTTAGGCTTGGAGGAATTGATGGTCAAATTGTAGAAAATAAAGAAGATATATCTTATAATTTCAAAAATTTTACTAAAGAAAAAGACTTAGCTTTAATTATTTTCTCAAAGGATTGTTATGAGAAAATCAAAGAAGAAGTTGAAAATTATAGGGTAGAAAATGCTACTCCTTTAGTGGTAGTTTTGGATTAGTAAAGGAGAATTGAATGCTTGATTTAAGTGCAAAAATTTCGAGTTTTAGAAAAATGGTTTGGTCAAACGAAAAAAGAAAAAGCGAAAAGCAATTGTATGATTCAACAGACTATTCTTCAAAAACTTTAAATGAAATAAAAAATAATTTAGAAAAAAATTATAATCAATATATTGAAAAAAGAGAAGAATTTGCTAAGGCAAGAAAAAATGAAAAGATAGCAAATATTTCTCAAATTAAAAAAACTTCTTATTACAAGTTTAAACAATCACTATTAAACCAATTAATTGATGAAATAAAAGAAGAGTTGAAAACTTATAGCAATAGCGATGAATATAAGAAAAAACTTGTAAAAGAAGCAAATGAAGTATACAAAAATTTATCAGAAAATAATAAAGATTTAATTTTATGTGTAAAAAAATCTGACCAAAATTTGTTCGATTTTAATACAGATATAATGGATGATTCTAAAATTGGTGGTTTTGTTATAAAAAATAAAGATTTAACCTACCAATATGATTATTCTTTAGAAAAAAAATTAGAAAATTACAAATACGAAATTGGTAGTAAATTTTATAAGATAATTTCTGATGAATTTGAAAAAGAAATGGAGGATGGTGATGACTCCAACAATTAAAACAATAAATGGTCCAGTTATAGAAGCAAGAGATGCATCAGACTTAAAAATTAGAGAGATGGTGACAGTTGGTGATTTAAAACTAATTGGTGAAGTTGTATCAATTGATGGAGATTATGCAACAATCCAAGTTTACGAAGATACTTCTGGTCTTAAGGTTAATGATGAAATAATTAAAACTGGTAGGCCCTTATCAGTAAGACTTGGGCCTGGCATGATAGGAAATATGTTTGATGGAATCCAAAGACCTCTTGACAAAATAGCAGCTAAACACGGATCTTTTATTCCATCAGGACTTGGTCTTTCAAATCTTGATGAAGATAAAAAATGGGATGTAAAAATAAAAGTTAAAGTTGGAGATAAAATAAAAAAAGGCCAAATTTATGCAACTATTGATGAAAGTCCCATAATTGAGCATAGACTTATGTCAAATGTTGACGGAGAAGTTGTAGAAGTATCAGCTGACGGCAAATATACAATTGAAGATGTAGTTGTAAAAGTTAAAACTGATCAAAAAATTGAAAATTTAAAACTATATCAATATTGGCCAGTAAGAATCCAAAGACCTATTAAAAGATCAAAATCTTTAAGTGAGCTGCTTCTTACAGGTCAAAGAGTTTTGGATATATTTTTCCCAATAGCAAAGGGAGGAACTGTTGCAATTCCAGGAGGATTTGGAACTGGAAAAACAATGCTTCAACACCAATTAGCTCAATATTCCAATGCCGATATAATTATTTATATTGGTTGTGGTGAACGTGGAAACGAAATGACTCAAGTTCTTGAAGATTTTCCAGGACTTATTGATCCAAATACTGGAAGAGGTCTAATGGAGCGAACAATTCTTATTGCAAATACTTCAAATATGCCAGTAGCTGCAAGAGAGGCGAGTATTTATACTGGAATTACTATGGCTGAGTATTTTAGAGATATGGGTTATGATGTTGCTTTGATGGCAGATTCTACTTCAAGATGGGCAGAAGCCTTGAGAGAAATTTCTGCAAGACTTGAAGAAATCCCAGCTGAAGAAGGATATCCTGCTTATCTTGGATCAAGACTTTCACAATTTTATGAAAGAGCAGGAGATTTTCACAATTTAAATGGAAGTCAAGGATCTGTTACTTTAATTGGAGCAGTTTCTCCAACAGGTGGAGATTTTTCTGAACCTGTAACAGAAAATACCAGAAGAAGTGTAAATGTATTTTTGGGTCTTGATAAAAATCTTGCCTATTCTAGACATTATCCTGCTATAAATTGGCTAACATCATATTCAAACTACCTTAATCAAATGTCAGATTACTATGAAAATATTACTGGAGAAGATATAATTTCACTCAGAAATAAAATGATGGAAATTTTAACTGAAGAAGATAAGCTTCAATCAATAGTAATGCTTGTTGGAAAAGATTCTTTATCAAATAAGCAAAAAAATCTTTTGGATGTTGCAAGTGTTTTAAAAATTGCATATCTTCAACAAAATGCTTTTAATGATATTGATAAATATGTCCCATTAGATAAGCAAATACAGATGTTAAAAGTTATAGAAAATTATTATAAACTTTCTAATGAAGCAATTGATAAGGGTATTTCTTATAAAAATCTTTATAATAAATCTTTAATTTCAAAGATTAACTCAATGAAATATGATATAAAAAATGATGAAAGTGAAAAATTTGTAGAATTAAACAATTATATTCGCTCATATTTTCAAACATTAGAAGAAGGTGAAAAATGAGAAAGCAATATACAAGAATTAAAAAAATAGAGGCATCTATAATTGAACTTGAAAAAGTTGAAGACATTGCCTATAACGCAGTTGTAAAAATTCATACTTTGGGAGAAGATTTTATTGGACAAGTTGTAAAAATTGAAGATGAGACTGTAACAGTTGAAGTCTATGGTAATACTCAAGATTTTTCTCTTAATGATATTGTAGTAGAATTTGAAGAAAAACCTCTTGAAATTCCTCTTAATGAATCTATTTTGGGTAGAACCTTTAATGGAATTGCACGACCAATTGATGATGGTGGAGAAATTTATTCTGAGAAATTTTATTCAGTGGAAGGAAACCCGTTAAATCCAGTTGCAAGAGAATACCCAAGAAACTTTATCCAAACAGGAATTTCATCAATTGATATTTTGACAACTTTAATTCGTGGACAAAAACTTCCTATTTTTTCTGGATCAGGAATGCCACACAATAAAATTGCCGCACAAATTGTAAGGCAAGCAAAATTAAAAACTGATGAGGATTTTTGTTTTGTTTTTGCTGCTATGGGAATCAAAAAAGATGAGGCCATGTTTTTTGAAGATGCTTTTACCAAAGCTGGTGTAAAAGATAAGGTAGTAATGTATGAAAATTTGGCAGATGATCCAATTATGGAAAGATTAATTACTCCAAAATGTGCACTTACAGCTGCTGAATATTTGGCTTTTGAAAAAAATAAACACGTTTTGGTAATAATTACAGATATAACTTCTTATTCTGAAGCTCTTCGTGAAGTTTCTTCAATAAGACAAGAAGTTCCTTCTCGTAAGGGATATCCTGGATATTTATATTCAGATCTTGCAAGTTTATATGAAAGAGCTGGTATGATTGAAGGAGTTAATGGATCAGTTACTTTGATTCCTATTTTAACAATGCCAAATGATGATATTACTCATCCAATTCCGGATTTAACTGGTTATATTACCGAAGGACAAATTGTAATTGACAGAAGTTTAGATCAAAAGGGAATTTATCCTCCAATAAATATTCTTCCTTCTCTTTCAAGACTTATGAAAGATGGAATTGGTGAAGGATATACCAGGAAAGATCATGAAGATTTGATGAACCAATTATATGAATCTTATTCAAAAGTTCAAGAAATTAGAAGTATTTCTCAAATTGTTGGGGAAGATGATTTATCTGATGTTGATAAATCTTATTTGAAATTTGGAAAAGATTTTGAAAATAGATTTTTAAGCCAAGATTCTTATGATAATAGAAGTCTTGAAGAATCTTTGGATTTAGGATGGGATATTTTGAAAATATTACCTATTGAAGAAATCCACAGGGTAAGCCCAGAAAATAAAGAAAAATTCTTGGGAGTTAAAAATGACTGAAACTAAATTTGCTCCAACTAAGGCAAATTTGATGAAGGCAAAAAATCAACTTGGTCTTATCAAAGAAGGTTATGATATTCTTGATAAGAAAAGAAAAGCCTTGATTGGTCAATATAACGCCAAAATAAATCAAAGAAATGAACTCAATAAAGTTGTAAATTCATATATAAAAGATGTTAAAAAGAATATAAAAAAAGCTATAGTAACAACTGGGGAAGATAGGCTTAAATCTATTGCCTTATCAGTTCCCTTGGATGAATCAATTACTCTTAAAGAAAAAAAGTTTATGCAAACTAAAATTTTTGAGATAAATTTTGATGAAAAAAAATTAGACTTATCATATTCATTAAATCTAACAAGTTCTTTGTTTGATGAAGCTTTACTTTCTTTAAATAATTTGAAAGAGAAAGTTTATAAATTAGCTGAACTTGATACCACTATAAAAAATTTGGATACTGAGATTAAAAAGACTTCTAAAAAAGTAAATTCGTTAGAAAAAGTTCAAATTCCAAATTACGAAGCAATAATAAAGTCAATTTCAGGTCAAATTGAAGAAAGAGAAAGAGAAGAATTTTCCAAGACAAAAATAATTAAAAACAAAAAAATTAATAAGTAAAAGGTAGATGATTATTTCATCTCAGAGCGTAGACAAAGTAAGCTTAATAATTCAATAATGATTTAAAAATAAAATTACGCTAAAACCCATCTCGACTAAGTGAGTGAAACGAACGCATGGAGAGATCTCATGAGATTTCTCGACTCACTAGGTTCGCTCGAAATGGGTGAAAATTCAGTTTGTCAACAGTCTGAGATGATTATGTCATCTATCTTTTTTTATGGGTATATTTCTAATATAAGGACTAGGAGGGCTTATGGAAGATATAAAAAATGAAGTTAAAAAAGCTTGTTTGGAAATTCTAGAAAAATCTAAGGCCAAAGAAGGGGATGTTTTTGTTCTTGGTGGATCTTCTTCTGAAATTTGTGGCTATAAAATCGGATCACATTCTAGTGAAGAAATTGGGGAAATTGTTGTAAAAACTTTGCTTGAAATTTTAAATGAGAAAAAAATCTATCTTGCTGTTGGTGGTTGTGAGCACATAAATAGGGCCATTGTTGTTGAGAAGGAACTTGCTTTAAGAGATAGGTATGAGATTGTTTCGGTTGTACCACAAATTCATGCTGGTGGATCTTTTGCGACTGCTGCATATAAAAATTTTAATGATCCTATCGTAATTGAGCACATAAGTGGAGATTTTGGTATGGATATTGGAGATGCAAATATCGGTATGCATATAAAATTTGTTCAAGTTCCACTTAGGTTGGAAATTAAAAATATTGGCTTTGCTCATTTAACTGCCCTAAAATCAAGACCAAAATTAATTGGTGGAATAAGGGCGAGATATGAATAAAAAAACCTTGCAAATTTATTTTTGCAAGGATTTTTTTATTTGTTTTTAGATAAATTTATTTTTCTATTTTTTGTATTATTAAATTTTATCGTTTCATAATCGCTTGTGTCTTCTATGTCATAAGATGACTTTTGCATTGATGCTGATAGGGCAAGTCCTATATTTATAAAACAGATTAGTAAAAATGTTCCTCCTGATGAGAAAAATGGGAGGGGAATTCCTGTTACAGGCATAAGTCCTATAGTCATTGCTACATTTTCAAAAATATGGACAAAAAACATAGCGCAAATTCCTGAAACCATTAGAGAGATGAAAGTATTTTTGGATTTTTTGCTTATAATTAAAAGCCTATAAATCATAATAACAAAGGCAATTAACATAAGAAGAGCTCCAATAAAACCCAACTCTTCTGCAAGAACTGAAAATATAAAATCACTTTCTTTTTCAGGAATGTATCCGTATTGGGCTTGGGTTCCTTTCATAAAACCTCTTCCTGAAAACATACCAGAACCAATTGCAATTAGTCCTTGTTGTTGTTGCCAACCACTTCCTGATGTATCTCTTGATGGATCTAAAAAGTCGTGAATCCTATCTGCCTTATATCCTTCTAAATTTAAAAACAAAATTAAGGCTCCAACAATAGCTACTGACAAAAGTCCAATAATCCATTTCCAAGAAAGTCCCGCCAAAAATAGCATTACAGCTATAAAGAAAATATAAACCATGGCTGTACCAAAATCTGGTTGCAACAAAATAAAAATTATTGGTGTGAAGGCAAAAACTAAAGTTTTTAATAATCTTGATGGATCATTTATGTCATTTTTGTATTTTTCTAAATAAGCTGCTAGGGCAAAAATAATTCCTACTTTTGTAATTTCAGAAGGTTGGACTTGAACAGGTCCAAGAATCAACCATGAATTTGATCCCCACCTTTCAGCTCCTTGGCCTAGAAAAATTGTTAATATCAAAAGTAATAAGGAAACTCCATAAATAGGATAGGCCGCTTTTTTTAAAACATCCATGTCCATGGTACATATTAAAATTATAAATAAAAAACCTAGAAGGCTTGCAAAAATTTGACTTCTAATTGCTAATAAATTGCCAGAAAAGGCTGAGTAAAGGACAAAAAGTCCAAATATGCTCAAAAAAGCTACACTTAAAAACAAAAGCCAGTCAAATTTTTTTAAATCTTTTTTCTTAATATTAAACATTAAATCACTCCAATTCAAAATTAATTATATAATAGACGGAAAATTTCTTCAATTATTATTTTTTATTAAGGGTATAATGATAAAACGATAAGAGGTGATATTATTTTAAATAAAATTCAAATAAAAGAAGTAATAAGTAGGCTTGATTATATGTATCCTAATTTGGACAAAAGTTTTTTGGATTTTACAACTCCTTTTGAACTTTTGGTTGCTACAATTTTATCAGCCCAATGCACTGATGTTAGGGTAAATAAAGTTACAGGTCATATGTTTAAATTTAAAAATAATCCAGAAGATTTTGCAAAAATGGATATAAAAGAAATCGAAGAGTATATAAAAACTTGCGGTTTATACAAAAATAAGGCAAAAAATATTAAAAACGCATCTATAATGTTAATAAGAGAATTTGATGGAAAAGTTCCAGATAATATGGAAGACTTATTAAAACTTCCAGGAGTTGGAAGAAAAACTGCAAATGTTGTAATGAGCAATGCTTTTGGAATTGATGCGATTGCAGTTGACACCCATGTTCAAAGGGTTTCTAATAGGGTTGGACTTGCAAAAAGCAAGGATGTTTTAAAAACAGAAAAAGATTTGAGAAAAAATTTGCCAAAGGAAAAATGGTCAAAGCTTCACCATCAAATAATTGCTCATGGAAGAAAAATTTGTAAGGCTAGAAATCCCCTTTGTGAGGAATGTGATTTAAAAGATTTGTGCGAATATTATAAGGAGAGAAAATGATTAAATTATTTGCCATGGACTTGGATGGGACAAGTCTTGATAGTAATTCAATTTTAAGAGATGAAACAATTAAAGCCTTAAAAAAATTGGATGAAAACGGAATAAAATTTGTTTTTACATCAGGAAGAGCTAAACCATCTGTTGGATATTTAATGGGCTTAACAGGCATTGATAATCCTTTAGTTACAAACAACGGGGCCTTGGCCTTTATTAATAAGGAAAAAATAATATATGAAAATCCACTAAAACATGAAGAAGTTGAAGAGTTAATTAAATTTAGTGAAGAAAATAAATTTTTTTATCAATTTTATGACCTAGACACATACTATTCAAATAGAATTTGGCCTGAAAGATTTGATCACTTAGAAAATAATTCTTCATACGGAATGAACTATCAAGTAAATTTTTCCTTTTCAACTAACCCATTAAAAGAATTAGATTTAAGAAAAAATTCTGCTTTTAAATTTCAAATATTTCCAGATATAAATAACCCAGAAGAAGAAAAAAAAATTTTGGGAAAAGTTGACCTTATGGATCTTTATCCAACCACATCATCATATGGAATGATTGAAATTATGCAAAAAAATGTAAATAAATTTAATGCTCTTAGTGAAATTGGTAAATTTTTGGGTATAAGTAAAGAAGAAATGGCAGCAATTGGTGATCAAGATAATGACATACCTATGCTTAAAAATGTAGGCCTATCTTTTGCTGTAGAAAATGCAATTGATGAGGTTAAAGAAATTGCTGATTATATAGTATCTACTAATGATAATTTTGGCCTTATTGATGCTATAAATATAGTTTTGGAGAAAAATTCCCATGTTTAATGTAGTATTAATTTCACCAGAACATCCAGGAAATGTAGGAAATATTTCTAGAACTTGCGTTCTTACAGAATCAAGACTTCATTTAATAAGACCCTTTAAATTTGATTTTTCTGATAAAAGTTTAAAAAAAGCAGGAATCGATTATTGGGATAAGCTTGATTTAGTAGTTCATGATTCTATGGAAGAATTTTTATCATATGTTAAGGATAAAAATATCTACCTAATTGAAACTGGAAGTGATAAAAATTATGCAGATATTTCATACAAAGATGGAGATTTTATAATTTTTGGTAGGGAAAAAGAAGGAATTGAAAAAGAAATTTTGGAAAAATTTAAGGATAGAATTTATACAATTCCCATGACTAATAAATTAAATAGGTCATTAAATTTAGCAAATTCTGTAGCCATAGTTTTATATGAAGGACTTAGACAAAATAATTTTTTAATAAATAGGAGTGATTAAATGTTAGATGTAATAATAATTGGTGCAGGTCCAGCTGGACTTACAGCAGGGCTTTATGCAGGAAGAGCAAAGTTAAAAACATTAATTTTAGAAAAAGATATAGCAGGTGGACAAATTGCAACAACTGAGCATGTGGAAAATTATCCTGGATCAATGAAAGATGCTGGTGGACTTGCCTTATCAGATAGGATGGAAGAGCAAGCAAAACAATTTTGTGATATAAAATATCAAGAAGTAACAAAGGTTGAGCTTTTGGGAGATATTAAAAAAGTTTATACAAAAGATGAAGTTTATGAGTCTAAAGTTGTAATTTTATCAACAGGAGCAAGTCACAGAAAATTAAATGTAAAAGGTGAAAAAGAATTTGCTAATCTTGGCGTTTCATATTGTTCAACTTGCGACGGCCCATTTTACCAAGGGCTAGATATTTATGTAGTTGGTGGAGGAGAAGCTGCCCTTGAAGAGGCCCTATATCTTACAAAATTTGGAAAAAGTGTAACTATAATTCACAGAAGAGAGGGACTTAGAGCAAGTCAAACTGTAATTGATAGGTGCAAAGCAAACGAAAAAATTTCATTTTTACTAAACTATACAGTTGAAGAAATTAAGGGTGATAGCGAAGTTAAAGAACTAATTTTAAAAAATACCCAAAATAATGAATTAAAATCAATAAAAAATGATGATAATAGTCCAATTGGGGTATTTATCTATATAGGAAATATTCCTCAAACAGATTTATTTAAAGATCAAATAAAACTTGAAAACGGATATATTCCTACTGATGAGGATATGAAAACAAATGTTAAGGGAGTATTTGCTGTAGGAGATACTAGGGTTAAAAAAATTAGACAAATGGTAACTGCTGCAAGTGACGGTTGTATAGCAAGCGAAATTGCAAATTCTTATATTGAAAATGCTAATTGGTAGAACTAACTTGACAAAAAATCGTCAATTAGTAAAATGATAATGTAAAACACATGAAAAGCACTTAGGAGGAAATAATGACAACAAAAGTAGCTATTAATGGATTTGGAAGAATAGGACGTCTAACACTAAGAAGAATTTCTGAAGTAGAAGAAAATATTGAAGTAGTAGCAATCAATGACCTTATTGATAAAAAAGGTTTATTGTATGCATTTAAATATGATACAGCTCAAGGAAGATTCAACGGCGATGCTGAATTAACAGATGATGGATTTAAAATAAATGGCAAAGATATAAAAGTATTTGCTGAAAGAAATCCAGAAGATCTCCCTTGGAAAGAATTAGGTGTTGATATAGTACTTGAATGTACAGGATTTTTTACAGAAAAAGAAAAAGCTGAAGCACACATCAAAGCTGGAGCTAAAAAAGTTCTAATTTCTGCACCTGGAAAAGGTGACTTAAAAACAATCGTATTTGGTGTAAACCACGAAATCCTTGATGGATCAGAAACAGTAGTTTCTGGAGCAAGCTGTACAACAAACTGCTTGGCACCAATGGTTAATGTATTGAAAAATGAATTTGGATTTGTTTCAGGACAAATGTCAACAATCCACGCTTATACAGCAACACAAGCTATCCAAGATACACCAGCTTCTAAAAAAGATTTAAGAGGCGGAAGAGCTGCAGCACAAAATACAATCCCAGCATCAACTGGAGCTGCAAAAGCAGTAGGAAAAGTACTTCCAGAAGTTGAAGGAAAAATCGATGGATCTGCATTAAGAGTTCCAACAATCACAGGATCAATTACAGAACTTTATTCAGTACTTGAAAAGAAAGTAACTGTAGAAGAAGTTAACGCAGCAATGAAAAAATACTCATCAGATGCATTTGCTTATACAGAAGACGATGTTGTATCAAGCGATATAATTGGATACCCAGCAGGATCAGTATTTGACTCACAACTTACAAAAATAGTTGAAGGAGCAAACGGAACACAAGTTGTTAAAACTGTTGCATGGTATGACAATGAAATGGGATATGTATCTAACCTAGTTAGAACACTTGATTACTTAGCAAATCTTTAAGAGTTGAACAGGCGAGATATTTTCTCGCCTTTTTTTAGAGGAGAATTATGAATAAAAAAACTGTAAAAGACTTAAATGTAGACGGAAAAAAAGTTTTAGTAAGAGTAGACTTTAACGTTCCTTTATCAAAAGATGGAAATAATACAATTTCTGATGATACAAGAATAAAGGCTGCCCTTCCAACAATTGACTACCTATTAGAAAATAATGCAAAAGTAATTTTGATGAGCCATTTGGGAAGACCAAAAGGAGAGCCAAATCCGGAATTTTCTTTAAAACCAGTAGCTAAATGGTTAGAAAATCATTATGGAGAAAAATTCCACTTTTTACCATCAGATACAGTGGTTGATGAAAAAGTAAAAGAAGAAGTAGAAAAACTTGAAAATGGAAATCTTGCCTTACTTGAAAATACAAGATATGTAAAAGGCGAAACAAAAAATGATCCAGAATTTGCAAAAGAATTATCATCACTAGCTGATTTATTTGTAAATGATGCATTTGGAACAAGCCATAGAGCTCACGCATCAAACGTTGGTGTAGCAAGTAATCTTGAAAGTGCCGTAGGATTTTTGATTGAAAAAGAAATTGAAATTATGGGCAAGGCTCTAGAAAATCCAGAAAAACCATTTGTTTCAATCCTAGGTGGTGCAAAAGTTTCAGATAAAATTGGTGTAATTGAAAACTTAATTTCAAAAGTTGATTATATTTTAATCGGTGGAGGAATGGCATATACTTTCCTTAAAGCTCAAGGAAAAGAAATAGGAAAATCTCTACTTGAAGAAGATAAGATGGATTTATCTTTAGAATTAATCAAAAAAGCTGAAGCTAACAATGTAAAAATTCTCTTACCAAAAGATGTAGTAATAGCAGATGACATTAAAGAAGATGCTGAAACTGAAATAGTAGATATTGATGATATTCCAAAAGATAAAGAAGCACTAGATATTGGACCAAAAACAGCAAAAGAATATGCAGATATTATTAAAGACGCTAAAACTGTTGTATGGAATGGACCTATGGGAGTATTTGAAATAAAAGTATTTGCTAATGGAACAAACGAAGTTGCAAAAGCTTTAGCAGAATCTTCAGCTACAACAATTGTAGGCGGAGGAGATAGTGCTCTTGCTATTGAAGAAGCAGGATATAAGGATAAAATAACTCATGTATCAACAGGTGGTGGAGCAAGTCTTGAATTTTTAGAAGGAAAAACTCTACCAGGAATTGATTGTATAGATGAAAAATAAGGAGTAGAAATGCGTACACCTGTAATACTAGGAAATTGGAAAATGAACATGACTCCTAGCGAAGCTAAATCTTTGCTAGAAGAATTAGTAGAACTTGACCTTGATAAGAGTGTAGAAAAAGGTGTTTGTGTACCAGCAATAGATCTTTTACTTGCAAGTGAAATTTTAAAAGATTCAGATATTAATTTTGGTGCTCAAAACATGTACTTTGAAGAAAGTGGAGCTTTTACTGGAGAAATTTCTCCAAAAATGTTAAATGACATAAAAGCTGATTATGTAATCTTGGGCCATTCTGAAAGACGTGAATATTTTAATGAAGATGATGAATTAATCAATAAAAAAGTTCTTTCAGCACTTGAGCATGATATAGTTCCAATTCTTTGTGTTGGTGAAACTTTAGAAGAAAGAGAAGCTAACAAACAAGAAGAAAAAGTAAAAGATCAACTTAAAAAAGATCTTAAGGGAATTGAAGGATCAGATATAACAAAAGTTATAATTGCTTATGAACCAATCTGGGCTATAGGAACAGGAAAAACAGCTTCAGCAGAAGATGCTGATGATATGTGTGCTTTTATTAGAAACTATATAAAAGAAGCTTTCTGTGAAAATTGTGCAGAAAAAATTAGAATTCAATATGGTGGATCAATGAAACCAGCTAATGTAAAAGAATTATTAGCAAAAGAAAATATTGACGGTGGACTAATAGGCGGAGCAAGCCTTAAAGCAAGTGACTTTGAACAATTAATTAATCACAAAAAATAAAAATATAAGGAGATTTTATGAGCTTAATAACAAGTGTATATGCTAGACAAATTTTAGATTCAAGAGGAAATCCAACAGTAGAAGTTGAAGTTGTAACAGAAGACGGTGGTTTTGGTAGAGCAAGTGTACCATCAGGTGCATCAACAGGTGAATGGGAAGCTGTTGAATTAAGAGATGGAGACAAAGATTATTATTTAGGAAAATCAGTTCTTAAAGCAGTTGATAATGTAAATGAAATTATAGCTGAAGAATTAGAATTCACCTATGATGTTTCAGATCAAGTTGGTATTGATAGAGCAATGATTGAACTTGATGGAACAGAAAATAAAGCAAAATTAGGTGCAAATGCAATTTTAGGTGTTTCTCTAGCAGTAGCAAAAGCTGCAGCTGATGAACAAGGCGTTTCACTATATAATTATATTGGAGGAACAAATGCAAAACTTCTTCCAACACCAATGATGAATATCTTAAATGGTGGAGAACATGCTGATAACTCTGTAGATATTCAAGAATTTATGATTTTCCCACTAGGTGCAGAAAGTTTTTCACACGCTCTACAAATGGGTGCAGAAGTATTCCACAGCCTTAAAAAAGTTCTTTCAAACAAAGGCTACAATACATCTGTAGGTGATGAAGGTGGATTTGCTCCAAACTTAAAATCAAATGAAGAAGCTCTAGAAATTATTTGTGAAGCAATAAAAGAAGCAGGATATGAACCAGGAAAAGACGTTTATATAGCTATGGACTGTGCATCAAGTGAATTTTACAACAAAGAAGATGGAAAATATCATTTAGATGGAGAAGGAACAGTTAAAACAGAAGATGAAATGATTGATTGGTTAGAAGAATTAGTAGGAAAATATCCAATTATTTCTATTGAAGACGGTCTTGATGAAAATGACTGGGAAGGATGGGCAAAACTTACACAAAGACTTGGTAAAAAAGTTCAATTAGTAGGTGATGATTTATTCGTAACAAATACTAAAAAACTTGAAAAAGGAATTAAAGAAGGAGTTGCTAACTCAATTCTTATAAAGGTAAATCAAATCGGTTCATTAACAGAAACATTAAACGCTATTGAAATGGCAAAAGAAGCAGGATATACTGCAGTTGTTTCTCACAGATCTGGTGAAACAGAAGATACAACAATTTCAGACTTAGTTGTAGCTGTAAATGCTGGACAAATCAAAACTGGTGCTCCATCAAGAACTGATAGGGTAGCTAAATACAATCAACTTCTAAGAATTGAAGATGAATTATTTGATACAGCTCAATTTAAAGGCCTAAAAGCATTCTATAATATTAAAAAATAATATTATAATTAACAATAGAGGGGTAAAATAATACAAAGCCCCTCTTTTTAATTGTAATATTTAATTTTTTGTGATATTATTAAATAGTATGAAAACGGAGGTGTCAGATGACAACAGTATTATCAGTATTATTGATGATAGCTTCTGTAGTTTTGGTTATAGCTGTAACCTTACAAGAACCAAAAACTGATGGACTTGGAACACTAGCTGGCCAAGAAACAAACGTATTTGGTAGAAGCGCTCATAGATCAAAAAATGAAATGTTAGATAAAGTTGTAATTTTTGCAGGAGTTGTCCTATTTTTATTAAGTACAATACTACTTGCAATAAGCTAAGGGGTTTAGTAAGGATTTTTAATTTGTAAATCAAATTAAGAAGGCTTTTACTAGCCTCTTTTTTAATAGGAGAAAAGATGAATTTTAATGATTTAATTTTAAATATTGTAAACGATGAAAATTACAAACCGATGACTATAAAAGAAATGCTAAAGTATTTGGATTGTGATAAGTATATAAAAAAAGATGTAAAAAAAATAATAAAGAATATGGCTAAGGATAATGAAATAAAAATTAGCTCAAAAAAGAAAATTCATCCCTTAAATATTGAAGATAAATCTTTAATTGGAGAAATTTCTCTTGCTCAAGGCGGTTATGGATTTTTTATTTCAGATAATAAAGACTACAAGGATGTTTTTATTTCTCAAAAAAATCTTAATTCTGCAAACAACAAAGATAGGGTTAAGATTAAAATTATAAAAAATAAGGAATATGGGAAAAATGCTGAGGGAAAAGTTGTAGAAATTATTGAAAGAAGTGCAAATAAAATTGTAGGTCTTTATCAAAAAAACAAGGGATTTGGCTTTGTAATAAGTGATAATGATAGCTTTTCCACAGATATATATGTGGATGAAAAATATTCTAAAAAAGCTAAAACCAATGATAAGGTCGTTGTAGAAATTATAAAATATCCAAAAAATGGATCGCCTGAAGGAAAAATTATTGAAGTTTTAGGAAACAAGAATGATTCGAATATAGATTTATATTCTATAATAAGATCTCATGGACTAAAAGATGTTTTTTCAAAAAAAACAAAAAAAGAAGCTGTTTTTATAGAAAAAAATGTGGATTTAGAAAAAGTTAAAGATAGAAAAGATTTAAGAGATTTATTCACTGTTACAATTGATGGTAGAGATTCCAAAGATTTTGATGACGCAATTTCAATAGAAAAAGACGACGAAAATTATATTTTATATGTTCATATAGCAGATGTAAGCCATTATGTAAAAGAAAAAAGTGCAATTGATAAGGAAGCTTACGAAAGAGGTAATTCGACTTATCTTTATAATCTAGTTTTACCTATGCTTCCAGAAGAGCTTTCAAACGGAATATGTTCTTTAAACCCAAATGAAAATAGGCTTGCCCTTAGTTTAAAAATGAAAATTAATGACTTGGGCAAGGTAGTTGATTATAAAATATATAAATCTATAATAAAATCAAACTATAGGCTAGTTTATGATGATGTCAATGACTATCTTGAAGGCAAAGAGAAATCATATGAAGATGAAATTTTATTAGAAAAATTGAACTTGTTTGATGAATTATATAAAATTTTGAAAATAAAAAGAGAAAAAAGAGGATCTATTGATTTTAATTTTACAGAAAGTCAGATTGATGTCAGTGATGATGGTGACGTCTTAAATATTTCAACTCTTGAAAGAGGTCCTGGAAATAAAATGATTGAGGAATTTATGCTTATTTCAAATGAAACTATAGCAAGTTTATTTGCCTTTATGGATTTTCCTTCACTTTATAGAATTCACGAAAAACCAAAAGATGAAAAGGTTGAATCTTTCAAAAATATTTTAAATACACTAGGTTATAATATAAGAGGAAAAGAACTTCATCCAAAAGATTTTCAAGAAATATTAAAAGAAGTTTCAGGAAAAGATGATGAAAGTATAGTAAATATGTTAATGCTAAGGACTATGACCAAGGCAAAATATGTAAATTATAGGGACATCCACTTTGGACTAGCAACTAAATATTACACCCATTTTACAGCTCCTATAAGAAGATATCCTGACCTAATAGTGCACAGGCTTGTAAAAGATTTTGTTGATAATAAGCTTGGAACTATTAACCAAGCATCAATGGAGAAAAAATTAGCAAAAAATGCTGAGCACTTATCTATAACAGAAAGAAATAGTGAAGAATGCGAAAGAGATGTGGAGGATTTATATAAGTGTAAATATATGAAAAAATTTATTGGTGAAAAATTTGAAGGTATAATTTCATCAATTACAGATTTTGGTATATTTGTTGAGCTTGAAAATACCGTTGAAGGGTGTTTTATGTATAAATTTTCTAATAATCATTTTGAATATATTGAAAATAAGCTGACTTGTGTAAATACTGACAATAATAAAAGATATAAGATAGGTCAAAAAGTTTTAATAGAAGTTAAAAATGTTGATCTTGAGAAAAGAAATATAGATTTTGATTTGATGGAGGGGTTATTTGAAAATACTGGCAAATAATAAAAAAGCAAGGCACGATTATTTTTTAGAAGAAAAATATGAGGCTGGAATTGAATTAAAGGGAAATGAAGTAAAAAGTATTAGGGAAGGTAAAGTTTCAATAAAAGAATCTCACGTTGGAGATTATAAGGGAGAATTATTTATTTATAACATGAATGTTACCCCTTATAAACAATCTTACGAAAAAAATATTGACCCAATTAGAACTAGGAAACTTTTACTCCATAAAAAAGAAATTGATAAATTAATTGGAAAAGTTTCTCAAGCAGGCTATACAATGATAGTAAATAAAATTTACCTAAAAGAAGGCTTGATAAAGGCGGAAATTGCTCTTGCAAAAGGTAAAAAAATCTATGATAAAAGAGAAACGATAAAGAAAAATGATGCAGACAGAAAAATAGAAAGAGCACTCAAAAATTATTGATATTATGGCATATATAGAATTAAAAAATGTTTATAAATATTTTACAGTTGGTAAAAACAAAATTATAGCTAATAAGGACATAAACCTATCAATCGACCAAGGTGAGCTTGTTATAATTGTTGGAGCAAGTGGTGCTGGTAAAACTACCCTTTTAAATTTGATTGGTGGAATGGACACCTTGAGTGATGGTGAAATTATTGTTGATAAAAAGAACCTATCAAAAATGAAGGAAAAAGACCTTACAAGGTATAGGAGAGATGATGTAGGTTTTGTTTTTCAATTTTATAATTTAATTCCGAATTTAACTAGTATTGAAAATGTAGAACTTGCTAGTGAAATTGCAAAAAATAATTTGGATGCAAATGTGGCACTTGATGAAGTTGGCCTTTCAAATAGAAAAGATTCCTTCCCATCTCAACTTTCAGGTGGAGAGCAACAAAGAGTTGCCATAGCTAGAGCTATAGCCAAAAATCCAAAACTTTTGTTGTGCGATGAGCCGACAGGAGCCCTAGATTATAAAACTGGAAAATCAATTTTGAAATTACTTCAAGATACTGCCAAAAACCTAAATACAACTGTAATTATAATAACTCACAATGGTGCAATAAAAGATATTGCGGATAAGGTTTTCGAATTAAAAGATGGAATGATTGTAAATTCTTATAAAAACGAAAATCCAGAAAATGTTGAAAATATAGAGTGGTAAAATGAAAAAAAATAATTATTATAAGTCGATATTTAGGGATATTAAAAATACTAAGGGCAAGATATTTTCGATTTTTGTTATGATTGGTCTTGCTTCTATGGTTGTTGTCGCCCTTTTTTTGACAGGGCCATCAATGAGAAAAACCCTAAATAAAACTTTAAATAAAAACAAGCACCCTGATATTATTGTTAGGGCAAGTTATGGGATAAAAAATGAAGATAGGCTAATAATTGAAAAAGATGAGGATATTGATAAAGTTTCCTATAAAAAAAATCTGGACCTTTTTGCCAAAGATAAATTAATTTCTGTTAAATCCTACGACGAAAATCTTAGAAAATTAAACATAAAAAAGGGAAGAACAATCAAAAATTCCAATGAAATAATCCTTGATGAGCTATTAAAAAAAGACTATAAAATTGGAGATTATATTAGTTTTAAGACTATTGATGATGAAAAAATAGGTGATTTATTAAAAAATAAAAAGTACAAGGTTGTTGGATTTGCAAATTCTTCTGAATATTTGATGGATGATTTAAGAGACGTTTCCATAAAAGGTAAGGAGATGGTTTTTGCCTTTGCTTACATAGATAAGGAAAATTTTAAAAGCGATGATTTTAGTCAAGTTGATATTTCTTATAAAAAAACAAGAAATATGGATAAACTTTCTAATGACTATAAGGCTTATGTAAAAGAAAAAAGAGAAAATTTAAGAAAAGATTTTAAAAATCGTCCAAGCCAAGTTTTGAAAAAAACAAGAGATGAGGCAAATGCTAAACTAGATGAAAAAGAAAAAAAATTATCAGATGGAGAAAAAGAATTAAAAGAAGAAAAAGATAAGCTTATTGATGCAAATGAAAAATTAATTAAGGGTCTTAATGATTATAATAAGGCTGAAAGTGATTTTAATATTAAAATTAGAGATGGAGAAAATAAATTAGTCCAATCAAAAAATCAAATTGATAATGGACTTAAAAAATTAAATGATGGAAAAAATCTTTATAGTAAAAATTTAGAAACATTTAATGAAAAAATCAATGAAAACGAAGGAAAATTAAAAGAATCTAAGACTAAACTTGACCAAGCCAATGATGAAATAAATAAAAATTATGAAAAAATCAATTCAAGCAAAGATTTAATTGATAAGTCCTTTGCTGATAAAAAAGCTATGGTAAAAGATTTAGAAGGAAAAACAAGTAAAGAAAATTCTAATCTATTAAGTAATAAAAATAAAGTAAAAGAAATTGATTCTAAAATTGAAAATTTAAATATTAAATTAGAAAGTTTATCAAATCAAAGCTCAAATAATGAAGATGAAATTCAAGCTTTAAAAAAACAACTAGAAAAGCTAGATAAAGAAAAAAAAGATTTACAAGAAAAAATCATAGAAAGTGAAAAATCGCTTGAAAGTTTAAATCAAGAATATTCTTTTACAAAAAACAAGATTGATAAGGCCTATGACCAAGCTATGGCGCCTATAAATGAAAATTTGGAAAAATTAAATAAGGCAAAAGCAAGTTTGGATGAAAAAAATGCAATTTATAAAGAATCTAAAAAGAAATTTGACCAAGAAAAAACCAATGGATCTAATAAGTTAGATGATGCAAAAAAAGATCTTGATCAAAACGAAAAAAAATTAAATGAAGGCTTAGTTTCTTATAATAATGGGATAAGAAAATTAAATGAAGAAAAAATAAATGGAAGAGAAAAACTTGACCAAGCTTTCAATAAACTTTTAGAAAATCAAAAAGAGTTAGATAAGGCAAATAAAGAATATGAAAAAAATGCAAGTAAAGCCAAAAAGGATATTGATGACGGATATGAAAAAATCAAAAAGGCACGTGAAAATTTGGTTAATCTTGTAGATCCAAGCTATGAAATCGAGACAATATTTTTAAATAAATCTATAGATACTTATTATAAAAATAGTTTAAATATGGATGAATTATCAAAAGTTTTTCCTACATTTTTCTATTTTATTGCCCTTTTAGTTTCTCTTACTACAATAAAAAGATATATTGAAGAGCAAAGGATTCAAAATGGAACCTTGAAAGCTTTAGGCTATAGTAATTTTGATATTGGAAGGAAATTTTTTATTTATGCTTTGATTCCTACAATTTTTGGCTCAATTATTGGTGCTATTTTAGGAAAATATATAATTTGTAAGGTTATTTTTAAGGCTTACTCTTCGGGATTTGATGTTTTATCACTTTCTTATATAAATTCAAGCATGATTATTTTATTTACAATTTTCTTATCAGTTTTTTTAATTTCAATTACTGTTTATTTAACAAGTATAAGCGAGGTTAAAGAGCAAACTGCAGATTTATTAAGGACAAAACCTCCAAAAAAAGGATCAAGAATATTTCTTGAAAAAATTAAATTTATATGGATCAGGCTTTCTTTTATGACAAAAATTACCTTTAGAAATTTGTTTAGGTATAAGTCAAGAATGCTTATGACAATATTTGGCATTGGTGGATGTACTGCACTTTTATTTTTTGGTTTTGCAATGACTGATTCTGTAAAAGATACATCAAAGCTTCAAAGACAAGATATAACCCAATACGATTTTATTTCTATTTTTGATAAAAATGCAGATAAAAAGGACAAAAATTCTTACGAAAGTATTTTAAAAAATTCGGAGTCTATGAAAATTCTTTATCAAAAGGCTGATGTAGATAGTGAAAATGGAAATATGAAAGTAAATTTAATGGTCTTTGAAAATCCTTCTAAAGTTGATAATTTTATTAAAATCAGGGATAAAAATAAGAAAAAAATTAAACTTGATGGAAAAAATATAATAATTAGTAAAAATTTAGCTAATAAAATAAATTTAGAAAATGACTTAAAATTTGAAACTGATAATGAAAATGTAAAAGTTGGTGTAAAGGGAGTTGCTGAAAATTATATAGATGATTATATTTATATGTCAAAAGATGCTTATGAAAAAATCTTTTCTAAAAAATTTATAGTAAATGCCGATCTTGTTAGGGCAAAGAATAAAACTAGGGATAAAATTTTAAATAATAAGGCAAGTCTTACTCTTGTTGAACCAAATAAATTTTATGAAACTATGGATGTTTTGATGGCGAATTTAAATTTGGTAATTGGAATAATTACCCTGGTATCGATGATTCTTGCTGTTGTAGTTTTATATAATTTGACAAATATAAATGTAAGCGAAAGAAAAAAAGAACTTGCAACGACAAAAGTTTTAGGATTTTTCCCTAGAGAAACTACAGCCTATATTTATAGGGAAACTTATATATTGACAATATTGGGGATAATTCTTGGATATATTTTAGGTTATCTTATGTTAGTATATGTTTTAAATGTTGTTGCTCCTGATGGAATTTATATTTCTCACAAGACTCATTTATCATCATATATAATTTCAGCCTTTATAACTTTATTTACATCATTTTTAATAATGATAATAGTTCATTTTAAATTGAAAAAAATAAATATGGCGGAAGCAATGAAAGCAGGCGAATAAAAAGCATTCGAGCCTGCTTTTTTTATATGTTATAATAAAATAGGTGATTATATGAAAATAATATTTTTAAGACATGGACTTACTGAATCAAACAAGGATTTTAGATTTTCTACTCCACAAACTAGAATTTCAAAAAATGCCTATATTGATTTAGACAAGAGTAAAAAAAATTTGGAAAAATATAAAATAGATAAAGTTTATACATCAAAACTTATAAGAAGCCAAGAAACCGCAAAATATTTGGGCTTTGATGAATTTATTGAAGATGAAAGAATTAATGAATTAGATTTTGGTGATTTTAAGGGGCAAAAAGTTTTAGAAACTAGAGAAATATATAAGGATTTTTATGAAAAATTAAAGAAAAATCCTTATTCAACTAAATATCCAAATGGAGAAAGTATAGAAGATTTGATAAAAAGAGTCAATGATTTTATGGAAGAAAAATCTTCATTTGATGGAAGTATTTTGTGTATAAGTCATGGAATTGCAATAAGGTCATCACTTTTTACAGTTTTAAAAGATTTAGGAAATTTTAAAAACTTTTGGATAGATAATGGATCTCTTACAGTTTTTGATCTAAGTGATGATAAAAAAATGATAGAGTGTGTGAATTTGATATGAATTTTATTCATATTTCTGATATTCATTTATCAGACAAGCTTGATTTTGACTCATCTAATAGTAAGCTTATTAGAAAAATAAAATGGGATAGTTTTGAAAAAATTTTAAAGGAAAATAAGGACAAGGATTTTTTGCTTATTTCTGGAGATCTTTTTGAAAGAGATTTTTTTACTTTAAAAGATTATCAAAAATTATTTGAAATAATAAAAGATTTTTCAAAAGATGTTTATTATCTTTGTGGAAATCATGATTTTATTGATGGAAAAAATGAAATATTTTTTTCTGATAAACCAAATAATCTCCATATTTTCCCAAGTGAAATAATTGAATTTTTCGAGCATAAAAATGTAAGAATTTATGGGATTTCTTATAAGGATAGGATATTTGATAAAAGATTTAACTATAATCTAAGCTTAAATCATGATTATTACAATATTTTTATAGGCCATGGAGTGTTTAACCAAAATAATACAAACTATATGAATCTTGATTTGGAAAAAATTTCGAATATGGGTTTTGATTATATTGGCCTTGGTCATATTCACAAAAAAGAAAAATTTTCTGATAAAATTTTTTATGTAGGAAGTATTGAGCCTATGAGTTTTAAAGATAAGGGGGATTTTGGTTATAATTTCATTGATGAAAATGGGGTTAAATTCATAAATTCATCTCAAATATCTTTTAATGCTTTTGATCTTGATTTAAATGATTTCAAAAATTTCGAAGATTTTAAAAAATATTTAGGAGAAAAATTAGTAAAAAAATATAATTTTTTAACTATTAATTTATCAAATTATGATAAATTTCCTTTAAATGAAAAAATATTAAAGGATAATCTAAATTTGTCTTATTTAAAGGTTAATCTTATAAAAAATCAAAATTATTACAAAAATTTAGCTTTTGTTTATGATTCTACCATACTTGGAGATTTTTATAAGCATTTTGATAATTTAGATATGGATGGTCCAATAAATAAAAGGGCTTTAGAGATTGGTTTTGATGCGATTTTAAGGAGTAAGGATGAATAATATTTTTATTAAAAAATTAAATATGACATCTTTTGGTAAATTTCAAAATAAATCAATTAGCTTTAAAGAAAAATTCAACCTTATTTATGGAGATAATGAAAGTGGTAAATCGACAATATCTGATTTTATTGAGGGAATTTTTTATGGTTTTGATGAGGGAGATAAAAAAATTAGATTTTCCTACAAAAAAGAAAAATACAAACCTATAGGTTCTTTCAAATATTCAGGAAGTATGATTTTATCTTTTGAAGGTTGTGATTTTAGGATAGATAGAAATTTTGATGATGGATCATATAAGATTTATAATTTAGAAAAAAATACTGAAATCTCATCAAAAAAATCTAATTTGAATTATCCAGGAGAGTATTTTTTAAAATTAAATTATAGCTTATACAAAAATATCTTATCCAACTACCAAGTTCAAAAACTTGATAGGGACTCAAAAAAAGTAATAATAGATTTTTTGAAAAATCCATCAAAGGATTTGGTTTTTTCGAAACTTAAGGCTATTTCAAATATAGAAAAAAATCTTGAAACAATCGGAAGTCCAAGAGCCTATACTAAACCTTATGCAAAAAATATAAAGCTTCTAGAAGAAAAAAGAAAAGAAGTAGAAAAAATAAAAGAAATAAGAAAAAAATATAATCTAGATATAATAAAATTAAAAGAGCAAAGAAAAAAAATAAATGAAATAAAGAAAAATTTAGAAAGTTTAAAAGAATCTAGGGATAATTTTAGAAAGTACAGGGCAAATTCAAATTATATAGAAGAAAAATCCAGAAAAGATTCTTTAAAAATTATTGAAAAAAAATTGGAAAAATATAAAAGTTTTGAGGATATTAATGATTTTTATTTTGACAAAGTTGATAAATTACTGGAAGAAAAAGCAAACTTTTATCAAAATAAGGATAAGAAAACTTATTTTTTTCCTATAATATTTTCAATTTTATTTCTTCTTTTAGGACTTTTAAGTAAAAGATATTATATGATTTTTTTAATAATTCCAATTTTATTATTTTTTTATTTTAATAATAAAAATAAAGACATCAATGAAAAAGAAAAAATAAATGACTTAAATATTAAAATAAATAATGAATTTTCTAAAATTTCTATTTATTCTAAAACATCTTATGATAGAGCAAAAGATGCATATAAAGATTATGAAAAGTTAAAAATTGAAAGAGATAAAACTTTAGAAATATTAAATATTTTATCTAGTCAAGAAAAATATGAGAAAACTATTGATTTAAAAGATAGTAATTTAGATATTGTAGATATAGAAAATAAAATAAAATTTCATGAATCAGCTTATGACAAACTAATAGACGAAAACTTAAATTTAGAAAGGAAACTCTCAAGTGTTGAAGATATTATTTCAAGTGAAATTGACCTTATTGATGATATAAAAATTCTAAAGGAAAAAATATTAGATTTAGAAATTGAAATTAGAGCTTCTAATATGGCAATTGATATAATAAATTCTAACAAAGATGACCTATCATATAATAAAAATCAAATGTCTTTATTGATAAGTCAAATTATTAGGCAAATTTCAAGGGGAAAATATAAAAAAATTGACTTTGATGATGAGCTTGAGCCAGTAATTATCACATCAGAAAATGAATTAATTGGAATGGATAAGGTGTCTATTGGATTTTTTGATCAAGTAAATTTTTCATTAAGATTCGCTCTTTCCAATAATTTCTTGGATAATTCATTTATGATTTTTGATGATGCTTTTATTAATTATGATAATAATAGGCTAAGAATGGCCTTACTAAATTTATTAGATTTATCTAGAAAATTTCAAATAATATATTTTACCTGCCACAATAGAGAAAAAACTGTTTTTGATGGAGAAGGTATTGAAATAAATTTTATAAATATGGAGCAAATATGATATATGCGATAGGAGATTTACATCTTGACTATACAGAAAAAAAATCCATGGAAGTATTCGGTGAAGCTTGGAAAAATTACCAAGAAAAAATATTTACTAATTGGAATAAAATTGTAAAAAATGAGGATACAGTTTTAATTGTCGGAGATATTTCTTGGGCTATGAATATTGAAGAAGCTTACATTGATCTTAAAAAAATTGATGATTTAAATGGTGAAAAAATTCTATTGAAGGGAAATCATGATTATTGGTGGTCATCCTTAAAAAAATTAAATGATTTAGATTTAAAAAGTATAAAATTTCTTCAAAATAATTCTTTTTTTGTAGAAGGATATGATATTTGTGGAACCAGAGGATGGATTAGTAGGGATAACAACGAATTTACAGATCACGATGAAAAAGTTTTTAAAAGAGAACTTCAAAGACTTAAAAATTCACTTGATTTTAACAAGGAAAATAATAAAAAAATAGTAATCCTACATTATCCACCTTTAAATAGTGATAAGTCATTAAATGAATTTTTTGGAATTTGTAAGGACTATCAAGTAGAATATTTATTGTATGGACATTTACACGGCCCGGGACATAAACAAATTTTTGAGGGTATAGTAGATGATATAGGAATCAAATGTGTGTCAGGAGATTATATTGGTTTTATACCAGAAAGGATAAGTTAATGGATAGAGAATTAGAAATCAAGGTATTAAATATTGATATTGAAGAAATGGAAGAAAAATTAAAAGATAAGGGCGCAGAATTTTTGGGAGTAGAAATCCAAACAAATCACACTTTTGCTCCAAAAAATGATAAAGAATTTCCTAATGGATATTTAAGAATTAGGGAAAAAACTTTAAATGATAAAAGATTAGCCACAGAGCTTACTTTTAAAGAATCAGTTGATAATAAGGAAAATATTAGAGTAAATAATGAGTACACCACAACAATAGATTCAACCTCAAATATGATAAAAATTTTGGAAGAAATTGGTTTAGTTGAAAGATATGTAGGAGATAAAAAAAGAATATCTTATTCTTATAAGGGTCAAAGGTTTGATATAGATATTTGGTCAAAAAATGTTTATCCAGATCCATATATGGAAATTGAATTTACAAATGTAAATTTATTGGAAGAAATTTTAGATGAATTTGAAATAGATAGAAAAAATGTTACAAGTGAATCAATTAACGAATTAATAGAAAAACGTAAATAATAATTGACGAGTCTAAATTCGTTTGGTATAATTAAAAAAACAAAAAAAGGAGTGTCAAATGCTAAAGATTAAAAATTTATTAAGTGCAGAAGATTTGTTTAAAGATGATTTACTTGAAATAATTGATTTAGCAGAAGACATAATGAAGAGTCCTGATAAGTTTTCCAATTATTGTAATGGAAAGCTATTAGGGACTCTTTTTTTTGAGCCTTCTACTAGAACAAGACTTTCTTTTGAATCAGCTATGTTAAGACTTGGAGGAAGTGTTGAAGGATTTTCAAATCCTAAAGCTTCAAGCCAATCTAAAGGTGAAAGCCTACAAGATACAATTAGAACAGTAAGTCAATATGTTGATGTAATTGCTATGCGTCATCCTCAAGAAGGAGCTGCAAAATTATCATCAGAAACTTCAGACTGTCCTATTATAAATGCTGGAGATGGTGGACACCAACATCCTACACAAACTCTAACAGATATCCTAACAATTTCTACATATAAAAAGAGATTAGAAGTACTTAAAATTGGTATTTGTGGAGATTTAAAATACGGAAGAACTGTTCATTCACTTTTAAAAGTAATGACCATGTTTGATAACAACGAATATGTTTTAATTTCTCCTGAGGAATTAAAATTACCAAACTACATCAAAAAAAGTGTTTTTGAAAAAAACAATATAGAATATGTTGAAAAAAGATCTTTAGATAATTCTCTTGACGATCTTGATATTTTATACATGACAAGAATTCAAAAAGAAAGATTTTTCTCAGATAACCAATACACAAGATTAAAAGATTCTTACGTATTGACAAGAGATAAATTAGCAAATGCTAAAAAAGATCTTGCAATCCTACATCCGCTTCCAAGAGTAAATGAAATTGACAAAGATGTGGATGCTGATCCAAGAGCTTTATATTTTAAACAAGTTAAATGTGGAATGTATGCAAGAATGGCACTTATTATAAAATTATTGGAGGCAAATAATGCTTGAGATTACATCACTAAAAAAAGGAATTGTAATAGACCATATAAAAAGAGGATTAGGAATTAAAATTTTTAATCTTTTACACTTAGATGAAATTGAGGATGAAGTTGCCTTAATATTAAATGCAAGTTCTCCTTCTCAAGGAAGAAAAGATATAGTTAAAATTGCAAATAATTTTGATATAAATCTTGATGCAGTTGCAATTATAGCACCTGAAGCAACAGTAAATTTCATAGAAGATGAAAAAGTTGTTGAGAAAAAACAATTAGAATTACCAGAAGTAAGCAAGGGAATTTTAAAATGTCAAAATCCAACTTGCGTATCTACAACTGAAAGAAATATTGAAAGCAAATTTATCTTAATTGATAGAGAAGAAAAAATGTACAAATGTGCATATTGCGATCACATTTATGATGTGGAGGAATAATGAAGAAATTTTTTACAAATCTTGTTGCTGTTGATGATGTAAATATATCAAGAAGGGACATCTTTGTAGAAAACGGATTAATAACAAAAGAATTTGAAAAAGATGAGGAAACTGAGATTATAGACTGTAATGGTCTTGTCTTGGTTCCTTCTTTTGTGGACATGCATACGCATTTTAGAGATCCTGGATTTACCTACAAGGAAGATTTGAAAACTGGATCAATGGCTGCCCTTAAGGGTGGATATACAACTGTAAATTTGATGCCAAACACAAATCCAATTGTATCAAGTAAAGATGTCTACCAAGATATTATACAAAGAGGACAAGATTTAGATTTAATTGATATTAAACAAGTTTATTCAATAACAAAAGACTTCAAAACTGATGATTTAAGTCATTTAAATGATTTGCCAGAAGGTCTTTTATTTTTGTCAAATGATGGTAAGGGAGTAGACGATGATTTTTCAATGTATCAAGCAATAAAAATTGCTAAGGAAAATAATTTAAAATTTACCCTACACGAAGAATGCAAAGAAATTTCAAAATATGATTATGAAATTGCAGAAGATTTGATGACTTTAAGAGATGCATATCTAGCATATAAAATGGATGTACCAATTCATTTTTCTCATGTTTCTACAAAAGGAGCAATTGAAGCAATAAGATTTTTTAAAGATTTGGGTGCAAATATTACTTGTGAAGTAACGCCACACCATATTTATTTTTCTGATAGGGATGATTTAAAAGTAAATCCTCCAATAAGAAAAGAAAAAGACAAAAATGCCTTGTTGGATATGATAAAAAAAGGATATGTTGATTGCATAGCAACTGATCATGCTCCTCATACAAAAAAAGAAAAAGAAGAAGGAAAACCAGGATTTATTGGACTTGAAACTGCTTTTTCAACTTCATATATGACTTTGGTAAAAACTGGAATTATATCATTAAATGATTTAATAAGATTAATGTCTACTAATCCTTCAAAACTTTTAGAAATTAAAAAAGGAAAAATAGAAGAAGGATATATGGCAGATTTTACCCTAATAGATTTGGATAAAATATATGAATATAAAGAAGAAGATATATTGTCAAAATCAAAAAATTCATTATTTTTAAATCAAAAACTTCAAGGTGAAATTGTTAGAGTTTATAAGAAAGGAATTTTAAAATATGACCTTAATGGAAAGACTTTATAAAAAAATTGAAGAAAATGGATTTGTGTGTGTAGGACTTGATACTTCACTTGATTATATACCAGAAAAAATGAAGGAAAATAAAAGTATAAGTAAAAGTTTGTATGACTTTAATAAGGAAATTATTGATAATACAAAAGATGTTTGTGCAATTTATAAAATTCAAATTGCCTACTACGAATCCTATGGCATAGAAGGCATGCTTGCTTACAAAAATACTTTAAAATATTTAAGAGATAATAATTTATTATCAATTGGCGATGTAAAAAGATCAGATATAGCTCAAAGTGCAAGCCAATATGCCAAAGCTCATTTTTCTGGAGATTTTGAAGCTGATTTTATGACTCTAAACCCTTATATGGGCATGGATTCAATTTCACCATATCTTGAATTTATTAAAAACAAGGATAAAGGTGTATTTGTTCTTTTAAGAACTTCAAATCCAGGAGCAAATGATTTTGAATGCCTAAAATTAAAAGATGATAGCGAATTATTTTATACAATCGGAGACAAATTAAAAGAAGTAAATGATGAATTGATTGATGATTCAGGCTACGGTCCAATTGGCCTTGTAGTTGGTGCAACTCACAAGGAAGAGGTTGAAAAAATAAGAAAAAGATATAAGAATATGTTTTTCTTGATTCCTGGCTTTGGTGCACAAAAAGCTGATTCTTTAAATGTTTATAAATTATTAAATTCATTAAATGGAGGAGTTGTAAATTCTTCTAGGTCAATTCTTAAAAATCATTTGAATTTTGAAGATGGAGATGACAAGGTAGGTTTTTATGCTAGAGAAAAATGTATAGAAACTAGAAAGGAAATCCAAGATAATGGAATCTTATAGAGAAGCTTCTGTAATTTTTAATAAAAAAATAAAAGATGATATTTATTTTTGTAAGTTAAAAACAAAATTAAATGCAAAACCTGGCCAATTTTTCATGCTTAGATGCGATAGCTTTAGAAATTCACCACTTCTTTCAAGGCCCTTTGGTGTATGTGATCAAGATGATGGATCTATGTCTTTTTTATACCAAGTAAAGGGTGTAGGAACAAAAATTTTAAGTGATTTAAAAGAAGGATCAAAAGTGAAATTACTTGGTCCTTTGGGAAATGGATTTGAAATTAAAGAAGGGAAGAAAGCTGCAATAGTAGCTGGAGGAATTGGGATTGCTCCTCTTTTATTCTTGGCAAAATCACTTGATTTAAAAGCTGATTTTTATGCTGGATTTAGCGATGAAGAATATTTTACAAATTATTTTAAAGATTATGTAAATTCTACAACTGTAACTATTGATAGAAAAGATAAAATATTTATAACTGATAAAATTGATACAGAAAAATATGATGTAATCTATGCTTGCGGTCCAAATCAAATGTTAAAAACTTTGGCAAATAAAAATGATAATGCAGAGATTCAAATTTCAATGGAAGCTCATATGGCTTGTGGAATTGGTGCATGTCTTGGTTGTACTGTAGAAAATGTTCATGGTGATTTTATTAGAGTTTGCAAAGATGGTCCAGTTTTTGATTCAAAGGAGATTTTCTAATGAGTTTAAAAGTTAATATTTGTGGAATTGAATTTAATAATCCAGTCATAGCTGCAAGTGGAACTTTTGGTTTTGGAAAAGAATTTGCAGATTATATCGATATAAATAAACTTGGAGGAATTTCTTCAAAAGGATTAACCCTACATAAAAATTTGGGAAACAAAGGAATAAGAATTTATGAAACTGCTGCAGGAATTATGAATTCTATTGGCCTTCAAAATCCAGGAATAGAATATTTTATAAAAGAAGAATTACCTTTTTTGGAAACAAAAGATGCAGTTACTATTGCAAATCTTGGCGGACATAGTGTCGAAGATTATGTAAAGGGCGCATCCATGCTCGATAAAACAAGTGTTCCAATAATTGAATTAAATATTTCATGCCCGAATGTAAAAGAAGGTGGTATGGCTTTTGGTACAGATCCAAAAAAAGCTTGCGAAGTTATAGAAAAGATAAGGGAAGTTACAAAAAAAGTTTTGATGGTAAAACTTTCTCCAAATGTTGGAGATATTAAAGAATTTGTAAAAATTTCTGAAAATTCAGGAGCTGATTGTATATCATTGGTAAATACTTTTAATGCTCTTGCAATTGATGTCGATAATAAAAAAGCTGTTTTTGAAAATAAAACAGCAGGTTTATCAGGTCCTTGTATTAAACCAATTGCTTTAAGAATGGTATATGAAGCAAGTAATGCTACAAATTTACCAATAATCGGTATGGGTGGAATTTCAAATTACAGGGATTGTTTGGAATTTATAATGGCAGGAGCAAGTGCAGTACAAGTTGGAACTAGCAATTTTGTAGATTTTAATACGATGATAAATATAGTTGATGATTTAGAAAAATACATGCAAAGAGAAAATTTAAATTCATTAGAAGAGATAAGAAAAATTATTTAGGAGAGGTTATGGATAGAACAATTGAATTATTAAAAAAATCAGATGCGCTTTTAGAAGGACATTTTTTATTATCAAGTGGTAGACATTCAAGAAAATATATACAATGTGCAAAATTAATTGAAAACCCAGTTTATTGTGAAGAAGTTGCAAAAATTATTGCAGAAAAAATAAAAGAAGCTGATATAAAAGTTGACTTATGTGTTGGCCCTGCAATGGGTGGAATTATAATCGCCTACGAGGTTGCAAGAGCTTTGGGAGTAAATGCAATATTTACTGAAAGAGTTGATAATATAATGACTCTAAGAAGAGGATTTGAAATTAAAGAAGGAATGAATGTTATTATTGTTGAAGATGTTGTAACAACAGGAAAATCTTCTTTTGAAACTGTTGATGTAATTGAAAGTTTTGGTGGGAAAGTTAAGGCTCTTACATCTATTGTTAATAGGTCTGGAAAAGATGAAATCAATGGTTTAAAATTAATTTCAGCTACACAAGTTCAAATCGATACATTTGATCCAGATAATTTACCTGATGACTTAAAAGATAGCCCAGCAGTAAAGCCTGGCTCTAGAAAATAATATTTGCATTCTAGCAAAAGAATGATATAATAGCTGTAACTGTTTTGTTACAATTATTTACATAAGGAGATTAAATGATAGGAAATAAAAGATTTAAAATATCATTTTTATCTTTTTTAGCTATTGTTCTTGTGCTAGTTATTGCAACAGGTTTAGATAAATCATCTCTAGCTGCAAAAAACAAAGATAAAAGAGATAGTTTGATTACTGGAGTAAATGAAATTAGCAACGAAACCCTTACTTTAAAACAATCCAGGATAGAAAGATTTGAAAAATTAGAAAAAGATTTAGAAGAACTAGAAAATAATGGATCAGATAAAATTAGCAAAACATCAATGCTTTATTTGACAAATAGAACAAATTTAACGGCTGAAGAACTTGAATTTGGACTTAAAAATACAAAATTACAAGGTCTTGGTGTTGAATTTAAAAAAGCAGAAGAAAAACATGGCGTCAATGCTATTTTGTTAATGGCTATGGCAAAACATGAAACAGGTAATGGTCATTCATATCTTGCTAAGGCAAAAAATAATCTTTTTGGATTTAATGCTATTGATCAAGATCCTATAAATGCAGCAAATAAGTTTAAAAGTAAGGGTGAATCAGTTAATCACGTTGCAAAATTTTTAAAAGAAAATTACTTAAGTGAAGACGGAAAATTTTATAATGGTATATCTACAAAATCTATAGGAAAATTGTACGCAAGTGATCCAGATTGGTCAGAAAAAGTGGACTATATGATGAAAGAAGTTTGTAAGAATATACTTGAAGAAAAATAGACTAAATAAAATTTTAGTCTATTTTTTTATGGATTTTTAAAAAATTTTTTAAGAGATTAAAATAATTTAATATCTCTATTTAAAATATTTTGAATAAAAATATTATAGACTTTTCACCCTTTAATCTGTTATAATTTTTTTATGAATATAAAAGATAAATTAATTATTAAAATTGCAAAGTTTAGTAAAATATTACTTAAAATGACAAATCATAAGGCTACAAGTTTGCCGGGAAAAATTGCTTATAATTTAGATAATGATATTTTGAGTGCCTTAAGTGAAAATACAAAATTTATTTTTGTGACTGGTACAAATGGAAAAACCATGACAACCCATTTTGTTACAAATATCTTAAGAAAGCATTATAAACATGTTTTTACTAATGATTCTGGTTCAAATATGATTCAAGGAATTATCACCGTTTTGTTAGATGTTCCAAAAAATGAAGATACAATTGCAGTCTTGGAGGTAGACGAGGCTAACCTAGTTAGAATAAGCAAGTTCTTAAAACCTGACTATGTTATTTTGACAAATATTTTTAGAGATCAAATGGATAGGTTTGGGGAAATTTATAATGTTTATAAAAAAATTATGGATGGACTTAAAAATTGCGAAGATGTAACAATAATAGCAAATGGAGACTTACCAATATTTTCTTATGAGGATTTAAAAGAATTTAATCCGATTTATTATGGAATTAGAGAAGAAAATAAAAATAATGATAAGTACGAAAAGGATGCTGAATTTAATAGTGATGGAATATTATGTCCAAAATGTAATTCAATTTTAAAATATAGATTGGTTAATTATTCTTCATTAGGTGATTTTTCATGTCCAAATTGTGATTTTCATTCTCCTGAACTTTCTTATAATATTAGCCAAATATTATCCATGGATGCTAATTTTTCAAAATTTATAGTAAATGGTGAAAAGTATGAAAGTCAAATTGGCGGATTTTATAATATATACAATGCCCTAAGTGCCATAGCTTTGGCAAAAGAATTAGAAATTCCATATGAAAAAATATTTGATGGTTTAAAATTTCAAGAGCACGTTTTTGGAAGGCAAGAAGTAATTAACATTGAAAATAAAGAATTAATTATAAATCTTGTTAAAAATCCAACAGGTTTAAATCAAATAATAAATCTTATGCTATTAGAAAACGAACCAATCAGTCTTTATTGTCTATTAAATGATAATTATGCTGATGGTACAGATGTATCTTGGATTTATGATTCTTATTATGAAAGATTAAAAAAATTAAATATAAAAAGCATAAAAGTTTCAGGTACAAGAAAGAAAGATATGAAAAGAAGGCTTGAAATTGCAGACATATTTGATGGAGAAATAAAAGAATTTGATTTTGAAAATGAAATTTTAGAAAATATAAAAAGTGAAGAAACTGAAAAAATTTATATACTTTCTACTTATACAGCTATGTTGAGGCTAAGGGAGGTTTTAAAACTTAAATGATTATAAACATATGCCATTTATATGGAAATTTGTTAAATACCTACGGTGATGTCGGAAATGTAATGGCCCTAAAATATTTTGCCGAAAAAAAAGGCCACCAAGTAAATCTTGATGTAATAAGTTTAGATGATAAATTTGATCCTGATAAATATGATTTTGTATTTTTTGGTGGCGGTCAAGATTATGAACAGTCTATTGTAGAAAAAGATTTGGAAAATAAAAAAGAAAGTATTAAAAAATATATTGAAAATAATGGACTTTTTCTTGCAATTTGTGGTGGTTTTCAACTTATGGGTCAATATTATTATGATGCTTATAATAAAAAAATAGAAGGCCTTAAAATTTTTGACTATTATACAAAAAATCAGGAAGATGGAAATAGGTTCGTTGGAAATATTGAAATAAAAGATTTGTCAAATGGTGAGATTTATCAGGGTTTTGAAAACCATGGGGGAGTTACTTATCTAAAAGATAAAAACCAAGCTTTTGCGAGTGTTATTTCAGGAAATGGAAATAATGGAGAGGATTTAACAGAAGGATTTAGATACAAAAATACTTTCGCTTCATATTTACACGGTCCCTTGCTTGCACGTAACGATAATTTGGCAAATACTTTCATAGAAATTATAGAAAATAAGAAAAGATAAATAAATATATTTTAATTCACTTTATTAAACTATTGCACTGAATGTGAAAAGTTGATATAATGTAAATGAAAAGCAAAACATATTGTAATTATAGGAGTTTAAATGAAAAAAGATATTGAGATTGCTAGAGAAGCTGAGATCAAAGATATTGACGAAATTGCCAATTATCTAAATATTACTGATTATGAAAAATATGGTAAATATAAGGCCAAGATTAATCCTGTATTTGACAAAAATAAGGATTCAAAACTTGTTTTAGTAACTGCAATTTCTCCTACACCATTTGGTGAAGGAAAAACTACAATGAACGTAGCCTTGTCAATGGGTTTGAATAAGCTTGGAAAAAAATCTATTTCTGTTTTAAGAGAGCCATCATTAGGACCATCTTTTGGTATAAAAGGGGGAGCATGTGGGGCAGGTTATTCCCAAGTTATTCCAATGGAAGATATAAATCTTCATTTAACTGGTGATTTTCATGCAATAACGAGCGCAGTTAATTTGGTTGCTGCTATGATTGATAATCATATCTATCAAGGAAATGAAAAAAACATAGATCTAAACAATATAGTTTGGAAAAGATGTGTGGATTTAAATGATAGAGCCCTAAGAGAAGTTGTTGTTGGTTTAGGTAAAAAGACAAACGGAATTGTAAGACAAGATGGTTTTGACATAACTGTTGCTACAGAAATGATGGCAGTATTTTGTCTAAGTAATGATTTATTTGATTTTAAGAAAAAAGTTTCAAAAATGATTGTTGCCTATGATATTGAAGGTAATGCTGTTACTGTAGATGATATAAAAGCAACAGGTCCTGTTTGTGTTTTGATGAAAGATGCGTTAAAACCAAATTTATGCCAAACATTAGAGAATACACCAGCAATAATTCACGGCGGACCATTTGCAAATATAGCCCATGGTTGTAACTCAATTATAGCCACAAAAACAGCCCTTTCTTTATCAGATTTTGCCGTAACAGAAGCAGGCTTCGGTGCAGATCTAGGTGCTGAAAAATTCTACGATATTAAATGTAGAAAAGCAGACTTAAAACCAAATATGACAGTAGTTGTTGCAACTATAAGGGCTTTGAAATATCATGGAGGTCAAGATTTAAAAAATATTGACCAAGAAAATGTTGAAAGTCTTAAAAAAGGATTTAAAAATTTAAAAATTCATTTAGAAAATTTAAAGAAATTTTCAAAAAATATTGTTGTGGCAATAAATAAATTTGACCAAGATACAGAAAAAGAATTAAAAACTTTGGAAAAACTTGTAGAAGACCTATCATTAAAAGCTTTTGAATGTGATGTATATCACAAAGGATCAGAAGGATGCCTTGATATTTGTAAATATATTATAGAAAAAAGCCAAGAAGAAAATAATTTCAAAGTTTTATATGATGAAAATCTTCATATAAAAGAGAAAATTGAAGTTATTGCCAAAGAAATTTATAGGGCAAGTGGAGTTAAATATTCTAAAAAGGCCTTAAATGAAATTAAAAGAATAAATGATTTAAATTCAAATAATTTACCAATATGTATTGCAAAAACTCAATATTCACTATCAGATGATCCGAAAAATTTAAATCCAGATAGCGAATATGAGATTACAATTAATGATATTAAACTAAATCAAGGTGCAGGCTTCATTGTAGCCCTAACTCAAAATATTTTAACTATGCCAGGACTTCCAAAAAGACCTGCAGCATATGATATAGATATTGACGAAAATGGAAATATCATTGGATTATTTTAGGAGAAGAAAATGACAGATTCAAAATTACAAAGCAAAGAATTAGATGAATTTTTTGACGCTATATTGATGTTAAAAGATAGAGACGAGTGTTACAATTTTTTTGAAGATGCTTGCACAGCAAGAGAGCTTCAATCAATTTCACAAAGATTGCAAGTTGCAAAATTATTAAAAATTAGAAAAACATATAGCGAAATTGAAGAGCAAACAGGAGCATCAACAGCAACTATTTCAAGAGTAAATAGGTCCTTGCATTACGGAAGCGATGGTTATGATTTAGTTCTTGAAAAATTAATTGCAAATAATCTAAAAGAAGAGAAAAATAAAAAATAAATTTAAAATTAAAACGAATTTATCTATTAAGATAGGTTCGTTTTTCTTTTTAAATTTTTTAAAAAAATATCGAAAGAAAAAATATAAATTCATTTCAAATCTTAGATTAGTCGAACTCTTATGGTATAATTATAAGGATGAAAGGATGTGAAGAATGGACTTATCTAATTTAAATGATAAACAAAAAGAGGCAGTGTTACATGACAAAGGTCCCCTTCTTGTTGTAGCGGGAGCTGGAAGTGGAAAAACCAGAGTCTTAACTACAAGTATTGCATATTTGATTAAGGAAAAAAATGTAAATCCTGTTAATATTTTGGCTATTACTTTTACTAATAAGGCTGCTAATGAAATGAAAGAAAGAATATCAGATCTTTTAGATGAAGATGTTTCTCACTTGTGGATTGGTACTTTTCACTCTATTTGTGCAAGAATTTTAAGAATGAATATTAATAAAATTGGATATGACAATAATTTCACTATTTATGATACAAATGATCAAAAAACTTTGGTAAAAGAAATTATAAACGATTTTAATTACAAAGATGATATAAGTCCAAAAGAGGCCTTAAATGTTATAAGTTTTTGTAAAAACAAATCAATAAGTCCTAAAGAATTTTTAAATATAAATACATTTTATGCTAAGCAAGAAGAATATTATAATATTTACAATAATTATGAGAAGAAAAAATTTGAATATAATTCTCTAGATTTTGATGATTTAATATTAAAAACCCTAGATTTGTTTGCGACAGATTCTTATACTTTGAAATATTATCAGAATAAATTTGAATATATTTATGTAGATGAGTATCAAGATATAAACAAAAGTCAGTATGAATTAATTAAATTTATTGGAAAAGCTCACAATAACGTGAGAGTAGTTGGTGATGCTGACCAATCAATTTATAGTTTTAGGGGTGCAGATATTAATAATATTTTGGATTTTGAAAAAGATTTTAAGGATGCAAAGACCATAAAACTTGAAGAAAATTATAGGTCAACTTCTAATATCATTAATGTTGCCAATAAATTGATTAAAAACAATACTGAAAGAAAAGATAAAAATCTTTGGACAACAAAAAATGATGGCTCAGAAGTTTTATATAAAAAGTCATCCGTTGAATCCGAAGAGGGGAAATTTGTAATAGATGAAATTAATTCTTTATTAAACGATGGCTATAAGCTAAAAGATATGGCGATTTTATATAGGATGAATGCTCAATCAAGAGTTTTTGAAGAATATCTTATGAAAAATCTTCTCGATTATAAGGTAGTAGGTGGACTTAAGTTTTATGATAGAAAAGAAATAAAAGATCTTGTCTCCTACCTAAAAGTTTTGGTAAATCCAAAAGATGATATTAGTTTGAAAAGAATTATTAATGAACCTAAAAAAGGAATTGGCAATAAAACAGTAGAAAACTTAGAAAAAGAAGCTAGTAAATTAGGATTTTCATTAACAGAGCTTGTTTGTGATCCGTCTTTATTTTCTACTCTTCCTACAAAATTAAAAAGTGCCTGCGAAAAATTTTATAATCCATTGGCAGAAATTTTTGATAATTACAGGGATTATGACATTGTGGAATTGATAGAAGAGATACTTGATAAGAGTGGATACATAAAATCCTTGGAAGAATCTTATTCTGTAGAAAACAGGTCAAGGATTGACAATTTAAATGAATTTATATCCTCAGCCTCAGAATACCAATCAAATAATCCAGAGGATAATATTCACGATTATTTAGAAAATTTATCACTCTTATCAGATTTGGATAAAACTGAAGATAGTGATGACTCAATTTCACTTATGACTATTCACTCTGCAAAGGGACTTGAATTTAAGGTATGTTTTGTTGTTGGTATGGATGATGGATTATTCCCCTCAAAAAGATCTATTGATGAAGGAAATATTGAAGAAGAAAGAAGACTTTGCTATGTTGCAATAACAAGGGCTATGGAGAAATTATATCTTTCTAGCGCAGAAATTAGAAGGCAATTTGGCCAAGCTGTCTATTATAAACCTTCAAGATTTTTAAATGAAATTGAATCTTCAATAAAAAAAATAGACCAAGACAAAACACCTGCTTACTCGCCTTATGTAAAAATGAAAAGCAATGAATCCTATATGAGAGAAAAAGCAAGAGAAAGTGTCTTAAAGAAAAATACTGTTAAAGAATCATCAAAAGAAGAATTTCAAATTGGTGATAAAATTATTCATACAAAATGGGGGCAAGGCATGATAGTTCAAATAAAAAAATCACATGATGGAAATGAACTTGTAGTAGCATTTGATAAAAAAGGTTTAAAAAAGCTAAACCAAGATTATGCCCCAATAAAAAGGATTTAAGATGGATAAGAAAGATAAGATTAAAATAGATGAACTGATTGATAAAATTAATGACTTAAATTATCATTATTACACTTTGGATGAGCCAATAGTTTCTGATGGTGAATATGATAAGTTATATGATGAGCTTAGAAATCTTGAAAATAAAACTGGATATATAAATGAATTTTCTCCAACCCAAAGGATCGGTGGAACAATTTTAGATAAGTTTGAAAAGCACTTCCATATTTCGAGATTATATTCTCAAGATAAGTCTCAAAATATTGATCAGCTTAGAGATTGGGTTATAAGGATAGAAAAACTTCGTGATCAATACAACGAAACACACGATGAAAAACTTGATAAATTAGAATTTATTACAGAATATAAGTTTGATGGTTTAACTATTAATTTGACCTATGATAATGGAATATTACAAACTGCATCAACAAGAGGAAATGGAATAGTTGGAGAAGATGTAACCAAACAAGTTTTAACAATTCCTACAATTCCTACAAAAATTAAAGAAAAGTCTTTAATTGAAATCCAAGGTGAGGCAGTAATGCCCTTATCAAGTTTAAAAAAATACAATGAAGAAAATGAAATTCCATTAAAAAACGCAAGAAACGCTGCAGCTGGAGCGATTAGAAATCTTGATACAAGTCAAACGAAAAAGAGAAATTTAAAGGCTTATTTTTATCAAATTTCAACCAACAGTCTTGATTTTAAAACTGAAGAAGAAAAGTTGGAATTTTTAAAAGATCAAAAATTACCAGTCTATCCATACAAAAAAGTAATAAGAAAATTTGACGATATAGTAAAAGAAATAGATTTTATAAAAGAAGAAAGACACCATATAGATGTTTTGACAGACGGTGTAGTTATAAAAGTAAATGATGTAAAAACTCAAGAAGTTTTAGGTTATACAAATAAATTTCCTAGATGGTCAATAGCTTATAAATATGAAGCAGAAGAATATACAACAAAGCTTTTAGATGTGAGTTGGAATGTTGGAAGAACAGGTAAAGTAACCCCATCTGCAATTCTTGAACCTGTAGATTTTTCTGGAGTAACTGTAAGAAGAGCTACTTTAAATAATTACGATGATATTTTAAGAAAAAAAGTAAGAATTGGGTCAAAAGTATTTATAAGAAGGTCAAATGATGTGATTCCTGAAATTCTTGGTGTTGTAGATGAAAACCAAGAAAATACTGTAGAAATTAAAAAGCCAACAAAGTGTCCTTATTGTCACAGCGAATTAATAGAGGGAAATGTTCATATATATTGTCCAAATTCAATATCTTGTACGCCCCAACTAATGGCTAGGATGGTTCATTTTGCATCAAGAGATGCTATGGATATAGAAGGTTTATCAGAAAAAACTGTGGAATTATTTATTAATAAGCTTGGTATTAAAGAAATTTATGATTTGTATGATTTAAAATATGAAGATTTAATAAATTTGGAGTCATTCAAGGATAAAAAAACCAACAATTTATTAAGTGCAATTGAAAATAGCAAAAATTGTGAACTAAATCATTTTATATATGCAATTGGAATTCCAAATGTTGGAGTAAAAACCGCAATAGATTTACAGGAAAAATTTAAAAGTTTGGAAAATTTAAGAAATGCAAAAGAAGACGACTTAATTGAAGTTGAAGATATTGGTGAAAAAACTTCTCATGACATAGTTGAATTTTTCCACGATCCTAATATAAAAGATTCTATTGATAAACTTTTAGAAAAGGGAATTATTATTAAAAAAACTGAAGAAAAAAATACAAGTAATTCTTTAGTTGGGATGAAGATTGTTATTACAGGAAGTATTGAAAATTATAAGAGAAATGATATAAAAAAATTGATTTTAGATCATAATGGAGATGTTACATCATCTGTTTCAAAAAATACTGACCTTGTTTTGTGCGGAGAAAAACCTGGAAGCAAAAAAGATAAGGCAGACCAATTAGGTATTAAAGTTTTAGAAAATGATGATTTATACGAATTTATAAAAAAATTAGAGGAGTAATTATGGATAAAAGTGAAGTTACAAGGATTTATCGACTAGCAAATCTTGATTTATCCAACCAAGATATAGACAAAATTTCCGATAAATACAATACAATTTTAGACTTTATAGACCACATATTTGATGTGGATTGCGAAAATGTTAAAATGACAGAAATGTTAGATAATCATGATGCGATTTTAAGAGACGATGTTGTTGGAAAATCTCTAGATAGAGTTGATGCTCTTAAAAATGCAAAAGATACTGAATATGGTTATTTTAGGTTGGATTGGAAACTTTAAGGAGTAAATATGGATATTCAAAATACTATAAATAAATTTAAAAATAAAGAAATTTCAGTCTACGAAAATACAAAAAATGTTTTAGATAAAATTAAAAATGATGAATTTAATGCTTATATTTCTTTTAATGAAGATGATAGTTTAGAAAGAGCAAAATATTTAGATGAAAAATTAAAAAACGGTGAAGAGTTAGGAAAATTATTTGGTATTCCTGTAAGTGTAAAAGATAATATTTCTTACAAAAGTATGAAATTAACATGTGCATCAAAAATGCTTGAGGATTTTGAACCTGTTTATAACGCTACAGTTATAGAAAATTTATTAAAAGAAGATGCAATTATAATTGCAAAAACTAATATGGATGAATTTGCTATGGGAGGATCTGGAGAAACTTCATATTTTGGACCAATTAAAAATCCTCTAGATCAAAATTTAATTCCAGGTGGATCTTCATCAGGTTCTGCAGTTAGTGTCGCAAAAGGTGATGTATTAGTTTCACTTGGAACAGATACTGGTGGATCTGTAAGACAACCTGCAAGCTATTGTAATATTATTGGTTACAAACCAACTTATTCTCTTATGAGTAGGTACGGCGTTGTTTCAATGGCAAATAGCCTTGATCAAGTTTCATTGTTTGCAAAAAATGTAAGTGATTTAAGAGAACTTGCCTCTGCCACTCAAAGCCCGGATAAATTTGATATGACAGCATCTCTTGATTATTATAATTATGAAAAAGAAAATTATGATTTTTCTGGTAAAAAAATTGCTGTTATTAAAAATGAAAATAATGTATATAATTTAGAAAAAGAAGTAGAAGACGATTATAAAAAAGCAATAGAAATTTTAAAATGTATGGGTGCTAAAATTTGTCCAATAGATTTAAAATATTCTAAATATGCAAATGAAGTTTATAATGTTGTAATGAGTTCAGAAGTTTCAAGCAATTTGTCAAGATTTGATGGAATTAGGTATGGTCATCAAACTGACGAATATAAAAATGTTGAAGAATTATTTATTAAAAATAGGTCAGAAGGATTCGGAGAAAATGTTCAAAGAAGAATAGCACTTGGAACTATGTATTTATCAAGTGAAGATGATCAAAGAATTTACAAGCAAGGACTAAAATTAAGAACATTAATAGTTGAAGAATTTAAAGAAATATTTAAAAATTATGATTTATTAATTACTCCAACAACAGTAGATCTTCCATCAAAATTAGGTATCTATACTGATGATCCTTTAAAGGATTTTACATCAGATATTTTTAATGTGTGTGTAAACTTAACAGGATCATGTGGAATATCTATTCCAGTTAGAAAAGGAATATCAGGAAGTATTCAAATTATTGGAGATAGATTTAAAGATAATGATATAATAAATGCTTGCGAAACTTTCGAAAGGAAAAGAAATGAAAACTAGAACTATTATAGGATTAGAAATTCACGTTGAATTATCTACAAAAACAAAAATGTTTTGTTCCTGTAAAAATGAATTTGGAGCTGTACCAAACACAAATACTTGTCCAATCTGTTTAGGTCATCCAGGAACTTTACCTTTAATAAACAAAGAAGCTGTAAGATATGCAATAAAAGCTGGTCTTGCTTTTGATTGTGATATAAGAGAATCTATGAAAATGGATAGGAAAAAATATTTTTATCCAGACCTTGTGAAGGGATACCAAATAACTCAACAAGACGAACCATATGCAGTGGGTGGTCATATTATATTAAGTGATGGGGACGAAATAAGATTGAATTCAATTCACATGGAAGAAGATACTGCAAAGTCAAACCACGATGAAAATAATAACACCCTTATGGATTACAATAGGGCAGGACTTCCTCTAATTGAAATTGTAACAGAACCAGATTTAAAATCTGCAAAACAAGCAAGAGAATTTGTTGAAAAATTAGCTCAAACTTTAAGATTTTTGGATGTTTCTGATTGTATAATGGCAGAAGGACAAATGCGTTGTGATGTAAATATAAATCTTGAAAATCTTGAAAATGGTGAAAGAACTGCAATTTCTGAAATTAAAAATCTAAATTCAATTAAGGCTATTGAAGATGCTCTTTTATTTGAAACTGATAGACACAAAAAAATGCTTGAAAACGGAGAAGAATCTGTAAAAGAAACTAGAAGATGGGATGATGATTCTCAAACTACAATTTCAATGAGAACAAAAGAAACTGCTAATGATTATAGGTTTTCGATTGAAGCAGATATACCAAGAATTGAATTAAGCAAAGAATTTATTAATGAAATAAAAGATAATTTACCAGAATTGCCTGAGGCAAAAGCAAAAAGGTATATGGATGAATACAAACTTTCAGATTATGATGCAGGACTTTTATCAAATGATAGAAAACTTGCAAATCTATTTGAAAAGACAAATGATATAGTAAAAAAACCTAAGGAAGTTTCAAATTGGATTTTAACAGAGCTTTCAAGACGTTTAAATGAAAGTGAAATTGAGGCTGATCAAATGAATTTGTCTGTAGAAAATTTTGCGAAATTAATAAATTTAGTTTCATCAAATAAAATTAATAACAATGTTGGTAAAAAACTTTTAAGAGAAATTTTTGAATCAAATGAAAATCCAGAAAAACTTGCTAAAGAAAGAAACCTTCTTCAAATTAACGATGAAAGTTTCTTAGAAGATGTAGTAAAAGAAGTTTTAAGTGAAAATTCCCAATCTGTTGAAGATATTAAAAATGGAAAAGACAGGGCCTTTGGATTTTTGGTTGGTCAATGTATGAAAAAAACCAAGGGTAAGGCTAATCCTCAACAAGTAAATGCCTTATTGAAAGAAAGAATAGGAGAGATGTAAGAGCTGGCTTTGGCCGCTCTTATTTGTTATGAATATACTTATAGAAAATGTAAAAATTTTAACCATGGCAGATGGTGAAGAAATTAAAAATGCAAATATTTATATTGAAAATGACAAGATAAGAAAGATTACAAAAGAAAAACTAGATTTTACTTATGATAAAAAAATAGATGGAAGAAACTTTCTGGCTTTGCCGGGCTTTGTAAATGCTCACACTCATGTGGGAATGAGTTTATTTAGAAATTTTAGTGATGATGTAGAATTAATGACCTGGCTCAATGAAAAAATTTGGCCTTTGGAAGATAAATTGACGGCAGAAGATGTTTTTTGGGCTTCACTTTTATCTCAAGCTGAAATGATTATGACAGGAACAACAACTTTTGCTGATATGTATTATTTCGAAGATCAAACAATAAAAGCCTTAGAAAAATCAAAAATGAGAGCACAAATTTCAAGAGGACTTACGCTTGAAGATAAAGAAAATGCAAAAATCAAAGAAAATATTGATCTTTTTAAAAAATACGAAAATAGTCAAGATGGAAGAATAAATATAGCCTTTGGACCTCACGCAGTTTATACAACAGATAAAAACTATTTAAAGGAAATAAATAAATACGCAAAAAAATATAAGATGCCAATCCATATTCATCTTTCAGAAACAAAAGTTGAAAATGACGATTGTATGAAAAGATTTAATCAAAGCCCTACGGAAGTTTTTGAAGAATGTGGAATTTTTGAAAATAAAACAATAGCTGCTCATGGAGTCCACCTATCAGAAAAAGATCTTGAAATCTTATTAAAATATGACGTTAGCATAGCTCATAATCCATCAAGCAACCTAAAATTATCTTCTGGTTTTCTTGATTGTACAAGAATAATTAATAAGGGAATAAACCTTTGTATGGGAACTGATTCATCAGCAAGTAATAACAATTTATCAATGTTAAAGGAAATTTCTTTAACTTCCGTAGTTTCAAAATTCAAAGATCCAAAAAATTTAAAAGCATATGAGATTTTAAAAATGGCAACTATAAATGGGGCAAAGGCTCTAGGCCTTGATGATAAAATTGGAACTTTAGAAGAAGGAAAATTAGCAGATATTATATTAATTGATTTAGATAATCCTAACCATACTCCACAAAATAATCTTATATCTTCCTTGTGCTATTCAACATTTGATACAGACGTATCCTATGTAATAATTAATGGTGATCTTGTTTATGAAAATAAAAAATTTACTTATCTCGATTTAGATGAAATATTAAAAAAATCAGAAAAATCATTTGAAAATTTAAGGAAAAGATAATGATTGGTATTGACATAGTAGATATTAAAAAATTTAAAAATAAATTAGAAAAAAAAGATTTTGCGAGTAAAATATTTACTGATAATGAATTTCATTATTCTAAGTCAAAAGCAAATTCCTTACAAACTTTTGCTGGCATTTTTGCTGGCAAAGAGGCTATAATTAAAGCTTACAACTTTAATTTAGCTTACATATTAAGAAAAAAAATTGAAATTAAACATATAGATAATAAGCCTATAGTTTTTATTAATGGAGAAAAAACTATGGCAGAACTTAGCATAAGTCATGATGGAAATTATGCTATAGCAGTTTGCGAAAAAAATAAAGCAAATTTAAAAATAAACAAGGATATTAAAAAATTAATAAAAAATAGGCCAAGTAATTCTCATAAAGGAGATTTTGGAAAAGTTGCAGTAATTGGTGGAAAAAAAGGAATGGCTGGATCTGTTTTTTTATCTTCAAGCGCATCTTTAAGATCTGGTGCAGGTCTTTCTTATGTAATTTGTCCATCATCTATTTCAAACATTTTACAAATAAAGTCTACGGAATGTATAATAGAGGAAATAGCTTGCGATTATTTTTATTATGAAAAAGAAATTGCAGAAAAAATTTTATCTTTAATAAAAAATAAGGATGCTCTAGCTATTGGTCCTGGTATGGGCAAGGGTGAAAATCTTGATAAATTAATAAAAATAATTTTAGATAATTTTGATAAAAACATTGTAATAGATGCAGATGGAATAAATGCATTAAAAGAAAATATTGATATAATTGATAAAAAAAATAATCTTGTACTTACTCCACACGAGATGGAATTTTCTAGAATTTCAAATTTACCTTTATATTTTATAAAAAATAATAGAGAAAAAGTATCAAAAGATTTTGCAAAAAAACACAATATTGTTTTGGTTTTAAAAGGTAAAAACACCATTGTTACTGATGGATATAAACTTTACATAAATAATTCTGGAAATAGTGGTATGGCGACAGCAGGTAGTGGCGATGTTTTAACCGGAATAATACTTGCTAATTTATCAAATATGAAAGCCTTTGATGCAGCTGTTTTATCAGTTTATATTCATGGACTTGCTGGAGATATTTATGCATCAAAAAATTGTGAGGATTCATTAATTGCAAGTGACATTATTAAAAATTTACCCAAGGCCTATAAATTAATTAGGAGTTAATATGGAAGAAAATTACTTATTAGTAGATTTAGAAAAAATCTTGAATAATATAAAATCAATAAAAAAGAGAGCTCAAAAATCAAAATTTTGTGCAGTATTAAAAGCAGATGCCTATGGACTTGGATCTTTAGAAGTAGCAAATTACATAAAAAATTATATAGATTATATAGCCGTTGCTCAATTTAAAGAAGCTAAATATTTAAGGGAAAATGGAATTAAAACACCTATCCTTATCTTAGGTTATTTGCCTTTGGATAAGTACAAAGAATGTTCAAAACTTGGAATAGATGTTGTAATTTATGATCTTGATTATGCAAAAAAAATTAATGAAAGCTTAAATGAAAAAATAAATTGCCATATAGGCCTTGATACAGGTCATACAAGAATTGGTTTTAGAGATTTTGAAATAGAAAAAATAAAAAAATTAAAAGATTTAGAAAATCTTAATTTTATTGGGGCTTTTTCTCATTTTGCTACAGCAGATGAGAAAGATTTAACTTATACAAAAGAACAATATAAAAAATTTACATATATAATAGATCAAATTAAAGATGATTTTGATTTAAATTTAGTTCACATAGCTAACTCAGCAGCATCAATGGAGTATGATTTTAAATCTGATTTGTTGAGAGTTGGAATTTCTTTGTATGGAATTTATCCATCTGACTATATTAAAGAAATTTCTAAAATTAAATTAGAACAAGCTTTTGAATTCAAAGCTCAAATATCTTTTGTAAAAAATGTGGAGAAAGGAACAAGTATTTCTTATGGAAGAACTTTTGTAGCTGAAAAGGAAATGAAAGTTGCAACAGTTGCTGTTGGATATGCTGATGGATTTAAAAGATCATTTTCAAATATTGGGGAAGTTTTGGTAAATGGAAAATTAGCGAGGGTTGTTGGAAGAGTTTGTATGGACCAAATGATGATAGATGTAAGTGATATTGACTGCGAAATTGGCGATTATGTTACTCTTTATCCTGATATTTATAAGGAAGCAAAAAAAATAAATACAATCCCTTATGAACTTATGACTTCTATTTCTAAAAGGGTTCCAAGAATATATAAATCTAAACTTTTAGGAGAAAATGATGAAGGTTAAAAGAGGGGATTTGTTTTACGCAGACCTTTCTCCAGTTGTTGGTAGCGAGCAGGGTGGAGTAAGACCTGTTATTGTTGTTCAAAATGATATGGGAAACAAATATTCTCCAACTATAATTGTTGTTCCGGTTACTAGTCAATTAAAAAAATCTAAACTTCCAACTCACGTTTCATTAAGTGCAAATGAATTTGGCCTACCAAAAAATAGCGTTGCTCTCCTTGAACAATTAAGAACAATTGATAAAAGAAGACTAAGAGATAAGTTGGGATCTTTTGACAAATCTGTTATGTTAAAAATTGATGCAGCAATAGCAATTTCTGTAGGTATTGATTATTGAAAATAAAATTTAAAAATTTATTAATCACAATATTATTTTCTATTTTGATTTTTTTACTTATAAATACAAAAGAAAGTACATATGAAAATTTAGATGAGTTAGAAATTAACTACATTGATGTAGGTCAGGGTAATGCAGTTTTTGTAAGAAATAAAGATAAAAGTTTACTTATTGATGGTGGAAATAGGTCAAGTAGTAGCTACTATTACAATTTTATAAAAAATAAAAATCTAAAAAAAATTGATTATATGATTGCAAGCCATTATGATGAAGATCATATTTCTGGATTGATTTCTATTCTTGAAAATTTTGAGGTTATAAATGTTTTAGCTCCAGCTTATAAAAAGGAAACTAAAATTTATAATTCTTTTAAAAGAAGTTTATCAAATTCAAATGCGAAGGTAATTAATCCCAAACAGGGAGATAAATTTTATTTAGGAGATGCAAAGGTAGAGATATTTTGGCCAAAAGCTTATAAAAATGGCGTAGATAATGATAATTCTATAGTGGTAAAAATTTCCTATGGTAATATGTCGTTTATGTTTCCAGCAGATGCTAGCAAAAATGTTGAAGACCAATTGATTTATTCAGGATATAATTTAAAAAGTGATGTTTTGATGTTAGGTCATCATGGTAGTAAATATTCAACTTCAAAAGAATTTTTAAAAGAAGTTAATCCAAAACTTGCCATTATTTCTGTTGGGAAAAACAATAGGTATAAGCACCCTTCAACTGAAGTTTTAAAATTATTAAATAAGGAAAATATAAAAATTTTAAGAACGGACCTTGATGGGAATATAACAATAAAATGTGATGGAAATAAAATAAAAATAAATACAAAAAAAAGCAAGTCTAGAAAATCTTATCGATTTTCAAAACTTGCTTTTTATTTTTACATAACTCCAGCAATCATTTTTGCTAAATTATCAGAATCTCCACTTCCTGTAACTATAACTTGATCATCTTTTTTGATATCTGTTAATATATATTCCTTTACCTTTTCAAAAGTTGGAATATATTTAGCATTTTTACCAGTTTTTACTAAAGCATCAACAACGTCTTTACTTGAAATACTAGGGTCAAAAGCTTCACGAGCTGCAAAAATATCTGTAATAATTACTTCATCTGCATCATCAAAACATTCAACAAATTCATTAAATAATCTTTTTGTTCTTGTGTAGGTGTGAGGTTGCCATACACAAATTAATCTACCTTTAGTATGCTCAGCTAAGGCATTTAAATTCACTTTAATTTCAGAAGGATGGTGACCATAATCTAAAATAATATTACAATCATTAACATTTCCAATTAATTGCATTCTTCTTTCAAGTCCAGTATAAGCTTGGATACATTTTTTTATTGTTTCAATATCAACTCCTGTTTCAAGTGTTGCAATAATTGCTGCACAAGCATTATTTATATTATGTCTTCCCAAAATTGATAATTCAAAATGTTCTGTTTGTCCATTTTTCATTAATAAATCAAATCTTGGTTTACCATCTTTGTCAAAACTTATATTTGTTGCATTGTAATCAGCTTCAGGGTTATTTTGACCATAGGTAATCAATTCACCTTGAACTGCATCAATAACCAATTTATTATTCTCTTCATTTAAGTTTAAAATTGTTTTAGAATCTTTGCTTTGATTTCTCAAATAAAATTTAAAAGTTTCAATTATATCATTTATGTCTTTGTAATAATCAAGATGATCTTCATCAATATTTAAAATAATTCCAATTGATGGGTAATAATACCTAATATTTCCCTTGTATTCACAAGCTTCTGTTACTAATATGTCCTTATCACCAACATGAACATTTCCCTCAATTTCATCAAGATCTCCGCCTAATAAAATAGTAGGATTTTTTGTAGAATTCATAAGAATTTTAGAAATCATACTTGTTGTGGTACTTTTTCCGTGAGAACCAGAAATTGCTATTGAATTTTTGTAATTTTTCATCAAACTTCCTAAGAAAACACCACGAGTAACTACAGGTACTCCCAATTTTCTTGCAGCAATTAATTCTTCATTATCATCAGAAATTGCATCTGTGTAGATAACTAAGTCTGGATTTTTTATATTTTCTTTTTTTTGTCCTATTACATATTTAATCCCATTTTTATCTAAATGTTTACTTGTTTCAGAAATTGAAAGGTCAGAACCTGTAACATTATAACCATTATTACTTAATAAAATGGCAATTCCACTCATTGATATGCCACCAATTCCTATCATATGTATATTTTTGTATTTATGATCATTTATATTAAATTCGAACATTTATGCTCCTTTGTTTTTATTTTTTCGCCTATACATTATACCATAAAAGTCGAAACTTAACCATTTTTAAAAATTTTCAAAAAAAGGACTAAATTGACAGTAAACTTATAAAATGATAATCTTTATTTAGAAGTAAATAGTTAGAGAGGTTATAATGAAGTATATAATAGGAAACGATCATGGTGGAATAGATTTAGTTGATAGTGTTGAAGAAAAATTATTGGAACTTGGTCATGAAGTTGAAAAAGTTGGAACTTTTACAAAAGATTCTTGCGATTATACAGATTTTGCAAAAATTGCATGCGAAAAAGTTTTAAATAAAGAAGCTGATTTTGCTATTTTAATTTGTGGAACAGGAATTGGTATGAGCCTTGCTGCAAATAAATTTAAAGGAATTAGAGCAGCTTGCCTATCTGATGTATATTCTGCAAAAATGTGTAGAGCTCACAACAACAGTAATGTTTTGTGTATAGGATCAAGAGTTATTGGTTCTGAAGTTGCAAAAATGATTGTTGAAGTTTTTTCAAAAACTGAATTTGAAGGTGGTCGCCATCTTAAAAGAATTAATAAATTAAAAGAAATTGAGGAGAATAATTAATGTTTGATCAAAGAGATTTAAAAGCTGTAAATGCAATAAGATGTTTATCAGTAGCACAAATTGAAAAAGCTAACAGTGGTCATCCTGGTCTTCCAATGGGAGCAAGTCCGATGGCCTATGTTTTATGGAATAAAATTTTAAATGTTAATCCAAAAAAAAGTAATTGGCACAATAGAGATAGGTTTGTTCTATCAGCAGGCCATGGTTCTGCTATGCTTTATTCATTATTACACCTATCAGGCTATGATTTAAGCATTGAAGATTTGAAAAATTTCAGACAAATCGGTTCAAAAACACCGGGCCATCCTGAAAGAAAACACACAGATGGAATAGAAGTAACAACTGGACCTTTGGGCCAAGGAATTGCAAATGCAGTTGGTTTTGCAATAGCAGAAAAACACCTTGCTGCAATGTATAATAAGGAGGATTTAAATATTGTTGATCATTATACTTATGCAATTTGTGGTGATGGAGATTTAATGGAAGGAATTTCCTATGAATCTATGTCACTAGCTGGTCATTTGAATTTGAATAAATTAATTATTTTGCACGATTCAAATGATATTTGTCTTGATGGTAATCTAAATACATCATTTTCTGAAAATATTGAACAAAGAGTAAAAGCTCAAAATTGGAATTACATTAAAGTTTCTGATGGAAATAATCTTGAAGAAATATATAAGGCAATAATAAAAGCTAAAGAAAACAAAAACGGACCAACTTTTATAGAAGTTAAAACAGTTATTGGCTTTGGATCAAAAAATCAAGGAACAAACAAGGTTCATGGTGCACCAATAGGAAAAGAAGATTTTGCAGCAGTAAAAAAAGCCTACAATTGGGAATATGAAGATTTTGAAATTTCTGATGATGTTTATGATGTATTTAATGAAAATATTGTAAAAAACGGACAAAAATCATATGAGAAATGGGAAAATATTCTAAATTCATACAAGGAAAAATATCCAGAAGATTATAAAGATTATGTTGATGGATTTGAAAGAAAATTGCCAGAAAATTGGATTGATCAAGTTAAAAAATATTCTTCAAATGATGAAGGCCTTGCAACTCGTGCATCAAGTGGAGAAATCATCCAAGATTTAGCAAAAATTACTAAGAATTTCTGGGGTGGAAGCGCAGATTTATTTTCTTCAAACAAAACCAATATAAAAGATAGTGAGAGATTTTCTGATGAAAATCCACAAGGTAGAAATGTTTGGTATGGAGTTAGAGAATTTGCTATGAGTGTAATTGCAAATGCAATTGTAGCACACGGGGGAACTTTCCACCACGTTTCAACATTTTTTGTATTTTCAGATTATCTAAAAGCAGGACTTAGAGTTTCAGCTCTTTCACAAATTCCAGTTACTTACGTATTTACTCATGATTCAGTAGCTGTAGGAGAAGATGGTCCAACTCACCAACCAATTGAACAATTGGCTATGATAAGATCAATTCCAAATGCAATTATGCTTAGACCTGCAGATGCAAATGAGGTAAGACTTTCTTGGAAAATAGCTTTGGAAAGCAAAGATTCTCCAGTTGTAATAGCTCTCACTCGACAAGGAGTAAAAAATCTTAAAGGAACTGAAAATTTATCAGATATTTCAAAAGGTGCTTATATAATTGAAGATTCTGATAAAAAAATCCCAGATGGTATATTAATCGCAACAGGAAGTGAAGTAGAACTTGCAATAGATACAAAGAATGAGTTAAAGAAATCTAATATTGATGTTAGAGTTGTATCAATGCCATCAATGGAATTATTTAGAAAACAAGATCAAGATTACAAAGAAAAAATCCTACCAGAAAATATTAAAAATAGAGTTTCAATTGAAATGGGAACATCTTTTGGATGGAGTGAATTTACTGGAAATAACGGAATAAATATTTCAATAGATAGGTTTGGAATTTCTGGAAACTTTAAAGATGTAAAAGAAGAATTAGGATTTACAAAAGAAGAAATTGCAAAAAAATATATAAAAAGATTTAATTAATTTTAAATGGCTATTGCAAATTTATTTAATAAATTTGTAACAGCCATTTTATTTTTAAAAAAAATTAAAAAGTGATATTATATTAGTAGAGATATTTAAAAAGGAGTGATTATGACTATACCAACACCGCATATTTCAGCAAAAAGTAAAGACGAAATAGCAAACACAGTTTTGATGCCAGGAGATCCATTGAGAGCTAAATATATAGCTGAAAATTTCCTTGAAGATGTAAAGCAATTTACAAATACAAGGGGAATGTTAGGATATACTGGTTTTTATAATGGAAAAAAAGTTTCAGTAATGGGAAGTGGAATGGGAATTCCATCATCAATGATTTATTTTAACGAACTATTTAATTTCTATGATGTTGATACAATCATAAGAATTGGTAGTGCTGGAAGCATGCAAGAAAATATAAAATTACATGATATTGTTCTTGCAACAAGTGCTTGTAGTGAATCATCAATTAATGATAATTTATTTGGAAATATAAATTTTTCACCAACACCAGATTTTAACTTGTTGCTTGAAGCTTATAAGAAAAGTCAAGAATTAGGTTATACAACTCATTGTGGACAAGTACATTCTTCAGATCAATTTTATAGCGAAATGGATCCAAAAGTTTTTGAAAATTTACAAAGATATGGAGTTTTGTGTGTTGAAATGGAATCTTATGGACTATTTACTCTAGCAAGAAAATATGGAAAAAAAGCCCTTGGAGTTTTTACAATTTCAGATTCTTTAGTTTCAAATGAAGCTGACAGTGCAGAAAATAGACAAACTGCATACACACAAATGATGAAGCTAGCACTTGAAGTTGCACCAGAATAAGGAGACTTGATGTTAAAAAATATTATACTTGCAGCAGGCGAAGGAACTAGGATGAAATCTAGTACTTCAAAAGTAATGACTAAAATTTTAAATAGAGAAATAATTTCCTATATTGTTGATGCATGTGATTTCAAAAATTCAAAAACTATAATTATTGGTGGTAAAAATAAGGATTTATTGAAGGAAAAATATCCTGAACTTGAAATAAAGGAACAAAAAATAGGAGATGATTTTCCTTACGGAACAGCTTATGCTGTTAGCATGGCTATAGATTTAATTGATGACAATGATGATTGTTTGATTTTAAATGGGGATATTCCACTAATTACAAAAAAATCACTTGAAGATTTTATAAATTTTCATAAAGAAAATAATAACAACCTAACAGTTATGTCAACTAAGATTGACAATCCTAAAGGCTATGGAAGAATAATTAGAGATAATGAAAATTTTCAAAAAATTGTTGAAGAAAAAGATGCAAGTGATGATGAAAAATTAGTTAATGAGATTAATGTAGGTATTTATGCTTTTAAAGGAGAAGATTTAAAAAATTCTTTAAAAAAAATAGATACTAACAACAAATCAAATGAATTTTATCTAACAGATTGCATTGAAATTTTAAATAAAGACGAAAAAAAAGTAGAAGCTTACATGGCTGAAAATCCAGATCAATTTTACGGAATTAATAATAAAAAAGAGCTAGCTTATGCGGCTAAATTATTAAGGGAAAGAATAAATGATTATCATATGCTTAATGGTGTAATAATTGAAAATCCTAGTATAGTAAATATTGAAATGGGCGTAAAAATTGGAAAAGATACTATAATCTCAGGACCATGCAAAATTTTGGGAAAAACAGAAATTGGAGAAAATTGTATAATAGAAGGTTCATCTAGAATTGAAGATTCTATTATTAAAAACAATGTAAAAATTGACAATTCCGTAATTGAAAAATCTTTTGTAGATGATAATACTGATATAGGACCATTTTCACATCTAAGACCAAAAGCTAAATTAGGAAAAAATGTTCACATAGGAAATTTTGTAGAAGTTAAAAATTCTAATGTTGATAATAATACAAAAGCTGGACATTTAGCCTATATAGGAGATAGTGATCTTGGAAAAGATATTAATGTTGGTTGCGGAGTAATTTTTGTAAATTACGACGGTAAATTTAAACATAGGTCAAAAATTGAAGATAGAGCCTTTATAGGATCAAATTCAAATATTGTAGCACCAGTTCATGTAAAAAAAGAAGGATATATTGCAGCAGGTTCAACAATTACAAAAGATGTTGAAGAGGGAGTGCTTTCAATAGAAAGAGCTGATCAAAAAAATATACCTGGTTATGTAGAAAAAAAGAAAAAAAGAGATTTAGAAAAGTTAAAGGAGCAAAATTAAAAATGAGCGGATGTTCAAGTTCATCACATATTACAAGAGGCGATTTAATAGTATTTGCAGGAAACTCAAATCCTGAATTGGCAGAAGCTGTAGCAAAGTCATTGGGAATAGAATTAGGAAAGGTTGAAGTTAAAAAATTTGCAGATAGTGAAATAAATGTAAAAATAAATGAAGCTGTAAGAGGAAAAGACGTTTATATAATTCAACCTACTTCTTATCCTACAAATGATAATTTGATGGAATTATTAATCATGACAGATGCTTGCAAAAGGGCTTCTGCAAGATATGTGAATGTTGTAGTTCCATATTATGGATATGCAAGACAAGACAGAAAAACAAGGGGAAGAGAGCCAATTAGTGCAAAACTTGTAGCGAATTTAATAACAGTTTCAGGTGCTGATAGGGTTATTACAATGGATCTTCATGCTGGACAAATTCAAGGTTATTTTGACATACCACTTGATCATTTCACTGCAATTAGATTACTATCATCTTATTTTAAAGAAAAGGCTTATAATAAACCAGATGAATATGTAGTTGTAAGCCCTGACTTGGGTGGAGTTACAAGAGCAAGGAGCTTTGCTGATTATTTAAAATTAACAATAGCGATTATTGAAAAAAGACGTCCAAAACCAAATGTATCTGAGGTTATGAATGTTATAGGTGATTTTGAAGGTAAACATTGTATCCTTGTTGACGATATGATTGACACTGCCGGAACAATTTGTAATGCAGCGAATTATCTAAAAGAACACGGAGCAAAAGAAGTTTCAATAGCAGCAACTCACGGTGTATTGAGTGCTAATGCTTGTCAAAACTTAGAAAATTCTTGTGTAAAAGAAGTAATAATAACAGATACAATAAAATTACCAGAAGAAAAGAAAATTGATAAAATAAAGCAAATATCAATAGCTCCTTTATTAGCAGAAGCCATCAATAGAATCAACACATATGAATCAATAAGTGGTTTATTTGAGGATGGTAAATAGATATGTATTATATTGTAGGCTTGGGTAATCCTGGTATACAGTATGAGAATACAAGACATAATGCTGGCTTTATAAGCATAGATTATTTAGCTAGAAAATATAGTATAGATGTAAGAAAAATTAAATTTAAATCTTTGATTGGCCAGGGAGTAATTTCTGGCCATAAAGTTATGCTTGTAAAACCTCAAACTTATATGAATAATTCAGGAGAAGCTATAAGAGAAATATACAAATATTTTGATTTTGAACACGATAAACTCATAGTTATCTATGATGATATAGATATTGATTTTGGAAGCATTAGAATTAGAAAAAAAGGCTCAGCTGGAACTCATAATGGAATGAAATCAATAATTTATAATTTAGAATTTGACGATTTTCCAAGAATAAAGGTTGCAGTTGGAAAAAAACCATCTTATATGGATCTAGCTAATTTTGTTTTGAGTGGATTTTCAAAAGATGAAGCAAAAATTATAGAAGAAGAAGTTATTCTTGTGGGAGAATCAATTGAAATGATTTTAGAAGAAGGAATCGATAAAGCCATGAGTGTGTATAATTCTAAAAGGTTAGTTGAAGATAATGAATAGTCTTATTAATGAAATTTATAATATTAGTCAAGTAAAAGAAATTATAGAAAATTATAAAAATTTATCTCCTATTTTTTTACATGGATTGACTGATGAAAGTAAATCTCATATTTATGAGACGATTTTTCATTATACTAAAAAATGTTTGGTCATAGTTTGTGAAAACGAAAAAAAAGCCAAGCTTATGTGTGATGATATTAATTCTTTTGTAGAAGATACATGCATGTATTTTCCATCAACTGAAATAAATTATTATAATATTAAAAATCTTGAAAAAAACAATGAAATAAAAAGATTAGAAGTTTTAATTAGACTTATTAATGGTGAAAAATTTATAATAACTACAAGTTTAGATGGACTTAGAAATAAATTAACACAAAAAAAAATATTTGAAAATAAATCTTTTAAAATTGATATAGATAGTGAAATTGATTTAAGAAAAATAAAAGAATCATTTATTGAATTAAATTATGATTTTTCAAAATTGGTTGAGTCTAAGGGAGAATTTTCAATTAGAGGTTCAATTATAGATTTCTGGCCAATTGAATATGATAATCCAATTAGGATAGAGTTATTTGATACAGAAATTGATTCTATTAGATTTTTTGATAAAGATACACAAAGATCATTAGAAAATATAGATGAAATCATAGTAAGACCTACAAAAGAATTAATTTATGATAAGAATGATTATGATAATGTAATTAAAGAAATTAAAAATGATTTATCTACAATATCTGATGATGGGAAACTTGTAAAAATAAAAGATAAATATAGGCAAATTATTTCTTATCTTAAAGATAGCTTATATATAGCAAATGATGATTTGATTACTCCTTATAGAAAAAACAATTTTGATAGTTTTTTTAATTATATTGATAAGGATTCATTATTTATTTTTCAAGATTTAAATAGGTCAATAGATAATTTCAAAGATTATAAGGAAAAATTAGATCTAGATCTAACTAGTCAGATGGAAAATGAGGAAGTTTTTTCATCGTTTAAAAATATAAAATTAGATATCAAAGAAATTTTTACAAATATAAAATCTTATCCAATTATAAATTCTTCATCTCTTTTAAAAAATAATAATCTAATTAAGGCAAGAAAAATCATAGAATTAAAATCTATTGAACAAGAAAATTTCAATAAAAATATAGAAAATTTTGTTTTAAATATAAAATCAATTATAAAAAACAATGAAAAAGCTCTTATTTTTGCATCTGATGAAAAATCACTTGCAAATATTAAGAATATATTTGATGAAAATAACATCAATAGCTATGCCCTTGGTCTTGATAGTGATTTAAATAAGAATAATATTATTTTGGCTGAAAATTCAATATCAAGAGGCTATATTTTTACAGATTTTAAAATAAATGTTTATTCTCACAGAGATATTTTTGGAAAAGAAAAATATAGAAATAGAAAAAAAACCAAGAAATCTGTTAGTGCTAAGGATATAATAAATTATTCTGATATTGAAATTGGTGATTATGTTGTTCATGAAAATAACGGAATAGGAATTTATAAGGGGATTTCCCAAATAGAAGTCAATAACACAAAAAAAGATTATTTTGTAATTGAGTATAAGGGAAATGATAAGGTATTTGTTCCGGTTGACCAAATGGATTTAGTAAGTAAATACATTGGTAACAAAGGGGATAAGCCAAAAATTTCATCTCTTGGAAGCAATCAATGGAAAAAAGCTAAGCAAAGAGCAAAAAAAGCAGTAGATGAAATAGCAGATGATTTGGTAGAACTTTATGCTAAAAGATCAAAAGCCAAAGGTCATGCTTTTAGTAAAGATACAACTTGGCAAAAAGAATTCGAAGATTCATTTGTTTACGAGGAAACTGACAGCCAAAATAGGTCGATTGATGAAATAAAAAACGATATGGAAGATATAAAACCTATGGATAGGCTTTTGTGTGGAGATGTTGGTTATGGAAAAACAGAAGTAGCCCTCAGAGCTGCTTTTAAAGCTATTATGGATGGGTATCAAGTTTGTTTTCTTGTGCCTACAACAATTCTTGCTAGTCAACATTATTCAACAATGAAAGAAAGATTTAAAGATTTTCCTGTAGATTGTGCTCTTTTATCTAGATTTGTCAGCAAAAAAGACCAAGAAAAAAATATAAAAAATCTAAAAAATGGTAAAGTAGATATTATTGTTGGAACTCATAGACTTTTATCTAAAGATATTAAATTTAAAAACTTAGGCCTATTAATAATTGATGAAGAGCAAAGATTTGGTGTTAGACACAAGGATAAACTTAAGAAATTAAAAGAAAATATTGATGTTCTTACCTTATCAGCAACTCCAATACCAAGAACTTTACAAATGTCTCTTACAGGAATCAGAGATATGTCAACTTTGGATGAACCACCTGAAAGAAGGCTTCCTGTAAATACTTACGTTTTGGAATATGATGAATCAATTATAAAAAGAGCTATTGAAAAAGAGCTCGATAGAGATGGACAAGTTTATTTTGTATATAATAGAGTTTATAATATTGAAAAAATTTATAATCATTTAAAAGATTTAATTCCTGATGCTAATATAGAAATTGCGCATGGTCAAATGTCTGCAAAGAGCTTAGAAAAAATTATGGAAGATTTTGTAAGTGGTAAAACTGATATTTTGCTTGCAACGACAATTATTGAAACTGGAATGGATATACAAAATGTAAACACAATTATAGTTTATGATTCTGACATGATGGGACTTAGCCAACTTTATCAGTTGAAAGGTAGAATTGGACGTTCATCTAGGTCTTCTTATGCTTATTTTACTTATGCAAAAGGAAAAGTATTAACTGAAATAGGTGAAAAAAGATTAAAATCTATTAAAGATTTTTCTGATTTTGGTAGTGGTTATAAGATAGCTATGAGAGATTTAGAGCTTAGGGGTGCAGGAAATATTTTAGGCGAAAGTCAAAGTGGTCAAGTAGAAGCCATTGGATACGATTTATACGTTAAATTCTTGCAACAAGCCGTAAATAAGGCGAGTGGAAAAGAAATCTATAAGAACGATTATAATGACGTATACATAGATTTAAAAGTCGATGCCTACATTCCAGATTCATACATTGAAGATTCTAGTCAAAAAATTGAAATTTATACTAGAATCTCAAGAATTGAAAATTTAGATGATTATAGTTTATTAGTTGAAGATTTGATTGATAGGTATGGAGATATTCCTTTGATGGTAGATAATCTAATGTATGTATCATTAGTAAAATCACTTGCTGATCAATTAGGTTTTGATGAAATTAGGGAAGTAAAAAATGAAATAAAAATTTCTTATGATGATAGAAATAAATTTACTTTTGAACAACTTTCTCAAATAAATGAAGATTATCACAATGATCTTTCTTTTGACTTATCTCAAAATCCATCTTTCAAATTACCAAATAAAAATACCAAATTGTTAGACTGTTACGAATTATTAAAAGTTATAGAAAATGTTAAGGAGAAAAAATGAATAAAAAATTAATAGCCCTAGTTTTAGCAACAAGTTTTGCTTTAAGTGCCTGTGGAAATAATGCAGATAAGGATAAAAAAGATACTGGTTCAAATCAAACTGAAAGTTCAGAAAGTGCTAAAGGTGAAAAATTACCTGATGATGCAGTAGCAATAGTTAGTGGAGAAAAAATTTCTAAAGATGCTTATAAAGATGAAATGAGTTTTTACTCTGCTATGCTTGCTAGCCAACAACAACTTAAACCTTCTATTGTTCAAATGTTAATTCAAGATAAACTTATTGCAGACGATATGAAGAAAAATAAGGTAAAAGTTGAAGATAAGGAACTTAACGATAAATTTTTACAATACATTCAACAATTTGGTGGTCAAGAAAAATTTGATAAAATGCTTGATGATTACAATATGAGCAGTGATAAATTTAAAGAAACAATAAAAAAAGATCAAATTTATCAAAAACACAGAGCTTGGTTTGAAGAAAAACACCCAGTGGATGAAAAAGAAATAAAAAAATATTATGAAGAAAACAAAGATACTTTAGCTCAAGTTAAAGCTAGTCATATTTTAGTAGCTGATGAAAATACTGCAAAAGAAGTAAAAGCAAAACTAGATAAGGGTGAAGATTTTGCGAAACTTGCTAAAGAATATTCAAAAGATACAGCTAATTCAAGCAAAGGTGGAGATTTAGGATACTTTACAAGAGATAAGATGGTTAAAGAATTTGCAGATAAGGCCTTTGCTATGAAAAAAGGAGAAATATCTGATCCTGTTAAGACTTCTTATGGATTCCATATTATAAAAGTTGAGGATAAAAAGGATTCTCCTGAAGCGTTGAAAGAAGAAATTTCTAAAAAATTAAACGACAAAAAATATGCTGATTATTTAACAAAATTATTTAATGAAGCAAAAGTTGTAACAGAAGATGGTCCTCAAAAGAAAGATACAGAAAAAGATAAGAAAGCAACTAATAATTCTAACAAAGATGAAAAACAAAAAGAAAATAGCAATTCTAATAATTAGTCTTTTTTGTATTTTTTCAACATCTTGTTCAAAGGAATTTGATAAAGATAAATATGTAGCTGTTGTAGATAATGAAGGAATTTCGAAAAAATTATTTGAAAAAGAATTAAGCTACTATCAAAAATATTATATAGAAAAATATGGGGATACTTTCTTGGAAAAAAAATCTAAAAAAGGGGATTCTAATTATAAAAAATTAGAATCTGATCTTTTAGATTCTCTCGTTATTGATCAAGTAATGGTTAATGATCTTAAGAAAAATAAGGTTAAAGTTACTAAAAATGATTCTAAAGAAACTATTGATAAGCTAAGTGAAAAAATCTCTTCAAAAGACTCTTTAATTGAGAATATAAAGACATTTGGTGTAAGTGAAGATGAGTTTGATGAAATCACTTACCAAGACTCAATTAGAAAAAAACATTATGATTATTTTTTAAATAAAAATAATATAAAAGATTCCGAAATTCTCAAATATTTTGAGGAGAACAAAAATCTCCAAAAAAAATACAAGTATGATTGTTTGATTTTTGATGATAAAAATGAAGCAATAAAAATAAGGGAATCTATTAAAAATTCTGAGGATTTCAAGAAAAAAATGAAAACAAAAATTAAAAATTATGATGTATATAGGTCAGATTTTGTATATATTGATGATCCTTTGCTTAAAAAATCATCAATAATTAAAGTTAATGAAATGAGTAATATCTTTAAATTTAAGGATTCTTACGTAATTTTGATGATTAACTCAGAAAATAAAAATGAAAAAAATTTATTAATTGATGCTAAAGAAATTTTTTTAGAAAATGAATATAATAAATATTTGGAAAAACTTATAAAAAATTCAAATATCAAGCTTTTTATTTGATAAATGCTTGAAATAAATAAAATATTTATGTATAATTTAATTTAGAGTTAAGCAGAATAAGATTAAGATTGATTTATAAGGAGGATATATGAATAAATCAGAATTATTAGTTAATATCTCAGAAAAAAGTGGACTTAAAAAAGTTGAAGCTGAAAGAGCATTAAATGCTTTTATTGAAACAGTAACAGAATCACTTCAAAAAGAAGAAAAAGTACAACTTGTAGGATTTGGAACATTTGAAACTAGAGACAGAAAAGCTAGAGAAGGAAGAAACCCAAGAAAACCTGACGAAGTTATTAAAATTCCAGCTTCAAAAGCACCAGTTTTCAAAGCAGGTAAAACTTTAAAAGAAGCAGTTAACAATAAATAATTATTTTATTATATACTAAAACCCAGAATTTTTTCTGGGTTTTTCTATATTTATTTTATTTTTTTATAAAGCTTACTTGGATTTTCGGTCATATCAACTGTAATAGTATTAAAATTTTCATAATAAACCATACCAAGTTTAGCTGCTTTTTCTTTTCTAACATTCTTTTTTTCAGTATAATCTACGTCAACCTTATTTGATTTAGCCTGAGATGAATTTTCTGCTGCAAGATAGGAGGCTATTTTCAAATCATTTTCTGTTAATGAGTTAGTTTTTAAAATAACATGACTTCCTGGTGCATTTCTTACATGGAAGAAATAGTCGTTTTTACCTGCAAGTTTTAGAGTTATATAGTCATTTTGTCTTGAATTTTTTCCGACAAATATAGTACTATCATCAACAGTTTTAAATTGCATAGGTTTTGATTTTGTCTTATTTTTTTTCTTATTTTTACTTGTATTTTTTATAATTTTATTTTCAATTAACTCATCTTTTATTTCATCTAAATCGGTGATACTTTCGCTTCTTTCAATGAAATCACCCAATTGATTTAAGTAGTTTAGTAAATCCTCTTCTTTTGGAAGGTCAACTTTTGCAAAATCTATAGAATTTTTAATCTTTTTATATCTTTTATAATATGAATCTACATTTTCCCATGGATTTTTCCTATCGTCTAGGATTATTTTTATTTCTTTATTTTCGTTATAAAAATCATTGAGGATAATTTCTTTATCTCCTTTTTTTAACATATTAACATTTGCTGCTAATAGGTCACCTTTCATTCTATAAGAATCCATATTAGATTCTTTTGCAATATTTTTATTTAAAATACTTATTTTTTTATTTACGGTTTTAATTTGACTGTTAATTTTTCTTATTAAATTATTTTTAATTTGCCTTAACCTATCATTGGATTTGTTGCTTTCATAGAAAGTTTCTATAGCATGACTCATTGTTTCATAATCAATTTTTTCAAATCCCAAAGATTTTAATTCTGTAAAATAGAATTCCTTATACTTTCTATTATCCTTGTATAAAACAGGACTATATAAATTTTCAATTAGACTATTTCTTAGCTTATAAAGATTTTCATTTAATAATTGTTTTTCATCTTCACTTACAAGTCCCCAGTTAATTCTTGGATCTATATTTGACCTATAAATTAATTCTTTTGCAATAGTAGGAGAAAAGCCTAGGTAAGTTTGATATAAAAATTTTTGTGGATTTTGACTATCTGGTAAATTTTTGTCTAATTTTAATATATCATCAGAAAAATCATTATCTAAAATATTTATTTTTTCACTTTCAATAAAATTATAAGAAAGTCCTGGTAGTATTTGTCTAACAGATGACATTTTTAAATTTACTCTTTTTATAGAATCAATTATCTTATAATTTTCATCGGTTAAAATTATGTTAGAGTATTTTCCCATTATTTCGACAATTAATTTATTTGAAATATCAAAGCCCATCTCATCAACTGATGAAATATGAAAAATTATAACCCTATCTAGTTTATATTGGTCAATATCAATAATCTTACTTTGATTTAAATGCTTTCTTAAAACCATACAAAAATTTGGAGGACTTATTGGATTTTCATATTTTTTGTTTGTAATATGAACTCTCGCCTCATTATTGTTAGCGCTTAGTAATAATTTGTAGCTTTTTCCTACAGAATATATATTAAAAATTATATCGTTTTTTGAAGGCTGGCTTATTTTTTGAATTTTACCGCCCAGCAATAATTTTTTTATTTCATAAGTTATGGATTTTGTTACTAAACCATCAAAACTCATTAAATCACCTCTTTATTTTTTATATCTATATTATATCAGATAATAAACTTGAACTAAATTTTTCCATAAAGTAAAATAGTACTAATAAGGAGGCGTGATGAAAAAAGGATTTTTATTAGTAATATCTGGACCTTCAGGTGTAGGAAAAGGAACAGTGTTGCATGACCTTATGAATACGCAAAAAAACTTAGTTTATTCAGTTTCTGTTACAACTAGGAAAAGTAGACCTGGCGAGATAGAAGGGGTAAGCTATTTTTTTAAGAGTCATGATGAATTTGAAAAAATGATTGAGGAAGATAAATTTTTAGAGTACGCAAAAGTTCATGATAATTATTATGGTACACCAAAAGATTTTGTTGAAGAAAAAATCAATGAAGGTAAGATAGTTATTTTAGAAATTGATGTTCAGGGAGCATTAAATGTTAAGGAAAATATAGATAATGGAGTATATATTTTTCTAGCGCCTCCTAGCCTTAGTGAACTAAAAAATAGGATAGTTAACAGAGGAACTGAAACAGAAAGTGACATCAATCTAAGGATGAATAATGCAAGAAAAGAATTATCTTACATTAAAAACTATGATTATTTAGTTGTAAACGATCATTTGAATTCTGCTATAAATTTAGTCAATGAAATAATAAATGCAGAAAAGCACAGAGTTTTTAGAGAAGATATAGATTTTGAAAAGGAGTAAATATGAATAATCCATCTTTTAAAGAATTATCAGAAATAAGTTCAAGTAGATATGAAATTTGCATGATGGCAGCAAAAAGAGCAAGAAGAATTGTAAATGGTTCAGATTTATTGACCAAAGACAGCGAAGATAAACCAGTTACCCAAGCTTTACATGAAATAATGGAAGGAAAAGTTAAGAAAAATGATTAGGGGTAAAAATATTCTCCTTGGTGTAAGTGGGGGAATAGCAGCCTATAAAACTTTAGAACTTTGCTCTAGATTAAAAAAAGAAGGGGCAAATTTAAAAATAATTATGACAAAGGCAGCTTGTGAATTTGTAAGTCCTTTGTCTTTTGAAACAATGGGAAAATGTATTGTTTATTCTGAAATGTTTGAAGGTCATCATGACAAAGTTTATCATATTGAACTTCCAAAATGGGCAGATGTTTTTTTACTTGCCCCTTTAAGTGCAAATACTCTTGCAAAAATGACCTATGGAATTGCAGATAATATGCTTACAGCATCTATTTTGGCATGCGACAAAGATATTATTGTTGCACCAACTATGAATACAAATATGCTTAATAACGAAGCAACCCAAAAAAATTTAAAAATAATAAAAGAAAGAGGAGTACATATAATTAATCCTAATTCTGGCCTTCTAGCATGTGACACTAGGGGTGATGGAAGAATGGAAGAGCCTGAAAATATAGTTAGATATCTTGATTATTATTTTACAAAGAAAGATTTAAAGGGTAAGAAAATTATTGTTTCTGCAGGTCCAACAGTAGAATCAATAGATTATGTGAGATTTATTACAAATAAATCAAGTGGTAAAATGGGCTATAATATCGCCATAGAAGCTTTTAAAAGAGGAGCTGATGTAAAATTAGTATCAGGTCCTGTAAATCCTATGGATACATTTGGAATTGATAAAATTAATATTAGAACCAATAAGGATTTAAAAGATGCAATCGAAAAAGATTTTGATGATTGCTATGCTTTAATCATGTCAGCTGCACCTACTGATTATAAAGTCAGAGAAGTTAGTGATAAGAAAATTAAAAAAAATGGCGATAATTTAAAATTAGAATTGATTGAAAATATAGATATTTTAAAATATTTTGGAAATAAAAAAGATAGGCAAATTTTAATTGGTTTTGCTGCAGAAACAGATGACCTTATTAAAAATGCAAAAATCAAATTAGAGTCAAAAAAGGCTGATTATATTATAGCAAATGATCTTAAAAAGAAAGGTGCTGGATTTGATGTAGATACTAATATCGCATCAATACTTTCAAAAGACAAAGTTGAAAAACTTGATATAATGACAAAAAAAGAGTTGGCTAATAAAATTTTAGATCTTTTAGTTTAGGTGATAAATTGTATTGTTATGTAATACTTGATAGTAAAAGCAGATTTTTGGATAAATCTTTTACTTATCACATACCTGATAAAATTAAAAATAAAATAAAAAAAGGGATGAGGGTTATTGTCCCATTTGGCAAAGGCAATAAGAATACTATTGCCTTTGTTTACGATATAGTTGAAAATATTGATGATGATTTTGAAACTAAAGATATAGTAGAAATTATAGATTCAAAAGCTTTAGTTGATGATGAGCTAATAAATTTGGCTTTTTTTATGAATAAAAGATATCTTTCACCACTAAGATCTTGTATTAGGCAAGTTCTACCTGCTGGAAATATAAAAGAGATAAAAGAATATTTTTATAAAACAGAAAACTTAGATAAAAATGATAATTTATATCACATTTTTGAAAGCAAAAAATCCTTGGATGATCTTTTAAATAAATATGATATAAATAAAGATATTTTAGATAAATATAAGGATAAGGGCCTTATAGATTCATATTTTGATATAAACTCAAATCAAAAAATAAATTATCAAATCTTTGTAAGTTTAAAAGAAAATTTTGATGATAGTAAAATATCAAAAAATGCTAAAAAACAAAAAGATATTATAAATTATTTAAGAGAAAATAAGGAAGTTGAGTACAAAAAACTTTTAAGCAAAACTAAATCTAGTAAAAATTCTTTTGATGCTTTAGTTAAAAAAAATATCTTAAATATTAGAAAAATTGAAGTAAACAAGGCCTTGGTTAAGGATAGTGAAAGATATGATAAATTTATTTTAAATGATGAACAAAATTTAGCTTTTAGAAAAATAATGGAAAATCCAGATTCTTCATATCTTTTAAAAGGTGTTACTGGGAGTGGAAAAACAGAAGTTTTTTTACAAGTTGTTGAAGAAAATTTAAAAAAAGGGAAGGATTCAATAATCCTTGTTCCAGAAATTTCTTTAACACCTCAAACCATAGAAAGATTTCAAGGAAGATTTAAGCAAAAAATTGCAATAATGCATTCAAGACTTAGTCAAAAAGAAAGATTTCAACAGTGGAGAATGATAAAAAACGGTGAGGTTAAAATCGTTGTTGGAGCAAGAAGTGCAATATTTGCTCCATTTAAAAATCTTGGTCTTATAATAATAGATGAAGAACATGATAAAAGTTATATATCTTCTCAAGATCCAAAATTTCACACAGACGAATTAGCTTTGTTTAGGAGAGCTTATAACAAGGCAACTTTGATTTTTGCATCAGCAACTCCATCGATAAAAACTATGACAAAAACTTTGGATGGCGAATATAATTTACTTGAGCTAAAAAATAGAGTAAATGGAAAACTTCCAAAGGTTCACATAGTAGATATGAGAGAAGAATTGAAAAATTCAAACTATTCAATGATAAGCTCGCTTTTGTATGAAAAAATAAATGAAAAACTAAAAAGAGATGAACAGGTTATTTTATTTTTAAATAAAATTGGTCACAATTCATTTACTTTTTGCAGGCACTGTGGCTATGTTATTAAATGTGAAGCTTGTGATGTTTCGATGACTTATCATAAAAATGTATCAAAGCTAGTTTGCCATTATTGTGGAAGAACTAAAAATCAACCAACAATTTGTCCTTCGTGTGGATCAAAAAAAATCAAAGAATTTGGAGCAGGAACTGAAAAATTGGAAGAGGAGATAAAAGAATTATTTCCAAAAGCTAAAGTTATTAGAATGGATTCTATGACTGCAAAAGATAAGTCGACTTATAACTCGATGTATAAAAATATGAAGGATAATAAAGTAGATATACTCATAGGAACTCAAATGATTGCGAAAGGGCTTGATTTTGATAATGTTACTTTAGTTGGAATAATCAGTGCAGACTTATCATTAAATATTGATGACTATACTGCTTATGAAACAAGTTTTGAGCTTTTAACTCAAGTTTCAGGAAGAGCTGGTAGGGCAGATAAAAAGGGAGAGGTTATAATACAAACTTATAGACCTGATAATTTTGTAATAAATGCTGCAAGTAAAAATGATTACCAAGGATTTTATAATTATGAAATTGAATCAAGAAAAGCATTTGAATATCCGCCTTTTGTAGATTTAATTACTATAAAAATATTAGACAAATCAAGAATAAAATGTATGGATATTTCAAAAAAAATAAAATATTATCTCGATCTAGAATACGAAAAAGACAGAGAAATAAAAATAATTGGACCAAATCCATGTAAAATATCTCGCATTAATAACAAATACAGATACAATATAATTATAAAATTAAAAGATGAAAAATTAGAAGAAATTTCAGATTTTCTTATTAGGCTTAAAAATTATTTTATAAATAAAAGCAAGGATACAAGTATACTTGTTGCATTAAATCCAAGTGATATAAATTAAGGAGTTAAAATGTTTGATTTTTTTAAGAAAAAAAACAAAGATGAAGAAATTGATAGTGAAAAATTAGAAAAAGATTCTCCTGAAAATGAGGAAACTTCTGATCAATTAGAAGAAAACAATGAGAATGATGTGGAAGTAAATTTTTTAGAAAACGAAAAAATATCTAGTAATAATTTTGAAGAAAAAAAAGACGAAGATGAGGACTTAGGCTTTTTTGCAAAACTATCTAAGGGTTTGTCAAAAACTAGAGAGCAATTTTCATCAAATCTTAAAAATTTATTTACTGCAAATGTAAAAATTGATGATGATTTGTATGATGAATTAGAAGAAATATTAATTTCAGCTGATATAGGTATGCAATCTACAATTGAAATTGTTGATCAATTAAAAGATGAAATAAAAGAAAGATCAATTAAAAATTCAGAAGAAATTTTTCCTTTATTAAAAGAAATAATGGAAGAAAAATTAGATGAAAAAAATTTAGAAAATAAACTAAATGTTTCAAATGATAAGCTAAGTGTTATTTTGGTTATTGGAGTAAATGGTGTAGGTAAAACCACAACTATTGGAAAGCTTGCTTATAATCTTAAAAAAGAAGGTCACAAGGTTACTTTGGCAGCAGCTGATACTTTTAGAGCAGCAGCAATTGATCAACTTGACTTGTGGGCAAAACAATCTAATACACAAATGATTGCTCATAAAGAAGGATCAGATCCATCAGCTGTAATTTTTGATGCTATACAAGCAGCAAAAGCAAATAGTTCAGATGTATTAATTTGTGATACAGCTGGAAGACTTCATAACAAAAAAAATCTTATGAATGAGCTAGAAAAAATTAATAGAACAATCTCAACTCATGCTAATAATGCAAATAGAGAAAATTTACTAGTATTAGATGCAACAACAGGACAAAACGCTATAAGCCAACTTAGAGAATTTAAAAATGTTTGTGATATAAGTGGATTAATTTTAACAAAACTTGATGGAACTGCAAAAGGTGGCGTAATTTTCCCTCTTCAAGTTGAACTTGAAGTACCAGTTAAGTATATTGGAGTAGGAGAAGGAATAAATAACTTAGAAAAATTTGATTCAAAATCATTTGTGGAAGCAATGTTTGAATAAACTTGTAATATATTAAAATTTATGGTATATTACATAAGTACTATACACATCTTTGGATAGGTTTGCGTTGCTAATTTAAATTAGTTTAGAATCTAGGCGATAAAGATGGAAGAAATTAAACGGAGGTAAGATATATGTCAATAGTATCAATGAAAAAATTATTAGAAGCTGGTGTACATTTTGGTCACCAAACAAGAAGATGGAATCCTAAAATGAGTAAATTCATCTTCACAGAAAGAAATGGAATCTATATAATTGATTTAGCAAAAACTGCAGGTCAAATTGAAAAAGCTTACGAAGCAATAAGAGATATTGCTAGCGAAGGCGGAAGTGTTTTATTTGTAGGTACAAAAAAACAAGCTCAAGATTCAATAGAACAAGAAGCTAAAAGATGTGGTCAATATTATGTATCTAACAGATGGTTAGGTGGAATGTTGACAAACTTCAACACAATTAGAAATTCTGTAAACAAACTTAAAAAATATGAAACAATGGAAGAAGATGGAACATTTGATCTTCTACCTAAAAAAGAAGTTTTACAATTAAATAAAGAAATGGATAAATTAGAAAAAAATCTTGGTGGTATCAAAGATATGGAAGAGCTACCAGATGTATTATTTGTAGTTGATCCATCAAATGAAGAAATTGCAGTTCACGAAGCAAAAATTTTAGGAATTCCAGTTATATCAATTGTTGATACAAACTGTGATCCTGATGTTGTAGATATAGCAATTCCTGGAAATGATGATGCTATAAGAGCTGTAAAACTTATAACTTCACTAATGGCAGATGCTGTTATAGAAGGAAACCAAGGTAGCGAATTTGCTGTAAGCGAGGAAGACTTCGAAGAAACTGAAGCTGATGAAGAAGAATCTGAACAATTAGCTGAAGAAGATGAAGAAGAATCAATTGAGGAATAATTAGGAGGACATTATGGCAGTAAGTGCAAAATTAGTAAAAGAATTAAGAGAAAAAACTGGCGCTGGAATGATGGATTGTAAAAAAGCTTTGACTGAAACTGATGGTAATATAGATGAAGCTATAAAACTATTAAAGGAAAAAGGACAAGCAACTCTAGATAAAAAAGCTGATAGAATAGCTGCTGAAGGAGTTATTGGTTCATACATTCATAATGATAAAATTGGTGTTATTGTTGAAATCAATACAGAAACAGATTTCTCAGCAAATACTGATTCAGTAAAAGAATTTGCTAGAAACATCGCTATGCATATAGCTGCTTTAAATCCACTTTACATCTCAGAAGAAGATGCTGATGAAAAAGATGTAGCAGAACAAAAAGAAATATTAATCAAACAAGCTATGAACGAAGCAAATGAAAATATGCCTGAAGACAAAAAAGAAATGATAGCTCACAAAAAAGTTGAAGGCAGACTTAAAAAATATTTCAAAGATGTATGCTTATTAGATCAACAATATATTAAAAATCCTGATCAAACAATTGAACAATATCTAAGAGATACTGCTAATAGTGTAGGTGAAAACATTAAAATTAGAAGATTTGCTAGATTTGAAGTTGGTGAAGGTTTAGAGAAAAAAGAAGAAGATTTCGCTAAAGAAGTTCAAAGCCAAATGAATATTTAATAATTAAATTAAAAAGAAAGCCTCTTGGCTTTCTTTTTTTTACAAAGAATTCATATCTTTTTACTATGAATTAATTGAAAGAATTATTTTTTCTAATATAATGTTTATTACAACCGATAAAATAAGATTAAATTTTAAAAGGAGTTAGAATGACAATCAATAAAAACGCAAAAGAATTAATAGGTAATACACCTCTTCTAAAATTAAATTCTCTTAAAAAAGAGGGAAGAGCTGATATATATGTTAAAGTTGAAAAAAATAATATTGCTGGATCAATTAAGGATAGAATAGCTTTATATATGATTGAAGAAGCTGAAAAATCTGGAAAATTAAAAAAAGGTGATACAATAGTTGAACCAACTAGTGGAAATACTGGTGTAGCTTTAGCTGCTCTTGCAGCTGCAAAAGGATACAAATGTATTTTAACAATGCCAAGTTCTATGAGTATAGAAAGATCAAAACTTGCTGAAGCATACGGTGCAGAAGTTATAAGAACTACAGAAAATGCATTACAAGGGGCTGTAGATAAAGCTGTTGAGCTTTCTAAAAAAGATGGATACTTTATGCCAGATCAATTTTCAAATCCTGCAAACATCAAAGCTCATTACGAAACAACTGGAGTTGAAATTTTAAACGAAATATCTCCAGATGCTTTCATTGCTGGAGTTGGTACAGGTGGAACTGTAACAGGTGTTGGTAAGAGATTAAAAGAAAATAATGAAAATGTAAAAGTTTATGCAATTGAACCTGCTGAAAGTCCATTACTTTCTGGTGGAAAAGCTTCGGGTCATAAAATCCAAGGAATTGGTGGAAATTTTATTCCAAAAAACTTAGATTTTGATATTGTTGATGGAATTGTCGATGTAAAAGGTGATGATGCTATTAAAATTTCTAGACAACTCGCAAAAAATGAAGCCTTAGCTGTAGGAATTTCATCAGGAGCTAATGTAGCAGGTGCTATTGAAATAGCTGATAAAATTGGTGAAGGAAAAGTAGTTGTTACTGTTTTACCAGATACTGGTGAAAGATATTTATCAACAGAATTGTACAATTTAGATTAATATGACTTTTGAAGAATATAAAGATGAATTAGTTAAGGCGGCCTTAGCCAAAGATCCTGCCTTAACTAAGGCTGAAGATGCAATTAGATTTTCTCCAGGTATAAGAGCCTTGTTAGCGCATTACAAGGCTCATAAATTATATCTTGAAGGTGAGTTTTCTAAGGCGAACGAAATAAGCCTAGAAGCTAGAAAAGAAACAGGAATAGAAATTCACCCTGGAGCAAAAATAGGAAGAAGATGTTACATAGATCACGGAATGGGTGTTGTAATTGGTGAAACAGCTGAGATAGGTGATGATGTATTAATGTACCATGGAGTTACCCTAGGTGGTTTAATCAATGAAAGAGTTAAAAGACACCCAAGTGTTGGAAATAATGTGTTGATTGGAGCTGGAGCAATTTTATTGGGAAATATTACAATTGGAAATGACTGTAAAATTGGAGCAAATTCTGTAGTTTTAGAAAATGTACCAGACGATTGTACTGCAGTAGGTGCTCCGGCAAAGATAATTAAACATAAGCATAATTAAAAAAGAGCTGTTAATTCTGAATTTAAAATTATTTAAATTAACAGCTCTTTAATTTTAGAGGTAAATATGTATAAGAAGTTCAAGTGGTTTATTAAATACTATAAAAAATCATATATAATTGGAATTATATTTTTATTATTAAGTGATATAGTTTCTTTATTTTTGCCATATATAATAGGTAAATTAATAGATTTAATCTACACCAATTCAATTAATCTAGAAAATTTTATTAAAATAATTTCATTTACTATTTTTGTTATTTTGTTAAAATATTTGCTTGCCATGGGCCGGTCTTATAATGTTTTTAAGGCAAGTGGAACTATTGAATACTTAACTAGAAATAAATTAATGAAGAAATTTTTAGGCCAATCTCAAGAATTTTTTGAAAATAATTCTACAGGATCTCTTATGGGAAAATCTACTAACGATATTTCACAAATTTCAATAATGGCAGGTTATGGAACATTATCTTTAATTGATGCTACAATCCTTCCTTTAAGTATTGTTTTAGTAATGATTTTTGCCATAGATTTTAAATTGACTCTACTTTCAATTTTACCCCTGCCTTTAATAGCCTTTATATATTTTAGAATAGGGGATAAAATTTATGATAAATCTAAGAAGGTAAACCAATCTTTTGATAAATTAAATGATAGTGTTCTTGAAGATGCTGAAGGGATTAGACTTATTAGAGTATTTAATATTGTGGGAAATAGAAGAAAAATATTTTACAATAATGCTGATAAACTAGCTGAGAATAATATTATTCTTGCTAAATATCAGGCTTTTCTTGCTCCTGTTGAAAGAATAATTACATCCCTTACATTTATCATTGCAATAGGTTTTGGATCTTATCTAATGAGCATTGGAAAAATTTCTATTGGTCAAATAGTTTCCTTTACTTATTATTTGAACATGTTAGTTTGGCCTATGTATGCCTTGGGAGATTTTATTAATGTGAAACAACAAGCAAGTGCTGCTATGGATAGAATAAGTGAAACACTTGATTATAAAGAAGAGATTAAAAACTCAGAGAAAAATAAAAAAGTAGAATTTCCTTTGGATATTGAATTTGACAATCACAGTTTTAAATATCCAAGCTCAAAGGAAAATATATTAAATGATATAAGCTTGAAAATCAAAAATTCTTCTTCTTTGGGAATATTAGGAAAAACTTCGTCAGGAAAAACTACACTTATTAAACAAATACTAGACTTATACAAGGTTGATAAATCGACTATATATTTTAATGAAGACATTTCTTCAGATACTTCTTTTAAAAGTTTGAAAGAAAATATTGGTTATGTACCTCAACAACATATGATATTTTCAGATACTTTGAGAAATAATATTTTATTTGCAAAAGAAGATGCAAGCGATGAAGAATTAAATCTAGCAATTGATATAGCAGATTTTAAAAAAGATATTGATGAGTTTCCTAAGGGTCTTGATACAATAACAGGAGAAAAGGGAGTTTCTTTGTCTGGTGGGCAAAAACAAAGGCTATCAATTGCAAGGGCAGTTTTAAAAAATCCTGAAATTTTAATTTTGGATGATGCTATGAGTGCTGTAGATGCTAATACAGAAAAAAATATACTTACTAAGCTTAAAGAATACAGGAAAAATAAGACTACAATAATTATAGCTCACAGAATTAGCCAAGTTCAAAATTGCGACAATATAATTGTGTTGGAAAATGGAAAAATTGTTGAAATGGGAAATCATTATGAGCTTATGAAAAATGGAAAGTGGTATAAAAGTCAATATGAAAATCAAATTTTAGGTGATAAAAATGATTAAGACGAAAAATAAAGAAAATTATAGAAAATTAAAAATATATACTCTTAGTGAAAAGAAATTTTTATTAATTGGTTTTATTTTTTCATTTTTAAGAACTATACTAGAAATAATTGGACCTATGATAATAGGATATATTATAAATAATGTCTTAAAATCTGATATGGATAGGGAAAATTTTAAAAAAATTGCCTTATTATTAGTCTTATATTTTATAGTTTTCGTCTTATCTGGAATTTTACTAAATAGGTCCAGAGTTTATTTTCAAATTTCAGCCAATAAAATTGCTGCAAAAGTGCAAAAGGATGTTTACGACAAGGTATCAACTTTTCCAATATCATATTTTGACACCCTTCCTTCAGGAAAAATTGCATCAAGAATAACAAATGATACAAATAAATTAAAAATTATGTTTCAGCTCTTATTTTCTGATATTATAAATGCAGTTATATTAATAGTTGGACTTTATATCACACTTTTGTTTACAGATACTATAGCAGCCCTTATGCTTTTAACACTAATTCCCCTTGTATTTATTATATTTAGAAGCTATCTAAATAAAACATATGCTTATACAAAAGATATAAAGATTCATACAGCTGATATTAATGCCAAAATAAATGAATATATTCAAAATATGGAAGTTATTCAAGTTTTTAATAGGGAAAATTTTATTTTTAAAAAGTTTGAGAATGTAAATAAAAAAATTTACGATTTAAATATTAAATTATCTAAATTAAGATCTTATTCAGGCTATAGGGCAATGGATATAATTCAATTTTTGGCAATAATAATTGTCTTAATTTATTTCGGTCTTGGTTCAATTACAAAAATTTATCTTGTAAGCATTGGATCTTTGTATATGGCCATTGATTATACAACCAAGATTTTTAATAATATGAATACAATAATAATGAGATTTGGTGATGTTGAAGATGCTCTTAGTTCAGCAAATCATATATTTGAATTATTAGAAATGAAATCTATGGATAAATTGGAAGATAGAAAAATAGATCTTAACAAAGATATATATTTTAAAGATATATATTTTTCATATGACGATAATGATGATGTTATAAAAGGTCTTAGCTTTAAAGTAGAAAATGGATCATCAATTGCCTTTGTTGGTCAAACAGGTTCTGGAAAATCAACACTTATAAATTTACTTTTAAATTTTTATTCTCCAAGAGATGGAAAAATTTTAATTGGGAATACAGATATAAATAAAATCAATAGAGATAATTTGAGAAAAGATATGGCTGTAGTTTTACAAGATGCATTTTTGTTTAAAGCAAGCATAAAGGAAAATATTTGTCTAGGAGAAGAATTTTCAGATAAAAAAGTTATAGATTCCTTAAAAAAAGTGGGAGGACAAAAACTCATTGATAGGGGAATAGATAGTGAAATTTTAGAAAATGGATCGAATTTAAGTCAAGGTGAGAAACAATTAATTTCATTTGCCAGAGCCTATATCAGAGATCCAAAAATTCTAATTTTAGATGAAGCAACTTCAAATATTGATACAGAAACTGAAAATATTATCCAAGAAGGGATTAATGAATTAAAAAAAGATAGGACAACTTTTATTGTTGCTCACAGACTATCTACCATTAAAAATGTTGATAAAATAATTGTTTTATCTCATGGGAAAATTCTAGAAAGTGGAAATCACAACTACTTAATGGGAATAAATGGCGAATATAAGAAAATGTATCTAAAACAAATGAAGGAGAAATAAATTAAGAAAAAGTTTTTCGTATAAATATAGATTTATGATATAATTATTTATAGGATGAAAATCCTAATTACAGGAGGTGATAAAATGAATTTTAATCAAATTATTCTATCTGTCGCCTTCATAATATTAGCTTTTTTTATAGGCTATCTTTGTAGAAAAAAAATAGGTGAATCAAAAATTTCTTCTGCAGAAGATTATTCTGCAAGAATTATTGAGGAAGCAAACAGGGATGCTGAATCCCTAAAAAAAGACGCATTGATAAGTGCAAAAGATGAGATTTCTAAACGCAAAATGGAAAGCGAGCAAGAAATTAGCAAAAAAAATAATGAACTTGCTACAAAAGAAGGTCATCTTTTAAAAAAAGAAGAGAGTCTAGACAAAAGATCCTTATTATTAGATAAGAAATCTGATGAAATCTCTAGTGACCAAAAAAAGTTAAAACAAAAAGAAGACAGAATTGAGAAACTTATCGAAGAACAAGAGTTGAAGTTACAAGATATTGCAGGTCTTACAACAAATGAGGCTAAAGATATTTTACTTCAAAGCTTAAAGAATGATGTTGTTCATGAGCAAGCTAAAATCATTAAAGAGTTTGAAGAAAAAACTAAAAATGAAAGTAAAAAATTAGCTTCAGAAATTATAGCAACAACAATTCAAAGATATGCGGCTGATGAAGTAGCTGAAAGTACAGTTACAGTTGTATCATTACCAAATGATGAAATGAAAGGTCGCATAATTGGTAGAGAAGGTAGAAATATCAGAGCTTTTGAGCAATTATCAGGAACAGATATGATAATTGATGATACACCAGAAGCTGTAGTGATTTCTGCATTTGAACCAATAAGAAGAGAAATTGCAAAAGTAGCATTGGAAAGATTAATCCTTGACGGAAGAATAAATCCTTCAAGAATTGAAGAAATGCTAATGAAAGCAGAAGATGAAGTTGAACAAAGAATAATTGAAGACGGACAAAGGGCAATCGAAGAAGTAGGCATACACAATCTTCACCCACAACTTGTAAGACTTGTAGGAAAGCTTAAATTTAGAACATCTTACGGACAAAATGTTTTAAAACATTCTATAGAAGTTGCAAAAATCGCTGGAATGCTAGCACAAGAATTGGGTCTTGATGATAAGGATGCCAAAAGAGGAGGTCTATTACATGATGTGGGCAAAGCCATAGATCATGAAGTAGAAGGAACTCATATTTCTATCGGAGTCGAAGCTGCAAAAAAATATGGTGAAAATAAAAATGTAATAAACTGCATAGAATCTCACCATGGGGATGTAGAAGCTAATTGTATAGCTTCAATTTTAGTACAAGCATCAGATGCCATATCAGCAGCAAGACCAGGAGCAAGAAGAGAAAGCCTAGAAAATTATATTAAAAGACTAGAAAATCTAGAAGAAATTGCGAATTCATTTGATGGAATTGAAAAAACATTTGCTGTACAAGCTGGAAGAGAATTAAGGGTTATGATAAAACCAGAAAAAATATCAGACGATCAAATGGTTGTGATTGCTAGAGAAATCGCAAAAAAAATTGAAAATGAACTAGAATATCCTGGTCAAATAAAAGTTAATGTAATAAGAGAATCAAAGGCAATTGAATATGCTAAATAATTTAGAGAGGTTTAGACCTCTCTTTTTTTGAAAATAAATATTACAAAAAAGTCATATTTATATATTTAAATTGACAATTATTACAAAAGATTATATCATTATAGTAATAAGAGTATAAGGAGTTGTAAATGAGACAAAATAGTAACATAAATCTAACAAAAATAACAAGTGGTGCTTTAGTTTTGCTTCTTGCAAGTGGTGGATTATTTTCTAATTCTTTAGCTAAAGATAATAATTCAAATAATATTGAAAAGGTTATAGTTGAAAAAAATGATAAATTAGAGGACAAAAACCTAGACAAAACTAAAATATCTGAAGAAGAAAAGAAAAAATTGGATAAGAAGTCAGAAGAAATCTGCCAACTTGACCAAGTTAATAAAGAAAACACTCTTGAGAAGTCAACTATTCAAGATATGATTAATGATCTAGATAAGGATGCTGATAAAAAGATAGAAGAAAATGAAGCTGAGTATAACTTGCCTTTAGAAGCATCTGCTCCAGAAGAAAATAAAGATTCCATTCAAGAAAAAAATGAAAGCTTAAGTTTAGAAAAAGAAAACGATATAGATGAAAATATTAGCCTAAATAATACTAATAACTCTATAAATAATAATTTAGAAAATGAAAATACAAAAAATCAAGAAGTAAGTTCAGAAAACTTGGATGATAATAATGAGCCTGCTACTAAATTAATAGAAGACGAATCAAATGAAAAACCAGCCTTATTAGAAGATGATAAGTCTGTTGAAGATGATAATGCTTTGGAAATATCAGAAGTTAGCGAAAAAGAAAATGTTCAAAGTTCTCAACAAGACAAAAAAATTTCTGTGTCTACTTATCAAAGCAATGTTCAAAAACCTAAATATATTAATGATTATAGTAATAATAAAGAATTTCTTGAAATGTTAGCAAGTCACTCAAGTCTTGCAAAAGAATATAATATTTTCCCGGAAGTCATGATGGGTCAAGCTATTCTTGAATCAGGCTGGGGACAATCTGCGCTCGCAAAATACAATAAAAATTTATTTGGTGTGAAAGTTCCTTACTCTGAACGTGGAAAAGGAAAAGGTGTAGTATATAAAACTAATGAAGAAATAAACGGAAAAACAATTAGAATAAGTGATGAATTTAGAAAGTTTGATACTTATGAACAAAGCATTAGACAATATTTAAATTTATTAACAGGTAATTATTATAGTAGGTTCGGTGTAAATACTGCAAAAAATTATAAAGAACAAATTCAAAGAATAAAAGCCGCAGGCTATGCTACTGATAGTAGATATGTTAATTCAGTTCTTAATGTAATTTCTAGTTCAAACTTATCTGAAGTTGCTAATAGATATTTAGGTACAATAGTAGAAAAACCAAAAACTATATTAGTTAAGAATAATAACTTAAGCTCAAATTTAAAAGCTTCTAAAAAAGCTAATAATGTAAGTAAGACTGTTAAAAGATCTAATCCTATAATAGCTAAAAAAGAAGTTAATAATGTTTATTCTGTTTCTGTAAAGAAGACACCTGTTCTTAAAAATACACTTTCAACAAAAATATACAAGGCAAAAAATCTTGAAAAAACAAAAGTAATTGAAAATGTAAATAAAGAAGTTGGAGATAAAATTGAAATATCAAACCCTATTTCAACTACTAAAGTAGGAAAATCTTTAAGTTCTAATAAATCTTTAAAAGATACAGTTTCAAAAAAAGAAAAAGCTACTAAGCCTATATTACAATCCAAGTCTGATGATTTAGTAGAAAAAAGTAAAATAAATAAAGATGAAAATAAAAATAAAAATTACAGAAAAAATCAACAAGTAACAGAAAATATAGTCAAAACTAATAATTCATATAATAATATTGAATCTAATAATGTACAAACAGGAGTTGGATCTTTAAGTTCAGTCCTATTAACTTTATCAGCTTCAAGTATAGGTTTATTTTCTAGTAAAAAAAGATAATAATTAATTTATCGGATAAGGGTAAAACTTTATCCGATTTTTTATTTTTTTGTTTTATAGATTAAATAAAAAGAGAAAAGTGATTTATTTAAAATCTCATTCGTATATTTTAAAAAATATATAAATTTTAGCTATAGAATAGTATTAGTAAAAATATAAAATCGCTTAAATCGCAAATTAGAGTTTCAAATTATTTATAATTACATTTCATATTTATATATCAATTAGTTGGATGAAGATTTTTGGATAAAAAAGATATTTAAATACAAAATATTTTATTATAAAAATTTAAGGTTTTATAAAAAATGAATCCAATATAATTCTAGTTGAGAAGGGGTATTCAAATTCAAATTATTGCACAAAATAATAATTTTGTGCAATAATTGATGTTTTTCTTTTTTTATGCTAAAATAAAGCTAGCTTAAGAAAATTAGGAGAATTTTATGAAAAAAATCCAAACCCCTTTGATATTAAAAGACTATTTATCTTATCTTAAATCTATTAGAGGTCTTTCTAAAAAAACTATTAGCGAATATAATTATGATCTTATTAACTTTATTTCTTTTCAAATTTTAAGGAAATTTTATTTTGATGACTTAGATAGGTTTAATCAAGATTTAGAAAAATCAATTATAGATTCTAATAAAATATTTACTAAATCCTTTATAAATGATATTAATATTCAAGATATGTACGCCTATATTTCATATCTTGATAATGAACTTAATGATAACACTTCTACTAGGTCTAGAAAATTATCTGCTTTAAGATCTTTTTATAAGTATTTACACCAAGAAATTGAAATGATTGATAATAATATCAGCGAAAAACTAAGAAATCCTAAAATTCAGAAACGTCAACCGGTTTATTTAACTTTAAGTGAAACCGAGCATCTACTTTCTACTATAGCTAATGAAAAAAATGAATTTTTGAGAAATCGTGACATGGCTATTGTATTCACTTTTCTTACAACTGGAATGCGCCTTTCTGAGCTTGTTAGTGTAAATTTATCCGATATTAAAGATGATCATTTTTCTATTATTGGAAAAGGCAATAAAGAAAGAACTATATATTTGACGAAAAATTGTCTTGATTTAATTGATAATTATATAATGATAAGAAAAAATTATTTGAAAGATAAAAAAACTGACGCTCTATTTATATCTACAAGGAAAAATAGGATTTCTAATAGGGCTGTTCAATCTACAGTAGAAAAATATTTAAAAAAAGCAGGTTTTGATACTAGCATCTACTCTACCCACAAATTAAGACATACTGCAGCAACATTGATGTACAAATACGGAAATGTTGATATAAGAGCCTTAAAAGATGTATTAGGACATGAAAGTGTTTCAACTACTCAAATTTACACCCATCTTGATAATGAAGATTTAAAAAATGCTGTAAATAAAAACCCTTTATCAAATTTAAAAATCTAATCTAACTTGCCATAGTCAGATTAGATTTTTATTTTATTATATTTAATTAAGAAAAATAATCTTTAAAATTAAACTATTGAATTAATATCAAGAAAATTATTATCTATAAATTTTTCCAAAACTTTCATTAAGGCAAGCTTACCGTGGTATTTATTTAAGCCTCCTTGCAAATAAACTGTGTAAGGTTCTCTTAAGGGTCCATCACATGATAATTCAGATGTTGCTCCTTCTACAAAGCCACCTGATGACATTATAACTGGATCTTCATATCCTGGCATTTCATCTGCAACAGGAGTTAAATTTGCATCAACACTGCAAGATTCTTGAACTGCCTTACAAAATAATTTTAATTTTTCACTAGAATGCAATTTTATAGCTTGAACAATATCGCTTCTTGGATCATTTATTTTTGGTATTATTTCATAATTTAAATCTTCAAAAACTTTTGCAAATAAAAGAGCAACTTTTATAGATTCTATAGTAGTTTTACTTGAAAAATATAAGCCTTGTAAAACACTTCTTGTAGTTCCAAAACTTAAGCCTTCATCTTTACCGATTCCTGGAGCTGTAAGAGTATTCGAGCAGTATTCAACTAAATCTTTTTTTCCGGAAATATATCCGCCTGTTATAGCTATTCCCCCACCAAGATTTTTAATAAGAGATCCTGCCATAATATCTGCCCCTATTTCGATAGGTTCTTTTGTCTCTGTAAATTCTCCATAACAATTGTCGACAAAAATAATTGCATTTTCATTTATTTTTCTAATTTCATTAATTGCTTTTTCAATCTCTTCAATGCTAAAGGCCCTTCTATTTGTATATCCGGTAGATCTTTGAATCATAACAAGTTTTGTTTTATCATCTAATACATCTTTTATTTTGTTATATTGGATTTCTTGCTCATTTTTTAAATCTAATTTTTCGTATTTTATTCCTTTGGATATAAGATTTCCTTTTTTATTTCCTTCAATTCCTATAACTTGTTGTAAGGTATCGTATGGATCTCCATTAATAGATAAAATTTTATCTCCGTAATTTAAAAGAGAAAATAAAACCAAAGAAATTGCATGGGTTCCTGAAACTATATTTGGCCTAACTAAAGAATCTTCTGCTCTAAAAATTGTAGAAAAAATATCTTCAACTACATCTCTTCCTATATCGGCATATCCATAACCTGTTGCTGAGTTAAAATGTATACTCGAAAGATTGTTATCGCTAAAGGCTTTTAAAACTTTTATTTGATTGTATTCGCTGATTTTATCAAGCTCTTTAAATCTATTTTCTAAATCTTGGTCTATTCTTTCTACATAATTTTCTATATTTTTATCAATTCCATATAATTTATTGTAAATCATAAGTCTCCTTTATTATTTTATCCATTTTAGATAAAATTTCTTCATTTGATTTTTCATCCCTATAAAGTAAATGTGAAAAATCATAATCTAGGTATTTTTTCATCCAAGTTATTTGCCTTTTGGCATAACGTCTGGTATTTTTTTTGATTTCAGAAACAAGAGTATCAAATGAAATTTCATTTTCTATATAAGGAAAAAACTCTTTATAACCAATCGCTTGGAGGGATTTTGATTTTGAATCTAATTTATATTTATTAAGTAGATTTTTAAATTCATCTTCTAAATCCATTTCAAACATTTGTTCAACTCTTTGATTTATTTTATCGTAAAGTTTTGACCTATCTTTATAGTTTATAAAAAATAAAATTGGATTTATATTTTCATTTAGTTTTTTAAAACCTCTTCTTAAATCACTTGGTTTTTCTCCAGTTAATTCAAAAGTTTCAATAGCTCTTATTATTCTTTGAACTTCATTTTGATGATATTTTTTTGCCTCTATTGGATCAATTTCAATAAGTTTTTGATAAATATATTCATTTCCTTTTATATTAGCTAAATCAGTAAGTTCTTTTCTTAGATTTTCATCTTTTTTACTTGTTCCATAATTCAAGTCAAATAAAATAGAATCTATATAAAATCCAGTTCCACCTGCAATTATAGGAAGTTTTTCTCTAGAATTTATTTCATCTATTAATGTTCTTGCCATATTTTTAAATTCTTGTACGGAATAATCCTCGTTTGGATATTTGATATCAAGTCCATAATGACAAATTCCATCCATTTCAAATTCAGTAATTTTATTAGTCCCAATATCCATATCTTTATAAATTTGTTGGCTATCAGCAGAAATAATTTCTCCATTAAATTTTTTGGCAAGTTTAATGGCAAAATCACTTTTTCCCGATGCGGTAGGACCTGTAATAATTATAACTTTATTTGTCAAAATATTTCTCCAATTCATTTTCTTCGATCATTATGATGGTATTTTTACCATCATAAGTTTTAAAGGGATTATGGCAAGAATTTAATTTTTCAATACTTGCAAGAGCTTCTGACTTATTTATAGTATCACCTTTTCTAAAGATATTTTTATTTATAAGTTTTCCTATTTTTTCTTTAAAATATTCTTCATCTTCTAAATCAATATCAAGTAGGTCGTAGAAAAAATCATTATTTTCTGGATTTTCAAATACAAGAGGAACTGACCTAATTATAAGCTTATCAAAGGAGAATTCTTCTATATCAAAGCCAAATTTTATAAATAAATCTTTTTTTTGCATGTATTTGTTGTATTCTTCGAGGCTAACCTTAACTATTTTTTGCTCTAATAATTGTTGAGAAGATATAGTATCACTTTTGAAATTTTTCATATATTGATCAAATTTTATCCTTTGATCAGCTCTCCTATGATCAAGTATTAAGATTTTTTCATTATAAGTAAATAAGGAGTACCTATTAAAAATCGAGCAAGTATATGATAAATTAGAAATATCAATCTTATTAGTCTTAGTTTTTTCAATACTTGTAGAATTTTTTGGGACTTTATCTTCTATAAAATTAAGTTCATGTCCACTAAAAAAGTCATGTTCTTTATTTTGAATTTCCTTATTTACAGTATCTTTATTTTCAATTTCGTAAGATATATCATAAGAATTTTTTTCTTCATTAATCTTATTATAGGTATTTAAAATCTCACTATAATCATCATAAAAATTTAACTCTTTTTTATTAATATCATTTACTTTAAGCTCTTTTATACTAGAATTTTCATATAACTTTTCGCTTATATTTTCTTTTAACAAATCAATTAATTCATTTTCATAGGTAAATTTGATTTCTTTTTTATTTGGATGGATATTTACATCAATATTACTTGCATTTGTTTCAATAAAAATAAAAAATCCTGGAAATCTTTGACTTGGTATTAAGGCTTTGTATTCACTTTCAATAGCCCTACTTATATTTTCATTTTCAATAAGCCTATTATTTACGAAAATATACTCCATAGACCTATTTCCCCTATAATAATTAAATTTTGAAATATAGCCTTTTACCTTATATAAAGAATTTTCAATATTTATTTCAATAAGATTATCCTTTAAATTTTCATCTAATAACTTATAAATTTTATTTTCTAAGTCTTCATCTATTAAGGTTTGAAAAACAAGTCTATTATCTTTTATAAATTTAAAAGATACCTTATCATAACCTAGAGCTAGAGCTAGGATTATTTTTGAAATTTTATTTGACTCATTTATATCTGATCCTAAAAATTTTCGCCTTACAGGAAGATTTAAAAATAAATCATAAACTTCTATACTAGTTCCTATATTTGTAGCTATAGAATTAAAAGATATCATATTTCCATTTTGAAAAATTATTTCTTTACCAATTTCTTGATCTTTTGTTTTAGAAATCGCCTTTACATTGGCACAAGCAAGAATTGATGAGAGGGCTTCGCCCCTAAACCCTAGGGTAAACAAATCATATAGGTCTGAAAAATCTTTTATCTTTGATGTGGCATGTCTTTTAAAAGCTTTTTTAAAATCATCTTCTTCTATTCCAATCCCATCATCAGTTACTCTAATATAAGATTTTCCACCATTTTTAATTTCTACAATTATATTTTTTGCTCCTGCATCTATTGAATTTTCAACCAATTCTTTTACTATAGAAACAGGAGATTCAATGACTTCTCCTGCTGCAATTTTTTCTATAGTACTTTTGTCTAGTTCTATGATTTTCATCATATCTCCTTAATTTTATCTAATAATTTATTTAAAATATTTATAGCCTCTAATGGCGTTAATTCATTTATATTAATAGAATCGCTAAAGTTTTTGATTTTTTCAATTTCAATATCTTTTATATCATCAATTGAAGATTTAACAATTTTGTGGCTATCTTTGAATATTTCATCACTTTGATCAAGCTTATTCATAAATATTTTTGCATTTTCAATTATTTCTTCAGGTAAGCCCGACATTCTTGCAACTTCAATTCCATAGGACCTATCCGTTTGGCCTCTTGAAATTTTTCTCAAAAAAACCAAATTATCATTTTCTTCAAGTATATCGATTTTTAAATTGATAACATTATCAAGCTTATTTTCAAGTATTGTAAGCTCATGAAAATGAGTTGCAAAAACAGTTTTTGCTCTTTTCTTTTTACTTAAATAATCAACCAGGCTCATTGCAATAGATAAACCATCATCAGAGCTTGTCCCCCTACCTACTTCATCTAAAATTATAAATGATTTGTCTGTAGAATTTTTTAAAATATTGCTAACTTCATTCATCTCTAGCATAAAAGTTGATTCACCTTTTGATATATTGTCACTTGCTCCAATTCTAGTAAAAACTTTATCACAAATTGAAATGCTAGCCTCTGTACAGGGAACAAAAGATCCCATTTGAGCAAGAATTATTATAAGGGCCATCTGCCTCATATAAGTGGATTTACCTGCCATATTTGGCCCTGTAATTATTTGAATTAAATTATCATCTTCTCCAATATCTGTATCATTTGAAATAAATTCATTTTCCTTAAGTTTTTTCTCAATTACAGGATGTCTTCCATCTTTTATTTTTATGATATTATCTTTTGTAATTTTAGGTTTTGTGTAATTATTTTCTCTTGCAAGCTTTGATAGGGAATTTATGGAATCTATAATGGCAATTAATTTTGACAAGTATTGGAGAGTTTTTACTTGACTTAAAATAAAATCTCTTATTTCCCCAAATATTTCATACTCAAGGCTATTGATCTTATCGCTTGAACCTAAAATTAGATTTGAAAGCTCTTCTAGCCTTTCAGTTGTGTATCTTTCTTGATTTTTTAAGGTTTGTTTTCGAATATAGTTTTCTGGAACCAAATGTAGGTTTGATTTTGTAATTTCAATGGAATATCCATTATTTTTGTTGTAATTTATTTTTAATTTATTTATGCCAGTTTTTTCTTTTTCTTCATTTTCATATAAAAGCAAATCATTTTCTGCAGATAAAGAAGATTTTTTTAACTTATCTAAGTCATCATTAAATCCTTCTTTTATAATTCCACCTTCAGTAATAAGAACTGGTGGATCATTTACAATCGCTTTATCGAGAATGTCGTAAATATTTGAAACATCAGGAATATTTTTTGAAAAAGATACTATATCTTTATTATCAAGACCTTGCAAAAATCTTTTAAATTCCGGGATATTTCTAAGAGAAGTTTTCAATGATATAAAATCTCTGGCATTTGCCCTTTGATAAGAAATTTTTCCAATTATTCTTTCAAGATCAAAGATATCATCCAGAAAATATGAAACTTTACTTGATAGGTCAGGATTTAAAAAGAAAAATTCAACCAAATCCAGGCGCTTATCAATTTTCTCTTTTTCTATTAGAGGTCTTTCAAGCCATTCATTTAAAAGTCTTGAGCCCATAACTGTATCAGCCTTGTCTATCAACTTAAATAAAGAATTTTCCTTGCCTTTTTTGTCGATATTTGTGTGAAGCTCCAAATTTCTTCTGGTATTGGCATCTAATTGCAAATATGAAGATATATCAAGAATTTCTATATCATTTAAATGGGCAAGTTTTTCTTTGTGATAGCTATAAATATAATCAAGTAAATTAGATATAGCAATCAAAGAAATTCTTAAATTTTCTACCTTCTTAAAGTTTTTCATCCCCAAATTTGTATAGACATTTTGGGATAAGTTTTCATAGTCTTTACTATCTTCAATTTTATTAATTAATATATTCTTGTTTAAATTTAGGTAATTTAAAACTTTTTTATTTGAAAAGTTTGAATTTATAATAATTTCTGATGGAGAAATTTTTTCTATTTCATCAATAAGTTTATTAGCACTTATACTTGGATTATTTTTTATTTCAAAAGCCATCAATTTTCCAGTAGAAATATCTGAAAAACAAGCACCAAGACCAAATTTATTTTCAAATATAGAAAGAAGAAAGTTATTTTCTTTTTTATCAAGAGATTCCAAATCAACAATAGTTCCAGGACTTATAACTCTAGTAATTGCTCTTTTTACTAGTCCTTTAGCTTTTTTGGGATCTTCAACTTGATCACACAAGGCAACTTTAAAACCATTTTGAACTAATTTATTTATATAGGTATCTATAACATGGTGAGGAACTCCACACATAGGAGCTCTTTTATCGTGACCACATTCTTTACCAGTAAGAGCAAGCTGGAGATTTTTACTTATAGTTATAGCATCATCAAAAAATGCTTCATAAAAATCCCCCACCCTATATAGAAGAAGGGAATCTTTAAAATCATTTTTAACATCAACATAGTGTCTTAACATTGGTGTTAATTTATCATATTTAAAATCTGAATTCATTAAATCACATCCTTTGATTATTATATCATACGTAAAAATTCAATAGAAATAAGATTAGTGCAAAAAAATTATTGCTCCAATAAAAATTAATCTTAAATTTAAAGATAATTTAATATGAAACAATAAATTAAAATCTTAAAAGCATTATTTAATATTTATTTCTTGAATATTTTTTATCCACTTACTAGAATCTTTTTCTTGTTTATCTATTATTATAAAAGACCCCAAATCTTTTCTGTAATCCATATTAGCTTTATTATCAATCTTATAAACCAGTAAAACCCTATTAACTTCCAAGGCAGTTTCCATGCTCATATTAGTTTTGTGTCCAAATTCATCAGAAAACTCAATAGTATTATTTAAATTTGGGTTGATGTTTTCTTTTGTCAAGATTTTTTCAATAGAAACACCAGCCACTTTAAATTCTTCACCCTTGTTTGTTACTATTTTCATTTCACTTTGACCCATTTTTCTTATATCTTTTAAGGTCAAAGCATCAATCTCGCTATCTTTATTCTTAATAGTAATAATTTCCGTATCATATTCCAAAAGAGACCTATTTGAAATGTAAGATACAAGTTTAGAAAATAAAAATAAAGAAATTATAAGTACAATTATTAAAATGATAAAATTATATTTATTTTTCTTAAAAAGTCTTGAAAAATTTGTATTTTTTTTATTTCTCATTATTTTCCGGTTGAACCGATTCCACCCTCTCCTCTTTCACTAATGCATAGATCATCTACTTTTTTAATTTGGACTTTTTCATAAGCTTGAATAACCATTTGTGCTAGCCTTTCATTTTTTTTGATTATTTGGTCTTTATTTCCAAAATTATAGAAAAATAATTTTATTTCTCCCCTATAATCGCTATCAATAATTCCTGTAGAATTAGCAAGCATCAAATTTCTTTTTACGCCTGTTGAAGATCTTGGATAAATTGCAGCAAAATATCCCTCAGGAATCTCAACTTTTAAATCTGTTTCTATTTTTCCAACCTCACCTGGTCTAATAATAATATCTTTTTCATTTGCAGAATATATATCCATACCGGCAGAATATTCTGTTTTATATTCTGGTAATATACTGTTAGTTTTTATTTTTAAAATTTTATTTGCCATAACATCTCCTATTTAATTATCGCTTCTATTTTATCATATAATTGTTTGAATTTAAATTGAAATCCTTTCTATATTTAAAATTTTTTAAGTAGTATAATTGTTTTGTAGGAGGATAAAATGGAAAATATTACAAAAAGATTTTTAAAATATATTGCAGTTGATACAAGAAGTGATGAGACCAAAAAAAATATAATTAAACCAACAAGTGAAGGTCAAATTGAATTAGGAAAAATTTTAAAAAATGAATTAAATAATTTAGGCCTAGATGCTTATATTAATAATGAAGGATTTGTTTTTTCTTCTTTAAAAGCAAATACAGATAAAAAACTTCCAAAAGTTGGCTTTATTGCACATATGGATACTTCACCAGAAATGCCTGGAGGAATAAAAAATCCTCAAATTATAAAATATGAAGGTGGAGATATTAAACTAAAGGAAAATATTTATATAAAAGAAAAAGATTTTCCATTTTTAAAAGATTTAAAAGGAAAAATTCTAATTACTACAAATGGCGAAATGCTTTTGGGTGCAGATGATAAGGCAGGTATTGCTGCTATAATGGATGCTGTTGAGTATTTAATAAAAAATCCAGAAATTGAACATGGTGATATTAAAATAGCCTTTACACCAGATGAGGAAATTGGAACTGGATGTGATAGTTTTGATGTAGATTTTTTTGATGCAGATTTTGCCTACACCCTAGATGGAGGTAAACTTGGAGAATTGGAATATGAATCCTTTAATGCAGCTGAAGCGATAATTTCTATAAAAGGGAAATCTGTTCATCCTGGAACAGCAAAAAACACCATGATTAACTCTATAACAGTAGCAAAAGAATTAGACGACCTATTAGGTCAAAATAAAAGACCAGAGCACACAGAAGGATATGAGGGTTTCTATCATATGATCTCAATTTCAGGAAGTATTGAAGATACAAATTTAGTTTATATAATAAGAGATTTTGATAGAAAAAATTTTGAAAATATGAAAAACTTCCTAAATGATTGTGTTTACTTTTTAAATAAAAAATATGGAAATATAATTTCAATTGATATGTCTGATACTTATTACAATATGGGAGATATCTTAAAAGATCACATGGACATAGTTAATTATGCTAAAAAAGCTATGGAGAATTTGGATATAAAAGTTATAAAACAACCCATTAGAGGCGGAACAGATGGTTCAAAATTATCTTTTATGGGTCTACCTTGCCCAAACTTATTTACAGGTGGCTATAATTTCCATGGTATATATGAACTAATTCCAATAGAAGATATGAAAAAGTCATCTGAGCTTATTGTAGAAATAATAAAGGAAATAAGTAGAAAATAAATTGGTTAAATTATAAACGAATGGGTATACTATAATTGAGATTCTAATTTTAAAATTAAAAGGAGAAAAAAATGACTGACGAAAACAAAGTAAGCAATGAAAATCAATACAGAGGAGACGCTGAACTAGATAAAAAAACAAGAGAAGCAAACAAATCTGAAGGAAGCGAATCTTTAGATAAAAAAACAAATGCTGATCAAGAAAATCTAAGAAGTATAAGCGATGAAGCCGATGAAAACTCAAACGTTGGAGTAGAAGCAAGAAGAACAAGATCAGATTTTTCAGAAAATCCTTCAAAAGATAAATAAATAAGTTAGAGGCTGTAAGTTACGGCCTCTTTTTAGTTTTTATAAAAATCATTTCTCTTTAATTGTAATTAATCCTGAGCATTCAGATATTTTTTTAAAATGCAAATTAGGAAAATAAGATGTTAACTCATCAATAACAAAATAAATTTCATCTTTATCCCACTCATTTCTAAATTCATTCATACACTTATTATGTAGAGCACGATTTTCAAAAGCTATATCCCCAATGTATATGCATCCACCATCATATAATTGTTTTAGTAAATTATTCAAAAATATGATTTTATTATTATCACTTAGATGATGAAGTGAGTATGTAGCAATTATTGCATCATATTTATAATTTAGCAATGGATTTACCAGTCCATTAGAAATATCACCATGAAAAAGCTTGGCATTGGGCATTTTAGCTTGTGAAATTTCTATCATTTTTTCAGAAAAATCTTGACCATATATTGTACACTCTTGATCATATAATTTTGAAATTAAAGTTCCTGTACCAAATCCAATATCTAGGATATTTTTATAAGATTTATTTAATATACTATTATATATTTCATTGAGTATTTTTTTATATCCTGCAAAAGGATATGAGCTTTCATCATCAGATAGTTCGACACTTTTATCGTATTCATCAGCCCATAAATCAAAGCCTTTACTGTTTAACAAATTATCCTCCATATTAATTAAATTATTTTTATCATTATACTGATTTTTATAAATAAGATAAAGTTAATGTCATATTTTGGAATAAAAAATCCTCCTGATTAGTTTTATTTATCATAATCAGAAGGTATATAAAAACATTTTATTTATAAATACTAAATATTTAATATTTAAAACTATTCTTCAATTTTACGTCTTACCATGTCACCTTTTTTAAGTTCATGGTCAATTTTTATATAAACTATTTGCTTTGCCTTGTTGGCAACTTCAATATCATTTCCTTTGGAATCTTTCATTCTATCAATTTTAAAATTAATAAAATCAGGTGTATTTCCAAAAATTTCAACCTCATCGCCTACAATAAATTTATTTCTTTCTTCAAGTTTTGCAATTTTATTTTCCTTATCATAGTCAAGAACAACAGCTATAAAATCGTAATTTCTGATGTAAGATGAATTTTCATAAATTTGAGAATTTGAATCTGCCTTATTGTAGAAAAATCCCTTTGTAAAATGCCTGTGGCTTGCTTTTTTTATTTCATCCATATATTTTTTTGAAACTTCTTTACTATAAGTTCCATTGTAATAAGCATCTATTGCTTGCCTATAGCTTCTAATTACTGTAGCAACATAAAATACAGTTTTCATCCTGCCTTCAATTTTAAATGAATCAATTCCAGCCTCAATTAACTTATCAATTTCATCAATTAGGCATAGGTCTTTGGAATTCATTATAAATGTTCCGTTTTCATCTTCACCTATTGGATAGTATTCCCCAGGTCTTTTTTCTTCTTGAAGGGCATATTTCCACCTACAAGCGTGGGCACAATCTCCCCTGTTCGCATCTCTTCCTGTCATATAATTACTTAGTAAGCATCTTCCTGAATATGAAATGCACATAGCTCCATGAATAAAACATTCTATTTCTAAATCTTTTGGAACATTTTTTCTAATTTCAATAATCTCGTCAAGAGATAATTCCCTTGCAAGTATAACTCTTTTTGCACCAAGTTTGTACCAAAAATTTATAGTATGAGAATTTGTTACAGATGCTTGAGTTGATATGTGTAGGTCTATATTAGAATTTTCTTTTGCTATATTAAAGATACCAGGGTCAGAAATTATAAGAGCATCAACTCCAATTTCTTCAAGATATTTTATATATTCAACAATTCCATCAAGATCATTATCATGAGGAACTATATTCATTGTGATGTGGCACCTTACGCCATGTTCATGAGCATAATCAACGGCTTTTTTTAGCTCATCCTTATCAAAGTTTTTAGAATTTTTTCTAAGGCCAAAATTATTTCCTGCCATATAAACAGCATTTGCTCCAAATTTTATAGCAGCTTCTAATTTTTCCATATCCCCAGCTGGTGCTAACAATTCTACTTTATCTTTCATCAATTCTCCTTGTACTTAAACTAATACCATCTCCTATAGGTATTATACTCGTAACATAATCGTCTAAATTTGTAATATAAGACAAAAATTTTCTTAAATTTTTGACCATAGTAATATGTCTTCTATTTACAATATCATCATTTGTGATTTCTCCTCTAAAAAGAATGTTATCACAAACAATTACGCCATTTTTATTTAATAATTCTAATGATTTATTAAAATAATATTCATACTGAGACTTATTTGCATCTATAAAAACAAAATCAAAGCCTTGATTAATATTACTCAAGGCTTTTTTTGCATCCATATTTATTAAATTTATTTCTTTATTATATTTTTTAAAATTAGCTTTAGCTATATAAGCCATCTTGCTACTTTTTTCTATAGTTGTTATTTTTGCATTAGAATATTTTGAAAAAAGTAAGGAAGAATAACCAATAGCTGTTCCAATTTCTAAAATTTTTGTTGGTTTTATTATAGAAATTATAGTTTTTAAAAATTCTTTACTTTCTTTTTTCATTATAGGAATATTATTTTCAATTCCATAATTTCTTATTTCAATAAAATCTTCATCAATATAAATATCATTCAAATAATCAACAATATGATTATAATTAATATTCATTGCTCTCTACTTCTGTTAATACCGGTAAGATCATAGGATCTCTACCTGTTTGATTGTATATATAAGATTTTAAAGCTTCTCTTATTTGATATTTTATTTGACTAATAGCATGGATATCATTTTTTTGACATTTCTTCATAGTTCTCAAAACAATATCTTTTGAATTTTCAATTAAATCTTGATTTTCTTTCACATAGATAAATCCTCTAGAAACAATCTCAGGATTTGATAAAACTTTTTGACTATGTTTTTCTATTGTTAAACTTACAACTAATAGACCATCTTCAGATAAGTGCTTTCTATCTTTAAGAACAATATTTCCAACATCACCTATTCCTGAACCATCTACAAGCACATTACCTGCTTGAACTTTTCCATTTATTCTAGCTGATTTTTTAGTAAATTCAAATACATCACCATTTTGTCCAACTAAAATATTTTCTTTGTTCATTCCCATATCCATCGCTATCTCTTTGTGTTTTTTTAGTTGACGAGGCTCACCATGGGCTGGAATAAAGTATTTTGGTGTGGTTAATTGGTGCATTAATTTAATTTCTTCTTGGCAAGCGTGACCTGAAGCATGAACTTTTGCCAATGAATTATAAATAATATTACAACCAATTTTAGTTAGGTTATTAATTGTATTATTAATAGACATTTCGTTTCCAGGTATAGCTGAAGATGATAAAATTACAGTATCTGATGAATTTAAATGAACTTGTTTATGTTCATTATTTGCCATTCTTGTTAGAGCAGACAAAGGTTCACCTTGAGTTCCTGTTGATAAGATTACAATTTGATCATCAGAATAATCTTTAATATTTTTAATATCAATTAAGGTATTGCTTCTTATTTTTAAATATCCAAGATTACTTGCAATTTTTACGTTATTTATCATGGATCTACCAGATAAAACAACTTTTTTATTATATTTTTCAGCTGCATATATAACTTGTTGTACCCTATGAAGATTTGATGCAAAAGTTGCAACAACAATTCTACCAGGAGCTTGTCCAAATAAATTTATGAATGTCTCTCCAACTTTCATCTCACTCATTGAGCTTCCTTCAATTTCCACATTTGTAGAATCAGAGAACAAACATAATAATCCCTTTTTGCCAAGTGAAGCAAGTTTTTGTATATCTGTAGGTTCACCGTCAATTGGTGTGAAATCCATTTTAAAATCACCAGTAAACAGTATTGTTCCTATTGGAGATTTTACAGCTATGGCGCATGAATCTGGAATAGAATGGCTAACTCTTATAAATTCTGCACTCAAATTTCCAACTTTTACAGTATTATTAACATTAACCATCTTAAGTCTATTTGGATTTAAACCATGCTCTTTGAATTTGTTTTCTAATAATCCTTTAGTTAGTTTTGAACAATAAACATTTGTATCTATTGTTTTTAAGAGATAAGCTATAGCTCCAATATGGTCCTCATGACCATGGGTTATAAAAATACCCTTAAATTTCTCTTTATTTTCTTCAATATAGGTAAAATCTGGTATTACAATGTCAACACCCAACATATCTTCATCTGGAAATGTTAGACCACAGTCTATCATAATCATTTCGTTTTTGTATTCAACAACTGTACAGTTTTTACCTATTTCGCCAAGTCCTCCCAATGGAATAACTTTTAGTTTATTTTGCATTTTCATTTTTACTCCTTAAATCATTATCACATTCGGAGCAAACACCATATATTCTTAAAGAATAATAGTCTAATTCAAAATTATATTTTTCTTTTAAACTTTCTGCTAATTTATCATTATCTAATATTTTTTCTTCGACAATTTTGCCACAATTTGTACAAATTAAATGGTCGTGGTGGGCATCTTTTTGACTAATAAGCTCATAAGTGTTAACAGAATCCGTAAATTCTTGCTTGTTAACAATTCCTAAGTCTTCAAAAATGTTTAGAGTTCTATAAACTGTTGCTATACCAACTTGTTTATTTTCTTGATGAACAATAGAAAATAACTCTTCTGGTGTCAAATGTTTTGAATTAGAATTTTTTAGAGCATTGAATATTATTTGTCTTTGCTTAGTAAATTTGTGACCATTTTTTTCGAATATTTTTTTTAACTGTTCAATGTTCATATTAATCTTCTTTCATATTTTCGTATATTCTTATTAACTCGTCCAATTCTTTATCATTATCTATAGTTTTAAAACTAATAGCATCATCATTTTTAATAATTTCATAAATAAGTAAAAAATCTTCGTCTATTGGCTCTAAAACAGCATAATCTTTATCGTCTACTCCGAATGTATCTATTATATTAAATTCAACTTCTTTATTATTTTCATCTGTTAAAATTATCTTATCCATTATTTCTCCCATCTAGGTAGGTTTGTAAAATAAAAGAGGCGGCAATCTTATCTATATATTTTTTCCTATTTTTTTTATCAACTTTCATATCATTTAAGACTTGATCCGATTGCATAGTTGTCATTCTCTCATCTTGATATTTAATTTCAGTATCAGTGGCTTTTTTCAATAAATCGACAAAAGAAATCACCTTCATGGCTTGAGGACCTAAGGTGTTATTCATATTTTTTGGAAGTCCAATAACTATTAAATTTACTTCTTTTTCATCAATTATTTCTGTAAGCTTTTTAATATCTAAACTTGTTTTTTTTCTATTAATTGTAACATAGGCTTGGGCGGTGATAAAAAATGGATCGCTTAAAGCCACACCAATTGTTTTATCACCCAAGTCTATTCCCATAATTCTACTCATTTATATAATATTTTAATATTTCTTCAAGGATAGTATCTCTATCAACTTGTCTTATAAGTTTTCTTGCATTTTTGTGAGCTGTTATATAAGTAGGATCTCCACTTACTAAATATCCTATAATTTGGTTTGTAGGCTTGTATCCTTTTTCTTCTAAAGCTTCATAAACTTTAGTAAGAGTTTCTCTTATATCAACTTTTTTTTCCTCTTGAGGATTAAAACGCATAGTTTCGTTTAAGTTTTTGTCTGACATAATTTCTCCTTATATTAAATCATAAACTTTTTCTAAAGCTTCATCTAGCTTAGAAATGTCTTTTCCTCCTGCTTGAGCAAAATTTTTCTTTCCGCCACCGTTTCCGCCTGTTATTTTACTTACTTCTTTTACTATATCACCAGCACTATATTTATCAGTTAATGAATCAGAAACAGAAGCTGTAAATATAATTTTATTATTTTTTACAGTTGCAAATACAATGATTAAATTTTTATATTTATCTTTAATTCTTTCTTCAAAATTTCTTAATGTATCAAGATCTTCATTTTCAAATTTATGAACTAGTAGTTTTATGCCATTAGCATCTTTTACTTCATTTTCAATATCTTTGTAAATATCTTTTTCATTAAATTCTTTTAATTTTTGAATATCAGATTTTAAATTCTTAATTTCATCATTTAATAATTCAGCTTTTGATAAAATATTGTTTGGGTTAGTTTTTAAAGTTTTTGAAATTACATTGATTAATCTAAGATTTTTGTTTAAATATTCGTAAACTTTTCTTCCTGTTATTGCTTCAATTCTTCTTATTCCAGAAGCAGCTGAAGATTCTTGAATTATTTTAAACATTAAAACTTCAGATGTATTGTTGACATGGCAACCACCACATAATTCTTTTGAGTAATCACCTACCAAAACAACTCTAACCATATCTTTGTACTTATCTTCAAATAAACCAATAGCACCAAGTTTTTCAGATTCTTTATAGGACATTACTTTTTTACTTACAGGTAATTGTTGTCTAATTTTTTCATTGATTTCATCTTCAACATTTTTTATCTGATCATCTGTTAAAGAATTTGGATAAGTAAAATCAAATCTTAATCTATTTTCATCAACTAAAGATCCTGCTTGTTTAACATCACTATTTAATACATTTCTAAGAGCTTGGTCTAAAAGATGAGTTGCAGTATGGTTTCTAGTTATGTCTAATCTTCTTTCCTTGTCTACTTTAAATAAAGCACAACTTTTAGATATTTCGCCTTGGATAACTTCTACATAATGAATAATTACATCTTTTTTCTTTTGAACATTATAAACTTTTGCTTTAGCTGAATCTGTAATTACATATCCAGTATCAGCAACTTGTCCACCGCCTTCAGCGTAAAAAGAAGTCTTATCACTAATAATTATACCCTTATGACCTTCTTTTATAAAGTTTACTTTCTCTTTATTATCAAATAGACCAATTATTTTTGCATTTACTTCTAAATTATCATAGCCAAGAAATTCTGTTTTATTAAATTCATCAACATTTATTGATTCAAGTGACCAGCCAGCATCAGATTTTCTAGCATTTCTTGCTAAATTTCTTTGATTTTCCATGTGCTCATCAAAAGCTTCCGTGTCAACTTTTAAATTATTTTCTGTAAGAATTTCTTTAGTAAGATCAAGTGGGAATCCATAAGTGTCATATAATTTAAAAGCATCTTCTCCATTTAAAGTATCTTTTTTATTATCTTTTAAATCTTTTATATATTCATTTAAAATATCCAATCCACTATCAATTGTTTTTTGGAAATTTTCTTCTTCTTTTTCTATGACACTAATGATTTTATCTTTATTTTTTACTAATTCGTCATATTCAACCTTATAAGAATCTATAACATATTCAATAACTGATGATAAAAATTCTCCTTTTATTCCTAAAAGTTTACCATGTCTATAAGCTCTTCTTATTAGTCTTCTAAGAACATAGCCTCTTTTTTCATTTGAAGGCCTAATTCCATCTGACACCATAAAAGTCATAGCCTTGGCATGATCTGCAATTACTCTTATAGAAATATCATCTTTTTTATCTTCTTTATATTTTTTATTTGCTAATTCTTCAATTTCTTTAATAATATTTTGATTTACGTCAATTTCAAAAATATTATCTTTATTTTGAAGGACCATTGCCATTCTCTCAAGTCCCATTCCAGTATCTATATTAGGATGAGCAAGAGGAGTGTATTCTTTGTTAATATTTTTATTAAATTGAGTGAAAACTAGGTTCCAAACTTCCATAAATCTATCAGAATCATCATTTCCAGGTCTATTATCATTTTCATCAACAGCTTTTTCAATTCCCCTATCAACAAAAATTTCTGAATCTGGACCGCAAGGACCAACTTCAAGTTCCCAGAAGTTATCTTCTTTTCCAAATCTTAAAATCCTATCTTTTGAAAGACCTATTTCCTCATTCCAGATTTTAAATGCTTCATCATCATTTTCGTAAACTGAAACCCATAAAAGTTCTTTATCAATTTCAAGATTCTCAGTTAAAAATTCATACGCCCAATGAATGGCTTCTCTTTTAAAATAATCTCCAAAAGAAAAGTTTCCAAGCATTTCAAAATAGGTTCCATGTCTTTCTGTAATACCAACTCTTTCAATATCACCAGTTCTTATACATCTTTGAGAAGATGTGGCTCTATTATTTTTCATTTTCTTTTCACCAGTAAAATATTTTTTAAGAGGTGCCATTCCAGCGTTTATTAATAGTAAAGAATCATCATCTTCAGGCACTAATGAAAATGATTTTAATACTGTATGATTTTTTTTAGATCCAAAAAAGTCTAAATATTCTTTTCTAAGTTCGTTCATTCCAAGTTTTCTCATAAATTTCTCCTATTTATAGTTTTTCATTAACCATATCTTTAATAGTTATTGAATTGACTGCTTTATTGATTGCATCATCTATTTTTGCAAAAACATAGTAAGCTTCGCAGTCTTCATTATTGCAATTGTTTCTATCAGCAACACACTCACTTGAAGTCATTTCACCTTCAAGAATTCTTAATACATCTCCAACTGTAATTTCACTAGATTTTCTAGAAAGTTTATATCCTCCCTTGGCTCCTCTTGCTGATATTACCAAATTATTTCTTTTGAGTATTCTAATTAATTGTTCTAAGTAATTTTCTGGCAACTTTAAGGCATTTGAAATATCAGAAACTGAAATATATCCATTATCTTCATTTTCTGCTAAATAATGTATAGCTCTTAGACCATACCTACCCCTTGTTGATAATTTCATATTAACTCCTCAATTTACTACAATCATATCTTTCATAGCATCAAAATATTTATCCCCAATTCCAGATACATTTTTTATATCTTCAATTTTATTAAATTTATTTTTTTGTCTATATTCAACAATAGCATCCGCTCTTTTTTCACCTATATTAGGTAGGGTCATAAGCTCACTTTTGTCAGCTGTATTTATGTCTACTTTTTTATTATCATTTTGATTGATTGGACTTATTAATTGACTTGTCATATTATTTTCATTATTATCCTTGTCATTTACATTGGGAATAATAATTCTCATTTGATCTTCAAGCTTCAATGCTAAATTAATTTTATTTAAATCAGCATTTTCTGTAAGACCACCTGCATCATTTACCAAGTCTTCTAACCTATAATCATCATTTATTTCATAAACTCCTGGTTTATTTATCTCTCCACTTATATGTATTTTTTTAATAGTGGCTTTTTCATTTTTTTCTTTATTATCATTATTATTTATAAGTTTTGTTTGTTTTTTATCATCAAGTGATGAACTTATATTTTCAAATACAAGATCATCACTTTTTTGACTACTTACAAAATTATGAGATAAAACAATAACAATTCCAATTATCAAAGCTATAATAAGCTTATCTTTTTTATCAGTTTCCATAAATACCTCAATTAACGATAATTTATGACTCCCATAAATCTTCTATATTATAAAATTCCCTTTGATTAGATGAAAATATATGAACTATTACATCACCACAGTCCATCAATATCCATTTTCCTTCTCTTAGGCCTTCTACAGATAAAACATCAAATCCTTCTTTTTTTAGATTTTCTTCGATATATTCTATTAAAGCCTTATTTTGATTTATTGAATTTCCAGTAGCAAGGACAAAATAATCTGCTACTGATGATTTATTCTCAAGATCAATAACTTTAATATCATAGGCTTGTTTATCTTCTAAAGTTTTTACTATAACATCTAATTTACCCATTTTTCTTCCTTAATAAATAATTTCTAGCCTTAATTGTTAAAGGAAAAATAATTATTTTTCGATCAACTAAAGACTTTATGGTCGCATCTAAACTAAATAAAACCGCTGCATCCAAATCTTTAAAAGCAAGTTTTCTTAACTTATCTACACCTTCATAATCTCTTTTTTCTTCGCAAGCATCCGCTAGAAAAATTATTTTTTCAAAATTTGTCATATTCTCTCTACCAGTTGTGTGATATTTAATTGCATTTAAAATTTCAATATCATCTACACCATATTCATATTTAGCAACAATTGGTCCTAAAAATGAATGTAAGATTAATTTATTATCAATGACTTCATCTGAAAATTCGCAATATTTTTTATATTTTTTTAAATAATATTTTTCATTATACTTTGCACAATCATGAAGTAATGCAGCGGTTTTAATTTTTTCTGTATCTATGTTTGTATTTAATTTTAAAGCCATGTCTTTAACTCTTAGAACATGGTTAAATCTTTTCTCACCAATATCTTTTTTTAACTTATCCTCATATTTTGAAAAATCAAACATATAAATTCTCCTCTTCAATGATTTTTATTACATTATCATCTACAAGATATCTTATACTTTTATTATTTTTCACCAAATTTCTTATTAGTGTTGATGAAATATCTAATGATAAATTATCGATCAGATATATATTTTTATTATACTTTTTTATCTTATTAATTTTAGATAAGAGTGAAGAATTTTTACCACTTTCTCTTTTAAAAATAATTAAATTTTCATCAAGAATTTCTTGGTAGTTTTTCCATTTTTCTAAATCCATAAATGAGTCCTCGCCCAAAATAAAGAAAAACTCGTCATTAGGATAAGTAATTTTAAAATGATTTATGGTTTTATAAGTATAATGAATTTTATTATCTTTAAAATCATAATCATTTATACATAATTTAGTGTTGTTTTTGATAGATTTTTCTATCATTTTTAACCTTAAATTTATATTAGTTTTTTTATTTTCCAACTTATGGGGTGGATTTGAATTTGGAAGAATATAAATCTTATCCAAATTCATAAAGTTAATTACATTTTCCATAATGATCATATGACCAATATGGATTGGATCGAATGTACCACCAAATAAACCTATTCTCATTATAAATCTATCTTTTTATTTTTTTTGCTTTCTCTGTATATGGTAAAAATATTACCCAAATGAGAAACAAATTCACAATTTAGTTTTTCAATAACCTCATCAACAATTTCATCATTGTCGTCCAAGTTATTATTTAATATTTTTATTTTAATCAATTCTCTTTTTTCTAAAGCTTCATCAATTGCTTCAATAACTTCATCAGTTAGTGAATTTTTTCCTATATTTATAATAGGTTTTAAATCATGAGCTAAAGATTTTAAATAAGATCTTTGTTTTCCTGATATCATATTTTCTCCTATTCATAATAGTCAAAGACTATATCTCCGATAGCTACAGAATCTCCTTCTTGGATTCCCATTTCAATAAATTTGTCGAAAACTCCCATTTCTCTAAGATTTCTTTCAAAATACATTCTGCTATCGTAATCATCTAAGTTTACTTTTTCTAAAAGCTTGTCAATTCTATAGCCACTGCAAACATAAATTCCATCTTCTATTTCAAAGTTTAGTTCATCACTTGCAAGAGACTTATCATAAAACTCATCAAGATAAGCTTCATCAACTTCTTCATCAAGATTGTATTTTTCATCTTCAAAATCATATAAAACTTTTGAAACTTCATCAATCAATTCTTTTATTCCACTTGTTGTTGCTGCTGAAATTCTAAATATTTTATATTTATCTGCGTATTTTTCTTCAAATTTTTTGTAATTTTCATTATAATCTAGGTCAGACTTATTGAGAGCGACAATTTGATATTTATTATATAGATTCTCATCAAATAATTTTAATTCATTATTTATAAGTTCGAAATCTTCTATAGGATCTCTTCCTTCAAATCCTGAAATATCTACCAAATGAACAAGAATTTTACATCTTTGAACATGTTTTAAAAAATCATGTCCTAGACCTAAGCCTTCATTTGCTCCTTCAATTAGGCCTGGTATATCTGCAACTATAAATGATCTTTCCTTATCAATTTTTACTACACCTAAATTTGGATCAAGGGTTGTAAAATGATAATTTGCAATTTTTGGTTTTGCTTTTGAAATCACGGATATTAATGTGGATTTTCCAACATTAGGTAGACCTACTAGACCTACATCAGCCAAAATTTTAAGTTCTAAACTTATTTCTATTTTTTGACCTTCTTTTCCTTTTTGAGCAAATCTTGGTGCTTGTCTTGTGGATGATTTGTAATGAACATTACCTTTTCCACCCTTTCCACCTTTTGCTATTAGAAATTCTTCACCGTTTTTTTTCAAATCTTTTATAATTTTTCCACTTGTACTTTCTCTAATAACAGTTCCAACTGGCACAAATAAAATTAAGTCTTCGCCTTTTTTGCCAAATCTTTTTTTACCCATTCCGTCTTCGCCGTTTTCGGCTTTATATTTAGTTTTATATCTATATTCTTCAAGAGTTGATAGGGAATTTGTTGCTTTTATATAAATACTTGCACCATCTCCGCCATCACCACCGGCAGGTCCACCTGTAGGTTCATATTTCTCTCTACGAAAAGCTACTGCACCATCTCCACCTTTTCCGGCTTGAAGTTCAATTTTTGCATAATCTATCATTGTAAATTTCCTTTTTACAAAAAAAGCTTGCCCGTGGGCAAGCTGGTTCTCTATTAAGCAATGTCTTGCTTTGGATATACAGAAACTTGTTTTCTATTTTTTCCTTTTCTTTCGAATTTAACAACACCGTTGCATGATGCAAAAAGTGTATCATCTCCACCCCTTTTTACGTTTTCACCTGGGTGAATTTTTGTTCCTCTTTGTCTAACGATAATGGTACCAGCATTTACTGTTTGTCCATCAGCTCTTTTAACGCCAAGTCTTTTAGCGTTAGAGTCTCTACCGTTTTTTGAAGAAGATACTCCTTTTTTACTAGAAAATCTTTGTAAGTTTATGTTTAAAAACATCCTAAACCTCCCTATAATTTAAATTAACATATTCATTATAATTTGTGAGTAAAGTTTTTATACCTATTTCAAAATTATTTAGAATAATTTCTGATTTTTCATTAGGATTTTTTAGTGAAATTTTCATTTCATTATTATCATCAAAAAAATCAAATTCTATTTCATAATAATCTAAGGTATTTACTGCCGTATATGATAAAATTGATACTGCAGCACAAACTATATCATATCCATGCTGATCAAAATTTGCATGTCCTTTTATTACAAATCCTAATCTTTCTTCGTTTTTTATAAATAAAGTAACATCAATCATTAACAAGAAATATTGTTAATTTCAACTAAAGTATATGGTTGTCTGTGACCTTTTTTAGTTTTTGAAGCTTTTTTAGGTCTATATTTAAACACAACTATTTTTTTATCTTTAGCTTGATCTTTTACAGTAGCTTCAACTTTTGCATTTTCAACTGTTGGAGTTCCAACTTTTAAATCACTATCGTTTTTAACTAATAGTACTTCATCAAAGCTTACACTATCTCCTATTTCTGCATTAAGTTTTTCTACTCTAACAAGATCGCCTTCTGATACTTTATATTGTTTTCCACCTGTCTTAATTATAGCGTACATAGTACACCTCCTATTTAGATTCTCGCCAGTCAAGGTGATCAGTACCCATACTGAGCGGTTTACCATAATATATTACCAATAAATACAAGATTTGTCAACTTATATATCAAATATTTCCATATTTTCTATAGCATTATTTTCAAGCTCTTCTATATTTAATTTGCTTTCACTTTCTTTTATATATTTTAGTTTTGGTTTTGTAATTGGATTTGATGGAGCAAAAATTGAACAGCAGTCATCAAATGGTTCTATGCTTTTTTCATATGAACCAATAAATAAAGCCCTATCTATTATTTCTGTTTTATCAAGTGCTACTAAAGGTTTAAATATTGGAAGATTTGTCGCATCTTCAATTACTGCCATAGACTCAACAGTTTGACTTGCAACTTGTCCCAAGCTTTCTCCTGTAATTAAAGCATTGTAATTATTCTTAGCTGAAATTTTTTCACCGATTCTCATCATAAATCTTCTAGATAAAATTGTAGTTTGATTTCTTCTACAATTTCTATTTATAGACTTATAAATTTCTGCCATATTGACAGAATAAATTCTCATTTTTCCAGTATATTGGGATAGGATTTTTCCTAGATCCAAAGCTTTTTGTAAGGCTCTTTTTGAAGTGAATGGATAAGAATGAAAATGTAGGCAATCTATTTTCATGCCTCTTTTTGCCATCATAAAACCTGCAACAGGAGAATCTATTCCTCCTGAAAGTAATAAAAGGCCATTTCCACTTGAGCCTATTGGTAGTCCACCTATTCCTTCGTGCCTATTAGCATAAACATATGCATATTTTTTTATATCGATAAAAACCTTAAAATCAGGATTGTGTACATCTACTTTTAAATTATTATCCTTTGCGTAATTTTTTAAAATAAATCCCCCCATCATTTGTGAAAATTCTGGAGATTTTATTTCAAAGGACTTGTCAACTCTGTTAGTTATAACTTTAAAAGTTTTGTTTTTTATATCCATATTATCTAAAATTTCTTTTAGAGCATTTTCTATGGATTCTTTATTTTTATCGCATCTTTTAATTTCTGAAATATAAATTATGCCAAAAACTTTTTTTATTTCTTTTATTAGATTATCAAAGTTATTTTTATCGGCTTTTATATATAATTTTGAACTTTCAAGATACATATCCTCATAGCCAATATTATCTATATTTCTTTTAATATTATCTATTGCTGCTTTGAAAAATTTATTTCTATTTTTTCCTTTCAAAAATAATTCTCCAAAACTTACTGATAGTAAATCTTCCATTAAAACACCTTTCTTATTTCTTCTACGTATTGGTTTAATTTCTCTACTACAAAATCCAAATCTTTTTTACTAATTTCATGTGAAAATGAAAATCTTATAGATCCATCCATATATTTTTCATCCAAATTTAAGGCAGATAAAATTCTACTATTATTTCCTTTTGAACAAGCTGATCCGCTTGCTACAAAAATATCATCTGACTCTAGCATATGAAGTAGAACCTCAGATTTTATGTTTTTAAAGGCAATATTTAAAATATAAGGACTAGACTTTTCATTTGCAGAGTTTACATGAATATCTGAAATTGTATTTTCAATTTTTTCTCTTAAATAAGTATTTAAGTCTTTTATATAGGAAAAATCTTCTTTTTTATTTGATAATTCTAGGGCTTTGGCAAAGCTATAAATTGCAGGGGCATTTGTAGTTCCAGATGAGAAAATTTCTTGTCTTCCTCCAAATAATACGGGCTTTATTTTACTTTTAAATGAATTTTTTATATATAAGCCACCTATTCCTTTTGGTCCATGGATTTTGTGAGATGAAAAACTCATGGCATCAACACCCAATTTTTTTACATCACAAGAAATTTTACCTAAAGCTTGAGTTGCATCTATGTGAAATAAAATTTCTTTATTTTTTCTTTTAATAATATCTGAAATTTTTCTTATATCTTGGATACTTCCAGTCTCATTTTGGACATAAATAATTGAAACAAGCTTGGTTTCATTATCGATTAAGTTTTCTAAAGAATCTAGATCTATGAAGCCTTGATCATCATTTGAAATTAGCTTAACTTCTTTAAAAGATGAATTATCAAAAGCATCAATTACAGATGAATGTTCCAATTTTGTGGTAATAGCAGTATTTTTTTCACTTGCAAGAGAATTTATTATTATATTATTTGATTCAGTTGCACCCTTTGTAAAATAAATTTCATTTTCATTGGAATTTATATAAGTTGCAATTATTTTTCTTGCTTCTTTTACTTTGTTTTCAACATCCATACCAAAGCTATGTAGGGCTGATGGATTTGCAAAATAGTTTTTTTCAAAATCTTTTTCTATATCTATAACTTCATCATACATTCTAGTAGTAGCTGCATTGTCTAAGTATATCATTTAATCACATCCTTTAACTTATTTATTATATTATTACAAAGAAAATAAAGCAAATATAAGGTATAGTAAAAATATGTTATGTGTTAGATACCCTTTTTATGGAAAAAATTTAAAAAAAGATGAATGTATTTTGGATATTGAAACTACAGGACTGGACCCAAAAAGAGATAAGCTTGTAGTTTTAGGACTAATATATTTTGATTATAAAAAAAATAAATTTTATATAGACCAATATTTTTCAAAAAATGACGAAGAAGAAATTAAATTACTTCAAATTTATAAAGAAAAAATTAATGATAAAAAATTAATTACCTATAATGGAGAAATCTTTGATCTTCCATTTTTAAATATTAGACTTATTGAAAATAAACTAGAGCCAGTTTGGCCAGAAAATGTAGACATATATAAATTTATTAAATCTAAAAGAAAATTAATAGAATTTGAATCAATGAAGCTTAGTGATATCGAAAAAATTGTTGGAATCGAAAGAAATGATCCGTCAAGATACAAGGTTATAAGTAAGCTAAATGATAAGATTGAAATCAGAAATAATCCCTGGCCAATCTTAATTCATAATAAAAATGATTTGATTGCAACAGAGGCTATTTCAAATCTTGATGAGATAATAAATGATAAACTTTCATTTAAAATAAAAAATTATAAAATTCACCTAGACAGTGCTTACATCGATAAAGATATTGGTTATTTCGAATTTTTGTCAGATAAAAGTTTAGAAAGTTCATTATTTCAAGGAGAAAATTATTCATTTTTAATAAGAGAAACTCTTATTAAACTTAAAATAATGGTTTTATATGGAAAATTATCAAAAAATTCTTCAGGATTTGTTACTGTCAATAATTTTAAGCTTAAAAATAAGGGTAAATATGATATAAATAAAAATCTTATTTCTATAATGGAAGATGGGATATATTCGTGTGAAAATATTTTAAATATTATGAAATTTTTAATAGAAAAAAACCTAGATCTATAAGTCTAGGTTTTCTATTTGCCAATCAATTGGGCTCATTTTATTTTTTATTAAAAAGTCATTAGTTTTTGAAAATGGTTTTGAACCAAAAAATCCTCTGTGAGCTGCAAATGGTGATGGGTGGGCACTTTTTATTATTAAATGTCTTTTATTTGTAATCAAACTTTCTTTTGATTGGGCAAATTTCCCCCAAAGAAGAAAAACAATAGGTTTTTCTCTCTCATTTAAAAGTTTAATAATATTGTCAGTTAAAAAAGACCAGCCAATATCCTTGTGAGAATTTGCTTGATGGGATCTAACTGTTAAAGTTGAATTTAATAATAAAACTCCTTGATCTGCCCATTTTATTAAATTTCCATTGTTTGGAATATATAAGCCTAAGTCATCGTGCAATTCCTTATAAATATTTAATAAGGACGGAGGAGTTTTTACCCCCTTTTGAACAGAAAAAGAAAAACCATGAGCTTGACCTTGACCGTGATAAGGATCTTGTCCCAAAATAACAACTTTTACATCTTTATAAGGGACTTTTTTTAAGGCATTAAAAATATCATACATGCTTGGATAAATTGTATGATTTTTATATTCATGGATTAGATTTTTTCTTAAATTTAAATAATAATCTTTTTTCCATTCCTCTTTTAAAATCTCATCCCAATCATTTCCTATTTGAACTGTCATTTTTTTCTCCATCCATTTTCCCAAATCCTATAAAAATAATCAATAGGATTGATCCAGTTGTAACTAATATATCAGCTATATTAAAAACTGGAAAATTAAAAAATGAAAATTCTATAAAGTCTACGACAAATCCATGAAATAATCTGTCATAGAAATTTCCCAATGCACCCGAAACTATTAGCGATAAGGCTATATTTAATAGTTTTGGGTTGCTTTTTAAATTTCTAATGAAATAATACAACAAATATAAAACTACTGCTAGGGTTAGGATTATAAAAAATATCCTTTTATTTTGTAAAATCCCAAAAGCAGCTCCCCTATTTTCTACATAAATTAAATTAATAAAGTTAGTAAAAATGGGGTTTTCTATAAAATGAGAAATTGCATAGGCTTTACTAAGTCTATCTAGTATTATTCCAACTATTATTAAAATCGTGTAAATCATTTATACTTCCTATATTCTATGTCATAATTATCTTTTTTGCTTTTTCCTATAACTTTGTCAAATATAAATCTTCCTTCTTTTCTTATTGATATGAGAGAATTTTCTTCAATAATTTTTGATGGATTATCTATTATTTGAAAATTCACCTTAACTAAACGTCTTTTGATTAAAGTTTTAGCCTTGGATCTTGAAAGATTTACAAATTCGCTAACTATATTGTCAAGTCTTAAAGAAGAAATAAAGCCTCTTTTTTCAATATATTCTATTTTATTTTTAGATAAAATATTATCTTTTTTAAAATCAAGACTTACTCTTTCATTTTTAATTTTGGTCAAATTAAATTTTACAAAATCCTTGTCTTTATTTAATATTACAAATTCACAAAGCCCATCTCCAATATAAATATCCCCTATATCATTTCTTTCAAGCCCCAAATTTAAAAGAGCTCCAAGAACGTCAGGATGAGTAATATTATTTTGTTGAAATTCTAAAACACTAATATAGTCTTTAGATTCAATTTCTTTTGAATATGGATTTGCTACGAATATATTTCTTTCGCATTCTTTATTGCATGACAAAAAAACTATCTCTATATTATTAATTTTTGCTATATCATTTAATACAGAAAGCTCATAAGGATTTAGAAAAAAACTTGAAACTTCCTTTTTTGTATAAAATGATTTTTCTAATAAAGAGATAGCTTTTTTTATATTTGCCTTTACAGACTTATCTTCAACAAAATCTATATTATATTCTAATTTCATAAAAGATTTTTAAATTTACAATTGGTTGTAATTTCCATTTGAAATTTTATCTTCTACATAATTATCGATATTTACTCCCTTAGGACAAATTACAAAAATACCCTTTGATACTTTTTCAACTGTTCCTTCTAGAGCATAAACAGCACCAGATACGAAGTCTAAGATTTGTCTTTTCTTGTCAACTTCTAACATTTCAAGATTTAATACTACAACTTTTTTATCTAAAATATCATCAACAATTTTTGGACCATCTTCATCATAGCTTAAAGGTTCTTGAATAGAAATTCTAAAAGAACTTGCTGAGCTTTGACCAAAACTTCTATTATTTGAATTCATACTTACTATATTGTCTCCTCCCCTAATTTTTCTACTTTTGTTATTAGAAGAATAATCGTTTGAAAATGATGAGTAAGTATTTGATCTTTCATCTTCCTTACTTACTGAGCTATTAAAATCATAGGTAGAACTAGGACTATAAGTTTTTTCTGTATTATCGCTAGTTTTTGCTATTTCTTTTTGATCATCAATTTCTTCATCATATTCATCGTAATCATCGTCAATTCCTATAAATTCTTTAAATTTATCTAACATTTTTGTACATCCTTTTACCAAATATTTTTGACCCAACTCTAATTATATTTGCTCCCTCTTCAAGGGCAATTTTATAATCATGTGTCATTCCCATTGAAAGATATTTCATTTCAATATTATTATAACTTAAATTGGATAAATTATCGAATATTTTTTTAAGCTCTTTAAAGCAGTTTCTAATAAGATTATCATCTTCTGTATTAGGTGCCATTGTCATAAGGCCTTTTATTTTTATATTTTCCAATTTGCTAGCTTCTTTTATTAAATTATCGATTTCATCAACATAAAAACCTGATTTGCTTTCTTCTTTTGATACATTAATTTGAATCAAGCAATCTTGAACAATTGACAAAGATTTTGCTCGGTTATTTATTTTTTTTAAAATTTTTAATGAATCAACCGAATGAATTAAAGAAACTTCTCCAACAATTTTATTTACCTTGTTTGTTTGTAAGTGTCCAATTAAATGCCAATTTATATCATCAGGCATCTTTTCTTTTTTTTCTATTAATTCTTGTACTTTATTTTCACCAAAATCTCTTAGGCCATAGTCATAAACTTCCATAATTTTATCTATGCCATGAGTTTTAGTTACAGCCAAAAGCATTGCATCATAATTTTCTAAATCTTTTTTTAAATCATCAATATTTTCTTTTATAGTCATAGCACATCCAATCAATATTCACTTTTTTTGTCCCTATTCATCAAAACTTCTACTGAATCATTGGGATTTTTGTCTTCAAAAATAACCTTATATATTTCATTTGTAATAGGTAGTTCAATATTTTCTTTTTTTGATAATTTATAAAGAGCCTCTGTGGTTGGAATTCCTTCTACAACAGTTTTCACTTCCTTACAAGCCTCTTCCAAAGAATAACCCTTACCAAACAATATCCCACACCTATTATTTCTAGAATGCATACTTGTTGCTGTAACAATTAAATCTCCTATTCCACAAAGACCACTTATAGTATTCCTATCAGCCCCTTCACTTATGGCAAATTTATTCATTTCATAAATTCCCCTAGTCATTATTGCAGCCTTGGTATTATCTCCAAAACCTAGACCTGTTACCATGCCTATTCCAAAAGCTAGAACATTTTTAACAGCTCCCCCAATTTCAGCTCCAATAACATCTGTTGAAGTATAGACTCTTAAATAATCTTTTGTAAATAGATCTTGAATTATTATAGCTGTTTTTTCATCCTTACAAGCACAAACTAATGCAGTTGGCATTTTTCTAATGACTTCTTCAGCATGGCTTGGTCCAGTTAAAATAGCATAAGTACAATTTGGATTAAGTTCATAAACTATCTCAGAAACTCTTTTTAAAGTTGAAATTTCTATACCCTTTGAAAGGTTTATTAAAATTTTTCCATCAAGTCCATCTTTAATTTTACTCAAAACTTCTCTAATATTTTGAGTTGGTATAGCATTAATAATAATTTTATTTTCTAACAACTTATTTATATCGTTTGTAGCTTTAATATTTTCCCTTAATTTAATATCCTCGAAATACTTTTTATTAATGTGTAAATTATTTATATTATTTACATCATCAATATTTCTAGCATACATTAAAACTTCATTTTCATTTGACAGAAAATCTGCAATAGCACTTGCCCAACTTCCTGCTCCTATTATTGAAATTTTCATATTACTCCTCTAAAACATCTTCTTTTCTTGGTGGTTTATAATCCTAACTATATTTGCCCTGTGCTCAAATATAATAGTAAGGGCAACTAGACTGATTATTATAGTGAAAGGAGTGAAACCTTGAAAATAATAAGAAATAAATGGAGCTAATATACTTGCAGTCAAGGATGCTTTTGAAACTGTTCTTGTTAGTAAAAATATAATTAAAAAAACTATAAGTAAGCACAAAAATATTCTTATATCATATGCAAATAAAGCTCCAGCTGAAGTTGCAACTCCTTTTCCACCTTTAAATTTTAAAAATATTGAAAATATATGACCCAATACTACAAACACTAGGGCAGTTAATCCAAATCTTTGACCTAATAAAAATGTAGAAAAATATACTGCAACAAGACCCTTTGCCATGTCTAAAAATAAGCAAAAACAACCTGCTAAAGCTCCGAAATTTCTAAAAACATTAGTAGTTCCTGGATTTCCGCTTCCCATACTTCTTATATCTTTTTTAAAAAAAGTTTTTGCTATTATATAGGAAAAAGGAATTGAGCCGAGTAGATATGAAAAAATTGCAACTAAAACAAATTTCATTTTTCTTTCCTTTCTCTAATTTCAAAAGTAAAAGGTACGCCTTGAAGGCTATAATTTTGTCTAATTTGGTTTTCTAAATATCTTTGATAAGAAAAGTGCATCAATTCTTTATCATTTACGTGAAGTAAAAACTTAGGTGGGGCTGTTTGAACTTGGGATATATAATATATTTTAAGTCTTTTACCCTTATCTTGAGGAGGCGCTGTCATCATTATCGCATCTTGCAAGATTGTATTTAATACACCTGTTTTTATTCTTGTATGATAGTTACTATTTACTATTTCAATTAAATTTAAAAGATCTGTAATCCTTTGGCCTTTTAAAACAGAAATAAAAATTATTGGAGCATATAGGGCAAAAGATAATTTATTTCTAATTTCTTTTTCCATATTTCTCATAGTATTTGTTTCTTTTTCAACCTTATCCCACTTATTTACGGCAATTATTATTGCTTTTTTCTTATTGTGAGCATAACCTGCAATTTTTGTATCTTGTTCTGTAACTCCTACAGTTGCATCTATCAAAAATAAGCAAATTTCGGAGCTGTCTACAGCATCAAAAGTTCTTTGATTAGCATAATATTCAATATTATCACTAACTTTATTTTTTCTTCTAAGACCTGCTGTATCAATTAATACATAATTATTTCCATTGTATTTCCAGTAAGAATCTATAGCATCTCTTGTAGTACCAGCAATATCTGTTACAATCATTCTTTCTTCGTTTAATAAATGATTTACCAAAGATGATTTTCCTGCATTTGGTTTTCCAATAATTGCGATTCTTGTAGCATCTAAATCTGTATCAAATTTTGAAAAATCTATTGAGTCAACAATCTTATCCAATAAATCTCCAAGATTTTTTGAACCTTCTGCAGAAATTGAAATTAAATCGTCAAAACCAAATTGATAAAAATCATAAATATGATCTGGAATTATTGATCCATCAATTTTATTTGCAACTATTATAACTTTTTTATTATATTTTCTAATTTCATTAGCTATTTCATAATCATGAGGATTAATTCCTTCTCTTCCATCAACTACAAATAAAATCAAATCACTTTCTAATAAGGCTTTTTCAACTTGTGATTTGATTTCTACATTCATTAAATCTTTGTTTGATATATCAAGACCACCTGTATCAGCTAGTATAAATTCATGATTCAACCATTCAACCTTGTCATAAACCCTATCTCTAGTAACTCCATTTATATCTTCAGTTATTGCTTTTCTTTTTCCTACTAGTCGATTGAACAAGGTAGATTTTCCTACATTTGTCCTTCCTACTAATGTAACTATTGGTGCGTTCATTTTTTTCTCCATTTAATTTAAGATAAATAAATAGATAAAGTTAGCAAGGCTAACCTTATCTATATTAAGCTTTTCTTATTGTAATTATATCTTTATTTTCATATCCCTTATCCATTATTCTTAATATAAATATAGATAGGGCCAAAAATATAAATATAAATAAAACAGTAAGCAAGTTATTATCTAGAAACATATCTTTAAAAACAGTATTTGCCAAAATAGCTCCTGTAATCATCATAAAAACTGGAAATAAATAAGTGAAGTATGAAAGTTTATTAACAGTTTTTATATCAGAATCTAGATATACAAAATCTCCAGGATTAAGATTCTCATTGGTAAATGTAGTGTAATATGATGGTTTAATTTCACAACCACCACATGATGAACAAGAACCACATCCTGATTCTTTTTGTATCATTACTTTTACATTTCCATTTAAATTTTCTATAACTATTCCTTTTTTGCTAATAGTTTGCATGAATCCTCCCTTATTCTTTCACCTCTATGCTTAATTCATTTAAGCTCTTTTGATCAACTATGCTTGGAGCTTGAGTTAATGGGCAAGTTGCTGATTGAGTTTTTGGAAATGCTATTATATCCTTAATATTATCAGTTTTTGCAAATAGCATTACCATTCTATCAAGTCCATATGCAAGTCCTGCGTGAGGAGGTGTTCCGTATTGTAAAGCTTCTATAAAGAAACCAAATTTTTGTTCTATATCTTCATCAGATAATTTTAAAGCCTTAAATACTTTTTCTTGAAGCTCTTGATTGTTTATTCTTACTGAACCTCCGCCCATTTCATCTCCATTAATAACAATATCGTAGGCTTGAGTTCTTACCTTTTCAGGTTCTGTTAATAACAAATCAATATCTTCTTCATTTGGCATTGTAAATGGATGGTGTTGAGAAACGTATCTATCTTCTTCTTCGCTATATTCAAACATAGGGAAGTTTACAACCCAACAAAAAGCATATTCTTTTTCGTAAAGATTTTGATCTTTTGCAACTTTTCTTCTTAAAGCTCCAAGACCTTCAAGAACTGTTTTATCCTTATCAGCTCCAATTAAAATTAAATCATTATCAGAAATATCTAATTTTTCAACTAAACTTTCGATAATTTCATCAGTTAAGAATTTTTTTATAGATGAGTTTATATCATCCTTGTTGTTATATTTAATGAAACTAATACCTTTAAGACCATAATCTTTTACAAAATCTGTTAGTTTATCTAATTGTTTTCTTGAATAATTTGATGCTTGTCCTTTAAAATTGATTGCTCTTACAGAATGACCTTCTTTGATATTATCAGTGAAAACTTTAAAGTCAGAATATTTAAATATTTCTGAAATATTATTAATCTTATAACCATATCTTAAATCTGGTTTATCAGACCCATATGAATTCATAGCTTCTGAATAATCCATTCTTTGGATTGGTAATTTTAAGTCATAATCAGTAAATTTATCAAAAAGTGTTTTTAATAGGCCTTCATTTACTTTTATTACATCATCTTGATTAGAAAAACTCATTTCAATATCAAGTTGGGTAAATTCTGGTTGTCTGTTTGCTCTTAAATCTTCATCTCTAAAGCATTTTACAATTTGAAAATATCTATCCAAAGAACCAATCATCAATAATTGTTTCATTAATTGTGGAGATTGTGGCAAAGCATAAAATTTACCTTGGTTTACTCTTGATGGAACCAAATAATCTCTTGCTCCTTCTGGAGTTGGCTTTGTTAAAAATGGTGTTTCAACTTCTGTAAATTTATTTTCATACATATACTCTCTCATGCTTCTAACAATATCAGATCTTAATTTTAGATTTTTTTGAACTGATTGTTTTCTCATATCAAGATATCTGTATTTTAATTTCAAATTTTCACTTACATCGTCATTTTCTTTTATATAAATAGGAGGTGTTTTTGCCTTATCTAAAACATTTATTTTTTCAGCTACTATTTCAATATTTCCTGTAGGTATGTCAGGATTTTTGGATTCTCTTTCCCTAACTTCACCTTTTACTTCAAGAACATATTCACCTGCTACATCTTTTACAGTTTTATAATTTTTTTCATCTTCTTCACGTGTTACGATTTGAGTTATACCAGTTTTATCTCTAAGATCTATAAAAACCAAAGATCCAAGATTTCTTTTTTTGGCAACCCAGCCCATAAGTACAACTTCTTCTCCAACATTTTCTTCTCTAAGCTCACCACACATGTGGCTTCTTTTAAATTCCATACTACCTCCTAAATTAAAAATGGATTATTTTCTTTTTCAAATGCAATACTTGTAGATTCCCCATGTCCTGGATGAATTTTTGTATCGTCATCGTATATAAAAATTTTATTTTTTATTGAATTTATTAATGTATTAAAATTCCCACCTGGAAAATCGCTTCTTCCTATTGATAAATTAAATAAGGTATCTCCAGAAAAAATATCATCTTCTACTTTATAGGACATTGAATCTAAACTGTGACCCGGAGTTTTTATAGCCTTTATCTTATACTCAGAAAAAACTTCTCCATCTTTTAAATAAAAATCAATTTTTAAATCTAAATCACAATATCCTCTTGATAAATTATAATCTGGATCATTTGCAATATCTTTGCTATCTTCACTTGCATAAACTTTTACATTTAATTTATTTTTAAAATAATCAAGTCCTAATACATGGTCAAAATGTGTATGAGTTAACAAAATAAATCCTATATTAATTTTATTCTTATCTATATAATTTTCAATTTTTCCACCTGGATAAACAGGATCAATTAAAAATCCATTTTTATTATCATCATAAACCACATAACAATTTGCCATCATTGGTCCTTCTGTTATTTTTCTTACATGCATTAATACAACCTCTCACTATCTAATTGGATTGTCACAGGTCCATCATTTATCAAAGAAACTTCCATATGAGTTTGGAATTTTCCAGTTTTTACATCAAATCCATCATCTTTTAATTTTTGTATTAATATTTCATAATATTCTTCTGCCTTTTCGGCACTAGAAGAATTTACAAAAGAAGGTCTATTTCCTTTTCTAGCATCTCCATACAAGGTAAATTGGCTTACAATTAGTAATTCTCCACCTTCATCTTCTACAGATAAGTTCATTTTCCCTTGGTCATCTTCAAAAATTCTTAGTTTTTCAATTTTCTTTTTGATATAATCAATATCTTTTTCAGTATCAGAATCTCTTACTGCCACAAAAACCAATAAACCTTGTCCAATTTCTGAAATCAACTCATCAGAAACTTTAACACTTGCTTGTTTTACTTTTTGTACTATTGCTCTCATTAACTTTTCACCCTATAAATACTCTCAATCATTTTTATTGTCTTTAATTTCATAATAAGTTCATTTAATTTTTCTGTATTTGGCACCAAAACTGTAATATCTATTATTCCTTCGTGATTTTCATTACTTCTTACATTCATAGCTTCTATGCTTACATTTTCAGCTGATATTAATTTTGTTATTTCAAAAATAATTCCTGTCTTATCTTTTGTAGTAATTTGAATTCTAACTGGGAACATATCATTAGAATCATTTTGCCAATAAACATCAATTAATCTTTCTGGAGATTTTAAATTTGTAATATTTGGACAATTTCTAACATGAACACTTATTCCATTGCCCTTAGTTATATATCCTACAATTTTATCTCCTGGAACTGGATTACAACATTTTGCAAATTTAACATCTACTTGATCATCAAGATCGCTCACCCTTACTTCATTTGAATAAGATTTTTTGCTGTTTGACCTTGTAATATCAATTTCTTCAATTTGTTTAGGTAGCTCATCTTTGTATTTTTTAATTAATTTTTGAACTATTTGATCAGTATTAGTTTTTCCAAATCCAATCGATGCAAACATTTCATCTTCTGTCGGATATCCTAAATCATTTGCAATTTCTTCAAGCCACTCATCTTTGATGTCTCTTTTGTAAATTTCCTTATTTTTTCTAAGCTCTCTAAATAAAGAATCTTTACCGATTTCAATATTTTCTTCTTTTCTGTATCTTTTGAAAAATTGTTTGATTTTATTTTTAGCTTGGTTGGATTGGACCATATTTAACCAGTCTCTTGATGGTCCTTGGGAATTTTTGCTTGTAAGAATTTCTACAACATCACCTGTGTTTAGTTTATGAGAAAATGGAACGATTTTTCCATTAACCTTTGCTCCAACACATTTATTTCCAACTTCAGTATGAACTCTATAGGCAAAATCTATGGCACAAGAATTTACTGGTAAGGAATATATTTCTCCTTTTGGTGAGTAGATATAAATTTCTTTTGAGAAAAAATCACCTTTTAAGGTGTCAAGAAATTCCTTACTATCAACGTCCTTACCTCCTTCCTTTTGCCATTCCATAATTTGTCTTATGAAGGTAAGTTTTTCATCAAATTCTGTTGATTTACTTCTATTTTCCTTGTATTTCCAATGAGCTGCTATTCCATATTCACATTCATAATGCATTTGCCTTGTTCTTATTTGAACTTCAAATGGTTTGGAATCTTCGCCAAATACAGTTGTATGCAATGACCTATAGCCATTTGGTTTAGGTTGACCAATATAATCCTTAATTCTATTTGGAATTGGTCTCCAAATCGAATGAACTTTTCCTAAAACTTCATAACAATCTGCAACTGTATCAACTAAAACTCTAACAGCTGTCAAATCATAAATTTCATTAAATTCAATTTTATTTCTACTCATTTTTTTATAAATTGAATATAAACCCTTAGGTCTTCCAGAAATTTCATAATTAATTTTTGAAGTTGAAAGAGCCTTATTTAAAGTATCGATTATTTCATTTATATAGGCTTCTCTTTCTCTTCTTTTATTGTGAACCATTTGGGCAAGCTCATAATATTCTTCAGGTTTTTGATACCTAAAACATAGATCTTCAAGCTCCCACTTCATAGTATAAATTCCAAGTCTATGAGCAAGAGGAACATATATTTCCAAGGTTTCACTTGCGGTTTGCTTTTGTTTTTTTTCAGTCTTATATTCCAAAGTCCTCATATTGTGCAAACGATCAGCAAGTTTTATTAAAATAACCCTTACATCATTGCTCATTGCCAAGACCATTTTTCTTATGTTTTCAGCTTGTTTTTCTTCTCTTGTTTTATAATTTAATTTTTTAAGCTTTGTTACTCCATCTACCAAAAAAGTAATCTCTTCTCCAAAAAGATCTTTCATTTGATCTTCTGTAACTGGAGTATCCTCCAAAACATCATGCATTAAACCTGAACAAATTGTTTGATCATCTAATTGCATATTTGACAAAGTTTCAGCAACTGCAATAGGATGGATAAAATAATCTTCTCCAGAGTTTCTTTTTTGACCCCTGTGATGATATTCAGCAAAATCATATGCTTTTTTTATTAAATTAAGATCTGCATTTTCATTATTTTTTAAGATTATTTTCTTAAAATTTAAAAATTCTTTTTGAAAGTCTTTTGCCATAATATCACCTACCTTATATCAATCAATCTTAATTGTAAATTCTTTTGACCTCTAAATTCATTTATGTCTGGATAAAAGACAGCATCAATTTTATTTCCCAAAATATTTGAATTAAATTTATCATTTAATAATTTATATTCTTTTTTGGCGTTAAACATTATAGCATCAATATCACGACCATTTTTATTTAGGGTCATTTTCATGGTATTATTGTTTTTTCCTATCATGTTTAGATTTTTAATAATAAGATTTTTGTCTGCAAATTTCGCCTTTGGATTATCCTTACCAAAAGGTTCTAATCTTTCTAAACTTTGGGCAAATTCAAGTGAAAGTTTTTCAACTGGAATTTGAGCATCTATATTTATTATATTTTCAAAATCTTCCTTCTTTAATTTAGATTTTTCATTTAATTTTTGTCTAAATTCATTAACCTTTTCTTTTTTTATTGAAAGACCACATGCCATAGGGTGACCACCAAAAGATTCAAGTAAATCCTTTATTTCAAAAACTTCCTTGTAAATATTATAAGCTTCAATACTTCTACCAGAACCTTTTAATATTTCCTTATCACTTGACTCAGTCATAATTATAGTTGGCTTATTGAATTTTTCTTTAATTCTTCCAGCAATAATTCCACAAACACTTTCTTCAATATTATCTACATCAACAATAATAATGTCGTCTTTATAATATTTTTTATTTTTTATAATTTCTAAAGTTTTTTCAAGACCGATATTTGTCAAATCTTTTCTTTCATTGTTTAAACTTACAAGTTTTTTTGCATAGGTGTGGATTTTTTCTATATCATCTTCCATTAGCATATCTATTGCAAGTTTTGCAGTAGAAAGTCTTCCAGTTGCATTCATGCAAGGACCAATAATAAAACCTAAGGTGTATGCATTTACTTCTTTATTCCAAGAATTTTCTTCAACCAAGGCTTTTATAGCTAATTTTTCTGTATTATTAATTCTTTTTAAACCCTCTATTACAAAAATCCTATTTTCATCAGTTAATGAAACAATATCACAAACTGTTCCCATAGCAACATATTCCAAAAGACCATAAAGATAATCTAAATCTCCCTCAAGTTTTTGGTATAGGGCTTGCATTAATTTAAAAGCAACTCCAGCCCCACACAAATCATCAAATGGATAAGTATTATCTAATCTTTTTGGATTAATAACACAATCAGCTTGGGGTAAAATTTGCTTTATCCACTCCCCTTCTTCAACTTTTGAAACTTGGTGGTGGTCAGTTACTATAACTTTTATATTATTTTCTTTTAATTTTTTAACTTTATCGATAGCTGTAATGCCATTATCACAGGTAATTACAAGGCTAACCCTATCTTCAATTGCCCTATCAATCATCCTATCGCTTATTCCATATCCATCTATAATTCTATCAGGAATGTCATAGCTTATATCATCATAAAAATACAATAAACCATCAAGAAGTGTCATAGTCGAGCTTATTCCATCTTGATCATAATCTCCAAATATTCTAATAGATTCACCGTTTTCCATTGTCTCAATAATTATGTCAATGGCTTTTTTCATATCCTTAAATAAATATGGATCGTGTAGTTTATCTAGGCTTGGATTTATGAAACTTTCTACTAAATCTGCCTCTACTATATCTCTATTTGCAAGTATTAACGCTTCTAATTTGCTAATATTTTTATTTTTTAAATTTGATAAATAATTATTTTTTTTATTATATATATACCATTTGGTCATAATTACCTCTCTTATGAATAAATTATACCATTTTTAGAATCAATATAAAGATATAGATATAATCATAAAAAAATTATTATAAAAATGTAAAATTTTGATAATTTATAAATTATTTTGAAATTTATAAAAATAGAAATAAAATAATAAAAAATAATTTTATGGAGAAAAGAATGATAGATTTATTAAAAAGTTTTGAAAATTTATTGTGGGGATTTCCTTTAATGGTTGGAATAGTTGGCACAGGAATTTACATAAGTATAAAAACAAAGGCTATACAATTTAGAAAATTACCCTATGCACTTAAAAATACACTTGGAAAAATTTTTGAAAAACCAAGTGAACATCATAAAGGTGACATAAGTCCTTTTGGAGCCCTGGCAACAGCCCTAGCAGCTACAGTTGGAACAGGAAATATTGTAGGAGTTTCACTTGCTATAATTTTAGGTGGACCCGGAGCAATTTTTTGGATGTGGATTGCTGCTTTGTTGGGCATGGCCACAAAGTTTTCTGAAGTTACCTTGGCACTTGCCTATAGAGAAAAGAAAAACGGCCAATTTGTTGGTGGACCTATGTATTATATAGAAAAAGGTTTAAATAATAAAAAATTAGCAAAAACTTTTGCAATTTTTGCTGGAATTGCCGTTTTTGGAATTGGAGATTCTACCCAAGCAAATGCAATTTCAGGTGTCTTACACGATTCTTTTGGAATAAATACAATAATTACTGGTTTGGTTTTATGTATTTTGGCTGGAACTGTAATAGTTGGTGGAATTAATTCTATAACAAAAGTTACCGAAAAATTAGTTCCTTTTATGTCATTTTTATACATAATCGGTTGTTTGTGGATTTTATTTTTAAATAAGGTAAATATTTTGCCAGCTTTTAGGTCCATTTTCGTTGGAGCTTTTAATCCAAAAAGTTTAGGAGGATCTTTTGCAGGACTTTCTGTAAAAGCGGTTGTCTCTGCTGGTGTTGCAAGGGGAGTTTTTACAAACGAAGCAGGTCTTGGTTCATCTCCAATGGCTCACGCTTGTGCATCAACTGATCACCCAGTTCGTCAAGGTCTTTGGGGAATTAGTGAGGTTTTCGTTGATACAATTATTATTTGTACAATGACAGCCCTTGTAATTCTTTCTACAAATGTGGATATTAATGATACAAAAAATGCAGCAAGCCTTGTTGCAAGAGCATTTGCAACAGGATCTAGCCTTGGAAATTTAATTGTTAGTGTTGGCTTGAGTCTTTTTGCATTCTCAACAATTTTAGGCTGGGCCTATTATGGAGAAACTGCCCTAAGATATTTATTTGGAGAAAAAATCATAATTCCTTATAGAATTATTTATGTTATTTTCGTTTTTCTTGGAGCAAATATGGATCTTGGTCTAGTTTGGATTATTGCAAATATATTAAATGGTTTTATGGCACTTCCTAACCTCTTTGCCCTAATTAACCTTGCTCCAATTGTTGTAAAATTAAGTAAAGACTTTTTTAAAGATCCTGAAAAAATTCGAAAAAGTCCAGATGAATATAATTTTTTACTTAAAAATAATTAAAATAAAAAGCTTTTTTAGACTGTATTAAACAATCTAGAAAAGCTTTTAAATTTCTAATATTTTTTCTATACTATCAGTTTCTATAAGAAAATAAGAATATTTTTCATCTTTACCACTAATAATTAGGCAATCTGTTGTGCTAAGTTCTATTACTTCTCCAATAATTTTACTTTCTGTTAAAATTTTTGAACCTACTTTGAGATTTTTTTTGATAAATTTTTTATTCTTTTTCTTATCCAAATCATCTTTTAAAGAATAAAAATAAAACATCAAGGCTAAAATTATTAAAATTATATATTCTAATTTAAGATTCATATCCATATTTTTTGTAAAATTCTTTTTTAAATTCCAAAAACCTATCTTCCATTATAGATTTTCTAATATTTTCACACAATTTAAGCAAGAAATATAAGTTATGGTAGGTTAGAAGCCTTGCTCCTAAAATTTCATTTACATTAACTAGGTGTCTTATATAGGCCCTTGAATAATTTCTACAAGTATAACAATCACAATCATGATCAAGAGGCGTGAAATCTTCCTTATATTTTGCATTTCTTACTACAAGTCTTCCTTCTGATGTTATTGCAGTTCCATTTCTGGCAATTCTTGTAGGAAGCACACAATCTGCCATATCAATTCCAGCTTCAAAAGATTCAAATAAATAATCAGGACTTCCAACTCCCATGTTATATCTTGGTTTATCTTCTGGCAAAAGTGGGGTTGTATATTCTAAAAGTCTTATCATTTCCTCTTTTGGTTCTCCTACTGATAAACCTCCCAATGAATATCCATCAAAATCCATAGCACAAGTTTCTTCGACTGATCTTTTTCTTAAATCTTCAAACATTCCACCTTGAATAATCCCAAATAAGGATTGGTCTTTGTGGGAATTAGCTTTGTGATAATCAAGACCTCTTTTTGCCCATCTTATTGTTCTTTCTACAGATTCTTCTACATATTTATAATCTGCAGGATATGGTATACATTCATCAAAACTCATCATTATATCTGAATGGATATCATTTTGAATTTCAATTGATTTTTCTGGTGTAAATAAATGTTTTGAACCATCAATATGAGATCTAAATACTACACCTTTTTCTGAAATATCTCTTGTATCTGACAAAGAAAATACTTGAAATCCACCGCTATCTGTAAGTATTGGCCCATTCCAATTCATAAATTTATGAAGACCACCAGCTTTTTTCATGATATCCATGCCTGGTCTTAAATATAAATGATAGGTATTGCCCAAAATTATTTTTGCATCAATTTCTTTTAATTCTTCAACACTCATAGTTTTTACTGTAGCCTTTGTTCCAACTGGCATAAAAATTGGTGTTGGTATATCTCCATGGTCTGTGTGAATTATTCCACACCTTGCATTGGAATATTTATCTTTTTTTATTAATTCGTATTTTATCGGCATTTTCTCTCCTATTTCAAAAACATAGCATCGCCAAAACTAAAGAACCTATATTTTTTATCAACAGCATCCTTATAGGCATCCAAAATTATTTCCTTACTTGCAAGAGCTGATACAAGCATAATCAAAGTTGATTTTGGAAGATGGAAATTTGTTATTTGACAATCAATAACTTTAAATTCAAATCCTGGATAAATAAAAATATCAGTCCAGCCAGAATCTTCTTTTATTTCACCATTTTTCTTGTAAACAGATTCAAGTGTTCTTGTTGTTGTAGTTCCTGTCGAAATAATTCTCTTATTATTTTTTTTAGTTTCATTTATTAAATCTGCAGTTTCTTTGCTTATTTGATAAAATTCAGAATGCATTTTGTGATTTTTTACATCATCAACTTTTACAGGTCTAAAAGTTCCAAGCCCTACATTTAAAGTAATATAGGCTAATTTTACACCCTTTTCCTCAATTTTTTTAAGTAATTCTTTTGTAAAATGAAGTCCCGCTGTTGGTGCTGCAACAGATCCTGGATTTTTGGAATAAACTGTCTGATATCTTTCCTTATCCTTTAATTTTTCTTTTATATAAGGTGGTAAGGGCATATTGCCAAGCCTATCTAAAATTTCTTGAAAAATTCCATCATAAGAAAATTCTACAATCCTATTTCCATCTTCTTTTATATCAACTACCTCAAGACTTAATTCATCAGAAAAAATACATTTTGTTCCAATTTTCATCTTCTTTCCAGGTCTAACTAGAACTTCCCACTTATCTTTTTCGATATTTTCAAGTAAAAATACTTCGATTTCTTCTTCTTTTCCTTCTCTATGTCCGAAAAGTCTTGCAGGGATAACTCTTGTATCATTCATTACAAGAAGATCTCCTTCATTTAAATAATCTATAATATCATAAAAGTGTTTATCTTCTCTTTGACCCGTTTTTCTATCTACAACCATTAACCTAGAAAAATCTCTTTTATCAGCCGGGTGTTGGGCTATTAATTCTTCTGGTAAATAGTAATCAAAATCTTCTGTTCTCATCTTAATCCTCAAATTTCAATCCATAATGTTCATAAGCTTTTTTTGTAAGAATTCTGCCCCTTGGAGTTCTTGTCAAAAACCCAATTTGTAACAAGTATGGCTCATAAACATCTTCTATAGTAACATTTTCTATTCCTGTTGAAGCTGCAATTGTATCAATTCCAACTGGACCTCCATCAAAATTTTCATACATGGTAAGTACAATTTTTTTATCCATATTATCAAGTCCCATGTGATCTACTTCAAGGAGCTCAAGACCTTCACAAGAAGTTTCATAATCAATGACTTCATCTTTTTTAACAATTGCATAGTCCCTTACTCTTTTTAAAAGTCTATTTGCAATTCTAGGAGTTCCCCTACTTCTTCTTGCAATTTCAAACGCTCCCTTATCTTCTATTGGAATATTTAAAATATCTGCTGATCTTTTTACAATTTTTGTCAAATCTTTTGTATCATATAAGTTTAATGATAACAAAACTCCAAACCTATCTCTCAAAGGAGCTGAAAGCATACCTGCCCTGGTTGTAGCTCCAACTAAAGTAAATTTTTCCAAATCAATCCTAATCGATTGGGCATTTGGTCCTTTTCCTACAATAATATCAAGGGCAAAATCTTCCATAGCAGGATATAATATTTCTTCAACTGATCTATTTATTCTGTGAATTTCATCAATAAATAATACATCGCCCTTATCAAGATTTGTAAGAATACTTGCAAGGTCTGATGGTCTTTCTATGGCAGGTCCACTTGTTATTCTAATATTTACACCAAGTTCATTGGCAACAATGTTTGAAAGAGTTGTTTTACCAAGTCCTGGAGGACCTTGTAATAAAACATGATCAAGGGGTTCTTGTCTTTTTTTTGAAGATTCTATAAAAATATTTAATTTTTCTTTTGCCTTATCTTGACCTATATAATCCTTTAACCACTTAGGCCTTATGGTCATTTCCTTGTATTTATCGTTTATTTGCTCATTAGAGCCAACTATTCTCTCATTTTGATCGTACATAAGTCCATCCTAAATCATTCGTTTTAAAGCCTCTTTAATTATCTCTTCAAGGCTTAGGTCAGAATCTTTAAGTGAAGATAAAACTTTATCAATACTATTTCTTTGGTATCCAAGATTTACTAAAGCTTCTCTTGCTACTTCTATTTCATTATTAGATCCTGTAATCTTTGTATCTGAAATTGTTAAGTCTTCGTTTATCGCCATCTTCTTGACCTTATCAACAAGCTCAAGAATAATTCTTGATGCAGTTTTTTTGCCAATTCCTTTAGCCTTGGTCAAGGTATCAATATCATTATTTACTATAGCAAGTTTTATCTTATCTACATTTAAAGTTGATAAAACTGCTATGGCATTTTTTGGACCAATAGTTGATACACTCGTTAAGAGCTCAAAAACTTCAAGTTCATCTTTTGATGAAAAACCAAAAAGAGAAATATCATCTTCCCTTACATTCATCTTGGTAAAGATTTTAAACTCATTGTTTATTTCTAAAGTCTTTATAGTATTAAATGAAGAATTAATCAAATAACCAATATTATTATTTTCAATAACAAAACTATCTTCACCAATATATTTAATTTCACCTATAATATAACTAATCATTAATTCATCCTAAATTGTTCTTTAAATCTTTGACTAAAGGCGTGAGTAAGAGAAACTGCCAAGGCATCAGCAGCATCATCTGGTTTTGGAACCTCACTTAAATTTAGTAAAGTTGTAACTGTTTCTTGCATTTGTTTTTTATTTGCCCTACCAAATCCTGTTATTGCTTGCTTTATTTGTAAAGGAGTATATTCGTAAATTGGTAAATCATTTACTTGGGCACACAAAACTTGAATTCCTCTTGCATGACCTACAGTAATTGCAGTTTTAACATTTTGATTAAAAAATAACTCCTCAATAGCAAACTCATTTGGTTTAAATTCTTTTATTATATCATTTAAATTATTATATAAAATTTCAAGTCTTTCAGGTGTTTTTGTTTTTGCTGATGTAGTTATAACACCATTTTCTAGAACTTTATACCTATTTCCATTTACTTCTAAAATCCCGTAGCCCATAATAGCAATACCAGGATCAATTCCTAAAATAATCATACTAACCTTTCTTAAACTTACAATTAAAAAAGGGCTAATCGCCCTTTTGTTTTAATGATACCTATTTACAACTTCAATACAAAGTCCCTTCCAATAATAATTAGCGTACACATCAATAGCTACGTTATAAAGTAGACTTACTAGTTTGTCGTTTATTTCTAAAGCCTGCTTTAATGTTATATCCTCAGTGTAAATCATATCAATATCAAAAGCTAATTGTTTATTAGTGTTTACATCAAGATTTAAAACTTTTGACTTTAAATATGTATCAGAATAATTTTTAACACTTTTTCTAATTTTAGAAATCAATTCTTTGTTGTTATATATTTTTTTAAGATAATTTTCTTTTTCATCTTTTACATAAGGATTGTCCTCAGTGAAAATTTCATTTTCCTCAAATAAAAAAGACACCCCATAATAGTTAATAGCGAGGTACTCTAAGTCATCAATTAATTCTTTATCCTTGAATGCCTTATACTCACTTTTTAAAGTTAATAGAAATTCAAATCTATCTAAATCTTTACCTATTGATTTATCTAAGCTTATTATTATTTGATCTATATCAGATAAATACCAAAAATTCTTTTTTAAATTTTTTAGTATATAAGGTTTTATAAAAAATTTATTTTTTTTATAATTTCTAAAATTTTTATTATCATAAAGTGACATCAATGTATTAAGTGAAGATATATCCTCATTAATTAAATAATCATATTCAAGTTTTTCAATTATTGGTTTTTTTTCCGCACTTGATGTCATATTTTTTATCCCTCTTCTTAGTCTGTAAATAAATTTTAACATAAAATCAAATAAATTTATTTATATTTATTTATAGAAAAATAAAAATAGCTAAAACAAATGTATAATTTATACAATATTTCCTAAATTTTGTATAAATTATTTACAATCTAGCTATTTAAAATATTTCAATTTAATTTTATTCATCAAAAATTTTTTTAAAATTGATTAAAATTTACCTTCAAATCTCTTAACAAAAAATTATAATTTACATCTTTTCTTTCAACGTGAATTTTTGTTTTTTCTCTTAAATTTTTATCAGCGAAAAGTCTATTTATTAGCTCAAAACTTGGATTAATGGCATGAGCATTTCCTACTTTTTCAAACATAGAAAAATCACCGTTTGTATCTCCGTAAGCATGGGATTTTTCTAAGTCTATATTATATTTTTTTGTCAAAAAATCAATTGATTTTTTCTTATTCTTACTATCCCACATTGGTAGGATTTTTCCAGTAAATTTCTTATTTTCATCAAAAATATATTTTGTTGCTATTGTATCATCAGCTCCATAAATTTTTGCAAAGTCTCTTACCAAAAAATCTGGAGATCCAGAAATAACAAATATTTTATATCCTTCATTTTTATGAAATTCCAAGGCATTTTTGGTTATCCTATAAATTTTGCTTTTATTAATTTCAATCACTTTTTTTGCATATATATTTATAGTGTCCTTGTCAATTCCTACCAGATTTTTTTGATAAAGTAATGAAGCCTTATCTAAATAATCCTCATAAGGACCTTTTCTATCCTGATATTTTTGATAAAGAGGCCATACATTTTTAATCCAATTTTCCTTATCAAGAATTCCATCTTCTGTCATAAGAAAATAATGCTCTATCAATAGTGAATTTCTAAATAAGGTTCCATCAATATCAAAAAAAGCAGCCTTATTTTTTCCCATTTCTTTTTACCTTTTCATTTTCTTTATAATAATCTCTTACATCATCAAAAAGACCGATAATTCCTGCAAAAAGTATCCCTATAAATGCATTTGAAAGTAAAATCACACTAATCCAAGCCAAGTTAAGTCCAATTGCACTTGTCAAACTAAAAAATGCAATTATTCCTATAGCAAGACCTACAATTCCTATTATAAAAGATGGGTAAAATTTCACGATTTTTTCATCATTGTGTCTACTTACAAAATAAGTTAATCCTATTATTATTATAGATAAAATTGGCAAAACTATTAGTTTTGCAATATTATCTGCTACTAAGCTTATTAAACCTGCCATATTTATTCCTTTGTTAAATCTATTTTTTTTACTTTGATTTTTTCATCAATTTCTAAAATTACAAAACCTGCTTTATTATCTCTTGGAAGTGATGGAGAACCTGGGTTTAATAAATACATATCAAAATCCTCAAAATATTCATAACAATACATGTGAGTGTGACCAAAAATTACAAAATTACAGTCATAGTCCATAGCCTTTTGAATTAGTTGATTTTTTGAAAAATATACTCCTTCTCTGTGACCATGAACTAATAAAATATTTATTTTTCCTAGGGGGATTATTTGCTCAAAAGAATTTTTATAATCCCCATAATCGTTATTTCCTTTGACTGTAACATAATTTATACCAGTGTATTTAGAAATATTTTCTGCATCTTCTGTGTAATCTCCAGCATGAATCATTAAATCTATAGGATTTTTTTCTATATAGTCTAAAACTGAATAAAAATCTCCGTGAGTATCGCTTGTTACCAATATCCTCATTTAATCTTCTTTCAACAAAAATTTTTTAAACTTTTCTAAAGCCAAAGACCTGTGACTGTATAAATTTTTTTCTTCATCACTCATTTGACCAAATGTTTTATCAACTTCTTTGACTTTAAAAATTTGATCATAGCCAAAATCCTTGTCTCCATATTCTTTATCGCTTATTTCTCCATCAATCTTACCATCAAAATAGTAATCTTTTCCATCTTTATCAATAAAGCAAACACTTGTTTTAAAATAAGCATCTCTATTATCAAATTCTTTCAATTCATTTAATAATTTATTTCTGTTGTCCTTATAAGTCGGATTTTCTCCAGCATATCTGTGAGAATGAACACCTGGTCTTAAATCTAAAGATTTTACAAATAAACCAGTATCATCAGCTAAAGTCGGCATTTTTAAAATATCATACAAAGATTTTGCTTTTTTATAGGCATTTTCTTTTAAGGTCTCGCCATCTTCTACAACTTCAAATTTTTCTATATCAAAATCATTTGTAGTATAAATATCTACGCTTTCTCCTAAAATTTCTTTAATTTCCCTAACCTTATCCTTGTTAGATGTTGCAAGTACTATTTTCATTTTCACCTCTTAAATAATATTATCAAAAATTTTAAAAATAAGTCAATTTTTATCTAATGAATTATTATATTATTATCATTAAAAGATTTTTCCCATTTTTCTGCATATGAGCCCAAGCCTTGTTCAAACATTATTATATCAGTCGAATTTGATAATTGGATAGAAAATTTTGGATTTGGGTCAATAAGACCGTTTTTTATTGAATAAAACAAAATTTCATCAGGAGTTTGAACAGCTACATATTGGCTATTTGCAAGTTCAAAATAATCTTTCGCTTGACTATTGATATTTTTCACCTTATCAATTGTAAGATCTTTGTTATCTTGATTAATAAGGTCTTCCTTTAAAGTTATGTCAATAGAAAATGATTTTTGTTCCAAATTATCATCTTTTTCCATTTGATAAGTTGATTGTAATTGCCATAAGCCTAAATTTCTTATAAAACCAAAATTTGTAAAATCATATGATATTTTATCTTTATCTACTGAACTTATATTTTTACTTATTTGATCAAAAATAATATCTTTAAAAGTTTGTTTACTGTTGTCATCTCCTGTGAATTCATTTATTGTTAAAAAAGAATCTTTAGATATTTCATCAGTTCTTAAAACAGCATATTTATTTACAGGAAGTTTATCGCTAACAAGAGTGTAATCAAAAGAAACATAATCTTCGTTGACATAATTTATTTTTAAATCAATATCATCATTTAAAAACTTATATTTTCCCTTGTGTTTGCTATCATTTATGTGATTTTCAAGTTTTACAGGATATGCCATAATGGTGTTATAAGTTCTAGTTTTATTGTTTGGCTCACACTTAAGTCTCCAAAATTCCTCTTTTAATGGGAAGAATATATGTTCAGCTTTTTCAATTCTTGCCATTTTACTTGGTTCAATTCTTATGCAGTAGGTGTAATAATAATAATTTGGGTGAGATGAATTATTATCTACCCTCTCTCTTACTCCAATTAAAACGCTTATATCTTTTTCGATTTTTTCACCAGTTTTTGTAGTGCTTCTTTCTTTAGAAGCTTTTTTTGCGTATTTTTTTATTACACTTCTATTTACTGATTTATCGATTTTTTTTAAAATTACTGCACATTCATTTTGTAGATAAGCTATTTTGTTTTTTTCTAAAATAATAAAATCTTTTGAATACAATTGACCTTGACTAGCTGATAAAATTTTTACGAATGAATTTTTTGAAAAATCATAATCAACTGATCTGCTTTCTAAATATGACTTTAAATTTACAAATTTTGAAGAAAATTTTGGTGGATATGCATAATCATCATTTAAAGCTACCAAATTTTTGTCTATATATAACTTATCACCAACAGAAACATTGATTGTTTCACCCTTATTTGTGGATTTTTTTATTTCACTAACCTGCCAGGTTCCTTTTAAAATTGGATCTTCAACTGCAGGTGGCTCGATTAATTCAGTAACATCTTCAGGTCTGCCAAAGCTACAAGATGTCAAAATAAAAAGAAATAATAATAAAGTTAATTTTTTTAATTTAATCATAGCTTAACCCTCGGCAATACTACAGTAACAGATGTTCCAACAGTATATTTACTCTTTATAATTAATTTCCCATCATGAGCTTTTACTATTTCTTCACAAATTGAAAGACCTAGTCCAGTTTGACTTTTTGAAGAAGAACCTTTGAAAAATTTACTAGATACAAAAGAAATTTCGTCTTCTTTTATTCCTTCTCCGTCATCTTTTACTTCTATATTTACAAAATCTTCATCCCTGCTAATCATGACATCAATATGTCCTTCTTTTGAAGTAAATTTCATAGCATTATCTATAATGTTTATAAAAACTTCTTTCATTTTGTTTTTATCACAATGAACTAAAATTTCTTCGTAGGCAGTTTTAAACTCAAAATTAATTTTTTCATTTAAACTTCTCGGATAAAGTTGATTGTAGACTTCTTTAACTATATCAACAATATTCAAATCATCTTTTTCATATTGGAAAGATGAAGAAGAAAGTCTTGAGAAATTCAATAAATCTTCCACCATCAAAGATAATCTTTCACCTTCATTTTCAATGATAGTTAAACCTTGGTTTAACATATCTTCATTTTTTTGAATATCTTTTGATTGTAAGGTAATTGCCCATCCTTTTATTGAAGTTAGAGGAGTTCTTAACTCATGAGAAACTGAAGAGATAAATTCATTTTTCATATCTTCTCTTTTTACAATACTCTCGCTCATATAATTAAGAGTTTGTCCAAGTTCAGAAATCTCGTTTTTACCATTTTCACTGGCTCTAACCTTAAAATCTCCCTGAGCTAGTTTTTCACCAACTCTAGTTAATTTTTTAATAGGAACAATCCACCTTTTTGATGCATAGTAGGATACTATCAAAGTTATAAAGAAAATTATCAGACCAAAAAACAAAAATATAATCATTTGATTATTTACATTTTCTTTGACCTTTTTTGTTGAAGATATTAGCCTAATAATACCTATTTGTTTTTGATTATCACTTAGAGGATATGATAAGGCTATTACTTCTTCACCAGTTTTATCATTAAAAAGTTTTTGATAAGAATACTCTCCCTTGTTTGCATTTAACACGTCAGAAGTTTTAATCTTTTTACCAATTTTTGTAGAACCAAGTGAATCAAACAAAACATTAGAAGAATTATCCAAAATTTGCACCTGGCTAACATTATTTCTATAAAAAGAATTTTTATCTCCAATAACTATTTCTGAAAGATCATACCTAGACAAATAATTTGAATATAAAACTTGATTATATTTTGCTTGATTTAGCATAGCTCCTACAAGAGCAGACTCATAATAATTAGTAATAGACCTAAAGGAAAAAATTTCAAACCCAATAATAACTACAGTTACAAAAATCATTATTATTTTCATAATACTAAAAGTTATACTATTAAAATTAATTCCTAATAATGATTTTTTTTTCTTTTTTATCTCCATCTGTAGCCTGTTCCCCAAACTGTTTCAATATACTCAGGTTTAGCTGGATTTTCTTCTATTTTTGCCCTTATTCTTCTTATATTTACATCTACAATTTTTGTGTCTGTACTATAATTATCACCCCAAGTATCTTTCATTATTTCCATCCTACTCATAGCCTTTCCCTTATTTAAAATAAAGTTTTTTAAGATAGTAAATTCTGTTGGAGTAACGTCAATCTCCACATTATTTTTATAGAAATTTCTTGAATAAAGGTCTAATTTAAAGGCACCATCTTCAAGAACATTATCATTTTTCTCTTCCTTTTCCTCATCGCTATAATTAACTCTTCTCATCAAGGATTTTACTCTTAAAATAAGCTCTTGAGGATTAAAAGGTTTAATAATATAATCATCACAGCCTCTTTCAAGTCCCAATATTTTATCAATATCTTGACTTTTAGCTGAAACCATAATTATTCCAACTTTAGGATAGTTTTTTCTTATGCTATCGCATACTTCATATCCACTTATTCCTGGAAGCATTATATCTAAAATAAAAACTGAAGGTTCTTCTTCATCAGCTATTTTTAATGCTTCTTCACCAGTACCTGCTTCAACAATATCAAATCCAGCATATTCTAGATTTATTTTCATAAATTGTCTGATGTGCTCTTCGTCATCACAAATTAAGATTTTATCACTCATTTTCAAGCCTTTCCATTGCAATTCTACCAGCGCCAATTACTCCAGCGTCATTTAAAAATTTGGCTGATTTTATTTCTATTTCTTCAGATAAGTGGCAATAAGAATTAAAATTTTCAATAACCTCATCCCACCAATAATCCTTAGAATTTATAACTCCTCCACCTATTATTATAAGCTCTGGATCAAAAACATTTCTTAAACTTGTCAAAAACCATGCTAAATCACTTGTAAATCTTTCTATTACTTTTTTAGCATTCTCATCCTTATCAGATATTTTAAATATTTCTGCTCCACTTAATCTATTTCTTGTCAATTCCTCGTAATGTCTTACAAGTGCTGTTCCAGAGCAATAACTTTCTGCACAACCACTTTGTCCACAAGTGCAATATTCACCATTGGGATGGAGGATAAGGTGACCTAATTCAGCTCCTTGGAAGTGGCTTCCTGATAGTAATCCCATTTTTTCATTATAAACAGCTCCTCCAAGTCCTGTCCCAATAGTAATCATAACTATGTCTTTAAAGCCTTGGCCTGCACCAAGCCATTTTTCACAAATCAATGCAATATTTGCATCATTTTCAATAAAAACTGGAAGATTAGAAATTTTTTCAATTTCTTTTTTTAAATTAAGTCCAGTCCAACCGTCAATGTTACCTGCAAAAGTTACAACTCCGTTTTCTGAATCAATAAAACCAGGAGTTCCAACACCAATAGCTTCAATTTCGTCAGTTTTTAAAAAATCAATGATCTTAGAAATATTTTCTAATACCTTATCTTTTCCTTCCCTAGCACAAGTTTCAAGCCTATAAGTTTTTAAAATCTCACCTTTTTCATCAATTACAGCACCTTGTATTTTTGTTCCGCCTATATCTAGTCCTATTGTTTTAGTCATTATCCTCTCCTATAAATTCTCTAAGTATTGAATGATCATCTATAATTTTTGTATCTTCCATATGCACAAAATATGATAAAATATTTTGTAACCTATCAACCATATAATAATATTTTGAATATTTTGAAACTTGTTTTAAACATTCTAGTGCATATTTTTTTAGGGCATTATATTCGTATATTAAAGATGAATCTACATAAAAGTCTGCTCTGTTTTGATATGGAAAAATATATTTTTCTTCACCTAGCTTTACATTGTCCCAAGATTTTAATGTATCTAAAGTTTTATAACCTCTGTATTTGTTATCCCTAACTATTCTTCTAATTAGTCTAGTTTCAGTTGATGAAATCCTATTTGTAGAATCAATATTTATACCAGTTAAAACTGAAACGTAAATCTTATACTTATTTTTTTCTGGAATATAATCCGTAAGTTTTGGATTTAGAGCATGAATACCCTCTATAATCAAAACTGTATTTTCACTCATTATTATCTTTTTATTCGATAAGGTTCTGATTCCTTTTATAAAATTAAATGAAGGTAAAATCACTTCTTTTCCCTCTAAAAGATTTAATAAATCTTCATTCAAAGAATATAAATCTATGGCATCTATGCTTTCATAATCTTTATTTCCATTTTTATCAAGGGGTGTTTTACTCCTATCTACAAAATAGTCATCAGTTGAAATTACAAAGGCATCCTTTCCTAAAACTGCAAGTTGAATAGCAAGTTTTTTTGCAGTAGTAGTTTTCCCAGAAGATGAAGGACCAGCAAGCATTACTATATTCATATTGTTATCTATGATATCCTTAGCACACTTACTTAATTGATTATTATAATATGTTTCGTTTATATTAATCAAACTTTCAATTTTATTATTTTTTACCAGATTATTTAAATCACTGGCATAATTTATTCCCAATAAATTTGTCCATCTTTTTGATCTTTCATAAATTTTTGGTATATTTATCTGTTCCTTAAAATTTAATAGTTTTGAATTATAATTTTTTTTGTAGTTAATTAAAAGACCAGGATAATAATAAATCAACTCAAAATCTTCAATCCAAGAAGATTTTGGACATAAAAAATTAGTAAAAGAAAAAAACCTACCATCAATTTCATAAATACCAATATTTTGGCAATCTATACTATTTAGTAAATCAACTTTATCCAATTGATTATTGTCTTTGAAAATTTTTAAAGCCTCATCTTTTGAATAAGATTTTCTAGAAAAAGAAATATCCTCTTTTATTATACTATCCATTTCATTTTTGATTTTTGATATGTCATTGTGTAAAATTTTAAAGTTATTAATAGACAAATATAGGCAATTATTTACAGAGTATTCTACTTTTACTTTAATATTATTATAAATTTTTTTAATTGCCAATATGCACACTAGGGCTATACTTGATTCATAAGTAAGATTTGCTATATGACTAAATTTATCTATTAAATAAATCTTATCATTAGGAAAAATCTCATAATTTAAATCTTCTATCTTTTCATTTACATTTGCAAGAATATAATTTTTATAATTTGTTGGATATATTTCTTGAATAATTTCATATAAAATTTTTTTATCTGTTTTTATAATTTCATCATTAATTAAAACTTGCATTAAAAACTTCCTCTTTTAGCTTATTAATTTTATCAACTTGCCTTGAGATAAAGATTTTGTTTTCTAAATATTCTAAATTTTCTATTTTACCGAATACTAACTTGTAAGCAAGTAAGGCTTGGTTATTAAGATTTATCTTTTTATAATTTATTTTTGATTTGCTATATTTTCTATCACCTATAATTGGTGTTGAATTTTTATTTAAGGAATATCTAATTTGGTGAGTTTTTCCTGTAATAAGCTCACATTCTAGTAGGGTAAAATTGTTTTTACTCTCAAGAGGATGGAATTTTGTTATTATCCTTTTTCCCTCTTTATTATCTTTTACCATATTTTTATTTTCAAATTTACTTATATTTGTATCAATAGCAAAATCTTTTTTTAATTCACCTTCAACTATGGTTAGGTAATATTTGTTTATTTTACCATTACGAATGGCTTCATTTAAACTTCTTAAAGTTTTTGAATTTTTCGCTCCAATTATAAGGCCTGCTGTGTTTCTATCAAGCCTATTTACAATGCTTGGTCTAAATGTTAGGTCTCTGCTATTAACTTTATTTGTTTTATACAAATATGAAGTCATTTGGTCAACCAAATTTTTTCCATAATCACTTGCATTTGCAGCATGGGATAAAACTCCAGATTTTTTATCAATAATAAGGATATTCTCATCTTCATAAATTATATCAAGATCAAAATCACTTGCTTCAAAATTATCCTTTCTAACCCACTTTTGATAATCTTCATCTGTTATATACATTCTGATAATATCGCCATATTTTACAAAATCATCTTTTTTTGCTCTTTTATCGTTTATTTTAAAGTTTTTCTTTCTTATATTTTTTTGAATAATTGATAAGGATGCATTTTTTAAATATTTTCTTAAAAATCTATCAAATCTTTGATTTGAGTCATTTTCATTTATTCTAACTTCTATCATATTAATAAGATTTATTTACGTAAGAATCAATCATAGAAGTTTTGGCCTCATCTAAAAAACATTTTTTTTCTTGTAGTTTTTTTAATAGATTTTTATTTTTAGAATGTAATATCAACTTATCATAATCTTTAAGATATATTTCAAAAATCTCTCCTGTAAGTCTTTTAGATTTTAATTTTATATAATAGGCTTCTATATCCTTGTATTCAATTAAATCTAATAATTTTTCAGTTGCTATATCTTTTAAATAATAATAATTTTCCCTATTATTTATTTCTTGTTGATATTTTTTCTTCTTTTTAGAAATTAAATTTAAAGCCATTTGATTAGACCTTTTAGCCATAATATTGTAGTACTGGTAATTATAAACAGCTTGCAAAATTGTGGATATATTTGAAAATGGTTTTAAATCTAATTTGACCAAATATTCATAATTAATTTCTAAAAATTCATTTTTTCCGATTTTTTTCTCAGTTAATAAATCTATACTTTCCTTTCTCCATTTATTGAAAGTTTCTAATTTTTTTTCTTCATCTAACATAATATCAAAAAACCGTCTCGAGGAGACGGCTTAAATTTAATCTAATAATTTTGTTTCGTGAATTTCTGCATCAAGAGATTCAGGTATATCACTTGACTTACAATCTAGGCCAAGGTAGATGTCCACATTGCATTCTTTTGAAAGTTTAGTTAAGTCATCTGAAAGTTTCTCAATATTTTCACTATTTATATCAACTATATCATAGATACCATCAATATATATTTTTCCAATATCATAATCTCTTGCTAATATTCCAGCAATAAAACCTCTAAAAGATTCTACAGAATCAATGAAAAAGTTTGAGGCATCTATTAATCTTACAGAGTGATCTAATGAATAAATTTGATCATTATCACTGTCTACAAATACAATATTTGAGTTTCCTTTTCCTTTTTCGTCGTTAGCTTGGTCAATTAGCCATTTTGTTTTTCCACTTCCTGAAGGTCCTAATACTAAATAAATCATTTCATCTCTCCCTTTAATTTTTTATATTCTTTCTGGCAAGTTAAATCGCCCTGAAAAATATTATTTTTGTTCATATACTCTACAATTTCATCCCTAATAATCCACCAAGACGAATTCCAGTTGCAAAAAACGGTATCCTCTTTTGGAGCTCTTCCTACAAGTCTTTGAATAGCAATATCCTTATTAATGTTTCTTAAAAATAAGATTACATTATTTTGATAATCCTTTTTTGATGGCATAATAAATTCATTATTTTCGTACATTTTTTCAAGTTTTGTATTTTTTATTACGAATAAAGAATGAATTTTCACCTCTTTAATTCCAAGTACATTAATAATTCTAGAAGTTTCAATAATATCTTCGTCATCATCCCACGGTAGAGATAAAATAACGTGAGTACATATTCTAAATCCATACTCATTAATCATGTTACAAGCTTTAATAAAATCAGCCAAATCCTCACATCTATTTAAGATTTTTAAGGATTTATAATTTGCTGTTTGCAAACCTAATTCTATAACTATATCTATTCCAGTGTGATTTGAAAATTCCTTTAAAAAATTTAATTTTTTATAAGTTATACAATCACTTCTTGTAGAAATTGATATAGCTACAATATAATCTTTATTGCAAGCATTAATAACATTTTTAAATTTATCAAATTCCATGTAGGTATTTGAAAAGTTTTGAAAGTAGGCTATGAACTTTTTTGCTTTATATCTACTACCTATATATTCTTTATTAATTTCCAATTGTTTATCAACAGTCATAAATGAAGGCAGATTCTCAAAACTTCCTCCGCTTTCAGAGCAAAATATACAACCTTCTGTACTTTTTTCTCCATCTCTGTTGGGACAAGTTAAAGATAATTTTATAGGTAGTTTATATACCTTTTCTCCATATTTGGATTTATAATATTTTGATATAGGAAAATAAGGTAAGTCCCTATTCATCTAAATCACTATCTTCTAAATCACTTTCATATTCACTTACAATTTCATCAATTGTATCGTAATCCCAATAATGTGAAAATAAATGATAAATTTCATCAAGTTTATCTTCATCTTCTAATGCATTTAATTTTATTTCACCAGTTTCATCATCAACAAGCTCATACAATAAAATTATTAATTCGCTATTTTCACTGTCAACCAATGCTATATAATCATCATTATCTACAGAAAAAATATCTATTAAATAACATTGTCTGGGATTTTCATCAAGTTGCAATTCTATAATTGCTTTTCCTTCATTTTTTTCAAATTCAATTTCATGATTGTGAATTTCTAATTTTTTTGTCATTTTCACTCCATATTTTTATCTAGCTTAAACAAAACATCTTTTAATAAAGAAAATGTTTTTAATATATCTTTAAAATCACTAGCAGATGTTTTCATATCTACTTGTTTATATTTTACCCCAATTGATATCATATTAACATCAAATTTATAAAAAATAACATTACAATCTAAAGAATATTGTGTTTTTATTATCTTTAACTTACTTTTAAATAGCTGATCATAGGCATCATTGAAAACTTTCACTAAAAAATCATTTTTATTTTGCCAAGAAGGAATTGATAATCTATTTTTTAATTCCCCACCATTAATATCTGCTGCAAGTTTCGTTTTTTCAAGCATTTGTTTTAAACTATCTTCAGATAAAGACCTAAAAATCATAACAGCATTTAATTTATAACTTGAAGTCCTAGCTTTGGTTAAAACCGAAGAAGCAATGGTTGTTTTTGTATTGCTATCAACTGAATAGGTTCCATTTAAAGATAACTCAACGAAAGATGATATGTGCTCATAAGATTCTTTAGTCATAGGATAAAATTTTAAAGAATCAATTTTATTAATATCAAATTTTAAATTTGGTTCAAGCCTTAAATTTTTAGAAAGATATTCGCTTACAAATAAATTGAAAATATTTAGCAAATCATTTTCAAAATCTTTTTTACATGCAAGATCTACAAAACTATATGAAGGCATTTTTTCATTTTTTCCATTTCCTTCAACATTTATTATATCAAGATCAACTTTTGATTTAATTTTTCTTATAAATGTAATCAACACCTTGATAGTATTTTTTAAAAAATTATTGATATCATTGGAATAATCGTTGCCTATAAGATTGCCGAGGCCTATTCTATAAATACAATTTTCTTGTAAATATTCTTCTTCATTTATTTCTATTCTTTTTATTGGAATTTCTGCTGTACTTATAGTGTGAGATGCAAAACTTTCTGCAATACAATCTGATTCATTTAAATTCAAATTAATAATATTTTTAGACCTTAGTACAGATCTTAAGATTGAAAAATCTCTATTGTAGTCACTCATATAATTATTTGTTAATAAAATATCAAAATCGCCTACACTTTCTTCTAAGAGCAAACAAATATTTAAAATCCCACTTATTTCAGTTGGATTTAAATTTGTTTCAAATGAAAAATCTTCATCTTCTTTTACATTTATGAAAGAAGATGAATTAATTTTATCACTTATATTTAAGTGTAAAACAACTTTTGGATTTTCATTTTTAATATAATAGCAATCATTTATTAAAAGTATAGTTAATCTTTTTTCCTTAGCTTTTGACAAGACAAATTTTATAAGCGACTTTTTATCATCAATCACCTTGATATATTCACCTAAATCTTTTGCTATTGTTTTTAACTTATAGGAATAATTTGAGTTTTCCATATAAATTCCTTAATAATATTTCTTGACTTCAACCTTCTCTTTTATTTCGTTTGTTTTTTCTAAATATTTTTCTTGTCGTTTTATCATTAGAAGAGTGTCATGAATTCTATCTTTAATTTCATTCAATTCTGGAAGATATTCATCGTGAGTATGGTCAAGTTTTATAATGTGATAACCAAATTGAGTCTTTACAGGTTTTGAAATTTCACCTTCTTTAAGCTTATCAAGTGCATATTCAAATTCTTTTACCATAGCTCCTTTTGGAAATTCGCCCAAATCTCCGCCTTTACTAGCCTTATCTGTAGAATATTTATCAGCAGCATCTGAAAAACTTAAACCATCTTGAATTTTCTCTAAAATATCATTAGCTTTTTTTTCATCTTCTACTAAAATATGGCTTGCTCTGTAAGATTTTGGTTTTTTTACAACTTCTTTATTATTTTCATAATATTCTTTTATTTCATCATCACTTACTTTTATGCTATCAAATAATAAGTGCATAGCATAATTTTTTAACATATTTTCTTTTGTTATTTCAAGTTGATCTTTAAATTCTTTATCTTGGTCAAGATTATGCTCTTTTGCATCTATATACATTAATTCTTGGTTTACTAATTCATCTGCAATTTGATGAATACCTTGTGGATTCATAAATTGTTGACCACCTTGCATTTGAGAAATAAAAGCAATTACATCACTTTGTTTGATTTCTTTTCCATTTACTTCTGCTAATACATCTTTATTTTTTTCTGTCATTTTACCTCTCCAATAATTCTATTTTTTTAGGATATATTTTTATATGTTTGTCCTTATAAAGTCTTCCTATTGCTCTTTTATAGGCAGCTTTTGAAAAACCAAAAACCTTAAAAATTTTATCAGGTGAAGACTTATCACCTAAATTCAATTTTCCATCATTTTCTTCTAAATAATCTAATATTTTTTGACAATCATCATCTATTTCAAGATAAGATCTTTTTCTATTAGATAATTCAATTTTTCCGTCTTCTCTTACTTCTTTAACCCTAAGTTTTAAAAGTTCACCTTCAATATGAACTCCTTTTAACTCATTAATTCTAATTAGTGAATCATATTGGTTATTTATAGCGATAAAAGCACCAATGTGCTTATTTATAGAATAAATTCTTCCTTCTACAATATCATTTTCTTTTAAATTATGATCTGTAGATAAGAAATTTCTTATCTTACTTGTAAGAATTGGCATATTTTGATCATCAAAAATTATACCAACTGGATATGTCATATCCTTAATTATCCTGTAAGATTTTTCACTGGCTGGCATTAATAATTTTATCTTATCATGGTAAATAAAATATGCGCCATTTTTCTTAACATCTATACACTTAAGAGAGTAAATCTTTTCATTTTCTAATTCTAAATTTCTACTTGCTCTCAAGGTATTATTTTTATCATAATAGATATAAACTTTTATCTGATCGTTTTGTTTATAATCACCCAGATCATTTTTATCTATTACAGCATCTCCAAACTTGGTTTGAATGTATGCCTTGTTCTTGCTAATTCTTTTTATTTTTAATTTTTTTATAAAAATCACTCCTATTATTCAAAAACCCCATAGGTAAATCCTTCACCCAAAACTTCAGAAATTGAGTGAGTGAAAACAAATGCGTTTTTATCAATTTTCAATATGTCATCCTTTATCGATATGTATTTTCTAAATGGGACCACCGTAAGTATTATATCTCTTTTTTTGTGAGAATATCCACCTTCAGCTTTATATAAGGTAACTCCTCTTTTATATTTACCCAAAATCATTTGATTAATTTCATTGCTAAAATCACTTATTACAGTAATAGCTATTTTTCTACCCAAACCTTGGATGAAATAATTAAATCCAAACGATTGGATCACCACGCATAATACTGCATACAAAGCTACTTCTATTCCAAATTCCTTTATAGCAAGCATTACAACTAAAAAATCTATAGCAAATAAAGATTTTGCTAAACTTATTCTAAAATATTTATTGAAAATAGCTGCAACTATATCTGTTCCTCCTGAAGATGCATCATTAAAAAATATGCAACTTAGTGCGTAGGATTCAATACCTGCTCCAAATACTATATTAATAATCATATCATTTGATAAAATAGTATTTGGAAAATATTTTTCAAAAAACATTATGGCCAAGGATATTATGGTTGCTGATAATACAGTTTTTTTCCCAAAGTCTTTGCCCATCAAAAAAAATGCAAGAATAAATAAAGTAATATTTAAAAGCAAAGACCATTGCCCGACTGTTAAAATAGTAAACAAATTTGCCATTATTAGTGAAATTCCTGTAACTCCACCTGGTGCTATTTTATGTTGTACTAGAAAAAAATATAATCCGAACGCTAATAATATAGAATTAAACCCTATATTAAAAGTTTTTTTAAATTTTTTAACCATAATGTCTTTTCCTTTTGTAAATATTTATTTAAATTTTATCATATTTTTTTATTTTCTACAATAAAGGAAAAAACAATTTTTTAGAAATAAAAAGAGGTTATTGCAAAAGAAGTCTATGCTTATAAATTAATATAAATTATAAGACATAATTGCAACAACCCCTATTAAATTTATTTTGCCCAAGAAGGAATTATTTCTGAAAAATTATCATACATTTTTAAAATTTCATCAATTTCTTCTTCTGTTAAATATGATTTTTTCTTATCTCTTATATCTACCAAAGATTCTAATATATAATAAGCTTGATAAAAACTTAAAAGCCTAAAAAATTTTCTAGAAATCACATCACTATCGTTATATGAGTTCAAAACTCCTTTTGAAAAATCAGGATATTTTATAGCTATTTTGTTAATATTAACAAAATCACTTACACCATCACCTATTTTTATTTCTTTAAGACCCCTAATATCAATTTCATTTTCATCAAATATCCTAATATTCTTATCATTTATATTTTGATAAAGAGAATTTGATGCTGTATTTTTACATATATATTTATTTGAAGATAAATAATCAATTAAAATATAGTCATTATCTTTGATCTTGTTTAAACCATGCCTATAAAGTAAGAAATTAACTTTTGTATCTATATCCTTATACCAATCAAAGCCTTTATCTTCTTCAATTTTTTTGTCATGGATATTTTTTAAAATTTTTCCAAATTTAAGTCCTATTTTATAACTTTTATCTTTACTTACTCTGTCAAGATATTCTCCCAAAGAAATCTCATTTCTATATTCAAATATCTTGTAAGATTTGTTAATATCAGGCATAATACCAATTTCATATAAATCTAAAGTATCTAGCATTTCAATATTTTTAAGATAATTATTAATAATTTCTTCTTTTTTTAATTTGTCAAATTCATTAATTGCATATAAACCTAGTACATAGGATTTATCGTCTAATATTATTCTTATTTTATTGGACGCTATTTCATCAATTAAAGATATTTGATTAATTTTATCTGCAAAAAATTTGCTTCTTTTAATAATATCAAGAGATTTACCATTCATATTTTTATCCATTAATATTGATTTTCTATTGACTTCTCTACCTCTTTTACATCTTCTAAATCTAAAATAGTTAAGGCGAATTTTTCTTCATCTTTAAAATTAGAATTTCTAATTATATCTTTTACCTTAGGTAATTTTGCAGCTGATCCTGAAAATTCATCTAATCCAAGACCTAATAACAATTTTGTTGCTTTAGTATCTGAGGCAAACTGACCGCACATTCCAGTCCACTTTCCAGCCTTATGACTTTCATCTATTACGTGTTTTATTGATCTAATTACAGCTGGGTTAAAGTTATCATAGATATCTGAAATATTTTCATTTCCCCTATCGCAAGCTAAAGTGTATTGGGTAAGATCGTTTGTTCCTATTGAAAAGAAGTCAGAATATTTTATCAATTTATCTGCCATAATTATTGAAGCTGAAGTTTCAACCATAATTCCAAGATCAATATCTTTATTATAAGAAATTCCTTCTTTATCAAGATCTTTTTTCAAATCTTCTAAAATTTCTCTTGTTTGTTTAATTTCATCAGTCGAAATTACAAAAGGAAGCATTATTTTTAAATTTCCATATGCAGATGCTCTTAATAAAGCTCTTAATTGATCTTTGAATATATCTTGGTGGTCTAGACAAAATCTTATTGCCCTATATCCCAAAAATGGATTTTCTTCTTTTGGAAAATCATAATAATCAAGTCCTTTATCTCCACCAATATCTAAAGTTCTTACTATTAAAGGTTTTTCTCCAAGCATTTGTGTAGCTTCTTTATAAACCTCATATTGCTCTTCTTCTGTTGGAAAATGGTCATTTTCCATGTAAAGAAATTCTGTTCTAAATAAGCCTACTCCATCACAACCATGCTCGATTGCAACTTTTAAATCTTCAATATTTCCAATATTTGCAGAAACCTCGCAAACTTTTCCATCCAAAGTTTTAGCTTCTAGATTTTTAACTTTATCTAGTCTTTGTCTTTCTTCTTTTTCTTTTTCTATAATTTCATTGTATGATTTAATTTCTTCTTCACTTGGGTTAACAAATAATAAACCTTGGTTTCCATCAATTATTGCAAGTTCATCACCATTAATTTTTATAGAAACATCTTGCATTCCTACAAGAGCAGGGATATCTAAATTTTGTGCAATTATTGAAACGTGAGAAGTTTTTCCACCTAAATCGGTAGCAAAACCTAAAACTTTTTCCTTATCCATATTAGAAGTATCAGAAGGAGTTAATTCTTTAGAAATAACAATACATTCTTCATCAAGTTTTGATAAGTCTTTTGGAATTATATTTTTTATTTTGCAAAGAACTTGAAAACCTATATCTTTATAATCATCTGCTCTTTCTTTTAGATATTCATCCTCAAGAGCTGACATAACCATAACCATTTGTTCTACAGTTTCACTTGTAGCAAGTTCAGCATTTTTATTTTCATTTTTAATTTTTTCTTTGATTGTATCTGAGAAATATGGATCTTGTAAAAGTTCCTTGTGAGCCCTGACTATATTTAAAACTTCTTCATTTTTTTCAGATTTTTCTTTATTGTCAAGGTCTGTAAAATAAGATTCAATTGCATCTTCTACTTTTTTTGTGTGTAAATCTACTTCTTCATCACTGATTGTTATCTTATCAATAACTAATTCTTCTTTGTTAAATAGAAAAAGTTTACCTATAGCAACTCCACTTGAAGCTATGATTCCTTTTAGTTTATCTGTCATATTTAAACTTCCTTTCAATTATAAAAATATAGGGGTACAAAAAAGTACCCCTTAATTAATTATTCTGATAAGTTATCTATAAAATCAGTTAATTTATCTGCAAATGCTTCTTCATCTTCACCTTCAACTATTATACCAATTTCAGTACCTTTTGAAATTCCAAGACTCATAACATTAAATATGCTCTTTGCGTTAGCTTCTTTTCCATCTTTAACTAATTTTACATCACCTGGGTAATTTTTTACAAATTGAACCAATGATGCTGCTGGTCTTGCGTGAAGACCTGTTTCGTTAGTTACAACAATTTTTCTTTCTGCCATAATTGCCTCCTAAATTATTATATTATTATTTTAACATTTAAATAAGTTACATTCAACTAATGCTTTTTTGTGCTATCTCTTTCAATTAATTGTGCATCTAATACCCAATCATTTTCAAGTATATCTTCTTCGCCTCTTATTCTTTTGATCAAAGCTCTTATTCCAATTGCTCCTATATCATAATTTGGTATAGAAACAGTAGTCAATTTTGGTCTATATACTCTGGATATTTCAAAATTACCAAAGCCTACGACTGAATAATCTTCAGGAATTTTTATATTATTATCTAAACAATATGATATAAATCCAACTGCTGTTTGATCATTATAAAAGCTTATAGCACTTACATTTTCACTTTTAGCTTGAGATATAACCTCTTCTCCTATATTATACCCATCATCACTAGTTTTTCCATCAGCTTCTATAATCATAGATTTTAAATTATTTTCATTAATAAATTTTTGATATCCAGCAATTTTTACATCTGTTAAATAATTATGTTCTTTTAAAGTTACGTAAGCAATATTTTCATGTCCTTGTTCAAATAAATGCTTAACTAATTCATATTCTTCTTTTTCATAATCGATTTTAACAGTATTTATTTTTTTGAAATCATGCAATTTGTCTAATAATAAAAATGGTATTTTATTATCTCTTAATTTTACCAAAATTTCTGCAGATATATCTTCACTTATTACTACAATTCCTTCAACTTGTTTTGTTGACAAAAAGTCTATAGCATTTTCTAGAGCATTATCATCTCCATAAGTACTTGAAAGAATTATATCGTATTTGTATAAATGACCGATTTCTTCAACACCTCTTATTAGTTGAGCCATATATTCTATTCCTATATCCTCAACTATTACTCCTATTAGGTTTGATTTTTTCATTACCAAACTTCTTGCTAATTCATTTGGTTTGAAATCTAGTTTATTTATTGCATCTAGTACTTTTTTTCTAGCTTCAGGACTAACAGGCTTTGAATCGTTCATTACTCTTGATACAGTTGAAATTGAAACGCCTGCAAGTTTTGCTACATCTTTTATTGTCGGTTGTGCCATATAATCTCCTTATTAAACAATAATAAAGGCCATCTTCCGATGGCCTATCTACCTGATATTACGCTTTTAACTATGTCAAAAACATCCATAATTAATGATGCATAATCATTTATTGAAGCAATTCCTTCTCCAAATGTATCAGTTGTATCAACTACGCTTTCTCCAAAATAATTTACTGTATCTTTTACATCTACAGTTATATCACTTACATTAGAAATAGCTAGATTTGCGTTGGATATAGCCATCTTTAAATTAGGATCGGAAACTAATCCGTTTACATTTTCTACTAAAATATTTGCTTGATCAACTAAATTTGGTAATTTTGTTATTATATCATCTAAATTGTCTTGATTTTTATCTACTATTTTTTGAATAGATTGAACTAAGCCTGAAGCTTTTTTCAAAAATAGAGCAAGAAATATAATAGCGATTATGCCTACTACAACTAAGATAATATCTCCTATTAATCTTAAATTTAATGTAACCATTATCTACCCCTTACTTATTTTTTCTATCTTCAGCTCTTTTTACTTCTCCAGCCTTCTTTTTAGTATCTTCAGCTACTTCTTTTACTTCATCTTTTCCTTCTTTAACATCTTCAGCTGCTTCTTTTGCTCCATCTTTTGCAGCATCTTTAACGTCTTTAGCATCATCTTTTAGTTTTTCAACTTCTTTTTTTACATCTTTTGCGTTGTCTTTTAAATTTTCTTTAGTTTTATCAACAGTTTTTTTAACAACTTCTTTTCCTTCTTCAAAACCTTCTTCTATTGGTTGAAGTTGAGTGTAAGCTCTATCTTTAAAATCTACATAAGAATCTCTAGCATTTTCAACAAAATCATTAGTTGTATCTTTTACTTGGTTTACTGTATTTTCAACTGAGTTTTTTATATCTTTTCTTAAATTTTTACCAGATTTTGGAGCAAGTAACAATCCAGCGGCTACTCCTGCTAAAGCACCAACTAAAGCTCCTTGAGCTCTCATTCTGCTATCATGATTTTTCACTTTCCAAATTTCGTATTTAATTTCTCTTTGTTTTCTTTGCGCTTTACTTTCAATATAATCTGCTATACTCATTTTAAACTCTCCTTATTATTGTAATATTTATTCTTAATAAATTATACCCATGTATCGGATAAAATAACAAAAAAATAAAAAAATCCAAGGTGGCCCTTATATTTAATACCTTCGCGTAAGTGAAGGTGGGCTTGCTGTTTGAAATCTCTGACTTCCACTCAAAGGAGGCTTGCCATCAAAGTCAAAACTCCGCAATCCCTTATAAATGTTGTAGGTTTAAATTTGGACCTTGCTCCTTGGAATATCTTTATTATATAACATGAAAAGCATAATTGCAAATTTCTAAAGACTAAGTTAGTTCTTAGAATTTAAGTATTTATCGAAACTAGGTCTTGAAAAAATCGTTATTTTTTTACCATCTCTAAATCTTTTAAATTCGACTTTAAAGGCATGAAGCAAAAACCTATTCATATCATAATTTGACCCATAAAGTTTATCACCTAAAATAGGATGATTTAAATTTGATGAAGATAATCTTATCTGATGAGTTTTTCCTGTAAAAATTTTACAATAAACTAAAGTAAAATTATCGTAGGTTTTTAAAGTTTTAAAATAAGTTTTTGATTTTTTACCCTCATTTGAAACTTTCATTTTTTTATTTTTATCATCATATTTAATATTTAGTAAAATATTTTCATCTATTTTTAAATCCCCTTCAACAAGTGCTAAATATTCTTTATCAAATTCCTTATTTTCTATTAGTTCTTGATAATAAGCTTGAGCAAAGGGATTTTTTGCTATTAGCATAATTCCTGACGTATTCATGTCAAGCCTATTTATAAGTCTTACTTGAGATTTTATATTATTATTTTTAAAATAATTTGCTATATAATTGGATAAATTTTCTTGTCCCTTTGAATTCACAGTTAAATTCGCATCTTTTTCTACAGCTAATATATCCTCATCTTCATATAAAATTTTTATTTCTTTATCGATTGGCACATAATTTAGATTTTCATCTTCTATAATAATTTTTAAAATGTCATTTACACTTAAATCTATATTATTTCTAATCTTTTTATCATTTAATAAAACAGAATCTTTTATAATTTTTCTATAGGCTCTATTCGAAATGTGTTTGCTTAATAAAAATTTTTTTAGCTTTACATTTTTATCTACTTTAAATTCTATACTTCTCATCTTTCCCTCAAATTATGTTTTTATGTTATAATAATTATATCTTAAGAAAGGTAAGTGACAATGAATAAAACAATTAATATTTTTAAAAATAAATCTAGGTATAGTAAAAATATTTATAATAAAACCAAGGCAATACTTAAAGATTTTGGCTATGAAGTTTCTCTAAACTACAATCCAAACGCTTGCTTAAATCTTGTTATTGGTGGAGATGGAACTTTTTTAAATGCTGTAAAATTATCAAAATTTTCCTCAATACCCTTTATAGGAATAAATACTGGACACTTAGGATTTTATCAAGAAGTAAGTCCTGATAATATTGAAGATTTTGTAAAAAAATTCTCAGAAGGGCAATATTTCATAGAAAATCTTCCTATTCTTGAATCAAATGTTGGAAAAAATCAAATTAACGCTGTTAATGAAGTTGTTGTAAAAAGTAATAGAAATCAAATAGTAAGGCTTAGACTATTTATAGATGGAAATTTTATTGAAAATTTTTCTGGTGATGGTCTTATCATATCAACACCTCACGGATCAACAGCCTATAACTTATCATCAAACGGTGCAATTTTACACCAATCCTTAGAAGGGTTTCAACTTACTCCTATAGCTCCTGTTTTCTCAAGCTTAAATAGGTCATTAAAAGCTCCTATAATCCTTCCTAAAAACGCAGAAATAGAAATAAATGTAAGCAAAAGAGATAATTATCACACGGTATTTTTATTTGACGGAAATGAATATAGGTCAAATAACTTTAAAATTACTACAAAAATTGCAAACAAAGAATTAAAAAAATTAATTTTAAATAAAAATCATTATTGGTCAAATATTAAAAATAAACTTTTATAAATTAAAAAACGGTTATTAGTTTTAAATCTAATAACCGTTTTATTTTTAGTTTAAATTGACATTATTTATAATACTATTTATCATTTCTCCACCGATTGGAACTGTTATTTCACCAGCAACTTCATCTGAGTCCTCAATTACAATTGCAAAGGCAAGTTTTGGATCGTAAGCTGGAGCAAAACCAACAAACCAAACATCAACTCCTCCACCTTTTTTATCTACAGTTCCAGATTTTCCAGCAATTTGAATTGATTGCAAATAAGCTTTATTTGCCGTTCCATAATTTACAACGTCAACCATGTAATCTCTTATTGTATTTGCAATATCCGAACTTGTTACGTCTGAAAGAACTTCGCTTTTACTTTCTTTTACAACTTTCCCGTCTTTGTTAACAACATTTTTCACAAGCTTTGGCTGCATCATTTTTCCATCATTCGCAATGGTTGAAGCAATCATAGCCATGTGAAGAGGAGTTACTCTAGTTTTTCCATAACCAAATCCAGTCATAGCCATATCTACTTGATTTAATTCATCAAAAGGAATTTTTGCATTTAATTTCTCAAGGTCAAATTTGTAATTTTTATTAAACATATATTTTTCAGCAACTTCTTTATATGGTTTTTTTCCAATTTCATTTACTTTTGCTGCAAAATAAGTATTAAGGGAATTAATCAAGGCTGTTCTCAAATTCACATTACCATATGAATAATCACCATAATTTTTTATTTCATAATTTTGAATTTTTACAGTTCCAGTATCATTGAAATTTGTATTAATTCCACTTCTTAAAATCACATCCGAGCTTACTATTTTCATAGTAGAAGCAGGTCTATAGGCTCCTTGACTTGACCTATTTAATAAAGGTGCATCATTATTTTGAATTAAAGTATTCCAATCTTGATCAAGAGTGTTTGGATCATATGATGGTTTTGAAACCATGGCCAAAACTTCACCATTTCTTGGATCCATTACAACAATCGAACCAATATGATCACCCAAACTATTGTATGCAATTTCTTGGATTGTTTGGTCAATTGTTAAATTCAAGTTATTTCCAACACCGGTTTTTTCTACCATATCCCTGATTTTTGACGTTGGCTGATCAGATATATTTAATAATTCATTATTATAGGTTTTTTCTAATCCACTTTTTCCATATTTAACTGAGTTATAACCTGTAAAGGCTGAATTAATTATTCCGTTATTATAAACTCTAATCCTATTTCCATTTTCATCTTTATCATTATAAACTAAGACCTTGCCATTCCTATCATAAATATTTCCTCTTTTTATTTCATTTTCATTAGCCCAATTTCTCTTATTATGATTATTTTCTGCAAGAGTTTGAGCCCTAAATAATTGAAAATATACTAAATATAAAACTATAAGCAAAAACATTACAATAAAAAGCATCATAACATAAATTAATCTCTTGTTCATGGTCGATTTTTTTAAAATATGTTTTTCATCCTCTTCATTTAGCCTTTGTTTTCTTTCCATATCTAAAATTTTTTGGATAAATGGTTTTTCTTTATCTTTCTTTTTTTTCATCTTCTTCACCATTTTCTATTTTTTGACCACAATATTGAAGGCAGGCTAGTAATATAAAACCTGAAACCATTGAAGATCCACCAGCCGAAATAAATGGAAGTGTAACTCCTGTTAATGGTATAAGTTTTAAAACTCCTCCCAAAATAATTAGGGTTTGTAGAGCAAATAATCCTCCTATGCCAAAAGCAAGGATTGAAAAAAATTTCTCTTCTTGTTGAAGGGCAATTTTTATTGCTCTATAAACTAAAATTAAAAATAATAAAACTACCGCAATTCCCATAAAAATTCCATATTCTTCACAAATTGCAGGGAAAATAAAATCACTTTCTGCAACTGGAATAAAATCAGGTCTTCCAAGTCCAATCCCTGTCCCAAATAATCCGCCACTTGCTAAAGCAAATAAGGATTGAGTTATTTGGTAACCTCTGTCATTTATAACAGACCAAGGATCAAGCCAGGTTTCTACTCTTACTCTAATGTGAGAGAATAGGAAATATGCAAGAATAGATCCTAAAACTATAAAAATTAAATTTAATAGAATTAATTTTCTATCTCTTTCATATACAAATTGTGTAAGTATCATTGTTCCAAAAAATATTAAAGCAGTTCCCAATTCTTTTTGAATAAAAAACATCATTATAAAAGCATATATTCCAAGGCTTAAATAATATTTTCCAAAAGCTTTTTTTCTAAATTTATTATAATGGGCATAAAAACATGCAACAAAAAATATAAAAGGAACTTTTATAAATTCTGAAGGCTGTAAGGTAAATGGTCCTATAACTATCCAATTTTTTGCTCCACCAGATGCAAATCCAAATACCAAAGTCGCCAAAAATAATACTATAGAAATTACAAAGTAAAAAATAATATGCTCATCCCAATTTTTATATTTTTGTAAGATAAAGTAGGTCAAAAAATATACCATTATTCCAACAAGATAAAATAAAAGTTGTTTTTTACCCAAAGCTGGGTCAAGCCTATAAATTATAGCTACACCTATAGAAAACAACATGTTTACAATTAATAGCAAGATGCTATCACTTCTGGTTAGTTTATTTGCTATAATTGTAGAAATCATTGTTGTTACAAGTATTGTAATATAAGCGTAAAAATCTCCACTTTGTAGATTATCTGCATTAAAAATCATCGACAAACTTAAAGTCAAAAATTCAAATAAAAATAAAAGAAACAAAGCGTTATTTTTATATTTTTTTTGGTTGATGATATTTATATTTTCATTTTTAATCATCTTCATCACCGTTTATAAATAAAAATTTTAATTCTCCAAATTTTATTATGTCTTTATTTTTTAATTCAATAGCTTCATTAATTCTTTCATCATTTAAGTAAGTTCCATTTGAAGAATTTAAATCTTCCAAGAAATATATTCCTTGGTCTAAAATAATTCTTGCATGAAAACTTGATAAAAATTTATCTTTTATACAAATAGTATTTTTATCATCTCTTCCTATTGTGTTATTTTCTCCAATATAGTAGTATTCTTGAATTTTAAACTTATTTTCTTGATTTTGGTTTATGAATTGTAAATATGTATCAGATATTTGTTCTTTTTTGATTGCATATCTAACATCATAATAAATTATTCTAATAATTGAATAGATAAAGTATAAAACTATAACAACAAAAACATATTTTAAAATTGTTGATAATAATTGATATAGCGTCATATTTCCAAATACTTGAATTGAAAATACTTTATCTATAAAGTTAAAAAATTGATCCATAATACCTCCTTATCTCTTATTTACCTATTTTATCAAAAATTTCCCATTCTTGAAAATATCCCTATTAAAAATATCTAATATAAAAACTCTGCTTAAAGCTAAAAAATACCTAGAAGATTTAATTTGTCTTCTAGGTAAAAATTATTAATCAATTTGACCAATTATATTATTTACTTCTGCTTTAATATTATCTCTTTTTTGATCAGAATCTTTTTTGTTCTTATCAATTGCATTTAAATATAATTTTATTTTTGGTTCTGTTCCTGATGGTCTTAAAACAAACCAAGAATCATCTTCCAAATAGTATTTTAAAACATTAGATTTTGAAAGACCTGTATCATCATTTAAATAATCAACAATTTTTTTAACTTTTAGTCCACAAACTTCTCTAATTGGATTGGTTCTAATAGTTTCCATAATTCTTTTAATTTTTTGAGCCCCGTCAAGTCCTTCAAGAACAATTGATTGAACTTCATTAGAATAAAATCCAAATTTTTGATAAATATCTTCTAAAACATCTAATAATGATTTTCCTTTATTTTTATAATAAGCAGTCATTTCGCTAATAAGCATAGCTGAGTTTACAGCATCCTTATCTCTTACAAAATCCTTATAATTATATCCTATGCTTTCTTCAAATCCAAAAATAAACTCGCCCTTACCAGCTCTTTCGAATCCATTTGCAACTTCATAGATATTTTTAAAGCCAGTTAAAACTTCATAAACTTCTATTCCAAAACTATTTGCAATTGGTTTAACTAAATCTGTTGAAACTATCGTTTTAACAACTGCTCCATCTTCTGGTAATTCATTATTTTCTTTTAGAGCTGTTAAAATATAATTTGTAAGGAGAGAACCTATTTGATTTCCTGTTAAAAATTGATATTTACCATTTTTATCCAAAACTTCCACAGCACACCTGTCAGAATCTGGATCTGTTGCAAGCAATAATTCTGCATTTTTTTCTTCTCCTAATTTTTCAGATAGTTTAAATGCTTTTGGATCTTCTGGATTTGGATAACCAACTGTTGTGAAATCAGGATCTGGATTTTCTTGCTCTTTTACTATATAAATATTTTCAAATCCTCTTTCATCAAGAATTCTTCTAACTAATTTATTTCCACAACCATTTAGTGGTGTATAAACAATTTTTACTTTTTTGTCTACATCATCATTAATTGTGCATGCCAAAACTTCTTTTACATAATCATCTATCAAAGAATCATCAACCCAAGAAATTAATCCTTCATCAACAGCCTTATCAAAATCAATTCTTTTTATTTTAGAATAATCTTCATATTCTTTCATATAATTTTGAATTTTAACTGCAATATCTTCAAGAATTTGACTTCCATCTGAACCATATGCTTTGTAGCCATTATATTCTCTTGGGTTGTGGCTTGCTGTAACCATTACCCCACCAATTGTTTTCAATTTTCTAATAGCATATGAGCAAACTGGTGTTGGTTGAATTTCTTTAAAAATATTTACTTTAATTCCATTTGCAGCAAAAACCTCAGAAGTTATTTTTGAAAATTCATCAGATTTATGTCTAACATCATAACAAATTACAACCCCTCTTTTTTTTGCATCTTCTCCCATATCAGAAATTGTATCAGCAAATGCTTGAGTTGCTTTGGCAACTGTGTATTGGTTCATTCTATTAGTACCAGCTCCAAGCTTACCTCTTAGACCTGCTGTACCAAAAGCTAATTCTTGGTAAAACCTATCTTCAATTTCATTTTCATCATTATCGATTTTTTTTAATTCATCTTTAGTTTCTTGATCAAAAAATTCATTGTTTAACCAAGTTTCATAAACTTTTTTATAATCCATAATTTTCTCCTCTTATATAAACATTTACAGAATGTTTACTGAAATTGTTTATTTCAAAAACATTTATTCTCTTATTAATTTTACCCCTTTTATCAAATATTTTAACGAGAGAAATTTCTTCTCCAAAAATTTTTTTCCTTTTAAAGTCGTCAACTGCTACATCGTCATTTAAGCCATTAAAAATTACATATATTTTCTTATTTTTGAAACGAATATTGTAAGCAATGAGGTTATCCTCTAAATCTTCTACAAAAGTCAGAGCTTTTCTGATATCATCTTTTTTTACAAGATTAAAAACCTCTAATTTTTTTCTAAGACAAATTAAATCTTTAACAAAAGTAAAAGTTTCAAAATTATCAATTTTATCTTGCCAATCAATTCCATTTATAGATAAAGGCAAATTGTATGAATTGCTGTTATTATTTTTTGAATTATTAAATTCCGTTCCTTCATAGATAAAAGGCTTTCCAAATGATAAAAATAAAATTGCAAAACCTAATCTTGATATATATTCCAAATCATCATGGTCTGTTAATGAAATTTTTAATTTATCTAAATAAATTAAATTATCATGACAGGCAATGTAATTAATAACTTCGCTTGCATCATCTGCAAATCCATTTCTTTTTTCATCAAAATCTATACTACCACTTATACCGATTTCTACTTGTTTTTTAAAAGTGAAATTTCCTTGAATAAAACCTTTTGCGTAGCCGTCGTTATCTCCTTTTATAGCATTTCTAAAACTATCATTAAAAACTGCAAATCCATTCGATCTTTGACTTCCTGTTAAAATTTGTTTTTCCCTTGGTAAAACAGATTCTCCACCCATCCAAGGCTCACCATAAATTATAAGATATGGTTTAATTTTTCTAAGCTCTTTGATGGCAATTTTTATTGTATCAATATCAATTAAAGCCATCAAATCGAACCTAAACCCGTCTATATCATATTCCAAAACCCAGTGTTTTAATGAATCAATTATTAATTTTCTAGCAAAAGGATTTTCACTTTTAAATTCATTTCCTACACCAGAACCATTTGAAAAACTTCCATCAGTATTTTTCCTGTGATAATAAGATGGCGCTAAAATTTCTAAATTTGAATCTATAGTTTTAAAAGTATGGTTATAAACAACATCCATAACCACATTCATACCATTTTCATGGATTTTATTTACCATTTTTTTAAATTCAAAAATTCTATTTTTGGGATTATAGGGGTTTGTTGCGAAAGATCCTTCAACATTAAAATATAATTCTGGATCATAGCCCCAATTGTAATTGTCTTCATCAAAAAATTTCTCATTTTCTTCGAAAATTGAAACAAAATCATAAACTGGTAATAGTTGAATATGTGTAACTCCCAATTCTTTTAGGTGTGATAAACCTGTTTTTTTCCCATCAAGTTCACTATCATCTTCAGCAAGTCCCAGAAATTTTCCCCTATACTTTACATTTGAATTTTTATTAGCCGTAAAATCTTTAACATTTAATTCATAAATTATTGCTTCATTTTCAATAATTTTTGGCGAAAACTTTTTGAAGTTTTTTGGATTTGTTATCTCAAAATCAACTACAGCTGACATTAGACTATTAATTGAAGATGCTTTAGAATATGGATCTGTCACTTCAAATTTATCTTCAACTAGATAGGAATAAAAAAATCCATCTAAATTTTTTTCAATTTTGCAGTAAAAAATATTAAATTCTTTTTTGACCATAGAAAATTTTTCTTTTCTAACTTTTCTATAATCATCAGTGATTAATAAGTCAATTTTTTCTCTTTCTGGAGCAAAAACCCTAAATTCTGTATAATTTTTTGTGTAAGTCGTTCCTAATTTTATGTCCTTTATATCATCGTATGTGTATGTCATATTTCCTATTTTAATTTTTCTAAATTTTCGTCAAGATTAAATTCATTAGCCCAAAGTATATTATCAATCTCCTTATCAATCCATTTTTCCTTGTCCAAATAATCAGTGGAAATTTTAAATCTAATGTCTAGTAAAGAATCATGATCTTTAAAAATAAAAAATGAATCATTAAAAGAAATTAAATAATCATAAATATTTTTGAAATTATAAGGCAAATTAGAATAATCTTCATTAATCAAATTATCAATCGTTCTTTTGAGTAAATGGTTTTTATAGTAAAATTCACGGGCATCGTAAGTATTCTCATTTCTATTTTTTTCAATTTCTTCATAAGTTTTTCCAAAAGTATAAATTTCATTTTTTTTATCAATATTTGAAATTATTCCACCCTTACTTGAAAGAACATTTGCCATATTAAAAATTGAATTTAGCATATGAAAACTTTGATTATCATATATAGGTAGGCTTAAATTACTATATACATCGCATGCAGGATAAATTTTTCTTAATTTTTCCACATTAGCATCTTCTATAAAAATTATCTTTAATTTCTCTTTAATTAGCTTGTCCTTGTCAATCATATGTTTTAGGGCAAGGATAAATTTTATAATTTCTTTTGCCATAAAATACCCATCATTGGCCTTGCCTGAAAAAATATAAGTTGTAGGAGAAATAAAAATATTTGCATTATCTTTTAAATTGTAATAAGTGCTAGCTATAGATATAGCATTTAAGAGTTGTCTTTTTGCCTCATGAAACATTGCAAGCTGCATGTCAAAAATAGAATAAGGATTTATCCTATCAAATTGATCTAAATTGAAATGTTTTATCAAATTAAGTTTATTTTTAAATTTAATATCTTCAACTTCATCATAAAAATTCTTACAATTTTTTAAATTTCCAATTTTTCTTAGGCTTTCTTTATTGGTAATATTTATTCCATATTTTTCCAAGCTTTTTTTCAACAATATATTGTTTGAATCAGCATACAAATGTCTGTCGACTCCAAAATTTAAAAAAGAAAAATTCGCACCATTTTCCATGTAATTATCAACAAAAGTTTTTGATAGGTAATAATAATCATGAACAAAACAATAAATAAGCCTATCATATCTCAATTGACCATTTTCAATTATCGATAAATTTAAATTTTCTTTTACAAAATCATCTAATTTTAAAATAATATCATAAAAAGACTTATCGATTGATTTTATCATTGAAATATCATAAGATTCTTTTGAATCTGGAGTTATCAAAAATCCTATATGAACAAAAATTTTTTTACTTATTTCAACACATTCTTTAATTTCAAGCTTATAACCCTGATTTAAAGTTCTTATAAATTCAATTATTGCAAGGCTTGGGTGGATATCTGCTAGAATTATTTTGATTTTATTTTTTATATTTTTTAAATCGTGATTTTTTTTAAAATATCTTCTGAAAATATCTTGAATTGTTGAAACAGAGTAAAAATATTCTTGTTTTAATCTAAAAAGCTTACCTTCATAAGTGGAATTATCTAAGTATAAAAATTGGGTTAAAGAATTGTTATTAATATAATCATCATAAGCACTTTTAAAATCGCCAATAGATAAATTCATGTAATCTACCTTATTAATCGATTCTGCCTTCCATAATCTAAGTGTATTTACAAACTTATTTTCATTATTAAAAATTGGCATATCATAAGCTACTGCCTTTGTTTTTTTTCCTTCAATATTTAATAAATAAGAAAAAGCTTTTTTATGCTCCCATTTACTCCCAATAGAAAGCCATTCGTTAGGATTTACAAATTGTCTTCCATCCCTAATGACTTGTTTCATTCCACCACTTTCATATCTTAGGGCGTAAGCTATGGATTTAATTTTATTTTTACTTAACTCTTTCATCAAATACCATGAGCCAATTCCAATGTCACTATTTCCAAGACTTGCCTCTTTTTCATAATTTAGCAAATCTTCCATAGAAATATCCAAGATTTTTAAACAATCGTCTACTTCTTTTTTATATCCTAAAGATTCAACTATATTTTCAATAAATTTTCTTGGACTATATTCAAAAGATAATAAATAAACTTCTTTATTTTCTAAAGATTTTTTTGATTTGGACCAATTTTTTCCTATATCTTGCATCAAGGCTTTCACAAGTCCATCATAAATTTCACCAAGCCTTGCATCTTCTATCTCTTTAGCATAAAAAGAATACAAAAAACTTTGTATTCTTTTTAAGATAAAATTATTATTTTTATTCATTTTATGCCTTTATATCTTCATATAATTTAATATATTTTTTAGAAGATTCTTCCCAGTCATTTTTTTCTTTCATAGCATTTTTAACAAGCTTATCAAAGGCTTTTTTGTTATTATTATATAAATCTATGGCATTTTTACTAGCAAAAAGTAATTCATGGGCATTTATATTTTCAAAAGAAAATCCTGTACCCTCACCAGTATATTTGTTGTAAGCTTTTACTGTATCTTTTAATCCGCCAGCTTCCCTTACTATAGGCAAAGATCCATATCTCATAGCAATCAATTGGCTAATTCCACAAGGCTCAGAAATAGATGGCATCATAAATAAATCACTTGCAGCATATAACTTGTGACTTTCTTTTCCATCATAATAAATTCTTGCAGCTACCTTGTCAGGATATTTCCACTCAAAATATTTAAACATTTCTTCGTAAGTGTAATCTCCAGTTCCAAGAACAACCAATTGAATATCTTCTTGTAATAGTTCATCTAAAATATATCTTACAAGGTCAAATCCCTTCATAGAAGTTAGTCTTGAACAAATAGCTATCATCGGAACATCTTTATTAACTGGTAAACCATATTCTTTTTGAAGATTAGTTTTGTTTTGAATTTTATTTTTTATAGATTTTAAATCGTAATTTTTGTAAATATTTTTGTCAGTTTTTGGATTCCAAACTTCATAATCAATTCCATTTACAATTCCAGAAAGTTTCTTTTCATATTCTCTAACAATTCCATCAAGGCCTTCTCCATAAAATGGATATTTAATTTCTTGAGCATAATTTTCACTGACTGTATTAAAAGCAGTTGAGTGAACAATTCCACCTTTCATGAAATTTATCGCATCAAAATATTTAAGATCATGTTCATTAAAATAATATCCATCAAGACCAGTTAAAGTTAGATATCCTGAATCAAAAACTCCTTGATATTTTAGGTTATGAATTGTAAACAAAGTCCTTATATCATCAAAAAAATGATCACCTTTTCTAAAATCATTTACATAAATATTTACCAAAGCAGTATGCCAGTCATTAGAATGAATTATGTCTGGCTTAAAATCTATTTCTTTTCCAAGAAGAGTTGCAGCTTTTGAGAAAAATATAAATCTTTCAGCATCATCGTCATAACCATAAGCATTTGGTCTATCAAAATATTCTAGATTATCTATAAAATAAAATGTAACATTGTCCCATTTCAAACTATAAATTCCGGCATATTGGTGCTTCCAATCAAGGTCTACATAAAATTCTTTAATTTTTTTCATCTTTTTTTTATAGATTTGATCAATACTTGTATACAAAGGCATAACTACTCTTATATCAATACCTTTTTTTACAAGTTCCTTTGGAAGAGAACCAGCAACATCAGCAAGCCCTCCAGTTTTTAAAAAGGGATCTGCTTCACTTGTTAAAAATAATACTTTCATTTAAATCTCCTTAATTTATATGCTCTCCCTTATCAGTCAAGTAAGGATGAGTTCTATTTCCAAACAATCTTACATCTTCATGAACCTTCGTGTCTTTATCAGTAATTACATGGTTTAGAATAGCTCCTTCATCAATTTCAGAATTTTGGAAGATAATAGAATTTTTAATTACTGCGCCTTTTTTAACTGTTACACCCCTAAAAATTATAGAATTTTCAATTTCACCTTCAATCAAAGCTCCATTTGCAACTAAAGAATTTCTAACCTTTGATCCTTTTAGATATTCTGTTGAAGGTTCGTCTTTGCTTTTTGTATAAACCATTCCTTGTTCGTAGAAAATTTCATTAAAATAATCCCTATCCAAAAGATTAAAACTTGCTTCAAAATAGGTTAAGGTATCCATAATAACATTTAATTTTTCTTTTGACCTGTACATACCCATTGTTTTTTTCTTAGGATATTTAAATAAGGCATCTAAAATATTAGTTGCATTATTTTTTTCAATTGAATATCTTAATAAGTCCATAAAAATGTCTTTTTTAATTAAAATTGATCCAGTAAATAAATTAATCTCATCTTCAAGACCAAGGTTAATTCCAAGACTTACAGGATTTTCATTTTCATCAGTATTAATAATTCTTCTATTTAAATAATAACCATAATCATCTTTAACTTTTTGAGTAAAAATCAAGGCATCAAGACCTTGCTCCTGCATTTGCTCATAAGCATCTGAAATATTTACCTTAGAAATATACATAGGATTGGTTATATAAACATATTCGCGTTTATTTTGCATGAAATGTTTCATGGTATTATAATAAGTTTCTATTTCATTTGCAAGTTTTGACCTGTTATAAACTGGTGGATTTATCATCAAACCACCGCTTCTTCTATTTAATTCCCAATTTCTACCATCACCAACATGATCAAGAGTTGATCTTAATGGTTCGCCACCATATAAAATTACACTTGAAATATTGTGATTTGTTATATTTGATAAGGTAAAATCTATAATCCTATACCTACAACCAAAAGGTAGCATATAATCAGGCCTATATTTACAAAGGGTATCGTAATTTTTCTCGTCAAATTCTGAACTATAAATTAAAGCAAGTATATTTTGCATACTAATCCTCCTCTATTCCATCTTTACTTACAAGGTAAACTGTTGTAGAATTTTTATCTCCAATATCTTCATTTATTTCCATGTTTTCAGTAATTACACAATTATATACTTTTACTCCCTCTTTTATAGTAACTCCAGATAATATTACGCAATTATTTACACAAGCATTCTCTTCAATTTTAACATTTGAAAACAATACAGAATTATTTACCTCTCCATCAATGATACAGCCCTCATTTATTAATGCATCATTCAAAACTCCATTTCTTCCAACTCTGTGAGGAGGTAGATTTAAAGCAGTTGTGTATATTTTCCAAGAATCATCTTGAATATTAAGTGGGTTTTCCGGATCAATCAAATCGAGATTTGCTTGCCAATAAGATTTAACTGTACCAACGTCTTTCCAATATCCATCAAATTTATAGACAAATAAATCCCTATTATTATTTAGTAAATAAGGAATTATATCATGACCAAAGTCATTTGTAGATTCAGGATTTTTGTGATCTTCAATTAAAGCTTCTCTTAAAACTTTCCAATTGAAAATATAAATTCCCATGGAAGCAAGATTTGATTTAGGATTTTCAGGTTTTTCTTCAAACTCTACAATTCTTCCCTCATCATCTGTATTCATAATTCCAAACCTTGAAGCTTCATCCCAATCTACTTCCATAACAGCAATTGTTGCATCAGCACCTTTTTCTATATGCTCTTCAAGAAGTTTCGTGTAATCCATTTTATATATATGATCGCCTGAAAGAATTAAAACATATTCTGGATCAATACTATCAAGATAATTAATATTTACAAAAATTGCTCCAGCAGTTCCTTCGAACCATTTTCCACCTTCTTCAGTATAATATGGAGTTAAAATTCTAAGACCGCCAAAATTTCTATCATAGTCCCATGCAGCACCAATTCCCAAGTGCTTATTAAGTAATTGTGGTTTGTATTGTGTAAGTACACCAATGTCTCTAATTTCTGAATTTGTTGCATTAGAAAGAGCGAAATCAATAATTTTATATTTTCCACCAAATGGAACAACAGGTTTTGCCATTTCCTTTGTTAAAGCTTTCAATCTAGATCCTTGACCGCCGGCAAGAAGCATTGCTGCAATTTTATTATTATTTCTCATGAGTCCTCCTATCTATTTTAGATTTTTTTAATCTGATAGACTTACTATAATAATACCCAAAAAACAAAAATTTAATTTAATTAAAATATTTTTCAAACTCTATTATTTTGACATAAAATTAAAACTTAGTATAATATTAATATTATCTATGGGGATGTTTTGGTTTCGACGTGCTTGTCAAGATTTAAGCTGCAAGTCGTTTATCAATTCGTAAAATTGAAAATTAAATATAAAAGCAAACAATAATAGCGAAAGACAATTCGCATTAGCTGCCTAATTTAGGCAAGCAACAAATAACGATTAAGCCACAGTAATTGTTATTTGTTTCATAATTTATGTGGCAACTGATGCACAAAGCTTTGAGTGTATTTAGTATTATGAAGCTAGTCTAGTAAGTTATTTGTAAGTAGATAAGTGCTAGATGAAAATTAAATACTTACTAAACTTGTAGATGCTTTTATTAAAACTTGTGCGGACACGGGTTCAAATCCCGTCATCTCCACCATATACGTTATAAGCCTTGATTTTTCAAGGTTTTATTTTTTTCTGGAAACATTTTAGTACTAAAAAAATAAAAAATGATTTTCATAATTTTATTTTATAATAAAAAAGGACACTTAAACATTTTTTCAGTTTTAAGTGTCCTTTTTAAATATTCTTATATTTTAAAAATAATTTTAATATATTCTATTTTATTTCTTTTAGTAATTCTTTTAGATAATCATATACTCTTTGTACTGATTCTATCTCAACTTTTTCTTCTGGTGAATGGGCTCCACTTATATTTGGTCCTATTGATATTATGTCCAAATTTGGATATTTTTCGTAAAATGCACCGCATTCTAATCCAGCATGAATTACTATTGTATCGAATTCTTTTCCTTCAAATTCTTTGTAAACTTTTTGAGCTAGTGGTCTTAATTTTGAATCTTCTTTGTATTCCCAACCAGGATAAATAGAATCTATTGTGTAATTTATGTTTAAATCTTCTAATGTTTTCTTTATCCTATCTGATAATTCATCTAGAACGTGATTTTCTGATGATCTTAAGGAAATTTCACTTTTTACAAATCCGTCTTCTTCTTTTATTAAGGCTAAGTTATCTGAAGATTCTACAGTTACTCCATCTTTCATCATTGTATTTGTTCCACAAGCTACATTTGCTATCATTTTAATTATTTTTTCTGATAATTCTTTTGAATAGCTTTTTCCACTTGCTTCACTTATTTCAATTTTTAATTCACCTTTTACATCTTTAAATTCATCTAAGGCTTTTTTCTTAGCTTCTTCTAATTCTTCGATTTTTGCTCCGTAAACTTTTACGCTTCCTGATGATGGAATAATATTATCAAGGCTTCCACTTGAAAATTCTCCAATTGTTATATCAGAATTTAAATTTTCCAAAATATGTGCGAAAACTTTTATAGCATTTCCTCTATTATCGTTGATATCCATTCCTGAATGACCACCAAGTAGACCTGAAACTTTTATTTCATATCCATCTTTATCTTCTTCTTTTCCGATTTTCTCAGAAATAAAAAATGTAATTCCTCCAGCTGATCCAACTGTTAGGACTCCTTCTTCTTCTGAGTCAATGTTTATTAAATATTCGCCTTCAAGTACGTCATCAGCTAAATTCAAAGCTCCTGCCATTGAAGTTTCTTCTTCTGTTGTTACCAATAATTCGATTTGTGGTCCAACATAATCTTCATCTTCAAGTAAGCTTAATCCCATAGCTACAGCTATTCCGTTATCAGCTCCAAGTGTTGTTTTATCTGCTGTTAAATATTTTCCATCAAGTATAGGTTTTATTGGATCTTTTAAGAAATCATGGTCTGAGTCGTCAGTTTTTGATGCAACCATGTCCATGTGACCTTGTAAAATTACCTTTGGTGCGTTTTCATAGCCTTTTGATGCTTTTCTTTTTAAGATTACATTTAAATTTTCATCTTTATAAGTTTCAAGATTTAGCTCTTTTCCAGTTTTTATTAAGAAGTCTGAAACCTCTTTTTCATGAAAACTTGGTCTAGGGATATCCATTAATTTTTTAAAGTAATAAAATACTCTTTGTGGTTGTAATTTTTCCATTATTTCCCCTCCTCTACATTTAATTGTACAATATTTTTCAAAACTTCAAAAGATTTTTCCATTATATCAACTGAAAGAAGTTCATATCTACCATGAAAATTATATCCTCCTGTAAAAAGATTTGGTGTTGGAAGTCCCTTATAAGAAAGGCTTGCTCCATCAGTACCACCTCTAATAGGTTTTACAATTGGATCCATACCAGCTTTTTTGATTGATTCTTTGGCAAGGTCAACAATTTCCATACATGGTTTAATTTTTTCTTTCATATTATAATAAGAATCTTTAATTTCCAATTCAATTCTTTGTCCGTATTTTTCATTTAGAAAATCTACTATATTTTGAAGATTTTTTTTCTTTTCATTAAAAGAATCTGTGAAAAAATCTCTAATTAAATATACTATATCAACTTCTGCAGATGTTCCATTTATTTCATCTAACATGAAAAAGCCTTCATATCCTTCTGAATATTCTGGTCTTTCATTTACTGGAAGCATAGAATTTAATTCTTGTCCAAGTAAAAGTGCATTGATTAAGACATTTTTTGCAGAACCTGGGTGAACAGATTTTCCTTCGATATGGATTTTTGCTGTTGCTGCATTGAAATTTTCATATTCTAATTCAGCAACAGGTCCACCGTCAATTGTATAGGCAAAGTCAGCTCCAAATTTTTCTACATCAAATAGATCTGCTCCTCTTCCAATTTCTTCATCTGGTGTAAAGCCTATTTTTATATCTCCAAATTTCAAATCTCTGTTTTCTATAAAGAATTTCGCAACTTCCATAATAATTGCAATTCCCGCCTTATCATCAGCACCAAGCAAAGTTGTTCCATCAGTTGTAACTAATTTATGGCCGATTAATTCTTTTAAAAATGGATATTCATCTTCTCTTAATTTATATTTATCATTTAAAATTATATCTCCACCCTCATATGATTCAATTATTTGTGGATTTACATTTTTTCCAGTTATTTCAAGAGCAGTGTCCATGTGAGAAATAAAACCTATTGTAGGAACATTTTTAACTGTTCCTTCTATAGAAGCATAAACATATCCGTTTTCATCTACATGAGCATTTTCTATTCCAAGATTTTTTAAATCTTCAACTATAACTTTTGCAAGTTCAATTTGTCCAGGTGTTGATGGACAAGCTTCGTTTTTATCATCACTTTGGGTATCGTATTTTACGTATTTTAAAAATTTATCTAACATTTCTCTCCCCTTATATTACAGTTTGAATACCTAACATAACTATAGCTAGAACTAATAATATTCCCATCAATGGCAATATAAATTTTACCCATTTATTATATGAAACATCTACCATCTCCAAGGTTGCCAAAATCAAACCAGTTGGTGCAATTATTGCCATCCAACCTTGACCGAAATTGTATGCTGAAACTACAACATCTCTTCCAAGAGAAACTGTATCTGCAAGTGGAGCTATAATTGGCATTGATAAGGTTGCAAGTCCTGATGATGATGGGATAAATATTCCAAGAAACGAAAATAGAATCATTTGTACTGATGAGAATAATACTCCATTAATTCCTTTAATAATGTTTGATGCATTATATAACATTGTATCAGAAATCATTCCATCGTCTAGTATTATATTTATTCCTCTTGCAACTCCAATAATTAAAGCAACTGAAACCAAGTCAGCAGCTCCATCTAAAAATGAACCAACGGCTTCTTGCTCTGGTAAGCCGGATAAAATTATAAGTAATATTCCTACAACCAAAAACAAGGTGGACATTTCTTCAAACCACCACTCAAGATTCATTACTCCATAAATCATAATTGGAAATGCAAACATAAATACCACAAGCATGGCTATTCTTCTAAAATTAAATGGTGCTACATTTTCAGGATCATATCCTTTTAAATATTGGTCTTTAATTCTTGGCATGTCTTCTGCCACTATAGATTTAGATGGATCTTCCTTTACTTTTTTTGAATATCTATAGATATACCAAAGTGTAATAGCTTGAGCTAAAATTAAACTTATTATCCTTATTCCCATACCTTCTTTAAAAGAAATTCCAGCAGCATTTGATGCAACAACTACTGAAAAAGCATTTGTTGTAGAAAACATTGTACCAATGGAAGAACCCATATAAATTGCAGCTATTGTAACAATAGCATCAAAACCAGAAGCTAAAAATATTGGCAACAAAATTGGATAAAAGGCTATAGTTTCTTCAGCCATACCAAATGTTGTTCCTCCAAGAGCAACGATACTAGATAAAATTGCTACCATCAAAAATTCTTTTCCCTTAGTAAGTTTAGATAAAGCAGCAATTCCTGCATCGAAAGTTCCTGTTTTATTTAAAATTCCTATACAACCACCAAGAATTAATACAAAAACAATAATTCCAATAGAATCTGCCACACCATCAATTGGTGCCCTAGCAACTTTCAAAAATCCTTGAGGATGTTGATCAAGTTTATGGTAAGAACCAGGAATAGCTACAGGCTTTTTGATATCTTCATTTACAAAACTTTTTAGTGGAACAGTAATTTTAAATTTGTCTAAAGTTTCTTGTTTTGCAGGAAGCTTTTCTTCTTCACCTTCAATTCCAGTTTTAAGGAATACATTTTCTTCCTTATTATATTCTAACCTATCGTATGATCCAGCTGGAACTATATAAGTTAAAATTGCAGCTAATACCAATACAATAAATAAAACAGTAAAAGCTGAAGGAAATTTAACTTTCTTTTTCTTTTTTTTATTAAATATATTATTCATATACTACCTCCAAAAATAAGGATACATTTTTTCGCTAAGATTGTCAATATTTTAGTAAATTAGTATATGTACGCTAAAAGTTTGCTCTAGTTTAGCAAGTAAATTTTATGTGTGATATTTTATCACTTTATATTATCTAATCTAAATTTTTATTAATATTCTTAAATAAAAATAATAAAAAAGGCTAAAATATTAGCATTTTATTTTTATACAAAATAAAAATACCAAATTATCATTTCTAAATTTGGTATTTATAAATTAATTTCAATTTTTATAATAATTTTCTAATTTTAAAATTTCACCAACAAGATACAAAGATCCACACCATAAAACTAAATCATTAGAACCTGCCTTTGATTTAGTGTATTCATATGCTTTTTTTATATCTTTAAAGCCTTTAACGTTTGAAAATTTTTCTTTTACTATTTTTTCAAGTTCATCAATCTCAAAAGTCCTAGGATTATCTACACTTGTTATAACAATTTCATATGAAAGGTCTGATAATTTTTCAATAATGTACTCATAATCCTTATCTTTTAAAACAGAAAATCCTACAATAAGTTTATCATAATGAAAATTTTTCAAAGAATTTATTAGGGCATCAATTGATTCTTTGTTGTGACTTCCATCAATCAAAACTTTTGGATTTTTAGAAATTATTTGGAAACGCCCTGGGTTTTTACTTTCAAATATGCCTTTTCTTATATCTTCTATACTAAGATTAAATTCATCCTTAAAATAATCCAATAAATTTATAGCATTACATGCATTATAAATTTGAACTTTTCCAATTAAAGAAGTCTTTATATTTTTATAGGATCTAAAATCAAATTCATTGAAAATTTCATTTTCATTTTTTATCCTAATTTCATCAAATTTAAAATCAAATATTTTTGCATTTTTTTCACTAGCTTCTTTTGTAATAACATCTAAAGCTGATTTTTCTTGAGGATAAATAAATACAGGAACATCCTCTTTTATTATCCCTGCCTTATTTTGAGCTATCTCTTCAATTGTATTTCCCAAAATATTTGTATGATCCATTGAAATTGTTGTAATCAGACACGCTATAGGTTTTTTTACAATATTTGTAGAATCCAACCTTCCTCCAAGTCCAGTTTCAACTACACATACATCGACTTTTTTATCATAAAAATACTTATACATCAATGCTGTCATAACTTCAAAATAAGTATTTTTTAAATTAATTTCATCAAGCTTTTCACAAATTGGCTTAATCATTTCTATATAAGAGAAAAAATCTTCATCACTTATAGGATATCCATTAATTTTAACTTCTTCATTAATTTCAACCATATAAGGAGAAGTAAAAAGTCCACACTTAACTTTTTGAGCCAAAGTACTTGCAATAAAATTTGCAGTAGACCCCTTGCCATTTGTCCCTGCAATATGAATAACCTTCATTTTATCTTGAGGATCTCCAAGTTCATCTAACAAAGCTTTTATAGCCGATAAATCCCTTCTTTTACCAGCAGAATTTCCTCTATCATATATCCAATCCAAATAATAATCTTTATCTTTAATCATCTTTACCTCTTTCTTAACACAAATATTATATAATATTAAAAAATAAAGTAAAATAATAATTAGAATAAATTAAAGGATTAAAAATGAAAAGAAATTATATTTTAGATAAATACAGAGGATTTACAATTATATCAATGGTTTTATTCCATCTTTTTTACGATATAAGTTTATATAAAAACCTTACTTGGTACAATAATTTTTACATAAACAAAATATGGCAACTATCAATTGCCATATCATTCTTCATAATATCTGGAATAAGCTCAAATTTTCTAGACTGGAAAAAAAATTTAAAAAGAGGAATAATAATTTCTTTATTAGGGATTTTGATTAGCTTAATAACTTATTTTTTTATACCAGATCAGCTGATAATATTTGGAGTTTTAAACGGACTTGGACTATCAATGATACTAATTGCTTTTGTTCAAAAATATTTGAAAATATCTAATAAATTGTTACCTTTATTTGTCCTATTATTTATCCTAACCTACAATCTTCCAAACAAAAAAATATTGGATCTAGGGATAAATTCACTTTTGTATGAAAAAAATTTATATATTTTAGGCTTTCCTTCAAATTCCTTTCACTCCACAGATTATTTTCCAATAATTCCTCGGTTTTTTGCCTATATTAGTGGATATATTATAGGAAATATATTAATTGAAAATAATTTTTACAATAAATATGGTAGAAATTCTTTTCTAGCCAAAATAGGACAAAATTCTCTTGAAATATATGTCCTTCATCAAGTTATAATATATGGATTTGTCTATTTTGTTTTTGAAATAATTTAAAATTCAAATAAAAAAGCAGTTGCAAAATAAATTTTACTTGCAACTGCTTTTACTTATTTCTCACAATTTGGACAAACTCCCCTAATTGTTAGATCCACGCTATTTATTTTATAGTTTTCTAATCCTTCTAATTTTAGATTATCGATATCAATATTTAAGTCAATAATATTTCCACAATTTTCACAAATAAAATGAGAATGGTGTTTTTGATAAAAATCATATCTTTTTCTGCTTTGATTAAAATCTAATTCGCTAGCGATATTATTTGCAACAAACAAGTTCAAAGTATTGTAAACTGTAGCTTGAGAAAGAATTGGATCTTTTGATTTTAAAGATTTGTAAATATCATCTGCTGTTGGATGGTTTCTATTATTTACTAAAAAATCTAAAATCATTAGTCTTTGGTGACTAACTCTTATACCATGTTTTTTTAAAATATGTTTTTCAATTTCATACTTTTCATTTTGATCGACATTTTCAAGAGAATCTATAATTTCTTTCATATTATCCTCTTTCCAAAATTAGAATCCTTCTATATTAATATACATTATATAATAATGTGTGTCAATTCTTCACAAAAAAAAAGGCTCAAATTGAGCCTTTTAAATATAGAAACTATGCTAATTCTACTTCTGCACCAGCTTCTTCTAATTTTGATTTTAATTCTTCAGCTTCGTCTTTAGCTACGCCTTCTTTAACTGCTTTTGGAGCACCGTCAACTAAAGCTTTTGCATCTTTAAGTCCAAGACCTGTAACTTCTTTAACTACTTTGATTACATTGATTTTTGAAGATCCTGCTGATTTTAATACAACATCAAATTCTGATTTTTCTGCTGCACCAGCGTCTGCTGCTGCTGCGCCTGCTGCTGGAGCTGCTGCAACTGTTGCTTGAGCTGTTACATCAAATTCTTCTTCTAATGCTTTTACTAATTCTGATAGTTCTAATACTGTAAGTTCTTTAATTTCTTCTAATAAGTTTGTTACTTTTTCTGACATTTTTAATCCTCCGATATTTTAATTAATTATTTTAATATTAAGCTATTAAGCTGCTTCGTTTTCTTTTTTTTCTCTAACTGCATCAAGTGCATAAACAAGTTTAGCATTGATTTGTGATAAATCACCAGCAAGTTTTCTAATTGGTGCTTGAAGTGTATTAACAAGCATAGATGCAAGTTCTTGTTGTCCTGGTAATTTAGCTATTGCTAGCATTTCATCTGGAGTTTGGTAATTTCCATCTACTACACCAGATTTGATTATAAGTTTTTCTTTGTTTGCTTCATCTTCATCAATATATTTTCTAGCTACTTTTGGTCCATCAATCATTTCTTCGTTTGAAAAAATAAGTGCGTTAGAACCTTTTAGCTCTTCAGTAAATTGATCAAATCCAAGTTGTTGGAATGCAAATCTCATCATAGTATTTTTGTATACTTTGTATTCAGTATTTGCATCTCTAAAATTGTTACGTAAATCAGTAATTTCTTTTACGTCCATTTTATCAAACTCAACAAGGGTAACTGATTTAGCATTTTCAATTTTTTTAACTATTTCATTAACAATTACTTGTTTTTGTTGTATAGCTTTTTCAGACATATTTCACCTCCTATGGCTTTTGGTAGGTATATAAAAATCCCCACAATTAGGCATAATTTTATGCCTACATCGGTGGGGATGTAGTTTCTTATTCCCACCTATACGGAATAATTAAACATTAAAGTCTCCGTAGTCTTTGGCAGCCTATTTATTTGACTATGATAGTATATCACTATAAAAATATCTTGTCAAATATTTTTTTATTTTTCAACCATATCCATTGCTCTAGCTGGAGATAATTTTACTCCAGGACCCATTGTAGATGCAATAGTAATTGATCTTAAATATTTTCCTTTTGCTGAAGCTGGTTTAGCTTTAACAATTGCTGTCATTAAAGCTTTTAAATTGTCTGACAATTTTTCTTTTCCGAATGATACTTTTCCTGTTGGTACGTGAACAAGGTTATTTTTATCTGTTCTGTATTCTACTTTACCTGCTTTTACTTCTTTAATTGCATTTGCTATATCATTTGTTACAGTACCTGATTTTGGGTTAGGCATTAATCCTTGTGGTCCTAAAACTCTACCAAGTCTTCCTACTTGTCCCATCATGTCAGGGCTTGTTACTATAACATCAAAATCCAACCAGTTTTCTTTTTGGATTTTGTCTGTATACTCTTCACTACCTGCGTAGTCTGCACCTGCGTTTAAAGCTTCTTCAACTTTATCATCTTTAACAATTGCAAGTACTTTAACATCTCTACCAGTTCCGTGTGGAAGTACTACTGTACCTCTAACTTGTTGGTCAGCATGTCTAGAATCTACACCTAATCTTACGTGTAATTCTACTGTTTCATCAAAGTTTGCTTTTGCAGTTTTTTCAACTATATCTAATGCTTCTGATAAATCATATTCTTTTTGAGTATCAAAAGCCTTTTTTGATTCTATATATTTTTTACCTTTTTTAGCCATGTTGCCTCCTTGTGGTATAACGAGTTTCCTCTTCCACTTATTCTTCTACAGTAATTCCCATGCTTCTGCATGTACCTTTTATCATGCTCATTGCAGCTTCTAGGCTTGCAGCATTTAAATCTTGCATCTTTGTTTGCGCAATTTCTTTGATTTGATCAAGTTTTATTGAACCAACTTTATTTTTATTTGGTTCTCCACTTGCTTTGTCAAGTCCAATTGCTTTTTTGATTAATACTGGTGCTGGTGGTGTTTTTGTGATAAAATCAAAAGATCTATCCTTATAAATTGTCATTTCAACCGGTATTATCATTCCAGCTTGATCTGCTGTTTTTGCGTTAAATGCTTGCACGAATTCCATAATATTAATTCCGTGTGGTCCTAGTGCTGTACCTACTGGAGGTGCTGGTGTAGCTTTTCCTGCTGGTACTTGTAATTTAACCTTTGCTTGTACTTCTTTTTCTTTTGCTGGCATATTAAATCCTCCTTTGTGGTTTTTGGCGGGTTACCCCTCCCACTTACATTACGTAAGCCAGTTTAAATTGTCTCAATATCCGCGAAACTTAAATCAATTATTGTATCTCTTCCAAACATATCAATTAAGGCTTTAATTGTTTGCTTTTCAGGATCAATTTCTTTTATTTCTGCTACTAAGTCTTGGAATGGTCCTTGGATTATATTTACATTGTCTCCAACATTTAGATCAATATTAAATACTGGTTTATCTTCTTTTATTCCAAATTTTCTAACTTCTCTTTTTGTAAGAGGAACCGGTTTGGAATCTGGTCCGACAAATCCTGTAACGCCTTGGGTATTTCTTATTATATACCAAGATCTATTTGTAATATTCATCTTTACCATTACATAACCTGGAAATAATTTTCTAGTTTTAAGTTTCTTTGATTCATTTTTTACTTCAACATACTCTTCTTCCGGCACTGTTACATCGATGATATCAGGATTTTGTTCGTTATCAATCATCATTTGGATTTTATCTTTAACCCTATTTTCGTAACCGGTATATGTGTGAACTACATACCATTTTGGTTGTTTTTCTGAATCTTTAGAATCAATTTCTTCATTAGTATCGTTTAATTCATTTGAATTATTGTTATTAGATAAATCTGTCATATCTTACCTACATCAAAAATCCAAGTATGTTTCCAAAGACTATATCTAATAACCAAATGAGAAGTCCTGTAATCACACTGACAATAATAACAAGTAATGAGTAATTTAAAGTTTCATTTTTTGTTGGCCATGTGATTTTCTTGAATTCTCTACTAACAGATTTTATAAATCCGTCTTTTTTCTTAGCCATTTAAAAACTCCTTACTATTTTGTTTCTTTATGAACAGTGTGTTTTTTACAGAAAGGACAATACTTTTTAAGCTCAAGTCTTTCTTGAGTGTTTTTTTTGTTTTTTGTAGTATCGTAATTTCTATTTTTGCAAACTGTGCATTCTAGTTTTACTTTATCTGCCATTAAAACACCTCCTAATTTATATGGATAGTCCCATACAAACATATATGTTACCATCAATTTTCTTTATTGTCAATATTTTTTATTGACTATTCTCTAGCATTTTATAAAGTTGTTTTCTTTTGTTCATTAAAAATTCTCGAAGGTCATCTAAGTCATGATTTGAAAAACATGTATCACTATAATCAAGAAGTATTTCTTCTATATCTTCTAATTCATATATACCTTCATCATACATTTTTCCTAGAAAATTTTGATTTTTATCATAAAAAACTTTTGGTGGATAGCCTTCCAATTTTCTTGTATCCATGCTTATATAAGAATTTTTTGAATAAATTTTATTTCCTACTACAAGTACAGCTTCTTTTATATTTATTTCTCTACCTGTAAGATAGTCTTTCATTTTTATAGTCCACTTTTTTCTATAGCTTCTACAATATCATCTACTTTTTCATTTGCTATTTCTTTTGTCTCAGCTTCTGCCATAACTCTAATCACTGGTTCTGTTCCACTTTCTCTAACCAAAATTCTTCCAGAATCTTTTAAGTCTTGGCTTTGTTTTTCAATAATATTTTTTATAGACTCATCTGATAAAACTGCACTTTTGTCTTTTACTCTTACATTTTTTAAAACTTGTGGATAAATTTTTAAATCTCTTTTTAATTCGGATAAACTAGCTTTATTGTCAATCATTGCTTCCATTAATCTAAGTGAAGTTAAAATTCCATCACCTGTGTTTGCATATTTTGAAAAAATAATATGGCCTGATTGTTCTCCACCTAACTCATAACCATTTTCGCTCATTTCTATATGAACATATTTGTCTCCAACTTGAGTCTTTGAATAATTAATTCCTAATTTATCCAAGGCTTTGTAAAGACCAATATTTGACATAATTGTTGTTACAATTGTATTTGATTCAAGATTTCCTTCTTCTTTCATGTGTTTTCCACATATATAAAGAATTGCATCTCCATCAACAACTTCTCCATTTTCATCAACTGCTATACACCTATCAGCATCTCCATCATAGGCAAAACCACAATCAAGTTTATTTTCTTTTACAAATTTTTGTAAAACTTCAATATGAGTTGATCCACAATCTACATTTATATTAAATCCATTTGGATTGTTGTTTATTACAAAAGTTTCAGCTCCAAGTGCATCATAAACGCTTTTAACTATTGATGAAGCTGCACCATTTGCACAGTCAAGTCCAACTTTTTTTCCTTTAAATGATTTACTTACAGTTTGGATAAGAAAAGCAATATATCTATTTCTACCACCTATAAAATCGTGAGTTCTTCCAATTTCTTCACCAATTTTTAAATCAATATCTTTTATATCTGAATCTATATATGCTTCTAATTTTTCCAAAAATTCATCATCCATTTTTTCCCCATCAGAATTAATAATTTTAATTCCATTATCATGATAAGGATTATGGCTTGCTGTAATCATTACTCCACAATCAAAATCTTCGCTTCTTACTACATATGATACTGAAGGTGTTGTTGTAACATGAAGTAAATAAGCATCTGATCCTGATGAAGTTATTCCAGCTGATAAAGCATCTTCAAACATATATGATGATCTTCTTGTATCTTTTCCTATTACTATCTTTCCAGTTCCGTTTTTATCTTTATTAAAATAATATCCTAAAAATCTTCCGATTTTAATTGCATGATAGAGCGTTAAGTCTTGGTTAGCTTCACCCCTAAATCCGTCTGTACCAAAATATTTCATAAATCCTCCTATTTTCTTATTTTATTATAAATTACTAAGCTTTTTGATTCAAGTTATTTATTTAAAAGAAGAAAATTAAATTATTTTGCTTAATTTTTTCATTAATATATAATTTAATTATGGAAAAGTTAGATTATATACCAAAAACAAATTTATATATGAAACACGTGGATAAATCCTACTCATTTGGAATTGATTCAATTCTTCTTGCAAATTTTGCAAAAATGAAAAAACATAAAACCTTAATTGATATTGGGGCTGGAAGTGGCATTTTATCTCTAGCATCTTTTTATTATTATAATTTAGACAAGGTTTATTCAATTGAAATTCAAAAAGAAAAAGCAAAACTTTTAAAAGAAAACTTAAAAATAAATTCTATTGATAAGATTGAAGTTATAAATGATGATTTGAATAATCTAAATTTTAAGGAAAATTTCATAGACTACATTATTACAAACCCTCCTTATTATAAAAAGGGAGCCAATATTAAAAACAAGGATGAGGAATTTTTAATTTCAAGACAAGAAATAAAAATGAATCTTTCTGATATTTTTAAATTTTCAAATAAAGTTTTGAAAGATAAGGGAAAATTATTTATGATTCATAAGCCAGAAAGACTTGTTGATATTATTAAAGAAAGTGGAAATTTAAAACTAAAAAGAATAAAGTTTGTTCAATCAAAAACTTTTGAAAAACCTGTATTTGTTCTTATGGAATTTGTTAAAAATGCAAATGATGGACTTAAATTTGAAAATCCCCTCGTAATTTATGATGAAAATAACAAATATACTAAGGAGGTCAATGATATAAATGGACTATAGTATTTATTTTGTACCAACTCCAATTGGAAATTTGGAAGATATGACAATTAGGGCAATAAATGTCTTGAAAAATGTGGATATTATCGCTTGTGAAGATACAAGAGAAAGCAAAAAGCTTTTAAATTATTTTGATATTAATAAAAAGCTAACTTCCTACCACAAATTTAATGAAAAACAAAAATCTGAGGAAATTATAAAAAATGTAAAAGAAGGCATGACTTATGCTGTCATTACTGACCAAGGAATGCCTGGGATTTCTGATCCAGGCCATATTTTGATTAAAGAATGTATTAAGGAAAATATTTCTTATACAATTTTACCTGGTCCATCTTCCATCCTTACAGCCTTAATTGCTAGTGGTTTTGATAATGATAAATTTTCTTTTTATGGTTTTATTCCGAAGAAAAATTCTGACAAGAAAAAATTATATGATGAGTTAGAAAAAGAAAATAAGACTTGTATTTTATTTGACACTCCCCATGATTTAGAAAATACCATAAATGATTTTAAAAAAATATTTCCTCAAAGAAAACTTGCCATTACAAGAGAGCTTAGCAAAAAATTTGAGCAATATCAGATTTTTAAAATTGAAGATATTGATATAGAAAATTTAACTTTGAAGGGAGAATTTGTTCTAATTTTAGAAAAAAATAATTTAGAAAAAAATTTAGATATTTCATCCTATAAAGATGAGGTTTTAAAAATGAAAAAAGAAGGTGAATCTACCAAAGATATTGTAAAATCTTTGAAAAAATCCACCCATTTTTCAAAAAATGAAATTTATGATTTTGTCATAAGTTTAGACTAAATTGTCCAATTTGTTTACTGGGTAAGTTTTTAAATAAGATGCTATTTCATCCAAACTTTGTCCTGCAGATGCGTTTACTGCTGTTTGAACACTTGTTTCAATTAAAGGTGTACCTGCAAGATAAACTTTGGATTTTTGTTCGTCATCAAGCATATCTATAGCCATTTGACAATTAAGCATAGATGAACCCAAGTCAAAAAATACAACAAGTCCTTCATCTTTCGCGTATTTTCCAATAAGCTCATTTATTTCATCAAAATTCGATCCAATATTACCATCATTGTCGCCACCACTTGTAATAATTTCTACTCCTGGTGCCATTTGAATAAGAATTTCTCTTAATCCTTCTGCTAATTTTTTGCTGTGACTTGCTAATAAAATATTAACCATCTATTTCTCCTATTGCACTTTTTATACATAAAAAAGATGAATAAGCACCCGGATCAATATGTCCTACTGATCTTTCTCCAAGATATGCAGCCCTACCTTTTCGAGCCTTAATATCTTTGGTTGCTTCCATTTTTTCTTCTGCAAGTTTTAAAATCTGATCAAAACTCAAATTATTTTTCAAAGCTTCTGACACTGGTGAGAGTACATCAACCATAGTTTTATCTCCAACTTGAGCCTTACCTCTCATAATTACTCCATCAACTCCATCAGAAAAAGCTTTTGAAAAAGTATCCTTATTCAAACTTATTTCTCCATCCAAAGATTGGGCAAATTTCATAAAAAATGTTCCATACAAAGGACCACTTGCTCCTCCAACATTTGAAATTAAAGTCATGGCAATTTTATTAAAGAGAGTTTTTAAATCCCTGTAATCTTCATTCATGGCATCTTTTACTTTTCTAAATCCTTTAGCCATATTATAACCATGATCACCATCACCAATTGCCCTGTCCAAATCTGTAAGATATTCTTCGTTTTCTATTATGGTGTTTGATAAATTTATTATCCTATTTTTTATTTTTTCTATATCCATCTTATCCCCTAACAATATCTACATCTTCTTCTAATAATTTAAAAATTTCCTCATCAACCTTAAATAAGGTCAAAGAAAATCCAGCCATATCCATACTAGTCATAAAATTACCTAGGAAGGTTTTTTTGATATTTATATTTTTTTCTTTCAAATAATCATGACAGAAATTATTTACAACAAATAATTCCATTTCGGTTGTCTGACCCATGCCATTAACCATCAATACAAAATCTCCATCAAGATTTTCAAAATCTTTTAAAATATAGTCTAAAAGTTCTTTTGAAATTTCATCAGCACTTTTTATTTTTTCTTGTTTTATACCAGGTTCACCATGAATTCCAATTCCAATTTCCATATCTTCTTCAGATAATTCAAAACTTTCTTTACCAGAAATTGGATTAATGCAAGGTTTAATAGCCATGCCCATAGATTTTATATTTTTTACAATTTTTTCTGCCATAGATTTCACTTCATCTAAGCTTTTTCCATCTCTTGCCATAGCGCCCAATACTTTGTGAACAAAAACAGTTCCAGCAATTCCTCTTCTTCCAGTTGTATAAGTAGAATCTTCAACTGCAACATCATCATTTACAATAATATAATCCACTTTGATACCTTCCATCTCTGCCATATCTTTTGCCATTTCAAAATTCATGACATCGCCCGTATAATTTTTTACAACCATAAAGACACCTTCACCTGAATCAGCAAGTTTTATAGCTTCTAAAACTTGGTCAGGAGTTGGAGATGTAAAAATTTCTCCACAAATTGCACAATCGAGCATACCATCGCCAACATAGCCTGCGTGAGCTGGTTCGTGACCACTTCCACCACCTGAAATAAGTCCTACCTTTCCTTTTATTGGCAAATCTTTTCTGTAAACGATTTTTAAGTCTTCGTTTATTTTTACCTTGTCATAATTTGCTTTTTGAAGGCCTTTTAACATTTGAGTTAAAATCTTGTCCTTATCATTAATTATTTTTTTCATAAATACCACCCTTTCTTAATAAAAATATACCCAAATAAAAAAATAATATTTGCTGTTTTTACAATAAGACTAGAATGAAAAATTTAATATAAGTCTAGAAAAAATAAAAATTTTTTTACAAACTTTTAATCTAAAAACAAAACATTAAATTTTAAAATTAATAGAAAATATTTTAAAAATCAGATTCAAAATATTTTTTTATTATTAGAAAATTTTAATAAATGAATTGATGAATTTATTTTGAAAATTATCTTTGTAAATATTAAAATCTCAATATTTTTTTATAATATTATAAAAATAAATAAAATATTACTTGACACAATAGGAAAAATAATTTATTATTTGATTAGGTATTGATATAGGTTATCAGTATCAAAGAAATATTTTAATTCTAAAGGAGAAAATTTAAATTTATGAAGAAAGTTGCAATCGTTTATTGGTCTGGCACTGGAAACACAGAAGCTATGGCTAATGAAATTTTTGAAGAACTTAAAAAAAATGATCTAGAAGTTGAAATGCTTGATTCAAATTCTTTTACAAAAGATTCAATTGATGATTTTGATGGATTTGCTTTTGGATGTCCTGCTATGGGAAGCGAAGAATTAGAAGAAACAGAATTTGAACCAATGTTTGAAAGTGTTGAAAATTTTCTTTCAAATAAACCTGTTTTAATTTTTGGTTCTTACCAATGGGCTGACGGTGAATGGATGGATATTTGGCAAGATAGATGTAAAAATGATGGAATAAATTTAGTTCGTGACGGACTTATTGCCTACGATACTCCTGACGATGAAGCTTTGGAAGAATGTAGAAAGGCTGCAATAGATTTGTCAAAAGCTTTAGGTTAATATTATGAACGAAGAATTGTTAATTGATTATGCATCGCAAACTTTGGCTAACAAGAAGCTAGCCAGTTTGTTTACTTTTAAAAATACTAAAAATATAGATATAGAAAAAATGGTTTTCGAGTGGAACGAAGTACTTAATGAAAAAAATGTCTACGTGGAAATACTTAATAACAATAAATCTTCTGCTCAAATTTATGCATACAGACCTCACAAGCTAAAATACGTATTAAATGAAACAAAAACAAAATCTCTCTTGGAGTCATTTGGTTACAAAACTAATGACCTCAACCAATGCATAAATCATTTGAAATTTAGATACAAAATCGAAGATTTTCCACACGAAATCGGAATTTTTCTTGGATATCCATTAGAAGATGTAATTGGTTTTATTGAAAATAAAGGAAATAAATTTCTTATAAATGGATATTGGAAAGTCTATGCCAACGAAGATCAAAAAATTAAAATTTTTAATAATTACAATAACATAAAAAAATCTTATAAAATCCTGTTTAAACGTTACAAAGATATAAGTAAGCTTTGCCTTAGTTAACAATTCGTATCAAAAAAGGCTTTGAGTTTTAACTCAAAGCCTTTACTTTTAATAAATCACTTATTTTTTCAATCTTTATATCTGCAAGCTCTCCCTCTTTTTCTTCTCCGTAGCCGTATTTTGCAAAAATGGATATATTATTATTCAAAAAACCTGCTTTAACATCGGAGAGCCTATCGCCTACTATGACAAAATTATCAATTTTTTCTATTTTTATAATTTCAGCTTTTGATTTATAAGAGTAGTCTTCACCTACCAGATATTTTTCAAAATAAGAATCTAAATTATATATTTTTCTTGCACTATCTATATATTTTTTTGAGCAAGATGATAAAATTATCAGTTCGTGTTTATTTTTTAGGATATTTAATACTTTTTTTGTTTCATCATACAAACTACCAAATTCTTTCATATTTTCTATCATAAAATTTCCTGTTGTTTCAATCAATTTTTCTTTGTCATAGGAATCATCTAGAAAATCATCCCAAATTTTTCTTGGTGGATAACCAAGATATGATTTTGGATTAAGATTTGGTTTTTTTATTTTAAATTTTTTTAGGCAATCATAAAATGCTTTTTCATAAATTTCGTCACTTTTATGGATAGTTCCATCAAAGTCAAAAATTAATTTCATATAAGATCCATTAGATTTGCCATTTCAATTGCAGATATAGCTGCATCACTTCCCTTATTTCCTGCTTTTGTACCTGCTCTTTGAACAGCTTGCTCGATTGTATCTGTTGTAACAACTCCAAAAATAATTGGCTTGCCACTTTCAAGAGAAACATTTGCTATTCCTTTTGAAACTTCAGAGCAAACATAATCATAATGAGAAGTGTCCCCTCTTATAACTGCTCCCAAACAAATTACAGCATCATAATCCTTGTGGGCCAATTTTTTTGCAGCAAGAGGAATTTCAAAAGCACCTGGAACTCTTACAAGTTCTATTTCTTCATCTTTTACTTCATGTCTTTTTAGTGTATCAAGACATCCTTCTACGAGTCTATCTGTTATAAAATGATTAAATCTTGCAACTACAATTGCATATTTTTTTCCATTTGATACTAAATTTGCGCTATATTCTTTCATTTATCTCTCCTTAAATTCTTTTAAATCGTGACCCATTCTAATGGCCTTTGTTTTTAAATAAACCCTATCAACATGGTTTGAGTGAATTTCTATTGGTACTCTTTTGTTAACTTTTATATTATATTTTTCAACTTGTTTAATTTTATCAGGATTATTTGTCATTAAATCAATTGATTTTACTCCCAATTCTTTTAACATTAAACATGCTATTTTATAATTTCTTAAATCTGGAGCAAAACCTAGTTTTAAATTTGCATCAACGGTATCGTAACCTTCTTCTTGTAGATGATAAGCTTTGATTTTATTAAATAAACCAATTCCTCTTCCCTCTTGTCTTAGGTAAAGAATTATTCCTGATCCATTTTTATCAATCATTTCCATGGACTTGTGAAGTTGGTTTCCACAATCACACCTATTAGATGAAAAAACATCTCCAGTCAAACATTCAGAATGAATTCTTGTTAAAATATTTTCTCCATCAACTTTTCCCTTTATCAAAGCCAAGTGTTCTTTATTTTCAATTTTGTCATAAAAACTTATAGCCTTAAATTTTCCGTGGTCTGTTGGAAGATTGATAATATTTGTTTTTTCTAAAAAATCTTCTTCATTTTTTGAAAAATCTATCTTATTTTCTTTGATATATTTTTTTATCTCAGCAACGCTTGTCATTTTCATTCCAAGTTTTTCAGCAAGTTCAACTACAGCTTTACCTCTTAACATATGACCATCATCGGCCATAATTTCACAACATAAGCCTATTTCTTTTAGATTTGAGATTTTCATCAAATCTATTGTAGCTTCAGTGTGACCATCCCTTTCTAAAACTCCCCCATCTTTTGCAACAAGAGGAAATACATGACCAGGTCTTCTAAAATCACTTGCTTTTGTATTATCATCTGCAATGCCTCTTATTGTTTCAGCTCTTTCAAAAGCAGAAATTCCAGTTTTTGTGTTGACATGGTCAATTGAAACTGTGAAAGCTGTTTGGTGATTATCAGTGTTATTTTTAACCATCATATTAAGGTCAAATTGTTTAGCAATATTTTTTCCTATTGGAGTACAAATTAAACCTCTAGCATATTTTGCCATAATATTTATCATTTCACCAGTTACATTTTCACCAGCACAAATCATATCAGCTTCATTTTCCCTATCTTCATCGTCAGTTACTATAATTATTTCGTTATTTTGTAATGCTTTAATAATATCTTCCATAATTTTTAAAAACCATTTTCCAACAAAAAGTTTTTATCCAACCTTTCTTCTTTTTTATTTGCCATAGATTTTTGGATAAATCTATTTATAATATCAGTTTCAATATTTATTTCATCACCAATTTTTTTATATTTAAAATTAGTCCTTTCAAGTGTTTCAGGAATAAGTGATACCTCAAAACTTGTGTTCTTATCATCTGAAACAGTAAGAGAAATTCCATCAAGAGCAACAGAACCTTTTTTTAGAATTAAAGAGCAAATTTCATGGCTTGCTGAAATTGTAAAAACATTATCTCTTATATTTTTAATTTTCCCAACTCCATCAACGTGACCTTGAACTATATGACCATCGAGCCTATCAGAAAGTCTTAGGGCTCTTTCAAGATTAACTTTTTTATTTACATAAGAATTATCAAATTTGGTCATTCTTAAACTTTCATTCATAAGATCTGCCTTGTAAGTTTTATCATTAATTTCTGTTACAGTAAGACAAACCCCATCAGTCATTATTGAGTCCCCAAGTTTTGTACCTTCTAAAACAATATTTGCTTCAACTTCTATTTGAACATGGTCACTTACCTTTTTAAAAGATAAAATTTTACCAATTTCTTCAGATATTCCAGTGAACATTTTTTGCCTCAATCATAATATTATCGTCAAATCTTTTTACATCTTCTATTTCAAACTCATAGGAATCTTTGAACTTTTCAACTCCCTTTCCATAAAAAGGTGATTTTGAATTAAATCCTCCTATGACTTTTGGTGAAATAAATTCATAAATTTTATCAACCAAACCCTCTTCTAAAAATCCATAATTTAGCTTTGATCCACCTTCAACTAGAATTGATCCAATGTTCATTTCATAAAGCTTATTTACCAAATCCTCAAGGTCAACATGATTATTTTTCATCTTGCATTTAATCAAATTTAAATCAGGATTATTACTATCTTTGCATGTAGCTATATAAGTTTTTTTATCACTATCCAAACTAAAAATCTTGTAATCCTTGTAATTTTTTTCAATCTCTAGATTTGTATCAAGGATAATTCTTACAGGATCAACTCCTTCTTCAATCCTTGAATTTAAGGAAGGATTATCGTGGATTAAGGTATTTTTTCCTACAATTATTGCATCATAATCATTTCTTAATTTATGAACATATTCTCTAGAAAATTCATTTGAAATCCATTTTGAATCATTTGTACTTGAAGAAATTTTCCCGTCCAAAGTTTGGGCATATTTAAGCGCAATTAGCGGTCTATTGTATTTGATATTAAAGAAAAATTTCTCATTCAATTTTTTTCCTTCTTCTTCAAGTAAACCAGTTTGAACTTCAATACCATTTTCTCTTAAAACTTTTAAGCCATCAACTTTTGGATTTGTATCAATGTTTGAAATTATAACCTTTTTAATGTTTCTTTTTATAATTTCTAAAGTACAAGGTCCTTGCTTTCCATAATGAGAACATGGCTCTAAATTTACATACAAGAAAGCTCCATCTGGATTTTCTTTTAAATTATTAAAACAGTCAACTTCAGCATGGACTTTCCCATATTCATGGTGAAAGCCTGTTGATATAATTTTTTCATTTTTTACAAGAACTGCACCTACGAGTGGATTTCTTAAAGTTTTTCCACTTGCTTTTTTTGCAAGTTCAAAACATTTTCTCATATAATATTTATCATTCATCTTGCCTCCTTCACAATTCTAGGCAAAAGAAAAGATCCCTTCCAGGGATCTTGATTATTTCAAAAGAAAAATTAATAAATCTTCTCTCATCCAGACTATACTGTCGGTATAGGAATTTAACCTATTCAGCAAAAAGCTCGCGGACTTTACCGCCGGTGGGGAATCACACCCCGCCCTGAAGAATTGTGTTATTTTATTTACACTTTTATTATAATACAAATTTTAATTTTGTCAATCGTTTACATAGAATAAAATTATTTAAAGCTCATTCAAACCATTTAAATTTTCCAATAAAAAAAGACCCAAACGGGCCTTAAATTACTATTTTCTTCTTTTTTTTCTTTTTGCTGCCTCAGATTTCTTTTTTCTCTTTAGGCTTGGCTTTTCGTAGTGTTCTCTTTTTCTGTATTCTGTAAGAACACCGGATCTTGCGCATTGTCTTTTGAATCTTTTAATTGCACTATCAATTGATTCGTTTTCTCCAACTCTGATCTCTGTCATCTCTATCCCCCCTCTCGTACACACAATAAGTTTGAAATCAACCTGGTGGCCATTGTAAGGACCTTTTTGCTAGAACATGAAAATGCATGTGCTTAACAGTTTGTCCTCCATCCTCGCCTGTATTGTTGACTATTCTGTAGCCGTCTTCTGCCACATTTAGATCTTCAGTTATTTTTTTAATAACCATAAAGATATGAGAAACTATATCTTTATCTTCTTCGTTTAATTTAGCCAAACTTTCTATGTGTTTTTTTGGTATAACAAGAAAATGGATAGGTGCTTGTGGATCTAGATCATTAAATGCAATTACTTTTTGATCTTCATAGATTATATCTGATGGTATCTCTCCATCAGCAATCTTGCAAAATACACAGTCCATACTTCACCCCCATTGATAAATATAATATCATATTTTAATAAAAAGGTAAAATTTTTTTATAATTTTTACAAATTTGTTTCTTTTACCTTTTCTTTTTTTATAAATATTATTATTAAAGCTAAAATAAATCCTACTACAGCTGGAACAAACCAACCAAACCCTAATTTAAAAGCTGGTAGATAATCTTTTGCAAAAGCAAGAATTCTACTTATGGAATCTGTTTTTGAAATATTTTCTGGCAAAGCCTTTAAAAAATCAAATATAGAAAATATTGCTGTAAATAAAATTGTTAAGTTAAATATTTTTTTATTTTTTCCAATTATTGGATATGTCAAGGACAAAAATATCAAAACAATAGCAAGTGGATACAAGTACATCAAAACTGGTATTGATAAGCTGATTATTTTTTGAAGGCCTAAGTTTGCTATTAAAAAAGATATAACGGTAAAAATTATTGCGTAAGTTTTATATGAAAGTGAATTTGGATACATTTCCATAAAAATTTGAGAACAAGCAATAATTAAACCGATTGCTGTTTTTAAACATGCTACTATTACAATAGCTGCAAGCAAAATTTTACCAAAATTTCCTAAATAATAAGAAGAAATATGAGATAAAATTCTTCCACCGTTATTGCCTAAATCCATAATATTTACAGATGATGAGGCCATAAAGGCGAGAGAAACATAAACCGTACTCATAGCTATTAGACAAATAAGTCCGCTTTTTAAAGTTTCCTTGGCAACTTGATTTGAATCTGTTACTCCAAGATTTCTAATACTTGAAATTATAATTATTGCAAAAGCAAGACTTGCAAGAGCATCCATAGTGTTATAACCATCAAGAATTCCTTTAAACAATGGATTATTTTGATAAATTTTTATCGGTTCATTTTGACCAAGAGCTCCCATTGGTTTAAAAATTGAAAATAAAACCAAAATTGATAAGAGAATCAAAAATGTAGGAGTCAAAATTTTTCCAATATTGTCCATAATTTTTCCTGGCTTTAAAGCAAAGGCCAAAACTATAAGAAAAAATATCAATGAAAAAATAAATAAAAATAATTTTATTTTTTCTTCTGAAATATTTGATGCAATACCTACTTCAAAGGCTACTGTTGATGTTCTTGGTATAGCAAAAAATGGCCCAATTGTTAAATACAAGGCAGTTGTAAAGAAATATGCAAATTTATTTCCTACAGTCTTTCCCATTTCAAATAAGCTGTCATTTTTCGAAATAGCACTTGCTACAACTCCCAAAAGTGGAAGTCCTACCCCACTTATTATAAATCCTAAAACAACTTTATATAAGTTGAATCCTGAATTTTGTCCCAATTCGATTGGAAAAATTAAATTTCCTGCCCCAAAATAAAGACCAAATAATAAAGATCCAACCAATAAAGTCTGGTTGAAATTAAGTTTCTTTTTCATATCATTCCCCTAAATAAAATTTATATTTATATAATTATTCCTAATTTTATACAAAATATATTTAAAAAAATTATAACACAAGTCCATCAAATTTAAAAATATATATATTAGAAAAATTTTACAGAATTTCATAAAAAAAAGACTAATTAAATTAGAATAAAATTTAATCAGTCTCAAATTTTTATTAAGAATTATTTTTAACCATTATATCAAGTAAAGATTCATATATTGGTTCATTATGAAAATTTTCTGTAACAAGATAGGACACAAGACAAACTATTATTATAGGTAGGAAAAAATCAATTCTTCCTCCCGTCATCTCTATTATTAAAAACATACCAGTAAGTGGAGCCCTAACAATTGATGCAAAATGAGCAGCCATGGCAAGCATCGAAAAAATTATAATTTCATTTTGTCCAATTAAGTTTAAATCAAATAAAATCGACCCATAAAAATTTCCTAATAAAGATCCCATAGCAAGCAAGGGAAAAAATATTCCTCCAGGAATTCCAGAGCAAAATGCAATTAATAAAAGCAATAATTTCATAAAATAAAAATAAAATAATGTAGCTAAGCCTACATTTTCTCCTTGGGCAAGGGCTATGAAATTTTCCCCACTTCCTAAAAGTCTAGAATCAAAAAGTAAAAATAAACTTGTAATAAAAAATGGTAATATTGATTTTACTCTTTGTGAAATTGGTAATTTTTTATAAATTTTTTTCCCATACAAAATTCCCTTATTAAATAAAAGTGAAGAAAATCCAACTAAAATTCCAAGTAAAATTAGGTGAATCCAAAACTTCATTGGTAAATTTATATGACTATTTATTTTTATTACTGGATTATTTCCAATTACAAGGCTTGTTACTATGCTTGATGAAATTATAGTTGATGTTATATAAATAAAATTTATTCTTGAAGTTTTTTTCATCAATTCTTCAAGAGCGAAGGCCATGGAAGAAATTGGTGCTGTAAAGGCACTTGTAATACCAGATGCAGATGATCCAATTATCATTATTTTTGTATCTTCTTCATCCAATTTAAAAATATTAGCCATGACCTCTCCCAAAGATCCTCCAATTTGAACTGAAGGGCCTTCTCTACCCAAAGTTAGACCAGAACCAATTGCAAGAATTCCTCCAAAAATTTTATTTATAAGGCAAGAAAGAGCACTATAATCCAATTTATTTAAAAGTTTTCCAGAAATTTGAGGAATCCCACTTCCTCCAATCATTGGCTCCTTTTCTACGGAAATTGAAACCAAAAAACCAATAAAAATAAAAACACAGACAAAAATAAGAGAATTAATAAGATTTTTTTGACCAAATTTTATTATAGTTAAAATTAAAGCCATTATTTTTGGAATTAAAATCCTAAATAAACTTACAACAAGACCTGCATAAAGACCTATTATAATTGAAATTAACAATAATTTATAAGATATTCTTTTTTTCATCCTAACCTCTTTAATACACCAACCAAATATTTGCTATTTGATCTTCTAAAGTTCCGTACGACCAAGTTTTTTTTGAATTTTTTATAGAATTTGGATCATTTATTACAAATCTTCCAAATTTATAAGAATCAATAACCAAAATATGACCAAATAAAGTAAAATTTCCTTTATTAACAGAAACAATAAGACTTCCCCTATCAAGAGCGTCTACTATATCTTTTTTATTATTAGAAATTCTTTCAATATTGTGCCCATATTTGTGAGCTTCATCTTCAAAAAATTTCCATTCAATTCCATCTGGTCCCATATAAGAATTTGCATCTTGAGCAATATTTATGGGACTAATATCAGAATCTGGATTTAATCTTTTTAAAACCATGGCCATAGAAGTAGGACCACAACCAGCAAAACCTATATTTGAATCTCCCAAAATATTATAAGCCCACCTATTATCCCATTGGAGAAAATATGGAGTTTTTCTATTAAAATTTTCACTTTCTCCAGGATAATATTCGAAATCCCAAATTTTATTTTCTAAATTATAAACAAATTCACTAGTATCTATATCATTACCAACAAGATAAATTTCCTTATCTGAAAGATTATCAAAATTTTCATATATCCAATTAGTTTTTTCGTTATCATTTTTATGTTTTTCTATATTTTTATATAACTTATCCATGTCATCAGTTTTTTCCTGGCTAAAAACAATACCAAGCAAATCATCAACTCCTCCCCCAGTTGAAAGTGATTTTACTGAAAGAAAAATTATAAAAAGAAAAATTAAAGTAAAAATAGTTTTCAAAAGTTTTTTCATAATAATATAATATCATAAATGCAAAAAATAAAAAAAGCCGCGTTAATCACGACTTTTCTTGTTTAAATTTGTTAAAATTATTTTTCTATAAATATATTATTGCATGTTCTTATTATTTGGTAGGTATATTTCAATATGTTTTTCTAAAATTTCAATATCACATGGAAGCTTTTCTTTTACTTCACCGTCCATATCAAGGTCAATTTCTTTTTCCTCTAAATTTTTAATAGAAAGTTTTTTACAAGTAAAAGTTTTTACATTTTCATTTTCATCAACTTTTCCAAACAACATATCTTTTGCAGCATTTACTTTTGATATAAGTCCCTCTTCAGTCATTATAAATACATTCAAATCACCATCGCTTAAACTTCCATCATCTTGAGAAAATTCCAAATTTCCAATTTTATTTACTGTCATTACATAAAGTAGAGAAGCATCGCACTCAAAAAACTTATCTTCATATTCAATTTCTATTTTTACTGTTTCATCATTTGGGATAGTTTTTAATATATTTTTGACATAGGCAAAACCACCCAATTTTTCTTTCTCTTCAGATTTTGTTGAAGTGGTTGCCTCAATTAATTTTCCAAAACATACATAATAAGAAAAATATGTTTCATTACATTTTCCTATATCAACTTTTTTTGTTTTATCAAATGATAAATTTTCAATTGCTTCTTTTAAATCATTTGATCCACCAATTAACTGCATATAGGTGTTATTAGTTCCTCCTGGTAAAAGGCCGATTTTTGGTCTATACTCCATTTTTGAAACACCATTGATAACTTCATTGAATGTTCCATCTCCTCCTACGACAAATATTGAATCAAATTTATCATCACAAGCTTTAATAGCAAAATTTTCACCGTCATCTTCTTTTTCAGTCTTTTTATCTACAACTTGGTCAAATTCTTTTTCTAATTTTTTCTTTAAAACTTCCATAAATTCATCATTCTTACCATCTCCAGAATTTGGATTTTCAATTAACATACATTTTTTCATAATATCTCCTTATATACTTATTAAATTTTTTATTCCTTATTTTAAAAATATACCCAATTTAAAATTCATATAAAAAAAATAGAATATCTTTATTAAAATTTTAAAGATATTCTGTAAAAATTTTTATATGTCTATTTTTAAATAAATTGGAGTATGGTCTTGCCTATCTCCTGAATCTATCATATTAGATTCTTTTACTTTTTCCTTTATCCTATCTGAAACAATAAAATAATCTATTCTCCAGCCTGAATTGTTAATTTTGCTTGTCTTTACCCTTTGAGCCCACCAGGTATATTTTCCTTCAATATCACCATGTACATGTCTAAAGGTATCAACAAAACCTTTATTTAATAAATTTGTAAATCCTCGTCTTTCTTCATCAGTAAATCCTGCTGATTCATGATTATTTTCTGGATGCTTTAGGTCAATTTCTTTATGAGCAACATTAAAATCTCCACAAGCTATTACCGGCTTTTCTTTGTCTAAATTTTCTAAATAATTTGCATATTTTTCATCCCAAACTTCTCTTAAAGCAAGTCTACTTAATCCGCTCCCAGCATTAGGTGTATATACTTGGCTTAGGTAAAAATCTTCAAATTCTAAAGTAACAATTCTTGCTTCTTGATCCATTGTATCTGGTGCATCTAAAATTGGAAAAGAAATTTCAGTCTTGTAATTTTTTTTGTAAAGAGTCATACAGCCCGCATAAGATTTCCTTGCAGGTTCTTGGGAGCTTACCCATGCGTAATCATAATCTGGAAAATACTCTTCTAAAATTTCCTTGTGTTTTTTACTTGGACCTTTTCTTGGTAATTTTGTTTCTTGCAAACAAATTACATCAGCATTTTCTTTAATAATTGTTTCTAAAACTTCTCTTGACATTTTAGCCCTATTTGAATCGCTCGTAAGAGCTGCATTTAGGGAATCTATATTCCACGAAATAAACTTCATTTATTCTCCTTTTATATCTCATTATTACAAACATTTTACCAATACTTTAAAATATTACAATTTATAAATATCAAAACATATTTAGGGTATCATTTTATTAGAGAAAAAATTGGAGGTTAATATGAAATGGAAAAATAGAAGAAAAAGTTCCAATGTAAATAGAGGTTCTGGTGCACCGGTTGTTTTTGGAGGTGGAATTGGAGGATTAATTTTAGTTTTAGTTCTTTATTTTTTGGGTGCAGATCCATCTGTTATAAATAATCAAAATATAAATCAAGGACAAAATAGCAGGTATGAAGAAAAAATTTCTGAAGGACAAAAAGAATTAGAAGATTTTCTTTCAGTTGTTCTTGCTGATACGGAAGATATGTGGCATGAAAAATTTCAAGAATATAATTTGACTTATCATGAACCAAGTATGACTTTATACACTGGTTCTACAAAATCAGCTTGTGGGATAGCTCAATCTGGTATGGGACCATTTTATTGTCCTCTTGATCAGGCTGTATATATTGATGTATCTTTTTATGATGAATTAAAAAATACTTTTGGAGCTGGAGGCGATTTTGCTTTTGCTTATGTGCTTGCCCACGAAGTTGGCCACCATGTTCAAAATGAATTGGGAATCTTAAATCAAACCCAACAACTTCAAAAGAAATTATCAGAAAGAGAATACAACAAATATTCTGTTGCTCAAGAATTGCAAGCAGATTATTTTGCAGGAGTATATGCTTACTATTCAAAAGAGAAAGGATATTTGGAAGCAGGAGATATAGAAGAAGCTATGAGAGCAGCCTCATCAATTGGTGATGATAAAATCCAAAAAATGTCAGGATCAAATATAAATCCAGATAAATTTACCCATGGTTCAAGTAAAGATAGAAAAAATGCTTTTGATATGGGATATAAATATCATGATATTGAACACTCAATGGACTTTTTTAAAAATTTAGATCATCAAATCCAAATAAATATAAGGTAAATAAAAAAGAGTCTTTTAAAATTATGAAATATTTCATAATTTTAGAGGCTCTTTTTTTTTAAAGATTTTTACTTTTTAAAATAATATTATACAAAAATTCACTCACCTTATTATCTTCTGCTTTATAAAACATTTCTTTACCTTCTCTTTTTGCTGAAATTAAACCTGCAAGTTTTAAAATTCTTAAATGATGGCTTACAGCAGGTGAAGACATATCCATAATTGCCGCAATATTTATTACACATTCTTTTCTGTGACACAAAAGCCAAAATATTTGAAGTCTTTTTGGATCTCCCAAATGTTTGAAAGCTCTCGAAATATTTTCTGTCATATCTTCTTCTAATAAAAAATCTATTTTATCGTCATCTTTATAATGTTTATGTGGTAATTTCATTTTTCTCTCCTTATTTATATTTTACCATAAAATTAAAACAATTAAATATTTGCTTAATATTTGACTTTATATAAAAAATATTGTATCATTATCTTAGAAACGATTAAGCGATTGTTTAATCGAAATTATTTTAAAAGGAGATTATTATGAAAAAAACTTATAAAATTGAAGTAGACTGCCCTGCATGTGCAAATAAAATGGAAGTAGAAGCAAAAAATACTGACGGAGTAAAAGATTGCTCTATAAATTTTATGATGCTTAAGATGAAAGTTACTTTTGAAGATGGTGCCGACCAAAATGAAGTTATGGAAAATGTTTTAAAAAATTGCAAAAAAATAGAAAAAGATTGTGAGATTTATTTTTAAGGATTATTTATGAGTAAAAAACAAAAGAAAAACTTAATTAGAATAATTTTATCTGCTTTGATTATGATTATTCTACATTTTGTTAATTCTAATAATTTTTATACAATTGCTTTATATCTATTAGCCTATCTTTTAGTTGGCTATGATGTTTTATTAAATGCTTTTAATGGTATAAAAAACAAGCAAGCCTTTGATGAATCTTTGCTTATGGCCATTGCAACAATAGGCGCAATAATTCTTGCATTTTATACAAAAAGTGGAGATTTTGTTGAAGCTGTTGCTGTTATGCTTTTTTATCAAATTGGAGAATTTTTCCAATCTTATGCTGTTGGAAAAAGCAGAAAATCTATAGCAGATCTTATGGATATAGCTCCAGATTATGCAAATATAGAAGGTGAAAATGGAAATATAGAAGAAGTTGATCCAGATGATGTAGAAATTGGATCAACCATAATAATAAAACCAGGAGAAAAAGTTCCTTTAGATGGAATTGTAATTGATGGAGTATCATCTCTTGATACAAAAGCTTTAACTGGCGAATCTGTTCCAAAAGATGTTAAAAAAGGCTCAAATATTTATTCTGGTTCAATAAATTTGAATGGATTATTAAAAGTTAAAACTACAAAAGAATTTGGTGAATCTACAGTAACAAAAGTTTTGGAATTAATTGAAGATGCATCTGAAAGAAAATCAAAATCTGAAGATTTTATTACAAAATTTGCAAGAGTTTATACACCAGTAGTTGTATATCTTGCCCTTGCCTTAGCATTTTTACCAGGAATATTTTCATATTTTATGGGAGAAAGCCCAAATTTTTCATCTTGGATTTATAGGGCTTTGATATTTTTAATTATATCTTGTCCTTGTGCTTTGGTTATTTCAATTCCACTTTCATTTTTTGCAGGAATTGGATCAGCAAGTAAAAATGGAATCCTTGTAAAAGGATCAAATTATATGGAAGTTTTATCAAATGTTGACCAAGTTATTTTCGATAAAACTGGAACTTTAACCAAGGGAACTTTTGAAGTTACAGCGGTTCATCCAGAAAATTTATCAGAAACACAACTTCTTCATATAGCAAGCCATGTCGAAAGATATTCAACCCACCCAATTGCAGATTCTTTAAGAAAAGCCTATCCAAATGAAAAAGATAGTTGCGAAGTTAAGGATATAGAAGAAATTTCAGGCTATGGAGTAAGTGCAAAAGTAAATGGTGATTTGGTTTATCTTGGAAATTCAAAATTAATGGATAAATTTAATATTAAATGGAAAGCTTGTGAGAAAACTGGAACCATAATTCATCTTGCAATAAATAATGTTTACCAAGGTCACATTGTAATATCTGATACTATAAAAGAAAATTCCAAAAAAGCTATATCTGATTTGAAAAAAAATAATATAAGTAAAACAATAATGCTTACTGGAGATTCTAAAAGTGTTGGAGAAAATGTTGCAAAAGATTTATCTTTGGATGAATTTTATAGCGAACTTCTTCCCCAAGATAAGGTTAAAATTCTTGAAGAAATTTTAAGTAAAAATAATGATGAAAATAAAAAAATTGCCTTTGTTGGTGATGGAATAAATGATGCCCCTGCCCTAACAAGAGCAGATATAGGAATTGCCATGGGAGCTATGGGATCAGATGCAGCAATTGAGGCTGCCGATGTAATTTTAATGGATGATGATCCAGCAAAAATTCCTACAGCAATTAAAATTTCAAAAAAATGTCTAAGAATTGTAAAAGAAAATATATATTTTTCAATAGGAGTAAAAATATTAGTTTTAATTCTTGGCGCTTTTGGCCTTGCATCTATGTGGGCTGCAATTTTTGCTGATGTAGGCGTTACAGTTATAGCAGTTTTAAATGCTATGAGATGTATGTATTTGAAGTAAATTATTTAACTTAAAAATTTTTAAAAAAGTACAAAGTTTTTCTTTGTACTTTTTTTGTGTAATTTGACATAATTTTTTTTACGCTTTATACTTTACTAGATTATACAAATGAAAGGATTTCAAGTTATTAATATGATTAAAGCAGTTTTAATAGATATTGATGATACAATTTTTGATTTTGTAAAATGTTCTAAAAATGCCTTTAAAAAAACTTTAAAAAAACTAGATTTATCCTATGAAGAAAAAGATTTTTCATATTTCAATAAGGTAAATGATATTTTGTGGAGTAAGCAAAAATTGGGAGAGATAAATATTGAGAAAGTTTTTGAACATAGATCAATTATGATGAGTAAATATTTTGAACTTGATATAGAAAAAGAGATTTTTAACGATTTATTTGTAGAATTTCTATATGATGAAGTCGAGATGGTAGATGGAATTGAAGATTTATTATCTTACTTATCGAATAAATATCAAATTTATGCTGCAAGTAATGGAGTATACGATATGCAGGTAAATAGGATAAAAAAATCAAATCTATCTAAATATTTCAAAGATATTTTTGTATCAGATAAAATCAGTTATGAAAAACCTGATAAAAGATTTTTTAAAAAAATAATGGATATTACAAAATATTCAAATGATGATTTAATAATGATTGGAGATAGCATAAAATCTGATATAATTGGTGCAAAAAATTCAAATATTAAATCTATTTATTTTAATAAAGAAAATAAAAAAATTTCAGATAAAAGTTTCACTTACCAAGTAAAAAATTTATCTGAAATTAAAAAAATATTGTAAAAAGTGCGAAAATCAACTCGCACTTTTTTAAAAATTCTATAATTTTATATCTTTTCCTTCAAGAATTAAATTCATATTTCTAGCTGAGCACATTGCCCCACACATGGTACATGTTTCCTCTTCTTCCGGATTTGAAGAAGCTCTGTACTCTCTACATTTTTCAGGATCTATTGCAAGTTCAAACATTCCTTCCCAATCAAGTTTTTGTCTTCTCTTACTCATTTCAAGATCCCATTTTCTTGCATCTTTTAATTTTGCAATATCTCCTGCATGAGCAGCAATTTTTGCTGCAACAATTCCTTCTTTAACATCATTCACATCTGGAAGTTTTAAATGTTCTGCTGGAGTTACATAGCAAAGAAAATCTGCCCCATAACTTGCAGCAATCGCACCTCCTATTGCACTTGTAATGTGGTCATAACCTGGAGCAATATCACAAACCAAAGGTCCCAAAACATAAAATGGTGCGTTGTGGCACAATTTTTTTTCAAGTTTCATATTCATTTCGATATCATTTATTGGAACGTGACCTGGTCCTTCAATAATAACTTGAACATCTTTCTCCCAAGCTCTTTTTGTAAGCTCTCCAAGCGTAATCAATTCTGCAATTTGAGCAGGATCTGTTGCATCGTGAATTCCACCTGGTCTTAAAGAATCTCCAAGTGATAAGGTAACATCATATTCTCTTAAAATATCTAATAGTTCATCATAATATTCGTAGAATGGATTTTCCCTATCATTCATCTTCATCCAACCAAATAAAAGTGAACCACCACGAGATACAATTTCATTTACTCTTCTATTTCTCATGAAAATTTCTGCATTTGCCCTATTAATTCCACAGTGAATTGTAACAAAATCAACTCCATTTTCAGCGTGATTTCTTACTACATCCAAAAATTCATGGGCTTTTATAAAACTTAGACCCTTATCCAAAAATCCAACAGCATCATACATAGGAACAGTCCCAATCATTGCAGTAGATTTTTCAATCAACCTTTTTCTAAATTCTTGAGTTTTGCCATAATTTGATAAATCCATAATTGATTCAGCTCCCATTTTTAGTGCCATATCAACTTTTTGCATCTCAAGATCAAGATCATTTAAGTCTTTTGAAATTCCTAAATTTACATTAATTTTTGTCTTTAATCCTGTTCCTATTCCTTCTGGAGAAATAGAATTGTGATTTTTGTTTCTAGGAATTACAATTTCACCTTTTGCAATTTTTTCTAAAAGAAATTCTTCACTAACATTTTCTTTTTTTGCAACAATTTTCATCTCTTCAGTTACAAAACCATGTTTTGCAGCTTCCATCTGTGTCTTATACTTCATAAATTAAAAAAACCTCCTAAAATTACTTATAGGAGAATAAATATGCTTCATCCCTTGCAGGCATTATCCTGTCCGGTTTGATGGTCGAAGTCGAACTTCCTCTCAGCACATAGCTCCCATAGATCATTAATTTACAATTATAATTATAGTAAAAAAAAGAGATTAAGTAAAATAAAGCTTAAATTTCAAAAAAAAAAAAAAAATAGAGCCACAATAATATGGCCCTATCCTAATTATTTATTTAAATAATTTTCTAAATTTTTTATAGCTTTATTTATATTTTCTGCTTTAAATCCCTTATTTTCATTTCCAAGAAGAATTTTTATATCATCTTCATCCATTTTGCAAATATCTAATAATTCTTTGAAATTTAAATTTGAATTTTTTGCTAAAGTCTTAAACCTATTTATACTTTTGTAAAAAGATTTTTCATAAATTGCCTTAGACATATTAGATAAAAATAATCCAAAAAGTCCAGCATAAATATTTATAGTTTTGTAAAGAAAAAAACAAATAATTATATCGCAAATTCCATAAAGAAAATACTTATAATATAATTTATTCATCCAAAACTTCCTTAGCTAGTTTATAATTTTCTTCAAGAGCTTTACATGATTTATCAAACATTTCTTGTTCTTTGTCAGAAATTTCCATTTCAAGAATTTTCTCGCAGCCATTTGCCCCAATAACTGCAGGAACTCCAGTATAAAGGCCCTTATTATTATATTCTCCATCAAGATAAGCTGAAGTCATAATAATTCTTTTTTCATCAAGTAAAATTGCTCTTGTAAAATCAACCAAGCAGTTTGCAATTCCAAAATGAGTTGCACCTTTTCCCTTAATAATTTGAAAAGCCTTGTCCCTAATATTTTCAGAAACTTCTTCTTTAAATTTATCTTCATCTTCAATATCATCTAAAAATTTATCAATAGAAATTCCCTTAATCCTTGCATTTGACCACAAAGCTACTGAAGAATTTCCGTGTTCACCTATTACATAAGCCTCAACATCTTTTGGATTACAAGTTACTTCTTTTGCTAAATATTGAATAAATCTTGCAGTATCAAGATTTGTTCCACTTCCAACAATTTTATTATGAGGAAGACCAGAAACTTTTTGTACTACTTTTGAAATAACATCAACAGGATTTGTTGCAAGCAAAATTATTCCATCATAACCATTTTCCATTACTTTTGGAATTGTATCAAGAACCATCCTAGTTGCAATTTTTATATCATCAAGTCTATTTGTAAGATTTTTTTGGCTATTTCCGTAGCATAAAACCACCAAATCAGCATCTTTACAATCTTCATAAACTCCTTCTTTAACCAAAGTTGGAGACCCAGTTTTGCAACTTGCATCCATCAAATCATTTACATCTGCAATTGCCTTCTCTTTTTCAATATCAATAATTGAAAGACTTGTAGCAAGGCCAGAATTTACCAAAGCATAAGCATAAGATGATCCTACATATCCACTTCCAATTAAAACAACTTTTCTACCTAACTTATTCATAAATACCTCCATGTATTATTTCTAAGCTTATTATACTTTTATTGTAGATAAATAAAAATAATAAATTATTTTAAGACTTTTCATATAAAAAAGCCCTAGATAAACTAGGACTAAATTATATTTTAAAATTTTTATATTCACCCTCATCAAAATAAAGATCATTATCTTCTTTATTCCAAATAGGTTTTTTTCCTTCTTGTTTTTGTTCTTCGTAATCATCAAGAACTATCTTTACAGATTTAAATAAAAATATTAAGGTGATTACGTTAATAAATACTAAAATTCCCACAAATACATCTATAAGTCCCCAAACAATTTCAAGAGACATTTTTGTAGAAACTATAAACATTACTGCTGCAAAAAGTCTATAAATCCAAAGTGGTATTTTGTATTTATCTTTAAAAATGTGAATTATATTTGCTTCACCATAAAATAAATCAGCAATTAAAGTTGTAAATCCAAAAAATGCCATAGCTAATGCAACAACCCATCTTCCTATATAACCAATTTCATTTGAAAAAGCATCTTGAACAAGATTTATTCCATCAGATCCATTTCCCAAAACTCCAGTTAATAAAATTGCAAAAGCTGTAAGGCTACAAATTATACAAGTTGTAACAAATGTTCCAAACATTCCCAAAAATCCTTGTTCTGCAGGGTGATCGACATCAGCTGATGAATGCATAATTCCTGCAATACCATTACCAGCATCATTTGAGAACAAACCTCTTGCAACACCATTTCTAAAAGCATCCATTACACTATGACCAATTATTCCACCAACTGCTGCTTGTGGACTAAAGGCAGATTTAAAAATCAAAGCAAAAACTATAGGAATTTTTGTAATATTTGTTATTATAATAATAAAAACAACTATAACATAAAAAGCTGCCATTATTGGAACTAAAAATCCAGTAACTTTAGTAAGTCTTTTTACTCCACCAATTGTTATAATTCCAGCTAAAATTGTAACTATAACTCCTACAATTATTGGATTAAATTCAATTACTCCTTGAAAGCCTTTGGCGATTGAATTAGTTTGCATAAAAGCTATACAAAGCCCAACGCCAATTATGTACAAAAACGCAGTTATAATTCCTAAAACTTTTTTTCCTAAACCATTTCTAATATAATAAGCAGGTCCACCTCTGTAGGTTCCGTCAGATAATTTCACCCTATAAACTTGACCCAAAACTGTTTCAGCAAAAGTAATTACCATTCCTAAAATTGAAGTTACCCACATCCAAAAAATTGCACCTGGTCCACCGGCTACAAGAGCAGATGCTACTCCAACTAATGATCCTGTTCCAACTTGTCCACCAACAGCAGCTGCCAAGGCACCAAATCCTGAAACATTATCATCACTTTTCAAATTTTTCTTCAAAACATCTTTTATATCTTTTGCATATTTAATTTGTGGAAAACCTAATCTAATTGTATAATACAGCCCAACTCCCAACAAAACATAGCCGATAATATTACTCCATAAAAAATCAGCAATTCCAATTATGTTATCTAATAAAAACATAAATCCTCTCTTTCATACAAATGTCTATTTTTTATCAATATTTTTTTAACAAGAACTTATTATACTAGATTAATTAAAATTGTAAATATTTTATTAATTAAAAAACCTCTTACAAAATTATTAATTTAAATTTGGTAAGAGGTTTATAAATATTTTTTATTTATTTTTCAAATAAATCATGAAGATTATTACTGCTGCAAATCCAAAAGCTAAAGAAATTAAAGCTGAATGAGTATAGCCTGCTATTATAAATGAAATTGTTGCAATGCTCGCAACTGTTATTCCATATGGTAATTGGGTTCTGACATGATCAACATGAAGACATCCTGCTCCAGCTGATGACATAATTGTTGTATCAGAAATTGGAGAAATATGATCTCCACAAACTGCACCTGAAAGGCAAGCAGAAATTCCTATAAAAAATATCGGATCAGTTGGATCAAACATTGATGCTACAATCGGAATTAAAATTCCAAAAGTTCCCCAACTTGTACCAGTTGCAAAAGCCAATAAAATTGCTACAACAAAAATTACTGCTGGTAAAAATGTACTTAATCCACTTGCAGCATTTGTCATTAGATTCCCAACAAATTTAGTTGAACCCAACAAATCATTTGAGATATTTTTAAGACTTGTTGCCATTGTTAAAATTAAAATTGCAGGAACCATCGATTGAAATCCTTCTGGAATTGCATCCATTGATTTTTCAAAACTTATTACTTTTCTTACAAGAAAATAAATAATGGTTATAATCAAAGCAATAATAGCTCCCATTGGAAGAGCAACTGTTGAATCAGTATTTGCAAATGAATTTACAAAATCCATATAAAATTCACTAGATTTATCAAAAAATCCACCAATGTGAATCAAGCATAGAACTGAAATAATAATTAGACTTAAAATTGGAAAAACTAAGTCCAAAACTTTTCCATCTGGATGTCCATCTTCAGCACTTACATTTGAGTCTACTATGTGACCTAAATCTCCATCATTTATTGCCTTATCTTCAAATTCTTTCATTGGACCATAATCATTTCCAAATAAAATTAAAGATATAACAAAACACAAAGTCAAAAGTGAATAAAAATTATAAGGAATCGCCCTTATAAATAATTCTATTCCTGAAAGACCAGTTCCTTGAGCATAACCAGAAACTGCCGCAGCCCATGATGAAATTGGTGCAATCATACAAATTGGTGCTGCTGTTGCATCAATAAGATAAGCTAGCTTTGCCCTAGAAATTTTGTGTGAATCTGTAATTGGTTTCATAACAGAACCAGATGTTAGGCAATTAAAATAATCATCAATAAAAAGCATTATACATAAAAAATATGTTGCAAGTTGTGATTGCTTTCTAGATTTTATTTTTTTTCCAGCCCACTGTCCAAAAGCTCTAGATCCTCCTGATTGATTTATTAAAACTACGAGAATTCCTAAAACAATTAAGAAAATAAAAATTCCTGAAGTTTGAGAAATTGATTCTGTTAATCCTTTTACTACTACATTGTCTAAAAATATAGCAAAAGAATTTTTTGATCCTAAAATCGCTCCAATTATTATCCCCAAAAAAAGTGAAGAATATACTTCCTTTGTTATAAGAGCCATAACTATAGCTACAACTGGCGGAAGCAAAGCCCAAAAACTTGCATATGTTTCAATACCACTTCCTACAACAAATATCGAAACAATTATCGGTACTAAAGAAATTACCAAAAGCTGTGGTAATTTTCTTTCATTGTTCATTTTAAAACTCCTCTCGATTCAAATTGCAAAAAAAGTCATGACAAATGCCATGACTTAAATATAAAATATAAATATATAATAATTATAAACCACGACAGCTCACCAAAAATTTGGCAGTCCGACAGATATTCTCCAATCGTCCCGGTAACCTTAAGCCTTGGGCAGACTTAAAATCCCTTGGTGAATCACCCTTTCAAATATTTCCAATTCCCTCAAAAAATATTTTACTAATGTTTTCCGCACCTCTATCAAGCTTTTCAATTGCAATAAAAATCCTACCATTATTCGCTTTTTTTGTCAAATTGCAACAAACTTTAATAAATTAGTGATTAAAAATTATTTATTTTTTTGTAATTAATTCCAATAATCAAGTTTTTCATTCATTCCAATATTTTTTGATTTAAATACTGGATTTTTTCCTTGAGCTTTTTGTTTTTCGTAATCTTTTAAACAATTTATCGCCTTTTTAGATAATAATAAAATTGAAGGTAAGTTTATTAATGCCATAAGTCCCATTAATAAATCTGATACATCCCAAGCAAGTTTAACCTCGCTCATTGCTCCCAACATTATTACAACAACTGCAAATATTCTAAAAATTGTCATAAAAGTCTTTGATGGTGTTTTTTTGTTAATATAAGATAGATTACTATCTACATAAAATAAATTTCCAATTAAAGTAGTAAAAGTAAACAAGGCAAGAGAGAACGAAATAAAATAATTTCCGAACCCACCTAATAATGTTGAAAGGCTTTCTTGAACATATGGTGCCCCACTTAAAGCTTCGCTTGGTTCAATTCCTGAAGAAAGACACATGAAAGCTGTAGCTGAGCAAATCAAAAGTGTATCAATAAATACAGAAAGCATTTGAACAAGTCCTTGTTTGACTGGGTGAGAAATATGAGCACTTGCAGCAGCGTTTGGTGCAGAACCAATACCAGCTTCGTTTGAATAAAGTCCTCTTTTAATACCATACATCATAGATGATGAAGCAAGTCCTGCAAAAATAGCTTTAAAATTAAAAGCATCTTTAAAAATATTTAAAAAAACACTTGGTAAATATGAAAAATTTACAACAATCATTGCAAGAGCAACTAGAATATAAACAATACCCATAAAAGGTACAAGTGTGGATGTAAATTTAATTATCCTATCTCCTCCACCAAAAATACAAATTGCTGTAATTATTGCAAGAATTAATCCTATAATAAACGGAGTTTTGTTTGGATCATAAAATTCATAAGTCATGAAAGATGTTTGAAGATTAAAAGATGCAAGCATATTAAAACCAATTGCATAAGTTAAAATTAAACTTATAGCAAAAACAATTCCTAATACTCTAGATTTTAAACCTTGTTCAATATAATAAGCAGGTCCACCATAAGATTTATTATTTTCATCTCTTTTTTTATAAATTTGTGCAAGAGTTGATTCAACAAAAGCACTAGCTCCCCCAATTATAGCAACAACCCACATCCAAAAAACAGCTCCATATCCTCCAAGACAAATCGCTGTAGAAATTCCTACAATATTTCCAGAACCAACCCTAGATGCAGTTGAAACCATCAAAGCTTGAAAAGATGAAACCGATCCTTCTTCTTCAGGTTTTTCCATAACAACATTAATTGATTCTTTTAATAATCTAACTTGCAAGAATTTAGTTCTAAATGTAAAATAAATCCCAATTGCAAGAAGCAAAATTATTAAAATTGGATAATAAAGAACACTATTAATAGGTCCAATAAAATTACTAATTTTTTCTAACATATTCTCTCCTTTTAATTTAATACGATAATACAAAGTTGTATTAAAGTTTCGATAATTTAGTAAAATTATATCATAAATTAAATTTTAAGTAAATTTTCTTTCAAAATTAAAAATATATATAAAAATAATCGAGTTTCCCCGACTATTTTTTAATATCTTTCTTTAACTTTTGCATCTTCATGAAATGTTTCTAAATATTTGAAAACTGCTGTGCTTATAACTAGGACTAATAAACTTGGTAATAACCATGAAAGTCCTTCTTTATATAATGGTAAAGATTCTACTAAATTTGTTACAAACCATAATTTTATTCCAAATGAGTTATTTAATACTTCTACAAATGGAAGGAAAACTGATAGACTTGCTGTAAATAGATAGGATTCTTTTGAATAATTTACAAAAACATGGCTTATTCCCATTAATATTAATACCAAGGCAACTGGATATATTATTGTCAAAAGTGGAACTGAGAAAGCTAATAATTTATTTAATCCAAAATTTGCCATCAAAAATGAAAATAATGTCCAAACTAAAACCCATTTTCTGTATGATAATTTGTAATTAAATAATGATTCAAAATATTCTCCACCACTTGTTATTAGTCCTATGCAAGTTGTAAGACATGCAAGAGTAAATATTGCTGCAAGTAAAACTAATCCAAAATTTCCAAAAACATTTTTAACTGCATAGGTTAATATTACAGCACCATTTTCTGCCCCAACAAGTTTTGATGATCCTATCATTCCTACACTTGCAAGCATTGTGTAAACTAAAAATAAAACTGCTCCTGCTACAAGTCCTGCTTTTATTGTATAATTTGTAACTTCATTTTTATCTTTTATTCCAAATCTTTTTATGGATTGGGCTATTACAAAACCAAAATTTAAGGCAGCAACAGCATCCATGGTGTTATATCCTTCCAAAAATCCCTTAACTAAAGGAGCATTTTTATATTCTCCAACAGGAGCTGCTATATTTTTTTCCATTGTTATAACTTTTAAAAACATAAAAACTATCATGACTAAAAGTGTAGGTGTTAAATATTTTCCAACTCTTTTTACTAATTTATTTGGTTTTAAACATACAAACAAGGCTATTGAGAAAAATACCAAAGTGTATAAAAATCTAGCAAGATTCATATTAAATTCTTGTGGTATATAAGGCGCTATTGCCATTTCAAAAGGAACTGATCCAGCTCTTGGTATTCCAAGTCCAGGTCCTATTGATAAATATATAGCTGTAGTAAAGACTACAGAAAACAAAGGAGAAACTCTGTTTGATAGATTTGTTAATCCTTCAGTTTTCCCAACAACTATTGCGCCCATAACAGGAAATATAATTGCAGTAACGCAAAATGCTAATAAAGAAATAAATGTTAAAGATCCTGCTTGGTTTCCTAAAAGTGGAGGGAAAATTAAATTTCCAGCTCCAAAAAATAAACCAAATAGCATTACACTAACTTGTAAAAATTGACTTCTTGATAATTTTTTCATTCTATCCTCCAAAAATTTATTACAATATTTATTCATTAAAAAAGTCCCTTGTCTAAAATTTAGACAAAGGACGAAAATTCCGCGTTACCACCTTTATTCTTATATAAAAATAAGCACTTCAAGCATCAAACAATGCCGGGTTTTGATAACGCCAACCATGGCGACATATCTTACTATAATTCAGACATGCAAAAGAAAAATGATTTTCGAACTTATTTCAAAGGATGGATCTCACCAAACTCCAACTCTCTGTGCTTTTCCACAAGTCTACTCTTTTTTTCATAAATTTTTATAAATAAATTATTGTTGTGTTTATTATAAGACCTGTTTTTTATATTGTCAAATATTTTTTTATAAATTACCATTTTTTAGGATAAACATTATTTAATTGCCTTGTCAAACAATACTTTTTACATAGATTTGGCAAGGATTATCTTTCGACCAAATCTCTTCAATCACTTCAAATTTTCTAAATCCTAAAGCTTGATAAAATTTATTTGTTTTATCATAGCCCTCATCTATTCCCTCTTTTAAAGTTTTTACTTGGACAAATTCATAATTATATTTTTTTAAAATTTCAATAGAATTTTCAAATAAATTTCTTCCTATATTTTTTCTATGGTAATTTTTCAAAACTCCCATTACAAATATTTCAATAGTATAATCCGAAGTTTTTTTATAAACTATAAAGCCAAGATTTTTTGTTTTTTCACTTGCTTTGAAAAAATAATAATCTTTAGATTTTTCTATGTAATTTTTTACAGCATCCTCATCTTCAAACCATGATTTTAGATCATTTAATATGTAGGATGAAATTTTTTCTTTTTCTAATTTATTTTCAACTAAAGTAACTTTCATAAATTCCCCTTATTAATTATATAATATTTTAAATTTATTTAACATGGAAAATCTGATAAAATTAGTAAGAAAGGATGTCTTATGTATATTATTAGAAATATTAAAATTCCATACGAAGTGGACAATAAAGATAATTTGAAGAAAGCTATTGAAGAAAAAATTAATAGAAAAATTGATTCTTTTAAAATTTATAAAAAATCAATTGATGCAAGGCGTGGTATTTTTTATGTTTATCAAGTTTTGCTTGATTGTGAAATTGATAAAAAAACCATAAAAAAATTAAAAAATGATATTGGTGAATTTGTTGAAGAAGATTTAAATTTAACAAATAAAAATAAAATAAAATCTGCTATAATTGTTGGTTCTGGACCAGCTGGACTTTTTTGTGCCTATGCTCTTTGTAAAAATGGTGTTAAAGTTACTCTTATTGAAAGAGGAGAAAAAATTGAAGATAGGGTAAAAACTATCGATAATTTTATTAAAAATTTAAAATTAAATCCTGAGTCAAATATTCAATTTGGTGAAGGAGGCGCCGGTACTTTTTCTGATGGTAAACTTACTTCAAGGTCAAAGGATAAAAGGTCTAGAGAAGTTTTTAGAATTTTGGTTGAAAATGGTGCCCCAGAAGATATTTTATATACCCAAATGCCCCATGTTGGGACAGATCTTTTAAGAAAAGTCATAATAAATATTAGGAAAAAAATTATTGAAATGGGCGGAAATTTTCATTTTAATGAAATTTTTACGGATTTAAATATTGAAAATGGAGAAATAAAATCTCTTATGACGAATAAAAATGAATACCAAGCAGATGAATATGTTCTTGCCTTGGGTAATTCTTCTCGTGATACTCTTATAATGCTAGATAAGTATGTTGATATAAGTCAAAAGAATTTTGCAGTTGGTTTTAGGATTGAACATTTGCAAAAAGATATTAATTTTAGCCAATATAAAATCAATGACGATAGGCTTCCTCAAGCTTCCTATGCCCTTAAATATTTTGATAAAAGTAAAAATATTTCTGTTTATACTTTTTGTATGTGTCCTGGCGGCTATGTTGTTCCTGCATCAAGTGAAGAAAATCGTCTTTGTGTAAATGGAATGAGCTATCATGATAGGGGTAATTATAATTCAAATTCTGCCATTGTTTGTGCTATTGGACCAGAAATTTTGGGAGATGATAATCTTGCTGGTATAAAATTTCAAAGAGAAATAGAAGAAAAAGCATACATTCTTGGTGGAGGAAATTATACAGCTCCTGTTCAAAAAGTTAGCGATTATATTAATGGTCTAGTATCAAAAGATTTGGGAGAAATTGAGCCAACTTATAAACCTTCTTATAAATTTGCAAATTTAAATGAGATTTATCCAGAAAAAATCAACAAAGCCATAAAACTTGCCCTAATTGATTTTTCCAAAAAATTGAAAGCTTTCTCTGATGACGATGCAATTTTAACAGGAGTTGAAACAAGAACTTCTTGTCCAATTAGAATTGAAAGAAATAAAAATTATTCTACATTAAAATTTAAAAATTTAAGACCGATTGGAGAAGGTGCAGGATATGCCGGTGGAATAATTTCATCAGCCCTTGATGGTTTAAAATGTGCTATTGAAATATTAGAAAATTAAGATGGTTCTTACCATCTTTTTTTGACTTCAATAAATTAAATTGCTAATATTAAATTAGCTTTAAAGAAAGGAGAAGAAAAATGAACAATAATATTAAGAATAAAGAGGAAATTAGTAACTTGTAAGTGAGGAAAAGCTCCTTGACTTACTACAACAAGGAGGATGCCGTTTAGGCTTTTTATGAAAGAATTAAAATATATTTTTAAATCAATGGCTAAGTATGAGCCAAGCATGTACTTATTAATCATACTTTACTCCATATTTATAGGCTTAAAACCATTTATATGGATTATTTCGCCTGCCTACATATTGAAAAATTATCAAAATGGACTTGATTTTATGCTAGGCTTTTTTATTTTATTATTAGTCCTATCAACGATTATAAGTTTTTTTGAATCTTATATCATGGGTAATTACCGTATGAAAATGAATAATATTAGGTATAAATATATGAATATGGTAACAAAATACGCCCTCTATCTTCCCTATGAAGCAAAAATGAAAAAATCTGAATCCGAAAAAATAAATAGTGCCAATAAGGCTGTCGACAGTCCATTTTTAGGAGCAGGTGCTGTAATGATGACTTTGCCAGAATTTTTAGCATCCCTAACTTCTATTGCAGGATTTTTGTGGATTTTTTTAAAAATTGGTGGAATTTTTTTGGCTTTGATAATAATTTTGACAATTATTTCAACCTTTATTGCAAATAAAATACCTAGAGAATTTTCTAAATTTTGGAATGACCAAAACGAAAACTACAATAAATTTACAAAATTAAACAATGAGCTAAGGTCTCCCTTATCAAAACAAGATATACTTATTTTTGATTTTATAAATGTCTTTAAAAGTTTTTATAAAAAAACCAACCAAGATAGGATAGCATACCTAGTTAGAACAGATAAAAAAACATATAAAATTTATAGCCTTGTAAGACTTATAAATTTTATTAGAGATGCTCTTATTATGTATTGGCTTATTACAAATTTGATGAGTGAAAAGCTTGACATTGGCGATTTTTATGTTTATTTTACTGCAATTTTAGCCTTTGTAAATTTTAACAATTTGTTTATGTGGATTTTTAATGATTTTTTTGATAATCTTACAAGATTTAAACCGTTTTTTAAAATCATAAATCCTTATCAAAAATCTTTTGAAAATAAAGATTTACCAAAAAATTTAAAAATCGATTTAGTAAATTTATCATTTAAATATCCAAACTCTGATAAATATGTCCTAAAAAATATAAATCTAACCATAAACAATAATGAATCAATAGCCTTAGTAGGAGAAAATGGAGCTGGAAAATCTACTCTCGCTCTTATTCTTGCAGGTTTTTATAAGTCATATGAAGGGGAAATTTTTATTAATGGTAAAAATTTCAAAAATCTGAATTATGATTATAATAGTTTGATTTCAGCTGTCTTCCAAGATTCTCAAATTCTTCCATTTTCTATTAAAGAGAATATTTTGTTAAACGATTCTAATAAAAATCTAGAAAAAACTTATGAGCTTACTCATTTGAGTAAAATTATAGAATCTTTTGACAAAAAAGATAATCAAACTTTGCTTAGAATTTTAGATGATGATGGAGTTGATCTTTCTGGTGGACAAAAGCAAAAATTATATTTGGCAAGAAGTATTGAAAAAAATTCTTCAAAACTTTTAATTTTAGACGAACCCACCGCCCAACTTGACGCTCTTGCAGAAAGAGAATTATATACCTTGTATAATGATTTAACCAAGAACAAATCTTCAATTTTTATCTCTCATCGACTTGCATCGACAAAATTTTGCAACAGGATAGTCTATCTAAAAGATGGGGAAATAAAATCTACAGGAAGCCATGAAGAACTTATGAGAAATGATTCTGATTACAAAGATTTATACAATCTTCAAGCAAAAAATTATAAGGAGGAAGTATGAAAAATATTTTAAAATTATTAAAAAAAATAAATGAAATACACAAAAATTTCATCAAAAAATTTGTAGTATTTTCCCTTATTATGGGAATACTTCCTCTTTTTTCTATTATTGCACCAAAATTAATAATTGATGAAATATACGGACAAAAAAGATTAAAAATAATTTTTATAATTGCTTTTTTAGTTTTAATTTTTGATTTAATAAGAGGATTAGTTAATAGGTTAAATGCTAATTTAATTACTGAAGCTTTTGAGTCATTTATTGAAATTTATACTTTTAAGTTAAGTGAAAAAGCAATTAAGCTTCCAATAGAAAAATCTGATAGCAAAAAAATTCAAGATGAAATGGAAAAATCTCATTTTGCAATTTTCGAAATTTATAAGGTAGTTGACACCTTTACACTATCTTTGAATCTTGCTATAACCGGAATCTTTTCTTTAATAATTCTAATGAAATTATCAGTTTTGGTTGTACTTGTGGTACTTATTTTAATACTTTTAAATAAAAAAATTGTAAAATTAATAAAGAAAAATGAATTAGACTATCAAAAAAATGATATACCAAAACTAAGGGCTTATAGATTTTTTGTAAATTTTTCTCAAGATCACAGGTATTTTAAAGATATAAAAATTTATAATGGAGAAGATTTTATTTTGAAAAAGTCTGAAATGTTCCATAAAAAATTAGTAAAAAATTCTAGTGCATATTATACAAAAAATGGAATTTATGTTGGGCTTATGAATGTATTTTCTAATTTTTCTATACTTGGATCTTTGTTTTTTCTTATAGTTAAGCTTATAGAAAAAGCCATAAGCCTTGCTGATTTTACTTTATATTTTAACTCATTAATAAGTTTAATAAATGCAAGCAAGGAAATACAAAAAAATTATGCCCAAGTAATTGCCTTTAATTCTCAACTTCAAAGCTTATTTGATTTTTTAAATCAAAAAGAAGAAAATTTTGATGAGGGAAAAATCAAAAAAATAAACACAGAAAACATCACTATTAAATTTGATAATGTTAGCTTTAAATATCCAAAATCAAAGGAAAATATTTTGGAAAATTGCTCTTTTGAAATTAAAAATGGAGAAACCGTAGCTCTTGTAGGGAAAAATGGTGCTGGAAAATCTACAATTGTAAAACTTTTGTGCAAATTTTATAAACCCACAAAAGGAAATATTTATTTGAATGGGATTAATATAAATGATATTGATACAAAAACATATTACAAAATCCTATCCCCAACCTTTCAAGATTTTAGATTATTTCCTTTTAGAATTTCTGAAAATATTTCAGCAAATTTGTTGGGTGAGATTACAAATTATCAGAGAGAAAAAATGGAAGAATCTTTTTATCTTTTGAATTTGAAATCTTGGATAGACAAGCTAGTAAATAAAGAAGATACATTCTTAACTTTCCTTTTTTCAAAAAATTCTGTCGAACCTTCTGGTGGAATTGGACAAAAACTAGCCCTATCAAGATCAATGGTCCATGAAGGGAAATTTTTTATAATGGATGAGCCAACAAGTGCTCTTGATCCAAGAAGTGAACAAGAAATTTTTGAAAAAATGCTGGATATTTCAAAAGGACAAACTTCGCTTTTTATTTCTCACAGGCTTTCATCAACAAAATATGCTGATAGGATTATTGTTTGTGATAATAAAAAAATTACAGAAAATGGAAATCACGAAGAGCTCATGAAAGATGGTAGACTTTACAAAAAAATGTATTTAAGCCAAGCAAAACTTTATGATTAATATAATTTATTACAATAAAAGATTATTATAGTATTGTAATTTTGTTAATTTAATGTAGAATATTATTAAATTGAATGAAAGAGGTATAAAAAATGAAAAAGAAAAGCTTTTTCAATTCATTAGTTTTCAAACTAGTGATGGGAATTGTTGTTGGTATTTTTATTGGACAGATTGCAAATGAATCTGCGATTTTAGTTGTTAGTTCAATAAAAACTATTCTTGGCGATATGATAGGCTATATTGTTCCTTTAATTATTCTTGGTTTTGTAACGCCTGCAATTGTTTCACTTAAAGAAAATGCAGGAAAAATACTTACAGTAACCCTATTAATTTGCTATTTATCATCAATAGGTGCAGGAACTTTTAGTTTTTTGGCAGGAAAAGCTATAATTCCACACTTAAATATTGCATCAAATGTTACAGGAGCTAAGGAAATTCCAGAATCAATTTTTAAATTATCAATTGATCCAATTATGCCAGTAATGACTGCCCTTGTTACATCAATAATTTTTGGAATTGCCGTAATTCTTACAAAATCACAAACTTGGGAAAATTTATTATTAGAGCTTAATAATATTGTTTTAAAAATTGTAGATGTTATTGTTATTAATATGCTTCCTTTTTATATAGCTTCAACTTTTGCAGTTTTAGCTTATGAAGGAGTAGTTTTACAAGAATTGCCAGTTTTTATAAAAATAATTTTAATTGTTATTGTAGGACACTTTGTTTGGATGACACTTTTATATTCTTTGGGAGGACTTTTCTCAAAAACAAATCCAAAAGAAGTTTTCCGCCATTATTTGCCAGCTTATCTTACAGCTTTAGGAACAATGTCCTCAGCAGCAACCCTTTCAGTTGCCCTTAAATGTGCTAGGAAATCAAAAACTTTAGATCCAAAAATCAGAGATTTTGTAATTCCACTTTGTTCAAACACCCACCTATGTGGTTCAGTCCTAACAGAAGTATTTTTTGTAATGACAGTTTCACAAATTCTAACAGGACAATTGCCAACAACTGCTAATATGATTGTATTTATTGCTCTTCTTGGAATTTTCGCAATAGCAGCTCCAGGAGTTCCAGGAGGAACTGTAGTTGCAAGTTTAGGATTAATTATTTCAGTCTTAGGCTTTAATGATACAGGAACAGCCCTAATGCTTTCTATATTTGCCCTTCAAGATTCATTTGGAACAGCTTGTAACGTTACAGGTGATGGAGCAATCGCTCTTATGGTTACAGGAATTTTTGATAAGGTTCCAAAGGAAGCTAAAAAAATTAAAGAATAAAAAATAATGCTATACTTTTTTGTATAGCATTATTTTTTTGAAAGAAAATCTCCTTTTTTTATTGGAGGATTTTATAATGAAATTTCAGGAGCTTTTCCTTCTTTTCTTAATTTATTTAATTGATTAATTGCATATTCTTCTACTTCTTTTGGAGCGTGCGCCCTCTTTTTCATTTTTGTTTTTCCAAAAACATTTGTGTAAGATCCATCTGCCCAGAATATATTTCTTTTTAAATATGCTGTTGTAAGAGCATAAATAGGGCTTAATAAGTTTACAAAAGCAAATGGGAAATAATAAAGTGGATTTACTCCTAAAGTTTTCATTTGATATGCCCCACAAGCTGTCCACGGAAACATTACTGCCCACAAGGTTCCTGCATCTTCCAAAGTTCTTGATAGGAAATTTCTTGAAAGACCCATCTCGTCATATTTATCTTCATATAAAGGAGCTGGAACACCAATTCCTAAAAATTGATCACACATGGTAGCATCGCAGAAAATTGAAGTTGCCATTGTAGTAAATACTAATCCGCCCACTGAATTTATTTTCTCTTTTAAGTGAGCAAATAATTTTTCAACAACTCCAGATTTTTCCAAAGCTCCACCAAAAGATACTGCAAGTAAAATTAAATTTACAGTCCACATTTGATTGCCCATACCACCCTTTACCAAAGCTGCATCAACAAAAGTATTTCCAGTTTCTATCTCCGGTCCATAGTGTAAAATCTCAAAAATTTCAGCCAAGGATTTAGTTTCTTGAAATATTTGTGAAAAAATAATTCCAACAACAACAGAAATCATTACTCCTGCAAGTCCCTCGATCCTTAATACACAGACTAAAACAATAATAAGAATTGGTAATAAAACCAAAGGATTTAAATTAAAATTACTTGCGAGGGAAGTTTTTATTCCTTCAGCAATTGTAGGGTCATAATTTACAACATTTGCCCTAAGTCCCAAAATTGTGTATAAAATTAATGAAATTAAAAATACAGGACCAGTAGTAGAAATCATTGCTGTTACGTGATCAAATAAACCTGTTTTTGAAACTCCAGCAGCAAGATTTGTTGTATCAGACAAGGGAGAAAATTTATCTCCAATATAGGCTCCAGAAATTACCATACCAGCAGTTATTGCAGGATTAATTCCAAGTCCTTGTCCAATCGTCATAAAAGCAATACCAATCGTTGCAGTTGCAGTCCAAGATGACCCACAAGCAAGCCCTACAATAGCTGTAATAATACAACCTATCGGCAAAAATAATTTTGGATTTAATAATTCTAGACCATAATAAATTAAAGCAGGAATTGTTCCACTCATCATAAATGAAGAAATTAATAAACCTACAGTAAGTAAAATTAAAATTGCGTCCAAAGTTGTATTAATCCTATCAATCATTCCTGCTAGCATTTCTTTAAATGTATGTCCACAAATAATTCCTACAATGCATGCTACAATTATTCCACAAATAAGCGGCATATGAGCTCCGTCATAAATTGCTTCCATTTCCCCATCAACTTTTTCTTTCGCGAAAACAAAAACATAAATCATCAATGAAACCATGGTAATAATTGGTAGAATTGCTTCAAAAAAGCTAGGTAATCGAACCGATTTTTTCTTTTCCATATTATCCTCCTTTTTCTTGTTATCTAATTAAAATTAAATGTTAATTTTTAATATAAGCTTATACTACAATATAAAAATTTCTTTGTCAATTTTAAATTCAATAATTTTATTTTACTACTAATGTAAAGTAAATTTATTTTAAAAAACCATTTACAATTTTTCTTTGTAAATGGTTTTTGATTTATTATTAATAATCACAAGTGAACCTACATTTTGGGAAATTTGTGCAAGCATAAAATTTTCCATACTTGCCTTCTCTTAAAATAAGATTCCCACCGCATTTTGGACAGATTTTTTTATTTATCAGATCTTTTTCCGATTCTTTTCGCTCTTTAATATTTTTTACATGTTCTTTTATTGACCTATCCTTTAATTTTTCTTCCATTATCAAATTATATATTTTATTCACTTGATCATCATTTAAAACTTCTTCTTGAGATAAATCTTTAATTGTATCTACTATGTATGGAATTTTTATTATATTTGCTTTTTTAGCTTTTATATTTAATTTTGCTTCCTTTTCAAAAGCAATAATTGAAAATATTGGAATTTCACTAAAAGAATTTTCCACAAGCAAATTCTCTATAACTTTAATATGCCCATAATTTTGAAAAATTGGATTCATAAATTTATATTTTTTACCATAAATATTTTGAGTCCATTGTCTGGAATTTTCACCACCATAAATTAATCCCTTATAATTTTTTGTTTCTATACAAAAAATTCCATATTTAGAAACCACTAAATGGTCTATTTGAGAACTTTTGTTATTTTCAAACTTATTTTCAAAAATTACATCATTAATAACTTTATATTTTTCTTTATCTAATTTATTTAATAGAATCTTTACAGCAGTCTCTCCCATTTTGCCTTTGAGTTGAGGGATTTTTTTGTTTAGATAAATAAAGAAAATTAATAAAAAAATTATAATTATATAAAACTTGTTCATAAAACACCTCTTGTAATTGATTTATTAATAAATAATTACCCAATTTTTTGCTAATTTTCAAATAAAAACCAACCCTAAAATTTAAAACTTAGAGTTGGTAAATTCTTACATATTATCTTTTACTTTAACAGCAATCATTTTCGCCTTAGCCCTTACTTCTCCTTTTACTTTCATTTCCATTTCAATTATTGCTTTTCTTTCTCCAAGTTCAATTAGTTTTGCTGAAACTAAAATTTCTTCATTCATTGGAGTTGGCTTTTTAAAATCAACTTCAAGCCTTGCAGTGATAAATCTTTCTATTACTGTATTTTTATTAAGGACCAAGCCTTTATTTTTATGTGAAAAATAAGCTGCAGAAGCTGTGCCATGGCAATCAAAAATCATTGCAATCATGCCACCAAATAAATTTTGAGGAACTCCCCCTGTATACATTTTATCTGGAATAATTTTTGCTATAACACTTTTTCCATCTTCACTTGGATATGATTTTAAATGGAGTCCCATATCATTTTTCGGACCACAACCCCAACAATACTGAAATCTTTCTCCGTAGGTATCTTGAATACAAATATATTTTTCCATACATTTCTCCTAATTTACAATAAAATTTTTCTTGTAAATTTTATACCCAATCTATAATAATTTATAAAAAATCACCTATTCTCCTAGGTGTAAATTTATAATTCTACAAGATTTATATCATATCCTATATTTTCAAGATATTTAAACAAATCTTTTGTTTTAATAAATAGAGTTTTTTCATTTGTATTTGGGTGGAAGGTCATTATTTCCTCATCAACAATTTCCTTATCCATAAAAAATTTAACATCGTGATCTTCATTATTTAATAAACCAAATGGAGAAACAACTCCTGCTGGAAGCTTCATTTTTTCCATCAAAGACTTTTCTGATGCCATTTTTACTTTTTTCTCACCAACTAAGTCCTTAAAAAAATCCATATCTAATCTTTTACTTTCATCAAGAATAACAAGATAAAAATTTCTTTTTTTCCTATCTGTTAAGAACATAGACTTTGTACGAACTCCCTCATGCCCTTCGATAAATTTGTCAGCTAGCTCTGTTGTGAAAGCAGGTGGATGATTAACTATTTTAAAATTAAGCCCTAATTTATTTAATTTATCTACAACCATTTCATATTGATTCATAAAATCCCCCTTATAATTCTTAGAAATACTATACCCATAAGAAAATAAGCTAAACTTTTCCAAATAACTAAATTGAAAAAATTAAATAAAATTTATACAATGTAGATAAATATTTAAGATTAATTAAAATTAATATGGTCAAACAAATTCCTAAAATAAGAGCTCTTTTACTTTTCTTTTTTGGATATTTACTTAGGAAATTCTTAAATTCATTAAAATTTCCAACTATAAATCCATTCTTTTTAAATGTAACTAAAATATCACCAGTAAAAATAAGAAAATAATAATTTTTACTTTCAAAATGATAATCAAGAAAAGATAATAATATTTCATGACTCCTATCTTTAATGTTATTAGTAGTTATACAAAGATTGTCGTGAATTTCATTTTTAACTTCTCTAATATTTTTTCCTAAAATTTCAATTCTTGACTTCATTGTATTAGTATATTTTTTTATATTAATTAGATAGCTTATTGATAACATAAGACTAACTATAATATCAGAAATTCCAATAAATATTAAGTCAGGACCAATTGAGTATTTTATAGGAACGATAATTAAGATTAGACCAAATATTATCAATAAAACACACAAAATCCTATTATAAAGATTAAAAATTTTACGATTTAGCCAAGCTACTGCGTATTCTTTTATAAATTCATCACTAATTTCAAAAATATTTACAAAATCTTTCATATCGACTCCTTATAATTATTTTTAATTATAAACTTTTAAAATTAATTAATCAATTAAATAATATTTGAAGTCCCATGATAATCATCCAAATATAGGCGCAAGTTTTTGGAATCATTAGCATGCCAATTTTCGGATATTTCTTACTAAATAAAGTTACTGGTAAATAACAAGCAAATGAGATAATAATTGCCCAGACCATCCTTGTCATATCATAATTGTAGGTATTTCCAGAAAATTTATACAAAATTATTATTCCAATTCCTGTAATTGTAAAAACTGAATTTCTAATTATAGATAATTTCATATTTCCTTCATTTGTAATCCAATTATTTTGTGGTAAAAAGCAAACGAAAATTCTAACAAGACCACTTATCCAAACAGTAATTTCAATTATAAGTGGAGCCTTTAATTCAGCAAAAGTTAATTTCCAAATATAAAGAAGTAAAATATAAAAAATAGTCATGGTAATTGATGAAACTTGAAGACCAATTCCTAGTTCTCTACTTATTTTTTCATTACTCCCATAAAGTGCCCTTTTCACTCTTGGGATTAAGTGAAAAGCATCTCCAAAACACAAGGTCAAAGTTAAAATTCCATACAAAATAAACAAGATATTTCCTTTTGAAGAAACATAAAATAAAATTCCTGCAATCAAATCAAAGATTAAATATCCAATATCAAAAACAACTTCAAACAAATCAAAAATTTTTGGACTATAAGTATCACTTTTCATTACAAACTCTCCTTTTTTAATAATTTATTATATTTAAGAAAATTATATATAAAAATTAAACCAGAATAAGTCAAGGCTAATCCCAAACCAGTATAGAAAAATCCTATAAAAATATTAGGAAAAATTTTCATAGCCCTAAATCCTATACCTCCACCCATCATAAAAATCATTATTAGATAAGCTTTTTTATCAAAAAAATTCCAAACAGCCTTATATTCTTCATATCCTAATATTCTTTTTGTGTGTTTTGTAGTCATTTTATAAAACATACTTACAAAAATCAGAAAAATAATAAGAGAAAATAAGTACATGTACCACTTTCTATCAATAATTTTATAAGAAATAATTCCAAGCCTTGTTACATTAAAACCTGCAATTATCCATACAATTCCAGCAATAAGTAAAAGCTTTCGTTTTTTAACTTTAAACATTTTTTTCATTATCACTTTCTTTTAAAAAATTGTCAGCATTTTTACAAATTTTATCAAATACATCCTTAAAAATTTTCATCTCATTTTCTGAAATTCCTTCAAATATATCCCACATAAATTTTTTTTGTATGTCGATTCCGTCTTCTATAATTTCGTCAGATTTTTTTAGAAGATAAATTTCAATACACTTTTTATCTTTAGTGTTTTGTTTTTTTTCGATAAGGCCTTTTTGTTCAAGAACTTTTAAGGATGTAGATACGTGAGATTTTGTAGATTTTCTTACTTTTACAATATCAGCGGCTGTATTAAATTGAGGATAAAAATGTAAAAACATCAAAATATCATATTCCAACTGTTTCAAATCGTATTTATCACAAATTGATTTTGTTAATGCTTCATAATATAAGGTAATATTTTTATGTTGATCCCAAAAATGCATAAGCCCTCCTTTAGTTCTATTTAGAACTGTTCTATTTAGAATTATTCTACTTTCAAAAAATATTTTTGTCAAAAAAATAGCGAAAGATTTCTCTTCCGCCTTAATTAATATTTTTAATTTTTTAAACTTATTGTATCTTCCAAACTATAGCCACTGTATCAGATAAATCTATATCATCAGCTTCTATATCAATATCTATTTTACTTTCAAAACTTTGAGATCCATTAATAGCAAAATCATCTATAGGATTTGAATAAATTTCTATTTCACCCCAAGAATAATCAATTGAAATTATTTCTCCAAGCAAAACCCCACTCGCTTTTGCAAGAATCTCTGCTTTTGTTTTTGAATCATCAACTGCTTTTGCAAGTAATTTATTTTTTGCTGATTCTGTATCTTTTACAGTATAATTAATTGAAAATTCATAATCAGTTTTATTTTTTGAAAGCTCATATAAAACTTTTCCCAACAAATCATTATCATTTGGAAAATTTATATATAAGTTATGAATATATTTGTAACCTTGAAATTCACGCTTATAAATATCGTTTTCATAGTAGGATTTATATTCTGTATCGACAGAAAATTCAGTAGTTTTTAAATCCTTAGGATTAAGTCCAGAGTTTTCTATAATTTTTCTTAGTTCCTTAATACTTTTTGAAGACTTATTTATACAATCTTCATATTTTTTTAAAACATCAGAAGCTTTAATATTTAATCTTATTAGGTCAGGTTTAATGCTTATCTTACCCTTTCCAGTAACTCTGATTTTTCTTTCCATAATTTTATCTCCATTAATTAATTTGGTTTTTATTGTAGAAATTTATTTTATATTATGTTTTTCCATTTTTTCACGGAAAATGTCAGTAATAATTTTTCTTAATTCTTCACGCTCTTTTTCTGGTAGTTCTCCTTCTTTTTTTGTGAGAGCAAAAAGTTCAGGATAATCATTGGCAATTCTTTCTATTGTTTTTGTTGTTGAATGTTTTCTAACAAAAAATGGAATTTTTTTAATCCATCCATCAGGAACAAGAGCTAAAATTTTATCCCCAGCTTCCTTGTCACTAATTTCTGCAGTAGAAAGTCCATCATTAATTTCTTTTTGTTCTTTATCTGTAAAATCTTCTAGTTTCATATTTTTCCTCCTTAAATTCTAATATATTTAACTATTTTCACTTAATTACTGTCTTTTTTATTAAATAATAACAATATTTTACAGCTTTTCTTTATAAAAACATCTATAAGCAATCTCATTTAAAATTATGATATCAAATACTAATTTATAATTTTTTATACCTTGATTTTTCTAAAATAAATAATCCATCTTCATTTAAATTATCACTTGAATATTTCTCTTATAGCCCAATTTTAAATAAAAAGATTTGCAGTTATAGAATATGGAACTATAATTTTTTTCGACTTCTTAGTATATTCATCATATTCAAGAGTTCTAACAATCTTATTTCCAACTACCCTATCTTGATATTCTGGTAAAACAAAAATAGTATAAAAACAAGATACTTCTTTATCTTCATCATATCCAATAGATCCACAACCAATAATTTTCTCATCATTACATACCACATAAAAATGTATAAATTGAGATTTCTCTACTATATTTTCAGAATTTTATATTCTTACTCAATTTTCAATATAAGCGTTTGAATAATCTTTTATATTAGTTGTTCTTAAAATTTTTTTAATAAGATTAGAAACTTTTTTAGCAACTTTTTAGTTATTAACCTTTTAAATAATGGTAACTTATCCAAATATGCATCCTGATTTTTCAAAAATATTGATGCCATTCCTTGACCCATCATAGGCATATTTTTATCTTCTTAACTGCGTCCCAACTTATTAAAGAATTTTTCATAGACAATATGCTTGAATTTTCATAAAATCCATCGTTTTCTAAAATCAAAACAGGTTTGATTATAAAAATATTTCTAATGTAAAACAATGTTGCCGCTCCAAAAAAAATGTTCCAAACAGTCCAATAAAAATTGTGAATATATTATATAAAATACTGCCTCCACAAAGTCCAGCTAATAGCATAAATGCTGAAATTATTGTCATAAGGATACACAATAAACTCAAATTTATATTTTTTAATCTACTACTACATATTTCTAATCTGCTATCTATTGTTCCTCTAACGCATTTCAATGCTAAATATTATTAAATTTTTCTACAAGCAAATCTTTTTACTTCTTTACATTATTATATCATCTTTATTGTTTGTAATAAGAACAAGCTAAGATTAAATTAATTTATTGTTATTTAAAAATACTATATGACACAATTTTATATTGATCTAATCCCTTTGTTTTTTCCTATTATATTATTTAAAACATTATTAAAAGTAAATTCAACCAAACCAAATTTTATTTATCCTCAAGTTTCAACAAATATTTGCAATAAAAAAATGCAATTATAATTGTCGCACCTATATAAATACTCTGAGAAAATGAACCTTCTACGCCAAATTTAGAAAAAGCATCTATCAATCCATGTGCAATAATGCATGGAATTAAACTCTTACTTTTATAAAAAATAACTACCATTATAAAACCCCAAGCTATGGCGAAAAATACTTGAGCTAGCGTTTCTAGACTCGCTTGGCCAGCAAATAGATTAACAATATGACCAATGCCAAAAGTTATAGCTACAATTATGATAGACTTTTTTGCCCCATCTTTTTCTAGAATAGCCTTAAATAAAAAACCACGAAAAATTATCTCTTCTATGTATCCAATTAAAAGCATTGAAATAATAGACCATACCTGGGAAATCCCAGAATAAACAAGATTAAGCCCACCCCATAAATTGCCAGTTACAAGAATCCATACTGGAATAAAGTACAAATATCTCTTGGAATTTTCTGGATACTTATCAAGACCATATTTTTCTTTAAGCTTATGATTATTTATAAAAAAAGTAATAGAAAAAGCAATAAAGATTAGTCCGATGAGCATAAAGAAACTTTCATCCCCAAAATTTCCCCTAATAGAAGTAGTAATCAAACAGTAAATTACAATCCAAAAAATTGCAAAATTAAGTTCATTTTTTTGATAAAGTCGATACATTTCTAACCCCTTTTAATTTTTCATTAATTTATACAATAAAATTTCTGATTTTTTCTATATATTTACTATAATAAGATCAAATTTAAAAGCAAGTTTGTAAAAAAAATTTTACTTTATCTATCTACTTACAAAATATCTTAAGAAATATCCTATCAAAAACACCAAAGAAAAACACTGAAGAATTTAGAACTGATATCAAGGCACTATTTAAAATCCATGATATGGGCTTAGCAAGAAAAATGAAAGATGAGATCTTCTTAAAATACGAAACCGAAAATAAATATCAAAACTCTTTAAAAACCTTAGATGAAGGATTTGAAGATGCCTTTGTCTATTTAGCTAATGATATAATTCATAGCAAACTTAGGACAACTAATTGCTTAGAAAGACTAAACGAAGAAGTAAGAAGACGTGAAAAAGTAATTAGAATCTTTCCTAATGAAGATTCAGCTATCAGTATAATAGGACCAATCCTCATTGATATCAATGAGGATTGGATAACATCTTCTAAATTATATATTAAAATGAAATAGTAAATATTGAGCTAGTAAATTTTATACAATATTATGGACTTGACTTAATTTTTTAAAGGATTAAATAAAACTATTCTATAAAAATAAGAGCTTAGCGATTACTAAGCTCTTATCTATAAATGTTTAAATTGAACCTTCTCTGTTCCAAAATCTTTGTTTACCTAGATTTTCTATAAACTTACTTATATCTTTAGCATCTTTTGTAACCATAACTCCATCTTCTTTTTCTTGTTTTTTATCAAGAATATCAGAAGCATCTCCAATAATCCACAAAGGTTTGTAGTGGTTGAAAGTTTCATTTACAAATTCATTTACATTTTTACTAAATTCTTTGGATGATTTTTTTGGAACAACTACAATCATTGCATATTCTAATACAGGATGAATAGTAGCATATCTGTGGCTAACCATTAGACCATCTTTTGTCTCACTTAAATTAGCTTGGATAATTTCAGCTTTTGCTTTTTTATCTTCTATTTTTTTAACCAAAGATTTAAAATTAAAATCATCATCGTCATCTAAATATATTCTAAATTTTAAAGTATCAACCTTAAATTTTGTAAATGCATTTTTCTTATTGTCAATTATATTTCTTTCTAAATCTTTAATCTTATCATTATCCTTAACAGGGTCAATCTTTTTAACTCCCTTTGTAGTCAATGGAGCCTTAAAGAAACTTTATTTGCTTTTATTTTTTTATTTACCATCTTTACCTCTTAATAATTTTCTGTTTCATTCTATTACTACTCTTTTTAAAATAATTCAAATATTTTTAGATTTTTCTAATATAAATAAGCCATCTTCATTTGGAATATCACTTGGATATTTTCTCTTATAGCCCAACTTTAAATAAAAAGATTTTGCAGTAATAGAAGAAGGAACGATAATTTTTTTTGACTTTATAGCATATTCATCCCTTTCAAGACTTTCCAAAATTAACCTTCCTATTCCACTTCCTTGATATTCAGGCAAAACAAAAATAGTATAAAAACAAGACTCTTCCTTTTCTTCATCGTATCCTATAGATCCACAGCCAATAATTTTTTCATCAAGACAGACCACATAAAAATGTCTAGTTAGAGATTTTTCTATTATATTTTTAGCATTTAAAATCCTTACACCTTTTTCAATATAGGCTTTTGAATAATCTTTTATATTTGTTGTTCTTAAAGTTTTTATAATAAGTTTGGAAACCTCTTTAGCATCCTTTTTTTCAAATCTTCTAACAAGCATACTTACTCCGTTTCTAGTTTATATTTTCATTATATAACTTAGCTAATTATATTAACAATATAAAATTACTAGAAAAGGATATTATTCTAAATTGTCCTAATCAAATCAATAGTTGGTCTATCTAATATTCTCTTTAAGGAGAAGTGATAGATGACTAGATTAATACCATAGACGACTAGTGAGAATCCTAGGAAGCTTTTGTAGTCATAATATTTTATTAAAGTACTCATTCTTAAATCAGGAGCAATTATCGATATTATAAAAATAACACCTAAACTCACCATAATAGAAATTGTAAAGGACTTTATCTGTTCTCCAATAAATTCTTTTTGATAGATGTTCTTTAACTCATCTACATCCATTCCACAAGAGTAAAGACTTCCGATTTCTTTTTTTCTACTCATGAGACTTAAATTAATGGATGAGTAACCATTGGTGATATTTAGTACAAAGATGATTGATGCAATTCCTATTACAATTTTTATTAGACTTTTCAAATCATTATATTCATTTTTTGCGGTCTCCTCACCTGTTGTGATATTAAAGCGATCTTCTGGTGAGATTTTACTTCTAATCATGGCCTCTACATATTCTTTTACATCTTTGGTATCCGAATCTTTTATCTTCATATTTAATGTATAGGCATAATTTTTGTATTTCTCATCGCCTGCTTCTTCCATAAGTTTAAAATAAGTGTCAAAATCTGTATAAACTTTTACATCAAATGGTCTTGTTTTCGACTTATATTTTCCCAAATCTGTAATTGTCTTTGAAATTTCAATCGTCTTCTTATGATCATTTAAGTTAATATCTAAAGTCTGTGGGTTTTCAAAATATGGAATTCTCTTTGCCTTAGCTATTGGAATAGAAGAATCTTCTTGAATTGTATTGTAGAGGACAAATTCACCCTTCTTTCCTCCAAGTTCTTTTAAATCTTTTTCTTCCAAGGCGATGATAAATCCATCCATACCTTCTGACTTATATTTTTCTATATTCTTTCTAGCTTCCTCGTCTAATCCAGCTGACTTTGCTTCTTTTGAGAATTCGTTATTGTTTTCTACTTTAACATACTTATCTTTTGAAATATATGACTTCTCGTTAGGAATTTTATCTACAATTTCTTTTAATATTTTTGGGACTTGGTTGTTTTCACTAAAATAATCAACAGAGAAATTATAGCCATCATCGTAAAACGAAAAATCTCTGTAGTAACTTGAGATGCCTATGATGATTATAAACACTGAAATAATTATTATCCCTATGGCAGAAATATATCTCTGTGATTTTATTGAAGCTAAGTTATTGAGTTTTAATTCCTTCCAAAAATCTTTTGCTCTTTTCTTCTTTGATTTGGAAAAATCTATATTCCCTCTTATACCGTCTATAATATCTATTTTAGAAATCCTTTTCGCAGGGGATTTAATGGCTAGTGCCACAATAATAAAAGAAACTAAAACTATTGCTAAACTTAATAAGGGATTAAAGTTTACTAGATTAAATTCACTTAATTGTTTGTCTATTTGAATGTTTTTGTACAGATAATATATAGAGAAAAAGCCTACAAGATGTCCTAAAAGTATTGGAATTCCAGATGTAAGAAGTCCTTCCTTTAGGAGCAAGAGATATATTTGTCCATTGGTAGATCCTATAGACTTGTAAATGGAAAGCTCTCGAATCTTCCTTAGCCCCCAAACCCAAAAGATGTTTTTTATAAAAAACACAAAGACCAATAGACATCCAAGAACTGATAGAACAAGAACAGCTGTGCTCATTATATTTTGTAAGGGTTCGTTTTCTACTCCGTAATAGTTTATGAGACTTTCAGAAAATTCTAAAGTAACTCTTTTGCCCAAGGTCTGATTGATTTCTGCTTGAATTTTATCTCTATCTCTATATGCTTCTTCGAAAGAATGAAATTTTACAAAAGTCCTGAAGATGGTCATTTTATCTTGTAACCCTAAAGCAAAACTTTGTTTACTGTACTTGTTGTAGACATCTCCATAAACACCAACTAAAGTAAAACTCTTAGAACCTTGGCTCTCAAATTTTTCTCTGCCAGTATTTGCACTTGTGGCACCTATCTCTTCGCCATTTAGAAACCTTTTGCCTAAATCAAGTTCTACACGATCGCCTATTTTAAGTTTATTTTTCTCTACTAAGCTTTCAGATAGTACAATTTCGTCTTCCTTTTCAGCAAATCTGCCGCGGGTAAGTCTTGAATACTCCCTCATCTTATTGATTTCTTGGTCTTGGTAGTTTATAACTACTAAATCGTCAGCAAGTTTTCCGTTGTCAGGATTAAGGGACATTTTCCCGACCAAATCTATATCTTCAATGGACTTTAACTTTTTAACATCTTCACTTGAGAGTTCTTCTTTAATCTCCCCATGATAAAAGCTTGAAGCCATATAATTACCATATTTGGATGTCAAGCTTCTATATCCAAAATAAAAAATAATGGTGAAAAATAGACTTACAATAAATAAGGAAATAAAAATGGGAAAATTCTTCTTATTCATTTCTTTCATCTCCTACGATTTTTCCATCGACTATTGTAATAATACGATTTGTTTGTAAGGCTATTTCTTCGTCATGGGTAATTAGGATAATCGTCTGTTTTAAGCTTCTATTGAAATATTTGAAGATTTCTATAATTTCCTTAGAATTTTTCCTATCCAAATTACCTGTTGGTTCATCTGCTAGTATGATAGATGGATTGTAGATAAGACTTCTGGCTATGGCAACTCTTTGTTGCTGACCTCCTGAAAGTTCACTAGGAAAAGAGTCAAGTTTACTTTCTATACCCAGTTTTTTTACTATATCCGAGAATTCATCTTGATTGATTTTCCTTTTATCAAGTTTTAATGGAAGTTCTATATTGTGACGAACTGTTAAGTTGGGAATCAAATTATAAAATTGATAAATTAGTCCGACTTTCCTTCTCCTAAAAAGTGCTAATTCTTTTGATGTATATTTTGAAATGTCATTGCCGTCTATAAATATTTTTCCAGAACTTGGATTGTCAACTCCACCCAACAAGTGAAGTAGAGTTGACTTGCCTGATCCACTTGGTCCAACAATTGCAATAAATTCTCCTTTTTCTATTTTTAAATTAACATCATCAATTGCCCTTACAACATTTTCTCCACTTCCATAAGTTTTTGATAAGTTTTCAGTTCTAACAATTTCCATATGTACCTCCCTCTTTTTGTCTCAATAATAAAGGGTTAAAATGACTTTTAAGTGACATTGTAAAATTTAATTTTAAAAATCGCACCATCTTTTCCATTTTTTACAGATATATCTCCATTGTTTGCCTCAACAATTGATTTTGCCATGGCAAGTCCTATGCCAAAGCCCTTGAAGTCAGGACTTTTGTAAAATCTTACTAATATTCTTACTCATAAGTCCCTCCTAGTCAAATCCTCTTATCAAATCAATGGGATCGATCTTTAAAATATTTTGTAAAGTTGTCTTGTAAATTAAAATATTTATACCATAAATCAAAATTCCAAAAGCAAGGAAATATTTATATTCAAAATAAGGCAACAAAATTTTCATATCCAATGTTGGAGATATTTTTGCAATTACAAATAAAGCAGCAAAACTTACTATTAAAACTATTGCCAGTGATTTAATTTCTTCTAATATAAAATCTCTTGTATATATATGTTTTAGTTCTTCCTCATCTATTCCACAAGAAATTAAAGATCCAATTTCTTTTTTCCTTGCCATTAAACTCAAATTAATGGAAGAATATCCATTAGTTATATTTAAAATGAAAATTATACTTGCAATAGAAATTATCATAAGGCCAAAAGTTTTTACATCTTTCATGCGATTTGCCTCTACATCTTTGCTTGTAGTTAAATTATAAGTTTCATTGTAGGCAATGGAAGAATCTAATCTCTCTTTAACTTCATTCTTTATATCGTCTAACTTATTTTCATCAACTTGCATTGATAGTTCATAGGTGTTTCTTCTCAATTCATTGTTGTTTTTTAAATAATATTTATTCCATTCATCTAATAATTTAAAATATGTTTCAAAATCAACGTATAAATCCACATAAAAAGGTAGTCTTCTTTGCCTAAAGTCCTTTGTGTCATCGATTAATTTATCTACTTTGATTGAATAATTGTAATCTTTTTTCTCTTCTGTTATAGAGTAATTTAAACTATTTATGTTTTTAAAATATTTTGTTGTTTCTGATCCATCAATAGGTGCATTTGGATTGACTTGGACCCTATTTAATAGCAAAGCCTCTCCCTTTTTGCCACCTATTTTTTCAAAAGTTTGATCATCTAAGGCCGTAATAATTCCATCGAGATAAAAATCTTCGCCATTATCATAATATTTGCGGATTGTTTCATCTAAATCAAGAGACCTAAACTCATCTGAATAATTTTGATCCTTACTAAGGGAAATATATTTTTCAGTTGAAAGGAAGGCTCTGTGATTTTCTGTAGTCTTCATTATATCCTTTAAGACATTTGGAACTTCAGCTTCATTTGAATCAATTAGTATATTAATATTCGTATTGTAAGTGTAAGTATTCTTCACCCTATTGTACTTTGCCATAGAGAAAACTATCAAAAAAATTGATACAATTATCATTCCAATTGCAGAAATATATCTCTGAGAAGAAATAGTTTTTAAATTATTTATCTTTAATTCCTTCCAAATATCTTTATTCCTTTTTAGTTTTATATTTTTGTCACTAAAGTTGCCCTTTATACCATCAATTATATTTATCTTTGCGATTTTTTTAGCTGGAGCAAATATTGATATGAAAATTATAAAAAAGCAAATTAATAGAACTACAAGTGAAAGGCTTGGCGAAAATTCTATATACTTGTACTTTTCCTCTACCTCTACAATCCTTTGAATTCCAAGATTGAGGAGGTTGATTCCTCCATATCCGAAAATATGTCCCAAAACTATTGGTAAAAATGAAATTTTTAATCCATCTTTTAAAAGCAATTTATAAATTTGATAATCTGTTGAACCAATTGATTTGTACATTGAAATTTCTCTTATCTTTCTTAGACCCCAAACTGTAAAAATATTTTTTACAAAAAATATAAAAATGAGGATTGTAGCAAATATTAAAATAGAGTCTACAATCACCTGCCTATTTTGTTGTAAAAGACTTCCATCAACATTATAGTAATCTTTCATTATCTCGCTAAATGCAAGTTCTACTTTATCTTTATTCAAGGCAGATGCTATTTCTTTTTCTAAATTATCTTTATTACTATAGGCTTTTCTAAAATTATCAAATCTTACAAAGCTATTGGTTTTTTGACCCTTTCCTATGACAGTAGAAGCATAAAAAACCTTCATATTTTCATTGTAAAGATTTCTTGTGAGACCACTTATTACATATTCTTTGCTATCTTTTCTTATAAATTCTTCATCCTTAGTAACACTTGAAACTGCTTTTATTTGTTTTCCATCAACCAATCTATTTCCAAATTCTACTTTTATCTTATCGCCAATTTTTAAATTTTCTTTTTTTGCAAGACTTTTTGGTATGGTAATTTCATTATCTTTTGTAGCAAAACTCCCCTCTTTTAACATACTATCTTCTAACATCTTGTTAAAACCCTGGTCTATGTAATTTACCACTAAGACATTTTGAGATAGCTTGGCAGAATTATTTTCTACTGCAACTTCTCCTACTTCTTTAATATTATTTATTTCTTTTAATTTACTTGATTCACCAAAAACTGTATCAGAAATAATTTTAGCATCATAAATTGATCTATTCCTAAAATGTTCATAATCAAACTTATTATTTACATATCCAAAGTAAACACAAAATGTAAAGAAAATTGCAGTTATAAAAAGTGAAAGTGAGATTGAGAGATTCTTCTTATTCATTATTCTCATCTCCCACTATTTTCCCATCGACAATTGTTATTACCCTTTCTGCCTCTAGGGCTATAGACTCATCATGGGTGATTACTATAATTGTCTGTTTTAAAGTCCTGTTAAAATATTTTAAAATTTCAATTATTTCTCTTGAATTCTCCCTGTCTAGGTTTCCCGTTGGTTCATCAGCGAGTACAAGAGACGGAGAATAGATAAGACTCCTTGCTATGGCAACCCTTTGTTGCTGGCCTCCTGATAGTTCACTTGGAAAAGAGTTAAGTTTACTTTCTATACCCAATTTTTTAACTATATCTGAAAATTCATCTTGATTTGTTTTTCCTTTATCTAGTTTTAGTGGAAGTTCTATATTATGACGAACTGTTAAATTTGGAATCAAATTATAAAACTGGTAAATTAGTCCAACTTTTCTTCTTCTAAAGTAGGCTAATTCCTTGGAAGAATACTTTGATATGTCGTTACCATCTATATAAACCTTGCCATCATCTGGACTATCCACTCCTCCTATGATATGTAAAAGTGTTGATTTGCCAGACCCACTTGGTCCAACAATGGCGACAAATTCACCTCTTTCAATTTCAAGGTTGACACCGTCTAAGGCAATAACCTTAGAATTGCCCTCACCGTATTCTTTTCTTAAATTTTCAACTTTTAATATTTCCATACTTGCCTCCTTTTTCTTATGTCAAGGTAAGCATATAAAAGTAAAGTGATTTTTAGGTGACATTGTAAAATTTAATTTCAAATCTTGCACCCTCTTTAGTATTTGAAACAGAAATTTCTCCCTTGTTTTTTTCGACAATTGTCTTAGCCATAGCAAGGCCAATTCCAAAACCATTTGAATCAGGGGTTTTATAAAATCGTTTAAAGATTTTTTTCATATTCTCTTTTTCTATTCCTCCGCCATTATCTTCAATGATTAAGCTTGTATAGAGGGGATTTTTGTATGATGAAACCACGATTTTATCACAAATTGGTCTATTATCAGCATTCTTTATAATATTGATAAAAGCTTCTGCTATCCAATAAAAATCTCCACAAATACTATTTTCCTTTAAACTCTCTTCTATTTCTACATTGGTAAATTTTTTAAAATTCAAACTATCCAAAGAATAATCTACTAACTCACCTAAATTAACTTGTTCTTTTTTCATAAGATTTTTGTTAGCATCAAGGCTTGATAGTTTAAGTAAAATATCTGATAGAGAATTTAATCTGATAGTTTGCCTTTTTAAAATTCCTATATCTTCAATATCTGGAAAATCTGGCTCCAAATTTTCTATGGAAAAAAGCATAGATGTAATGGGAGTTTTTATTTGATGAGCGATGTCTTCTAGGTATTCTATTTGCTTTTCACTATTTTTTGTGCTTATCTCTTTGGCTTCTACTATTTCTATAAAAAGTTTGTAAATCTTATCTTCTAAAATCGAAAAATCATCTTGCTTCATTGGGATTTTATAGTCCTGATTTTTCATATTTTCTATCAGATCTATAAGCTCATTTATCCTATTTTTCTTTCTTTTTTCTAAAAAATAATAAAGAAGTCCCAGACTTATTATCCAAAATACATATATCATTAGTCCATCCTATAGCCAATTCCTCTAACAGTAGTGATAACTTCCCTATCAAGTTTTTCTCTAATTCTCTTAATAGTTGATGTGAGAGTATTGTCATTTACAAACCTATCCCTATCTTCCCAGAACATTTCTAAAAGTTGACATCTGGTATAAACTCTATGGGGATTTTTTATAAATAAGACTAGGATTTCATATTCTAGCGAAGTTAAATCTACTAGATTTCCCTTAAAATAAACTTTTGACTGATTTAAATCTATTTTTATATCCTTATAAGATATACTTTTATCTTGTGATATAGGTATTGTCCTTAAAACCGCATCAATTCTTGCCCTTAATATTGCAAGGGAAAATGGTTTAGTTAAATAGTCGTCTGCTCCTTGATCTAGAGATTCAATTATAAAATCTTCATCATTTTTTACTGTTGTTACAATAACTCTTATGTCCTTATCTTTTAATTTTTCTATCAAATGTTGACCTTCTTTATCTGGTAGATTTATATCAAGTAGTGCCACATCTATATCTACATTCATCTTATAGCTTGCTTCATAAAAAGATGATGCAATCTCTACCTCATAACCATTATTAAGCAAATACTTTTCCATTTGTAAAGCTATTTCTTTATTATCTTCTATGATCAAAATATTTTTCATTTCTAATCCCTTCATTTTTAATTTTCAAAAATAACATTACTTTAAGTATAGCATTATATTCTAAATTAAAAGAAATATTTTGGGATTAGTAAATTCGCTAATAAATTCAAATGATTTTATGAAATTTATTAACTGACGGCAATTTTCTTATATTTTCATTTAATGCCCAAAATATATCAACTATAAGTATAATTAAGCTTCCAATAAATATGGCTTTTGAACTCGATAAATATTCTCCAAGATAACCTCCTAATAAGGCACCTATCGGAGCCATAAAAGTAGAAATACCTACCATAGCTCCCATAGCAGAACCGATTTTTTCACTTGGAACTATTATTTGAACCATAGTTTGAGCATAAACATTTACAAGACCAACAACAAACCGTCCAATCCCATACAAAGATACTGCTATTTTTATATTATTTTCAAAATTAGAAAAAAGGATCCAAGCAAAAGCTACAATCATCATTCCATAAATATATAATTTTCCTAAAGATATTTCTTTTAATTTTGGAAATCCAGCAAACAAAGACCCAAGTAAAAGACCTGCTCCCATTCCTGCAAGCATTAAACTATAAAATATTTCATTTTGTGCAAAAGCAGGTAAAACTGCACTTATTGATGTAGCTGAAAAGTTAATGAAAACAATTCCAAAAACTAGGGCAAAAATTCTTGAATCTTTAAATAAATTAAGTCCATCTTTGAGAGATTTGAAGTGATTTTTTATTATATTTCCTTCAAATTTATCTTCTATTTTATTGGAATGGCTAAGTTTTTTTGATAAAAAACAAAATAAAATCCCTGTCAAAATAAAACTTATGGAATCAGCATAAAAAGCTGACATAAAACCAAATATTGATATAATAAAACCTGCAAAGGTATCAAAAATTGCATTTGATCCTTGATAAGCCATAGTCATCAAAGAATTTCCTGTAACAAGTTCTTTTTCAGAAAAAATTTTTGGAAGTAGAGATATTTGACCTGGATAAACAAGTTGATTAATCAATGAAATTATTGGCATTATAATCATTATGTGATAGACACTTAATTTCCCAAATTTATATAAAAATGGAATAATTAAAATTAAAACTGCTTGAAAAAATTGAGATAAAATCAAAAATTTTTTCATATTAATTTTATCCAAAATTGGACTTAATAATAATTGAACTATTGCTGTTGATGAGGTAAGAAAAAGAGTAATACCCGAATAAATTGTAGATCCACTCATTTTATAAACTAGAAGAGTCGATGCAATAGCATAAAGGCTATCTCCAAAATTTGTTATTAGTCGTCCTAAAAGCAGGACATAAAAATCTTTGTTTTTAATCATTTTTAACATTCTCCTTATATTTAACGTTTTAATTAATTTGACAGTTGTGTATTTTTTTACCAGTAAGGATTAACTTACTGGTTTTAAGATAATTTATAAATTTGTACTTGAAAACTTTCTTCAATATCTTCATCTTCACTATATTTTTTTATCAAATCATTTAAGTCTTTTTCAAATGATTCATAGGATTTGCCAGAAATTTTAAAAGAAAATACCTTCTCTTCTAAATTTTTATTAAATATTTCACTATTAGGAATAAAAGCCTTGGCTACTGGCAAAAAATATTTTTGAGTGATGCCATTTATAAGTTCCGTATCAACAACTTCTATAATTTTATTTTGTTCAAGAATTTTTAAGTGGTAGTGAATTTTTGACCTGCTAACCCCAAGAGCATCTGATAAATCTTGAGCATTTTTTGGACTAGTTCCCAAAGTCATAATTATTTTAAGCCTTATAGGATCGCTTACAATATTAATTTCTTCCAGTGAATTTAAAATATGAACCTCTTTCAAAATACACCTCCATATCTTATTTTCTTTATTGTAACTTAAATTTACTATACCGTCAAATAATTTTGAACGTTAAATATTTATAATCAAAAAACTCTCAAAATTTAAAAATCCTGAGAGTGTATAATTAAAATCAAAGTGAATTTTTATTATTCTTTTTCTTTATATGTTTTTAAATTCATCAACACTTCTGTATGAGGTAAATATTTTATGGAAGCTGATACATTATCATAATCATTCCACTTCTCTTCTTCCTTGTCATAAGTTTTGGAATCTATTTCAAAAATTTTAATCTCGTTTTTATCATTATATCCAGAAATTCTATAAAATATTGAGTATTCATAATTCATATCTTCTTCAAAACTTACATAATTAATTTTTAAGGATTTAGGCGACTTTAAATATTTAAAATCTAAAATTGGAGCTTTCAATAAATAAAAAAATCCAATCCCAGATAGTATCGCACAAATCCACCATATAATAATATATTTTTTTCCTTCCTTAAAATAAAAAGCAAATGCTAAGATAAGAGTTATTACAATAACAATAAATAAACGAAAAACACAATCACAAATAAAACCCATAATTCCCTCTTGATAATACCCAAAAGCATGGCTTAGAATCAGATAGAAGGAAGTTATTGAAATTAGTGCAAAAACTAAAAGAACAAAATCAATAAAAACTTTCCATTTAAAAGAAATTTCAGCCCTATTTTCCATTTTCTCCTCCTATAGAATATAATTTCAAAATATTTTCAAATTTATATTAAAATTTTATTAATATTTTGTTAATTTTTTATTTTAATAAGAAAGTCAAGTCCATAATATTGTGCTAATAAATTTTACACAACATTATGGACTTGACATAAACTTAGACCTCTAAAAAAATATGTATATATTTATCTAAGTTAATTAATACTTACTAAAGTATTTTTTCTGCAAGTAAAATTGTTCCGCCTAATATTTCTACTTCTTTGATAAGCTTAAAGCCATTCTTTTTCCAAAAAGCTTTTGACTGAGGATTTCCCTTGTCAATACCTAGGCGAACTTTTGCTTTCCCTATTTTTTTAACATAAACTAGAACACTTTCATTAATTTCAGAGCCGATACCTTGACCTTGGTATAAAATATTTACCATAAAAAATCCAATAAAACAGGTTTCTTCGTCTGGATAGTCATCTAATATATCTAAAATAGCAACTAAAACTTCATCTTCGAAAAATCCTAAATAATATTTATTATCTTCATTTACTCCTTCAGGTTTTAGGTAAAGGTCGCTTAGAATTTGTTCTCTACTTATCTTTGCTTGACGTAATGATAATATAGCTTATTGCCTTGGCACAAACTGTATATGGTTTCAATATCATTTTCTGTAAGTTTTTCAACTTTATAAGTTTTACTCAAGTTTTTTATGGTTAACATTTTTGTCACCTTGAATTCTTCCTCTTTAAATATCAATTATCTTATTTTCTATTCCAACAAACTTTCCAAGTGGTTTGAGTGATCAGTATTGATAAATTTTAATATTTTAAGTAAGCGTCGTATGTGGGAATATATCCATAAGTATATTTCTTATGTTTTAAATTATCTCTAAATCTAAATTTACTTATAATATATAATTATCATTTGTATAAACAAAATAGCACAAATATAGTAGACGAAATTTATTTATTATTTTTGGTTTTGCTAATACATAGTCTTTTGAGTGTTCTTCAAATAAAACTTCTTTTTTCTTATTCAGTTTTTCTATTCGCATAATTTACCTCATATATAACAGGCAAGAAAATAACACTTATTTTCAACATCATACACAATTCTTGCTTCTCACATTTCTTGGGACAGATAAGATAATTTTAAGTAAACAAAAAAGACCTACTAAAGATTTCCTTTAATAGGTCTGAAATATAAAAATAGACTATTAACTTGTAATTAGGGATATGAAATAATTAATCGTTCCATTTTCAGTTAATATATATAGACCGAGTCCAATAAACACGACTGGTACAATTATTTTTTCGTACTTTTCTACAATCTCTCCGATAGCAGAGATTGAGGCGAGATTTTGAGATAATTTGCATAGAATCAAAATTCCTAACGCAAATATTACTAAACTTATACTAATCTCAATCAAACTCTTCCCTGTAAAATAGGGGATATAAATTCCTAAATTATCTCCACCCATTGCCACTGTTAAACTTGTAAATGCTAAGATTTTTGATCCATTTCCGGTAATTTTTCCCTTGATATCTTCTTCATCAATATCTTCATCCACAAAAATTGACCTTATACCAAGACCTAGTGGAATTAGACCAAGGAGTCCGATAATCCAATCTTGTGGAATAAAATTTAAAAAGTAAGCGGCAATAAGACTAACCAGTACAAGCAGTCCTGTACCTATATACTGTCCTGCATAAATTGATTTCAAACCTTTCTTGCCTTGAATGGCGAATAAAATAGTCAAAACAACTAAGTAGTCAATTGATGTAGAGACAAAAACTAATAAAGCGGATACTATTGTTTCCATTATTTCTCCTTTCAAAATGTTTAATTTTTTAGACAATCAAAAATTGACTGCAAATACATTGTGCCTTGGCAGTTGCCAATGGAGACATTTGAAGAAATAACTTCACAATTTTCCCACCTTTCCTTTTAATATTAGTTAAAGTATACTAAAATAGTCGGATTTTGTCAATTATGCTGATAGATATCAACACAAATTATGAAGACTAATAATTAACTTTCTATATGTTCGCATTCCTTACTTATAAAATCCGAATGCTTTAGTCACTAGGCACTATGCCATCAAATATAAGTTTTATAAATAATAATTAATTGAACTCACGTATATAAGTGAAATAGAAAATCGATAGATTTTTTAATTTCTATCGACAACTTTGTATTTCTTTTATATTTTTGAGAAACTCATTTTCCTGACTCTTTCATCTACACTCTCCTATCTAGGTATAATTAAAATATTTCCAATTTTTTAGTCAAATTAAATCTATTTATTAATTTGTAAAATCTATAATTTATTTTTCCCTATATGTTTGTAAAGTTTGAAAAAATTATCTCCATTTTTCAATTGATCCCAAGAAAATTGAATTATATTATCAGAATAATCATCGGTTATCGTTGTTAACCAAATTCCTTCTCTAGAGGCAACCATTGAATATTTGGTATTTAATATTTTCGCATATCCTCTTGCCTGGGTTTTAGATTTTTCTAATAACTTCTTTGTATATATCGAATATTTAGCTTCGACTATTAAATCTGCCTTTTGATGTCCCAATGATATTTCAGGATTTACTACAAAATCAGGTATTAATAAATGATTATTATTTCCAACTCTTATATACAATTGTTTTATATAATCTTCTTCTGTATACCCCAATTTTTTTAATAATGGAATTATAAGCTTCTTTTCTACATCCTTTTCGTTTGCAATTTCAGCATAATTATTATTTATTTCAAATTGAAATCTTTTCAGTGTAGAATTACTCAAATCAAGTATTCTATTATATGATGATGGACTTAGCTCTACCCCATTAATTCCTTGCATATTTTTTCTGACGATTGGAAGTTTAGAAAATATATCATCCTCCTTTAATTTTTTTAAAGGAATCCTATCTAGGTTTATTGGTCTAGATATATAAGTACACCTATAATAATAGAAGAACGGATCATTAAATCCTACTGAAACACTTCTCCATATCGAATCAATAGCGCTTACCGGCGATGTTAAATACATAACTATAGCGTCCCCTACCTCTGTATCAGGATTACATTGCCATGGTATTATAATGTCGTCTTCTTTTGATAAAAATATATCATCTTTAGAGCTTCCAATAAAATAGGCACTGTTCGTATCTGGTATATCATTAACAATAAATGAATTAATACCACCAATATATTTGGGAGCAAAGTCATATATAAATACATAGAGTTCGTATGGATTCATATTATAATTTATCCTAAAATCTTGGAATGTTTCGCAAATTGACATATAGTAAGCAAGTCTACCTATATAATCTTTTTTTGCAGGAATTTTAGGTAATTTTATGTCAAATTCATTAGATATAGTCTCTAGTACATTAAAATTACATTTAAAATAATAAGGGATAAATAACTCAGGTAGTTCTATTGAAAAATATGTAGTGTAGTATTCCATCCAATATGAAAAATGCTCAAAGGCTTCTTTTCCATTATTATTAAAATCTCTCAGAAAGGTTTGCTGAATATAATTTGATACTTCTTTAAAATCATAGCTTTCTGACATAAAAAATCTTATATATTCATTTAAATCTATGAAAAGTTTATCTAGCTGAAATTGTATATCTTTACTAATTACTTCACTTGGACAGTATTCTTTATGAAGTTTATATATAAAATCTTTGTAATTATCTGTATAGGTATTCTGTAGATTTTCCTTGAAAATTTTTATAGCTTCCTTGCCTGGTCCATTCAAATAAAGTTGCCATATATAGTTGTTAAACATTTTTATTACCTGTTAAAATTATTACTAATTTACTTTTTTTATATTTAATGAGACTGTTATATTAAAAACTAGTCTGTCATCCTATTATCTGTTGTTTAGAATTTTTTCTAAAATTGATTATAAATCAATTGTTCTTGCTGCCGTTTTTTTAACATACCCTCATACCATTTTGCCATAGGTCCAAAATTTGAATAAGTTAAATATCTAAACTTGAGCATGTCTTACCTCCTTTAGTATAGATATTGTTAATTTAATTATATCGATAGTCGATACTTGTCAATATAAATTATAATAGTTAATTTAAAACCACCTGCCTTCATCTATAAAGATAAGTTCCAGATGGTTTAACAAATTTAAAAACTAGATTTAATTACTTAGTATCTTTTCTCGTAATAATGGCTTACGAAAAATGTTATAACAGGATATGAAAAGACTCCAAAAGCTAAGATAATTGCTGGTAAAACTGCATTTATAGAAAAACAAATAACAGAAACTATACCCATGATAAGGATAAAAACAGGTGTGACTGCAGCATTCACCTTATCTCTAATTTTTTCATTTCTTTCATCATTAATACTTATCCTATACGAAGGATCTTTCTCCATCTTTTTGTTGTGCATTGTCATAACAAATGATATAGATATACTAACGCTAAAAATAAAAGGAAGTACTTTTTCTAAAATCTTATTATCTTTAACAATAAATAAGGCCAGCAAACTAATAAATGCAATCACATAACCCAAATACCATATTTTTTTATTTTTCATTATCATTTTCCTCCTCATAGATAAAAATATCCTCGATTGCCATTTCAAAATACCTTGCTATCTTAAAGGCTAAAATAATCGAAGGATTATACCTACCATTTTCTAGAGAACCTACTGTTTGCCTTGATACTTCAAGGATCTTTGCAAGTTCTTCCTGAGTAATCCCTCTTTCTTTACGAATTTCTTCCAACTTATTTTTCACATTTACCAACCTCCAACGACAAGCTAGCTTTACATTTATTATAATCACTTTTGTATTTTATGTCAAGTTCACTTTCCATTTTCCTGTAAAATAAAATCCGATGCCACACTGGTGGTCACATCGAATTTATAAAACTTATCTATTGCTTTCATCTCCATTTTAGTCATATCATCAATTATGAGTTTAGTCTTATATTTTTTATGGTACTAAAAAGACGATGGAGGTATAAACTCCTCGCCTTTAATATCCCTAAATTATAAGATGAGATTAAAATATAAATTTTAAACTTATATTCTTGGATTGCCACTGAATAGTAACTAAAATTTATCTTCTACTAGCTATCTTTAAATATCGATTCTAGATTCTTTTTTACAAGATTAATAAGTTGGTCAGTTAGTTTTTCTATATCTTCTCCTAATATTAGCCCATGGGAATATTTAAAATTGTCATTCCAAATGTAGTTAAAGGTTTTTGTATCTATTTTGCCAATTTTACCAATTTGAATTGCATATATTTCTACATCTGCTTGTATAAGTTTTTTTAAAATGTCTTTAGTCGCTCCAGGAAAAGTTGAAGCTCCATCTGTTATTATAAATATTATTTTATAGTTTTTCTTATTTTTGATTTGGAATTTTTGCTTAGGGCTTATATTATTATATATTTCTCTAAGACATGATGCATCGTCTGTTGTGCCGTAAGTTCCATCAATCTTAGTTATAGAAGATATGATTTTACTTGCTCCCAGGTTCTTAGTATCTTCAAAACTTTTTACTTTAAAGTGGTCTTTTCCAAAAAACCAAGTTTCTGTTAGTAGATCTATTTTTTGATTAGTTTTTTGAGCTTGTATTTGCAGGTACTCATTAAATTCATTTAAAGATAAGAGGGTTACTGCTAGAGTTTTTCTTGTAGCTTCTATTTTTTCTTTATTCATAGAGCCAGAATTATCTATTAAAAACGATATTTCTATATGCTCAGGCAGTAATTTATCTTGGGATTCTAAAAAATTTTTATCAAAGATTTTAAGATTTTTGTAATTTCCTTTTTTCTCAGCTTCAACAAATTCAGGATAGCTGTAGATAAGGTCATTAACATTTAGATTTCCTTTAGCTTGTCTATTTTTTTCTACACTTACTTCTTTTTTTGCTGAGCCGATTAGTTTTTTCCAGAAATCTTTCATTTCTTCTCTATGAGCTTTAGTTTTATTTGCATAATAATTAAATAAGTCTACTTCTTCTCTGTTTAGCCCATAATTTTCTACTATTAAATTTTTAGAGTCTTTTTTTGAAGAAGCTTTGCTACTTTCTTGATCTAATATTTCTTCTAGAGTCTTTTCTGCATCTTTTCTCGTAGATTCTAATTTATCCTTTACTTCTTCTTTTTGACTTTCTTTAAATAATTTTTCCCCATCATTACCGCTTTCTTTTGTTTGAATGGAGTCTATTTCTTCTAGCCAATATTTTTTAAAAGTTGGATAGATAAAAGCTTTGATTAGGGGGTCTCTGCTTCTTATTCCTTCTTCTATATCTATTTCTTTTAGTAATTCTCTTTTTAAAAATACATAAATAGGTTCAGAGAATATTTTTATATTAAAATTTCCATCAAGTAGATTAGTTTTACTTTTGTCATCCTTATATAAATCCCTCATTAAAAAACTTTTGGAAAATCTATGGTGAGATAAAGAAGAGGTTATTTTATCCCTATCATTTCTTGTCTTGATATATTCAATAATTTTTTTCTTTTCTTCTTGATCTCTATATATAGGACAGGTTTCTAGAACTCGGATATAAGCATAGTATTTATCCATTTGAAATAAGAAATCCAAGATTTCATTTTTTGCATATCTTCTGATAAAGTTTATTTTTATATTATTATCAGGTGAAATTTGATTTATTTTTTTATAGATATAATAACTTACTTCATCTATTTCTGCCTTCCAAGTTTTACTCCTAGCTAAGTAATAGGAGGAATTTTTCTTCCAATCCGGATAAAGAGCTAATTCATAATATATGTGCCATAAAATCTCATTGTTATCTAAGTTTAATTCTAAGAAAGTCGACAAGGGCAAGTATAAAATATTTTCTTTAGGTTTTAATACAAATTTTTCTAAGCTAGGAGAGGCAAGATATCTAAGACTTGGTTCTCTAGTAAATGTAGTTAGGGTCTTTTTATACCTTTCTAAAAATTTCTTAAGATTTTCTTCAGCTTCCTTTTTTAATTCTTCTTCATTTAGAGTATTTTCATCTATTCTAAACATAGGACCCCCTATTTTCATCAAGATTTATATTTCGGAGTTTTTCTATACAATCCAGTCTATCTACTTCTAAATTATAAAAATTGCCATCTATATCTATTAGCAAATAACTTGAAGGACTTAGACATATTATATTTACATAAACATTATTAGTTGGTCTAATCCCTTTACTTAAAATCCATTTTCCCATATTTTCTTCTAGTAAATAACAAGTAAAATCATCTGTTAATAAAATAGCACTTCCCCCTATGCTTGCTAGGTCATATATACTCGATAAAGAGCCTTGATTTTCCAAGCTAAAGCTGCTACTACTGTTATAATCATATAAAGAAAAAATCCCACTAGCACCTAGACAGGCGCAAATATTTTTCTCCTTATTTTCATTTTCTAGCATGCCTATATACCTAATTGGTTCATTTAAAAGATTTACTTTTTGATCTACAAGTAACAAATTATTTTCATAGTTTGCTATAATAAGATCTCCCTTAGTGCTTCCTAGGGCAAATTTATCGTTTGAAATTTTGGTCATCGAATTAATTTCGTACGCATAGCTTGATAAGTCTATATATTTTTTTACTTCTAAACTTAGCTTATTTGCATCAAATTCTAATACTACAAATTCACTCCTATTTATTTGGCACAAAAATTTATTTTCATCAATACTATGGATGTTTTCAAACCCAACTAGATCATTTTCAAGTTTAATAATTTCTAAATTATTGAGATTTTCAAAAACATCAGAATAATTCTTAGACCTAAGTACATAAATATCTCCTGTAACCGAAAAAACTATAATATTTCCTTTTTTTAGGCTAGCCATATAGGTTATTAATTTATTAATCTTATTAAGCGGCTTACTTAATTCTATCTTTTTCTTACCTTCTTCTAAAATTCTCATTAAATAAACTTTTTGATCAGCGCTTGCTACTATATATGTATTTTCTTCTATACACAAGTAGCTTTTGAGGTATGTATTAAGTTTATAGCCTCCTATAGTTTTAATAGGACTTTCTTCAAACTTTGTTTGATAAAGATAAGGTGCATATAGTCTGTAGTAGGGTAGTAGTTCTTTGAGCATTCTACTTTCTACTTCTTCTGATTCTATCAATTTTTCCTCAAAATTTTCATCAAGCTGACCTTCTTTAAGAGTTTGGTTTAAATCTTTCCTTAATTTTATTAAATTTTCCTCATATTTATCTGTATTTACTGAAAATTTCATTTTCTATTATTTTCCATATCCACCAAGTAATCTAAAAGGTATTTTGAGTGCTCTAGCTGATTTAATCTTTCATCAAGCTGCTGATATTCTTCTAGGGAAATTTTATTTTCTAGACTATTAGCTCTATCTAAAAAATCAGGTAATACTTTTCTTTCTGGTTGCGGTCCAAATATTATCTTGATTAGGTCTAAGTAGCTTAGAGTTTCAATCTCTCCTCGCCTATATTGGTAAGGTCTTGTCCTTATATCGTCATATTCTTGGGTTACTTTCCCCAGATTTTTATTTTTTATAGTCCAACCCTCAGATTCTTTGAAAAATCCAAATCTAATCGCTTGAGATAAAATATAGGCCTGATCTTTTGGGTTAGTTATAGAACTAATAAATCCATCCCATATGGCCATGGATAGATCTTTTTCTTCACCTAAATTCCAATTTTCTAGGATTCTCAAAATATTTCTTAGTGACAAGACTGATTCTTTAAGTTCAGGGGTGTCCTCAGATGAATTTTCTTCTCCATTTCTAAACCACTTACCCAAAAAAACTTCTTGGCTTAGCTTAGATAATTGGGCTAGCCTAAATATTTCTTCAAGACTTCTTGTTGGAGTCGGGAGGTGTAAATTACCATATTTATCAGCAAGTCTTACCAACATTATCCTAAAAAGTTCATTTTTATCTGGGTTTGTCTGATTTTTTAAGGATCCAATTGTATTTTGATTGACATAATTATATTCTAAGGTTAAAAAACGAGATTTAAAGGCAGGGTTCAATTCGTTTGTTCCTTCATAGCTGACATTGTCAGTTGACAAGTTACCTGTACCTATAAGTCCAAAACCTCTTTTTATTTTAACAGGGCCAACCCCTGTAATATAGGCATTAGTTCCAAATTTACTTTGTAAAATATCATTAAGTCCTACTAGATTTTGCATAGCAATTGTATTAAGCTCATCTATTATAACAGGCCTACCATTTTTTACAGCTAATAATATTTCTCTTTCAATTTTCTTAACTACTGTCCCATAGATAGTATTTCTAGCTATAAAGATTTCTGAAACACTATCCCATACCTTACTTTTTATTAATTCTTGTTTCTCTAAGGGTATATTTTCAAACTCTTGCTCGTGGGATTTTACCCAAGAAAAATACTGGTCTACAACTTCGTCTATTAATTCTAGATTACTTTCGTTTGCAGATGCCTTTTCTAAAGACAAAGTTTTTTCTACAAACATATCCTCGTAAGTTAAATTATATGAACCAGATATAAAATAGGGATATATTTTCTCAAGCTGGTTTTCATTGCCTTCCTTTAGTAAGTTTTTATAATAGCTTCTTTTATTTGTATTTAATTGCCTAAATTTTTCTATGGCTTCTTCTTCACTAGAATCTTGATTTTTTATAAACCATCTTTCCATCTCTACTTCTAGTTCTTCTTGGATAATATTTTCTAGTGTAAATTCAATAGCTGCTTCTCTTGCTATTTGAGTTTTACCACTACCCAGGTGACCAATAATATACACAGGGGTAGATTTTTTTAGTGATTCTATTATTCTCTTCTTAGCTTCAAGAACATAGGGTACTGCTACAAGTTTTTCGTTAGATCCAGTTTGGATATCCTCAATTAGCTGTCTATGGTAATAGTATTGCCAAGCATCTGGAGAATCTTTGATTATTTCTCCTAGTTTTTTGGTATAGGATTCTATCTTATCTACCCTATATCTTGTAGCTTCGTTACTTCCATATAAGTTAGAATTATAATTTTTTTGATTATTTTTTCTCTCTAGTTCTAAAAAAAACTTTTCATAACTTATTAAATTTTCTATATCATCTATTAGCTTTTTATATTTATCTTGCTCACTTTTTAAATAATTTTTGTATTTTTTTATTAGTTCGTTTTCTAGAATTAGATTTTTTTCTTGAGCCTCAACTTTTCGAAATCTTTTAAAAAATTCACCTTGCCCTTTTGACGTAGAACCTTTTCTACTCGCCTCATACCTTAAAACATCTTCATATATAGCTTGAATCTCTTCTAAGGTAGGTACACTTTCTTTATTCAAGTTGGCCATAATTGTTTGTCTCCTTATTAAAAATATTGGGACGATTATTATCGCCCCAAATTTTTATCTTAATAAATTATTAAATTATATTAAATTCTTTTAACATTTCTTCTATATCAGTTCCCTTGATAAGTTTTGCAACTTTCATTTTTTGTAGTGGACTAAGTGGAAGCTTAGGTTTTTTACCATCTGATAAGGCAACCATACCGTTTAGTAGGTATCTTAAATCATATCTTGAAGCATACACTTCTGGGACAGCTTTTTCTACACCACAAAGTACATAAACAGCTTCCATTGCAGTTCTACCTGAATATTCTGTAGTAAATACGGTATCTCTTCCTGGATCATCTAGTGTTTCTGCAAATTGTCCTAAAAAGGCAAAGTTAACTCCACCCTTTGGAACCACATAAGGTCTATCACCAGATTTTCTAGGCATAAATTGAGATGTTATATAAGGCATCATAACTGGTACCGCTGTACAAGTCTCAGCAAGGGCGTCAATTTCATTAACAGGAACACCAATATGGTATAACCATTCTTTTGTGATCTCCTTACCTGTACAATCCCTCATTTTCTTGTTGATGTAGTCACCTTCAACATCTGAGAATAATCCATAAACCCAAACACAAACATCATTTTCAGGTTGCTCTGGATATTGACCTTGTCTATTAATTGTCCAAGACATTAGCCAGCTTGAATCAACACAAGTTACAATACCACCTGTTACAGTTTTTCCACCATAAGGACTTCTTTTTGTGATTTTTTCAATATATTTTGGAACTGATTCATCGTGACAAGTTACTGTACAAGACTCCCAGTTACTTTTTTCTACATCTGAGCAAAATACTTCAGGGTTACCAAAATCATCTGATTTTTTGGCTATATTTTTCCACATTTCCCAGCAACCAGTTTGATCATCGCTAAGTTCTGCTGGTTTATTATCATCACCATAGCTTGAGTTTTCTGTCATAGAACCATTGGTTATAAATACAAGGTCATTTTCTGTAAGATCAATTGACTTATCATTTCCAATTTTATCTTCAGCGATAATTTTTGTTGCTACTTTTTTATTTTCTGAAATATCAAAGTCAACATCAACTACCTTGGTGTTATATTGGAATTTACATCCATGATCTTCAAGGTATCTAACCATAGGTTTTACAATTGAATTGTATTGGTCATATCTTGTAAACCTAAGAGCTGATAGGTTTATAAGACCTCCTACGTGGTGGATGAATCTGTTTAAGTATAGTTTCATTTCTAGGGCAGAATGCCAGTTTTCGAAGGCAAACATTGTTCTCCAAAGTGTCCAAAAGTCTGAATTTAAAAGTCCATCTGAGAAAATATCTTCGATAGCCTTATCTTCAAGCAATTCATCCTTGGTCATACAAAGTTCAGCAATTTCTTTAACTTCATCTTGAGTTAAATTAAATTTACCATCATCATAACGTTCACCTTGTTTATGGGTGATACGACAGTTGCTGTAATTTGGATCATCGTAGTTTGTATAGAAATAATCGTCTAAAACACTCATTTCTGGATTTTCTAGACTTGGAATTGAGCTCCAAATATCCCATAGACATTCAAAATGTGCACCAGTTTCTCTACCACCACGAGCAACATATCCTCTTGTATCCATGTATTCACCATCTAGAGATCCACCAGCTATGTCTAGTTGTTCTAAGAAAGTAATCTTATTACCTTCCATATGAGCATCTCTAATTAGAAAGCAAGCAGCAGTAAGTGAAGCAATACCTGTTCCTATTAAGTAAGCTGATTTTTCTTCGATTCCTTTAGGCTTTCTAGCCTTAACTAATCTTTGAAAATCTCCATTAGTAAGTTTTAATCTTTTATCATGAGTTTTAATTTCCATAACTTCTCCTTTAATAACTTAACATTATCATCTTATATGTCTATTAAATCATGAAAAGAGAAAGAATTCATCTACCAAAACTAGTTTTTTGTCCAAAGTTTACTCAATCTCTATACTTTGGGTAACCTTTTCTAGGTTTTCACTCCTTTTTAATGACAACAAAATATTTCCATCCATTAATTTCCCTATCCTATTAGTGACTAAAACAGGGTCGGTTTGCATATCAGTCGCTATCCATTGTATAAGTGAAGTACTTAGAGCACACTGATAAAAATAAGATATTAGATTAATATCAATTTCTTTTGCTCTAGTATCCTTAGATATGTGTTTGACATATTTCGTAATAACTTCACCTGCCATAGAATATACATATTTTTCTACATTCGCCTTATAGTCAGAAAAGTAAATATGTCTTATAGATCTTTTATTTTCCAGGATAAAGGTTGCTGCCGAGATAAAACTATCTTCCCATGATAGATTCTCATTAAATTCCTCAATCACTACATCAAGCTCTGACTCAAATATTTCTTTTATTAATTGTTCTAAATTTTCATAGTGGTAGTAAAAAGTTTTCCTTTCAATATCACACTTCTTGGCTAATTCAGTAACAGTTATCTTATTTAATGTTTTTTTATCTAAAAGATTCATAAATTCTTTTTTTATTAAATCTTCAGTATAGTTTTTGCTCATATAATTGCACCTTCTTAGTGGTTAGTTTTTCCTTAAAAGTAGGATTATAAATTCTATATTTTAAATTTTGGCGTCTAATCAATCTTTACTAGAAATTTTTAATTGTAAAGGCTAAAACTTAATCCTTTAATTGCTAGGAATATTGCTGATAATCTTGCTTATATCTATAAATTGATTCAAACTTCTAAAAACTTGAAAAATTGATGATCGTATGATAAAATCTTCGTGAGTTTCAGGAAGTTCCATCATATGAAAATGTTCTTGTAAAAATTCTATCCTTTTTTTGACCTTAACCATATCTCCATTATCGCTAAGGTTATTTGCAGTATCAATCATTAGATCAGATATCAATTTCCCATCGGCATATTCTTTAGGTATTGATTTTAAATCATCATGCATCTCCATCAAAAGATCCTTCTCTCTTTCCCTATGGCTAAGGCCTATCAGTAGATTCTTGCTATTTTCTATACGATTATCATTTTCAATAATGGCAAGATTAAGGGCTTTATTTATATCATCTTCAAGCTTTTTGATCTTTCCATCATAGATTTTAACATCTAAATTATTTACAAGAGTATCTCCAAAAAATATCAAGATATCCTTGATATCTCCATCAATATCCTCTATCCATTTTTTCAACTCATCCTGACTTTCTGGTGCATATAAGTTGGTTAACATGGCAAAGCCTGTTCCTATTAGGATAAGACCGAGTTCATTAAAGATAATTGATGAATTAATTTCTCCATAGCTTAAAAGATGAGTAACTACCACGCTTGAAGGACCCAGGCCTAGTTCAATTTTTAATAAGAAAGAAATAGGCACAAATAGGAGTAAGTATATGCTAAAAGCCCAAGTTTTGTAGGCAAAAATTTCAAATACGAAAATCCCTAAAACAAGGGCTATTGTAGCAGATAAGGTTCTTTTAAGTCCACCCTTTAATGTAGCTTTCCTAGTCTCAAATATATCAAGGATGGTAATAATTGCTGCTGAAGATGAGAATTTAAGTCCTAAGGCTTGGGCTACAAGTTAGGACAAAGTAGCTGCTATGGATGTTTTTATAGTTGTGCTAAGTAATGTTTTGTTCATACTGATTCCTAATTGTAAAACTTATTTTTACATCTTTATATATTTTAATTTATTCTTTGATTTACTGATCGTGGGTATTTCATATAATACTCAAATCTCAACCTAAGCAAAATATTTAAAGCATTAGTTTTTTTATAACAAGCTTGCGACCATATCGCCGTGCCTTTTTTCATCCTTCCTAACGCTTTCGATTTCTGGAAACTTTTTTGCTACTGGAGCATAGTTGTCAGCTGCCTTATACTCCCCCTTTACAATTTTTGGATACAATCTTTTTTTACCAATTAGCTTATAAAAGATCGGCATAAAGAAAGCCAAGGTTTTCTTTGGTTTTAAATTTTTCCTTGTAAGTTTATGAAAAACCGCAGCATGATGACCTTCCTCTGCTGCAAGCTTTCTAAAAGTAGCCGCATCATTTTTATCCTTAACTACATCAGCAAGGGCTTGGTACATCAAAACTACATCTAATTCTCCTTGTTGAGATTTTATTAATATTTTCATATCTTCTTTACTTATAGTCATATTCTCTCCCCTAGTTTTTTATTTTCATTTTATATTGTTAAAAAATTTGATTTATCTTCGCTCTATTTATTATATGAATTTTTAGATAAAATGACAATAAAAAACCCGACTTAAATACTTTATAACGTATGTCGGGTAATTTTACTAGTTACTGTTTTTTATTAAATGGGTAACTGATTCTACATGCATAGTCTCAGAAAACATATCGCACGCTTTTATTTTTTCTAATTTATATCCTTTATTTTGAAATCTATTTATATCTCTTGCGAGTGTTTGGGGATTACAGGATATGTAGACTATTTTTTTTATTTTTGTTTTTGCTATGGTTTTTATTATTTCTTTATCTAGTCCTGCCCTTGGTGGGTCTAGAACTATGGCATCTATTTTTTCTTTTTTTATGAAATTATCGTCTATGTAGTTCGCGTTTTTTGCTATAAATTTATAATCTTTTAGGCCATTTTCTTTTGCATTTTCTTTTGCATCTTTTATGGCATTTTTGTTTATTTCTATTCCTACAACATTGTCCCCATTTATAGCAATTGAGCTTGTTGCTGAGCCACAAAATAAATCCAATACTTTTTGATCTTCTCCTAAAAATTCTTTGGCTGTTTTGTATAATTTTTCTGTCATATAATCATTTACTTGGTAGAAATCGTTCATGGTAATTTTAAATTTTTTTCCTAAAAGATTGTAAATGAGATAATTTTTACCTGAAATATTTATTTTTTCTTTTTTATTTATTAGATTAATATTATAAGATGAATTTTTATAATTATTTTTTATATATGGGATTATTTTTTCGTCTTTTATTTTTATATTTAAAAGTATTTCTTGTTCATTTGCCCTTATTGTTATTTCTTCAAGGCTGTCTGGAAAATTTTTTGATATTTCTTTTGTTATATTTTCAATTTGTCCTAAATTTTCTCTAATTAAATCTTTTGCCAAAAGACAATCTTTTATTTCTACAAGATCATTTGAATATTTCTTGTTATAGGCAAGTTTTCCGTCTTTTGTTATTTGAAGTCTTATTTTATTTCTATAAGAAAATTCTTTACTTTCTAAAATTTCTAGATCTTCTAATTTTATTTTTGCAGATTTAAGTAAAGCATTTTTTATTAAATTTTTCTTTAATTCAATTTGACTTTTATAATTTATATCCATAATAGAACAACCACCACATTCATAAAAATATGGACATGGTGGTTTTCTGTAGTAGGGAGATTTCTTTAAAGTTTTTATTTTTTCTGCTTCAAAGAAATTCTTTTTTTCTTTATTTACTTTTATATTACAAATTTCTCCGTAGACTGCTTTTTCTACAAAGGCAGTTTTACTTTCTGTTCTTGCAACTCCCCTACCGTCTTGTAGGATATCAATTATTTTGATATCTTTTATTTCCATTATAATACCTTTGCTTCTCCCTTGTAGATTATTCCTCCAAGTGGATCAATTGTTATTATATCTCCATCTTCCAATAGGTTTGTAATATTTTTTACTCCGAGTATTGCAGGGATTCCAAAGTGAATTGCTACAACTGCAGTGTGACTTGTTAGTCCTCCGTTTTCTGCAATCACTCCTGAAGATCTTTCCATAAATTCGTTAATATCTTTGTCAGTGTATTTTGCAACAATTATATCTCCGTCTTCAAATTTTTCTTCAAGTTCTTCTTTTGTAGATCCAACAACAACTTTTCCTGATACAGATTTATTGCCAACACCTGTTCCGTTTGCAATTATATCTCCAATTACGTGAACTTTTATTAGGTTTGATGTTCCTGAAACTCCTAGTGGAATTCCTGCAGTTAAAACTGTAAGGTCACCTTCTTGAACATAATTTTCTTTTAAAGCACCAACTATCGCTCTTTCGATTAATTCGTCTGTTTCGTGAGCTGTTTCTACTATTATTGGATAAACTCCCCAAGTTACTGATAATCTTCTTGCAACTTTTTCATCAATTGTACAAGCAATTATATTTGTTCTTGGTCTAAATTTGGAAACTGCTTTTGCTGTATTTCCAGAAGCTGTACATGTTATTATTGCTTTTGCATTTAATTGGCTTGCAATTGTACATGTAGATTTTGAAATAGCATTTGTTGTTGTAATTTCTCTATCAATTTCAGTTTGATAAATATTTTCTTCAAAGTCATCAGAAAGTTCTGTAGTTATACAAATATCTCTCATAGTTTTTACTGCTTCTACTGGATATTTTCCTGCTGCAGTTTCTCCAGAAAGCATTACACAGTCTGTTCCGTCAATGATTGCATTTGCAACATCAGTTGTTTCTGCCCTTGTTGGTCTTGGATTTCTTTGCATTGAATCAAGCATTTGTGTAGCAGTAATTACTGGTTTTGCAGCTTTATTACACTTTCTTATTGCTTCTTTTTGTACAAGAGGAATAAGCTCAGTTCTAATTTCAACTCCCAAATCTCCTCTGGCTACCATAATTCCATCACTTGCTTCAATTATTTCATCAAGATTATCTACACCTTCTTGAGATTCGATTTTTGATAGAATTAAAATATCTTCTCCACCGTGATCTTCAAGAACTTTTCTTATATCATAGATATCTTCTTTTTTTCTAATAAATGATGCAGCAATCATATCGATGCCGTTTTCTATACCAAATTTTATATCATCAACATCTTTTGGAGTGATTGCTGGTAGGTTTGTAACTCTTCCTGGAAGATTTACTCCCTTGTGATCTGAGATAACACCATTGTTTTGCACTCTACAAACAATATCTGTTCCATCTTTGATTTCTACAACTTCAAGTTGAATTAAACCATCATCAACAGAAATAATTGATCCTTTTTCTACATCATTTGGCAAACCTGGATAAGATACAGATACAATATTTTTATTTCCAACTACATCTCTTGTAGTAATTGTAAAAATATCATCTGGTTTTAAGAAATATTCTTTTTCTTCAAATGTACCAATTCTTATTTCTGGTCCTTTTGTATCAAGCATTAATCCCAAAGGAACATTTAATTTTCTTCTTAATTTTTTGATTGTTTTGATTTTTTCAAGATGTTCTTCATGAGATCCATGAGAGAAATTTAATCTTGCAACATTCATTCCATTTTTTATTAATTGTTCCAAAACTTCTGGTGATTCAGAAGCTGGTCCTATTGTACATACAATTTTAGTTTTCTTTAAAATATCTGGTTTCATAACTTATCCATACCTTTCTTATTTAGACAATTTATTAGCTAATTCGTAAAATTCTTCGTTAAAATCGCCTTTTACTGAAACTGCTTCATCAATACTTACTTGGGTAATTTTTCCGTCTACATAACCCAAGGCTATATTTGTTTTTCCTTCATTCAATAATTCTGCGGCTTTTGCTCCCATAATTGAACCAAGTAGTCTATCAACTGCAGATGGAGATCCACCTCTTTGAACGTGGCCAAGAACTGTAACTTTTGTTTCAACACCACTTCTTTCTTCAACTTCTTTTGCCACAGTATATGGATTGCCAACACCTTCAGCCAAAACTATAAGGTGGTGTAACTTTCCTCTTTTTCTTCCGTGGTTTACTTTTTCTACAATTTCATCAATTGAAAATTTATGTTCTGGAACTATGATTGATTCTGCTCCTCCAGCAATTCCTGAATATAAAGCTAAATCTCCACAATTACGGCCCATAACTTCAATTACTACAGCTCTTCCGTGAGATGATGAAGTGTCTCTTAATTTTCCAATTGCATCTGTTACTGTTTCAATTGCTGTAAAAAATCCAATTGTAAAATCAGTATAGCCCATATCATTGTCTATTGTTCCTGGAATTCCTATAGTTTTGATTCCCAAATCACTAAGGGCTTTTGCTCCCTTGTATGATCCATCTCCACCAATTACTATAAGACCTTCAATTCCGTAGTCTTTAAGAATTTGAGCTCCTCTTTTTTGACCTTCTGGATTTTTAAATTCAGTAGATCTTGCAGTACCAAGAATGGTACCACCCTTGTGGATAATATCAGCAACAGATGAAACATTCATTTCATAAATATCACCTTTCATCAGGCCGTCATATCCATTTCTTATCCCTTTTACTCTCATTCCATTATTTAGGGCTGTTCTAACTGCAGCTCTAATCGCCGAATTCATTCCAGGTGCATCGCCACCACTAGTAAGTATACCTATTGTTTTCATAGTTGCTCCTTTAATTTAATTTAACATTATCTTTTCCAAGCTTCAACTTCAAGTAATTTATTATATCTGAATTTTGGTCAATCCACAAGTTTTTATCAAGCTTAACTGTCTTTTTTTTATCAGAAAAATAAATTACCACTGGTGTGCTACCGTGATTTTCTAATAAATCTTTTCGTATTTCATTATACCTTATATAATCCATTTTTATATATAAATTTTTAAAAGAATTTTCATCTATTTCTTTTATATTTGATACAATCAATTTCAATTCGTCGTCGCTAGACTGTAGATTTCCACTAACCATAACCAGTGTATCATTTTCCAAAAAATTTCTAAAATCATTGTAAATATTTGGAAAAATTATCATTTCTATTGATCCTGACATATCTTCCAATGAACAAAAAGCCATCAGAGTATTTTTTTTGGTCATGGTTTCAGATTTATTGGTAATAATTCCTGCCATTGTAACTTTTTTATTATCATACCTATCAAAATCAATTGGCCTTAATTCATTTAAAATTTCTGTAGTAAAATTCACATAATTTTTCAAATTACTTCCTATAGAATTTAGGGGGTGATCAGAAATATAAAAACCCAAAACTTCCTTTTCAAGTTTTAATTTTTGCTTATTTTTATATTCATTTACTGGAGGAAATTTTATATCATCTGAGTTTTCTTCTTTCTTTTGATCAAAGTCAAGCAAATTCATTTGACCCTTAAGATTAACTTTTTCATTTTCGTGAATTGCTTGTAGGGCTGTTTCATGAACTGCCATAAGTTCTGATCTTTTGTAGCCCATAGAATCAAAAACTCCAGCTTTGATTAATGATTCTAAAGCTTTTTTATTTAAGGCAGATGGATCATTTTCTTCAAGTCTTTGAAGAAAATCTTTGAAAGTTTTAAATTTCTTTTCTTTTCTTAAATTTACTATCAAATCTATTAAATTATCACCAACATTTTTAATGGCTGAAAGACCAAAAATTATTTTGTTTTTTTCTGATACAAATCTTCTTTCAGATTTATTTATATCTGGTGGGAGAATTTCTATTCCGAGTCTTCTTGCCTCTGAAATATAAAGATAAACTTTTGAAGAATCCCCCATAATTGATGTCAAAAGATTTGCCATATATTCTTCTTTAAAATAATATTTTAAAAATCCAGTTTGAATTGCAACCAAAGAATAAGCTGCTGAGTGGGATTTATTAAAGGCGTATTTGGCAAAAGAAATCATTTCATCATAGATTTTATTGGCATTTTTTTCTGAAATCCCATTGTTTACACAACCTAAAACTTCATAATTTCCATTTTCATCCTTTTTACCGTGAACAAAAATTTCCCTATTTGCCTCCATTACACTCATTTTCTTTTTGCTCATAGCGCGTCTTAAATTATCAGCTTCCCCAAGGGAAAATCCTGCTAATTGTTGAACTATTTGCATAACCTGCTCTTGGTAGACAATAATTCCATATGTTACTTCAAGAATTGGTTTTAAGGCCTCATCTATGTATTTAATATTTTCTGGATTTGTTTTATTTTTTATATAATTTGGAATTTGATCCATTGGTCCTGGCCTAAAAAGCGAGTTTGCTGCAACCAAATCATCGAATCGTGTAGGTTTTAAATTTTTGAGAAAATTTCTCATACCAGCAGATTCAAATTGAAATATCCCAACTGTTTCAGCCTTAGTAAATTGCCTTATTACTTTTGGATCATTTTCATCAATTTCTCCCAAATTAATTTCTATATTTTTATTATTTTTTACATCTCTTATGGTATCTTGAATCACTGTGAGGTTTCTTAGTCCCAAAAAATCCATTTTCAAAAGACCTAGCTCTTCAATTTCTATCATATTAAATTGGGTAACTATTTGGTCATTTGAAAGAGCAAGAGGAACAATGTCGGTTAAAATTTCCTTACTTATTACAACTCCTGCTGCATGAATTGATGTGTGTCTTGGCATATTTTCAATATTTCTTGCCGTATCAATCATTCTTTTTGTCTCTACATCATTTTGATATTCGTAGGCTAATTTTTCTGTTGATTCGAGTGCCTTATCGATTGTCATTCCAATTGCTTGGGGGATTAGTTTGGCAATTTTATCTACTTTTTTAAAAGAAATATCCATAACTCTTCCAACATCTCTTATGGCATTTCTTGCCTTCATTCTACCAAAAGTTACAATTTGTGAAACGTGGTCTTTTCCGTACAAATCATATACATATTCAACAACCCTGTCCCTGTTTTCATAGCAAAAATCTATATCAATATCGGGCATTGAAACTCTTTCAGGATTTAAAAATCTTTCGAAAAGTAGGTTATATTTTATGGGATCAATTTGTGTAATATCAAGGGCGTAAGAAATTATTGATCCTGCAGCAGAACCCCTTCCTGGTCCAACTGCTATGTCGTGATCTTTTGCGTACCTTACAAAATCCCAAACAATTAGGAAATAATCAACATAGTCCATATTATTTATTACAGAAATTTCCTTTTCTGCTCTTTTTTTTATATTTTCATCAAGATTTTTATATTTTTTTACAAGTCCTTCATTAACTAATTTTTTTAAATAATCTAAATTAGTCATATTTTTTGGAACTTTTGTAAAATATGGTAGGTGAAGCTTATGAAATTCCAATTTCACATTGCACATATCCGCAATTTTTTTGGTATTTTGGTAGGCTCTTGGAAAGTCTCTAAAAATTTCTTCCATAGTTTGTGGATCTTTTAGGTAAAATTCATCCCCTGGCATTTTCATCCTATTTTCATCTTCAAGCAATGATCCTGTTTGAATACATGATAAGACATCTTGGTAAAAGGCATCATTTTTTTCTACATAATGAACATCATTTGTACAAACGAGTTCTATATCCAAATCCTTGTGAATTTGTAATAAGGATTGGTTTACTTTTTTTTGCTCTTTTAGTCCATGATTTTGAACTTCTAAATAAAAATTTTCTTTGCCAAAAACAGCTAAATATTTTTTAGCTGCTTCATAGGCTTTTTCATTTTCATTTTCCAAAATTCTTTGGCTAATTTCTCCATTTAAACAAGCTGAAAGAGCAATTATATCGTCCTTGTATTTTTTTAATGTTTCAAAATCTATTCGAGGTTTATAATAATATCCTTCTATGTAGGCCTTTGAAACAATTTTTACAAGATTTTTATAGCCATTGTTATTTTTTGCCAAAAGTATTAAATGGTAATATCTTTTGTTTTGGGGAGTTTTTATTTTATGGTCATTTTCTGCAAGATAGATTTCACAACCTATAATTGGTTTTATATCATTATCGACACACTTTTTGTAAAATTCTATAACCCCATACATATTTCCGTGATCTGTAATGGCACAGGAATTCATGCCAAATTCTTTTAATTTCCCAATTAATTTGTCGATTTTTGTAAAACCGTCCAAAAGGGAATATTCTGTATGCAGGTGAAGGTGGGTAAAATTGCTTGTCATTTTTCCTCACTTTCTGAAAGCTTTATAAGTTTTTGAAGCCTATAATTAACTTTTGCTTTTGAAAGGACTGGCACCATCATTTTTCCCAATTCTTCAAGGGAAATATAGGGATAGGCAAGCCTGTTTTCTGCAATTTTTTGTAAGTCTTCAGGTAAATTGTCGAGTATTTTTTTCTCTTTTAATTTATTAATAGCATCAACTTGCCTCAAAGAAGCCTTAACAGTCCTATCAATATTTGCCTTGTCAAAATTTGTTTGCCTATTTATATCATTCCTAATTGATTTCATTGCTCTTACATTTTCAAGGTCAAAAAGAGACTTATTTGCCCCAATAATTGCCAAAAAATCTGAAATTTTATCCGAATCTTTTATATAAATACAGTATGAGTCATTTCTTAAATTTAATTTTGGATTTATAGAAAAATCTTCCATAATTTTCCCAATCAAAAGAGCTTCTTCTTTTTCTTGAAGATTTATTTCAAGATTATAACCACGGTATGGATCGTTTATAGAACCTTTTAGCAAAAATGCTAACTTCAAAATAATCTTTTTTTGCTCTCTACTTTTTAAATTCTCATAAAATTTATCAGTTTCATAAAGGCTAAATCTATCAGCAAGTTTTAGAATTTTATCTGAAACCCTCGCATCTTCAACCAAAACTACAAAAGACCTATCTTTTGAAAATTTTCTCTTATTTTGAATTTCCATGGCTGGGGAATATTTATATTTTTCCCTAATAATTTTATAAATATACCTAGCCTCTATATTTTCGCTTGCTTTAAATAAAATTTGGTAGGAATTTTTCACTATCCTAATAGAGCCTTGAAAATATAAATAGGCTAATAATTCCATATCTAGCTCTTTATTGTCAGGCTCTTTTTTTAATATTTCTTTTTTACATCTTTTTGAAAAAGACATTAAATCACTCTCTATTCAATCATTTTTTCTTTTAATTTCTCAATTGTTTTCTCATCAACTCCAGCATATTCCAAATATGACTCAAAAGTTTTATATTTTCTCTCTATATATTCCATAGCTTCTTTAATATTGTAGGGACTTGTTATCCTAAAAATAGCTTCTGATTCGTCTTGATCGTACCTATCAACATAACCCAAATTAGCCGATGAAATTTCATAATCCGCCATTATATCTGTCCTAAAAGATCCTGCAAGACCAAGTAAGATCATTGAAATTATACCAGTCCTATCCTTTCCTTCTTGGCAGTGGAATAAAACTTTTCCTTCCGCTTTTGCCATAATCTCAAAAACTTTTTTAATAGCAGGAAAATTATCAATTATAGAAATATAAGATTTTCCAATAGAATCTTTTCTCTCAATCAACCTTTGAATTTCTTCATATCTTAAAGCTCTTGGGGAAAGAGAAATTTGATAATATGAAAATTTTTCTTTTAAAACATTTATTTTTTCCCTATGATAAATAACCTCGTCATCTCGTCTTAAGTCAATTATTGTAGATACATTTAAATCATCCAATAATTTCAAATCTTTTTCAGTAGAATCATCAAGGTTTGCACTTCTTATAAAAAAATCCCAAGAAGTAATTTCACCATCAATGGTCGGATATCCTCCCAAGCTCCTTGCGTTTTTAATATTTTCAAAGGGTAAAATTTTTAAATACTTTATTTTTTCCATTTTTCCCTGTCCCTGTGCTTTCTAACAACTATATAGTCACTTCCCTTCAATCTTTCATAAATTTTTTCACACATATAAACTGACCTGTGTTGACCACCTGTGCAACCAAAACCTATTGAAATAGAATTTTTTCCTTCTTTTATAAAGTAAGGAATAAGTTTTAAAAGATTATCGTAAACTAAATTTTGAAAATCTTTAGCTATTTCAAAACTATCAAGATAAGCTTGAAGTTTTGGGTCTGTTCCATCTAAGTGTTTATATTCTTTGATATAAAAAGGATTAGGCAAAAATCTCAAATCAAAAACCACATCCGCATTTAGACTTATGCCGTTTTTATAACCAAAAGAAAACAAGTTAATAATAAAATTTTCCTTATTTTCAGAAAAATTTAATAGAACCTTTTTTAAATCCTTATTATTATATGAGCTTGTGTCAATAATAACGTCAGCCATATCCTTGATTTTTTTTAATTCTCTTTTTTCCTTGAAAAGTCCATCTTTTACATCACCAAAAGATCCCAAAGGATGAGGTCTTCTAAGCTCACTATATCTTTTTATTATTATATCATCTTGACTTGTTAGGTAAATTATTTTTGTATCTTGGTTAATTTTTTTTAAATTTTCAAGATTTTCAACCAAATTTTTATCGACTTCCATAGACCTAAAGTCCACAACACAGGCGAGCTTTTCAATAGGTTCATCTTGGTCTTTATTTAATTTTATAAAACTTTCCAAAAGCCTTGCAGGAACATTATCCATGGCATAATAATCAAGATCTTCAAAAATTCTTAAAGCTGTAGTTTTTCCAGATCCACTAAGACCTGTTATTATCTTTACCTTCATTATCTTTCTCCTATGATTTTAACTTCCCTTTCCAATTTAAATCCAGTTTTTTCAAAAACAATGCTTGAAACTTCTTCGATAAAATTAATCATTTCTTCACAGCTTGCATGGCCATTATTAATCAAAAATCCACAATGTTTTTCACTAACTTGGCAATCGCCTCTTTTGTATCCCCTAAGGCCACATTCATCAATTAATTTTGATGCGTAAGAACCCAGAGGTCTTTTAAAAGTAGAACCAGCAGATTTTTTATCTAGAGGTTGTTTGCTAACTCTTCTATTAGTAAAATCATCAAATTTTTCATAAATTTTTTCTTGATTATCTTTTTTTAGTTCAAAAATCGCCTCAGAAACAATTAAATCATCATCAAAAACTCTAGAATGTCTATAAGAAAAATCCATGTCCTTATTATCATATTCTAAAATTTCCCCGTCTTTAGAAATAAGCCTTACGCTTTTAATGATATCTTTCATTTCAACGCCATAAGCTCCAGCATTCATAGCCACAGCTCCACCAACGCTTCCTGGAATTCCTGAAACTTCTTCCATTCCAGTCAAAGAATTTTTAAAAGAAAATTTGCTAGCTTTTGACAAAAGAGATCCTGCGCTAACCTTCAATAAATTTCCATCAAGAGAAATTCTGTCGTAATTTTTAGATATAATTATAACACAGCCCCTAATTCCTTTGTCTGTTACCAAAATATTTGTCCCATTTCCAAGAATTGTACTTTCAATACCATTTTCCATATTAAATTTTAAAAGATCAACAAGTTGATATTCCTCTTTTACTTCAACCAAAACATCAGCTGATCCCCCAATGCCAAAATTAGTATAATTTTTTAATTTTTCATCAAATTTAATAATTCCAAAATCTTTATTTTCATACAATGCTCTATAATCCATAAAGCCTCCTTGTCTAACTTATTTACTTAAAATCTATTTTTATTATACTCTTATTTGATTTTTTGTCTGTTTTTCTATATAATAGCTAGTAGCGATTATATTTGTAAATTTAAAATAAATTTGATATAATAACTAAGATATTTCTAAGACATGGAGGTGTAAAGTATGGCAAGAGAATGTGATATCTGTGGAAAAGGTACAAAATTTGGTAACAAAGTTACTTTCTCACATAGAAGACTAAATAGAAACTTTAAACCAAACGTTCATAAATTAAGAGCTAAAGTTAATGGAAGCGTAAAAACAATTAACGTTTGTACTAAATGTATAAAAAGCGGTAAAGTAGAAAAAGCTTAAGAAGAATTTTATAGTGCTAATAGCACTATTTTTTCATTAAAAAAATCTCTTTTGAAATGATGATTTTCTAATTTCAAAAGAGATTTTTTTTATTATCTATTCATTTATTATTTTTTTATATTTTTCAATTTGCCCACAAATTGAATTTTCCTTATTTGAAAAAATATCAGATCCACTAACAACAAGATCAGCTCCAGCATCAATAACTTTTTTCAAATTATAATCTTTGATCCCACCATCAACTTCTACAAGGCAGGATAAGTTGTTCTCATCTATATATTTCCTAATAGTTTTAATTTTTTCAAGAGAATCTTCCATAAAAGATTGACCGCCAAAACCAGGCTCAACACTCATAACAAGGCACAAGTCAATTTTTTCAAGATATGGAATAATTTTATTAATGTCAGTTTTTGGTTTAAAACTAAGACCAACTTTTAAGCCACTTTCTTTTATTTTTTTAATAGTTTCATCAATATCCTTACAAGCTTCATAGTGAACTGTAATTATGTCAGATCCACTTTTTTTAAATTCATCAATATATCTTATTGGCTCATCAATCATCAGGTGAGTATCAAAAATAAAATCATTATCTTTTCGAATATTTTTAATTATAGGAAATCCAAAAGAAATATTTGGAACAAATTTCCCATCCATAATATCAAGATGAATATATTTAATCTTAGATTTTTTTAATTCGTCCAAATCTTTTTGTAAATTAGCAAAATTTGCTGATAAAAGTGATGGTGAAATTTCTACCATGTTTGTCTCCTTTTTTTAATTTCTTCAAATAGTTGCAAATAATTTTCATACCTTGTTTTTTCAATAAGACCATTTTGCAGGTCATCTTTAACCTTACACTTTGGTTCATTTATGTGGTTGCAATTATTAAATTTACAAGAATTATTATCAAATTCCCTAAAACAATATTTCAAATCTTTTTCATCTTCAATAAAATCAATATCAAAACTATCGAAGCCTGGTGTATCAAAAATATTGGTATTTTTTCCAAGATTAAAAATTTCTATATGCCTGGTTGTATTTTTTCCCCTTTTAGATTTTTCAGAAATAGATCCAATTTCTATATCATGGTCTACAAGGTTAGATAAGAATGTAGATTTTCCTACTCCAGATGAACCAGAAACAGCTGAAGTTTTGCCTTCAAGAATTTTTAAAATTTCATTTTCAGGAAAATCCTTATAATTATCAATAAAAATTAACTTGTAGCCAATTTTTTCATACATTTTTATAAAATCTATATCTTTTTGATCAGCTAGGTCTTTTTTTGAAACAATTATTACAACATCAATATTGATGTGTTCACACATAGCTAGGTACTTATCTATATTAAAAAGATTTAAGCTAGGATTTTTTATAGTTATAAAATATAAAATCTGATCAATGTTTGCTATATTTGGTCTTTTAATTTCATTTTTTCTATCTAAAATTTTTGTAATATAACCTTTAGAATTTTCTGTTTTATCAAATTCTACATTGTCCCCCACTAGGGGCTTTATATTTTTTTTTCTAAAAACTCCCCTAGCCTTGCACATAAAAGTATCACTTTCACTTAAAACGTAATAAATTTCTTTTTGTGATTTTATTATTTTTCCAATCATTTATTTACTTCGAATACTCCTTGTGACTTTTCATCTATTAAAATATTTACCTTAGTCCCAACAGCAGATTTAAAATCTAAATTTAAATTTCCATTTGCATCTAATTCATCTTTTGTGTGATTTTCGTTGTATAAAAGATCAGTTTGTTGATTATTTCCATCTAATTTATATACTTTAACATTAAATGAATTCTTATCAGATGGTCCTCTTACAGTAAATTTAACATTTACTTGTTTAGATTTATTATCTTTTCCATCATCTTCACTGTCATCATTCGGATCTTTTCCATTTGAAACTACAAAATCAATACTTGTTTTTTCAGCAACTTGGGTTCCTTGAGGAATAGATTGGCTTATAACAATGCCTTTGTCGTAATCATCTGAATATTTGTAGTCGATTTTATTTACAACTAAATTATTTTCTCTTGCAATGCTAATTGCATCTTCCTCATAATTTCCTACAAAATTAGGAACACTTACATTTTTAGTTTCTTCTTTTTTACCAAGGCTTACAGTAACATCAACTTCGCTTCCTGCTTGAACTTTTTCTTTTTTTCTAGGATCTTGATCAATAATTTTATCTTTAGCTACGCTATCGCTGTATTCAGTATTAGTTTTTCCTAAAGCTAAATCTAATTCTTTTAATTTCTCTTCAGCTTGCTCTAAAGTCATTCCTGAAAGATCTGGAACTTTGACTTTTCTTCCTTGACTTATTACTAAATTTACTGTTGAATTTTTTTTGACTTTTGTCTTTGGACTTGGATCTTGCTCCATTACCTTGCCATCTTCATAGTTATTGCTTTGGGCGTAGCGAGAAACATTTGCTTTTAAATGTTTTTCTTCTAATATTTTTACAGCTTCATCTTCTGATAAATTTAAAACAGTAGGAACTTGGACCATATTTGAATCGCTTGATTTTAAAAAGTAAAAAGTTCCAGCAAGCACTGCTAAAAATAATAAGGCGAAAGGCCAAATTTTTCTTTTTTTCTTTTTTTTCTTGGTCTCCTTATTTGAATCATCAGTTGGTGTTACATAAACCGCTTCTTGTTCAACTGGTTCTTCTTTTTTTATTTTATCTTTATTGATTTTTTTATTTTTATATTCTACAACTGGTATAAAAGTTGTTTTTTCAATTTCATCATCAACTTTTTGAATTTTAGCTGTATCATCTTTATTAAAATATCCAATATCATAGGAATCATCTTCCAAAGCCCTAATCAATTCATTAGCATTTTTAAATCTTTCTTGAGGATCTTTTTGAAGAAGTTTCATTATAATATCATTTAATCTTGGTGATAAATTCCCGTTTAATTTTATAGGACTTTCTGGCTCATCTTGTATATGCATTACCGCAATTCCAACAGAATTATCTGCATCAAATGGAACTTTACCAGTTGCCATTTCATACATAACAACTCCAAGAGAATATAAATCTGATTTTGCATCAACAAATTTCCCCTTAGCTTGCTCTGGAGAAATATAGTGAACAGTTCCCAAAATTGATGAGGTATAAGTTATAGTTGCATTGGTAGAAACTCTTGCTATACCAAAATCTGTAACTTTTAATAATCCATACTTATCCATCAAAATATTTTGAGGCTTGATATCTCTGTGAATAATATTTGATAAATGAGCTTGGTTTAGAGCTTGAGCAATTTGAATTGAATAATCAACTATATCGTGGTTTGATAAAATTTTTTCCCTATCAATTTTATCTTTTAAAGTTTCACCATCAACATATTCCATTACTATGTAATGAATTTTTTTGCCCTCAATTAAATCCTCACCAATATCATAAACACTTACTATGTTTACGTGAGTAAGTCTTGCAGCAGACATAGCCTCATTTGAAAATTTTTTTACAAATTCATCATCTTCTGCGTATTGATCTTTTAAAATTTTTATTGCAACATCTCTTTGAAGTAATCTATCGGTGGCCTTATAAACTTTGGCCATTCCTCCTACTCCAATTAGATCTAATAATTTATATCTATTACCTAAAATAATATTGTCCATATTTACCTCAAATCAAAATTGTAGTTACTGTAATATTGTCATGACCACCATTTTTTATAGCCAAATCAACAAGGCTTGATGAAATTTTGTCAGCCGTAGAATTATTTGCAATAATCGCTTCAATTTCTACATCACTTACCTCATTTGTCAAACCATCAGTAACCATTAGCAAAATATCACTTTCTTTCATATCCAATGACCTTGATTCTGGTTTAATTTTGCTTGTAACCCCAACAGCTCTTGTAATAGTTGACTTATTTGCAAAATTTTCTGCCTCATCTTCTGTAAGAGAGCCTGAATCTAAAAGATCATTTACCAAAGAGTGATCTCTTGTTATACGTTGTAACTTATTTTCTGAATATATGTAAGCACGAGAGTCTCCAATGTGAGTTATATGATATGATTTTTTATTATAATCAATGCAAACACAAACTGCAGTTGTTCCCATATTTGAATATTCTTCGTAAGATTTTGATAAAGAATAGATTTTATCATTTGCACTTTGCAAAGCTTCTTCTTGCAAATCAATAATAGACGAATACTCATCTATTTTTGAATTATTAATATATTCAATATAATATTTTGCAGCAAGCTTTGAAGCAAGTTCACCGCCGTTATATCCACCCATACCATCGGCTACAATAAAAAAGCTGTACTTATCTAATTCTAAATTTCCATAATAGTCTTGATTTTCGCTTCTTACCTTGCCGATATTTGAAATAGTACTAAATTTCATTTCTACCTCGCATAGTTATTTCTTAATTGACCACATGATGCGTCAATGTCAGATCCCATTGACCTTCTACTTGTTGCATTCAATCCCTTGTTGGTTAATTTTTTTTTGAAATTCTTCCATAATATTTGCCTTAGTTTTTGAATGTTTGAATTCTTCAATCGGATTTAAAGGAATCAAATTTATATGAATATTTTTACCTTTAAAAAGTTTAACTAATTGGTCAACATCCTCTTCTAAATTATTTACCCCATCTATAACAACATATTCATATGAAACTCTTCTTTTGGTTTTTTCTAAATAATAATCACATGCTTTAACAATTTCATTAATCTTATATTTTTTTTCGCTTGGCATATAAATCATTCTTTTTTTATCGAATGCATAATGTAAAGATACAGCTAAATTAATATCATAGCCCAAATCTGAAAGCTCATAAATTTTATCAACTAAACCTACAGTTGAAACAGTTATCGATCTGTGAGATAAATTTCTTCCCTTAGGATCTGTAATTATTTTAATAAATCTTTCAATATTTGAAAAATTATCTAAAGGCTCTCCAATTCCCATGACAACTATATTATTAATATCTGAGTTTTCTCTTTCCAAAAGATATATTTCTTCGATTATTTCTGATGCAGACAAAGATCTTTCAAGACCATTTTTTGTTGATGCACAAAATTTGCATCCCATTTTGCATCCAACTTGAGATGAAATACAAATTGTATTTCTATTATCATATTCCATAAAGACCGCTTCAATAATATTTCCATCATCAAGCTCTAATAGATATTTTTTTGTTTTATCTACTTTGGATTTAAATTCTTTTAAAATTTTAATTTTTGGAAAAGAAAATAACTGATCTAGTTTTTCTCTCATATCCTTTGACAAATCTGTCATTTTAGAAAAATCATTAATTTTATTTACATGAATTTGCCTAAAAACTTGCTTTGCCCTAAATTTTTGAAAACCTAAATCCAAAAATATTTTTTCTAATTCTTCAATTGTCTTATCATTTATTCTTTGTTTCATAATTATATCTTCTCAAATTTTGTAATGAAAAATCCATCAGTTTCATCTTCAAAACTATTAAACTCAATATATTTCTTTTCGTTAATTTTAATATTTTTAAGTCTTTTTTTCTTGGAAAGGTAGGTGAAATTATCTTTATTTTCAATATTTCCAATAGTACAAGTAGAAAATACCAAAGTGCCACCTTGCTTTAAATATAAAAATGCCCTATCCAAAATATTTTTTTGTAGCTTTGAAAGATTTTTCACATCTTCCATGGTTCTATTATATCTTATCTCAGGCTTTCTATCCATAACCCCAAGACCTGAACAAGGCAAGTCACACAAAATATAATCAAATTTTTCTTTGTAATCTTCTTTCAATAAAGTCGCATCGAAATTTGTAATTTCTATATTTTTAAGATTTAGCCTTTTAATATTTTCATTTATTTTTGAAAGTTTATTAAAAGAAATGTCATTTGCAATAATTTTTGATGAATTTTCACAAAGCTCTGCCAAAAACGAAGTTTTTGTTCCTGGAGCAGCGCATATATCCAAAATATTTGAATTTTTTTTAGGATTTAAAATCTCACAAACTTTTATAGATCCTTCTGATTGGATTGTGAAAAGTCCTTTTTTAAATTCATCTGTACTTGCCAGACCTTTTGGATTTTTAACAATCAAACTTAAATCTGAAATTTTAGAATCTTCTAAAATATATCCACGATCTTTCAAAAGTTTTTTCAAATTTGCCTTATCAATTTTTGTCTTATTAATTCTAATAGATAAATTTCTTTCTTTATTCAAGGATTTTAAAAAATTCTCTGTATAAGCCTTTCCATAAGAGTCGTTCAAATATTTTATTATCCACAAAGGCATGGAATATTTTATCGACCTGTATTCATCTTCATTTTTAATATTTATTTTTGCTAAATTTTCTTCATCTCTAATAAATGATCTTAAAATTGCATTTACAAAAGATTTTGACCTAAAAGATACTCTTTTTGTTAGGTTTACTAACTCATTTACAATAGCATAATTTTTCCTATCTAAAAAATGTATATTATAAAGACCTATTAATAAAATGATTTTAACATTTTTATCTAATTTATTTAATTTTATTTTTGATAGTTTTTTCAAAATATATTCAAGATAAAGCTTATTTTCCAAAACTCCATAAATATTTTTTGTTATATAAGAAATATCCTCAACATTTTTACTTATTTCATTAATAATATCTGTAGATTTTTCGTTTTTATATAAAATTTTATAGAGTCCATCTAGTATTAATTTAAAATCTTCCATCTTAATCTAAATAAATTCCCTCTTCAAAATTATTTCCAAGTAAAAATGATTTGGTATCCATGGCTTTTTTGCCTGGAAATTGAATTTTTTCTATCCTTATTCCACCATTTTTACATCCAATAATAATTTTATCGTCCTTATTTGCTTTGTAGACATAAGAAATTCTTGGATTTTCAATTTCTACAGGACTTGCCTTTAAAATTTTCACATTTTGTTCTTTGTAAGAAAAATAAGCCTTTGGAAATTCTACGAAAGCGCGTATTTTATTTATAATTTCTTCTTTTGTTTGTTTAAAGTCAATTTTTCCCATTTCTTTTGTGATTTTTTTTGTAAAAGTCGCTTTCTCATCATCTTGTTTTATTCTTTTTTCTATTAAAGCATCGTAATTTAAAATAGATTCAAGAATAGTTTGACCACCAAGTATTGATAATTTTTCACTTAAAGATGTAAAATCATCATCCTCATTTATTTCTATTTCTTTTTGACTTAAAATATCACCAGAATCCATGCCTTTTTCAATCAACATAGCTGACGCATGGGTTTTCTCGTCTCCATTTAATAAAGTATATTGAACAGGACTAGGTCCCCTATATTTTGGTAAAGAAGAAGGATGTAGGTTTATAATTTTATTTTCATAAGCTTTAAGTAAATTTTCTTTTATCAATTGACCAAAGGCTACCACAACAATATAATCTATATTTTTTTCTTTTAATAAAGATAAAAATTCATCAGTATTTACACTATCTGGTGTAATAACTTCTATATTATTATCAAGTGCATATTGTTTTACAACAGTTGGTCTAAATTTATTTCTATTTCTTTTTTTATCTTTCCCACTTACAACTAAACTTAGGTTTATATTTTCATTTTTATTAAGAATATCCAAAGTTTCTAGTGAAAACTTTGGACTTCCCATAAAACATATATTTATTTTTTTAGTCAAATTTAACTTCCTCTTCGTAATTATCTATAAATAAAACTCCATTTAGATGATCAATTTCATGACAAAGTGCAACAGCCTTTAGTCCTTCTGCTTCAATTTCTTTTTCATCTCCATTTTCATCCAAATATTTTACAACAACATGAGCTGGTCTTTTAACATTTGCATTAAAATTTGGAACTGAAAGGCATCCCTCAACTCCAATTTGCTCTCCATCTTTTTCAATAATTTCAGGATTTACAAGTTTTATTAGACCATCTTCGTCCCTAATATCTACAACTATAACTCTTTTTAAAAGTCCGACTTGTGGTGCTGCAAGGCCAACTCCATCTGCCTTATACATTGTTTCTGCCATATCATTAAGTAAAATTTTAATTCTATCATTAACTTCTTTTACTTCTTTTGAAGTTTTTCTTAAAATTGGATCGCCAACTTGTCTTATATTTCTAATTGCCATTATATCTCCTTTTATTTATTTTCTTCAAAATCTATTGAATAGATTTTTGATATTCCTCCATCCCCAATGGTAACACCATGAATTTTTTCAGCTAATTGCATGGTTGTTTGCCTGTGAGTTATCATTATAAATTGAGTTTTGTCCGACAAGGATTTTAAATAATCTATATACCTTTTTATATTTGATTCATCCATAGCTGCATCAATTTCATCAAGTAGAGAAAATGGAGCAGGATTTGTTTCAAATATTGCAAATAGCAAAGCTACTGCAGTTAATGATTTTTCTCCTCCAGAAAGTAGACTTAAATTCTTTGTACTTTTTCCTGGAGGGCAAGCTGAAATTTCTATTCCAGCATCTAATAAATCATTAGAATCTAGACTTAACTTTGCCTTTCCTCCCATAAATAATTCCTTGAATATTCTTTGGAATTTTTCATCAATTATATTGAAATTTTTGATAAATTCATCTTTCATTTCATCTTCAAGTTTTTTTATCATTTTTTCAATATCTTTTTTGGCCTCTTCAAGGTCGATTTTTTGCTTATCCAAAAATTCAAATTCTTTAAAAGCTTTATCAAAGTCTTCTTTTGAATTTTCATCAAAAAATCCTACCTGACTTAATTTTTTTTGCAAAGAAAATAGGTCATCTTTTTTAATGTTTTGGTCTATATCTTTATAATCATTTTCTTTAAGTTTATCTAAAGGCTTTGAAATAAAAGGTCTTATTTCATCTTCCAAATTTTTCAAATCCTTACTCATAGCTTCAAGCTTATAATTAAACTTAACTATTTTCATAGAATATTCATTTAGGTCATTTTCAATGCTTTTGGATTTTGATAAAAGTTCATGGTTAGATTTTTTCTTTTCATCAATCGATTTTGATATTTCTATTTTTTTATCTTCATCAATTTTTAATTGATTCTTTAAATCTTCAACCTTTTTTTCACAAAAGCTTATTTTCTTATCTAAATTCTCTATACTATCATATAGAGATTTTTTCATCTTTTGATTAAACTTAATATTTTCCTTTAAATTTAAAAGGCTATTTTGGTCTTCACCAATTCTATTTTCCAAAATATTTAAATCTCTTGTATTTATTTCAATATTATTTTTATTTTTAAATATTTCATTTGAAATTTCATTTACTAATTTTTTATTTTCATCAGCCTTATTATCGAGAATATTTTTCTCACTTCTAACATTTGAAAGTTTTAACTTTATCTTTTCTATATCATTAAAACTTTCTTCTTCATTGGATTCTTTTAATGATTCATTTAGCTCATCAATTCTTTGAATAAGACTTTGTTTTTGGTAATTTTTTCTATCAAAAATATTACTTGAGTCCAATAATTTTTCTTTTGTTTTATTTAAAGTATCTTCTTCATTTTCTTTTTGTATTTCTTTATCTTTTAAGTTTTCACTTAATTTATTATATGAATCTAATAAGACATTTCTTTCATTTCTAAGCTTATTGATTCTAGTTTTTATTTCATTTACTTTTTTATTTCTATTTAGGATATTAATATTTGACTTTCTTGATTTATTTACCCCAGCGACCATTGAGCCCCAAGTATTTATTAAGTCAAGATTTAAAGAAATAATCCTGTATCCTTTGATCTTATTTGACAAAGAAACCGCATCATCAATATTTTTTACAACAACAGTATTTGAAAGAAAGTGATTTACTATATTTTCAAGTTTTGGGTCAAAGCTTACCAAATCATAAGCCATAGCTATAACTTCTTTTTCATTAACAACCGGCTTTTTATTTTGCCTTATTGAATCCAAAGGTAGGAAAGTTATTCTTCCAAGTTTATTTTTATTTACAAAATTAATAATCTCTCTAGTATCTTTTTTTGACCAAGTTACTATATTTTGAAGACCTTGACCAATAAGATTTTCAATTATTTCTTCATATCCGCTTTTTACAGTAATAAGATTTGCCAAGGTGTCTACATATAATTTTTCAATTTCAGTATTTTTTGTTTTTTTCAAAAAATCAGAAACAGAATAAAAGTATCCTTCGTTTCTTTCCATCAAGGATTTTTGGATTTTATAATTAGAAATTTCTTCCTTGCATGAAATATTATTTTGACTAATAGATTTTTCCAATTTTTCTTTTTTACTAGCCAAATTATCAAGTTCATTTTTTATTTCTGATAAGATCTTGTTCTTTTCATCAATGATTTTTTTCAAATTATTATTTTCTTCTTGAATTTTTGATAAATCTTCATTTAAGTTTGAAAGTTCATCTTTTAAGCTTGTAATCTTTTCATTTATGATTCTATTATTTTCAGACCTATGTTTCTCAAGAACCATTCTTGTTTTTTGATCAATATCATAATCATAAATTATCTTATTTAATTTTTTATCTTCATCTTCAAGATTTTTGATTTCTTTTTCAATATCTTGTAATAAATTATTTTTTTCTTCCTTATTGTTTTCAAGCTCTATATTCTTTTTATCTAAATTTTTAATTATAGTTTTTGTTTCATCAAACTTATTTTTTTGATTCTTTAGAGAAGCTTCATAACTTTTTATCTTTTCATCAAAAGTTTTAAAGTCTTTTTCATTTCTTTCAAGATCTTTTTGATTGTAAAGAAGCTTTTGCTTATCTAAATTTATTTTATTAATGCTTTTATCAATATTTTTTTCATTGTTTATTATATTTTGGCTAAGATTTTCGTATTCTTTTTCAAGATCTCTTATATTTTCTGCTATGGGGAGCAAAGATTCATTAATCTTGTCAAATTCTCTTGTTTTTTCTTCTTGACTAGATTTTAAAACTTTAATTTTTTCTAATAAATCCTTATTTTTTTCATTTAAGGATTTTGATTTATTAAAATAATATAAATAAGCTTTTTCATCTAATAAATTTTCAATTTGCTGATATTTATCAAAATTTTTCGCTTCAATTTCTAGCCTATTTTTATCCTTATTCTTATATTCCCATTCTCTTTGAATTATTTCTAAATCTTCATCAACCTTATTTAATTTTTTCTGAGATTCTTCTCTTCTGTACTTGTGAGTTGCAATTCCACTTGCTTCTTCAAAAATATTTCTACGTTCTTGGTTTGAAGAATTTAAAATCTCATCAATTCTTCCTTGGCCAATTACAGAATATCCTTCTTTACCAATACCAGTATCCAAAAATAATTCTTTTATATCTTTTAGCCTTACTCTTTTTCCATTTAACCTATACTCGTTGTCACCGTTTCTAAAAATTCTTCTAGAAATTTTAACAAGGTCATAGTCACTAGATAAGGACCTGTCCTTATTGTCAAATGAAAGATTTACCTCTGCCATATTCATAGGCTTTTTTTCGCCAGCTCCTTGAAATATAACATCATCCATCTTTTTTCCTCTCAAAGATTTGACTGACTGCTCTCCCAAAACCCATTTTATGGCATCAGCAATATTTGACTTACCAGATCCATTTGGCCCAACTACAGCAGTTATTTGATTATCAAATTTTATTTTTGTTTTATTAGCAAAGGATTTAAATCCTTTAAGTTCTACACTTTCTAATCTAATATAAATCACCACCGTATGTTTTTTCTACAAAATTTTTGATAAATTCATCAATATTATAGGAAATTTTTTCATCTTTATATTCTATAAATTTTTCATCAGAATTTTTAAAATTTATAATAAGTCCATAATTTTCGTAAAAATAATCCTTATTAGATTTTTTATTCCCAGCAATTATAGAAATTAATCTATTTGGAACATGAATTTTAATTTTTTCTTTTAAATCATATTTTTCTAACAAATCTTCTAAATAAATTTTGTGGATATTTGTCTCTACTAATTGCCTAATTGAAGAATGGAATGGTCCGGCAACCACATCTTCTTTATCATTAATATTTTCAGTTGGTTGAAGACCAATTCTTATTACAGGAATATTTTTATAAGCATAAATCATATAAAGCCTAGATGATAAATCTATCGCCTCATCCAATGTGAGTGGCTTATATAAATTATTATTATATAATTTTTCAAGCTTAGTATCTTTTATTACCAAGGTCGGATAAATTCTTACCATATCTGGTTTCATTTTTATTGACTCAAGTCCAGTTTGGATTGATTTTTCAAAAGAATCTTTGTAAAGACCTGGCATAATTTGATGACCTAATTTAAAACCATAATCTTTAATTAATTTACTTGCCTTAAGAGAATCTTTTTTGCTGTGGCCTCTTTCATTAGCCTCTAGAACTTTATCATCCAAAGATTGGATTCCAAGCTCTATTACATAAACCTCATAATCTTTTAATATATTAAGAATAGAATTATTTATATAATCAGGCCTTGTAGATAATCTGATTCTATCAATAATTCCCTTCTTTTTATAGGACAAAGCTATTTCAAGATAAGAAATCATTACTTTTGTGTCAAGACCTGTAAATGATCCACCAAAAAACGCTATTTCTTTAGGATTTTCATTTTTTGGAAAATAGGACAAGTATTGATTAATTTGCTTTATTGTATTTTCTTTATTAATATTATCTTTAAAATTTGTAATCTTCACTTGATTGCAAAAAGCACAATCGTGAGGACAACCCAAAAATGGTATAAAGATAGGTATAATATATTCTTTCTTACTCATTTGTTAAATTCTTATAGGCAATTCTTGCTGCCATTTGTTCTGCTTCTTTTTTATTTTTTCCCTTGCCTGTGCTAAGTTTTTTATTTTTGGCAAAAACTTCCATATAAAATGTTTTATTATGCTCTGGACCTTCTTCTTTTAAAAGTTTATATTTTAAAATAGTTTTATTGGTTTTATTGAAATATTCTTGTAATTTTGTCTTATAATCAATAAAAAGTAGGTCATTTTCAAGAAGATTTTTTACAGTTTCATAGTAATTTTTCATCAAAAAATCTTTTAGAAAATCATAACCTGCATCAAGATAGATTGCTGCACAAAAAGCTTCAAAAGTATCAGCTTTTACAGATTTTTTCTCTCTACCATTATGGCTAATCTCACCTTTTCCAAATAATAAATAAGATGATAAATTAAATTTCTCACTTGCCTTTGAAAATGAAGAAGTACAAACTATTCTTGATCTTATTTTTGTAAGTTTTCCTTCTGGATAAGTCTTGTGATTTTTGTAAAGTTCTTCACTAACAATCAAATCCAAAATACTATCTCCCAAAAATTCCAATCTTTCGTTTGATGTTCTTTTCTTATCCTTAATTTCATTTATATAAGAAGAATGAGTAAGGGCTATGTCTAAAAGATTTTTATTTTTAAAACTATAGCCAATACTCTCTTCTAATTTAGAAATTTCTTCTAATCTTTCTTTTGTTGGATTCATTAGTTTTTGCTTTCTATTAAAGATACAAGATCAGAAAATTTTTCGATTTCATCTAATTCATCATCAGAAAATTCAATGTCATATTTATCTTCAATTGCCATAATAAAATCAAGCATATCGATTGAATCTATGTCATAAGCTGTAATTTCTTTTTCAAAATCTATTTCATCTTCGTTGATATCTAAATTTTCTTTTACTAATTCAATTAGTTCATCTCTAATCATTTTAATTCTCCTTTTATTTTTTCTATTGTATTTGTATTTATATAATCTATGAGACCCAAAATTGCTGAGCTAAAGGCCTTACTATTTGAATTTCCATGTGCCTTGTAAACATATTGATTTACTCCCAAAAGCGGTGCTCCACCAATATTATCTGAATTATATTTTGATAAATTATTTTTTAAAGAATTTTTTATTAAAGCACCACCTATTTTTGTTGAAAAAGATTTGTAAATAGCATCTTTTAATTCTTTACTAAAAAGACTAATAATTCCTTCTGCAGTTTTTATAGCAATATTTCCATCAAATCCGTCTGCTATTACTATATTAGTTTTTCCAGTAAATAAATCTCTAGCTTCAATATTTCCTACAAAATTTACAGAAGATTCTTTTAATAATTTGTAGGTTTCTTTTGTTAATTTATTTCCCTTGTGCTCTTCAATTCCTACATTTAAAAGTGATACTGTAGGATTTTTTATATGAAGAACATTTTCAGAAAAAACGCTGCCCATAATGGCAAATTCTTTTAAAAATTCTGCCTTGCAATCCATATTTGCACCAGTATCTAACAATAAGGTTTGATTTTCATAAGTTGGAAGACTTGTTGCTATACATGCTCTTTTTATTCCTTTAATTCTTCCAGAAATGAATAGTCCACTTGCAAGAATTGCTCCAGTTGATCCCGATGAAACTAAACCATGATAGCCTTCTTCATTTAATTTATTAAAAGCTTTTACTAAACTTGATTCTTTTTTTCTTCTTATAGCCTTTACTGGATCTTCATTATTTTCAATTTTTTCTTTTGCATCAATTATTTCGTAAGATTCAATTCTTCCATCAATAATTTTTTCAATTTTCTCTTTATCTCCAGAAAAAATCGGAAGAAAATCTTTTTCTTTTAAAGCCTCTATTGACCCTTCAATTGGGACTTTTATTCCATCATCTGCTCCATAAGTATCTATTATTATCTTCATAATTTCCCCTTATTTTGGATATTAAAAAAAGATAGTGTTACCACTATCTTAATTTAACTCAAGAACTTCTTTGCCTTTATGATAACCACAGCTTGGACAAACTCTATGTGGTAACATTGGTTCATGACAATTTGGACACTCTACATAATTTGATTTATTTAATCTGTAAGCTGAAGCTCTTCTTTTATTTTTTCTTGTTTTTGATGTTCTTCTCTTAGGTACTGCCATTCTAACACCTCCTAGTTATGAGTTTTAGCAATCTTAAACATTATATAAGTAAATAATAAACTTGTCAAGCTATACTAGTTTTTTAGTGTCTCTTGCAATCATCAACTCCTCATTAGTTGCAATTACAAAAACTTTTACTTTTGAATCATCTGTTGAGATTAAATGACAACCGCCACGAACATTATTTTTTTCAGGATCAATTTTTATTCCAAATTGTTCGAAGCCTTTCATTATATCAGCTCTCATTGTTGCAGAATTTTCTCCGATTCCACCAGTAAATACAATTGCATCAGTTCTTCCGATTTCTGCCATATATCCAGCAACATATCTTTTTGCTCTATTGGCAAACATTTTTAAAGCAATATCTGCTCTTTCATTTCCATCGTTTGCAGCATTTTCAAGATCTCTAAAGTCTGATGATACTCCAGAAACTCCAAGAACTCCTGATTCTTTGTTTAATACATTATCCATTTTTTTTGTATCATAACCATATTCATTCATCAAAAATGTTACAACTGTTGGATCTAAATCTCCACTTCTTGTTCCCATTACAAGTCCTTCAAGTGGTGTAAGTCCCATTGTTGTATCGAATGATTTTCCTTCTTTGATTGCACAAATTGAAGATCCATTTCCTAAATGGCATGAAATCATATTTAATTCATTTTGATTTTTTTCTAAAACTTTTGCAGTTTTTTGTGTTATGAAATCATGACTTGTTCCATGAAATCCATATTTTCTTATAGCTTGTTCTTCGTAGTATTTATAATCTATTCCATAAAGATAAGTTTCTTTTGGCATTGATTGATGGAAAGCTGTATCAAAAACTGCTACGTTTTTTACATTTGGTAGAAGTTTTTCACATGCTTCAAGTCCCATCATATTTGCTGGGTTGTGTAATGGTGCGAATTTTGAATATTCCTTAACTGCTTTTTTAACTTCTTCATCTATTACAACTGATTTTGTTATTTTTTCTCCACCGTGTACAAATCTGTGGCCAACTGCATCAATTTCAGATAGATCTGAAATAACTCCATTTTCTTTGTCAGTTATTGCATCAAATACATGCTTAACTGCTTCAGTGTGGTCTTTCATATCTTCTTCAATTATATATTCGTCGTCGCCTTTTTCTTGTTTAAGTCTTGATCCATCAATTCCTATTCTTTCTACAAGACCCTTTACTAAAACTTCTTCATTGTCCATATCAAATAGCTGATATTTTAAAGATGAAGATCCACAGTTGATAACTAATATTTTCATTTATTCCTCCATTAAAATACTTTTTTTGATTTAATTTCAATATATTTTGGATTTTCTATATCATTAATATAATCAAATGATCTTTCTTTTTTGTAAAAATAATTCACCTTATCATGGTAATCATTTTTTGATATTATTTGCCCATTAATTATAAGTTTGCAATTATTTTTTGAAATAATATCGCCCTTTATAATAAGTAGACCATCCAAAACCAAATCTTTTTCTAAAATCAAATCTTTTCCAATTACTACTATACCACTAATTTTTCTTGCTGTCTTAGTTTTATTTGGAAAATTTTTATCAGATTTTGAAAAATTACTGGGATTTTCTTTTTTTGAAATATCATTAGAATTATTTTTATCTTTAGATTTTTTTATAGTTAAATTTTTATAAGTTTTTATAAAAATATTGTCATAATCTTTATCTATTTCAAAATTTTCATATTCTTCTAAATTTTTTTCTTTAAATTTTAAATTTTTAAAAAATTCTTCAAAATCTTTTCTTAAAATTATTTTCGATTCTTTTTTTAAAGAGTATTTTTCTTTTAAATTAAATGATACATCAAGATTTGCCTTTGAATCTCCAATTATTTTTGTTTTATTCATTGAAAAAGAATTTTCCCTTATTTTTATGATTTTTACAGATTCTTTCTTATCAAAAAAATCAAAATAATAATCACGTGGCAAATTGTCATCTATTTTGTTAATTTCTTCTGACTTTAAAATCAAATTATTCTCATCATCAAAAACTACATTATAAATAGATTCTAGATAATATATAGCTTTTTTTCTATCATATAAGTTTTTATTTGAATCATTATTGTTTTTTCCTTGCTCATAAATAAAAGTGAGGCTTATTGATAAAAGAGTTAGTATTATTAAAACATAAATTGATAAAAATCCTCTTTTTTTCATTCAAGCCTCCTGATATAGGTTTTATATTTTGAATTTCCTTCATTTTCGTAGAAATTAATTTCAATAGAAAATGAATCTTCTCCTTTGTTATAAGAAATTTTTGAACTTTTGCAATATCCAATTGGAATTTTTGTCTCTTTTTCACTTGCAGAATTTATATTATTAATGTAGGCATATAAATTCTTCCCATTTTGCTTAAACCTATAAGTAGATTTGTTTTTTCCATCTTTTATTAGAATTTTAAAATCATTGTCATCTTTGTAATCAATGATTTCATCTGCCCTTCTGATTACATTTTCTATATATAAAATACAATTTGTTGAATTTTTATAATCAATCTCTTCATCATAAGTTTTTTTGCTAATTAAAAAATTTGTACTCACTATATTATTTATTAAAAGAACTAGAAGAGAAGATATAGCAAGGGCACAAAGTAATTCTATTAAAGTGAATCCTCTCTTTTTCATTTTTTAACCACCACATCTAAAACATAATTACTAGATTTAACTTCTATATATTTTAAATTTTCATTATAAGATGTAACTTTTGTATGTATGTCAAATCCATCTTCAATATCTTCATAATCGCCAATTTCTCTTTTTTTAGATTTTTCTAAAACTTCCTGCATATCAAAAAGAATTTTTGAATTGTTTTTTATTTTTAGAGAATTTTTATAAACTGAAAAAAGTGATGGAAGAAGGAAAATAGCAATTAAGCTTATCAAAAAAAGACCGATTATGGTTTCAATTAGGGTAAATCCTTTGTTTTTATTCATTTCTAATCCTTCCAGCTATCGGCGATACAATTATTGAATATTCATTATTTTTAGAAGTAAAATAAATTTTACCTGATCCCTTTACACTTCCTGTAGGCCTAAACACTAAAATATTATCGATATTTGCTCTAATATGTTTAAAGAAAATTTCTTTAGCAAATTTATTATCGTCTTCTCTGCTTATCTTATAAGAATATTTTGAAATTTCTATCTCATAGGAAAAACCTGTGACCAAAGATTTTTCTCTACAATAATTTATATCAGCTTGTAAATTTTCAATTTCTTTTCTTTCTTGAAGTTTTGGAATTACACCTGATTTTATTAGAATTATGCTAGAAATCAAAGAAATTATAGCAAGACATATTATTAATTCAATTAAGGTAAAGGCTCTTTTTTTCATAATCACCTCATAATAAAGCTATGATATAGGCTAGGAAAATATATATGCAAAATGGAATTTTGATTTTACTTGACCTTTTTTTAATGGCAATAATTATAGCAAAAATCCCACCAAGCCATATTGATCCTAAAATCAAATATATGATTTTTTCATTTTTCAAAAATAAAAATAAGGCTAAATAGAAAAAATAATCTCCATCTCCTATATTTTTTCTTGATATATAATAAATAAAAATATAGATTAAAGTAAAAATCCCTATTATTTTTATAAATTCTATTTCAATTTTTAGATAAATAATTCTATATATAAGCCCTAAAAATCCAAGTATATAGATATAAATCATATAAATATCCATACTTTTAAGATCTATCATGGCTATAACAAATGAAATTAATAAGGATAAAAATATAAATATTCCTTCGATAAAATTCCTATCATTCATTGCAAATATAAATAAAAGACCCCCTATTATTTCGTAAAAAATATATGAAAGAGGAATCTTTTCATTACAAAACCTGCACCTTCCTTTTAAATTTATAAAAGAAATAATTGGTATCAGGTCTCTTTTTAAAATTTTTTTCTGACAATTTGTACAGTGACTTGGAGGAAATGCAATATTTTCTCCCCTTAAACTTCTTTCACACAACAAATGAGCAAAAGATCCAAAAATCGTTCCTAAGAAAAAATAAAAAATAAAAATCATTTGTATTCCATTGTATCCGGTTCTACTGTAATTGTAGAATTTTGAGGGTTAATTATTACTTTGTAAGATTTTCCTTTTAATTCATCTACACCTTTTGGAATTTCAGGCCATTTTTCTACATAATTAAGTGAGCCTTCATTTTCTTTGCCCTCCCATGTAACTGTAGAATCATTTGAATTTAATTCATTTAATTTTACGCTTGCAGCAGTTTTTAGCATGGAGACATTAGCATTATGGGCAGTAATTGCTGCTTGTTTTTTTGTTTGTTTATATTTTGGTATTGCAATAGCTGCAAGCATAGCAATAATCGCAATTACAATAATTAATTCTATTAAGGTAAATCCACTTTTTTTATTTCTTTTTATCATCAACCCCTCCTTAAAAATTAATTGTATTAACTGTATCAAACATTGGTATAGCTACAGAAAAAACTACAAAACCTACAAGAAAAGCCATAAAAATAATCAAAAATGGCTCAAAAAGACTTGAAATTCTTTTTAGCCTATAAATATATTCATTCGCATAATAAGATGAGGCTTTTTCCAAGGCTTTTGCCATATCTCCACTATCTTCGCCAACTTTTATCATGGCAATAAAAAGTTTTGTAAAAACATTTTCCTTTTCCATTGAACATGATAAATTATTTCCGAGTTTTAAACTATTTTCAACATTCGATAAAATTTCTTTTAAATATAAATTTTTGAATGATTTTTTTATAATATTCATACTTTCAACAATATCAACATCGCCAATTCTTAGTATATATAAAAGCGAGCTTATTTGATATTCTATATTTAATAGCCTGAATTTTCTAAAAATATAGCTTTCAAAGAAAAATTTATCAATTTTATACTTGTACTCATCTTTTTGTCTTAATATGTAAAAAATAATTATTGCAAATAAAAATCCAAGCAAAATATTTATTCCATTTTTATTGAAAAAATTACCTAAAGTTAGAAGAATCTTTGTTGATAGTGGCAAGTTCTTAGAACTGTCATCAAAAACTTCTATAAAAGTTGGCATGACTTTGGTTAAAATTGTTATTACAACTCCAATTGTAACAAATAATAAAATTATTGGATAAATCAAGGCTTCTGTGATTTTATTTTTGTTTTTACTTTCTTCGGTCATATAAATTGACAACTCATCAAGTATTTTCGAAAGATTTCCACTTACATCTCCACTTTTGATGAAAGATGTTATGATTGGCCCAAAAGATTTCTCTTCTTTATAAAATGCCTCATAGGCCTCGTCTCCATTTTTTAAGCTTAAAGATACATTGACCAAAGCCTTGTTAAGTTTTTTATCAAGTCTTTGGTCAATTATAATTTTTAAACTGTCGTATAAGGATACAGATGAGTCGGTAAGTAAGCTTAGTTGCTTTAAAAACAAGGATAAAATATTTGAATTTATCCTAACTTTTCCTATATCCTTATTTAAAATAGCTTTTAGCTTATCAAATTTTATTTTATTCAATTAAACTTCAAGTAATTCTTTGTTTTTATTTTCAGCAGTTTTTTCAATTTTATCTATATATTTTTTTGTGATTTTTTGTACATCTTCTTCAATTGAAAATAAATCATCCTCAGTTAAATCTGCTGTTTTTTCAGCTTTTTTTGCCTTGTCAAGAATTTCTCTTCTTATATTTCTAATTTGAATTTTGCTCTCTTCACCATATTCAGAAACTTGTTTTGTTAATTGTTTTCTTCTTTCTTCTGTCAAAGCTGGGAATGGAAGTCTTATAACTTCACCATCGTTTTGTGGATTAATTCCAATATCTGATTTATTAATAGCTTTTTCAATCTCTTTTATATTTGATTTATCCCAAGGTTTTATAACCAAAAGTCTTGGTTCTGGTGTAGATATGGTTGCAGCTTGATTAATTGGTGTTTGACTTCCATAATATGAAAATGTAAGTCCATCTAATACAGAATCATTTGCTCTTCCTGCTCTTATCTTAGAAATTCTAATTTCAAATGATTCACAAGCTTTTTTCATCAAAGCTTCTGTATCTTTAATAATATTATCGTACATCAAAATTCTCCTTTACAATTGTTCCTATTTCTTTTCCTTCAACTATTTTAACTAAATTTTCAGGATTATCGATTCCAAAAGCAAGTATTGGCATATCGTTATCCATACATAAACTTGTCGCAGTAGAATCCATAATCTTTAATCTTTTTTGTAAAATTTCACTATAGGTTAATTTTTCATATTTTACGGCATCATCAAATTGATTTGGATCTTTGTCATAAATTCCATCAGTTCCTTTTTTTCCTAATAAAATCATGTCCGCATCAATTTCTAAGGCCCTAAGAGATGCTGTTGTGTCAGTTGAGAAATATGGAAGGCCTGTTCCTGCTGCAAAAATTACAATTCTTCCTTTTTCAAGATGTCTTACAGCTCTTCTTCTAATGTAAGGCTCAGCAACTTCTTGCATATTAATTGCAGTCATAAGTCTTGTTTCAAGTCCCATTTTTTCTAGAGTATCTTGAACTCTAAGACCATTCATAACAGTTCCAAGCATACCAATTGTATCACTTGTTGCACGCTCAATGTGTTGGCCACTTCTTCCCCTCCAGAAATTTCCACCGCCAACAACTATGGCAATTTCAAGTCCCTTATCTCTTGCTTTTTTTATATTTTCGCAAATAAGATCAATGGTATCATCATCAAAACCAAATCCCTTATCTTTTGCAAGTGCTTCTCCACTTAATTTTAAAACTACTCTTTTTATATCTCGCAAAACTTTTCCTCCTATTAGTAAAATTATATACTATTTTTAAATATTGATAAAGTTCCAGCTAATTAAAATTCGTTAAATAGTTTACTATAAATATAGATACCCAAATCTAGACAATTGAATCCAAATTAAAATTTCTATTTTTTTATTAATTATTACTTGATTTATTAAAAAATAAAAATTTATCTAATATCAAATTTATAATAGAAAAGCCTATGGCAAAGCCTACAAGGATAAAGATATTTTTTAAAAATATTTCTTTTGTAAAATTATTTGCTATCATATTATTATTTGCAACATAATAAAAACTTGGAAATATTTTTCCTAATAAAAGAGCATTCTTACTTAAGATTTCTTGTGGAACAAAAACTCCTGTTAAAAATGATGAGCCAAGAGAAAAAATATTCATCACAGCCATCATGATATTACTGTTATTTATTAATTTAGAAATAAAAAGAGCAAGGCAAACTGTTGATAGGGCAAAAATCAAAGAATTTATCATCAAATACATGATTCTGCTTGTTAAGTCTATTTTTCTATTTAAAATAAAAAAAGCTAGCATATAAAGAATCCACGAAAAAATTGCAAATGAAATATTTGCCAAAAGTATTTGAAAATTCATTTTCGTCTTTGTCATTGGAGATATTAAATTTCTTTGTTTAATGTTTTTATTTTTATATGTTAGGCTTACTAGTGATACAACCAAAATTATTTGACTTAGAAATACGTAGGATAAAAAGTTAAAGAAAAATAAAGTACTTTCTGATAATACTGGACCTTTATCTTTTCTTAAGGAAATTTTTACTTTCTTTTGAAAATCTTTTTTCGTATTTTTAATTGCATCTTTTGTAGTAAAACCCGCTTTTTCATAGGTTGAAATTTGGTCTAGATATAAATTTGTGGATTCTTTTACATATTGATAATATTTAGAATTTTGACTCTTTTTTATCTCAACTTTTCTTTCCTTGTCAAAATTTTTCGGAATTTTTATATAGGCTGTTACTATTTCATAAAATAAATTATCATCGATATTTTTTCCTTTAAGATCTACTATCTTATTTTCATTTTCCATATAAGTCATGAAAGATTTTGATAAATCACTCTTTGATAAATCTTCTATATAAATTTTTGCCTTTTCTTTTTTATAAACATTGGTATTACTTGTAGTAGAATTTGAAAAAATAAGTAAGGACATGAAAATTATTGTATATAAGGCTATAGCCTTAGTATGGCCTCTTATTATTTTGAAATAATTTTTAAATACTGTCATATTGCCTACCCCTTGTTAACAAATAAGAAATTAATCCAAATAGCAAAGTTAAAAATAATAAATATTTAATATTTTCCCAATACCTATCCAAATTATCATAATAGTAAAGGCTATAAATCCCGTCATTAATTAAAGATGCTGGATTAAGTTTATTAATTATAGGATAATTTTCTTGAACAATTATCTTCATATCTGAATTCATCATTCCAGCAAAATATGAAAATACCATACTTATAGCTATTCCTATCCCATTTTTTACTTCTATGCTTGCCTTGTTTGATAAGGCAATTAAAGATCCAAATAAAATTCCAAATAAGCTAGCAAGTCCAATAAGAAAAATTAATGGAACAAGCTTATTGGAAAAATCTATTTTATAAATTTTATTAAAAAAGAGCATGGTGAATAAAACTATAGAAAAATTTATTATAAAGCCTGCTAAAATTGAAGCTGTAAGGCTTACAGATTTTTTTATAGGAGCTATGGCATTTCTTTTTGCAAGACTAGTTAGGTTTGCTTCATACCTATAAATAATTAAAAGCCCAAAACTAAAACCATACAAGGCCTGCATACCTATAAGAGCGTAGAAAAAAGTATTAATAATATTAATGTTTTTCTTTGACTTATCTTTTATATGATTTGAACTTTCAGTTAAAACTTTTGGATTAAAAGTAGGATTTTTTCTAAAAATTTTTTCTACCATCATCTCTTTTCTTAGATAAGCATTCATTATGCTTTCTACAATCGATTCATATAAACCAGATTTTTTAAATTCTACTTTGTCATAATCTTTTATGTAGGCAGTAATTTTATCATCTTCCATCTTTTTTTCATCATATATTTTAAAGATTTTTTCTTTTTCAAGTGTTTTTAAAAAATCATCAAAATATTTATCACTCCTCAAATCCTCTTTCACACTAACATTAATAGGCTCAAATTTCATTGAATTTTTTATATTTCCAAGAGCAATATTAAAGAAAAATCCCAAGATAAGAGGAAAGATTAAAGACCAAAAAATAAGAGTCCTATCTCTAATTAAAACTTTAAAAGTATTTTTAAAACTGTGTAAAAACATACTAATCCCTCAATTCTTTTCCTGTTAGTTCGAGAAATACATCATTTAAACTAGGCCTACTAGAGCTTAGGTGGTCGTATTTTGTTTCAGATGAATTTAAGATATCGACAAGATCTAGGATATTTGAATCTTTTGAAAAACTTAATTTGCAATTTCTTCCCTTTATAGAAAAATCAATCAAAGAGTCCATAGATTTTATTTTTTCTATTAAATCATTTGACAATTCATCAGATTCAAAAGAAATTTTTTCCTTTAAATTAATGGTATCTTTTAAACTTTCGGCATCGCCTTTAGCAATTATTTTTCCCTTATCAAGAATAACAATATAATCACAAAGACTTTCAACCTCATCCATATAATGAGAGGTGTAGATGATGCTTGCTCCTTCTTTATTTAATTTTTTTATTCCTTCCAAAATATTATTTCTAGATTGGGGATCGACTGCAACAGTAGGCTCATCAAAAATAATCAGATCAGGCTTATGAGAAATTCCACAAGCTATATTCAGCCTTCTTAATAATCCACCAGATAGTTGTTTAGGCTTAAATTTAACAAAATCACCAAGACCAACAAGATCTATTGTTTTTTCTACGAGACTTTTTCTTCTATTTTTATCTTTTATGTATAAAGCGCAAAAATAATCTATATTTTCATAAACACTTAGCTCATCATAAACACCAACATCTTGAAAAACCACACCAATTTTTTCTTTAATATCAAAAGAATCAGGAGTCATTTCCTTGCCAAAAATTTTAATAGAGCCCCCATTATTATTAAGCAAAGAAAGAATACAAGAAATTGTTGTGGATTTTCCAGATCCATTTGGACCCAAAAGCCCCAAAATTTCACCCTTATACAAATCCAAATTCAAATTATCAACAGCAAGAAAATTTTTATATTTTTTAACCAAAGACCTAACTTCAATAACTTTATCAACCATAATCTTCTCCTTTTACTAATTCTAGCATAGCTTAAGTAAGAAAAGTATTATAGAAAAGTAAAGAATTTGTAAAATTGAGCACAAAAAAAGACGTTGTTTCCAACGTCTAAATTATTTGGTGCGGGATAAAGGAGTTGAACCTTCACGAGAAAATCTCACTAGATCCTAAGTCTAGCGCGTCTGCCAATTCCGCCAATCCCGCAAATGGGGTGAGTAGAGAGATTCGAACTCTCGATCTCCTGGGCCACAACCAGGTGTCTTAACCAACTGGACCATACCCACCGAATAAATAACTTACTATATAAGTATACATCCAATCGAATCACTTGTCAAATAAACTTTAAATTATTCAAAATAATTTTTACATTTATCATGGCCTACTACTTTCGACTTAAATATATTACCACGAATATTATTTTTTTGCAAATATTTTTTTAAATTCGCTTAGTTTTACAAAAATTTCTTCTTATAGTAAAATACAGGTAAGAAAGATAGATTTAGAGGTGATTTAATGAAAAAGAAATCAAAAAGCAAAATAATTTTAAAAGTTTTTGCTGTTGTTGTTGCTCTTTCAATGATTATTCCTATAATCATGAATGCTGTTGAATCCTTATGATTGTAGAAAAAATAGAATATTCGGACAAATATAATTTAGTAAAGTTAACTATATCAAGAGAGATTTTTTATCTTTCTTATGATTTTTTTGTTGATTTGAACTTAGCTTGTGATGATGATTTGGATTTTGAAACTTACAAAAAAATTTTAAAGGAAAATGACTTTAATAGGTGCAAAAACGAAGCCTTAAAGCAAATTTCTTATAGGTCTCGTACTTCTTTTGATTTAAAAAATAAATTAAAAGAGAAAAAATATAGCGAGGATGCTATTAATAAGGTAATCCAATTTTTAGAAGATTATGATTTAATTGATGATAAGCTTTATGTAAAATCTTTTGTAAACGATAAATCAAAAATTAATAATTGGTCCAAGGGTAAAATTAGATACAAATTAAAAGCAAAACACATTGATGACAGTTTAATTGAAACTTATTTAAATGAAATTTCAGACAATGAAGAATATGAAAAAGCCTATGAGGCAGGTCTTCATAAAAAAGAAAGTGTTGATGATAAAAACAAGGTCTATAGATTTTTGGCTTCCAGAGGATTTTCTTACGATATTATAAGAGATGTTTTGAGTGATTTGTTCAAATGAAAAAAGCCTTCGTTTATATATTAAGATGCTCTGACGGCACTCTATACACAGGCTGGACAAATGATTTGAATAATAGAATAGAAAAACACAATAAGGGCCTTGGTGCAAAATACACAAGAGCAAGAAGACCTTGCAAGATGGTTTTTTTTACTGAAGTTTCAGATAAAAAAAGAGCAATGCAAATTGAATATAGGATAAAAAGATTAAAGAAAAAGTACAAGGAAAATATAGTAAGTAATTTTGATAGAAAAAAATTAGAGCTTATCACTAAATAAGCTCTTTTTCTTTTAGTTTTTTTCTAAGCCTTTCGCCCCTTCTTTTTATTGAAAGTTCAAATAGACCCATTTTGGTAAATCCGTAAATTGTATAAGTTTTAAAAAATTTTTTTAAACTTGCCTCAATTTTTTCTACTAATTTTTCATTTTTTGTCGATTTTAAAAAATCAATTATTACCATTCCGCCAATATTTCTTAAATTTAAATTGTAGAATATAAAGTCAATCAAATCTTCATTTACCTTATAATAAAAATCATTCTTATCCATAGTTGATTTTCTCTTTGATGAATTCACATCTACAAGGCACAAAGTTTCTAAATCATTTATGATGATCGATAAATCATCCCTATAAATTTTATTTTCACTTATGGATTTAAAAGCATCAGAAATTATTTTATTATTTCTAATGTCAATCTCCTTAACTTCTAAATTTTTATTTTCTTCAATATATAAGTCCAGTTCATTATAAGTTTTTAGCAATTTTGGAGATGGGATAAAATTTTCTTCATTAATTAATGAATTTTTCAAATCAATTAATTTATCATAATTTTGCCTATTCTTAAATCTTCCTTTTTTTAATTTTGGAAACCCCTTGTTTTTAAACCTATAAAGACAATAATCTTCATTTTCTATTCTAAAATTTGCACTTGCTCTTGCCAATTTATCATCAAATTCTTCTTTAATAATTTGACAAATTAGGCTATCTCCAATTTTAAATTTTTTATTAGATTTTAAAAAAGCCTTCTTATCATCATCGTACAATAAAAAATACGCATTTATTGAATCAATTTTTCCAACAACTTTTGCCCTATAAATATTGAACAAGTAAGGTGAATAAAATTTTAATTCAAAAAGCTTATCGTCGATAATTTTTCCAAAGGCTTTTTCTTTTTTGTCTACAAATATAAATGATCTCATTGGGCTAATTTCTTCTTTAATTTTTCAAAAAATCCAATTTTTTGAATTTCTTCACTTTTATCATCTAAAATATTTGAAATAATCTTATCAGAGGAAGAATCTTTTTCTTTTAAACCTACAAATTTAGAAGATTTTCCCAAAATTTCATCTCTATAATCCCTTATATCAAAATATTTGTCATAAGAATTAATAAAGAAAAAATCAGCTTTTATTTCTTCTTTTATTTGATTTTCATTAATAATTTGAATTTCTTTTTTATTATCAATTAAAGATTCATCAAGGCCATCAATAATTAAATAGTCGTAAGTATTTAATTTTTCTAATAATTTAGAAATATGATCTTTTTTTATATCAAATTTTGAATTAAGAAGAGGTGGGATTGCAAAATCTATATTTTGGCAAGCTCTTACTATAATTTTATCAAGATAAATAAGGCCAGGGAAATAATCACATATGTCATATGTGATCATTCCTCCCATATCAAATAAATCTTCTATATTTTTATTTTCTTTTCTAGTAAAAGAAAGTAGCAAAACGGATTTATTTTCTGACAATTTTTTTGAAAATTCTTTTATAAAATCTAAATCACTCTCAATATTTGAATTTATTAAAAATACTTCCATTTTACTCTCCCCCTGCATTTTCTTGATTATTATTTTCTGCATTTTTGCCAACAACTAAAGTTTGATCTTCTGGATTTATTTTAATATCAAAATATTTGCTAACAATATCTCTAACTACCGGACCACAATTTATTGAAGTTCCAGCTTGGACCATAAATACAGTTACAGCAATTTCTGGATCATCATAAGGTGCAAAAGCAATCATCCAAGCATACGAATCGAAAGGCGTACCATCTGGATTTTTACCCTCAACTTCAGCTGTACCCGTTTTTTCACCTACTTCAATTGGTAAATCTTTAAAAAATTTGAAAGCTTGTGCTGCTTGTAAAGCACCATATTTTATATCTTCAAAATGCTTAGGATCTTTAACTTCAATTTTTGATCTTTCTACTTGGTTTTTAAATAAAACATCTTTGGAATTGTGATTTGTCACCTTATCTATTAAAGTATATTTATTTAGATATCCGCCGTTTGAAAGAGTTGAAATAACCCTATTCATTTGAAGTGGTGTATAAGAATTTTGTCCTTGACCTATTACAATATTCAGCATATCTGTAATATCCCATTCAGCTTGGTTTAAAAATGTATATTTTATATTATCAGAAAGGCCAGCTCTTTCTCCTTCTAAAATTTCTTCAGGCTTATATCCCATTTTATCTAACATTTTAATAAGATCATCCCTACTAATAGATTTTGGTCTATCAGCTAATTTCACAATTTCTTCTATATCTTTATTAAAATCAGTCTTAGATTTTTTGGTTTTTTCCTTTAAATATTTATTTAGATTTTCTTCCAAATATTTTTTTAATAAAGTTTTTGTAACTTCTAATTTCTTTTCAGTAGATGGAATATTTCCACTAGATTCACTCGGTATATTTATTTCAATTCCTGTTGTTTCATCAAGTCCCAAAAGAGCTGCAGTTTTTCTAATATCATTAAGCTCTAATTTTACACCAACACTTTTCCCATTGTATGGATTTTCTCCCAAAGCTAAAGTAAAGAAATAATAGTTACAAGAAACTTTCAAAGCATCATATAAGGTTTCTTCTCCATGTTTTATTCCATACTCTGTCCAAGCTAAGCATGAAAATCTTCTATTTCCAATATCCATAAATCCATTACAATAGTTTAATCTTTTTGGGTCTAAACCTTTTTCTAAGGCTGCAAGAGAAGTAACAAGCTTAAATGTTGAACCAGGCATAGCGGCTGTTTGACTTGCCATATTTAACATAGGCCTTGGAGCTAGTACACTTGCATTATCTGGAGCTTGTAAACTCTCCCAATCAGTTTCCGAAATTCCTGTAGAAAATAAATTTGGATCATAATTTGGATAGGAAGCTGATGCTAAAACTTCTCCTGTTTTTACATTACTTACAACCACAGCACCACTAGTTGCATGCCTACTCGCTACTGGTGGATAATAATTTCCGTATTTAGATTCATGAACACTTCCTGTTCTAATTGCTTTGAGCATAGCAACTAATGATCTCTCAGCTTCTTTTTGCAAATTTGCATCGATAGTCAAATAAACATCATTTCCTGGTTCAGATGGGGTTTTTGATAAAGTTTCAATTCTATTACCTGACGAATCAACTGTAACTATACTTTTCCCATTTTTTCCCCTTAGAGTATCTTGATAAGATTCTTCAATACCGGTTTTTCCAACAATTTCATCTCTTAAGTATGAATCTTTATTTACATATCTTTCAACTTCCTCATCAGTCGCAATTGGTCCCATATAACCTAGAACGTGACTTGCTAGGTTTCTATTTGGATATGATCTAATTGGAATTGTTGCAACACTAATTCCTTTAGATTTTTCAATATTTTCTTCAATTCTTAAAACTGTGGCCTCATCCAAATTATAAACCAAATTAATAGGTCTAAATCCAAAAGATCCTTGCCTATTGATTAAATTATCAATTGTCAAAATTCCACATGCTTCGTAATCATTATCATTTTTTATATTTGATATTGACTTAATATAAGAAAGAATTTCCTTAGCATTTTTCTTTTTTAGGCTCTTAACAATCTTATCCCTACTTTGACTTCTGTCCATACTCGCATAGTATTCAAAAAAATCTTTTTTCCCTACATTAAAAGTATAATCCCACTTACTAGGCTTATCTTCAGAAATATCTATTGAAGGATATATATTATTTGAAGCTGTAGCGTTTTGCGCCAAATATTTTAATCTTTTATCTAAAATTACACCCTTTAATAAATTGTGTTTATCAGCAAGGTTTGCTAGCTCTTCTGCTGGATCTCCTGCTTGGGGGTTTTTAAATTCAACATTTACTGAATAGATATTTTTTTTATCTTTTTTTTCAGTTTTTACTTCAGTTTTAAAATTAGCATAAATCCCTTTATTTTCTAATTTTTCTATCAAAATATCAGCAGGGATTAAATATGATCGATCATCTTCGTTTAAACTTGCTGATTTCAAAAATTCTTTTATTGAAGATTTTTTTACTATTTGATAAAAATCATCACTTGCCTTAGTATCTAGTTTAATTTCTGGATATCCATTATTTAGGCTCGCTTTTTTTTGAATAAATTTCTCATCAGCAGTCAAGCTATAATCTTTTAAAATTATATTAGATTGTAAATTTTTCTCTTTTATAACTTTGTATGTTAAAAATCTTGCTTGATTGTTTTCTAATATATTTTTAATAACTGACTTATCTTCATTTATTGCGCTTACAACAACATCAACTGGTTTTTCATTTGTAGTATGGCCTATTGATTTTAGCTTATCATTGGCCTTATCTTTGTAGACTACTTTGAGTTCATTATTTTTTTGACTAACTAGAACTGGAATATCAATTCCTCTTTTTTTCAAAGCAAGAAGGGCTGTTTTTAATGTTTCATACTTAATCCCATCCTTGTTACTAGTAGTTTTTACAATTTCTCCCAATAATTTATTTTCAACTATTATATCTACAATTTTATCTTCAGGAGATTTTTCTTCTTTGAAATAATCTTTGGTGCTTTTATATTGAAAAGAGTTTAATCTTATATCAAAATCATTTTGATAATTTACGCCAGCTTCTTCCAAAATATTCACTAAAGAATTTAAAGCTTTTATCCTATCTTTATCATCTAAACTTGTAAGTTGATCTTTGTATAATTGAACTGCAAAAGAAGGAACAGTCGTAGCTAGGACATTTCCATTTCTATCTAAAATATCTCCCCTGCTTGCAATTTCATCAACCTCTTGAACCTTCCTATTATCAGATAGGTCCCTATAATGCTCACCTTGATTTATCATTAGAATAAACAATTTTATGAAAATCGCAAGAAACATTAGACCAAAGATTACTTGCAAAATAGTTAATCTATTTTCTTTTTGTTTTCTCAAAACTTACTCCCCTATATCCTATATATTGGTATATACATAATTTTTTTAATAATAAAATGATAAATAAAATAAATCAATGTATTTAGCAAAGCCTCAACCAAAAGCGGTACAAATAGGTAATTTTTAATCACAACAAGGTCTGTTTTGAAAATATATGTTATTAAACTTACCAAAGCAAAATTAATTATTGTAAATGCAAAAGTTAAAATCAAACCTGTATTTTTATCTTTGCTAAATCTAAATTTTTTATCTCCAACAAAATATCCAATCAAAAAATATGACAAGGCTCTCACACCAATAATATTTGAAAACATCAAATCTTCAAAAAGTCCAATAATAAGACCAGTATAGGCTCCACTTTTTGATCCAAGTGTAAGTGATAAACAAATAATAAAGGCAATAATAATATTTATATTAGCCCCAAATATATCAATTTTTGAAAATACACTAATTTGTAGGATAAAAGATATAAAAGCTATTATAAAAGTTTTAAATTTATTCATATCACACCTTACCTTCTAAGAATTAAAACCCTGTATAAGTGGGTGAAATCTGCTGGAGAATCTACTGTAATATTTTTTCTCAAAGAATCCTTACTCATATTAACATTTGATATTTCTCCCAAATACAAACCTTGTGGATAAACTCCTCCAATACCACTTGTAATAAGAATATCAGAATTTTTAACATCACTTGAAACTTCAAGCATATACCCACTTATAGTTTTGTTTTTATAATCATCAATTACACCATAGTCCCCACTTCTTGAGTTTATAAATGAAACGTCATTTGATGAATTTTTAATTGTTTCAATCTTACTTGTATTTTGATTTACCTTAACAACTTTACCAATAACTGCAGATGAATATTCACTATCACCGATAGCTTGCAATACTACATCATTAATTTTGATTCCATCTTTTTTTCCCTTGTCTATAAAAAATGATTCTTGCATACTTTTTACATCTGAATTAATAACTTGAGCTTTCAAATATTTGTAATTTTCATCTTTCATAGCTTCTTTTTCAGCTTTCAAGAAATCTTTTCTATTAATAATCTCCATTAAATTCGCATTTTCCTTTAGGAGATTTTTATTTTCAATCTTTAATTTTTCTACTTCAGATATTGTTTGTTTTGATCCAACTGTATCTTCAATAGCTTTAATCACTTCAGACGATACAGAATATGAAATTTTATTTATAGGTCTAAAAATTGTATTTGTAATATTATTTCCAGCCTCAGCCAAACCATCAGTTAGGCTTGAAATAAATATCAATAAGACCAACAAAAAAACTGTTATAAAAAAATATTTATTATTTTTTTTCTTTCTTCTATAAGCCATATTTACCTACTTTGAAATTTCAAAAATCTTTCAGGATTTTCCATTATTAAACCTGCACCCTTGATGGCATCAAATTCTGGCTTTTCAGAAACTTTTGCCTTCAAACTTGTTATTTTTTCAATATATTCACGAAGACCTTTTACATTAGCCATTCCACCTGTCATCAAAAATCCATCATTTTTAATATCACTTGACAATTCCGGTGGAGTTTTTTCCAATACCAAATAAATCATATCAACAAGCGAATCAGCGAATTCACTTATACATGGAGCTATTTCTTCACTTTTTATCTTAACACTCTTTGGTTGACCATCTTTTAAATTTTTGCCCTCAATCTCCATGGCAATTTCCTTATCCTTTAATCTAAGCGATAATAATTCTTTTTTTATGATCTCTGCAGTATTAAGTCCAATTTCAATTTTTTTGTTTTCCCTTAAAAATGCTTGAATGTTTTTATCAATGTCATCTCCACCCATTTTCAAGGTTTTGCTAGAAACAATTCCATTAAGGCTAATTACGCAAACTTCACTAGTTCCAGCACCAAGATTTAAAACCAAAATCCCTCTTGGATCTTCAGGACCAAGTCCTACCCCAAAGCAAGCTGCAAGAGATTCGTCAACCATAATAACATCCCTACTTCCAGCGTGCAAAGAAGCATCTTCAACTGCCCTTTGTTCGATGTCAGTAATTCCACTTGGCACACAAACAACAACTCTTGGCTGCATAACTGAAAAACCAGGATTTATTTTTTGGAAAAAATAATTCAACATTGCTTCAGTTAAATTAAAATCTGATATAACCCCATTTTCAATAGGTCTTTGTACTATAATTTCATCAGGAGTTTTTCCAACCATCTCTTTTGCCTCATGACCAATTGCTTTAATAGCCTTACTTTGGTGGTCAAGGACCAAAACTGATGGCTCAGATATTACAACTCCTTCGTTTTTCTTAAAAACCTTAATATCGCTAGTACCTAAGTCAATTGCTAGGTCTTCTGCCATAATCCTAAAATTCATCTTTATCTCCTATATAATATTTTCTTTTCTAAAACTAAAATATTCATTATTTCCAATTATAATATGGTCCAAAACACTAATATTTAAAATTTCACCAGCTTTAACAAGCCTGTCAGTAATAAGCTTATCATTTTGTGAAGGTTTTGGATTTCCGCTTGGGTGATTATGTACAAAAATTACAGAATTTGCACTTTTCCTAACCGCCCTTGTAAAACATTCCCTAGGATTAACTATAGAAGAATTAAGATCTCCTGTAGAAATTATTTCCTTACTAATAATTGCATTTTTAGTATTTAATAATATAGCATAGAAATGTTCTTTTTTTGTGTCTAAAAACTTATTTTTCATTAAATCAAAAACATCATCACAAGAATTGATGCATTTAATTTCTTTATTAATAATTTTTTCACTAAGTCTTTTACCAAGTTGGATGGCTGCAATGATTTTACTTGCCTTTGCAAGTTTTATTCCATCAATTTCACATAATTCTTCAATGCTAATAGACAAAAGTTCTTCAGCAGAAAATTTACTTAAAATTTCCCTAGAAATTTCTATAGCATTTTTCTTTTTTGAACCAGTTTCAATTAATATAGCAAAAAGTTCCTCATCACTTAGAGCTTCATAACCATAGTTTTTTAATTTTTCTCTAGGTCTTTGACTAAGATCTAAATCTTTAATTTTTTTATTCATTTAAAACACCAATTTTCTTTAAATGCTCAACTATGAAATTTGAACTTAAACCAACAAAAAATCCAGTAAAAATTCCTATGAAAACTAAAACTGGAAAATAATAAAACATTTTAATATTTTGCATAAAAAATATAGCCACAAGAATTTGACCAAGATTATGAAAAAAAGCTCCAATTTCACTTACACCAATTAGGGAAAAATCATCATTAACCTTTTTAAGTGAAAAATACATGGCAGTTGTTGAAAAAATAGCGCCTACAAATGAATAGAAAAAACTCATTACAGATCCAGTAATTAGAACTAATAAAAAAGATTTTAATACACTTACACAAAGAGCTTTTTTAAAGTCATACAAACAAATACTTAGCAAAATAATTATATTAGAAAATCCAAGCCTTGCACCAGGAATCGGTACTGGCATGGGAACTGTCGATTCAATCAAAGAAATCGCCAAAGATAAGGCAAGTAAAAGTGCTAAATTTATGTAAACATTCAATCTATTATTTTTCATCCAACCACCTTATCAATCTCTTGATCATTTTTTTTATCATCTTTTGATATAATTTCTAAAATAAGTCTGTGTGGAAGGCAAACTATAGTCTCACCAACTTTTTCAATACTTGGCATATGAGTACAAATCAAATCCCTACAATTTGCCTCTCTCATCTTTACCTTGCCATTTTTTATTTCAACTATATTATACTCATCTTTATCAATTTTAATTTTAAAAGTTTTATCTTTATTTAAAGGATACCTACCATATTCCTTCCCATTAAGCTCAACTTTCAAATAATTTCCATTTTCATTTGACTTAAATTTTTGCACAAAAAAAGCCATGCCAATGCTTAAAAATAATAATAATATAACAACTAATTTATCTGTTTTTTTGAATTTCATAACTACCTCTTATAAGAGTTTATCATTTAAAATAGATTGATGTCAATTTAAAAAATCCAATAAAAAATGACCACCGATTTATTTCGATGGTCATTTTTATTTATTGTTTTATTCAACATCAATACATTTTGCAGGGCATTTTTCTGCTGCTTCTTTTAATAAATTAAGATCTAAATTATCAGAAATTGTTTCTTTTGATAAGAAATTATCCATAGAAAATCCTTCAGGATAAGTTCTTGCACAAATTGAACAACCAATACATCCAACTTTACAATTTCCTCTAACATCTTTTCCTTTATCATGTGATGAACATTTTACAATTGCTTTTTGTGAATAAGGAACAAGCTCAATAATATTTTTTGGACAAGTTTTAACACAAGCACCACATGCTACGCATTTTTCTTTATCTACTACGCTTACTCCATCAACCATATGTATAGCATCAAATTCACAAGCTTTTACACAAGATCCACATCCTAGGCATCCATAATTACAAGCTTTTTTTCCACCAAATAAAGCAATTTGAGCTCTACAATCTTCAAGACCTGCATAATCATATAAATCTTTTGCATTTTCGCAAGTTCCATTACATTTAACCACAGCAACTTTTTTGTCTCCAGCTCCACTAGATTCAACGCCCATTGCACTTGCAACTTCATCAGTTACTGATTGTCCACCAATAACACAAGCTGAAACTGGTGCTTCTCCTTTTGCTATTGCATTTGCACAACCATCACATCCAGGATATCCACAAGCACCACAGTTTGCTCCAGGAAGAGCATCTCTTACTCTTTCTACAATTGGGTCAGTTTCTACTTCAAATTTTTTACTAATAACACCTAATAAGCCAGCTAGAACAAATCCTAGAACAGCTAATACAAGTGTTGGTATTAATATATTATTCATGACATTTCTCCTCTATGCTAATCCTGCAAAGCCCATAAAGGCAATTGACATTAGACCTAGAGTAATTAAAGTGATAGGTCCACCCTTGAAAGCTTCTGGCAAGTCGTTATCTTCTATTTTTTCTCTTATAGAAGCAAGTATTACTAAAGCTATTAAAAATCCTACTGCAGCTGCTGCTGAATTTACAGTTGTTTCTAATAAATTATAGCTTTCATTTATATTTTTGATTGCAACACCAAGTACTATACAGTTTGTAGTGATAAGTGGTAAATAAACACCAAGAGCTTCATAAAGATTTGGCATTGATTTTTTCATAATCATTTCTACTGTTTGTACTAGAGATGCTATTACCAAAATAAATACAACAGTTTGTAAATATCCAATATTTAATGGATCAAGTATGTAGTATTGGATTATCCAAGTGATTATAGATGATAAGGTAACTACAAATATTACTGCAGCTCCCATTCCCTTTGCTGTTTCTACCTTACTTGTTACACCAAGTGTAGGACAAATTCCTAAAAATTGTCCCAATACATAGTTATTTACAAAAATTGATGCAATAATAATTGAAAATAATTCTGACATAATTCCTCCTACTTATTATTTTTCTTCTTGTTTGAAATAGCTGCTGCTACCGCAAACATGATTCCTAGGATAATAAATGAAGATGCTGGTTGAATTAAAAATCCAATTGTATAATCTTCAGGAATTATTCTATTATCTAATAAAGTACCATTTCCAAATAATTCTCTTATCGCCGCAAGAATTGAAATAGCAACAGTATAACCTAACCCTTGTCCTAGTCCATCAATAATTGATGCAATAGGACCTTGTTGAGATGCAAATCCTTCAGCTCTTGCAAGAATTATACAGTTTACAACTATAAGCGGAATAAAAATTCCAAGTGATTGGTCTAAAGCTGGTAAATAAGCTTTTATAATCATTTGTACCATAGTTACGAAACTTGCTATTACTACAATAAATGATGGAATTCTTACTTCATCTGGGATGAAATTTCTTAGTAAAGAAATTACTAAGTTTGAAAGAGTTAGTACAAAAATAACTGCAGCTCCCATTCCAATTGCATTTGAAAGTGATGAAGAAATAGCAAGTACAGAACACATTCCAACCATTTGTACGAATACAGGGTTATTTGAAAATATTCCATCTTTAAAAACTTTTCCTAAATTTACAGATTTTTTCTTTCTTTTTTCTTTTTCTTTTTGAACATCTATAGGTTTTCCGGTTTGTCTTTCCATATTTATCCCCCTACTTAATATCTTTCAATACTTCACGAGCAGTATTTATACCATTAAGGATAGCATTGGTTGAATATGTAGCTCCTGAAATTCCTACAATTTCATTTTCAGATCCAGCTTCAGATGCACCAACTTTTTTGTCCATGCTTACACCCTTAACTCCTTCTTTAAACCAATCTTCTTCCATTTGAAGACCAAATCCTGCAGATTCTGAATGTTTAAGAGGGCTGAAACCTGTTAATTTATTTTCACTATCAACTCCAACTATAAATTCGATATCTCCACCGTATCCACCTTTAGAGTTTATATCAAACACATATCCTTTGCCTCCGTCAGCTTTATAAACTCCTTTAACAGAATCAGGAAATTTTCCCTTTACTTCTTCAAAGTCTTTTCCTTCTGGATAGGCAATTTTTAATGATTCATTTAATTTCTCTTGATCAGCTTTTTTAATAATTGGAGCTGTAACTGAATTTGTAAAGGCCAATACCAAAGCTGATACAGCTGTAATTATTAATAATTTAATTCCTAATTTTAATGCTTTATTCATCTTTTGCCCCTTTATTAGCTACACCAAATACCTTAGGCATTGTCTTACTATCTATAAGTGGAACTAACAAGTTCATTAGTAATATTGAGTATGAAACACCTTCTGGATATCCACCAAAAACTCTTATAAGAGAGGTGATAAGTCCGCAACCAAATGCAAATATTATTTCACCTTTTTTGGTAACTGGGCTTGTTGTATAATCTGTTGCCATGAAAAATGCTCCAAGCATTAGACCACCTGATAATAATTGTTCAAGTATTCCATCTACAGATTTATTAAATACCATTAATAAGATGGCTGTTGTTAATATGTATACTGCAGGTATTCTTAATGAGATAACTTTTCTAAATACTAGGTATGCTGCTCCAATTAATAAGGCAATTGTTGAAACTTCTCCAATACATCCACCCATATTTCCAATAAACATATCAAGTAAGGCTGGTTTTTGTCCGCCTGATAAAACTGTTGCTGCTGAGACTGCTGAAACTTTTCCAGGTGCTACATAATTTGACATATTTTTTGACCAAGATGCAAGTAAAAATGCTCTTGCTCCTAATGCTGGATTTACTATATTTTGTCCTATTCCACCAAAAAATTGCTTACAAATAACAATGGCAAAAACTGCACCTATTACTGTTTGCCAAACTGGCATTGTTACTGGAATATTGTAGGCTAAAAGTAAACCTGTAACTACAGCTGATAAATCACTTATTGATGATTGTCTTTTCATTACTTTATTAGATATAAATTCTGCAATTACTGCACTTAAAACTGATGCTATCATCAAGATTAAAGCTTTCATTCCAAAGAAATATATTCCTACAAGACCTGTTGGAATGAGGGCGATAATTACATCTAACATTTCTTTAGTAACAGTTCTCTCGCTTCTCATATGAGGAGAGGATGATACTAATAATTTTTTTGCTTCCATTTATTTCTCCTCTACTTTCCTGCTTGACGAATTTGTCTTTTTCCAAACCTAATAGCTTCAACTAAAGGTCTTTTTGATGGACAAATGTATGAACATGATCCACATTCTATACAATCAAGTATATGAAGATCTTGAGCCTTATCAAATTTTTCTTTTAGTGAAAATTTATGTATTAACAAAGGCATAAGTCCAACTGGACAAACATTTACACACTTAGCACATCTTATACAAGGATTTGTAATTGGTGCTTTTGATTCTTCTTTGTTTAAAACTAATATACAGTTGCTAGCTTTTTCTACTGGTTGATTTATATTTGGTTGGGCAATTCCCATCATTGGTCCACCATTTATAACTTTTCCAGCATCTTCTGTTAGTCCACCAGCTTCTTCTATCATATGTTCAAAACTTGTTCCAATTCTTACAAGAAAATTAGATGGATTTTTTATTCCATGACCTGTTACTGTCATATATCTTTCTATTAATGGTTTTCCGTAATATACTGCTTCATAAACTGCGTTAGCACTTGAAACGTTTGATACTATTACTCCAACATCCATTGGGAGTCCACCTGATGGAACTTCTCTATGTAATACAGCATTAATAATTCTTTTTTCATCTCCTTGAGGATATTTTGTAACCATAGTTGCTACTTCAAGTTTTGATGAATTTTTCTTTGCCACTGCCTTTTTAACTTTTTCGATTGCTTCTGGTTTATTATCTTCGATTGCTATAATTCCTTTTTTAGCATCTACTGCTTTTACAAGAAGTTCTAAAGCATCTACAATTCGATCTGCTTTTGTTTTTAAAAGTAAATCATCGCAAGTAACGTAAGGTTCACATTCTGCACCGTTTATAATAACTGTATCAACTGGTTTATTTGGTGAATATTTAATATGTGCAGGAAATGCTGCTCCTCCCATACCTACAAGACCATTTTCTTTAATTGCCTCAACTATTTTTTCTTTTGTAAGGTTTGTAACATCTTTTCTTTCGTAGTTAATTTCTTGGTCATAGCCTTCAGTATCAATTACAACAGCCTTACTGTTTTTTCCAGATGCTGTTTGAATATCGATTACATTTGTGACTTTACCATTAACTGATGAGTGAATATTAGCAGAAAAATTACCTACAGCTTCACCTATAAGCTCTCCTATTTTAACTTCATCGTTTTTCTTAACTAAACATTTGCTTGGAGCTCCAATGTGTTGAGTAAGAGGAATTGTTACAGTTTTTGGAATTTTTGCAACAATTAAGTCTTTATTTTCACTTAATTCCTTATACTCTGGAATTTTAACTCCATTGTCAAATGACAAATTTTCTAGAGCCATAATCTCTCCTTTCATTTAATACGTATATAAGCATTATAAATTATTTAAAAATATTATTCAATGTTTATAAGACATCAAATAATATTTTTTTAACAAATTTCTTATAATTTTTTATAGCAAGTTTTTTCCTATCTTTTAAATCGTTTTTACTTGGAAGACCTTCATCATAAAAAACTTTCATCAAATCATAGTTTGAATTTATTTTTATTACATATTGTCTTGTTTCTTCTGTTGGAATTTTTGAAGGATCCGGATCGTGTCTATCTATTTTTTTATCGGCCAACCACTTATCTACATTTCCTATTCCACCATTATAGGCTGCAAGGGCCAAATCGGTGTTGTTGTAATATTTGTTTAAATAGTTGAAATAGCCTACTCCCAAATTTAAATTATACTCAACATCTTTTAATTTATCTGGATAATATTCTTCTCCAATTATTTCTGCGCTGTGTTTTGCTGATGAATCTAGAAGTTGCATTAGGCCTTTTGCATTTTGATTTGAATGTGCTTCATTGTCAAAGTCACTTTCTACTTTTATTATTGATGCAACTAAAAGCGGATCAACATTGTATTTTTCTGAATATTTTTTTATTTCATCTTGGTAGGCGATTTTTTGTCTTGATGTTTGGTAGGCTACGATTGAAAAACTAATTATTACAACCATTGCCATTGCCAAAACTATTATTCCTATAATTTTAAAAATATTTTTTAAAGCTTTCATATTTTCTCCAAATTTTTTAAAGCTATTTCTACTTTTTTTTCTAATTCTTCTAAACTTGTACTATTATCGAAAATAAGGTCTGATTTTTTTTTCATTGACAAATAATCTTGACTTTCTATCTTTTTTATTGCAAAATCTCTATCAATTTTATCTCTTTGCATTAGTCTTTGTATTTGTACTTCTCTATTTGCACAAACCAACCATACATAATCACATGGAAATTTTTCTTTCATCTGAAAAAATAAGGGAATTTCTACAAAAATATTCTTATCCTTACTTTTTTCTATTAAAGAATTTATATAGGTTATTATATTTTTATGGGTTATTTTATTTATTAATTCTCTTTTTTTTGAATCAGTAAAAATTATTTTTGCAAGTTTTTTCTTATTAAGGCTTTCCCCACCAAAAGCCTCGTCAAAGGCCTTTGATGATAAAATTTCCTTGTAATTTATTTGATCTTTTTCTAATAATTTTCTATTTATTTTGTCGCTATCTATAACTTTGTATCCCTTTTTTCTCAAAATTTCTGAAAGGGAAGATTTTCCGCTTGCTATTGTTCCTGTTATTACTATCTTATTTTGATTCATACATGCTTTCTCCGCTATCTATGTCAACCAAAAGTGGAACTCTTAGTTTTACCGCATCTTGCATGGATGATTTTAAAATTTCCTTTGCCTTTTCTAAATCTTTTTTGCTTGCTTCAATGATTATTTCATCATGGATTTGCAATACTATTTTTGCATCTAATTTTGCTTTTTTTAGATTTTCGTATGAATTTATCATGGCAAATTTAATTATATCTGCTGCTGATCCTTGGATTGGAGTGTTTAATGCAACTCTTTCTCCAAAACTTCTTACATTGAAGTTTTTAGAATTTATTTCTGGGACATATCTTCTTCTATTAAATATGGTATTTACGAAGCCTTCTTCTTTGGCTTTTTTTACTATATCTTTCATATATTTTTTAATTTCAGGATAGGTATTAAGATAATTGTCTATATATTCTTTGGCCCTTTTTCTTGGGATATTTAAATTTTGGCTTAAGCCATAATCGCTTATTCCATAGATTATTCCAAAATTTACTGCCTTTGCTTCACTTCTTTGTAATTTCGTCACCTCATCAATTGGAGTGGAAAATACTTCTGAGGCAGTTTTTGTGTGAATATCTATATTTTTTGAAAAAGCTTCTTGCATTTTTTTGTCATTTGCAAGATGGGCTAGGACTCTAAGCTCAATTTGTGAATAATCTGCATCAATTAAAACTTTTCCCTCATCTGCCTTGAAGGCTTTTCTAATTTTTCTGCCCTCTTCGGTTCTTATTGGAAGGTTTTGTAGGTTTGGTTCGGTTGATGAAAGTCTGCCTGTTGCTGTAACATTTTGCTTAAAAGTTGACCTTATTCTTCCATCTTTATCAATACATTCTTCCAAACTTTCAAGATAGGTTGATTTTAATTTATACATCTCCCTGTATCTTTCAATTTTTTTGATTATTGGGTGTTTATCCCTTAGTTTTTCCAAAACTTGGGCGTTTGTTGAATATCCAGTTTTTGTCTTTTTTATGACTGGAAGTTCTAAATCTTCAAATAAAATTATTGAAAGTTGTTTTGGTGAATTTATATTAAACTCACTACCGCTAAGCTCATAGATTATTTTTTCCAAATCTTCAAGTTCGATTGAAACTTCATCTTTAATTTTTTCAAGTTCATTTTTATCACAGACAAATCCAGTTATTTCCATATCTGCCAAAACTTTAGATAATTTTATTTCACAATCCTTATAAAGATCATACATAGAAAGCTCTTTTAATTTTTCGGTTAAAATATCCAAACTATCTTCAATCGCATTTACAATTGAAGCCAAATATTTTCCAAGATTTTCTGTTTCTAAATCCTTGTATGATTTTTTACTTTTTCCCTTACCAAGCAAATCTTCTTCATTTGAAACCTCATATTTCAAAAAAGCCTGACTAAAGGTTTTTAAATCATAAGAAGACCTTGAAGGATCGATAATATAGTGCATAAGCATGGTATCATCATAAGGAAGGGATAAATTTATACCAAGCTTATCAAATAAAACAATATCTTCTTTTATATCAAAAGAAACTTTTTTAATATTTTCATCTTCAAAATATTTTTTGAATTTTTCAACAAATTCATCATTTGCATCATATATATGAGTTTTTGATGAAGGTGTTTTTATTCCAATTTTAAAAGCTTTTGAATGAATGTAATTTTCTCCTTCATAAAGACTTTTAAAATAAAATATTTTTTCTTTTTCTATATCCTTTGTTAAAGAAAAATCATTAAAAGAATAAGAAAAATCTAAATCATCTTTTTTTTCTTCACTTGTATCTTCAAATTTTTCCATAAATTTATTGAAATTATATTTAGAGAATTTTTCCCTCAAAGATTCCAAGTCCGGATCTTTTACCTTTAAATCTGAAATTTCCATACCAACAGGAGCATTTGTTACAATAGTTCCTATTTTTTTGGACAAAAAAGCAATTTGTCTTGAATTTTCAAGATTTTCCTTGGTTTTTTTGCCTTTTATTTCATCTAAATTTTCATACAAATCTTCCATAGACCCATATTGTTTTATAAACTTAATAGCAGTTTTCTCACCAATTCCATCTACACCTGGAATATTATCAGATTTATCTCCCATTAGGCCCTTTACATCAATTAATTGTTTAGGACTAAGACCATAATCCTCTTTAATTTTTTCTTCGGTTATTTCTTCCATTTGAGAAATTCCCTTTCTTGTAAGATAAACAATAACATCATCGTTTACAAGTTGAAAATAATCCTTATCCCCTGTAATAATTACAGTTTCAAGTCCCTCATCTTTTGCAATTTTTGAAAAAGTTCCAACAATATCATCAGCTTCATAGCCATCTATATCCAAATATTTTACATTTAGTGAATCTAAAATATCTTTTAAAATTCCAAATTGATAATTTAATTCGTTTGGAGCCTTGTCCCTGTTCGCCTTATAATCTTCAAATTCCTTGTGCCTAAAAGTTTTTGTTTTTTTATCAAAGGCAACCAAAATATAATCAGGCTTATACTCATCAACAGCCCTAAAATACATGGTCAAAAATCCATAAACACCATTGGTCATAACCCCATCAGCATTAGTAAGATTAGGAAGGGCAAAAAAAGCTCTAAAAATCAAACTAGATCCATCAATCAGCATTACTTTTTTACTCATATAAATCTCCTTTCTATTAGTATAACATATTTTATTTTACACAAAAAAAGTAAGTAGAAAAATCTACTTACTTAAAAAATATTTTAAAATTTTATTTTAAAGTTATGATTACCCACACCTTGCGCACAAAAAAACATTAAAAAAGCTATACCCCTTGGTATAGCTCAAATATGAAAAAAATAAAAAAATTAATGGTGCTGGTGGTGGGACTTGAACCCACACGTTCCGGAGAACAACAGAGTTTGAGTCTGTCTCGTCTGCCAATTCCGACACACCAGCATTAACACTACCTGTATATTATAACACCATTAATCATCATATGCAAATTTTTTTACATTTTTCTTAAATCTTTTAAATCAAAATTTAACTTTTCTAGATTTTTTCTTAGTTTTAAACCTGTATTAGAAAAATAAAATTTTAAAGTTATTAGTGAGCTAAGTATTCCTATTATTATTCCACAAAAAACATCTGATGGAAAATGTACATATAAATATAATCTAGAAAATGCTATTAAAACTGCAAGTACACTTGTAATTATTTTTAAAGGTTTAGATTTCGAAAATAACAAAATAACTGTAAGCATGCAAAAAGAAATCGCAGAATGACCAGAAGGAAATGAAGGATCTTGTGGTTTTAAAACTAATAATTTTATTCCATCAACAATTTCAAAAGGTCTTACCCTTCCAACAGCAGGTTTTATAATCAAATTTACGACTATAGAATTTATCAAAAGACAAATTAACATTAATTTTCCTAATTTTTTGTATTCCTTGCTTGTCAAAAAAATTAAAATCAATAAAATCCAAAATATCCCCATATTACCAAGGGCAGTTATAGTTGTCATGGTTTTATCCATAATGGGACTTTTCAAATTTTGAATAAGATTTAAAATCGCAATATCTATTTTTGTAATGAAATTCATATCTTCTCCTTTTTCTTAGGCTTATAATATCATATAGATTAAAAATAAAAAAGACTGCACATTGCAGCCTTATTCTACTTTAGTATTTATAGTTTCTGTAATCATTTGATCACAAGTTTTTATTCTTTCTCTTTGGTTTTCATTTACCTTGTCAAAATATTTTCCACCTTCTAGAAAATCTTTTGTTCTAAAAACTTTTGCCAAATATCCATATTGATCATACCAATGACCATTCCAAATCGGATAAAAATCAACCTTACCGATCCTTGCCTTTCCAGTTTTTTTATCTTTTAAAATATCAATATCAAAAGCAACTGATTGTTCGGTTCTGATATCTCCTAAAACCTCATAAGCTTGGCACGCTACAAAATTTCCACAAGAATAAGCAATATACCCTTCTCTTCCATCTTTTGTCTTGTATCTTTCAGCAGGTTGACTTACGTGAGGATGATTTCCAATAACTAAATCTGCTCCACAATCAATCATATCTCTTCCAAGTTTAATTTGTTCATCAGTAGGATAAGATTGGTATTCAACTCCCCAATGAGGATACACAATTATTAAATCAGCATCATTTTTCTTTGCCTCTTCAATATCCGCTTTTATTTTTTCAGAATCCAAATAATTTATTATCTCTTCCGGCTTATTTTTTTCAATCACACCATCAAGGCCATTTACCCCATAAGTGTAGGACATAAAAGCAACTTTTAATCCCTTCACATCTAGATAAATAAATCTATCACCATCTGCCTTATGGGTTCCAGAGTGCGCCATCCCGTATTCATCCATGGCATCAATTGTATCAAAAATTCCTTCTTCAAAAGAATCAACTGAATGGTTGTTTGCAGTTGAAAGGACATCAAAACCTGCGTTTTTTATATCCCTAATATATTCTTTTGGAGTTGTAAATTGAGGATAGCCTGAAGGCTCACGAGTTTTGCTTACACTTGTTTCAAAATTTCCAATACTAAGATCAGAATCTTTTACAAAATCTTTTATATATTCAAATTGGTTTGAAAAATCATATTCGCCGTTTCCATAATTTTTAGCATAATCAACTTGATCAATATGAGCCATCAAATCCCCAAAAGCCTTAATATTGATAATCTCGTCATTGGTTTTTTTGTCGAATTTTTTAGCCCTTTTTTTATCAATTACAATTATATTTTCATCAGCTAATTTTTCCGATTTTTCTTCACTTGAAACACTTTGACTAACTTCATTTGAATTAATTTTATTGTTAGAATTATTTTTCAAATCCTTGCATGATGACAAAGTCACAGTTAAAAGAAAAATTAAAGCAAATGATAGTATTTTTTTAAATCTTTTCATTCCCGCTCCTTTATAAAATTATTATATTTTAATTATATAATATTTTATAAATAAAGTCACATTAGAATGAAATTTGATATCTAATAGCTATTATACAAAGAATTACTGCAAGTGGAACATATAAATATCTTCCAAGATTGTACCATCCATCTCCGTGCTTCTTTTTGGCACTTTTATTTATTTCATCAAGCAAATCTTCTTTTTTCATAACCCAAAACCATGAGATTGCCCCCATAATTGCAGAAATTGGTAGGATGTAGATTGTTACAAAGTTCATCCATGCTCCCCATTTTGCAATTGGGTGTAAAAATAATCCACAAATAAATACTATTGCCATTAAGGCCATCAAAACATAGGTTCTTTTTAACTTTTCAAATTTTGATGTTATTGCTTCTACAACAGTTTCAATCATAGATTGAACTGATAAAACTCCTGCAAATACAATTGCTATATATAAAATTATTGCAAATAATCTTCCACCAGCTATTTCTTGTAAAACTTTTGGTAATACAACAAATATTAGTTTTGGTCCTTCTGATTGAGAAAATCCAAAGGCAAAAGTCGCTGGAAGCATTACAAAAGTTGATAGCATAGCTGCAACAGTATCAAGGCTAGAAGTTATTGTTGATGAGTGAACTATATCTTCACTTTCTGGAAGGTATGAACCATATACAACCATAACTGTTGAAACTATTGATAAAGAAAAGAAAGCTTGCCCCATTGCTGCTATCCATAATCTTATATCCATTAATTTTTCAGGATCAAGACTAAAAATAAATTTATAACCTTCAATAGCCTTGTCCAAGAATGCAATTCTTATGGCAAGAATTATAAATAAAATAAAAAATAAGGGCATCATAAATGAATTTGTTTTTTCAATTCCCTTCGTTCCATAAGCAAGAGTCAAAAATACAATTATAATTAATAAAAAATGTTCTTTTGCAAGGGCAAAATCATTTGTAGAAATTGATTCAAACCAAAGATTTGGGTCTTGTGTCAACAAAGTTCCACTTATTGAATCAAGCAAGGCTTTAAGTACATAAGTTATTACAACCGTATATCCAATAGCAAGCAAAACTACTCCAACTAGAGGAATCCACCTTAAAACTCTTCCAACTCCTTCTTTGTTTCTTGATTTCCATACTTCCCTAAAAACTCCCATAGGACCCGATTTATATTTTCTTCCAACTGCACTTTCAGCAGAAAGTCCTACTCGACCAAATAAAAATACAAAGAATAAATAAGGGATTAAGAAAGATAATCCTCCGTTCATTCCTATTTTATAGGGAAAAGCCCAAACGTTGGCAAGTCCAACCGCACTTCCAACGCAAGCCATAATAAATCCCCATTTGTTACTAAATTTCGAATTGTTTTCCATTATTTTCTCCATTCATTTTAAAATGTTACCTTAAAAACTAAGGCTAAAATTGATAGGCCAATGGCAATTGGTACATATACATATTTTCCAAGCATGTGCCATTTTTCTCCAACTTTTTTCTTTGCTCCCATATTAACTTCTTCCAATTGTTCTTCTTTTTTCCAAAAATAAAACCAAGTTATAGCGCCTATAGATGCTCCAATTGGAATTATATAAATTGAAACAAGATCCATCCATGGACCCCACTTTCCAATTGATTCCATGTTCATGCCAACTAAAAATGTAATAAGACCAATAATTATCAAAGCGTGTATCCTTTTAATTTTTTTATATCTATGAATTATTGATTCTACAATTACCTCAAACATATTTTGTAAAGAAGAAATACCAGCAAAAACAACTGCTACATAAAGAATGATTGCAAAAATCCTTCCACCTTTTATATTTTGAAGAATTGTTGGCAAAACTTCAAATAAAAGTCCAGGACCACCAGCTTGAGATAGCCCAAAAACTAAAATTGATGGAACAATTACACAAGATGAAATTAAAGCAGCCAAAGTATCAAACAAAGCTGTAGATTTTGCTGCGGATAAAATATCTTCCTTTTTGTCAAGATATGATCCACAAACAATCATACCACTTCCTGTAACAGAAAGAGAAAAGAAAGCTTGACCCATAGCATTAACAATAGTATTTAATGATAATTTATCAAAATCAAATCTAAACATATATTTATAACCTTCAAGAGCATTTGGTAAGGTTAAAATAAAAATTGCAATAATTAAAAATAAAATAAAAAATGCTGGCATCATAACTTTATTGGATTTTTCAATTGTATCAGCTCCCTTTAAACAAGTCAAAAGTGTAGCCAAAATAATAATAAAATGATAAATAAGTACAGAATAATCCTTGTTAGCAAAAGATTCAAACCAATCTTTAGTATTTACAACCATAAGCTCGCCTGTAATAGAATCAACCAAAGCTTTTAAAACATAAGAAACTATTACTGCATAACCAATAGCAATAAATAAAGATCCAATCAAAGGCAAAATTCCTATATTTTTACTAAAAAATGAATGACTTTTTTTATTATTTTTTGAATTTAAGGCATATTCATAAGAGCCCAAAGTTCCAGTTCCAGCTCTTCTACCTATTGCAAATTCACTTGATAAACCTACATAAGCAAAAAGAGCTACAAAAACTAAATAAAATAATAAGAAAAACATTCCACCATCTTGAAATTTGTAAGGAAAGCCCCACACATTCGCCATGCCAACGGCACTACCAACAGCGGTCAGGATAAAACCCAACCTAGATGAAAATTTTTTTTCTTTGTCCATATTTAACTCCTTTTTACTTTAGCACACCAAGGTGTTGGTGTCCTATTGAACTTGTTTCATTATATCATAAATCTAATATTTGTAAAACAAATTTTTAAAAAAAATTAAATATAAAAATATATCATAATTTCATAAAAGTAAACCTTCCAATTGCAATCAATTTTTTCCTATCATCAAACACATCACAATCAATATTAATAACTTTTCTACCAATTTTTTTTGCCATACATTTTGCATACAAAAATTCAGTATCCCTACCCGCTCTAAGAAAATTTACATAACCATCACTTGTAACAAATTCCCCATCAAAATATTCCGAAGCTTTTTTTCCACAAGCTGTATCGATCAAAGTCATTGTGACCCCACCGTGAATAATTTTATTAATATTTAAACAATATTCCTTAATAGGAATTTTTGTAATAAGATCTCCATCATCATTTTTCACATATTCCATTTCCAAATAGTCAACAAAATTCATAAAAATCCTTTCTTTATAATCAGTTATAACAATTCACCAATAAATACTTTATTCATGATATAATAATTTACAAGGAAAAAATTATGAGAAAAATGTTATTTATCTTATCGTCCAAGGCTGGAAAAACCGAATTCGATATTAGTAAAAAAGATATAGAAAAAATTTATAGTAAAAAAGATTTAGAAGAAAATATAGAAATAATAGAAACATCCTACCAAAACCACGCAATAGATGCTGCAAAAAAATTTATTGAAAAATATAAAGATTTAAAAAAGACAATAATTGTAGGCGGCGGGGATGGATCCTTAAATGAAATATGTAATGTGATTTACCAAAAAGATTTAGAAAATACAAGTCTTGGTCTGATTCCAATGGGAACAGGCAACGATTTTTCAAAAAACTTCTCTTACAAAAATTTTAAAGTTGAAAATTTATTAAATTTAAAGGAAAAAAAGATTGATTTAATAAGGGTAAATAATAAAGTTGGAATAAATGTCCTATCGCTTGGATTTGATACAGTAGTTTTAGAAAAAGCTTATGAATATTTGGATAAAAATCCAAATTTAGGTAAAAAAGCCTATATACTCGGAGTTTTTAAGGCAATGAAATATCTATCATACAAGAATTTGTCATTTGAAATTTTAGATAAAGATAATAAAAAAATAAAATTTAAAGATAAATTTTTGCTCACTGCTATTTGTAATGGTGGATATTACGGTTCAGGCTTTAATCCAGCCCCAAGTGCAAAAATAAATGATGGTATATTAAATTTAGTTTACGCAAAAAAATTACCAAGTCTATTGTTACCATCATTAATTATTAGGTACAAATTTGGTTTGTTAGAAAATTCAAAATATTTAGATGAAATCAAAGTTAGAAAAGGAAAAATAAAATCAAAAGAAAATATTTTAGCAAATATTGATGGTGAAATTTTTAAAAGCAAGGAAATAAATTTTGAAATTTTAGAAAATTCTCTCACCCGGACTTATTTTGATATAAAATAAAAAAATGTTAGATTTTTAGTCTAACATTTTTTTATTGTTTTTATTTATTTTTTCTTTCTTTTATTTGAAAATCCTAAAGCTCCCAATGAAAGTCCTAGACTTGATAAAACTGTTGATAAACTTGTTATTCCAGTTTTTGGGTTTTTGTTAGCATTTTCTTTATTAATTACTGGTTTTGTTTTCACTGATTTTCTTGATGGTTTTTTTGGATTCTTTGTATCATCTTTACCTGAAGTTTCTGAATCTTTCGGATCGTCCTTGCCTGGTTTTTCTGGATCTTTTGGATCGTCTTCGCCTGGCTTTTCTGGATCTTTTGGATCGTCTTCGCCTGGTTTTTCTGGATCTTTTGGATCGTCTTCGCCTGGTTTTTCTGGATCTTTTGGATCGTCTTCGCCTGGTTTTTCTGGATCTTTTGGATCGTCTTCGCCTGGTTTTTCTGGATCTTTTGGATCGTCTTCGCCTGGTTTTTCTTGATCTTTTGGATCTTCTTCACCTGGTTTTTCTGGATCTTTTGGATCGTCTTCGCCTGGTTTTTCTGGATCTTTTGGATCGTCTTCGCCTGGTTTTTCTGGGTCTTTTGGATTGTCTTCGCCTGGTTTTTCTGGATCTTTTGGATTGTCTTCGCCTGGTTTTTCTGGATCTTTTGGATCGTCTTTGCCTGGTTGTTTTGGATCTTCTGGATTTACAGGTGGGATTTCACATACGTTCTTTGTTCCGATTTCTATAATCTTATCTTGTTTTTCAGTTATTGTCTTAGTATCCCTAGATACTTCCTTGCTGTTTTCTATCTTAACAGTTGTTTCAGTTTTACCTGGCTTACCTTCTTGGATAACATTAGTCTTTCCAGCTTCAAGATTTGGATTTTCTCTAATGATGATGTCGTAAGCTTTATCACTTTCATAAGTGAATTCACCATCAGTCTTAGAACCATATTCTACAACCTTGTTCTTTGGCTCAGTTCTTTCTTCTTTTACGTCAAGCTTACCTGTTTCCTTGTTGAAGGTTGTTGTGTATTTAACAGAACCCTTAGAACCTTCTTCGATGACTTTTTCTTCACCAGCTTTAAGTTCTGGATTATATCTGTATTCTGTATCGTGTCCAAGTTCAGTTTCTTTCACAACTTGTTTTACACCGATTTTTACAACTCTGTCTTCTTTTTCTGTGATAGTCTTTGTAGTTTCTGTAGCTTCACCAACTGGTTTAGAATCTTTTATCTTTTGAGTAATTGTAACTTCTTCCTTACCTGGTTTACCTTCTTTTTCAATCTTTTGAGTTCCAGCTTCTAAAGTATCATCATAGATTACCTTAGTTTCGTAAGGAATTTCTCTTTCTATAGTCTTTGTAGTTTCGCCTTCAGAAGGTTTTCTACCGATTTTTATTAATCTTTCTTGAGGCTCTTTTGTTGTCTTAAATTCACCTTCTTGAGTATCAGTTACTTTACCATCTTTGATTACAAGAGTATTTGTTCTTTCTTGCTCTCCTGGAGATCCTTGAGTTACGACTTTTTCTTCACCTGGTTCTAATGAGTCATCGTATTCATATCTAGTTTCGAAAGGTATTTCTTTCTTTTCAACTACTTTATGAGTACCGTCATTAGTTCCTTCTCCAACTAAAATCACTGCATTTTTGGCCTTCTTAGTTACTGTTGGCTCAGATGTTTCAGTTACTTTTGAATTAACGATAGTAAGAGTCTTTTCTTGTTCGCCCTTTTCACCCTTTAGTTCATTTCCTTCATCATCTGTGGCGTATTTCCATTCACCCTTCTTTAGGCTTGGGTCTTTTCTAACTTCTACATCAAACGGAATTTCTTCTGTAATAGTTTCAGTTCCGTTAGTCTTACCACCGATTCTTACTACTCTATTTGTAGGAGCGGTTGTTTCTTCTTTTGTTTCAACTTTTCCAGTTTCTTGGTTGTATGAAGTTGTTATTGTAACATTTCCATTTACGCCAGGAGTTTCTTCTTGAGTTTCTCCAGCTTCAAGATTTTCGTCATATTGATATTCTGTGTTGAATGGTTTTTCTACAACTTTTGTAACTGGTTTTGTACCGATCTTAACAATTTCCTTAACTGGTTCTTTTGTTGTTTCTTCTTTAGAATATTCTTTATCAGCTAATACTCCATTTGTATATTTTTGAGTAACAGTTTGCTCACTTTGTCCAGTTTGTCCTGTTTGACTAACTTCTTTTGTTCCAGCTTCCATTGTTTCATCATATTGAATTTCTCTTTCAAACGGAAGGGTCTTTTCTATTGTGTGAGTAAATTCTCCGGTAAAATCTTTTGTACCAACAATAATTTTTTGTTTTGCTGGGGTTACAACAACTTTTTCCTCTGTACTAACTTTACCAGTTTCTGGATCATATTTATTGACAATCTTTCTTTCAACCTTACCAGGAGTTAATTCTCCCTTATTTACAGTTCCTTTATATAAAGTATTATCTTCAACATATTCCACATCAACTTTTACATCATCGTTATAGTTTTCGTTGTTTGTCTCAACCTTTGTACCTACAACTATGACTTCGTTAATAGGAGCTTTGTATTTGTCTGTTACTTCTCTTGTATTTAAGTCCCCGTCAAACTTACCATTTATAAGGTTTCTATAATACTCAGTTGTCTTACTGCCTGCTTGTCCAGGAGTTTCTACACGAGTTGTTCCAGCTACCATAGTATCATCGTATTTTATTTCTACCTTATATGGTATTTCTTCTGTGATTTCCTTAGATATATGTTCTGTTACAGTCTTAGTACCTACTTTAACAATACGATTTTGTGGTTGTGTTTCACTTACAACTTCTTCCTTGACTTCACCTGGGACACCATTTTCGAATTTTTGTGTGTACTTAGTTGTCTTAGATCCTCTTACACCTTTTTGAACTTCTTTAGTTTCTCCTACCGGCAAATTCGGATCTTCTTCAACTATTGTTATATATTTTGTTTCTTCTGTCACTTCATGACTTGTTTCACCGGTGAATTTTTGGTCTCCAACTCTTATTATAGCCTTAATAGGTGTGGTTTCTTTAACTACTGGATCTCCTACAATTTTTGAATTTACAATATTATAAGTAGTAGTTTTGCTACCAGGTTTACCTTCTTGATCAACCACTTTTTCCCCTGGTTTTAATGTAGGGTCAAAGGTAACTTCATATTCGAAAGGAATACTTTCTTCGTGGACTATAGTATTTTCTGTCTTAGTGCCGATAAGCATTTTTTTGTTCTTAGCTTCTTTGGTTATAACTTTTCTTGTAGTTATTTCTCCAGTTTCTGGGTCTCTACTTGTAGTAATTGTTACTTCGCCATCTTCACCTTGTTCTTTTAACTGCATTGTGCCTTTTTCCAAAGAATCGCTAGTTTCATAATCAGTATCAGCTGGTATTGTTACAGTGGTTTTTGCTGGTTTTGTACCAATTCTAATTTCTGCATCAACTTTTTCAGTTATTGTTTTAGTTTCAACAGCTTCCTTGTCTTTTACAAAATTACCGTTTTCGTCAATGATTCCTTTTTCACCGTTAATTACTACTTGTTTGAAAGTGGTTTCAGTTTCTCCAACTCGACCTTCAGTTTTTACAACCTTGCCTATTTCCAAAGTATCGTCGTAAATTACTTTTGTTTCAAAAGGTATTTTGCTATTGAAAGTTTTTGTTACTTCTTGTTTATATTTAGGTCTAGCAATAAATTGCGCTTTTACAATTTCTTCTTTTGCTTCGCCAGTTTTTTCATCAATGTAATTAACTTTGACATCTACAAAGAGATTTTCTCCGCCCTTAATGTCGGCATCTTCAGGGACTACTGCTGTTACCGCACCGGTTTTAGGATCAACTTTAATATTTGTCCATTCGTTTCCTGCACTATCTTTGTATTTGCTGCCATCTTCCGGCATGACTAATTCATAAGATGTTGGTTGATTTTTCTTGGTTGCCGCCTCATCATTTGGTAGCTCTGGACTTTGAGTTAAAGTATCTCCCTTATAACCAATCTCTGCATGATATTCTGGGCGGTTATTATCAGATTCTTGTACGACAAAGTGGAACCAGTGAACATCTGTTGAACCGTTGGTGTAGGTGTATTCTACAGGAATTGCAACAAAGTCTCCTGCCTTGGCAGATTTTGGTGGAGTAACAGTAAACCTTGAAATGTCATGAGGATTTACATCTACCTTCCACTTATCCTTTTCCGCTTTGCCTTCATTTGCCTTATTGATAAAATCTAAATTTATCTTGCCTGCAGCTTCTCCCTTTTTTTCTGCTTCATTCATTTCAGTGGCAGACTTATCTTCTTTTCTTGGGTTTTCAGGCTCAACTATTTTAACTTCAAATTCTTTACCTGGTTTTACTGGTGATGATGTAATTTTAGAAGTATCTTCTTTATTGCCGTCTTCAAATCTTTGGTTATAGTAGCGAGTGTCATCAAGGTTTATCTTAAGCTTACCGATTAAGTTGTAGTGGTCGTAACGGTCGATACCTTGCTTGTCTATAGTTACATTTTCGCCCTTATGGTTGATGTCAGTAGTTCCTGCGCCTGTTTCTACATAGGTTCCTGTTTCACCAAATTCGTCTGGTGTTTCTGCTATAGTCTTAAATTCTTCAGCAGTTCTTGGACGAGCAAAAAATTTAACATCTAGGTTTTGAAGAGCTTTGTAGTCTGGACTATTAAAAATAGATTCTTTATCTACGACATATTTGCCATTTTCATCCTTCTTTAAAGCACCCTTAGGCATTTGGATGTGGATATTGCCATCATCGCCGATATAGGCACTTGCTCCTGGAACAATCGCTCCTGTTATAGGATTATAGACTTGACCTACCAGTCTATCCTTAGCGTTTTCGTCAATATTGTCTACCTTAACCTTGGTGTCAATGTCTTGACCTTGGACAAAGACCTTTTCGTTGTATTCGCCGCTTAGCTTCATAAGCTCTAGCTTGTCATTTTCATTTGGCCATGGGTTGACCCTGTAGGTATATGCGAAACTTGAGCCTTCATAAAACTTAACTCTTGGATTGTCTTGAGTGTAATTATCCTTAAAACCAAAAGAAGTAGATTTATTCTCATGATTATTTATATGTTTAAGAGTTTCTTCACTCGATGCATATACGTTAGATTTATTTTTTTTGCCTGTTATATCTACCTTATCTTCTGGCTTATAAGTTACGTCAGGAGAATTGGGAACAAGTTTATCTCCCACACCCATCATTGGTTTTTCACCAGTTTCTACAGGAACATTACCAGAGTCACTCACACTAATGTCTGTATATGTTCTTTGACCGGTTTCCTTATCAATGGTAATTTGGTAACCATATTCAGTCTTACTTGGTGAAGTATTTGATGGGTTAAGGGTATCTAGTTTAAAACCATCTTTCCCCTTCTCTGCGTTGGCGTCAGTATTATAACCAGTTTGGTTAACACTGCCTGCTTCTAGGTCTGTTGTCTTATAGCGTTCGCTGTCATTATAATCTTTTATATTCTTTTCTTCTTCAGAATAGTTTGTCTCAGTAGATGCTTCAGCTCCTGCCTTTTGAGCATCTGGCGTTTTTTCTTCTGATAGTATAAGATTTTCATTTTCTTTTGTTTCAGAATCATTTTTTACTTCTGCAACATTTTTATCTTCACCATCACCGTTTTGAACTGAAGATTTAGATTCTCTTGGTTGATTTTCACTTATATAGCTAGTCGTGTCAGTATTTATCTCATCGGCATGGGAAAGACTTGCGCCTCCCATTACAAATGAAACAGATAAGGCTAAGGCTATAATATCCTTTTTTTTGTTCATTTATTCCTCCCTTTATTTTTAATTCTTTATGCACTTTACTATATTATACTATAAAAAAAACATTAAATCATGAGTATATTCATGCTTTTATTTAATAATATTCATTTTTTATTATTAATAATATATTAGAACCTTATATTTTTATGAAGTAAAAATCCTCTTTAAATTTTTTTGTAAAGAGGGATTTTTCTCATTTTCTATATTTTAAATCTCTTTGTATCAAATCTTCTATACTCTGTCTTTTTACTGCACAATAGTCTTTTCCGTCTTCAACAAAAACAACGGCTGGTTGGGATAATTTATTATAATTTGAACTCATGGAAAATGTATAGGCACCAGCATAAGGAACTAATAATAAATCATCTCTATCTGCATTGGGAAGCTTTACTTTTTCTATCAAAATATCTCCAGACTCGCAAAGTTTTCCACCTACCCTATAGGTTTGATTTTTTTCACAATCAAGTTTATTTGCAATAATGGCAGAATATTTTGCCCCATAAAGGCTTGGCCTGATATTATCTGTCATTCCTCCATCAACAAAAATTAAAGGATAACCTCCAAAGTTTTTTTCTGTGACCCAATCCTATAAAGTATTGAGCCTGCTTTTGAAATCAAAGATCTTCCTGGTTCTATTTAAAGATTTTTGACCTCTAGTTTATTTTTTTCAAACAAATTTTCCATAAAAATAATCAAATCTTTGAGGAAATTTTCCAAATCAAGGCCTTAGTCATCGAAATTTTCTTTGCAGCCAAATCCTCCTTCCAAATTTAGGTGAGAAAAGTTTACCATAAATTTTTCTTGGATATTTTTTGTAAAAGATGTCATGATTTTTGCTTCTTCCTTAAAAAAATCTAAATTTTTTACCTGACTTCCAATATGGGCATGAAAGCCTAAAAGATTGATGTTTTCATCTTCAATGATTTTTCCAACAATTTTTTCAGTATTCTCATCTCTAATATTTAAGCCGAATTTTGAATCGGAATTTGAGGTTTGGATAAATTTGTGGGTTTCGGTTTTTAAATCTGGATTAATTCTTATTAAACAATCGATTTTTTTGATTTTTTCTTGTAAAATTTCTTTTAATAAAAAATATTCATCTTCAGAATCTATAATTATTAGACTTATATTCTTGTCAATTGCATAAATCAATTCCTCTTTCGTCTTGTTATTTCCATGAAAGTGGATATTTTTTGATTTGACCCCAGCTTCTAATGCCACAAAATTTCTTCTTTTGACACGCAGTCAAAAGCAATTTCATATTCCTTTAAAAGTCCCAAAATATAAAGTTTTGAAAAGGCCTTGGTTGCATAAATTATTTCTGCTTCAAATTTTTTCGACTTAAAATTTTCTACAAAACATTTTGCCGTATCTTTTAAAAGTTTTTGATCATATATATAAAGTGGGATTTTGTATTTTTGAGCAAGTTTTTCTACACTCACTCCTCCTATTTCTAATACTCCCTTATTATTTTTAAAGTTATTTTCTAACATAAAGCCTCTTTTACTTTCATTAGTAAAATCATAAAGTAATCTCCCAAAAAGTCATGAACAAAAAGTCATGGTCATTTCGGAGGTTATGCCTTTTATAATTTACTAATCATAAACAAAACCTATTTAGTATATTCTTATTTTAAAGTTCTTATCAAAAATCCTTAATGATATCAAATTTAGTCAATTATATGATTATTTTTATTCTTGGATATTTTTTGAAACAAATGGATTGTTTTTTATAAAAAATCTATAGGGAAAGTCTCTTGCCTCTTTTACATAATCAATCCCAACTCTTCTGTCGGTTGATATTTCAAAATTATAATTTGAATCTTCAATATAAAGATTTTTACCAAAAATATTTCCCCTGTTAAAGGACTTGTCAATTTGTAAAGCCTTGGTCAGTTTTGCTGGTCCATTTGTTAGGTTGTTTTTTTGATAAGTTGACAAATTTTTGTAAGGTTTATTAAATCTATTAATACTAAACATATCTAAATCTGTAATCGGCTCAACCGCTCTTATCAAAACTCCCTCAGGAATATTTTCCCCAACACTAGAAATATTTAATAAAAAATGAATCCCATATGTTTGATAAACATACAAAGTCCCACAATCCATATATAAAATTTTGTTTCTTTCAGTTTTATTGTTATTAAAGGTATGGCATGCCCTATCACTGATTCCAAGATATGCCTCTGTTTCAACAATTTTTGCCTTCATTACTCCCTTATCGATTTTTCTAACTATAATTTTTCCAAGTAAATCTTTGGCAAGACTTATAGTATCTTTTTTAAAAAATTCTTTTTCTAACATTGACACTCCTTTCAATATTTCAGTAATTCCAATAGTAGGAGAAGAGCTAAGAAATATCATAAAAAAATAAGGCTGTTGCAAAAATATAAATTAATCACTTTGCAACAGTCCAAGATTCTTACTTTAATTTTTCTATAATATTTATAATTTCATAAGGAGAATTTGCTATAAAACTAGCTTTTTCAAATTCTTCTTTGTTTCCATAACCATAAGTTACAGCTATAGTTTTTATCTCAAGATTATTTGCCGCTTCAATGTCATAAGACCTATCACCTATCATTATAGACTCTGAGGCTTTTAAATTATTTTCTTTTAAAAGATGGTCAATAACTTTTTTCTTGGTATTTTTATTATTTTCTGATCCAGAAACATAGGAAAAATAATCCAAAATCCCAAAATAATCAAGAATTTTTTTAGAAGATTCTTCACCCTTGCTTGTGGCAAGATAAATTTTATAGCTTCCTGAATTTAAATTTTCTATTAAATCCTTAATTCCATCATAAATTTCAGTTTCATAAAGTCCTTTTTTAAAATAATAGTCCCTATAAAAATCTACTCCTTGATCTGCCAAGTCCTCTCCCAACTCCTTTACAAAAGAATCCCTCAAAGGCGGTCCAATATATTTATACAAATCATCCCTAGAATAAGATTTTTCCATTTTATCCAAGGCATATTCAAAAGCATTTAAAATTCCAGGAGCAGATTTTGAAATAGTTCCATCAAGGTCAAATATTATATTTTTTATCATAAGTTATCCTTTCTATTTATTATTATCGTACGATTTTTTTAAAACTTTGCACAAAAAAAGAAGCAGTTTTCTGCTTCTCAGAGCGTAGACAATGTTAGCTTAATAATTCAAAAATAAATTACGCTAAAACCCATCTCGACTAAGTGAGTGAAATGAACGCATGGAGAGATCTCATGAGATTTCTCCGCTCGTTTCACTCGGTCGAAATGGGAAATTTCTTAGTTTGTCAACAATCTGAGAAGCAGTTTTCTGCTTCTTATATTTTAATAAATTTTTGCCCCTGCTGGGATATTATTTTTTAATATTATTAGATTTAATTGCTCTTCGCCGTCTTTTTCATGGATTGCTGATAAAATCATTCCGCAAGAATCTATTCCCATCATCTTTCTTGGTGGAAGATTTGTAATAGCAAGAAGTGTTTTTCCTACTAATTCTTCAGCACTATAATAAGCTCTTATTCCTGATAAAATTGTCCTATTTTTTCCACTTCCATCATCTAAGGTGAATTCTAATAATTTTTTAGATTTTGGAACCTCTTTGCAGTCCAAAACTTTGACAGCTCTGAAATCTGATTTTGAAAATGTTTCAAAATCCATTTGATCTTCAAATAAATCTTCTACAACAACATTTGTAAAATCATAATCTTCTGCTGCTTCTTAAATAGGTGCTGCTTTAATTTCGCTTGCTTTTTTCTCTTCTCCTACTGGTTTCATTGTTGGGAAAATCCCCTTTACTTTAGATAATTGTCTAAATCTCTATAAAAGTCTATTTTATGGTACTTCTCCATTTACGACAATTTGCTAACTCTCTATAAGTGCCTATAGATTTCTAGCAAATTGTCGTAAATTTGTCGTAAGCTGTCGTAAATTCTAAAATATAAATTTCATTGCTTTTTCAAATTCTCCCATCTGTTCTATCTTAAAGTCCTCTGTAGCATCTACATATATATCCATTGTTGTACTAATATCAGAATGACCTAGAATAGACTGCATTGCTTTTGTATTTATATTTTGTTCATTAAGCCTTGTAGTAAAGGTGTGTCTGAAAATGTGATTGCTTAAATGTGGAACTAATAGAATATCATTAGAGCTCGATTTATTTTTATCCATTATACTTAAATTGCAATCTCTAACAATTCTTCTTAAAGCTTTATTAAGTGTTCCATTATTGTGAACCTTTCCGAATCTGTTTAAAAATACAAAGTCTTTAAATCCATCGATTGAATCACAACATTCGATTCCAAAAGTCTTTTGTAACTCTCTTTCCATAAGAAAAGCATCTTTTACTTTTTGAACCATAGGAATACTTCGCTTACCTGATGCTGTCTTCGGTGTATTAATAGCATATCTATTGTTTAATCCTTTACCTTTACTATAATATACCAAAGTCCTATTTACATTTATAAGACCATTATCAAAATCTAGATCGTCCCATTGCAATCCTGTAACTTCTCCAACTCTCATTCCCGTCCAAAGCATAACAATGAATATTGGATACCATTTTTTATATTCATCACTATTAGATAAATATTCTTCAAATAGCACCTGTTCTTCTATTGTCATGGCTTTTTTCTTCGGAGATTCATTTCGATAAGCTACTTTCAATTCCTTCAAAGCATTGTCAGATGGATTAAACCTTATATATTCGTCATCCACTGCTAATTCTAAAACCTGATGTAAGACAGTATGAACACAATCTATGGTAGAAACCATCAATCCCTGATCTTCCTTTAATCTGTTATAAAAACTTCTAACATCAGATCTTTTAATATCAGATAGTTTAATACGACCAAAAGTCGGTTCGACAAATTGTTGATACATATAGATGTAATTTTTAAAGGTATTATCTTTTAAACCTCTTTTTACCTTTGTCCATAGCTTAAAAGTATCATTTACAGATAAGCTACTTCCTTCGTTGTTGATTCCATCTATAGTATTGCGTAAAATATCTAATTCCTTTTCTCTTAATTCTTTTAGAGTTTTCGCATAGATAGATTTTCTACGACCTATTTTGTCTTGCCACTTAAATTCATAAGTGCCATTTGATCTTTGATATTCACCGTCTTTTAAAACAACCCCTTTACTATCTTTGCGTCTTTTTACCATAAAAATTCTCCTTTTTTGATAAAAGACACGCTATAATTATTATACCGCATTAAGCGTGTTTTATATATAGTTTTAGATTAAATAGAGAACTGTCTATTTAAATATTCTTCCATTAACTTTTTCTTAATAAGACGCTTACTACCATTAAATAATACAAAATCGCAATCATTTTCATCCGTTAATTGTCTAACTTTATCTTGACCAATATTAAAATATTCAGATGCTTCTTTTAATGTTAGAAATGCTTTTTCACAAACACGAACTCCTTTTATATTTTCATTAATCATAAATCCTCCAAATAGTATTTTAAAAATATTAATTTTAAAGTTTTTTGACATTGACAAGTGCTTTGGATTAGCAACATAGGAATCTCACCTCCGCCTCTGTTCAGGATGAGCCGGCTTCAACCTTAGAAGTATCATTATCCTCATTTTCTTCATAGCAAATAGGGTATCCCTCCCTATATTCAAACTCTTACTTATCGCTCCCTTTCTTCTTCCCTTGCTTTTAGCTTAGCAGTACTTGTTTTGCCGAATTATTCAGCAGAAAGATCTTGGCGGATAGGTTATTACGCTCCAAAAATGATTAACGTCTTGTCTTGGTCTATTCAGTTGTTAAGGTTCAAGTATTGTTTAAATTTCTTTTAAAATAGAAAGAGGACAAAACTCCCCTCACTTTATAAAGGAAAATTTGCCCTCTTTGGTAACCAGAATTTATATTTCTTCTATAAATTTCTTTAGTTTTTCTAAAATCTTATCTCGCCTTTTTATTAAAGCAGGATGTGATATATTTTGAGTCTTCGCTACTGCACGAAGTGTTTCATCATTGAAATATAATTTTTCAATAATTTCTAGTTCATCCTTATTTAACTTTGACATAGCATTTTTTAATGCTTCAATCATCATTTGTGTAGCTACAACTTTTTCTACATCAACATTTTTATCTTCTAGATTATCTTCAAAATTCCCATCATGATTTAGGGACGAAAAAAAGAGCAAGTGGTTTTTCTTGTCCACCTGCTCTAAATACTTTTCGTGTTCTTTTTCTCGCCAGTAGACTTTATAAATATCTTCACTGACTTTTACCTTTTGCCCTCTGACATAAAGGTAATACTCTTTTGCCATAAAGTTTCCTCCATTTCTTTTTTTGTCTGCGTTTTTAGACAAAAAAAGGAGGACTTCTGCACATAGGCATGAGAAGTCCTCTGTAATGAAAGAATTTGATTGTTTTTTCAATATATAAATATAGATATAAAAATGGAATATATGATAAATTACAAATCCCAAAAACAATTCTTTGATCCACATACTATTTCTAAAAATTGTAAAGCTATCATAACTCCTCCTAATCATTTAATTGATTTAATGCACCATCCTTCTGCACTTTCTTTAATATCAATAAATCTTTTGTAAGTACCATCCTGAGCAACTAATTCTCTATGAGTGCCTTGCTGAACCACTCTGCCACTATCAATAACTAATATTTGATCAGAGTCTTGTATTGTTGCTAACCTATGAGCAATTACAATGACCGTTTTACCTTTCGTTAGAGAGCTTATTGCTTTTTGAATCAAATGCTCATTTTCAGGATCAATACTTGCTGTTGCTTCATCAAGAATTACAATAGGTGCGTCTTTTAGAATAGCTCTTGCTATTGAAATACGCTGTTTTTCACCTCCAGATAATGTTGCTCCCGCATCTCCTATAATAGTGTCATATCCATTAGGTAATTTTGAAATAAAGTCATGACAATGTGCTTTTTTTGATGCTTCTATAATTTCTTCATCATTTGCACTCGGATTACCGAATAATATATTATTTTTTATACTATCATTAAATAAATATACTTTTTGAAATACCATTGATATGTTCTTTAATAAACTATCACAGGTTATATCTTTTATATTATGACCTCCAATAGTGATTGACCCACTATTTACATCATAAAATCGTGCTATCAAATTACAAATAGTTGTCTTTCCACTACCAGATGGTCCTACAATAGCAGTCGTACTACCTTCGTAAATGTCAAAAGATATATTATTTAATATCTGCTTTTTATCATACGAAAAACAAACATCAGAAAATTTTATATCATAATGATTTAAATCAACCTCTTTACCATTCTCATCTATAATCTCCGCATTTTCTATCTTGGACAATTTATCTAATGTTTTATTCACAACTTCTATAACATGAATTGCGTTACTCAAAGGCTCTATTTGACTAAACATCACAAATGAAAACATATCCATCATTACCATTATGTCAAAATCCATTTTACCAACATATGTTAAATATGCACTTACTGCCACTATTCCAACAGATGTTGCTTTAAGAATAAATTGATGCAAGCAATTATATGGACAGTTTTCTACTTCAATTCTAATATTGAGATCCTTGTGATTTTTATATGCTGTTTCAATCCCGTTAATTGATACTCCTTCTTGTTTAAATGCTTTTATTGTTTGCATACCCCTTAAAAACTCAATTGTATTTTCCACAATGTCATCTTGAGCTTTCTGATGCAAACTTGCATTTCTATCACTAATTTTAGCTGCAATATATAAGAATATCGCAGATAAAACTACTCCAATAAACGAAATAGCTCCTGCCAAGGGGCAATAAAATAGCAAAAACAAGATCATAACAAAAACTGTAATGTATCCATTAACAACAGTATTGATCATATTCATAGATAACATTTCAATAAAGGAAAGATCTGTTGTAACCGCAGAAGAAATTTCTCCCATATTATTACTATTAAAGAACCCAAGGGAAACTCGCTTCAAAATATTTCCCAATCGAATACGCTGCTTTGCAGTAGCTTCACAGCCTACACTTTCTTGCGAACACGCCCTTAAATAAGAAAATACAAATCTACCACCTACCACAATAATCATTAAAATCGTTATATATATTATTTGCTTGTAATCAATTTTTTGAATGCCATTATAATCATTCCAAATTAATTTCAATCCGTATGCAGCGAGAATTATCGGCATTGATGTGAAAATACTATTTATAAAAGCATACACAAACCCGATATAGATACGCTTTTTAAAATTTCCAGTCCAATTTATAAGCCTTTTTATCATTCTGAACATTACAACTCCTCCTTCCCGTTTGAATTTGCAGACCAATTTTTTGCCCCAATATGTGCAAGCCACATATTTTTATAAAGATTATTAGTATCTAATAATTCCTCATGCTTTCCAACCGCCTGAATTTCTCCACTATTTATTACAAAAATTCTGTCTGCATTTTTAATAGTAGAAAGCCTATGAGCTATTACCAACAATAGCTTTCCTTTCGATAATGCCCCTAAAGATTGTTGTAACTTGCTTTCATTCTCAGGATCTGTAAATGCAGTAGCTTCATCCAATATAACAATCGGAGAATTTTTTAAAATCATTCTTGCAATAGAAATCCTCTGTTTTTCTCCACCAGATAATTTATTTCCTGCATTTCCTACAATTGTGTCATATCCGTCTTCCAATGTTTGAATAAATTCATCGCAGCAAGCTAATTTTGCTGCTTGGAAAACTTCATCATCTGTTGCTTCCGGATTCCCTAATCTAATATTTTCTTTAACAGAACAGTTAAATAGATATGTGTCTTGTGTAACAAAGCTGATTAATTCATTTAACTTTGAAATAGGTATATCTTTAATATCCTTTCCACCAATATAAATATTTCCTTCTGTGGTATCCCAAAATCTTGCTATTAATCTCGCTATTGTCGTTTTTCCACTACCAGATGGTCCAACTAAAGCTATGAATTGTTTGTTTTCAAAGATACAATTTATTTTAGATAACACTTTGTTCGCCATATTTCCATCATATGAGAAAGAAACATTTTGAAGTTTAATATTATAGTCTGTTATTTCAGTATCTTGTTTTGAATTACTCAATACTGGTATTTGAAGTAATTTATCTACATCATGTAAAGCATATTCTATTGCTTTTGCTTCATTTATATAATTAGTAAAATTCATCATAGGTCCCACTACTCCCAATGATAAAATTAAAGAAATAACTAAATTCTGTGGGGAGATTTCTCCATTCAAATAGAGTATCAATCCTACTGGTAACACACCCAAAAATGTAGATGGAAGTACTGCGTTACCAAAATTCATATATTTCCAAACACCCTTATACCACGCCAGTGTTGAGTCTCTGAAGGTTTCTATAGCTTCTACAAATCGTTTATATGAATTGGTTGATTGATTAAAAGCCTTAATTACTTCAATACCTTCTACGTATTCAACAATTACTCCATTAACATAATTGCTTGTTTCCATGTATTTTGCATATTCCTCATTAAAATTTCTCATCATAAGCATATACGCTGTTCCTGCAATTGGGACTGTAATTAACATGGAAATCGCCATTCTCCAATCTATAAACACCAAATAAGCAAACACACTTATAGAAAGAGTTATATTTGATATACATTCAGGAATCACATGGGCTAATGGCAACTCAATTGTTTCTACTCTATCAACTATTACACTTTTTAGTTTTCCGACAGATTCCCCTAATACATATCCTAAAGGAGCATCAATTAACTTTTTAGCCAAACTCAGCCTTATGTTTTCAAGTATTTTATATGCAGAAAAATGAGACAATGTTGTTGAAATACCATGAAATAAATATCTAACTCCATATCCCAAAACAGCTATAATACAGTAATATAAAATTTGATTTAAGATTATATTTTTATTTACAAACAAAGTAATAATCTTGTATATACACCAATATGGCACTATTCCAGCGAATACTCCTATAATGGCAAAAATTACCGATAAAATTATTCTCCATTTGCATTGCGATGCAAACGAAAAAGCTATTGAAATCCAACTTTTTTGTTTCATAGTTTTTAACCTCCTAAAAAAATAGAACTGTCAATTCTATTGACAATTCTATTTTAAAAAATATTCTATTTTATTTCTCCTCTAAACAGTGCGTACTCACTCTGTTTGGATAACTGTTTTTCTATATTCTGTCGGAGTTTTTCCTATAACACTCTTGAACGCTTCAGTAAATTTACTGCTATTTGTATATCCAACCTTGCCAGCAATAACGATAATAGAATCATCTGTTTTTATCAACAATGTCGAGGCTATATTCATCCTATAATTTCTAATAAATTGATAAATAGGCTCTCCATAAACTGCTTTAAAACATTTCTTTAATGTAGTCAACGGAATATCATATTTTTGTGATAATTCTTCCATCGTAAAATGCTCTTCGATATTATTTGTTATAAACTCTTTAATATCTTTTACTTTTTCAATCTGTGATTTGTAAAAATATTGATATTTATAATTCCCATTTTTATTTTCTACTACTCTCAAGAGCATCAACAGTTCAATTACTTTCAATTTTAAATAATCATATTTTAACAGTTCCGGAATTTTATAAAGTTCTTCAAAAATATGATTAATAATCACATCCTCATGTATAACAAAAGGTACATACTTTGATAAAAATGTTTCCTTAATTCTATTAATATCTATTGAAAAATTTAAAAATAATGTATTCAAATTTTCATCCATTTCATCAGGAGAAAAAGTGATTGTTATCCCATGATAATGTTTTGTTGGAAAGCTACAATATCTATATTTGGAATCAAGTTTTTCAAGCAACACATCACCAGCACCTAAATACAAATATTCTCCAGATGAAACTTCCGCTTCTATCCTACCTTCCATACAATAGTGTATACTAAAAGAGTTACTGTCACCTATAACTCTATCTGGTCCTTTTTCAATATGAAAGTTATTATACATTACGGAAATTCCTGGACAAACACTATAATACAATACAGTTCCATCTTCTCCATCAACTCCCATTTTATATGTAGAGCAAGTGTTACTTCGAGTTAACAATTCCATACTTTCTTCAATCATTTGTGTATTTAACATTTTTAATAATCCACCTCCTCTCTTATAAAATATTTTTTAATTTTCTCAATACCGACTTCATTTAAAAAATAACTATCTTTTACTTTGCCATTCTCTAAGTGCAAAATATAATCACATGCACTTAATAGCATCTCATAATCATGTGTAATTATGAAAACAGACTTACCTCTATTTTTAAGTTTCTTCAGTTCATCTGCTACCATTTTCATATGGGATAAATCTAGTCCACTTGTAGGTTCATCAAGAATAATAATATCCCTATTTGCAACTAATGCACTTGCTATTGCAACTCTTTGTTTTTCTCCTCCGGATAACGACATCGGATGCTTGCTTTTAAGTGAATAGAGATTTAATTCTTTTAGTATATTATATAACTTATTTTCATCTTTTGGTGTCATAGATAACAACATTTCATCTTCAACACTCTCTGTAAATAATTGATGATTAACATCCTGCATTACTAAATAACACAACTTAAGTTTCTTTTTTTTATAGTATGATTTGCCCTCATAATAAATTACACTTTTATCATTTTTACTTATTCCGCACAAACAATCAGCAAATGTTGACTTCCCAGCACCATTATAACCAATGATACCAATAATCCTATTTTGCGGTAATTTTATTTCTCCTACTTTTAGTACACACCCATCCTTCTGATAACCATATTTCATATCAGAAATTGAAAATTGACTTTCACTTTGCACTTCTTTTTCTACATATGATGGGAAAGTATTTAGATCCAAAGGTCTTAACCCTGCTTTCCATTTATCTCTTTCTATAAATTTATTAAATTCTTCTTCCGTATATTCGCCATAAATATTTCCATCTTTTAAATGAATTACTCTATCCATTAAACCTTTTAAATAGTATATTCTATGCTCAGAAATTACTACTGTCTTACCTTGTTCTTTCCATAATTTAATTAACTTTCTAAGTTCCAGAGTTGCTGAAATATCTAAGTTAGATGAAGGTTCATCTAATACTATTATTTCTTGTCCACTTACAAAAACACAAGAACAAGCTATTTTTTGTTTTTCTCCTCCTGATAAGTTAAATATATTTCTTCCCATTAGATTTTTAATGCTTAATTCACTACTTACTTTTAGTATCCTATCTTCAATTTCTTTTTCAGGTAATCCAAAATTTTCCAAACAAAATGCCAATTCGCTTGTAGTATCAATTGTGAAAAATTGAGTTTTAGGATTTTGAAATACACTTCCTACATATTTCGCTGTTTCATATAACGGGATTTTACTTACTTCAACTCCATTTATACACACAGTACCATTAAGTTCCCCATTATAATAATTGGGAATCAAGCCATTAATTAATTTAGTTAAAGTAGTCTTTCCGCTACCCGAAGTTCCGCAAACCAAAGCTATCTGACCTGACTTAATTTTTATGTTTATATTTTGAATGGAGTATTTTTTTTGTTCTGCATATCTAAATGATACATTTTTAAATTCAATCATATTTCGCTCCTAAAAAAATATAAAAACAACCCAACATAAGCTCGCAAGTAAAAGCAGAAAATAATCTATTTTTTTTAGTCCGATTTTGCAAATATTAGTTCTTTTAATCGGAGATCCTAACCCTCTTGTCAAAGCTGAGGCAGATAATTCCTCACCAATTTTTGTTACAGATATTAGCAAAGGAACTAATCTATACTCAATCATTTCTATTGGACTCTTCCTTATTGTTACACCTTTTATTTTCATGGCATTTTGTATAGAAATATATTCTTCTTTTACTGTTGGAAAAAATCTAAATACTACCGAAAATGGAATAATGATTTTATATGACACTTTAAGTTTTTCCATAGCTGCGATAAATTCACTAACAGAAGTGGTACTGATTAAATAGTAACCCATAATAAATCCCGGCAATATATTTGTATATATACCTACTGTTGCTAATACCAAAAAACTCAGAAATCCTGTCGTATAAGGTAAAACAACAAAATTTAATGCAAATATAATCAAATACAATATCAAAAATCTTATAGCTGCTTTACCTTTTTTAGAAATAAATAATGCAATAAAGGGCAAAACCATTAAAAGATGCCGCAAATAAAACATAGCACCATGACTGCTTCCAGTAGCCATGATGCTCGTTACAGTTACCATAAGAAAAATTTTTGTGCGTGGATCTATTGTTATATATGATGGTTTATATCTAACTACTATTTCCTCTATCATTATACTATTCCTGCTTTTTTAAGATGCTTTTTTAGAATACTCTTTCCTAATAGCGAACCTAAATATGCTCCTATAAAACAAATAATAAACAACACAGGAATAATCCAATATGGCGTATACATACGCAACGATTCTGCATATACTTTACCATACCCTTCAGCTACCTTAGCCAAATATGCTTCTCTTCCAATAAACAATCTTGCAACACAGCCAACTATCCAAAAAGAAAATACGCTATATCCAATAGAAATATATTTCCATTGTTCATATTTACCTTTTTTTATTATCAAGTCTCCTAAAATCCAAAGATAATACCAAAAGCAAGGACAACTATGCCACCACCCATTAGCATATAAAGAAGACCTAATAGTATCCCTGTTATTGAAATTACACCAAACTTCTTGACCTTAACTATATAGAATATGCTTGGGATACCACAAACTAATGGGCATAAAAAAACTAATAGTAAATTAAATATTGGAATATACCCTAACATTGAAACAGCAAATTCAATCATAAAATACACTACTGTAAAAATTCCAATATTGATCAAGTCCTTTGCTTCAAGTTTATTTTGTTTCTCCATATATCTCACCTCGTCCATATAATATTGGTTAGCTGATACTAACTTTAATCATGATAGCATTTATCATTTTTTCTTTCCGCCCCAAAAAGCCCTATGTCGCTCTGAATGGTTTGCTTTTTATAAAACAAACCATTCCTAAAAGATTTATAAAAGCTACTACTTGTGATATAATTATAATAATAATTTGCTTAATGCTTGTTTTACAAACTATTCTTTTATATCTTTTGTAGCAAGCACAGTAAGTGAGTACCCACTTACGAAAAATTGATGAAGCAGAACCTTTATGGACTGCTTCTTTTTTTTATCAATTTTACCTTGTTAGGGAGAACCCTAAGACCCCAATAATTTATGATAAGGAGATATACTATGGATAATAGAAAAAGAAATAATCAACTAAAAATATATTTAACAGATGAAGAAAAGGAAGTTTTTGAAAAGAAAATGAAACTTGCTAATTGCAAAACTATGTCCCACTTTCTTAGAAAATGTGTATTAGAAAAAGAAATTTATGTAGTGGATTTAGAACCATTCAGAAACCTACAATGGCTACTTTCAAATGCAACAAATAATATAAATCAGATTGCAAAAGCAACTAATACAACTGGTATTATTTACAAAAATGAAATCGACTCAATGAATAAACAGATAGAAAAATTATCAAGAGAAATATGGCAGATCCATTCCCTACTTCTTAATAAGTCAAAAGAAAGTTCTGGTAATTAGTATGGCAATTACAAAAATACATCCTATAAAATCAACTCTAAATTTGGCAATAGATTATATAACTAAGAGTGAAAAAACTGATGAAAAAATCTTGGTATCTTCATTTAAATGTCATCCATCTACTGCCCATATTCAATTTTTGAAAACTCGAGAAGATAATGATACTAAAGGAACAGTCTTAGCTAGACATTTAATTCAATCTTTTCTACCAGGAGAGGTTGATCCTATAAAAGCTCACGAAATTGGAATGGAATTATGTAAGAAAATTTTAAAAGAAGATTATGAATTTGTTCTTGCAACTCATATAGATAGAGGGCATATCCATAACCATATTATTTTTAATAATGTTAATTACAAGACTGGTAAATGCTACCAATCCAACAAAAAAACTTACCATAAAATCAGATATCAAAGTGATGAGTTATGTAAAGAAAATAAGCTTTCAGTCATTGATGAATATTATGAAGCTTACAAGAGAAAATATAAAACTGCTGGTAAATCTTGGTATGAGTTTGACCAAAGTAAGAAAGGAAATTCTTGGAAGTCTAAACTGCAATTTGACATAGATCGAACGATTAATAAGTCTAACTCGTGGGAAGAATTTTTAGAAAATATGAAAGCTCTTGATTATGATATTAAGTTTGGTAAACATATTGCTTTTCGTCATAAAGATAAGAAAAGATTTACAAGATCAAAGACTATCGGAGAAGATTATACTGAGGAAAAAATCAAAGAAAGAATAGATTTAGCCATTAAAAATAAAGCTAATCCTATTAAAAAACGAGTGGGAAATGTTATTGATATATCTACTAATGAAAAAGCACAATTCTCTAAAGGTTATGAAGTTTGGGCAAGAAAACATAATATCAAAACAATGGCTGATTCAATAATAAAATTAAGAGAACAAGGAATTAATTCAATTACACAGCTCGATGACCTCATCAAAAAATCTGCTGATGACAGACAAGATCTGCTAGATAAAATAAAGAAAATTGAAACTGAAATGAAGAGTTTATCACAAGATATGGAAAATATAAATACTATAAATAAGTATCGTGAAATCTACAAATACCACAAGAAAAATCCTGAAAATAAGCAATTTGCAGAAGAATATTATAGTGAACTTTCCGTCTATAAAATAGCTGCTAAAGAAATCTTGAAGAACTATAAAAAACTACCCAATACAAAAGAAATACTATCAAGCCTGGATAAATTGCAAGAAAAAAAGAACACCCTTATGCAAGAGTATTCTTTGAATAAAGAACAATTTTCTGACCTTGTTCAGTATAGGAAAAACTATGAAAATTATTATGGAAAGGAAGTAGAGAGATAAAAAGCTATAAGCGGATAAACTTATAGCTTTTTAAAATTATTTATAAATTTTTAATCTAAACTTATTATCTCACTTAAAGAGATCCTACTAGATGACCTGCGAACATTGATATAGGAAGTAATAAGATCAAAAGGATATTTAATAACATAAACAACTTATCCTTTTCCTTTACTCCAAATATTAAACCTATTAGTCCAATAATTGGGCAAACAAACATTGATGTGATTCCGGTTGGTCTTAAACTTGTATAGCTTTCAAATATACCTACTGGAAGTAGATAAGAGATCACAAATATCACAAGTCCGAGTAGAAATATCTTCTTACTTATTTTTCCTTTCATAAACACTCCTAATAAATTTTTAATTAATTTAATTATATACAATTAATATTTTTTAATTTCTTCAAATTCAATAAGTTTTACTTCATTATTTTTAATCTCCAATATACATGGTATAGTATTAATAGAATAATACTCTAAAATTTTATTAAGATCAGCATTGTTAAAATATTCATCTATATCTAAATCTACGATATTTTTTGATAAATCATGTTCTTTCCCTTCTTTTTTTGCTAACTCTACTCCATTGCTTATATAATGTAAGCAATATGGGCAATCCTTAGATGTTAATAGACATATGCCGTCTTTTCTTTCTATATCTTTCCAATCCACTTGATTCAGCTGTCTTTTTTCTATTTCATAATTAAATAATTCATAAAATTGTTTATAATTATTAATATTTCTAATAAACAAAACATAGATTTCTAATTATCCTTTTAAATCTCATTAAATGCTCGTAAAGCCTTATTCTATGTGCTTTCGAGTATTTTTACTGTAGGAAGATACTTCACGTTTCTTTGCATATTTCCTCATGAATTGACTGTCAGAAGTGGTAAATTAGTAGTAAATTCATCTGTACTACTAAGCAACAAGACGTTCCTGCTGTTTCTTTTTTTCCAAGCGGTTCATCTCTGCCATAGCAGAATCGAATGTAGCATGTGCGTAATAGTTCAGCGTCATGGCTATATTAGCATGTCCCATAATGTACTGTAATGCCTTTGGATTCATTCCTGCATTTGCATAGTTGGTACAGAATGTATGTCGCAAACTATGTGGAGTGATGTGTGGCAATTTATCCTCGTTATACTTATTGTATTTCTTAACAAGACCTTTCATCATGCCGTTGTAATCACTTGCCACTTTTGGATAGTTCTTTCTATTAAGAAAGAGGAAATCACTATATCCATCAATCTCAACACGCTTATCATTCTTTCGATTCGCTAACACTCGCTTAAATGCTTGATAGGCTTCTTCAACCATAGGAACTTGACGTTCGCCACTTTTGGTCTTTGGTGTTTCAATGTAGTACCCAATTTCAGTATCTCTCAATAGCTGATGGTCTATATTGACAAGACGATTCTCAAAATCTAAATCTGGAAGTGTCAAACCACCAAACTCTGAAATACGAAGACCTGTTTTTAAGAGTATCAGAATTTCATCATAATTTTTGCTGTAGGTTTTATCAGCTTTTGCAAAGGCTAACAGTTTTTCTTCCTGTTCTTCTGTTAGTACGGTCTTAGGGACAGTATCATCATCAAGAACTGCTTTCAGTTGAAAGTCAAATGGATTCTTCCGAACACAATCATCTTGTATAGCAATATAGAATGAAGCCTTTAAAGAACGTTTGTAGTTATTGATGGTTTGATAAGCATAACCATTTTCACTCATTCTAATAGCCCATTCTTTAGCGTCTGATGGCTTAATACTGTCAATACTTCTTACACCTAACTTGTCTTTCTTCAAAATATCCATAAGATATTTGCGTCCAGTTTCAGTGTTTTTTCTAACCTTTGGTCTTTGAGCGTTCTGTTTTGCGTAAAGCTGGCAGAGTGTCATTTTCTTTCCTACAACATCAATACCATCATGAATGTCTTTCTGTAACTCTGCGATTTTCTCTCTAAGTGAGATACAATCACGCTTTCCTGCTGGTACTCGGTCTGTAGCCACAAGTTTCCACGAGTAAACAAATTGCGGTTCTCCAAATGAATCTATATATTTGTATAAGTATCTTCCGTCTTTTCGTTGGCTCTCTCCAGTCTTTAAGATTCGACCTTTATTGTCACGTCTTTTTTCTGACATGGCATTTGCTCCTTTCCTTTATGGAAAGAGCCTTGATACGACTTAATACTATTTTATCATATACAAGACCCTTTGGCTACGCTAGATTGCATTCAATGTATCTATAATTTTTTCAAATTGTTTTCGTTTAACCTGAATACGATTGCCATTCATAATCAGCCAGTTTGCATTTTTATTTTCTTCTGCCAAACGACGCAGCTTGTTTTCGCCAATACGAAAATATTTTGACGCTTCTTCAATAGTTAGGGTATAACGCTCCCAAATCGGAATGTCAGTCTGCTTCATAAAATCCTCCTTTCCAAATCACTTATTGGATTTCATAAAAGTTGTTTTACAAGCAATCGAACAGCTCTAGCAAAGCTCACGGGAGTTCCACCCCTGCATGGTTCTCATGTAGCCATACTCATTGCCTGCGACGCTTTTAACGCTCGGACTATTGACTGTATGGGAGTATCATTATCACGATAAGAAAGTCGTCGCTGGCAATCCTGCTAAAGATTGTTTTTCGGAACACTAACTGAAACGCTCGCTATCTTTAGAAGATAGGTCATGGCGGTTAGCTCCGTTGGCTCTTTTCTTATCGAAACGTATTCAATTACTTTTATTCAGTTTTCAAAGAACAATGGCTCGTTAGCCTATCAAAACACATTGAAAGCTCAATATGCTTTGATGGAATAACAAACCTCCCTGTTCGGGAAGCGTGGAATAGTATGGCACGCTTCCACGAAAAGAGAGAGGTTATTACTTAATTTCAAATGACAGAATCTTTGTAATCAGTCTGGTTTCCATTCTTCCACGTAAGACTTCATCAACGACCATACTTTGATTGCCATATTCATCTTTCATAAGTCGTAGGGAACGTTTCGTTATGTACCCTCTGTAATGATGTAGAATCTGGTTAATCGCTTCTGTATCGCCATCTGTTGCCTTTACAATGAGAGGAAAGGGAATCATAGGATATTGTGTTTTCATTCTTCAAATTCCTCCATAAACTTTTTGATTAAGGCTAGTCCACTGGTTCTATGCCGATAGACAGTAGAACGGTTCAATTTCAACAGGTCTGCAATTTCTGAATCGCTCATGTCCATAAAGTAAAACAGCAGTAGAATTTCACGTTTCTTGTCTGGCAACTCACGTAATGCTTCACTCAATAAATCATTTTCAACACCAACTGATATTCCATTGAGTGTAAAAATCTGAAAGTCAGTTGAATAGTTATCTGTTGTCGCAAACTGGCTAACAAGATAATCGCCAACATCAGAAAAGGACACTTCACGCTTTGCGATCCTTGAAAGATAAAGCAGATAATTCTTTCGCTCGTCTTCCATAGCACGTTTACAGATATAGTCAAACTGATTTTCTATTGTGGTCTGAAAAAAAGATGGTTTCATGTTTCTCACCCCCTTTCTGTCTAGGAAAGGAAGTGAGCCTTGCTCTTTTATCTCCTTTCACTCTTAGTCCCAATGTGAAAGGGGGATTTGTTGCATTACTGATGAATAAACTTTGTAAAAAAGTTCTGAATAACCAAAAAAGCACACAAACAGATTGATTTCTCTGTTTACATGCTTTTATTTTTCTATCTATATGATTTATAAAACCACATTGGTGGACGTACTTATCTATTGCAGATAGACGACTTTTTTTGATAAATACTCAATGTGGGGAACTTGATTGTATGTGATATACTTCATGGCGACTTTGACCTCCAACAAACCGCCATTTGGAAGTAAGATACAATATTTTAACAGCATAAATAGCACTACCATATAACGGTTTTTTTTATTGGCGTTTAGTAGTGCTTTTTATTAAATATGAACCTATAAACTATATAACATGTTTTTCTATACCTGTTTCTAATTCAATAGGAACAGTAAAATGTATAGAGGTGGTCTACTATGCGTAAAAAAGAAGATAAATATGATTTTAGAGCCTTTGGTTTAGCCATTAAAGAAGCTCGATTGAAACGAGGTTTAACTCGTGAACAAGTGGGAGCATTGATTGAAATTGACCCACGTTACTTAACTAATATTGAAAATAAGGGGCAACACCCCAGCATACAAGTTCTTTATGACCTTGTATCGTTACTTCATGTTTCCGTTGATGAATTTTTCTTACCTGCTAATAACTTGGTAAAAAGCACCCGACGATTACAGATAGAGAAATACATGGATAGCTTTACAGACAAAGAACTATCCTTAATGGAATCTTTAGCCAGCGGTATCAACGAAGCAAGAAACATCGAAGACTAATTAAAAGAATCCATACATAACGGAAAGAGCCGATAAAATGAGATTGTATTAATCTCATTTTATCGGCTCTGCGTCTTTGCGTCTGGCTCTGTAATCACAGTTACTTTGAACTGCTTTATTTCAATTAAATTTTCTTGTCTGCATTTCGGACAATAGAGGGGGAATTTTTTTAATTCAGTATCTTCCCTTATCTTTAATCGTGTTTTATTTCCACATACAGGACACAATATCCACTTGTAGTTTATAATAACTATCTCCTCCTTTACACTTTAATTCAAATCTTTATTAAAGAATATTTCATCTTATTTAACAAGAAACCATATTTATATAACAACATAAAATACACTAAGTTATTTTATTGAACATATATCGTACTTTATCTATCCTACTATTTGGACGACGGGGCTGGCAAACAGGTTCACCGGTAGTAACATGGTACCCTTTTAACTCTGTTAAACAAACACTACGTCCATTTGTAAAGAAAGTTAAATCACTACGATATTCTTGAATACATCGAGCAGGGATTTCTCCACTAAGAATGACCTCATTATTTTTCAATTGAGTGTCTACGATGTTCGCACAATATTTAGGAGCATCGTTGTATGCTCGTGAAAGATATTCCTGTGGCGCATAAATTTTAAAACTAAGATATGGCTCTAACAATTCTGTTCCAGCTTTTTTTAAGACTTGTTCCAATACAATAGGAGCAAGCATTCGAAAATCTGCTGGGGTACTAACAGGGCTATAGTATAAGCCATACTTAAAACAGATTTTACAGTCCGTCACATTCCAACCATATAATCCTTGTTCGCAACCATAGCGTATCCCTTCCATAACTGCATTTTGAAATGATTGATTTAAGTATCCAAGAGAAACCGAGCTCTCATACTGCATTCCACTTCCCAACGGAAGCGGTGATACAGATAAACCAATGGAAGCCCAGAAAGGATTTGGCGGCACTTCGATGTGAATGGTATATTCTGCATTTTTTAACGGTCTCTCCATATAAATGACTGTAGGCTCTTTTAGTTCTATCTCCACATGATACTTTTCTTGCAACAGTGCACTAATCACTTCCATTTGTACTTTCCCTAAGAAAGAAAGTATAATTTCATGTGTCGTAGAATCCACGTAATATCGTAGAAGCGGATCACTATCTGAGATTTCCAAAAGGGCATCAAGCAACATTTCTCTCTGTTCAGGTTTACTCGGTTCAACAGTTGTTTGTAGTAGAGGGTGCGGATTTTCAATCTTTTTTCTCTGTGGCAATAGTTTTGTATCTCCAAGAACACTATTTAACTTCAAAAACTCATTTTGCAAAATAACAATTTCTCCAGAATAAGCTCTATCAATCTTACATAATTCACCATTTATTGAAGTATACATTTCTGTAACTTTTATTTTTTCTTTTTCTGATACTCTAACCGAATCTCGTAAATGTAGTACTCCACTATAAAGGCGTATATATGCAAGACGTTGTCTTTTTTTTGTATATTCAATTTTGAAAACATTTCCGCAAAGTTCAGACGGACCTCGATGTGTTGATGAATAAAATTTATTAGTAATAACTTCTATAAGGTTATCAATCCCTATATTACTTTTTGCACTTCCATGATAAAGAGGGAACAGAGAACAATTCTGAAATCTTATGCTTTCCTCTTGTTCGAGTTCCAATGCTTCTAATGATTTACCGGACATATATTTCTCTAAAAGGTCATCGTTTCCCTCTATTACCGTATCCCATTGTTCAGATTCGGTAAAGTTCGTCACACACATATTAGGATACAGTTCTACCTTCTGTTTGATTACAATTTCGGCAGAAAGTTTCTCTTTAATATCCTGATAAACCGTTGATAAATCAATTCCATTTTGGTCAATCTTATTGATAAAAAAGATTGTGGGAATCCCCATTTTCCTAAGTGCATGAAATAATATACGAGTTTGTGCTTGTACGCCATCTTTTGCAGAAATCAGTAGAATTGCCCCATCTAAAACTGATAATGAACGATATACTTCTGCTAAGAAATCCATATGTCCTGGCGTGTCTATGATGTTCACCTTCGTATTTTCCCACTGAAAAGAGGTTATTCCTGTCTGAATTGTAATTCCTCTCTGACGTTCTAAAAGCGTATTATCCGTCCTCGTTGTACCTTTGTCCACGCTTCCTAATTCTGTAATCGCTCCACTGTTATATAATAAGCTTTCTGTTAAGGTAGTTTTTCCTGCATCAACATGAGCTAAAACTCCAATATTAATAATTTTCATGTGATTTTCCTCCATTCAAAAACCCAAAAGGGCATAAAAATCCCAGTGATAAATACTTTTATCACTGGGATTTTTATGCATAACCATAGGTATACAAAGCATACAGATATTCTCTGGATACTTTAGAATCACATGATAAAGGTATTCTTAAACTGGGTACAAAAAACTAAGCCCTCCTAAAAAAGGACATCCAATTATTTGTTCCCACTATCAAATTGACAGTTTATTTAAGAATACCTTGCCGCATATTTATTAACTCCTTTTAAATAGATACTTAAATAATAGCACGTAAGAGCATATTTGTAAAGGAATCTCCAATTTTTTATCAAAGAGAGTACGTGATTACAAAATAGCTGTAATAATGTACCAATATTTGTTATTCTATAATCTTCCAATTACTCCCGTTCTTTTCAAGTACCAAATCAAATTGAGATACCTGCGTTGCTTTGGTCTGCTGGTCGATATACTCCACTGTCAGCGATACCGTGACTTGATTATCCTTACGATTGTGAATAGGATTTACCAGTTCTTGAAAGATGTACTCTTTTCCGATTGGTTTTAATATCCCGTCATTCACATAGTAGGAAAGTTCACTGGCTGTCGCTGTAGGATAGAGCTTGAAGAACGTCGTTAAAAACTCATTGATTTCATTGGTTGTAATGGAATCAACCGTCCCCTCACTTTCAATGGCTTTTGGTTTATAACTTGATTTCTTAGGTATGTTGGTAATGGTCGGATTCTTAACCAGTACCATATTTCCAGAACCATCTACATAGACACTCACTATATAAGCAGAGTGGACGGTCTTTGTATTTTCTCCCTCTGTAATGAGCTGGTCTACACTGTAGGTTACATTAAACTCATTGTCGCCAGTTGGCTCTACCGTCCATATCTGAAATCCTCTTACAGAAGACGATACAGGAATATCTTTGCGTACTGTATCAACATTGAGAGCTTGAAGTTCATCTGTCAGATAGCCTTTTAGACTTTCCATTCGATTATCAATGGACTTATCGGATTGCTCCCATGAATAGTAGACTTTCGCAAAGTTCTCTACAAAATTTTCTACATGATGAGTATCAACGTATTCCTTTTCTATGATAGTTGTTTCGTGAATAGTATGAGTATCTATAGCTGTAAAGTGCTTGAATATCGCAAAGCTGAAACTAAGCCCTAAAAGTACCCACAAGGCAATCACAACCTTTTTATGAGGATTGACCTTATAGTAGACACGAGGTTTCTTTTCCTTTGGTATCTGTTTTTCTTTATTCTGATTTTTTCTAAATTTCATCATTAAATCTTCCTTTCTCATTGTTTGATTCGTCCTGCTCCCACTAAATGCTGTTGCCAGTAGGGGCTTGTTAAGTCGGCATAACCGATTGGGTCGCCTGCATGAAACATACGGTTATTGCCAAGGTATATCCCAACATGAGTAATATAAGAGCCAGCGTTATAGGTAGAATGAAAGAAAACCAAATCGCCAGCTTGTGCTTCCGATAGTGGGATATGCTGGGTCACATCATATTGCTGTTGTGCGGTTCGTGGTAAGTTAATTCCAGCTTTTCCATACGTCCATTGTGTCAGTCCGCTACAATCAAAAGAAGTAGTCGGGGAAGCTCCACCGTAAACGTATCGCCAGCCCTCATATTTCAGTGCTTCGTCCATGATGGCTTGTACCGTATCATCATCAAACTCTGTTGTGACAAGATACTGCGTTACCAGTTGCACATAAAACATATTGCCATAGTTGTATCGCCAGCCCCCATTGATAGGTATGGCTATGGGATTGGGGTAAGACACTTTTTCGCCACCTGAATACTCTTTTGAGAAACTTTGAGCCAGTTCAAAGGTATATTTATTTCCACGATTAGCCACATACCCTAAGAAACCACCACCATAATTGTAGGACTGGATAACCGATTCTAAATCTACACTGAGCCTTTCGCTACTGGCTAATAATTCACTGAAATACTTCACACCTTGCTTAATGGATTCTTCTGTACTCAATGAATTAGGTGGAAGACCGAGGGATTCCGAGGACTGCATAACATCTTCCGCAGTACCGCCCGATTCCACCTGTATAATCGCAAGAAGTATGTTGACATATTCTTCAACGCCATATTCTTTGGCATATTTTTCTACCATAGGCTTATGAGCCAGCACTTCTGCGGAAACATTCACACCTCCATAATGAATATTGGAAATTCCGCTGTCCTGTTCATCTGAAAATAAAATGGCAACAAACAGAAGCAGTGAGAAGACCATCAAGAATAATCCAGAACCACCAATCACTAAAGTTTTCAACTTCATGGTTTCTTACCGACTTTCTTAATGGTGGCGGTTTTGATTGGTGGTCTACTTCTTGTATTTTGTAGTGGTACTCTTTGAACAGTAGACGGACGTTCTTTTGTGATTGGACGTTGTGAAGTTCTATCTGCTGTAGTGGTTGAAGTTGCTGGCTTTTGAACGGTTTTTTCTTGAACGGTATTGCCTTGGCGTTCCACTTTTGGACTTGAAAAATCGGACTTAACTGCTGGACGCTCTTGTTTGGCTTGTTGAGATTCCTTATATGAAGTCTGAATATTAGACTGTTTTGAGGTCTGTTCATCATGATATTGTTCTTGTCTTGTAGTCGGTCTTTCATGAACAGAAGAAGCAGGCTGTTTTTTCTGTTTGACCTGTTCCATTTCAGAGCGACGCTTCGCAATGGTTTTTCGCCTTTGTTCCTGCTGTTCCTTGCGTCCACTGGCTCTGTCCGCTTTGGTTTGAGAAATACTACTGGTTAAATCACGGACATTCTCTTTTACTTTGGATTTTCCTTGATATACTGCATATCTTGCATTGGTCGGCAAATCTTTAACCTGTTCTTTCAAACCACTAGCAGTGTCTACCATTCTGTCTTTGGTATCAGCTACTGTACCGATGGTTTGACCGATACGTTTTCCAAGTGTTGATTTTTCCTTTCCGTCTGGTCGGGAGTGATCTGCTTGTGTCCTTGCAGAACTCCCCGAACCCGACTGTCCTTTTTTACCTGTAACAATGGCAGACCCAGCCCCTAGAGTAGTCATGGAACGTCCAAGTTTCCGCTGTAGACGGTGCATGTGAGCGTGCATAAGCATACGAGGTTTTCTCATCACACGACTTCCCACACTTTGAGAATCGTTACTCTGTAGAGAAAACATACTCATTAAATCGCCCAGCTTGAAGTAGATTCCTGCAAAGGTCACAATCTGTAGAAAAGCAATCAAAAAGAACGGATAACCAGCCGATAAGGTATAGAGCATGGTTGAAATACTAAATGCTGTCGTAATAATCAATGTGATTCCAGCTCGTGTCAAAATGGTATTAAAGAGCTTTGTTATGGCTCGTTTTGACATACCATCAAATGATGGAATCATGCTTAAAATAAAGCTCACAGGCAGAAACATAGCATAGATGATAAAAAGTACCTGCGAGAAAATCATGATTCCTGTTAATAGGAATACAAATATGGAAATCCCAATATTGAAGACAAATAGGAAGAAGACTGTACCTAAACGGTTAATGGTCTTTGTAATGGTTAGATTGGTATTGCTTCTGTCTTCAATTTCTTCCGCAACAATTTTTTCTCTGTCTTCGCCATTGTTGGAATCTGGGCTGGTGGAGAGCAGGCTTTCCACACGGTCAATACCGATACTTTCAATGTCTGAACTGTTGTATTGAAGCAGTAGCCACGGTTGCTGAACCTGTATGGAAAACAGGCTATCTCTGATTAAGTCCACGCTGTCCTTGCCTTGACTATCGGAATGGGGCATGACAATCTTCGTGCCAAGTGATAAACTGGCATTACTGATGTCTGATGAAAAGTCATTGATTTTTTTAATGTAGTCGGGAGCGTAGGCAATAAAGGAAGCCGATAGGATAAACACCAGCACAAAATTCATAATGGCATGAATTGCCTTTGTGGTTTCTCTCTTTATCAGTCCCGTATAGGCAACATAAACCCCAAGAACCAAAATCAAGAGTAAGAGGAATCCAACATAGAAACCCTCTGTTGAAAATCCGTTTGCACTCACACCAGCTAAGGTCTGCATATTCTTACCAATGGAATCTGCTGTAGCGGAAATGAAGTCTAAGGAATAGGCTTCCTGTACTAAGTAACCTGTCGCATTGGAAACATACAAACTGATTGTCCAAATAAAATTGGTAATGGCATATAGTCCATACATGACCTGTTTTCCAATCCCGTCCGACCAGTTCCACGGAAGCCAGCCCCAGCTATTATCCACATAAAAATCCAGTTGATAGTTTTCAAGTGGGTATCGGCTGTATTCATTTGCCACATTGACCGTATCATCTACCAAGCCCGCAGCTTGAACCACCGTTCCCAGCATGGCTAAAAGAAAAATGGCAATCACAAGTGTGAAAGCCACTGTCATTGCCACTTTACCTAGACGTTTCAGCGTCCAGTTTGATTTTATTCTGTTTACTATTGATGGTTTCACATTTACACCTCTTTTCGCACAGGTGGTCTGGTATCAAAGGCATGGAGCAGTTCTTCAAATACAGGGTGGAACTGTATCACACCGACACGACCATATAAATCACTGATAAGGCATTGCCCGTTTTCCAAATCACGCAATCGCTTCTGATTGTTTTCGTCCTCTGGGTCTACACCAAAAAAGGCTAAGGTCTTTTTAATCTCGTTAAGGTCAGTGGAACGAAATGCAAATTTTAAGCCGAGGTTATTTTTCAGTTTTTCATCTAAGAGGTCGTCTGTATTTTGGGTCACGAAATATACCCCAGCGTTCATAGCACGACCAGCCCGAACCAGCTTCATAGATAGTGTTTTTCCTTGTGCTACCTGTAAAAAGCTCCACGCTTCGTCTAAGTCAACAATTTTAAAAATGCTTCTGTCTGTATGGATAAAGTCTAACGCAAAGGTACTAATGACAATCAGCATTGCCACCGATAGTAACTCCATTGTGGTATATTCCTCAAAGGAGGTTTCTTTATCGGGAAGTACCAAGTCGGCAACCTGTATGATGTTCAGTTGTTTTTCAAGACTGATAGACTGCTCCACATATCCATCACTAAAGAGCAGATGTGCAAAGTCATAGTCTGTAAAACTTTCGATATGGTCGGCTATGCTGGTGCTTATTTGAGTTCCCTCAACCCGTAATTCCTCAATCACTTTCAGAAGACCTCGCACTTCACTATTAGTTACAGCACGAATGGCTTTTCGTAGAACAGGGAAACGGTCAGAATCTCGTGATGAAATCCCCGTAAGGAACGTCAAAATGTCGATTGCCAGTGATTCAGAATCTTTGGGATTTTTCATAATCACGTAAGGGTCAAGTAAGCCTTTATTTTTCTCATCAGAAGTCAGATTGACAATATTAATTTCGTGAGCGATTTCTGGCAAGGTTTCTTTCCATCTGCCACGTTCCGCTTTCGGGTCAACAATCACTGCTTGTGCCCCATAAAGCACTGCATAATAGACGATAAGGTTATTCGCAAAGGATTTTCCACCGCCTAGCGAACCTACAAAGGCAGACGCTAATGCATTGGTTACTGAACCCTTAACCCCTTGACTGGCAAGAGCAGGTTTGAGGTAGACATTGCGTCCTGTATCTAAGCTATAGCCAACATAAATACCCTCATTTTCGCCAAGCATTTGAGTAGCACCGAAACCAAGTCCAGCTAAGAAATCAGAGGTTACATACTGAATATAGTCATTCATATAACGCTTGCTTGATGGTAAAAATTCTTCATGTAAGCCCAGCATATCTCCAAATGGTCGTACCAACTTGACACTTAAATCGTCATAAAAATCTTTCACTTCATTACAACGACGTTTCAATTCGTCCAAGTCATTTGCGGAAACACGCACCACATAAGAGAGCTTATACATGGATTCCTTGCTTTGGTCTAAATTATTTTCCAGCTCATTGACACTTTCCAGAGCTTCCGCCACATTAGAGCTGGTTTCGTTATCACTTTGCCATGCGTGGTTATCTAGGTCTTTTAGTTCTTTCTTTTTATTACGAACGGTGCTTAGTGCTTTACGGTTTGCCACGATTTCCACATTCATAGAAGTATCAATCGGGAATGTAAATTGCTGTTGCTGGTAGTAGAAGATTTCAGAGGACGGAAAGTCCAATTCGCCGACAATGCTGTTGATGGTAAAGTACGCCACATAGACGGTTTCGTCTTCCTGTTGAATTTTTAGGTATCGCTGTTTTTCTTCCACCAGACAACGGGTCGGTTTAATAAGGTCATAATATTTAATCAGCGTTTCATTATCCAGCTTCTTCTTTGATAGATGGTACTCATAATCTTCATAAGCTGTACCTGTCTGTCCATAAAGATGTTCAATCAGATAGCCGAAGTCGTCCTTATCCAGTCTACGGATTTTGAAACGACGAGAGATTTTATTTTCCAAGAGCTTTTCCATCTTCTGAAAACGCAGGATTTCATCATTACTCATGCTGACAAAATCGCCCATTAGCTTATGGTTCACATCATAGACAAAATCAGACAAAGCATTTTTGGCTTCAACGGTAAGACTTTTCATAGAAAACTCTTGATCGTTGAGAAGCAACTTAAAGCCGATAAAGAAGCGGTAGTCCACTTGATTTTCGCCAATCATGGATATTAAAGCGTCTGTCTGTTGGTCGATTTTGTCATAGGCAATTACTTTGAGTTTGCCAGTTACTTCCTCTTTGGAACGTTCTTGTGCAGAACGTATGCTGGATTCTGTACTGATTTGTAGAGCATGAATCTTGCCATCACGATTTTGTGCGATAAGCTGTCTGAAAGAATCATGCACTTGTATTTTCTGTTCTGGACTTAGGAATGAGTAATTGTAAGGAATAAGCTCATAATAGGCGTAACATTCGCCATCTTTATTCCAGACCAGATTATTTTCAATGTATTTAATTGGATATGCCATAAAATTCACTCCTAACTGTCGTAATGGCTTCTTGTGGCTGGTTTCTGCCAAGGGTTACTTTTTTCCCTGCATAGGTCAGCTTTGGTCGCAGTGCATAAGCAATGACAGACTTCAAAAATCCATAAGGCTTTTTACCATCAAAGGTTTTTGTAGACATAAACCATGTGAAAGCCACAGGAATTCCAAAATATTTGAGAAATGCTCCCTCAATCATGGAAAGAGGTGGCAAGTTGCCAAGTATCATAACCGCAAACAGTGACACGACAAACCACGTCATTTGCGTAAAGGTTATGGGAAACGGAAGTCTAAAATCGTTGATGGAGTACAGCACTTTCTCAACAGACCAAATACTGGTATAGCTTCGTATTTTCTTCATAGAATCAATCCTTTCAATAGACGATTTCAAAAATCCCATAATTGGTTGTGATAAAAGTTCCCGAAATTTCTAAATCACGACCATAGGATTCGTAATCAATATAGTTTTGAAGACTGGTTGGCACTTCGCCCAATACTCCAGTTTCTTCAATGTAGTAACGTGCGACATCTGCCATATCATCACAATCCGAGTGAATGATAATATCCTCTTGATGTTCGCTTAGTTCCTCAATACTTGAAAAATGAGTGAGCAGAGCAGATAGCTCGGATTGTAGTTCCTCTGGCAACTCCGATACCATTTCCCATAGGCGATTGAGTTCGCCAATAGAAGTGTATTCGTCAACCGTAAAGGGTAACTCATAATCGTGAATGGCGTATTCCTCGTATTCATCATTCAAGCCGATTTTCTCTTTGACTTCTTCAAAATCAATGGGAAAGGTAAACCAAGCACCGACTAATTCTCCTTCATTGTATTTACCTAAGTTGGCAATATAGACTTGCATATCGTCCATGTGTTCACGTCCTTTCTTTGTAGAGATTCAAAAATCCCTACCGCACTTCGTTTGGTGTACCATTCTTTTGCGGAACATAAGAAAACCACTTATATTCCACAAAATAACGGTTTAATTTAAGCACCGATAATGCGATTAAATAGCTCTAATAAAATGTCTTTTACTCCAGCAGCGTTGAACACCAAGCCCACCGCAATAATCGCAATGATGAGAAAGCCAATCAGTTTACTAAACTCACGCTTGAAGCCAAGATACAAGCCAATTACAACGATTGCTAAAAGTACCAGTGATTGAGCATTTGATAGAAACCAGTTATAAAGGTTTTGTCCAAAATTCATAAAAATGTTCTCCTTTCTGTATGCAGTGAATTTGTATTTAAGTTATTTTTTTGTCGTTATCACGTCCTGTTCTTTTACCGACTGTTGCTTTAAAATCTGCTTGTGTCGGTCTGTCAGTTTCGCATGGTCGAGAATGTCTTTCACAACCTGCGTCTGGTTAATTTCATCAAGTGTAATAGCAACCTTTAAGGTCGGGGCGACTTGATGAGATAGCCAGTTTAGTGTCCTTTGGAAAGAGTAAGGCTCTGGTTTTGTGGTTAGCTTTAATCGTTCACGATTGTTTCCAATAAACCATGCCCATTCTTCATTGAGTTTCCAATCGGAACGTGCTTTTGAATCGTCCTTATCCACAAAGCGGATATACCGATTGATAATCTTAAAAGCTGTATGCTCTGGATTATCATAGACAAGTAAATCACGTACTGCATAATAGGCACGCTCATTTTTTAGTCGGATTTCAAAACGGTTTTTAACCTCTGCGTCTTCAATGGGAATATCATTTTTCTTGTACTGCTCATAGTCCTTTTCATAGATACAGAAATAGACTTCGCTTTGTAATGAACCGATATAAAGCGTGTTTCCCATACATTCCTTTTCATCTTTGCGTACCAGTTCGCCACTGCGATAGCTCTTGAAACTGCGGAACACCGAAATACACTCTTCCTGTAGGCATTTTTCCGTCAGTGTGGGAATATTCAAAATCCCTGTTTTATCGTTGATGGCAAGGTCAAGGCGTTTCATCACGCCACCAGCCACCAAAGCGTCCATAAAGAACTCATACCAGCTTCTTTGTTGTGCTAGAAGATAGCTTTCAAATTGTCTGCACCCACGACCTTTTAATTCCACCAGAACACCTTTGTCTATCTCATGAGAGCAGAGAACGAATATATCGCCTAAGGCATAATGTTCTGAATAAGAATAAAAGCCATAGTCTTCATGAAGAAAATAGGAAAGTTTCAATTGCAATATTTCTTCAACCACATGCTGTACGTCCATTGTGGGAAAGCGAATCCTTACATAGTCAAAGAGCATTTCAAGTGGGGCATCGGGATTGAAGCGTTCCAGAGTTTCCCAAAGGGATTGTTGCAACTCGTCTGATGGCTTAACCTTGCCAGTTTCAATGTCGCTAAGATATTGCCTTGTAATGCCTGTAGCAATAGCCAGTCGGTTTTGAGATAGCCCATAAGCCAACCGTTTTTCCTTTAAATGCTGTATCAAAGTTTGTTCATTCAGTTAAATCCCTCCAATTAAAAAAGGTATGTCAACTATTGAAGCTCATTTGACATACCACGAAATTTTCTAAACTCCTTGTAACCAAAGAATTTTCTGCTATTTTTTTGACTGTTTCCTGTCGATTTGTACCCCCCTGTTAGATACGGGGGGTTAGGTGCTGGCGTGGCTATCGCCACACCAGCCAGCAAGATCAGTCCACACCTGCGACTTTCGCTTCGCACGTCGCCTGCGTGGACTGTCTGCTGTTGGTTAGTTTTTTTATTTCCTCCAAAAAGTCATGACCTTTTGGTACTAAGGGAGTGTAAAATTCTGATATGACACTTGTTCCCACATCAACATAGCCACGACCTTTGATTTGTTTTAAGAAGAAATCTTTTTGTACATCACTGCCAAACATCATGCCATAGCCCATTTCAGACATTCTTCCAAGTGCCACTCTGAAATTAAACTGGTCACGGATTCCGTCGCCTAAATATTTTGCGTCTGGACGTTGACAAGCCAGTATTAAAAAGAAGCCAGCTTGACGACCTAACATGACAATCTGTTTGAGCTTGTTTAAGACTGCGGTATTTTCTTTATTTCCCAGCATTTCCATGAAAGCCACGTATTCATCAAAGATAAGAAAGTTTGCAGGAAGTCCTAAGTAGGCATAGTTCTCGCCAGTCTTATAGTTTTCCATCTCTTTCATAGCTTCACTTCGTGCCATCATTTCATCATAGAAACGGTCAATGCAGGAGAGCATATCTTCTTTTCTGTAGTAGACATTCCCCATCACAGAGCCTAAGTCGGCAAGGTCGGCGTTCTTTGGGTCAAGAATATAGAGCTTAGAATCTGTATAAAGCAAGGCTTCAATCAGTGTCAGTATAAAGTAAGTTTTACCGCCACCTGTACCACCAGCTATGAGCATGTGAGGGAGCTTGTCATATTCCCACCATACGTTTTCCATCAAGCGTAGTTTGCCATCTTTGGCTTGGACTTCATCAATAGAAATACGACTGGCGATGGTGTCATAGAGCAGGGTATATTCCACATAAGAATCTTTTAACTCTTTATCCGTCAGCTCACAGTACAATCCGCTTTCTAATTTCTTTTCCAAGTGTAGGAGCTGGTCTTGATATTTTCCTAGCGTGATTTCCACTCGCATCTGTATTAAACCATCTTTAAGGCGATAAAATATTTTGGGAAAGTAGGTTATCTTTTCCTTAGTACGACTGGACGAATCTTTGAAGAAGCCATCTGTTTTGACCTGTTCCGATTCATACCACTTGTTTTCAAGTACCATCTTAGCCAGCTTTTGACGGTGGTACAGTTGTTTTACTGTATCATATCTATATCTTTTGAATAGAAATGCCACCAGCAAGCAGACAAGAATTGCGACACTAACACTAATAACTAAATAGGGAATGTGAATCTTGTCTACTTGTGATAGGTTAAAGTCCTGCCAGTTAATCTGCTGGATTGTCTTCACATGAAACAGTCCGATAACCAGCAGGAAAATTGGCAGTAAGGACGCTACTGTAAAATGAAAGACTAAATCCTTGTCACTTGGGCGAATCCTTTTACCACGAATGCCAAACTGTTTCATGCGGGATTTCCTCCTTTCTCTCTAGTGGAAGTAGCATGACTATTTATCCGTGGCTGGCTCTTTTTTAGGTTGTGGCTGATTTTTAAAGGTACTGGAATCTTTCGTCAATACAATATCGTCTGCCTTGATATACCAGTCAACATCTGCCCCTCGGAAGGTAGCGGTAGCGACGGTATCTGCAACTGGATTGATGATTTCCACTTTTGCGTTATAGTCAAACTCTTTCAAAGGAACACTGGCAGGAATACTCACTTGAATCATACGTCCTTGCCCTTTGGATTTTAAATCATAGGTACGTTCTTTGATTTCATCTGAAACCGTACCGTCGTCATTTTGGATTCGTACTTCACGACGGAGTGCTGAAAACTTTAATTCTCCAAATGTAGCGTCTTTATCTAATACAATGCCATTAGGTAATCTCATCATTTTTCCTCTCTTTCTTTATTCTTTTATCATGTCGTCCGCATGTAAAAGGTAATTTGTGAATCCACGAGTACCAATTTTATAGCCCTCTGCGGTAATACGTGGATTGACTAACATTACACGTTCCTCAAAGCCGAAATGTTTTTCTCCAGCTTCAGCAGGAAGCACCACCACAATATCATCTGCTCTTTGAACGTCAGAATAGAGGTTGTAGCTTCGAGATAAGACAGTTAATTGTCCGTTGATTCTTCGCTGTTCTACTTTATCCTCGCCAGCAAATTCTAAATTGCCAAATGTTTTTTCCATGTTGGGAATCACAAATTTAAGTTCCATATTTTTACCTATCCTTTCTTTTTATTGTTTGATAAATCTTGTTTGTTTGATGGTCTTAAAGGGAGGGGAGCGACCTTTTGATTCTTGATTTTCTGTTTTCATAAGTTCACTTCCTTTCAAATATTGGGTAAAAAAATAGACACCTCATTTTTTGAAGTGTCTACCTATTAAATATTCAATTTTATTGGAAGTATCTTTGTATCTTCACTTTTCAAGGATAAATCGTCGTATCAAAGCTCATTCATAAGTAGTAAATTAGTAGTAAATTGAGTGGTTTTGACCTTGATAAAGTGTGATAAGTCCAGTGTTTATGCGGATAATTAGATTTTTATACTGTTTTTAATTTAAACAATTTAAGCATTAATAAAATAACAACTACCAGATATATCCCTTTGATTATATTTTTTATTTTTCATACCAATTATTCAAAAAATAAATTTCCCAAAAACATAGTAATTGAAAAAGATAATATTAATATTAAGTTTAATATAGAAAACAATATAGACTTTCTTTTAAACGAAAAAATCAATCCAATTATTCCCAATATAGGGCATATAAAAAATGTACTCAATCCTAATGGTTTTAATTCCGTAAATCTATTTAGCATATTTATAGGAAGATTGTATGAAACAATAAATACTATTACTCCCATCACAAATGTATATTTCTCTATCTTGTCCTTTAACATCCTTTCTTTTTTAATTCTCCTATTAATTTATCTATTATTTTATTCTTTATAACTCGATTTGTTCCTAGACTAACATTAATTATATCTACATCCATTAATAAACACTTTTCCAAAGCCCAATATAAATCCCTTAATTCTCCAAAATTATTTAAATTGAGAATCGGTAAAATGACAAATTCTATATTTCTTTCACAAGAATCGCCTAATTTGTTTTTTATTAAATCAAGTATTATTTTTGTGTGAAAATTATTAATATTTTGAATTTTACTATTATTAACTGTTATTATATTTTTTTCTTCGTCGTTTCTGTAATAACCATCTATTATCCCTATTTTTATTTTTTTCATACTAAATATACCGTATTTATAAATTTAAAATTCCTGTTTTTTTAATATATGAATAGCCAGGAATAAAGATATGAAAACAATTATTATAATAGAAGCCATCTCCCATATTTTATACGGATTATTAGCATTGAATATTAAAATATATGCTGAACTCCAAGGCAATATATATGGTATAATATTATTAGCTTGTAAGAATCCAACAGACAATAGAATAGTAATCGCTCCTGAAATAAAGGACACTATATAATTCTTCTTTTGAGCTATACATACTACTATATTAGGAATTAAGATAAGAAATCCTAATATCAATGTTTTTAAATATATAATAGATAAATATTCAATATAACTAGAATATTCAAGATTTTTAAAAATAACTAACCCACCAATTAATGCCATTAAATAACTACATATTGTTATTATTAAATGTAAACTAAACCAAATAGCAATTTTACCTATAATAAAGTCAAATCTATTTTTTAAATATGCAAGTAAGTTTTGTGTAATATTATTTGAATACTCTCTTTGAATTATTAAAGTTATAAAAATTATGCTTATCATATGTAATAGTATAAAATTACCAATCAATATATTTGACCATACCCATTTTTCAACTCCTATTCTTCTAACTGACTCAGCCATAAAAACATCTTTAAAAACTATAAAACCTGTCAATATAATTGACGCATATATAGAACCCAAATAAATCTTTGTCCCTTTAATTTTTAAAAATTCTCTATTTAATCTTTCCAATTTTGGCACCTACCATTTCTTCAAAATGCTCTTCTAGAGAAGTTCGTTGAAAATATATCTCTGAAATTCTGAATTTATTCTTATATATTAAATCTAAGATTCTTTCGGAATTTATAACTTCACCTTGAATGACTAACGTTTGTTCATAAATTTTATAAAAATAATTTAATTTATATTTTTCGAGCATTTGTTTTATTTCTTTTGGATTATTAGATTTTACTATAAGTTTATTCATCTGTTGTATATCAGACATATTAAAACTTTCTACAATTCTCTTGTCGTATAGTAAATCAATTTCATCTGCTATCTTCTCGATTTCTGGCAAATTATGACTTGATACTAAAATTGATTTTCCAGAATAAGTCAATTTTTTCAATAAATTTCTAATTTCTATTATTCCAGAAGGATCTAGCCCATTAAATGGTTCATCTAATATTAATAAATCTGGATTAGCTAATATAGCTCTGGCTAAACCTAATCTTTGTTTCATTCCTAAAGAATAATTATCAAAAATCACATCAGTATACTTATAAAGCCCAACTTCTTTTATCACTTCACTTATTCTTTCGTTTTTAATATCTAATAACGATGCAAAAATTTTAAGATTATCAAAAGCAGATAAATTTGGATAAAATGCAGGATATTCTATTAAAAATCCTAACTTGTTTTTCCCTTTAAATTTAAAATTAATTTCTCCTGAATCTATTTTTACCAAACCAACTATACATTTCATTAAAGTTGACTTTCCTGCACCATTTTCACCTAATAATCCTACAATTTTCCCCGAATCAATTGTTAAATTAATATTATTTAAAATTGTTTTTTTGTCATATGATTTTGTTAAATCACTTATTTCTAAACAACTCATTCCAAGATCTCCTTTCTTTCAAATCAAGTATGTAATTCTTAGACTTCCCAGATATAAATTCTTTTAAATTTTCCTTACAACTTTGTTGTTTATCATAATTAAACAATGAAAAAATAATTAATTCTTTAAAAAATTCACAATTACAACGTTTATTTTTACAATCCAAATTACAAGCATTAGTTAGCATAACTTTAATCAAATAATCACCAACCTTATTCATTTAACTGAACATCTAGATATTCAGTTAAATTATCTTTTGATTTCTTTTTATCACTAAAAGAAATTTCCTTTCTTATATTTCCATTATCTATAACTATCAAATATGGAACTTTATTTTTATCGATTTTTACATCAACATTTTTAGGATTAACTTTATCAATATTTAGTTCTCTTATATAAATTTTTTCATCATTAGCTATTGTTTCAATATACTTATTAAAGTCTTTGTTTTCATCGTTTGTTATATACATACAATATTTTTTTATATCTTCTCCTTGGTGAAAATCTCTATACCAGTCTTTATTTTTCCTAAGATTACTAAATATTATTATTACAAAAACAATTACGCACGTAATTAATAAAATATTGATTCCTTTTTTTGTTTTTTTCATTCTATCTCCTTATAAATATAAATTATAAATCCAATTTCTTACATATTAAGTTTATAATATCTTAATTTTCATTTCAGCTAACTTTTGTGAATAAAAAAAGCACTCGGAATTAAAGTCCTAATGCTGATTATTAAAATGAATCTACATAGCCTAGTTCTCTGACCTTATCTATCATTTCTTGATAATTTCTAACGCCTAACTTTTGATATATTCGTGATAAGGATACTGCCAGGCTTCTTACATTTGTATTTAGCTCTTTGGCTAACTCTTTCCTTGATAGTCCGTTTGAATATAGTTTAACTATATGAATTTCACTTTTTGTTAATGGTTCTAACATATGATTATCTTCTGGAAAAATCGCTTTGTCTTTCAAGGCGATAGATTTTATATCTTCTATTAGGTTAGATGTCTCTTCTTCCTTGGAAATAAATCCTTTACATCCAATTCTTTTTGCTCTTTTAATATAAAAGTCTAATTTATATGCTGTTAATATTACTATTTTAAGATCTACATATTTATTAATAAATTCTTCAGCCACATCTAAACCATTTATCGTTCCTTCTATTCCTGTTAAATTAATATCTATTAGTAACAAATCATATTTAAGAACATATTCATTTATACATAGGTCTCTAACATTATTTACTATATCTACAGAAATAGATTCGTCCATCTCTAGGCTCATTTTCAAAGAAGTTGCAACCATTTTATGATCTTCTATTAATAAGATTTTCATTTACTACACTCCTTTCTACTGGAATTTCTATTTTAAATTTTACAAATGATTCATCTAGTTCATTTTGATTATTGGAAAAATTAAAATCAAATTTTCCGCCGTATTCTCTTAAGTTTAATCTTAAAATATTTAATCCTATATTTCCCTCTACTATTTTTTCTTCATCTTCTAAATAATCCCCATAATTTTTTATTGTAAGATCAATTTTATCTTCTAAATTTATAAGAACTATATCCGTGCTATATCCTTTTGAATGTTTTAATGCATTTATTAATAATTCATTGATACATTTGTAAATCAATTCAGCATAAGGACTGGGTAAATCTATATTTCTATCACATTCAAATTCTATAAGCATTTCATTATCTAAATACATATTTTCTATATCAACTATAAGTCTACTATATGCGTCATAAAGAGAACTATAATCATTGAGCGTTGGATTAAATGAATTTATTTCATGGCGAATCAAGTCGTTTAACTTATCCAGATTTTCTATAATGTATTTTTTGCCAGATCCTGAAAGATTATCTCCTATCCACCTTCTTATAGCTATTATAATCTGTAGAATGTCATCATGTAAAAAGGTCTGTATCCTTAGAGCATTCAATTTTTCAATTTCTAAATTTCTATGTTTTTCAACATAATAGTTATTCAACATCTCCTCAAAAGTTATATAATTGGATTTTTTATGTTTTTCGAACAAGCTAAATTCTACCAAAAACATAAAAAAGCTTAAAGAAAATAATATAACTCCCGAAAAAGATAATGAAGTTAAATAGAGCATTAGAAACAAAATTAAAAATTCAGGAAATATTTTTTTCAAAGAACGGGAGAAAAATAATAAACCGCTTTTGATTTTTGTCTTACTAATCCTATACAGCAATATAGATTCAATGAAGATACATGTAAACAGTTGATACTCACTTATTGAAACTAGACCTAAACCTTCATACTTCTTATATATGAAGAAAGTTATTATAAATAAAGTTTGCAATATTATAATTGTCTTGCTTTCATATTTTCGAATATTCTTATCATTTGAATATAATATTATTGGAGTCAATAATAAAATAATCACAACATAATTAAATATTGAAGATGCTAAATAAGTATTAAATTTCATCATTATTATTGATATAATAATCCCTACAGTTGTAATTAATGGCATGAACTTAATTCTATTTGATGAGCTTAAAAGATTGAAACTTGCAAATAGTATCAAGCTATATATTAATAGTTCGATGTGTTTACCTATTATTAAGTCTCTTAATATTAAGTCTTCTAGAAAATTAAAAATAATAAATAATTCAACTACTAGGCTATGGATTAAAATATATTTTTTTTCAGAATTTAATATGCATATAATATAGGATATGAAATTTATAATACTTAGTAAAAAAACTATTAAAATTCCTATATCTAGCCTCTGTTGATATCTTATAAATGGCGCTATAGGCATAAACAAAATAACTTGCAATAAAATATGTGTAATTAAAATCAAATCTTGTTTTTTCATCCTGCCCTCCTTTTATATTTTAAACCCTATAATCTTTATCTATATACAATCTGATTTTCTTAACTCCGAAAAGGATCTATTAAAATTATACATAATATTCTGGTATTAATTACAAATTTCAATATATCGTAATATTTTTGTGTTCCTATTTTAACTTCAGCTTTTAATACTATTATAGACGTATTAAGATATAATTACAGCTAACTTTTGTGTATCATACCTAACGTCACTATACAATCTGTTTAAATATGGCAAAAAAATAAAGGCAGTCCGAAGACTGCCAATATTTATCTCTCTGCGCTTTTGCTATGGTCTTTCTTATTAGATTTAGTTTTATCGTCTGTCTTAAAGCTTTTTATTTGCCCTAATATGGACTTTTTATCCTTGTCTTGACTCTTTACTTGTTCTTTTGCTTTTAATAGCTTAGAAGACAAAATACGAACATTTTTATGTTCCTTTCCGTTGTTATCAATGCTTGTTTTTACTTGTCCGAAGATTTTAACAAAATCTCCTTGTTTTAAGTTCTTTAAATCTTTTGTCTTATCTCCATAGGCTGAACAATTTGTATATACCTTATTTCCATCGTCATCCTTTGAAACAATTGAAAAGTTGCTTACCTTGAACTTTTCTCCATTAGCATTTTCTCTTTCAAGATTTTCTACTTTTCCAGATATATTACCCACGAGATTTATGAGGTCGTCTTTTTCTTCAAGTTCATTGGTGTTTTCAACAATCTTACCTTGTTCTTTCATATCATCAATCATATAGTCAAAGTCATCACTTAGTAAACCTATTGTGTCATCGTTCATATATAAGACATAGACTTCTTCAAGTGCCTTTTCATCAGTAACACCTTTTTCTATGCTTACAAGTGCTTTTATAAAATCCTTATAGTTATCATTCATCATTTCTTCTAAGTTTTCTCTAATATCTTTGTATTCCATAATTTCCTCCTTGTACTAAATAAGGAGAGCTATTCACCCTCCTCTATCTTTCTTGTCCTTTTTCATTTCTTTCTAGATTTTTATCTTTTTCTTCTTCTGATTTGAATTTTGATATTTGTCCCAATATCGATGGTTTCTCTTCCCTTGCGTGAAGATTATCCTCTACATCATAAGTTGATTCAAAGTAATCACTATCTTTAAAATCATTGTCATACCTATCTGGTATTCCGTCATTATCAAGATCTTTTGCCAGTGGATCATAGAAGTTTCCATCATCATCTATTTCTAGTCCTAGAGCTTGTTTTAAATCTTCTTCATCTACTGATACCAGATCATCAAAACTTGACATCTTTATTGCTTCAGTCATATCTTTAAGAGCTTGTGAATTAGATATATCTTCTTCTACAAAAGATTCTGTTCTAATAGCAACATTATCTACATACTGAGTCCATGTTTTTTCTTCCAAGTTTACCTCATATTGGATAGAGTGCTTACCATCAGGTGTTTCTGTATAGGCAAGTCCTATATGGCTTAAATCGGGGTATAGTTTTTCAAAGTCTTCATAGTTATTAGATTCTGAAAACTCGTAGTTAGAATAATCAACTATCGCTCTCTTTAATTCTTCTAATAATGGTGATTGGTTTTCTAATTCTTCCACTTCTCCCATATCTAAAAGTTTATTAATTTCAGCTAGTCTTAGTGTCTTATCCCTTAACTCATCTGCTTTTTCAAATGGTTTGGTTAATTCTACTTTGGCATTTTCTAAAGATTCTTTATAGTTTTCAAGGTTTTGATTTAATCTTTCAAGTCTTGCAGGCATTTTTTCAATTGCATTATCAAGTCTTGTTATATTACCATCAGTAGAGTTTGAAAACTCTCCAAAGTATTCTGCTTTTCCTAGAAGTTTAAAAGTGTGAGTATTAGTCATAAAGTTATATGAAACTTGTAAGTCTAAATTTCTATATTTACCAATGACCTTGCTATCATTTATCTTTACCTTTTTTATTTCTTCTAATAGCTTCTCTCCAGCTTCTTTCTTATCTAAAATTTTATTTTCTCTAAGACTGATTGAAGTGAATTTACTATCTCCTTCTCCTAATTTCTCAACACTTGCAATATCTTCTTTAACTGCTTGTATTTCCATTTCAGTTTTTAAAATACTTTGAGGATAAAATTTATTTACCTTATCTTCAAGCTTGTATTTATTAGACTTATAGTTTGCTTCAAGCATTTTTAGCTTTGTAACTTCGTTATCTAAATCCATTTTTTCTTTAATTAATGGATTACCAGTAGCTAAAGCCTTAATCTCTGAATAAGACAGACTTGCTTCATCAACATCTTCTGCAACACGCACAGGCGTCTTGCTTGTCATAATTTGAGAAATGAATTTCTGCTTATTCTCTATCGTCTGGTCGAGTAGGTCGGGGATATTACTATCCCTTTCCCCTCTAAGAACCGTGCATGAGAGTTTCCCCTCACACGGCTCAAGTTTTTATAAGCCCTAATTAAAGAGCCAGCGTGTTTTCTTCATCATTTATATGCAATTTTCTATGACACCAAGGGTGTACTAAAGTTTCAAGGGTAATATTATTTTGAATTGTTTGATGTACTCTAAAGTCTGTATCCATAGTTATTTTCTCTCCACAAACAGGGCATATTCCATTTTGCGTTTTATACAGTCTATTTATAACTGTACGTCCTTTAAGTTCGTTTCGTATTTTTAACTCTTCTCTTTCTTCAAAGTATATTTGCCAATTTTCATCAAATGGATTTGCTTCAGCTTGTATCTTGGTAAATCTCTTAATATCAGTATCTGTAGCATATTTAAGACGAAGATAGTATTTCTCGCCATTCTCCATTCTGTCTCCAGTTGATACACTGAAAGTCCAAGTTCTATTTCCAATCGTATGGAAATACTTTTTAGCTATCCATTTTCTACCTTTCTTAGGATGTCTACGAACACACCAGTCCCACAGGCATTTATATATTTCATAATCAAGTTTTTCAAACGCTTTTGATGAAACATTATATTTCTGATAGTTTACCCAACCTATAATGATTGGATTTAATTTTCTGATCAAAATTTCTTGTTTCATTGACGGATTATCTTTTATGATTCGTCTGATTTTATCGACAATAGCCTTGAAGTTATTATCAGATGGTTTTGTAAGCAACTTATCTTTATACATCCTAATATTAACTCCAAGAAAATCAAAACCGTCATTTATGTGTGTTATAAGTGTCTTTTCCTCTGATAATTCTAAACCTCTTTCAGCCAAGAATTTTACAATGATTGGCTTTACACCATTTTCAAGCAATTCTGCACTTTCCCCTGTAACGATGAAATCATCTGCATATCTAACAAAGTTAACCTTTGGGAAATATGTTTTCTTATTTACTGTTCTTCTATGGTATTTCTCTTTGATTGCTTTTTCTAAACCATCTAATACCATATTGGAAATAATAGGTGATATTGGCGAGCCTTGGGGACTTCCTGTTTCTGTTGGAAATAGTTTTTGTTTTTCTATATATCCACACTCAAGCCAGAGTTTTAATAATTTCTTGTTCATTGGGATATTATTTAATATCCATTCATGACTTATATTATCAAAACAACCTTTTATATCTCCCTCAAGTACCCATTTTGCAGATTTCTTTTTATTAAGTGATGTAAAACACTGCTCGATAGCATCTTGTGTACATCTTTTTGCCCTAAATCCATAAGAATTAGGGTCAGCAGTAGTTTCTGCTATGGGTTCAAGTGCAAATTTATATAGGGTTTGCATTGCTCTGTCTGTCATTGTAGGAATGCTAAGAGGTCTTTTCTTACCATTTTTCTTTGGTATATACACTCTTTTAAGAGGTTTAGGTTTATATCCTCTTAAGTTTAACTTTTCTATCGCCTTATACTTTGCCTGTGGTGTTAGCCATAGTTCGCCGTCAACACCACTTGTTTTCTTGCCTTGGTTTTCAGTTACCCTCTTAATAGCCAAGGCTTTTGCATAAAATGAAGTTGTTAGTAAATGCTGTAAAGATTTTACCTTTCCGTATTTACTCATTTTCCACGCTTTCACAATACGCATTTGTAGTTTTTTAACATAGCTTTCTGCTACTGAAAAATCTATACTTTCCCAGTCTTTAGCTCTGTTAGTAGTAGCACACATTTTACTGTTCATTTGCTTTCTCCTTTCAAAAATTCTACAAGTTCTCTTGTGATTAAAAACCAAATGGAAGTCTGCACTCTTTCAAGTTAGGGCAAATTTTGAACCCCTATCCATCTCATTACAAGATGGCGTTCGCTTTTTCCATTATCCTTTACCTGCACCATTATCAGCATTTCTTACGATTTACCTTGCCTTTTGGCAACGGTACAGGCTTACCATGTTCCACTTAATTAACATTGATAACTTAGGCTCTACCTCTCTGCCGGTAGTCATTTTGTCCGTGTAATCCCACTGTGGAAAGGATTATCCGACTACGCACCATTTTGGTTCAGGCTTGTCAGCAACTTTAGCCTGTTCACCTTAACGACATTTATCAGTAGTTCACATATGTTAGCCATATTATCAAGCCTCGCTCCCTAACCGCCTTGTTGCTGGCAGTTTCGGTATTCCCTCACGGTCCAACCTCAAGTAGGGCTGCTTTAATATCGGCTTACCACACCTAAGTGCAGTCGATACTTGGCTCAACTAACGGAATAGTTGGTTTGGTCATTATGCCAAACAGTTAAATTAAGCGACTTCATGTCGCACCCATAAATAAGAATCAAAAGTATTTTCTGTTACATATCTAAAGATATTTACCTTATCATTTTCATTACCTTGACGAACAATTCTACCACTTCTTTGCTCTAGGTCAGACGGTCTCCAAGGGACGTCTAAATCATGTAAAGCTATTAATTTATTCTGTACATTTGTACCTGCTCCCATTTTTTGAGTAGAACCTAATAATACTCTTACTTCTCCTTTTCTTACCTTGGAGAATAATTCGTCTTTTTGTTTGTCTGTATCTGCTTCGTGGATAAAAGCTATTTCTTCTTTAGGTATTCCCATATTCACTAACTTATTCCTAATATCATCATAGATATTAAATTCTCCATCTCCTTTTGGTGTAGACATATCTGAAAATACTAACTGGGTTGATGAGCTTTCTTTTGTCTTATCCCAGATTGAAAAGATATTTTTAACGCATACATTTACCTTTGAATTAGGATCATCTGGAAGTAGTGGGTTTATTAATCTTTGGTCTAGGGCAAGTTTTTTACCATCATTTGTAATTTTTAGCATATTATCTTCTGTTGGCTCGACTTGATTATTTCTAACTGCGTCAGCTCTATCTGAAATAGCTTCTAGTATTTCTTTTTGTTCCTCAGTAGGTTTTGTTTTAATAACTTCAAAACTTGCTTCTGGTACTGGCAAATTTAACATATCTGAAGTCTTTATATCTGCTACTTCTTTAAACATAGACATCAATTCTGGTAAATTATAAAACTTTGAAAATCTTGTCTTTTGCCTATATCCAGTGCCTTCTGGAGATAATTCAAAGGTATTTTCTGTTTCTCCAAAAGTAGAAGCCCAAGCGTCAAAATGTTCTAATCCTCTTGCCTTTAAATCGTCATACTGAAGGTATCTTTGCATAGTATAAAGCTCTGTCATTGAGTTTGATATTGGTGTACCAGTAGCAAATACAACTCCCTTTCCATTTGTCATTTCATCCAAATACCTGCATTTCATATACATATCTGAAGACTTAAAGGCTTCACTCTGCCCGATACCAGCAACATTTCTCATCTTAGTATGCAAGAATAGGTTTTTGTAATTATGAGCTTCGTCTATAAATAACTTATCTACTCCTAGTTCTTCAAAGGTTATTACATCATCTTTTTTAAAGTCATCATTTAGCTTTTCCAGTCTTACCAAGAGTTTCTTCTTTGTCTTTTCTAGTTGTTTTACTGTGAAGTTTTCTCCTCTATTTCTTTTATTCTCGTCAATAAAGGAAACTATATCATCTATTTGGTCTTGTATATGTCTAACCTGGTATTCTTTGGACATTGGTATCTTTTCAAATTGAGAGTGTCCTATGATAACTGCATCATATTCTCCTGTTGCAATCCTACCAATAAATCTTTTTCTATTTTTTGGTTGAAAGTCTTTTTTATCGGCCACCATAATATTTGCTGACGGATATAATTGCATAAACTCTCTACCAATTTGAGTGGTTAGATGGTTAGGAACAACAAATAATGATTTACTTGCAAGTCCTAACTTTTTAGACTCCATAGCAGAAGCCACCATTTCAAAAGTCTTTCCTGCTCCTACTACATGGGCAAGTAGTGTATTTCCACCATAAAGAGTCCTAGCTATGGCGTTTTTCTGATGTTCTCGAAGTCTAATTTCAGTATTCATTCCATCAAAAGTTAAGTTAGAGCCGTCAAATTCTCTATTTCTAATTGAGTTAAATTTTTCATTATAAATCTTCTCTAGCCTATATCTTCTATCAGGATCTTCAAATATCCAATTCTTAAATTCTTCTTTAATCAGTTCTTGCTTTTGACTTGCAAGCATAGTTTCTTTTTTATTTAATACAGATGTCTTAGAACCATCATCATTTATTACTTGGTCAAACACCTTCGTATCTTTTAAATTAAGAGCATTTTCAATTAGCTTATAGGCATTTACTCTACTTGTACCATAAGTCATGTTAGCAAGGTCATTAGCTGAGTCAACACTTTTACCTTCAATATTCCATTCACTTGTGTGTGGCGAAAACCTAACATTTATATTCCACCTATCATAACCTGGTGTTTTTAAAAGATTGAAAGTAAAGTCTTCTATATCTTTTTGAGGTATCCAAGTTGCTCCTAGCCTTACATTTATATCAGAAGCAGTGAGTTCTTCAGGCATAACTTCTTGTAATTTTTCTCTTTGATATTTGAGTTTGCCTAACTCGTTTAATAATGTATCTTTCTTTTCAGAAGGTGCTAAATCTATTACATTTTCAATTTCTCCTATATATGAATTGAGGTAGCCAATCTTTTCTCTAATATTTCCACTTAAATACTCGTCAGCCGATACATATGAAAAATGAAATGGATCGTCATTGTCAAAGTTCTCAAAAGGCATTCTGTTATTTATTAGGTCTGTATCCTTAATATCTAAAAATATCTCACCTTCAAGCTCACCAATCAAAGTGTCCCTATCTTTGTTAGTGATAGATTCCATATAGTCGAAATCTACATATCCCTTTTGTGAAACTGATAAGACTAAGGCTTCAAGGGAAGTATCTACATGATCTACTACCTTTGCCTTTGTTATTGTTCTTTTTGAAAATATATCACTCTTAGCTTTGAAATTATCCTCATCATCAAGTATTTCTATTGATGAAACCAAAGGAAAGTTTGAGTCTTCCTTTAAAGCTCTAGTATTTGATAAGGAGTTAATAAAGCCATGTTTCTTTGAAAAGTTATCATAGACTTCATTTAACTTTGCTTGTGACTCTTTTATTTCATCGTCTGAAAAATCGTCCTTTTGTTTTTCTATTACATCTTTTAAAGCATTCATTACATCAAGATAATCTTTTATCTTTTCTTTATTTTTATCTGATATATTCTGCTTGATTAAGACTGAGTTTTCTCTTAGGTAGACCTCTTCATCAATAATAGTGTAAGAAAAATTCTTAACATCATCTGTTGCTGGAAGACTTAATTCTTCATCTTCCAATAGTTCGACCTCTTCATATTTTGAATTTGAAGATATTTCCTTACTTGCAATATCCATTAAGTCTTTTAACTTTTCATCTTCTTTTTCATCACAAGTAATAGTATTGCCAAATCTGCCAGATACTTCTTTCATATTCCCTAATACCATCTGAGGATTATCTACAAAGTATTTATTATAAGTCAAACCCTTTTTATCAGTTGCTAGGTGTATCCAATCGTCATCTCTTTCTATAACTGAATCTCTCTTCTTTAAGAAAATAATATCTGAAGTAACTTCTGTACCAGCAAGTCCTTTAAATGTTGTATTAGGAAGCCTCATAGCTCCTAAAAATTCACATCTTGCATTAATATATTTTCTAACAGATTCATCTTTTTTATCCATAGTTCCAGATGATGTTATGAAGGCAATAATTCCTCCATTCCTAACCTTGTCTATTGACTTTGCAAAAAAATAATCGTGAATCAAAAAATTATTTCTGTTATATTCACGATCGTTAACTTTAAAATCTCCAAAAGGAACATTTCCTATAATTAAATCGAAAAAGTTATTTGAGAAGTTTGTTTCTTCAAAACCTTTAATTTGAATATTAGCTTCAGGATAAAGTTCTCTTGCTATTCTTCCGCTTAAACTGTCTTTTTCTACTCCATAGACTTTAGAGCTTCGTATTTCACTTGGCATATTACCAATAAAATTACCGACCCCTGCAGATGGTTCAAGGATATTCCCAGTCTTAAAACCCATATCTGTTAGAGTCTTATATATTCCATCCATTACCTCTCTAGGTGTATAAAAGGATGTTAAGGTAGACTCTTTAGCATTCAAATACTCTTCATTTGTTAAATTTTCTTTTAAAATATTTCTTGCTTCGAGCCATTGACCTCCCTTTTCTTCATCAAAGACATCAGCAAGACCACCCCAACCAAGATAATCAGCCAGATAGGCTTGCTCATACTCTCTTGGACTCCTATTTTCATTTTCAAGTCTTTTTAGCATTTTAATAGCTTTGATATTTTTATCTAACTTTTCAGATGGTGTAAGGTATTCTGAGTAGATATGATTTTTCAAGTCATAATTTCTAGCAAAGCTTAGCCTTTTCCTATCAGGTTCATAGCCTAGATTCTTTAAATCTTCTTTACCCCTCAATAAGTTTTCGGCTGCTTCTCTTGGAACATTGTATCTATCCATCATTTGGTCAATTTCAGGATTGTGGTTATCTATAAAGCTTTCTTGCTCTACTTGTCTTTCAATTTGTTTTTCATGCTTAGATAATTTGTATATCTCGTAATTTCCACTATCTAAAAGGTCATCAATCTTTCTACTTTCTTCAAATGTTTCACCCTTATATAAGGGGATTTCTTCTCCATTAACTTCTACCTTAGTTCCTGTTTCAATTAAGTTAATTCCATCAAAGGTATTCTCATCTTCTAAAATAAATTCCTTACCAACTTTTACAGCTAGTTTTTCTGATGTTTGACTTAGATTTTCAAAGATTTCTTCAAGGTATGAATCGTTTCTATATGGAATTACTTCCGAACCCCTAATCATACCTCCCATATATTCCATATTATCTCGGATAGTGATAGTTTTAAGTCCTCCACTTAGTTCATCAAAATCTGTAATAGTGAAGTCCTTATCTTTATATCTAACCTGATCACCTATCTTAAATTTAGGCTCTATATTTTCCTTAGTTTCTTCTTTTAATAATTTTTCCTCACTTAGTGCAACTTGTTCTTCTAAATATGAAAATTCACGCTCATTTACTTCTACACCATCACCAAGGTCAATCCTATAATGCTCGACAACTTCGCCGTCTACATAGTGATCAAAATAGAATTTAAAATATCCGATATAATCATCAGTCATTTCTCCAAATTCATTTTCTCCAAGAGTTTGATTATGGTCTTTAACATCAATATCCTTTTGTCTTAGGACATTTATTAATTCTTTGGTTACTATCTGCCCACTATAATCGGGAACTAATTCGTGGTTTTCATTAAATTCTACAATCCAATAATCTTTTCTATTTTCAGTGTTTTTGCCATCAAAAAAAGAAGCTTCATCAGCTTCCTTTTCTTGGCTTATTTCCTTTTCTACGCTTCCACGTATTCCTTGATTGCCATTCTCTTCACTGTTGCCATCAAGTTGTTCATCTGTCCTTGGAATTTCTCTGGATTTTCTCTCATCATCTTCTCTGTCAATCCTTGTGCTTTCATCATCTTGACTTTCTCTCTCTTGATATAGTCCACTGCCTGAGTCTGAATTTCCTTCAGGTGGTTCAAAAGTGTTTTCTCCTCGTACATTTCTTGAAGTTTCTTCCAGTTCTCCATGTCCTCGCTCCCTACCAGGTAAGACAGTCTTAGAACTGCGTATGTTGGATTCGGAAATCTCTCCATAAATTCCAGATCCTTCTCCATCATGTCCAATGTTTTCTCTTCGATCTTCATCGCTATTTCCTCTGTCGCTTCCATCTGTGAAAACTCGTCCATCTCTACTTCTTGACCTATCATCTCGTCTATATAAATCATTTTGACCTCCTCTATCTTCGTTTATATTTTCTATATCTCTATTATAGTCGCCACCGGCCCTTTCTGTCAGCAGCCTAGCTCGATCCATTTCCTTAGATTTTTCTATTGTGTTATCTATAATATCTTCACTAACCCTTGATATTACAAGACCTATCTGCTCTAAAGAAATTGTATTAATCCTCGAAAAATTATTTTTTAAATTTTCCATATCCATAGGATAAACTGTATTAAACCTATTAGCTACCGCATAGGATATTGAGTCTCTCATAAACTTTTCAAAACTTAGTCTATCCTCTATATCTATTCTCAAATCAGCAAGTGCCAAATTAATGTATTCATCTCCATAAATTCGGCTCAAAGAAAATATATTTTCATTGAGTGAATCACTAGCTTCAAATGAAGAATCTCTTATTATTTCTTTTAAAGCCTCCTTATGATTTTCGTGATCAAACTGCCATAAGCTAACCTCATTAATATTCCTATCCATTGATGTGGTCTGACTAATATCGAAAATATATGAAATTCTTTGATTTACATCACTTCCAACTAAAGTTGGAATACCCTTTTGACCTCTCATAACAACTCGACCAAAATATTTTTTCCACATATCAAAAGTCGCACAAGCTCTAGCTTCAGGTTCTTTGTTATATATACTTAGTTGGCTAGAAAAATCATATTTTTGATTGTTACCTATAACCTTTAAGAGTTTTAAATACTCTTTTTCATCTTGTAACACTTCATACTTTATTGCTTCTTGTATATTCTTAAAATCATTTACTTGCATTTCCTACCTCCATTCTATGAATTTCTTTTATAATAGCCATTAAAACATCAACCACAATAGAATTGCCGGCCTGCTTATAAAGCTTGCTTGAAGTACAATTTTTTCTTCTTGGATGTGCTTCTTCTAGTTTGTTAATATCAATGTCATCAAAACCCATGAGTCTTAAACATTCTCTTTCTGTTAAATACCTATATTTACCATTTCCAATATCTATTATTCCAGAATTAGGTACTCTCATCTGTTTTGTAGAAATAGTATAAGAAAAATCTTTAATCACTTTTAGTCGCCCTCTAAAACTATTATCTATGCCTTTATTTAAAAATTTCAGCATATAAGGTTGGGTCATTGTGTAAAGTTCACTTACATCCTTTTCTAAAAATTCACTTAGTGATCTTGTTTCTTTCCTCTCCAATTTATTAAAAGAAAAGTTATTTGCTCCAAGACACGAAACAACAAATATCCTTTCTCTTTTTTGAGGTATCCCAAAGTCCATTGCATTTAAGATTTCATATTTGCTTTCATATCCAAGGTTTTCTAGCTCTTTTAGATAAATAAAAAAGGAGTCCCTCATATTTCTATCAAGGACTCCCTTTACATTTTCCCAAATTATCCATTTAGGTTTATCTTTCATTTCTTTGATTATTCTAATTGTTTCAAATAGTAAGCTTGATCTAGTGCCTGAGTTTTTCACTCCTCCCTGCTTTTTTCCAATTCTTGAAAAGTCTTGGCAAGGACTTCCATGCATTATTAAGTCTATATTCTCATTAGGTACTTTATATCCTACTACTGATTTTGGCTTATAATCTTCTCCATAAAGTTCATTATATGATTTAACACAAGCCTTATCTATTTCTACATAATCAACAACTTCATAAGGTATCTTTAAATTAATAAAAGCCTTTCTAATAGCACCTATGCCACCGAAAAGCTCTAATATTTTTACCTTATTCATTTAGATTATTCTTGTACCTATCTACAAGCCCCCTTATACTATCTTTAATTTCTTTTAAAAAGTCTTCTTTATCTACTTCGCCAGAGCTAATCTTTGCAAGTTTCATTTCCCATTCAGAAGTTGTTTCTGCCGACTTAAACTTATCCTCTACAATCGATACAAGTCTATTGCCTTTTTCTGTTACAAGTAAATTTTTCTTATCTCTTCTTATGAGATCCTTATGGATAAGATTTTCAATAATTCCTGCTCTTGTAGCTGGTGTTCCTAAGCCTTTCCTTTCTACTTCTATATCTTTATCCAGTGATTCAATCCCTGCATTCTCCATAGCCTTTAAAAGTGTATCTTCATTATAATGACTCGGAGCTTTGGTAAATTTCTCTGATATATTTTTAGAAGTTAGCTTAATTTTATCTCCAGTCTTTATATCTGGTAATTCATTTTCTTGTCTTTCCTTTCCATAAGTCTTTAGATATTTTGTATAACCTTCATCTATTACAGTCTTGCCACTTGCATTAAAGTTAAACTTGTCATATTCATATCTGATTTTTCTACTAGATTCCTTTAAGTTATCCGAACATGAAGCAAGTAATTTATCCTTAATTAGATTATAAATTTTACTTTCTTTTTCAGGTAAATCTTTAGTTTTTCCAATACCTGATATAGTAGGAATAATCGCATAGTGGTCTGTAACTTTAGAAGAATTAAAAATAGACTTAAAGTTTGATTCATTGATTTTAAAATCTTCTTCAAGTCCTTCTAATAATTCTTTCATAGTAGTAACCATATCATCGGTTAAATACCTACTATCTGTTCTTGGATATGTGATTAGCTTTTTTTCATACAAGCCTTGTGCCAGATTTAAAGTGTCATTTGCTGAATATCCAAAATATTTATTTGCTTCTCTTTGTAAGGTAGTGAGATCATAAGGCTTATCTGGTTTTGTGCTTATTTCTTTATCTTCTACCTCTGTAATAACTATTTCATCTTCTAGCAAGTTTAATAATTGTTCTGCAACTTCAATTTTATCAATTCTATCTGATACAAGTTTCAATCCTCCATAAGATAGGTCAACTGTATAATATTTTTGCTTCTTAAATAGATTTATTTCGCTATCTCTTTTAGCTATTAAATATAGAGTTGGTGTTTGTACTCTACCAACTGAATATGTTTCCTTGTAAATGCAAGAATAAAGCCTACTTAAATTCATTCCTACCAGCCAATCTGCAATAGCTCTTGCACTTGCCGATCTATATAAGTCTTCAAAGTTTTCTCCATCTTTAAGATTTCTAAAGCCATCTTCAATAGCTTTGTTTTCCATTGAAGATATCCAAAGTCTTTGAATCTTCTTCTTACATTTAGCTTGATTATATACAAGCCTAAAAATAAGTTCTCCCTCTCTTCCAGCATCACAAGCATTTATAACTGTGTCGATGTTCTTATCGTTTAAAAGTTTCTTTAAAACTCCATATTGTTTTTTAGTGCTTTTAGATACTTCATAAATATATTCTTCTGGAATTATAGGAAGAGTGTCTATTCTCCATTTCTTCCATTTTTCATCAATCTTATCTGGACTTGCCATTTGAATTAAATGACCGACACACCAAGAAACAATGTATCCACCTCCCTCATAATATCCGTTTTTTCTTGTTCTTGCTCCAATTACTTTTGCAATTGTAACTGCTACACTTGGCTTTTCTGCTATTACTAACTTCATTAATACCTCCATAAATAAAAAAAGAGCGAAAGATTTCTCTCTCGCTCAAGCTTTTAAAAATTATTATAATAGTTCATCTTCATCGTCTTCATCTAAAGATTCTTCATGACTTTCTTCATTTTCAGATTCATCTTCTGACTCACTAATATAATCCTCATCATCTTCTTCAAAGTCTTCCAACATTTTATCTTCTTTTGCTTTAACTACCTTAAAGTAATATCCTGCTCCTACAACTCCTCCAATTACAAGTGCAATAATTAGAAATGAACCTATCCCACTTTTCTTTTCTTCTTTTACTGGAACAGTCTTAGGTTCTTCTTTTTTTACTTCTTCTTTCTTAGGTTCTTCAACCTTTATATTGTTTTTATCTTCTGATTCAATCATATTAAGTAGGTCTTGCTCTCCTACTTCTGTTAATAATCTTACATTATCTTGATTTGATGAGTGATCCACTATTAGGTGCATAGTTTTTCCACTTTTAGTTTGAAATGTTAAAAATTGTCTTACATCTACTGGATTTTCTTTATCTTTTTCTGTATCTCCACTTGGTGTAATATCTTTTCCATTCCTATCGACATTTTCAATTACTGAACCTCTTGCCTTATTTTCCTGTGTTGCTAGACTATTTACTGCCTTTGTATTACCACCTTTTACAAGTGGTGTTTTCTTAGGAGGATTAGTTGAAGGCTTGGTTGCTTCACTTGTATTTCCTGGTATTCTTGGAACATCTTGATAAGGAATTTCTTCTTTTGATGGTGTAAAAACATCATCTTTCAACATTTTTTCAAATTCTTCTTTTTGTGGTTCATAGATTGATTCGTTTTGACTTTCTATTTGCCCTTCATTAGTCATTGCAAATGTAGTTGCTGGTACTGTAAATGTAAAAAGGAGTAACGCTATGGCTACTCCTCGTTTAATGCTCATATTCATTTTTCTATCCTTTCTTATTTTACATTTTTAAATACATAGACTGCTTTTCTAGCATTGTCCCATTCTATTGTTTGGTTTTTGCCATCTTTAATATCTCCATGACTTGCTCCAAAAGCTTTAGCAATATTTGAAATTGAAGCATGAATTCTTCCATTTATAATCACTGGCTTAACATCTGAATTGTAGACCTTTCCATCTGAATCTTTCATAACACCAGTATCAATATTTAGTCTTAATGTCTTTTTAGCTAGGATATTATTCTCTTTATTTGAGAAAATAGCTTCACGAGTATAGTTGTCATACTCAACATTAAAACCTAGAGTATAAGCAATATATCTTACTGGAATCATAGTTCTTCCTTGATCCACATAAGTTTTTACATCCATATAGACTGTTGTCTTACCATCTTTATTGATAATGTTATAGAAGTTTTTGTCTACTTGGAAAACTGCAAATTCTTTTTCATCTTTAGCTTGTTTTTTGTCCTGTTGTTCCTCTTGCTTTTTCATCTTGTTAAGATCAAATTGATTTAGAATGTTCTTATCATCAGCTTTCAAAAGTTCATCCCACTTCTTATCTTGAGATTTCTTATCTTCTTTCTTTTCTTTGTTTTCTTTTTGAAGTTTTAGAAGTTCATCTAATTTTTTAGATAAGTCTTGATTTAGATTTTGATCTTTTTCATCTTTAGCTTGTTTCTCAAGTTCTTCTTTTGCTTTTTTATTTGCTTCCTCGATTAACTTCTTGGCTTCTTCAATTTTCTTATCTAAATCTTCTTTTAGCTTTTTAATTTCTTCTTCAGAAGCTTTTTGTTTTTCTTCTAATCCTTTAATCTTCTCTTCTAATTCTTTTTTTGTATTTTCAGAAGATTCTTTTAAACTATCAATGTCCTTTTGAAGCTCTTCAATTTTCTTACAGCATTCTAACTTAGAATTTTCTGTCTCTTTCTTTTTAGACTCGAGGTCTTTTATCTTAGTATCTTTTTCATCAAGAGCTTTTTCCAAACCCTTAATTTTATTATCTTTATCCTCAATTTCTTTAGTCTTCTTTGCAAGTTCTCCTTCTAAAGATTCGAGCTTTTCTTGCATTTCTTTGATTTTATTTTCGTTTTTATCGGTCTTTTCTTTCTCAGCTTCTAACTCCCATTTTGTAGATGAATAATCTTCTTTTAGTTTTGCATTTTCATCTTGTAATCTTTTTAATTCATCTTTAAGCAGAGTAATTTCTGCTATTAGTTCATCATTATTGAAGTTTTTAAGATCCTCAATTTCTTTATTTAATTGAGCAATCTTATTATCTTTATCTCTAATCTCTTCTTCTAGCTTAGCTTTTTCTTGTTTTAGTTTCTCTCCATTATCTTTGCAAGATTCTAACTTTTCCTTTAATTCATCTATCTTTGATTGGTCTTCTTGTTTCTTATCATTTAAGTCTTTGATCTGATTTTCTAAGTCCTTAATATTTTTAGTTAAATCATCAATCTTATTGTCCTTTTCATCAATATCATGACCTGTTAAATCAGTTTGAGTATCAATGGAATATTTATTTGGATTGTAAATAGTCATCTTTCCTTGATACATATCATTGTTATAATCAAATTCAAGTTCTACACTATCTACATTCTTATCAAAGACAAACTCTCCATTTTCATACCTCAATCCATTAGGAATAGATTTGAATCCTTGATTTCCCTTGAAACCAAAATGATTTTCGTAAAATGGATTTTGTTTTGGTCTATATTCAACTTCTTGATTATGGAATACTCCCTTACTGTTAATATTTGGATTGCCTAAAACTTTTATAGTGTGCAATTTATTTCTTGAAAAAGCATACTGTTCAATTGTCTTCACAGACTTCGGTATAGTTATTTCTTGAAGATTATTTCTTTCAAAAGCATTATGTTCAATATTTACCAAAGTATCAGGTAAAGTCACTTCTCTAAGTCCACAATTGAAAAATGCTAAACCACCAAGATAAGTTAGACTATTTGATAGTTTTACCTCGTCTATACTTGCATCGTAAAAGGCAGCATAACCTAAATGCTTAACAGAATCAGGAATAATTACTTTATCCCAATGTTTGCCACGTCCAAATTCTCTTTTATATCTAAGTTCATCGTTCGAATGACTTAAAGAATAATTTCCATTTATAGACTTCGTTCCTTCAGGAAATACTAGAATATTTGTCTTCTCTTTCTTTTCTAAGCCTTTATCACTAAAGGCAATTATATTTCCCTCAGAGGAATACATAAAATCATCTTCCGTCCAAGTAACATCAGACTTTGCAAATGCACTTGTATGCACAGTTGATGTCAAAATTAATAAAAGAGCCATAAAAAAGGCTCTTAGTCTGTTCGTATTAAATTTCTTCATTATGAATGTTCTCCTTTTCTTTTAATTTTTCTTCTCTTTTTCTATCATTAATTTTCTCCATTAATTCTTCCAAGCTAATATTGTTCCTCCTAAGAGTTACAATTATTTCTTCATTTTCAACTTGTATTTCTTCATCGCAAATTTCCTTGTATTTTGCATTTAAATCTTTTAATTTCTCTTCTATTTTTTTCTTTTTGTTTCTAATACTTATAAGCTTCCTGTTCACATAATATCTCCCTTCTATCTAGGTCTTCCAAAACCATAAAAGTGTGATTTCCAATATTTTGAATTTATTGATGTGTATTGAATTGGATCTCCTGCGTGAATCATCATTCCGTTACCTGCGTATATTCCTACGTGAGATATTGGTGTTCCACTGTTATATGTTGAGTGGAAAAATATAATATCTCCAGGTTGAGCTTCACTTGGACTTACTGGATTACAATAGTCTTTGTATATTCTCCATGCAGTTGTTCTTGGCATTCTCTTTACACCAGACTTTGTAAATGACCAACATACAAATCCTGAGCAGTCAAAGTTAGATGGTCCACTTGCTCCAAACACATATCTTTTGCCTATATGTTTTTCTGCTTCATTAAATAAGGCTTTGGCAGTAGCTGAATCAAAAGCAAGACCAGGATTTCCAAAGTTTGGATTGTCTACAATTTCTCCTAAGTCCCCATTACCTGATCCAAAAACATCTCCCATATTCCCCTTAGCTTCAAGAAGAGCTTCATAATGAACTACATTGTCTGGATAATCTTTAAATATTTCCCTAACAACTTCATCCATTTCTTTTTTCTTTAAAGTTACAATTAACTTTTTATATTCGTACTCTTCTTTTTCATAGCTAGTATAAGGATTGCCACGACTATCATATCTAGTTCTTGCTACTGTTCTTGTTCTAATTTCAATTTCTTCTTTAAAAACAAGTTTATACATCTTATCGAAAAGTTCTTTTAAAATTCCTTTTACTTCAGACGCTGATTTTACCTCTCCACATCTTGAAGTTATATAGGATAAAAGCTCATGGGTATTATGACCAATTTCTCCTTCTTTGTTTATAATATATTCGTCATATCCAGGATGACTTGTTTTTACACTTTCGATTTGTGATTGTAGGTCATACTCCATTGATGAAAATTCTTGATTAACTTCACTTAGAACTGTATCTTGTGATAGATATGTTGTTGTCATTACTGAGTTCACTGAGTTACTCAGTCCACTCATCCCAACACTTCCGCCACCAACCATGATTGATAGCATAAGACCTAGTCCTATTACCACAAATAAAACCATCTTACTTTTTCTTACGATTAGCTCTTTAGAAGCTTTACCTAAACTTAAAATAGCTTTTTTAACTCTATCTACCAGTCTTGTTTCGTGCTTTTTAGCTATCATGCTCTTCATTTGTTTTCTCTGGTAAAACTTCTTAAATCTATTTTTCTTTATATAGGCATCTGACTTTTTTAAATCTTCTAATCCATTTTTAAACTCCAACTTGCTTTTTCTCTTTCTTATTTTTTTATCAAGTTTAGATAGCTTTTTTAAGGACTTTTTCTTTTTGTCTAGCTTATACTTCCTTATTCCATGCTGGAGTTTAGAGCTTACATTAGCGGCCTTTTCTCCAGATTCCACACCAGTATTGTCAGATCCTGAACTTAGATAATCTCTCACTAACTCTGATGACTTAGCTCCAGATAATAAAACCCCAGAAGATAGACTTCCTTTAGTTTTATTCTTTAAGATATTATCCTTTAGCTTACTTTTAGACTTTTCAAGCTCTCCAATCTTTTTATCTGAGATAAAGTCTTTAACATCTTGTGCTTTCTTAGAATATTTCGTTGTAACTTTCTTAGATTCATTTTTTAAGTCATCGATTTTCTTGCGAGTGAATTTATCACTTTCATAATTTTTTCTCTTGTAGTAAGTCTTCTTTTTATTAACTTTCTTTTGTTCTGAAGGTTTAAGGCTTGTTTCCTTTTCATCTTTTATAAATTCTTGATTATTGTCTTTAAGCTCAGAATTGTCAAAAGTCTTATCTGTATCAACTTCGCTTGGCTTATTTTCTTTATCTATCTCTTTAGAAATTTTTTCCTTATCTATAAACTTCTTTTCTTGATAAAGTTTCTGCTTTTGCATTTTATCGATATTAGTATTACTTTCATTCTTACTTACTTCATCTTTAACAAGCTTATCTTTTCTATATATTCTCTTACTTTTCTTCGCTTCAATAGGTTTATCTTCACTTGTCTGGATTCGCTTAGACTCTCTCTCGTTAATTTTGTCTTGGAATTTATCCTTACTATGGATAAGTTTATCCTCATAATTTTTAAGAACTTGTCTTTTACTTGATGCCTTCTTATTGTTTATTGGTTGAGCCTTAGCTGAAATATCATCTGTTGTTTTTTTATTAGAATTAATATTTCTACTGTTTTCACTATCAAAATTTACTTTTTTGAAGTCTACATCTAACTCTTCATCAAGTTTAAAGCTTTCATCTGTCCTTATTTCAAGATTAGCTTGTTTTATTTCTTCAGTCTTATATTTATTATCTAAAACTTCTTTTCTGATTTTTTCCTTGTTTTTAGACTTCTGAAATTCTTTTAGTTTATCTTGTTTTTGATCTTTAGCTAATACATTCTCATGAATAAGTTTAGATTCTTTTTCTGAAATTTTATCTCCAAACCTATCCTTAGTTTTAATAATCTTATTGGTATAATCATCTGAATGAACAAGTTTACTATCCATATTCTTTTCAGGAGTGTCCCTATTTCGTATAATTTTCTTTTGAAAATCTTTTTTTAGTTTTTTATCCATATCACACCTACTTAGCTTCTTCTGGTTTTGTTGTCATCAGCTTATATAGCATGGTGTCTTTAGGGAATTTATCTATAAATGGAACAATAGTATTTCCGAAGAATAATAGTCCCTCACCTGCATTTGAGTTAGTAATATAGTTTAACTGATAAGGCGATATTTTTAATTTCTTAGCAAGAATATCTCTATCTCCAGATGCTTGATTTAACATTAGAACAAAGTCTGTATTATCAAAGATATTTTCAATTTCCTGACTTGTTAAAAGGTCTTTTACGTTTTGAGTTATACCTGTTGGAATACCTCCCCATTTTCTAAATCTTTTCCAGATTTCTACTGAATATGAAGCAGTTTGTGGGTCTTTTAATAAAAGGTGGAACTCATCTATATAGTATCTTGTAGACTTGCTTCCTCTATTTAGGGAAACCTTGTTCCAAACCTGGTCTTGAATTACAAGCATACCTATTTTTTTAAGTTGTGTTCCTAGCTCTTTTATATCAAAGCAAAGCAATTGCCTATTTAGATCAACATTTGACCTATTATTAAAGACATTAAGACTTCCCTTAACATAAATTTCCATTTCTGTTGCTAGTTTTCTACCAACTCCCTCTTCTTGAGATAGGAGCATATCGTATAAATCTCCTAATATTGGCATATTTTCTGGCTTAGGGTCTTCAAAATACTTTTGGTATATCTTTGGCAAGCACCTATCTATAACAGATTTTTCTGCAGCAGTAAGACCAGATCCTCCAACTACAAGTTCAAGCATAGACATTATGAAGTTTGCCTTATCTTTTAAAGGTGCGTCCCCATCTCCATAGTTCATATTAATATCTAATGGATTAAGGTAGTCCTTTGACTTTGCTGAAACTTTAATAACTTCTCCATTAAATTGTTTTACAAGGTTTGAATACTCTCCTTCAGGATCACAAATAATTACATCATCATCTGTGACAAGAATTGCATTTGCCATCTCTCTCTTTGCCGAGAAAGATTTACCAGAACCTGGTGTTCCTAATATTAGTCCGTTAGGGTTCTTGAGTTTCTTCCTATCTGCCATAATCAAGTTTTGGCTAAGGGCATTTAATCCATAGTACAAAGAATTTGCCGAATCAATAAATAGCTCTTCTGTTGTAAAAGGCATAAATACTGCCGTTGATGATGAAGTTAAAAATCTTTTTATCTCGACTTGATTAAGTCCTAGAGGTAAGACAGAAACGAGTCCTTGCTCTTGTTGATGAGATAATCTTTTTACCTGACAATTATGTCTGTTAGCAATTGATGAAATTTGAGCAATTGTATTTTCTAATTTTTGATTAGTTCTAGCAAAATTCATCATTACAATGGTAACTACAAAGAGCCTTTCATCTCTATTTTGTAGGTCAGATAACATGGACTTAACATCAGCTCCAAAAGTATTTATATCTGAAGGAATAATATCCATATCATATCCAGCACGAACTGCTTTCTTTTGTTCTTCAATTTTCATTCTATCCAGGTCTGTGTTTTTTCTCTTAATGAGTTTAATGGCTTCTGCTTGTTCAACTACATCTATATGAAAAGCTACATAAATATTATCATCAATATCTAAAAACTCAGATAACATTCTGTCTGATAACTCGCTTGCTAGTATTTGAAAATGGCTTACTGCTCCAATATATTTACCAAATTTAAAATTATTTGCTGGTGCAAAGTTAAAGATATTGGGAGTTATATGTGACTTTGTAGACTCTTTCTTCTTCAAATCTTTATATGAAAAATCAAAGTTTTTGTCTGGATTTAACATATCGTGAACAAGTCTTAGTCTTTCTTCGCCATCAAGACTCTCTGCTCTTACTCCCATAGATTTAAAGTTAGATAAAATATCTACTTCAAGTCTATTTAACTTTGCTCTTGCTTGCTCTAGGTTATCGGCTTCTGTGGTAAAGGTTATATACTTCATCTTTTTAAGTCCGTTATTCCCCTTTGCAAGTTGAAGCTTTAACATCTCCCTAAACTCTTTTCTTACATCGTCATAGAAGTCTCCCTTATCAGCAATTTTAATTGCATCTTGTAGGTCTTTATTTCTTCCTAATTGATTTACATATGAAAGTTCAATGTGGACACTTGGATCAAAAGAATTTAAAAAGTTGGCAAATTGGTTAAAGATTAAATCTCTATCTTCTTCCAATGCCAACTGGTAATTTATATCTTGAAATGAAATTGTCTTTGAATAATTTTTTTCATCTAACTGGCAAATGCCCTCTGGTAACATTCTTATATAGGGAATAGTATCCTCAACTGTAAATCTCTTTTTCTCTTTCTTTAAAAGTACACTTAGAAGACTATTTGTTGGATCTTTCTTTGCTTTTAGCCTTCTTACTTCCTTGCGGTCTTTTTTTAATTGTTTTTCCCTTAGATTTAAGTCGCTGATTTGCTTTTTTCTTTGCTTCAAGGTATGCCTCCTTTCTTATTCTCTTAGTTGGTTGATAAAACTTATGAAGATAGAAAAATTTAAAATACTTTTCAAAAGTTAAGGTGTCTTTTTCATATAAGGTTATAAAAAAGATTGGCAGGGTTACTATTAGCATTACAATAATTGAAACATCATTAGGTAGATATTTCTTCATAAATAAATAGGTTGGTATGCCAATTAGTCCTGCCACAGAAAAACCTATAAGTTGTCTTTTGGTTAAGTTAAAGGCAACCTTTGTTTTAATCTTGTCCAAATCTTTTGGTATTGGTACATACGCCATTTTAATCTCCCTCTACTTCTTCTTTAGAAAGTTCAAGTATATGGTCATAATTAGATGTTGTTTCCTCTTCTAAGTAGCTAATTCTTTCTTCTAATTCTTCTTGTTTTTCTTCATTTCTGTCATTATATTCTCCTTGATACATAACAAATTCATTGTGACATCTTCCGAGTCTATTTATTTTTTTCTTTAAGTTTCCAATCTCTTCATTTCATTTTTTCTCTTTTAAGATTTCATAAGTTCCTCCCAATAAAATTCCAAGTCCCAATAAAGCACAATTTTTCTTTTTTAACATTTATTCCTCCTAGTGCGTATTCATAATACTTTTTGCAACTGTTCCACTCTTAAACATCATAAGTCCAAGTAGTAGAGCATATCCTAATATACTAAACAAGCTTGCGTGAATATCTGTAATCTGTACCGTTCTTATTAAAACGGTGTAGATACCTAAACATACCATCAAAAACAAACCTTGTAGTCCCAAGGCAAAAAGTCCCTTGATATAATTTGTTCCAATCTGACCCCATTCTTTATTTCCCATAGTCGCAAATGGTATAGATGATACTGATGAGTAGACATATATTTCAAACATACGCCCATATACTATTAAGGTAATAGTTAAAGATATACATTGAATTGCAATCCTCACTAGGCTTGTTTCAACTAATATCATTAAAAGCTCACCTATTTCTTTTTCTTTTAATGTATCAACCATTGCAACTATTTGATCTCCTGAAACAGTGGCAGAAGTAGTGATTACCCCTGCCGCTTTGTTTACAAGATTTTGTGCCACATCAAAGACTGCCATTGAAAATTCAAAGGCATGGCTTGCAAGGTAGACTGCTATAAACATCTTTATAATGTATTTAAAAAACTCAAAAGTATCTGTATCGTGCATATTATTCTTTTGCATAACCATATTTATGAGTTCAATACATAAAACTGCTGTTATAATAAGACCTGCTATTGGAACAATCACATTATCATTAATGTTTTTTATGAAGTTATATACTTCTCCATTCCAACCCATTGGCGTCTTCCCAACATCAGTTGCAATAATTCCTACCTTGTCATTTATATCTAAGAACATTGACTCAAGATTTGCTTTGATACCTCCGAGTAGCATATCCTTAAAAAATTCAGTTAGCTTGTCAAAGATACCAAACATAGACTTTCTCCTAATTTAAAGCATTTGCAAGTAGTGGAATTAATTTAATACCGATTAGTACAATTCCTCCACCAGCCATAAGCTGCTTAATACCTTGAGATTTAGCACCAGGGTTATCATTACCATAACCTTCCATTAAGTTAATAACTCCCCATGCTCCTAAACCTGCACCAATTGCAGTTACAAGTGTCTTTAAAACTCCAACTCCAGCTGTAAAAAATTCCATATTATTCCTCCTCGTTTTCTTTCTTATTTTCTATTTTATTTAATGATTTAACTATAAAATTCTTGTAGACCTTATCTCCTTTTTTGTTTTCTTTGAAATATCCAAAGACATGGATAAGATCTCCTTTTTCAAATTCTTTTACAATTTCTACCTTTTCTCCATATACTGAGCAATTTGTATATTCTTTGCCCTTTCCATATTTTTTAACAAGAGCAAAATTTGCTACTTGAACATTTTCTCCATCTTTTTCAAATTCTGAAAATTCAGCTTCCTTAACTAAATTTGCATTAATATTTATCATTTCTATATCCATTAATTTCTTCTCCTTAATTTATAAATTTCAATTAAAAAAGCGACTGAACTTTGAATTCAATCGCTAAATACCTTATACATTAAATTGTTTTAAGTGGGACTTCGTATCCTTACCATTTTAACCTCCTAATTTTGAGTATAAAAAAAGACGATAGAGTTTTTAATTTCTATCGCCTATCAACACTTTATTTCTAGTCTTCTAAAATCGATACTTCAAGGTCTATCGCTTTAAATGTAACAGTTATTCCTACTTCGTCTTTTACTGTTTTTTCAAATAACTCAGCTATATCATATGGGGACATATCGTATATATCTTCATACCATTCATTACTTTCATCGTACATTGTCTCACATATTGCTTCAATATAATTTTTCTTATCCATATTGAGTTCTGTATCACTTTCTAGAATAAACTGCTCCCCATTTATATTTAATATAATTAAAGATGTTTTTCTATTTTCACACATTTTGCTTTCTCCATAAACTTAAATGTTTAACCTATTTATTTTATAACTTGATTTTAACTTTACCTTATCTCTATTTGTTAGATACTCTTCTACATCAAACAAGTTTTTCTTATCATAATCTTCCAATAACTTGTAATTCTTGTGCTTTGTAATATCAAATTTATCAGATAAGAAAGGTCTTACTCCTCTTAGCTGGTATATACACTTACCACCATCCATTACAGTTATTTCATCTTGGCTCATAAGTTCCTTGCCAGTTTTTTGGTAATTTAAACCAAAAGATTTCTGGTTTGATCTTGTTTCTGATGTGTTATATAGGTCTATGGTTTCTTTTCCTAAGGTTTCTGATAACTCTTTTACTGTTGTTTTTTCTTTTCCTCCTAGAAAGAGTGTTGAGTCACAGTTACCAACTATTGTATCTGCATGGTCTTTGTAAATTGCTTTTAATTGAGATTGTGCTTGCAGTATTATGCTTGCTGATATTTCTCTTGAACGAATTGTCGCAATCAGTTTTTCAAATTTAGGAATCAAACCAATATTTGCAAACTCATCAAGTAGACACCTAACATGAACTGGAAGTCTTCCACCATACACATCATCTGCCTTATCACATAGTAGATTAAATAATTGAGAATACATTATTGAAACTACAAAGTTAAAAGTATCGTCAGTATCTGATATTATTACGAATAAAGCAGTTTTCCTATCTCCAATTTTATCGAGTTCTAATTCATCTTCGCTCATTAGTTCTCTAAGCTCTCTTATATCAAAGGGTGCAAGTCTTGCTCCACAAGATATTAGAATTGACTTTGCAGTTTTTCCTGTAACAACTTGTCAAGGACTTTCTAATCATTTTTATCGACTTTTTGATGTTTTTCTCTCTCCATTTCTCTAATCATTATGCGTTTTAATTTGTCTTGCATTGTTTCCGTTGCATTTTCATTAAAGTGAACAACAACCTCATAAGTTGCCTTTCCAATCTTCTTTATGGTCTTTATTCCTGTATTTTGTTCGTTTTTATTTTCGTGCATATTAGTTTCCCTCCTGTTAGTTGCAATCAAAAAAAGACGATAGAGTTTTATTTCTACCGCCTTTCACAAGTCTTGTAGCTATTCATTTAATAACGCTTTACCATTTACATATTAAATTTTCAAATCCTTATTGTTCAGCATTCCGCCAAACATCGTATGATACATATCCTTGGAAGATTCCTCTATCTTTGTAATACTTGATATTTTATTTCCTGCATCTTTTGATGATGCTCCGCAAAGATAAAAGGCTTCACTGTCTGTTCCATAGTCAATGGCAATATATCTATCGTGATACTTTTTACCTGCAATTTTCATCTTCAGATTGATATTAGGGTAATCTTTTCTAAAATCGTTTAGGATATTTTTTGTCAGCATATCCTTGTTTTTCACATTGTCGCTAAAGACTATAATTTCAACATTGTCTTTTGCAGCCCTTAATAATTCTAAGGTTTTCAAGCCTATATAGTTGTCTATCACATAAATACTTTTCTTTGCAGACTTATATATTTTGGTATAGGCAACATCAGCTTCAATCTTATCTCCGTTCATTAAAAGGAAATGCTTGTATGTGTCCGGATCTATAAAATTATCCATAACCTTTTTCAAATCTTCTTTTGTAGCCATTTTTGACTTTATTTCAGCTATATCCTTTGTGTTTTGATTTGTCTGTACTGCTATTTGTACCAATTCTTTTGAGCTAATAAAATCTTGATTTTCGATTATAAAGTCTTTCATCTGCTTAAATGTTCTAATTAAGGCTCTACTTTGCCTAATCGCAAGTTCACCTCTTAATACCGTCATAAGCATATAAATACCTTGTTCTGTAAAGGCATTTGGTAAGTATCTTGAACCGCCCCAACTTGAGGTGAAATTTTTGCACCTCAAGTTTTCAAATTCATTCTCGGTCAGTTGAAACATAAAATCTTCGCCTTCAAACTTCTCAATATTGTTTTTTACCTGTCTATTAAAGTTTTTTGTTTCATAACCATATATTTCAGCTAAATCTGCATCAAGCATTACTTTTTGCCCACGAATAAGATATATTTTTTCTTGTATAGTTTTATCATCTACAATAACTATCTCTTTATTTTCTTCTGCCATGAAATGCACCTCCAACATTATCTAAATTCTTTTATATTTTTCTACTCCGCCTTCAGCTTTTCCGATGTGTTCCACATTTTTTACAAGTCTCTTATTTACATTTTCATAAAACCATCTGCCAATCAATGCTGGCGGTGTTGCGATTAACTCTCTCAAAACAAATTCTTTGCCCTTCGGTAAAGAGCTAATTTTGTTTAATAAGGTAGTATATAGGTCAGCATAGCTTGTATTTTCTTGTAAACTGCTACACTTACAATATTCAGTAACGCTTGGGAAACCTCCCTCTATTGCTTTTTTAGTTAAAATTTCAAGTTCTTCATCGGTTACAGTAAATTGAATTCGCATTTATATATCCTCTCCTTATAACTGAGTTTATTACCATATCATTATCATTTTATCATAAATACGATATTTTTTCCATACTGCAATTTTAAGCCCTATTTTACACTTAGCTATAGTCTGATACCTATTTTATTATTAACGCTCTAAAAACACCTTTCCACCGTCTTATACGAGGTCTACAAGTGTTCCCCCTTGTCATAATCTTCAAAGGTATATACTTTTGATTTATGGCTTTCTTTTAATTTCCCTTTATCTTGCTCATACCAATGAACTAAGGTCGCATAATGGTCTTTATAGTTTCTTCCTGTGCTTTGCATATAGGTTGACAGCTTCTCTATCATTTCTTCCCTATGACCTTGCATTTTATCCTTTAACTTCCCATATTCTTCATCGGTTAAGGAAACATTTTTATATTCTCCATAAAGGTTGGGGGATATTTTTTCTATCTCCCCCTCTTTTTCTAACTCTATATCTATCTCTTTATCTATCTCTATATCTCCGTTGCAGTTTTGTTGCAAAAGGTTACAAGATGTTGCACCAGTGTTGCATTGCAACGCTTTTTGTCCTCTCGATTTTCTTGAACGCCTTGTAGAAGCTGTTTCTGAACCTATAAGACTTGGGATTTCTGTTAAAAAATACTCGTCATTTTCTGTGATTATCTCCATCAAGCCTTGTGCTACAATATAATTTACTGTAACCATTACATCATCTTCCGTTTCATCAATCGTTAAGGCAAGCTCTTTGATAAAGTCTGTTTCTACTCCATCATAATACAGCTTCCCACTATCTTTTAAGCTAAGTAAAAGCAATTTAAGATAAATGATTGTATAGGTATCTCCTCCTGATATTTTTCTTAGCCTTTTGATTCTCTTATCTGTAAAAAAATCTTCTTTCAATTTTAACCAATAGTATCTTCTGTTGTCTGCCATTTTTATCTTTCCTCCCCTTTATTTTTATAATTTTCTTTAGCCTTTTCTTTTGCTTTTTGTTTGTACTGACCCTTTCTTTCCTCTTGCTCTTGAAATTTTTTCAGTTGTGCAATTACACTTGGTTTATCTCCCCTCTTAATTGCCTTGTCTATCTCTATAGATAAATCTATTCCATACTCGTCACCCACAATCTTTACTGCATATTTGATATGATCTATCTGCTTAAATTCGTCTTGAACTTTAGCTTTATCTTCAGTTAAGTCTTGTATCTCTTTTTCAAGGCTTGATATTTCTTTCTGCCAATCACTCGACTTTATAGCTGATGTTCCAGTAAATTTTTCTATAGTCTTTCTTGCTTTTTTGTAGTTTTCAATTTCATCTTTATGTGAATTGTTAAATTTATCTTTAAGAAAAGTTTTATCTTTATATTCCTGATATACCGCCTTATTTTCTTTGATGATGTCTGCACAAATAAAGCAACGATTTAACTCCTTTATTCTTTGGGTTTTGCTTTGAATATCTTCACTTATCTTTTTACTTTGCTTTGCCAGTTCAAAAACTTTTTCTTGTAGGTCTGCTATGGTTTGAAGATGATTATCTTTTAGATAGTAGATTGCTTTTACAAATCTCTTTAGGTCTGCATTTCCCTTTTTTATCTGTCCATAGTAGGATAGATTTTTTGTTTTTTCTCCCTGTATTTCGTTGTAGATAGAAATATATTCATAAAGGTTAAAGAGTTCTGCTTTGTTCTCCAGTTCATCTTTCTTGGTCTGTTTATACCCATCGTATTTTGCTTGCAGATTTCCAAGTAAAGAGTCTATCCAAGAAGTGATTTCTTTTATCTTGTTCTTGATAGCTTTTACTAAAGAGTTATGTTTTTTTATTTCTCTGTTGATGTTTCCTTTGTCGGTTTCGATTCCTTTTTTCTCTAAGGCACTGGCACTTGCTCCCATGTGAATGGTTGGGATTTCTTCTATCCCTTGCCTTTTGTAGGAACGATGATCCACTCTCTTTTCTTGATGATTTTTTTCTAAATACTGATTACAAAGTCTTGCAAAATTCTCTCTCCATTTCTCTGCGTTTCCTTTATTGTTCCAGTCTGTCAGCTCTACTTTTCTTGTTTTGTAGTTCCCGCTTTTTAGTTTTATCTTTTCTCCATTTTCATCAATTACATATTCTTTTTTGCTTTTTGCCTGCCACTCTCCTTTTTCATTGATTGGTCTGAGGGTAGTCATAATATGTGCATGGATATTATTATTTTCTTCATCACTTTCATCATGGATTGCAAGGTCTGCTATCATTCCTTTTGATACAAAATTTTCTTGTATGAAGTCGGTAATGAGTTTCTTATTTTCTTCAAAGGATAATTCTTTTGGTAAGGCGATAATGAAGTTTCTTGCAAGCTGTGCGTTACTTGCTTTCTCATTTAGTTCAACGCTATTCCATAAAGTAGTTCTATCTTTTAATGCTATGGGAACATTCTCCGGCAAGAAGATTTCTGAATGTAAAAGTCCTTTTTTATTATGATAGTCATGAACTTCTCCATCCCATTCATTTTTGATTTTCTCACAAGAGATATATGCTGCACTTGCAACTGCCGATTTACTTTTTCCTCTGCTTATCATGGAAATATTAAAGTGAAATGTTTCTGCCATCTTCATAAGCTCCTTTCATTTTTTATTTGTTTTTAGGTAAAGGAAAAAAGCAGACAGGCTATTTTTTGTATCTTTTCCTATCTGCTTTATCCGTATATTTTTATTAAGTTTTGGATTTTTTAATACTTGCTAAAATCCCTTAGTTTTTCTAAGGGCGCAATTATACACCCTAAAGGGTGTTTTGCGTTCTGCGAAGCTTTTTGCCCTTGCAGGGAGCTTCTGAAAAAACTAAGTTTTTTTATTCTGTTCACTCAATATCTGTTTCATCTTCCATATCTTTTCCATTTATCATTTCTTCATAGGCTTGTCTGTATTCTTCTGTATCAGTAGCAACTTTAAGTAGTTCTTCTATCTCCTCATTGGCAAACATAAGGGAATTTTCAATTACTCTTTCTACTATCAAGCCTCTTTGTATGAGCCTGTGATTTCTTCTTTTTCGTTCCTTTTCATTTGCCAGTTTTTCTAATTTTTTGCCTTGATTTTGTAATTGTTTCAGCTTTACATCGCACTTTTCTCTTTCTTCCTGAAGTTCAGAAATTTGTTCCTGTACTTCCTGTAATGTTTTTTCTTTCTTCATTTTTAATTCCTCCGTTTTGGTATCTGCTTGTTTCCATAAAGAAAGGTTAAGCACCTTTTTTGACACTTAACCTTTCCAAGTTTTTAGATTTTATCTTCTAAAATCTTTCTCAGTTTTTCTAAAATCCTATCCCTCCTCCCACTGATTGCTTGATGTGTAACTTTCTCTCTTCTGCTGATTGACCTTAGACTTTCTTCTTTGTAGAAGATGGCTTCCATTAGTTCTCGTTCTTCTTTTGTAAGAGTATTTAATGCTTTATGAAGTTCTTCAATTCGCATTTTTACTTCTACAATTTTTTCTAAGTCTATCTTTTCATCTATGATGTTATCTACAAAGTGTCCATCATGATCCAGTGCCGAAAATGGTATTACATTATGCTTCCAATCTTTTCTTTGGAGATACTTTTCATGCTCTGTTATCTTCCAATAGGCTTTGTAGACTTCTTCACTTACAGGTACGGCTTTGCCTTTTACATAAAGGTAATATTCTTTCTTTGCCACTTAGTCATCCTCCTTTTTAAGTTCTCTGTTTTGGTTTTGAGAATAAAAAAGGAGGACTTCTACACTTTGGCGTAAAAAGTCCTCTCGGCTTAAAAACTAATGTTTTATATAATTTTCTATTTGGTCGTTTCTGGTAAAGTATTATTGCTATGTGTAAGCAATTCCAAGAATAAAAAAGGATAATTATATCGTTCTGTGAAAACCGAAACTATAAGTTTTGACATAATTATCCCTCCATTATTTTCCCTCCTAAGTAAATTTATTATTAAATCACTCCTGCTTTTTCAAAATGCTTTTTGAGTATCTTTGTTGCAACGAATGCTCCTATGCAAGCAAGAACAAATGTTATCAAGGCAAAGCCTACTGCCCATGAAACTTTGAAATAAGATAATGCTTCATTTATTTGTGCTTCACTCATTTTCCATTTTGATGCTCTTTCCACAAAAGAAGCTGTTCCGAATAAAATCACAGGAATTACTGTCCCTAAAAAATCCGCTAATGCAAATATCCCATATCCAATAATCATTCGTCCCTTGCTCTCATAATTTCCTATAATCAAATCACATATAATTCCACCGATTACAGCAAAGACTGCATGAGGCAAATGTCCTCCTGACAATGCAATTAAACCAAGAAGCGTTCCTGATATTGTAAATACGCCCTTCTTTTTAACTTTCAAAGCCATAAGGATATAAACGGTAGCAGCTACCATAAAGCTAACTCCTGAAGCAATAAATCCTCCAATCACTGTTGTTGCCATAGCAAATGCAACCGCCATGTATATGACAATTCCAATTGCATTAAAGATTCCGATTGTAATAAAATCACGACCATTTAATTTGTTTTTCATAAAAGTCCTCCTAATAAATTTTCTGTATTACTATCACAAGAGCAATCATCAAAGCTCCTAATAGTCCAATCAACAAATCCGTTGTTCTAAACCTCAATTTTGTTAATGTAACCCTGTTCTCATCACTATCAAGTCCTCTAATGAGTGCTGAAGCTGACAGTTCATCTGAAATCTTAATCATTCTCATTAAAAGCGGAACAAGCGTATATTCAATATATTTAATTGGATGTAGCAAGGGGAAAAATCTACTTGTTACGATTCCTCGAATCTTCATATTCTCTTTTAATGCCTTGAGTTCTATTTTTATAGTTGGTACAAACCTAAGCAAAACACTAAAAGGTATACCAATGCTTCTTGGTACTTTCATTCTATTTAATGCTTCAAGCATTTCACTTACACTTGTAGTCTTTGTTATATATCCACCAAACATAGCAATTAAGGTCATCCTTGATGCAAAGTAAATAAACATATATATTGCAAATACGATACTTGCTTCACAAAACTTTCCAAGCCATAACTCTATGCAGTATAAAATCACAAAAAACAAAATAAAGCGTAATGCTCTTTTCCACATACTGCTGTATACATACAGAAAAAAGGCAAAGAGAATCAGTCCGAAAAGTAGAATTGTATCGCTTATAAAAAAGCTCGTAAATCCAACAATTGGAAGTAGAGTAAGTTTTATTCTCGGATCGACTGTTTTTCTATCCATCAAGTTATCTACCTCCTCTCATCTTGTCCAATATGAGAATTTTATTACTTTCACTCATATTCAAAACACTTTCTATTTTTCCATCTCCCATTACCCAGAGCTTACTCACTGTGTTCGCTAAAAACTCAAAATCATGACTTATTACCAAAACTGTTATCCCTTTTTTTAATTGTTCTTCAATCAGTTTTGCGACTGAAAGCATTGAGTCTTTATCACAACCTGATGTTGGTTCATCATAGATGAAAACTTTTGCCTGTTTCATCATTCCACAAGCTATTGTCAGTCTTTGTTTTTCTCCTCTTGATAAAGCAAACGGATGCTTATCTATATATTTATCTAAGCCAAGAACATTCAAAATAGACTTTGCCTTTTGGGTATTTTCTTTTTTATCTTTATTTGAAATACCAAGCAGCATTTCATCAAGTACACTTTCCGAAAATAACTGATAGTCTGAATCCTGAAATACAAAATATGACATATCCATTAAATCTTTACGATTCAACTCTTTATCTTTTTCCGCCCATATTTTCCCCTCTTTTATCTTCTCAAGTCCTGAAATTACCCTTGCAAAAGTAGTTTTCCCAGTACCATTTAACCCAATAAGACCAATGGCTTTTCCACACTCCATATTGAAATCAAGATGATTTAAGATGTATTGATTTTGCTTATTTCCAACCTTAGTTGCACTTGGGTAACAAAATTTCAAGCCTTTCCCACTGATACTTTCATCATTTAATTGATATAAATCTTTCTTCTCACTTATCCTGTATTCTTTTAATTCAAGAGTTCTTAGTCCATTATCATCCCAAAACTTCCCTTCAAGATGGATAACTTCTTCCCGACTCAAGTCCTGTGCAATCTCTCCATCTTTAACCAAAAGAAAACGGTCAATTAAAGATTTTACATAGTACAAACGATGTTCAATTAGAACAACAGTTGTTCCCTTTTTCTTTAATTTTTCCAAAATTAAAAATAGGTCAAATGTTGCTTTCATATCCAAATTTGCTGAAGGCTCATCTAAAATTAAAACTTTCGGATTCATTGCATAGATGCTTGCAATAGCTATCTTTTGTTTCTGCCCGCTTGATAATTCAAAAACAGATTTTCCTTTCAGTTCCTCAATATCCAGCTCTGCATATACTTCTTCTACTCTCTGTTTGATTTCATATCTTGATTTGCAGATAGTTTGAAGCCCAAAAGCTATTTCTTCATCTGTCGTTGTCGTGAAAAATTGACTTCTTGGATCTTGAAATACAGTACCTACAATACGCCCTATTTCATGAAGCGATAATTTGCTTATATCTTTTCCGGACGCAAAGGCTTCTCCTTGCATTTTGCCTTTGTAATAATGTGGAATAAGACCATTCATTACACTTCCAAGAGTACTTTTACCACTTCCACTTTTCCCTGAAATTAAAACAAATTCACCTTTTTTAATTTCAAGATTGATATTTTTTAAAGCAGTTCGCCCATCTTCCCATTCATAAGAAACATTTTTTAACAAAATCATGATTATACCTCGTACTGAGCTTTCCATAATTTTGTGTAGTAACCATTTTTCGCAAGAAGTTCACCATGCTTTCCTTTTTCAAGTAAATTTCCTTTTTGAAATACGAGAATTTGGTCAGCTTTTTGAATTGTTTTTAAATGATGAGCCACTACAAGTACAGTTCTATTCTTTGCAAGTTCTGTAATAGCATCCTGTATCAAAGATTCATTTACAGGATCAACATTACTTGTCATTTCATCAAGAATTAAAATCGGTGCATCTTTTAGAAAAGCTCTTGCAATAGATATTCTTTGTCTTTGTCCACCTGATAAAATTCCTCCATTTTCGCCAATATCAGTTTCATAACCTTTTGGTAAACTCATAATGAAATCATGTATTCTTGCTTTCTTTGCAGCTTCAATGATTTCCTCTTTTGTAGCTCCTTTTTTACCTACTCTGATATTTTCTTCAATCGTGTTATCAAACAATTGAACATTCTGCATGACAATGCTAATACGGTCTAAAAGCTCATCATAAGGAATATCCCTTATATCAATTCCTCCGAGTGTAATTTTTCCTTTATGCACATCATAAAATCTTAGAAGTAAGTTGGTTATAGTGGTCTTTCCACTACCTGATTCTCCAACTAAGGCTGTCATTGTTTTTTCAGCAATAGAAAAGCTCAATTTTTCCATTTTAAATTCATCTTTTTCATAGGAAAATCCAATGTTATCAAAAGCTATATCATTATCTTTCGGAACAATTCCATTCACTTTATCCGGGATTACATCTGCATATAAAATTCTTGAAAGTCTTTCGTAACTATCTACCGCCGAAACATAGTTCATATAGTGTTGTTCCATAGAAGCGAACGGCTTATAAAACTCTTTTGAAATTACTGCAAAGATAATAAAATTAAGTACATCAAGACTTCCCTTTATAACAAGTATTGCTCCTGCAATTAAAAGAACTAAATATCCAATATCCAGTAAAAACCCAAATATAGATAGCTGTTTTGCCTTGAATCTTGAAGCTACTTTGCTTGTTTCTCCAAACTTTTTTGTCTTGTTCATAAGCTCATTATCCAAGCTTTTATTGTTTGAAAAACTCTTTAGTACAGGTATTCCTCTAACATATTCAACAAATAAGCTAACCATATCAAGAAGTGCTGAATTATTCTGATTCTCTATTCTTTCAGATTGCTTAATTGTCAGATATAGAAAGACAAGTGCAATCGGAACAGATACAGCCATTAGAATAGCAAGTTTGAAATCAATACTTGCAAGACCGATAAATACGACTGCACCTATCAAAAAATCGCCAAACATTCTCGACCACATGTGTCCTACAACAAGAGACATATTATCAACATCTTTGTGTAAAATTGTATTGATCTCTCCCAGTCTTTCATTGGTATAAAATCCCAAACTGAATTTTTTCAATTTAATAATCATGCGTTCTCTGATTTGCTGAACAATATCAAAACCTGCACTATGCTTTTTCATATCTGCAACCATATTACAAATGCCTTTGAATACTACAAGTAACCCAATTGCAATAAAACCTTTATATAAACTTGCTAAACTCGTCCCATCAAATATCTGAAACAGTATAGAAAATACGATAACAATCATGGCTATGGAGCTTAGTCCATAAAGGGCAAAGAATACACTTGATATAATCAAATCTCTCTTGCCGGTTTTTGTAAGCAGCTTTAACATTTCTCTAAACATTTTCTGTTACCACCTCTTTCAAATTCCATCTATCTACCTTGTTCTGTGCTTCAACCATATCCTTATAGAACTCACATCTTTTCATCAACTCTTCATGGCTTCCTGCATCAAGAACAACACCCTTATCCATAACTATAATTTGGTCTGAATCTCTAATTGTGTTTAGATGATGAGCAATTGTAATAATGGTTTTATCCTTGCTTAAATCGTCAATTGCTTCGCCGATTAGTCTTTCATTTTCACTATCAACAGCTGCCATTGCTTCATCTAATATTAAAATCGGTGCATTTTTCAGTATCATTCTTGCTATGGAGATTCTTTGTTTTTCTCCACCAGATAACTTAACTCCCATTTCACCTACTCGTGTTTCATATCCATTTGGCAATGCTGAAATAAAATCATGGCATCTTGCTTTTTTAGCAGCTTCTATGACTTCTTCTTTTGTTGCATTTAGTTTTCCAATTGCTATATTTTCAAAAATACTTAAATCAAAAAGGATAACTTCTTGTTGCACACTACCAATCAGCATTGAGATATTTTCTTGACTATATTCTTTTATATCTTTTCCATTTATCAGTATTTGTCCTTCATCTGCATCCCAAAATCCCATAAGCAAATTAGATACAGTACTTTTCCCACAACCACTTGCTCCTACAAAGGCGTTCAAACTATTTTTCTTAAAATTGAAATTGATATTTTTAAGCTCAAAGCTATCTTTTCCGTATGCAAAATTCACATCTTTAAATTCTATATTTCCAAATTCTAAACCTTGTTCTGTCTTTTTCTTTGGAAGCGGAACTGTTAAAACTTTTCCAATCGCCTTTAGTGCTTCCTTAAACACAATAGAAAAATGTTGCAATGTAGCCGTCTTACTTATAGATGCAGTAAAAGCAGACGATAAAATAATGGCAAGTATAAAATTAGGGGTTGTAATATTTCCATAGTAAAGAAATATACTTCCCAAAATCATGACAATAACTACTCCAATTTCCATAAATATGTCAATGAGTCCCATTGGAATTGTAATTGCTCCCATGCTCTTTTTAACCCAGTAAATATATTCTCTTGCCGTTTTTAATGTTCTTTCACTAATCTCCTCTTCTTTAGCAAAAGCCTTAATCACAGAAATATTTTTTACATATTCCATTAGCTCTTCTCTCATCTTATTTTCATGGTTAAAGTAAATAGCAAAGTTTTTATCCATTGTTTTCTGTGAAAGAACTTTTACCAAATACATGAGTGGAACTCCAGCAATCATTCCAAGAGCAAGACGCCAATCAACAAAAATCATAGCTACAAAAATAATGGTAGGCAGAAGTGTAACTGCCATTATTTCAGGAAGACCATGGGCAAGGTATACTTCCACTTGCTCTACATCATGTTGAACAATGTTGGTAAGCTCTCCTGTATTATGTTCTTTAAAGAATCCCAAACTTAGTTTTTTCAGATGACCGATAATATCTAACCTAAGTTCTGTTAATTTTTCGTATGCTTTCTCATGGGCAACCTTTGTTGCAAAATAATAAAACACTCCCTTTAATACAAACGATATAAAGATTCCCAAGAATATATACTTTAAATTACCTTCGTTAATATTGTTTGTGATTAAAGAACTAATCAAATATACAAGTAAGATTTGTGGTATCAAATCAAATACTATTTTTAAAGCAAGAAGTGAATTGGATAAACTATTTTTCCCAATCACTTTTTTCCTTAATTCTTTTTCCGGCATGAACAACTCTCCTTTCAAAATTGAATAATATTGAATTTCAATTCAGTATTAAGGTTTAAAGTAAGACTTTGCTGATTACGCAAAGTCTATTTTATCCGATCACTATATTTTTTTAAATTACTGTATCAGCAAATCAAAAATTATAGCACAATCTTTTTCCATTTTCTAATCTTAGTTCTAAACGTTCCAAAAGGGGCAACCGTATTAACATGAATAAACTTATAAACTTCCCATGTCGCTGTTTTAGTAGCTTCATCAGCCCATTTTCTCATATGCGGTTGAAATAATTCTTCTTCACTTAGTGTATCAATCATTGTATAGATAGATATAATATTTTCTTTCAATCGTTTCTTTAATTCTTCTATCGATAAATGAGCATAAGTATCGGTAAACCACTGATATAATTCTCCAAGTTGATTCCATTTAAACATATCCGACGGTGTCTTTACTTCAAAACCGTTTTTCTCATCTTTTTCCCATTTCAAAACTAATGTTGTCCATCCGAGTTGATAAGCAAGATTTTCTGCTGGTGTTCTGTCAACTTCAGGGACTCTCTTATCTTTGAGAGATTCAGGAATAATATCAAATTCAGAAATATACTTTTCAAAACTTTTATTTATCTCAGATTTCAGTTCTTCTTTATCTTTATATATCTTCAAAATATCTCCTCCAAAAATTTAAATTTATCGCATTTAAATATCAAATCAACTTACAATGATTCCACTCCCTTGTAATAACACTTTGCAATAAGTTTTAGCATATCTTTTGCCCACTTTTCACTTTGATAATGCCTTGCTATTTCAAGAAGTCCCTCTGTAAAGTTACTGGCTAAAATATGGGCAAGCATTGGATCATATTCCTGTTTCGATTGTCTTTTTAAACTTACTTCAATATGAACCTGCATTTGCGATATGAGTTTTTGTTTTGCTTCTGTATGCTTTGTACCTGAGCTTTTATCCATTAAAATAATTAACTTCTTACGATCTTTTAAAAGTTCATGAATATAATTTTCTCCAACTTCATCAAACCTTTCAGAAGCAGAACCTTTTTCCAAAGATTCTTCCTCATTAAAAGCTGACTCGAAGTTTATATAAACAGAACTTACTACTGCATCAAACAAAACTGCCTTATTTTTGAAATAGGTATAAATTAGTGCCACAGGATTATCTGCTTCTTTTGCAATTTCTGTTAATTTGGCACCTCTATAATCCTTTTTATAAAATACTTTTTCTGCTGCTTCGAGTATTCTATTTCTAACTTCTTCTTTTAATACTTGTGCCATAGCACACCTCTTTCTATTCCAATACTGAATATATATTTAATAATAAATCAAAATTCAATATTTGTCAAGATAGGTTTAAATATTTGTTTTTATATACTCACTCACCGGTATCCCCACTCTTTTCAAAACCTTTATTTTCTCCTGTTTCTTCTGTTCTCTCCTTGCCTTATATTTATCTTCATACTCTTTCTGTTTTCCGATTGCTTTTCGTTTCAGGTAATTTTGATGTAGCTTGTCTTTTCTTTTCTTTATTTTTCTTTCTTCTTCCTCAAGTTTTTGTTTTTCTTCATCACTTAACTCCGCCTGTGGCAGTTCATAATTGCCTATGAAATTAAAGTAAATTTCTATCTTTTGCTTTGATGTCTGACTTCCTTTTCTATCTCTTTCATGTACGACAATCTTTTCTACAAACTCATTTATCATTGTGGTTGTAAGTTCATCAAAGTTTTCATAACGACTGATAAGAGATATAAATTTTTTAGCTCTGTCTGTTTCTTTTTCATATCTTGATACCTGCTGCTCCAAATCCTTAATTTCTTTACTTAAAGTTATCTGCTCCGTTTCATATTGGTTATTTAGTATTTCATATCTGCTATTTGGTATTTTGTTAAGGATCATATCTTCATAGATACGACACATCAGTCTTTCTAATTCCTGTAATCTTCCTTTGCTGTCAATAAGCCTTGTGCGTTTCTTTTCTATCTCTATTTTTTCCTTTTCTTCCATTTCATTTTGAATGGAACGGATAAAGGCTTCATTATCTTCATTAAGGTATTTTTTAATATCTTTTAGTGTTTCCCTAATAAGGTTTAAGACCGCTTCTGCTTTTATTCTGTGTGCTGATGGACAAAGTGTGCCACAAGGTGTTTTGGTATAGGCACTGCAAGTGTAATAGGGAATATTCTTATAATTGCTTGTTCTATGAACATACATCTTGCTCCCACAATCTGCACAATGCATTAGTCCTGTGAGTGGGTGATATTCTCCCCAACCGTCAGGATACCTTTTTACATTTCCTCTTATCCTTTGCACATTATCAAAGGTTTCTTGGTCTATGATTGGCTCGTGTGTATTTTCAAAAATAAGCCAGTTATCCTCGGATACATATTTGCTTTTCTTGTCCTTGAAGTGCTTTCTTGTTTTGAAATTGACTGTATGCCCCAAGTATTCCTGTTTCTTTAAAATGCTTGCTATTGTTGAGCTGCACCAACGATAGGGATGTTCAAAGTTTTTGCTTTGATATAGTCCATAGCCTAATTTCTGTTGATGATAGGCGGGTATATCTACTTTTTCACTCTCCAATATCTTTGCTATTCGATACGGACCATTGCCTTGCATGGTCAGGTTAAATATTCGCCTTACTATCTCTGCTGCTTTTTCATCTACTATCCATTTGTTTTTATCTTTTTCATCTTTGATATAGCCATAAGGCGGTGTGCTTGCAGTATGTTTCCCACTTTCGCCTTTTGACCTGAAAGTCGATTGTATTTTTCTTGATGTATCTCTTGCATACCATTCATTCATGATATTTCTAAAGGGAGTAAAATCATCTTCTCTGTAAAAACTATCTACATTATCATTGATAGCGATTAGTCTTACGCCCTTTTGTCTTAGTATCTCCATACATTGACCGACTTTGAGATAATCTCTGCCAAGTCTGCTCATATCTTTTACAATGATACAACCAATATTTCCTTGATTGACTCCGTTCATCATTGCCATAAATCCCGGTCTGTCAAACTGCGTTCCGCTGATTCCGTCATCTGTAAAGTGAATGATGTTTGACAGGTTATTTTTGCTTGCGTATTCTTCCAGTATTTTTTTCTGATTGATGATGGAGTTACTTTCTCCTTGCAGTTCATCATCACGACTTAATCTCTCATAGAGTGCTGTTATCTTTTCAAAATTCCTCATTTTTACCCCCTTTCTCTTAATTTTTCAATAAAAAAAGAATTAAGAAGTACATATTTCACTAAAATAGTGATTAAGTGTTCTCCTTAATTCTATTACTCCTGCTGCAAGCTTATATTTCTTATATTGTTTAACTGCAAAATGACTTGGGTCTTTCTTTTCAAGAGCTTCAAAGAGCCTATCAATTGGGTTCATATAGGTTTCGTCATCTTCTCTAACTTCACTTGCGTCAATCATATCCAAAAGCGTCTTAAAGTTCTTTTCTTCTTCTGGTGCTTCATAATAGATATAACCGATAAGGGCAGTGTAATATAACTTTTCAGCCTTTACCCAAAAATCTTCTCCTGCCTTTTCTCCATCTCCCTTTGTATTAGCAATTATAGTTTGTACAAGCTTTAAAATATCTTTTTCACTTCTCAAATAGGCAAAGGGATTGTATTTCATGGACTTTTTGAAGTTTATTGTGTTTAAAATCTTTATGTCATATCCATTTTCATAAAGCATTTTTCCACACTCTAACACAAGTGTCCCTTTAGGGTCTGTTACTACATAGGAAGAGTGCATTTGCATTAGATTTGGCTTTACATAAAATCTTGTCTTTCCTGATCCAGAACCTCCTATTACTAATACATTTTTATTTCTGGCGTATTTAGGATTTTTAGGTCTTGAGTTCATTGTTAGTCTTTCGGTATTAGTTATAAGAACATTGTTTTCAAACTTAGGGTCAATGTATGGAGCAATATCCTTGCTTTCTCCCCATCTTGCAGATCCATATTCCTTGCCTTGCCTATATTTCTTTTTGTTTTTACCTTTGCTATAAACAATTAGCTTAACAAGACCAGCAACTGAAATGCCTAGTAACAAGTCCCTTGGATTAAGGCTTGGTATATAAGATAGAGTTCCTATATCAGAAATTCCCACCATTATTCTATCAATAATATCTCCTCCTACATAAGAATTGATGTGCTTAGAAAAGATATTTCCAATGTAGAAGAATGATAGATAGGGAATGTTTGATAATATAAATTTCTTTGGGTTGTCTATTTTAATTAAGTTTTTAATATCAGAAAGAATGGCTTCTAATATCTTATTCATCGTAGAAACCTTCACTATCTAATAAAATTAGTAGGTAGTGCCTTCCTTTTGGTGTTATAAATGTTTGTATGCCTACAAGTGTACCTAGTGGATCAACCCATTCTTTTACTTCAAAGTATCCCTTATTCTTATCTGCATAAGGTAAGAGTTTCTTTTTCTTATCTCTATAAATTAATCTTTTATCCATTAAAAAACTTATAAACTGGTTTTGTGGTATGCCTAACTCTTTGGCAGTGTTTCTAAAGTTTGTAAGTAGGTTATAATCTACTAATTTGTCATAATAATCTGCCTTTGGTATTAATTCTTCAATTTCTTCTTCTCTTTCGGCAATAATTCTATTGGCTACCAGAATTGCATCTGCAAGTAGCTCTTCGTTAGTTTTCTTTTCTTGCCCCGCTATATATCCTCCATTTTTTCTAATACTTGGTAAGACTTCTCTAGTTACCCAAGCTTTGAATACTTTTGCTTGTGGTAGTTTTGATGAGAGGATAAGTGAATACAATCCTGACTCATTAATTATTGAAATATTCTGTATTCCTCCAGGGGTGTTCCATTTCGTTACACCCTTATCTTTTTCATCTACATGGTCATAAACAGCTTTCCTCGGATTGACATAACCTAACATAGTTGCTACTTCATTTGCTATAAAGAAAAACTCACCGTCTTTTTCTATAACAGTGAGTTTCCCAAAATTCTTATTTTCAAATGTTTTTAAATTACTTATCATAAGCTTTGCTCCTTATGTTTATTTTTAACCTTATCTTTGCTAATGGTATCCTTAGCCATATCTTTAAACTTATTTATAGTCTTCGTTATTGAATCTTTCCTATCGGCTTTTCTTTCAGAAGCCTTAACCGCTTTTTTAAAGGCGTGTTCCATTACCTTTATATCCTTAGATTGAAAAAACACAGAGTGGTTACCAGTTTCCTTATCTTTCATAACAGAAAACTTCACTCCGTGTTTATTTAAAATTTTCTTTAATTCTTTTAACTCAGGATCCTTTAGATTAATTTCTTCTAACTGTCCCTTTTTAACCATATCCTTTAGCTTTACTTCTTCTCCGTTATTTTTTATTACATTTTTCAAGCCTCCTTGTTTTTCTATTTGCTTGTGAACTTTCTTTAAGGCATCAAGAATTGCTTTACTTGTTGCTTTTGCAAGTCTTACTTCAAGATTAAGACTCGACCTAGATACTTCTTCATTAATCATCTATTCCACCTCCATATAAAAGTAACTCTTTGTATTTTCTTAACTTCTCCTGATGTATTTTTCTTCTAAAATCTTCTCCCGTAACTTTAACTGGTATTGTCATTTCAAGTATTCTTGAATATATCCTCTGATACTCAAGATCAATATTTTGATTTTGAATAATTTCCAATGATAAGTTTGTAGTAAAAATTGTCGGTTTACCCTTTAAGTATCTTGAGTTTATAATGTTATATACTTGTTCTCTTGCATAAGATGTATCCCTTTCAATTCCAAGGTCATCTAAGATTAACAAAGGAATATTTGATAGGTTACTTATTATTTCATTTGAATCAACCTTAAATGCAGATTTTTGTATTTGATTTATAACCTGAGATAAATTCATAATCTTAGCTTTAACTTGTTCTCTTTCAATTAATTCATTTGCAATAGAACAAGCAAGATAAGTCTTTCCACTGCCAACATCTCCATAAAATAAAAGTCCAACATTGTCTTTCTTCATATGCTCAAAGCTTTTAGCGTAGTTGTAAGCAACCTTATAGGCTTGCCCTTTTTCATTTAAGAATCTCTCAAAAGTATATTGGTGTTGGTTTGGAGATGAAAAACAATCTCTTTTTAGCGATGATATTCTCGTTAATATTTCTCTTTCTGCATTTTCCTTATCTCTTTTTATTTCACATTCACATTTAATTCTGGGAATAAACTTTGTAAATCCAAGGTCAACTAATTCTCCATCGACTCTTTTACCACATACCTTACAATAAATATGTCCATTTCTTTCAATATCATTTTCTCTTAATACAAAATCTTTTAAGTTCTTCATAAACTCTCTCCTATATCATAATTCATTTTCCTTGTTGTATTATCATTAATGTTTTTTGCCTGATCATTAAGATACCAATTGATTATCGTTGCCTTGTGGTCTTGATACTCTCTGTTATTTGCTTTCATATATGACGACAATCTATCAATATATTCACTAATTCTGCTTCCTAACTCATTTGTTAAGTCCTTGTATTCTTCATCAGTCAAAAATATGTTTTTATATATTCCATAAGGCTTTTGCCCTTTACTAAAATCATTATTTCTTAACTCATTATTACTAATATTGTTATAGTTACCTTCCGATTTTCGAAAATCTTGACTTTCGATATTCGAATCTCTTGAATTTCGATTATCGAACTTCTGGAATTTTGTTTTTCGAACTTCTTGATTTTTTAATTCCATATTATTAAATATGCTCATAAAGTCTTTAACATAAATTCTGTTAGGCTTTCCAAGTCCTTGCCTTTTCTTTTCAATCAGTCCTATTCCTGATTTAATATCAAGCTCAGCTATTAATTTATTTGCTTTTTCACTTGCACAATTAAATTGATCTTTTATACTTTCAATTGTGTAGTAAATAAAGACTTTTCCATCTTCATCTATCCAGCCATTTTTATATGAAAGACCCATTCGATTAAGCATATATGAATACAAAACTTTAGCTTCAATAGAAATGCTCTCAAAAATCTCATCTTCCATTAATACCATAGGTAACCTAATGAAGTTATACATTTCAGATTGCCTATTATAAAAATAATCAAAATTCATTCCTACCTCCTCTCTTTAAAATAAAAAAAGACGACAGAATTATTGCTTTCTATCGTCTACGGTTGTCTTATATTTATTTTTCTTCAAATTGATTTTATTGTATAGTTTAATAATTCTAATAATCCAATAACATATATACCTAATTTAGGTAATCCAAATGGACTAAATAAAAATGCTAATATTAGTGCTTCAATTACAATTTGCTTGTCTCCTTGAAAAATGCTAGCTATTCCAATTATAAAAATCAAAGTAGAAACTACGCTTAACAACGCAGTACTCAAACTTAATATGAAGGTTAAAAAAGCTATGAGCAAACTCAACACTAATCTTATCGGTAATAAAATTATTCTAATTATCCATCTCATACATACTCCTAAAAATTAAACTGGGATTCATAACAAACCCCAGTTTCATAATTAGCGTGTCCTTTAATATAATTTTGATCCTGCTGGAATATTATCATCCAGCATTATTAAGTTAAGTTTTTCTTCACCGTCATACTCACAAATTGCAGATATAATCATACCTTCTGAGTCGATTCCCATCATCTTACGAGGGGGAAGATTACAAATTGCAAGTAGTGTCTTTCCAATTAAGCTCTCTGCGCTGTAATATTCCTTAATACCAGATAAAATAACTCTTTCTTTTTCAGAACCATCATCTAATGTAAATTTCAAAAGTTTTTTTGACTTAGGAACTTCTTCGCAGTTTTTAACCTTTACAACTCTAAAATCAGATTTTGAGAAAGTTTCAAAGTCTACCATATCTTCAAATAATAGTTCAACTTTCACTTTTGAAAGGTCAATTTCTTCTGTCGTAAGTTTGTCGTAAGTTTCGTAAGTTTCTTTTGACAAACCCCCATTTTCTGCCTTTTCTAAGCCTATTGGCTTCATTGTTGGGAAAAGTAATACGTCTCTGATTGAGCGTTGACCTGTTAAAACCATAATTAATCTATCAATTCCAATTCCAAGTCCGCCTGTTGGAGGCATTCCTACTTCAAGAGCGTTTACGAAATCATAATCCATCATCTGAGCTTCGTCATCACCTGCTTCTCTTTTTGCAACTTGGTCTAAAAATCTTTGTTTTTGATCAACTGCATCGTTTAATTCTGAGAAAGCATTAGCAATTTCTGCCCCATTAATAAAGGCTTCAAACCTATAAGTTAGACTCGGATCATCATTTTTTCTTTTTGCAAGTGGTGAAATTTCTACTGGATAATCAATTATAAATGTTGGTTGGATTAATTTATCTTCAACAAATTCATCGAAAAATTCTGCAATTATTTCGCCTCTTGTTGATTTTACATCAACACCTTTTTCTTTGGCAATTTTTACTGCATCTTCGTATTCTGTAATTTCATTGAAATCTACTCCAGAATGTTCTTTTACAGCATCAATCATAGAAATTCTCTTCCATGGAGCTTTAAGTTCAATTTCTTTTCCATCAAACTCAACTAGGCTTGTGCCTTTAACTTTATTTGCAACAGTCTCTACCATAGTTTCTGTGATTTCCATCATATCTTCAAAATCGCCATAAGCTTGGTATAATTCCATGGTTGTAAATTCTGGGTTATGAGTTGCATCCATGCCTTCGTTTCTAAACATTCTGCCTATTTCATAAACCTTATCAAAGCCACCAACTATTAATCTTTTTAGGTAAAGTTCTGATGCAATTCTCAAATACATTCCAATATCCAGACTATTGTGGTGGGTTATAAATGGCCTTGCGCTAGCTCCTCCTGCAATTGTATTTAAAATTGGTGTTTCAACTTCCAAAAATCCTCTGTTTTCTAAAAATTTTCTAATTTCAGAAATTATTTTACTTCTTAATACGAAAACATCTTTTACTTCTGGATTTACAATTAAATCAACATATCTTTGTCTGTATCTTATATCAGGATCTTTAAGTCCGTGCCATTTTTCCGGTAAAATTTGTAAAGATTTGGTCAAAAGATCTGCATGTTCTGTTTCAATTGAAACTTCACCTTGATTAGTTTTGAAAACTTTACCTTCAATCCCAATTATATCCCCAATATCATAGCCCTTTGTTTCTTTAAAATTATCTCCCATGATATTTTTACGATTTACAACTTGGATTTGACCAAGTGAATCTTGTACATCCATAAAACTCATATTACCATGACCACGTCTTGCCATGATTCTTCCTGCAACTCTTACATTTTTTCCTTCAAATTCATCAAAATTATCTTTAATTTCTTTTGATAGGGTTCTGTTTCTAAAATTAACAATTTGGTGAGGATTTTTTCCTTCAGCCTTTAAATTTTCTAGCTTTTCCCTTCTGATTTGAAGCATTTCATTGAGGTCTTGATTTTTATTTGCCATATTTACTCCTATCTTATTTCTTTAATAGTATAGTAGCATTTTCCGTTTGGTGTTACAACTTCTACTTTTTCACCTTTTTTCTTACCAAGTAAAGCTTCACCTACTGGTGATTCGTTAGAAATAAATCCGTCAAGAGGATTTGATTCTGCAGTTCCTACAATTTTATATTCAAAGTCTTCATCAAATTCTTCATCATGAATTAAAACTTTGCTTCCTACACTTACTTCATCCTTGTTTGTAGAATCTTCAAAAGTTTTAGCATGTCTTATCATATCTTCAACTTTTGCAATTCTTGATTCAACTTCACCTTGTTCGTTTTTTGCTTCATCATAATCAGCATTTTCTGAAAGGTCCCCAAAAGATCTAGCTTCTTTTATTTTTTCAGCTATTTCTGGTCTTCTTTTTGTTTTTAAATATTCTAGTTCATCTTGTAATTTTTGTAGGTATTCTTTTGATAGAATTACTTCTTTATTCTCTGTCATTTTATCATCCTTTCAGCGTGGATTTATATTTTTCTAACTCATCCATCACTTCGTCAATTTTATTTATTTTATTAAGCTCATCACGGATTTTGCTGGAATTTTTAAGTCCTTTTATATACCATGACAAGTGCTTTCTCATTTGAGTAACAACTAATTTTTCTTCTTTATATTTTAATTCTATTTTATATTGGTCAATTAATTGGTCTATAATTTCTGTGGGGCTTGGCTTTTCATAGGATCCAGTTTTTATATAATCTTTTATTTCCTTAAATAAAAAAGGATTGCCCATAGCTCCCCTTGCAAGCATAACCCCATCTGCTTTTGTTTTATCAATAACTTCTATAAAATCTTCAACAGAAAATATATCTCCATTCGCAATAACTGGAATTGAAAGATTTTCTTTTAATGTTCTTATATGATTCCACTTTGCAGATCCACTATACATTTGATCTTTTGTTCTTGCATGTAAAACTACATAATCAATTCCTGTATCTTGGGCAATTTTTCCTATGTCTAGATAATTTATATGGTCATTGTCAATTCCAAGCCTAAATTTTATATTGATTTTTTTGTCAGTAGATTTTCTCAAAGTTTTACAAATTCCCTCAACCAATTTTGGTTTTGCCATAAGAGCGCTGCCCTCGCCATTTTTTGTGATTTTTGCAACGGGACAACCCATATTAAAGGAAATTTCTTTTGATTTTTCTATTGGATTGATTTTATCTTTTACTACCTTTTCTATGACATCAGGTTTTGAACCAAAAATTTGTATATTACAATTTTTTTCATTTTCAGCAATAAACAATAAATCGTCGGTTTTTTTATTGTCATAAAAAAGGGCATTTACTGATACCATTTCTGTAAAAGTTTTATCTGCCCCATATTTTTCTGCAATTAATCTGAAACCAACATCACTGACTCCAGCCAAAGGAGCCAAGATGATTTCTTTATTTTTTAATTGTTCTCTCATAAATCAATCTTAAACCTTCAAGGGTTAGGTCGTTTTCAACTATTTCTATATATCTTGATTCTGATGCCAATAATTCTGAATATCCACCAGTTGAAACTATTTTAATTTCATCTTTTGATATTTTTTCTTTTTTTGTAATTTCTCTTATCAACTCTTCAATTATTCCATCAATCAAACCTATATAACCAAAAACCATTCCTGCATTTATTGCCTCTGTGGTATTTTTTGCTATAGCTGAGCTTGGATCGTGAAGTTCAATTCTTGGGAGTTGGGCAGTTCTATTTATTAGTGCATCAAGACTAGTCTTAAGTCCTGGTGCAATTGATCCTCCCAAAAATTGTCCGTTTTTATTTACAACATCAAAAGTTGATGCTGTTCCAAGATCGACTACTATAGTAGGTCCGCCATACATTTCATAAGCTGCGACTGCATCTACAACCCTATCTGCACCAACTTCTCTTGGATTATCATATTTTATATCAATTCCAGTTTTTGTGCCAATTCCTACAATCATAGCTTCTCTACCAAAAAATTTTCTATTTGCTGATTGCCAAGAATATAGGACATCTGGTGCTACTGATGATATGATTGTATCTTCTATATTATCCTTATCAATTTTGTGGATTGCAAGAATATTGTATAAGATTTGAACAATTTCATCGCTTGTTACAATTTGATTTGTTGTAATTCTAAATTTTGTTTTTAATTTTTTTTTATTGTAAACGCCAATTACTGTATTTGTATTGCCGACATCTACTACAAGTAGCATATTTTCTCCTAAATTTTATTATCTAAACATTAACTCTTATATGATACAACTTTTTGTATGGTTTTTCAAGCTATTTGCCCAATTTATGCTTTCTTATTAGCCTATTTATTTCTTCAATATCCTCAAATTTTACTTGGGCAGATTCTTGGCTTTCTTGGTGGTCTTTTTTTACAATTACAACCAAACTTCCACGTTCTTTGTCAAAACCCCATTTTTTTAATTCTTTGTAAGTAAAAAATGAATCATTCAATAAAATTCCGTTTTCAGCAACATACATTTTTGTTCTTGTATTTAGGAAAAATACAAGGCCCATGATAATCATAACAGAAGCAGTTATAAGAGCTGTTTGATTTTTCATCCTAATTCCTTGGAATAAATTAATGACTCCTGTTACAATCAAAAGAGCAAATAAAATATATTCCATATTTGTAGATCTTTTACCAAAACTTTTTATTTGACCTTCAAGATTTTTCTTATTTTTTATACTTTTAAAAAGTTTAAATCCAAGCCATCCTATAAGTCCTAAATAAATTAATATAATTAATTTGTCAAATTGTTTCATATTCCCTCCTATTTTTATTTAAACTTAAAAAATAAGGCTTTTTTCAAAAAATGAAATAAAGCCAAATTTAATAAGATTTTAACATTTTTCTTTTTTATTCTACTCGTAAACTTCTCTTTTTAAAACCCCTATAAAAGGAAGGTTTCTATACATTTGCATATAATCAAGTCCGTATCCTACTACAAACTCATTTGGTATTTTAAAACCTGACCAATCAGGTTTAATTTCTATTTCTCTTCTTTCAGGTTTATCAAGTAAGGTAATTATCTTTACAGAATTTGCTCCTCTTTTTACTAGAGAATGTCTCAAAGCATCAAGAGTTCTTCCTGTATCAATTATATCTTCAACCAACAAAACTTCTTTTCCAGTAATATCTGTGTCCAAATCTTTTATTATTTTTACATTTCCAGAAGATTCTGTTCCGCTACCATATGATGAAACATCCATAAATTCCAAAGTGCAATCTATTTTGATATTCTTAGCAAGTTGAGCCATAAACATAATTGAACCTTTTAAAATTCCAACAAGCACAAGTTCGTTTTTATCTTCATAATATTCATTAATTTGACTTGCAAGTTGTTTTATTCTTTTGTTTAAACTTTCTTCATCAATTAGTACTTGGTCTATTACTTCTTCTAAATCAACTTTCATATATCCTCCACACTTATCATTAAAATATTATCATCATTTTTTTTCACTTTAAAATCTTCACTTCTTCTCAAATTAACAATCCAAGAAAGTTTATTATTTATAAACAAAAGCGGGATTTCATCTCTTAAATTTTTATCGATTTTTTCATCAATAAAGAAATTTTTGAGTTTTTTTCTTTTTCCATCTTTCATGGCAGTAAAATAATCGCCATTTACTCTATACCTTATTTTAATTGAAATATCATCAAAATTTTCAAAACTATAAAAAACTTTGTTCTTTTTACTGGAATTTTTGTAATAATCATAAGAAACTAGAGAAGTTTTAAATTTATATTTTCCAAAAATTTTCTCATCATTTGTTTTCATATAAATTTCTTCATATTTTTTTTGAGAATTTTTATTATTTATGTAAAAATCATAAGACCTATAATTTTTCTCAAATATCAAATCATCTTTAATAATTTTTTTACCATTTGATAAATACTTGATTTTCAAAAAATCTTCTATATTTGTTTTTGAAAAATCATTGATGTTACCATATAAAATTTCTATAGCCCTTCTAATAAGCCTTGCTTTTAAAGGATCTGAAATTTCTTCAAATTTAGATTTATCAAAAGAAAGATGATTTTTTTCTTTTTTTATTATAATTTTTTCAAGTTTTTCATCTTCAATTTCTCTTAAAATATCAAAGTCATTTTTTGCAATTTCAGATAAAGATACCAAAGAATTTTTAAAATTGGGATTGATCTTTTCTATCTCTGGTATTATTTCAAGCCTAATTTTATTTCTGGTATAATCAGTTTCCAAATTTGTGTAGTCAATGTGATAGGAAATTTTAAATTCATCCAAAAATTCCAAAATTTCACCTTTACTAAAATCCATTATTGGCCTAATTATATCTTCATTTTTATAATCCATAGCCCTTAGTCCATCAAGGCCTGTCCCTCTAATTATTCTCATAAGAACTGTTTCAGCCTGATCGTCCTTGTTGTGGGCAATGGCAATTTTTGGATTTTTATATTTATTTTTTACAGACCTAAAAAATTCATACCTTAAAATTCTTCCAGCATGCTCAGAAGATATTTTTTTCTCTTTGGCAAAAGTATCCATAGATTTTCTTTCAACAAAAGTCTCAAAAGATAAATTTTTTCCAGTTTCAATTACCAAATTTTCATCATTAGTGGCATCAGCCCTGTGCATATGGTTAAGATGGGCAAGGACAATATTAATCTTATAGAAATCTTTAACTTCATTTAATAAATAAATTAAAAATTGACTATCTGGTCCCCCGCTTGCTCCAACAATTATGGTATCATTTTCTTTAATTAGATCATATTTTCTTACAGTAGACTTAAACTTATTTATTATTTTCGTCTTTGTACACATATTCGTCTTTCTTGATCATGCCCAATTTTTCTCTTGCAACTTTTTCCATGTACTCGTCCGTATTTCTATTTTCATAATCTTCTTTAATAGAATCTATATCTTTTCTTAATGAAGAAATTTTACCAGATGTTAATTTGATATCATTATTTACAGTACCAATTTGTGCATTTATTTTATTATTAAAAGATTTAGCTAATAAAAAAACTAATACAAAGGCAAAGATACACATCATTAAAAATCTTTTATTTTTTTTGGACCTATTTTTTAGGTATCTTTCGTACTTATTCATCTAAAACCTCATACATTTCACTTGCGTCATTTTTTTTGGCGCCTTCAATTAAATCAAGGACTTTCACCTTCAAATTGCTTTTTCCAAAGCTAATTTCAATAATATCCCCATTTTCAACTAAGCTTCCGGGCTTTGCAATATTGCCATTGATTTTTACTCTTTCATTTAGGCAAGCATCTTTTGCAACCTGCCTTCTTTTAATAATTCTTGAATTTTTTAAAAATTTATCTATTCTCATTAAATCACCTTAAAATTATTATAACAAATAAAGCCCTATTTAGTCCATAAAAAACAATTTCATTTATTTTTTATTTATATAGTATAATCATAGTGGTGATATTATGAATAAAATCCTACATATAGACTGCGATGCTTTTTATGCTTCTTGCGAGGAGCTAAGGGATAAAAATTTAAAAAATCATCCTATGGCAGTCGGAGGTCTTTCAAATAAATCAATTATTACAACAGCAAATTACAAGGCAAGAGAATACGGAATTCATTCTGCCATGCCAGTTTTTATTGCAAAACAACTTTGCCCAAATTTAATTATGGTAAAGGTTGATAGAAAATATTATAAGAAAAAATCCCAAGAAGTTTTTGATATTATAGAATCCTATTCTCACATTAAAGAGCAAGTTTCAATTGATGAGGCTTATATTTATGTAGATAATGATGAGGATAAAAAAATTCTTGCCAAAAAAATTCAAGACCAGGTATTAAATCAAACTGGAATTGGTGTATCTATTGGAATTTCCTACAATAAATTTTTGGCAAAACTTGCAAGTGACTGGAATAAGCCTTTTGGAATCAAAGAAATAAATAAGGAAGATGTTCCAGAAATTTTAAAAAATTTGGATATAAAAAAAGTCCACGGGCTTGGAAATAAATCAGTTCAAAAATTAAAAGATATTGGAGTTTATAAAATATCAGATTTATTAAAACTTGACCAAGAATTTTTAGAGTCACTTTTTGGAAAACAAGGATCTTATGTCTACAAGGTTATTAGGGGCGAAGATAAGAGAAAAGTTCAAACAAATACAAAAAGAAAATCTATTGGGAGGGAATTTACTTTTAGAAAAAATACCAAGGATAAAAAAATTCTCTATGCCTATATTGAAGAAATTTCTGAAAAAATCGAAGAAGATTTAAGGCAAAAAGATATAAAAGCCTACACTATAAATTTGAAAATAAAAACAGAATATTTCAAAACTCATACCAAATCTTACACTCTCCAATCACCTATTTCAAAAAAAGATAATATTTCAAAAATTGCAAAAGAGCTTTTAGATCAAATTCTTTCTAATGAAAAATTAAGGCTTATTGGAATTTCCCTATCAAATTTATCAAAAAAAGATCATAGACAATTATCACTTTTTGATTTTTAAAATAAAAATCGCAAGCTAGTAAGAATTTACCTGCTTGCGATTTTTTTATTCTTCTTCGTTTTCAATTTTTTCTTCAACTTCTTCGGATTTTTTATTGTCAGTCTTTATTGTTTGTCTTAATTTTTCTTCAATTTCATTTAAAATATCTTCATTTTGTTCAAGATAATCTTTTACATTCTCCCTACCTTGACCAAGCTTTTCGCCGTTATAAGAATACCAGCTTCCAGCTTTTTCGACGATATCTTCATCAACTGCAGAATCTAAAATTACTCCAGATTTCGAAATTCCAGTTCCATACATTATATCAAATTCAACAACCTTAAAAGGAGGAGCAACTTTATTTTTTACAACTTTTACTCTGGTTCTGTTTCCAACCATATTATCGCCTTGTTGGATTGTTTTTATTCTTCTTATATCAAGTCTTACAGAAGAATAAAATTTCAATGCCCTACCACCAGTTGTTGTCTCAGGACTTCCAAACATAACTCCAATTTTTTCTCTTAATTGGTTTATAAAAATTACTGTTGTATTTGTTTTTGAAATAATTCCAGTTAATCTTCTTAAGGCTTGACTCATAAGTCTTGCTTGAAGACCCATGTGGCTGTCTCCCATTTGTCCTTCGATTTCTGCTTTTGGAACAAGGGCTGCAACTGAATCGACAACAATTAAATCTACCGCCCCAGATCTTACCAAAGATTCTGCAATATCTAAAGCTTGTTCTCCAGTATCTGGTTGAGATAAAATTAATTCATCAATATTTACGCCCAATCTTTTTGCATATTCTGCATCCATAGCATGTTCTGCATCGATAAAGGCACAAGTATTTCCTAATTTTTGATCTTCAGCAATACAGTGAAGAGTTAGGGTTGTTTTTCCTGAAGATTCTGGTCCAAAAATTTCTATAACTCTTCCTCTTGGAAGTCCACCAACTCCAAGAGCAATATCAAGATTTATAGCTCCAGTAGGAATTACAGTTACATCAACCTTTGGCGCCTCACCCATTTTCATGATTGCGCCTTTACCGTATTTTTTTTCAATATTTTTAAAAGCCTGACTTAGGGCTTTTTCTTTTTCCTTATCAATCTCTTTAGTCATGTATTTTCCTTTCTATTATAATTTATATTTTTAATTTAAATATCATCTAAATTTAAAACTTTTTTATTTTTAACCAAATAATCAATTCCTGATAAAACTGTCAAAACTACAGCTATATAAAATATTACAAGGCCTATTGAGTTAAGGGTTTGATTGTTTAATAAAAGCATAACTGTTGATACACATTGGCTCATTGTTTTTGCTTTTCCGCCCTTACTTGCCGCAATTGTAATATTGTTGCTTGCTGCAAGAGTTCTAAGTCCTGTAATAATTAGCTCTCTTGAAATTATCAAAATAACTGCCCAGCTAGGAATTATATTTGTTGCTGTTAATAAAACAAATCCTGCCATGGTCAAAATTTTATCAACTAATGGATCCATAAATTTTCCAAAAGTTGTAACCAAATTTCTACTTCTTGCAAGATGTCCATCAAGAGCATCTGTTAAAGATGCAACTGCATAAAAAAAAGCAGCAACATTATACAATCTACCAAAAATTAAATATAATAACACAAAAACTGGTACCAAAATCATTCTTACAGTCGTAACTTTATTTGCTATATTCATTTTACTCTCCTTCTAAATAGCTATGATCTACTAAAACTTTTCTAGGCTTGCTGCCCTCGTAACCACCAATTATTCCACGAGCTTCCAATTGATCAATTATTCTTCCAGCTCTCGCATAGCCAACTTTTAATTTTCTTTGGATAAGAGAAACAGAAGCTGTATTTTCATTTATAATAATTTCTATTGCTTCATTAATCAATTCATCTTCGTCGTCGTTTTCAATAACTTTTGTTTTTTCTTCAACAGTTTCCATAGCTTTTTTGTCATATTCTTCTTCGCGAGTTTCTTTTATATAATTTACAACTCTTAAAACCTCAGAATCTGAAACAAAAGCTCCTTGAATACGCATCGGTTTCATTGCATCTGACGGAGAAAATAACATATCTCCTTTACCTAGAAGAGTTTCTGCCCCACTCATATCAAGAATTGTCCTTGAATCAATTTGACTTGTAACAGCAAAGGCAATTCTTGATGGAATATTTGCCTTGATTGTTCCTGTTATTACATCAACAGTTGGCCTTTGAGTTGCAATAATTAAATGAATTCCACAAGCCCTAGATTTTTGAGCAAGTCTTGTAATATAATCTTCAACCTCGCCTGCTGCTGTCATCATCAAATCTGATAACTCATCAATTATTATAACAATATATGGAAGTTTTTCTATATTTTCATCGATTTCTGTAAGGTCTCTATATGAAGAAATATCTCTAACATGATTTTCTTCAAATAATTTATAACGTCTTTCCATTTCCCTGATTGCCCAAAATAATGAAGACGAAGCTTTCTTTGGATCAGTTATTACTGGCATAATCAAATGAGGAATTCCATTATAAATTGAAAGCTCTACGATTTTTGGATCAATCAATAGTAATTTAACCTCGTCTGGCGAATGCTTATATAAAATTGACATGATAATTGTATTTATACAAACACTTTTTCCAGATCCTGTCGCTCCCGATACAAGAAGATGGGGCATTTTTTCTATAGCAGAAACTTTTGGAGATCCTGATATAGATTTACCCAAAACAAAAGGAAGTTCCTTTGTGTTTTTTATAAACTCTTCGCTTGCTATCATTTCTTTTAAGCCAACAACTTCTTTTTTAGAATTTGGAACTTCAATTCCTACATGACTTTTGCCTGGAATTGGTGCTTCAATTCTTATATCGCTTGTTGCAAGGGCAAGAGAAAGATCATCAGATAAGTTTAAAATTTTTGAAACCTTGACTCCTCTTTGGGGTTTTAATTCAAAACAAGTTACACTTGGTCCAATGTTTATTTGAACAACTTTTGATTTTATACCAAAAGAATCCAGGCATTCTTCAATTCTTCTAGCCTTATCTTTAATATCATTTTGGTCAACTTCACTTCCATTTTCCCTATCATCCAAAAGGTCAAGTTTTGGAAATTTATAATTTAGAGTATATTCTTCCTTAAAAGTCTGGTCAAAATCTGACAAATCAACTTGTTTTGACTTGTAAGAATTTATTTTTGCTTTTTCAAATCTTTCATCAAAATCATCGTTTATATTTTTTTTGTTTTCTTCTTCTAAATTTATAACTTTATCAGAATTTGAATCATCTTTACTTTCATATTTTTCTCTTCTTGCATTTTTCTTCTCTTTAATTTTTTTAAGCTTTTTTTCCTTAAAATCGGTTTTTATTTTATTGGAAATTTTCATATATTTTTTTCCTACGAAATTTCCTAAATTTATCGAATTTTCTTTAACTTTTATAATTAAATCTTTATAAGATATGCCTCTTAAATTTTTGATTAAAGAAATCCAAAAAATAAGGTATAAAATTATAATTCCAGCACTTCCTATAAGAGATTCCAAATAAAAAGCAAGCCTTGTTCCCAAAATCCCTCCAGATTTTCTTATAAATCTTTCGGTTGTTTTTAAAGATATAGATAAATTATCGCCTAGAAATTTCATAGATAAAATTGCCATAGTAAGTAGAATCAGGATAAATAATATATTAAATACCCTAAGATTTTCCTTGAATTTATCTATAAATACAAACAAAAAGCTTGTAAAAATAAAAAGAAAAATAAAATAAGACATAAATCCAAAAAGTTTAAAATTATTATATGTAATAAAATCTCCAAGTCTTCCAGTATTTGGAAGGATTAAAAAAATAAATCCTAAAAGAGAGACAAACATAGAAAATATAGAAAATGATTTCTTATTGAATTTTCTATCTTCAGAATTTTTTGAATATTTAGATTTTTTTCTTTTTCTATTCGTATTTGTATTTGCCATATTCACCTCATATAAATTATATAACAAAGGGGAAAATAAATAAACTGCCTATTAATTGGCAGCCTCTATTACTTCTACAATATTTTTAAGGGCCAAGCCAAAAGACTTGGCCCAATTTTGTAGTTAGTTATATATTCTAAAAAATTAGTCTTCTTTAGATTGATTTTTTTCTTCTTCAATTAATAGGGCTTTTCTTGAAAGATTGATTCTTCCTTGCCTATCAATTTCAGTTACTTTTACCCTTACCTTGTCTCCAACTTTTAATACGTCTTCAACTTTTTCAGTTCTTTTTGTATCAATTTGAGAAATGTGTAAGAGTCCCTCTTTACCAATTGCAATTTCTACAAAGGCACCAAAGTTCATAATTCTTTTTACTTCGCCTTCATAAATATCTCCAGCTTTTGGATCAGTTACAATTGATCTAATCATTTCGATTGCTTTTTTGCCGCTTTCTCCATCATTACTTGCAACTGTTATGTGTCCATCGTCCTCAGTTTCAATTTTTACACCAGTTGCATCAATTATTTTATTAATTGTTTTTCCACCAGAGCCTATTACATCCCTAACTTTTTCAGGATCAATATCTATGGAAAAAATTCTTGGAGCATATTTTGATAAATCTTCTCTTGGTTTATCAATTGCTGAAGTGATTACATCAAGAATTTTAAGTCTTGCTTCATGAGCATCAGCCAAGGCTTCTTGTAAAACTTCTTTATTTATTCCAGAAATTTTCATATCCATTTGTAGGGCTGTTATTCCATCTTTTGTTCCAGCAACTTTAAAGTCCATATCTCCAAGATGGTCTTCAAGTCCTTGGATATCTGTAAGGATTGAAATTGAATCTTCTTCTTTGATTAAGCCCATTGCAATTCCTGCAACAGGTTTTTTAATTGGAACGCCCGCATCCATAAGTGATAAAGTTGATCCACAAATTGAAGCTTGTGAAGAAGAACCATTTGATGATAAAACTTCACTTACAACTCTTATTGTGTAAGGAAAATCATTTGTATCAGGTAAAACCGGAATCAAAGCCCTTTCAGCCAAGTGTCCATGTCCAACTTCACGTCTTCCAGGTCCTCTTAATGGTCTAATATCTCCAACGCAAAATGGTGGGAAATTATATTGATGAATATATCTTTTTGTAATTTCATCCCTATTCATTGAATCGATTACTTGTTCTTCACCAGGTGAACCTAAGGTTAAAACTGATAAAACTTGAGTTTGTCCTCTTTGGAATAATCCTGAGCCGTGAGCTCTTGGCAAAAGTCCAGCTTCTGCAGATAGTGGACGAATTTCTTTCATCTTACGTCCATCAGGTCTAATTTTATCAATAGAAATCATTCTTCTAACTTCTTTTTTCATTATAGAATCTACAGTCTTGTGAATTTCATCTTCACTTTCTGGAAATTCTTCTAAGAAGTCTTCCCTACATTTTTCTTCGATTTTATTAATATCGTCTTCTCTTTGAACCTTATCAGTTGTTCTTATAGAATTTTTAATATCTTCTGTATATTTATCTTTGATTTTTCTTTGAAGTTCAGTTTCAACTTCTTCAGAAACTTCCATTTTTTCTTTTCCAATATCATCAATAATGGTCTGAATAAATCCGCAAATTTCTTTAATTTCAGCATGAGCTACCATCATAGCTTCAAGCATTTCATTTTCTGATAATTCATTCGCACCAGCTTCAACCATGTTTATTGCATCAGCTGTTCCTGCAACTGTTAAATTTAAAGATGATTTTTCTCTTTGGTCCTTATTTGGGTTTACAATATATTTTCCATCAACATAACCAACAGAAACTGCAGCAACTGGTCCATAAAAAGGAATATCAGAAATTCCAAGAGCGATAGATGCACCAATTGTTGTCATACAATCAGGTTCATTGTCTTCATCTACAGAAAATGGAGTTGCAATTACTTGCACGTCATTGTAGAAATTTTCTGGAAACAAAGGTCTTAAAGGTCTATCCATTTGACGTGAAATTAAAATTGCCTTATCAGATGCCTTTCCTTCTCTTTTAATAAATCCACCAGGAATTTTTCCAACTGCATAAAGTTTTTCTTGGTAGTCACAAATAAGCGGGAAAAAATCTATTCCCTCTCTTGGTTTGTCGCTTGCAACAGCAGTAACCAATAAAATTGTATCACCAGTTCTAATTAGGCACTCACCATTTGTTTGCTCAGCAACTTTTCCAATTTTTATAGATAAATCAGATCCATTTTGTGACTTATATTCATAAGTTTTTTCCATTTTTTCTCCTAACTACAAAAAAGACGGGATAAGCCCCGTCATATTTAACTATTTTCTTAATCCAAGTTTTTCAATAACTTCACGATATCTTTCAATATCATTTTCCATTAAGTAATTTAAAAGACCTTTTCTACGTCTAATCATTTTGAAAAGTCCTCTTCTTGAAGAGTGGTCTTTTTTGTTTGCTTTTAAATGTTCAGTAAGTTCTTTGATTCTTTGAGTAAGAATAGCAATTTGAACTTCTGCTGAACCAGTATCTTTTTCGTCTTTTTGAAATTCTTTAATAATTTGTGTTTTTTGATCTTTATTTAACATAAAATCCTCCTAAATATATTCGCCATAACCATGAAATAGTCTGAGGAAGCTTAGTTCATAGTTAAGGTATCTTTGATATTATACCAAATATCTATATATTTGCAAAGAAAAATAAATTAAATTGTAAAAAAATTTTAAAAATCTATTTCATCAACAAGAGTCTTAAAATCAAAAATTTCATAATCATAGCCACAATCTTTTACAAGTTTAAAAATATCTTCATTTTTAATAAAAACTGTCTTAGTATTATCATCCGGATGAAAAGTCATAAGATTATTTTCTTCTATCATATCTTTATCAAAAAATACTTTTATATTTTCATCAGTATTCATCAAACCAAAAACTGAAATTATTCCAACTTCTTGCTCCATAATTTCATAGACTTTTTTGGGATCAAGAAAGTGCATTCCTTTTTCATTTAATAGTTTGTTGTAATCTTTTAGGCTAATCATTTTTTGATCATCCATAACAATTAAATAGTACTGTCTATTTTTTCTATTAGCTAAAAAAAGATTTTTTGTCCTAGCACCCTTCTTTCCTTCAATATATTTATCAGCCTCTTCCGTAGTTTCAGCTGGAGGATGTTCTACCATATCATAATTTATATTTAATTTATTAAGTCTATCAAAAACTTTTTTAGAACTACTCATAAATTCCCCTTAAATTTTCTAAGCACAGTTTCACTTCGATATTATTAATACCCAAAAGTTTAAAAGAAAAAAACACACAAAAAAAAGAGCAGTTTCCTACTCTTTTCTATATTTTTCTATTAAATTTCTTCCAGTTTTTTTATCTTTTTCCATTTGCTCTATTAATTCATCTGCTGATTTGAATTTATAATCAGGTCTTAAATATTCTAAAAACTCTATGCTTATATTTTTTCCATAAATATTTTTGGAAAAATCAATTATATAGGTTTCAATTTTTACTTCTTTATTTTCAAAAGTTGGATTTGTTCCAATATCTGTTAGGGCATAATAAAAATCTCTGTCTATATTTACTCTTGTAAAATAAACTCCCGATTTTGCTGTAACATATTTGAATGATGGTTTTAAATTTGCCGTTGGAAAATTTAAGAGTCTTCCCCTTTGGGCGCCTTTTACAACTTTTCCTTGCATTTTAAAAGGATGACCCAAATCTTTGTTGGCTTTTTCAATTTTTCCTTCTCTTACCATTCCTCTTATATCTGTTGAATTTATAATTTTTCCATCATCTAGCTCAAAATCTACAACTTTTGTCTTGTAAGCAAAATCATCTTGGTATTTTTTTAGAGTATTTGTATCTCCTTTAGCCATTTTCCCAAACCTGTAATTATCCCCAACAATAACATATTTTGTATTTAGTTTTTTATATAGGATTTTTTCTATAAATTCATAGGGTGATAGGTTTTTGAATTTATCAGAAAATTCTAAAAGGCAAAAACATTTTATTCCCATATTTTTTAAAATTTCAATTTTATCATCAAGGCTTGTAAGATATTCTTTTTCTCCATTTAAGATATTTTTGGTGTTTTCTTTAAATAATAAGACTGATGGGGTAAGATTTTTTTCCTTTGAAATTTTTATATTTTCTTTCATGAGCTTTTGGTGGCCTCTATGAACCCCATCAAAATTTCCAAGACTTACTACCTTTGGAGATAGGTCAAACTCATTAAAATCTAAGTCAAATATTTTTATATTATCCTTCATAAAACACCTTCTTAATCTTTAAAGTCTTGTTTTCATTTTTGTATTCCCCAAGTCCAATGAAAAAATCTTCAACATAAACTCTCAAATATCCTTCAACATTTTTTTCAAAATCAACTTTCATAGTCATTCCATTTGTAGCTTGTTTGTAATAAGACTTATCCAAAATGATTTTTTCATACTGACCCAAAGCCTTATCTATAGGAATTAGATTTTTTAAAATTTGATTAGGATCCATTTTTTCAAAATCTTCAATTTTTATGGCATCTTTTACATGAAAATCTCCAACTTTTAGCCTTCTAAGCTCTTTTACAGTGGCAAAAGTTTTTAAAATCTCGCCCAAATCATTTACAAGACTTCTTATATAAGTTCCTTTTGAACAAGTTATTTTTAGCCTTGCGTAGGGAAAATCAAAGTCAATAATTTCAAAATCATAAATTTTAATTTTTCTTTGTTTTCTCTCTACTGTCTTCCCTTCTCTTGCAAGCTCATAAAGTTTTCTTCCCTTGTGTTTTAGGGCTGAATACATGGGAGGAGTTTGTAGGATTTCTCCTAAAAAATTTTCTTTTATTGCCTTTTCCAAATCTTTTTTTTCAAAAGTATTTGAAGATTTTTCCAAAACTTCTCCAGTTATATCTTGGCTATCTGTTTTTTGACCAAAAAATGCAAGAGTCTCATAAATTTTAACTTCGTCCATTAAAAAATCTGAAACTCTTGTTGCTTTGTTGATTAAAAGTGGCAAAAGGCCTGTTGCAAGAGGATCAAGTGTTCCTGCATGGCCTATTTTTTTTATGCCTAGTTTTTTTCTTGCTTGATATACACATTTTCCTGAGGATATTCCTGTACTTTTATCAATTAATAAAATTCCGCTAGTCATTTATTGCCTCTTCTAAAATTTTTCTCATTTTATTTAAAGCCTCATCCATTGAATCTGCATTTAATGTAAATCCAGATGCTCTAATATGACCTCCGCCACCATTATTTCTTGCAATTTCTGAAACATCAAGATAATCTTTGCTTCTTAGAGAAATTTTATATTCATTTTCCCCGTACTCTTTTACAAGACAAGCAACTTCAATTCCCTTTAAATCTCTTAGCATATTTACAACAGATTCGCTATCCCCCATTTGAACACCAAAATCCACGCAAGTTTTTTGGCTTACTCCAACCAAAGCATAGGGCTTTTTAAATTCTACCTTGTTTAAAAGATGATTTTCAAATTGTAATTTTGAAATTTCCTTATTTTGGTAGAGATTTTTATAAATCATTTCAAAATCAGCCCCAATTTTATAAAGGTCTGCTGCAGTATAAAAAGTTAGCTCACTTATATTTGAATATAAAAATCTACCAGTATCAGTAACTAAGCCTGCATAAAGTAAAGTTGCAATTTCCTTATCCATTGGAAGATTTAATCTTTTTATAATTTCATAAACAAGTTCACAACTTGCAGGAGAATCTGAATGAATTATATTTAAATCAGTTTTTATAGATCCGCCTTTATGATGATCAATCACAAGAACATTTTTCGAATTTTTACAAATTTCTATAGCCTTATCAATCCTATCAAATTCTGAACAATCTACAATTATAAATAAGTCATATTCTTTTTGACTTGGATCTTTATAATTTTCAATTTGAGGAAGAAATTTTAAGTAATCATCTACTTGACTTATCTTTATTACATCTGCTTTTTTCCCATAAAGTTCAAGAGACTTCCTAAGACCAAGGGCTGATCCTAGGGCGTCTCCATCTGGATTTATGTGGGCTGAAATAGCAATTGAATTAGCCTTATCAATAAAATTTTTAAATTTTTCTAATTCTTTTTGACTAATCTTCTCGATTTTTGGCATTTTTTTCATCCCTTTTTATGGTTTCAGCAATTAGCTTATCCATATAGACGCCATGTTCGATAGAATTGTCATATTTAAACCTAAATTCTGGCATTGACCTAAGTCTCATTCTCTCGCCGATCAATTTTTTCATATAACCTTTTGCTTGGTCGAGTGCCTCTATTACAGATTCCTTTTTACTTTCATCTCCCAAAACTGAAACAAAAATATCAGCATAGGAAAGGTCGTTTGTAACTTCTACTTCAGTTATAGAAACTATTACATTGTCTGATAATCTTGGATCATTAATATCTTCTGCTATAATTTTTGATAATTCTTTTTGCATTTGTGAAGATATTTTTAAGGTTCTTCTTTTATCCATTCTATTCTCTTTCTTTTTCTATCATTTCGTAGGCTTCAAGCTCGTCGCCTTCTTTGATGTCGTTGAATTTTTCAAGGCCAATTCCACCTTCATAACCATTATTTAATTCTTTTGCATCATCTTTAAATCTTTTCATAGATTCAATATCACCATCAAAGATAACAACATTGTCCCTTAATAATCTTATCTTTGCTCTTCTTGGAATTGATCCGCTTGTTACTAGAACACCTGCAACCATTCCAGCATTTGGAATTTTGAAAGTTTCTTGAACTTTTGCACGACCAAGAACTTTTTCTTCAAATTCTGGATCTAGCATTCCTTTTAGAGCTTTTTCTACATCTTCGATTGCTTCATAAATTACAGAATAAGTTCTTATTTCAATATTATTTTCTTCTGCCATTTGAAGAGCACCTTGGGTTGGACGAACATTAAATCCAATTATTATAGCATTTGATGCTTGAGCAAGAAGAACATCTGATTCTGAAATTCCTCCAACAGCTCCTGCAATTACATTTACAAAAACTTCTTCATTTGAAAGTTTTGAGAAGGAACTTGAAACTGCATCTACTGTTCCTTTTACATCAGTTTTTACTATAATATTTAATTCTTTTAATTCTCCATCTTCAATGCCTTCATACATATCTTCAAGGTTAGTGTTAGATTTTTGAATTAGTCTTTCTTCTCTTTTTTGCTCTTTAGCACGATCAGCATAAAATCTTGCAGTTTTTTCATCTTCTACAGCAAAAATTTTATCTCCAGCTTCCGCCACATCGCTTAGTCCTAAAATTTGAGCTGGCATTGATGGACCTGCTTCTGAAATTGGTTCACCTTTTGAATTAAACATAGCCCTTATTCTTCCTGAAGAAGATCCAGTAACTACATAATCCTTATCGTGAAGAGTTCCTTTTTGAACAAGAACTGTTGCAACTGGACCTCTTGCCTTATCAAGTTGAGCTTCAATAATAATTCCAACTGCAGCCCTATTTGGATTTGCTTTTAATTCTTTCATTTCTGCAACAAGTAAAACCATCTCCAAAAGATCTTTAATTCCAGCGCCTGTTCTTGCAGATACTTCTACCATAATTGTATCTCCACCCCAGTCTTCAGAAACTAAACCATATTCTGTAAGTTCTTGTTTTACTCTATTTGGATCACTTTCTTCTTTATCCATTTTATTAATGGCAACAATTATTGGAATTTCTGCAGCTTTAGCGTGATTGATTGCCTCAATTGTTTGTGGCATAACTCCATCATCACCTGCAACAACTAAAATCGCAATATCAGTTGATTGAGCTCCTCTCATTCTCATTTGAGTGAAAGCCTCGTGACCTGGTGTATCCAAAAATACAATTTCTTTATCATTAATATCTACAGTTGAAGCACCAATATGTTGAGTTATTCCTCCAGCTTCCCCAGATGCAAATTGTGTATCTCTAATGGCATCAAGAATTGAAGTTTTACCGTGGTCAACGTGACCCATAACTGAAACAACTGGTGGACGAGTAGCCAAATCTTTTTCATCATCTTCAAAATCAAGATCTTTTTCTTGAACTTCAATTTCATCAACCTTAACTTCTTTTGAGATTTCTTTATTAAATTCAAGAGCAACAAGTTCAGCTTGGTCAAATTCTATTTGATCATTTAGCCCTGCCATAACTCCAAGCCCCATAAGTTTCATGATAACTTGATTGGCATTTTCTTCAATTTTATCTGCAAAAGCCTTTACTGAAATTGATTCTGGAATATAAATTTTTCCATCATCATTGTTATCAGCTTTTATTTCTCTTTTTGTTGATTTTTTTGATCTTTTATTTTGCTTTTTATTTTTTTTCTTATCTTTTTTATTTGAAGATTTTTTATTTTTTTTGTTAGATACTTTATTTTCAGAAAGATTTTCTTCTTGTTTAGCTGGTTTTTTTTCTATACTTTCTGATTTTTTCTCTTTATTTATTTCTTTTTTATCTTCTTTTTTAATATCTTTGGCTTGATCATCTTTTTTTTCTGTATCTTCGCTAAAGTATTCTTCTACTAAGTCAAGTTCATCACCACTAAGCACAGACATATGAGATTTTATTTGTAATCCAAATTCATCCCTTAGTAGATTTAACATATCCTTTGTAGATTTATTGTGTTTTTTTGCTAATTCATATATTCTTAATTTTTTAGCCATCTAATCACCTCTTTTATTTCATAGCAATTATCTCCTCGTAAAGATCATCACTAATTTCAGTTTTAAAAACTTTTTCTAATTTTCTTTTCTTTTTTGCTTCTTCTATGCACTTTTCATCTTTGCAAATATAAGCACCCCTACCATTTTTTTTGCCAGTAGGATCTAGGATAATTCCCTCTTCTTTGTTTTTAACTATCCTAATTAATTCATGTTTGTCTTTGTTTTCTCCACAAACTATACATTTTCTTTGTGGTATTTTTCTTTGTTTCATTTTTTCACCATTATTAATGAGTTATTCTTCTTCACTTTCTTCAATATCTTCTTTAATAATTTGGTCAAGGTCGTCTGATAGATTTTCTATATCTTCCTTTTCTAAAGACTCGCCTTCTTCTAAATCTTTGTTTACAACTTCTTCGTTTTCTTCAACAGATTCTATCTCTTCTTCATTTAAACCCAAAATTTCATCTATTTGATCTTGGTCTAAATTGTCATATTCTTCTTGGCTTTTTATATCAATTTTCCAGCCTGTAAGTCTTGCTGCAAGTCTTGCATTTTGACCTTCTTTTCCAATTGCAAGGGATAATTGATCATCTCTTACAACAACCAAGGATTGTTTTTTCTTATCGTTAATAAAAACTTCGTTTATTTCTGCTGGTGATAGGGAGTTTTTGATAAATACTTTTACGTCTTTGTCATAATTTATAATATCAATTTTTTCGCCTTGTAATTCTTCAACAATTGAATTTACACGACTTCCCTTAAAGCCAATACAAGCTCCGATTGAATCTATTTCTGGATCATTTGAAAATACAGCGATTTTTGTTCTAGATCCTGCTTCCCTATCAATTCCATAAATTTCAATTATTCCATTTGTAATTTCTGGAACTTCAAGTTCAAATAATCTTACAACCAAGGCCTTGTCTTTTCTTGAAAGAATTATTTGTGGCTCTTTTGTTGTATTTTTTACTTCTTTAATTAAAACTTTAATTCTTTGATTTGGAGTATAAGTTTCATTTTCTACTTGCTCTTTTAAAGGAATAATTCCTTCGATTTTATCAAGATTTATATAAACATTAAACTTATCTTCTCTTTGGACAACACCTGTTATTATTTCATTTGCCCTATCCAAATATTCAGAATAAACTGAATCTCTTTGGGCATCTCTTATTTTTTGGATAACAATATTTCTTGCAGTTTGAGCTGCAACTCTACCAAAATTTTTAGGTGCAATTTTTACCCTACATATATCTCCTAAATCAAGTTTTGCATCAATTTCTTTTGCTTTTGTCTTAGATATTTCAGCTATTGGATCATTTACTTCATCAACTACATTTTTAAGAGAATATACTTCAATTTCTCCAGTTTCTTGATTGATATTTACATCAACATTTTCATTATTATCGTAGTTTTTTTGGTAAGATTTAACCAAAGCTTTTTCCAATGCTTCAAGGATTACTTCCTTATCAACATTTTTACTTTTTTCAAGTTCCTCTAAGGCAATTATAAATTCTTTATTCATCTTTCCCCCTAGAAGACTATCTCAATTTTAATAGTCTTAATTTCACTTTTCTTAATTTCTCTTTGTTCATCTTCAAGCGCAAATATTAAGGAATCTTCTTTTATTTCTTTAATTTTCCCTATAAACTTCTCGCCACCTTTAAGTTTTACTTCTAAAAGCTCATCTTTATTTCTTTCAAGGTCTCTATCATTTTTTAGGGGTCTTGAAAGGTCAGGAGAAGATACTTCTAAATAATAAAATGATTTTATAAGGTCAATCTCATCCAATTTTTCGCTTAAAAAATTAGAAGTTTTTTCGCAATCATCAATGGTGATTCCCCCGTCCTTATAAATAAAAAACCTCAATATTTTATTTTTTCCTTCATTTACAAATTCGATATCTACAAGCTCATAACCAAGATCATTAATATCTTTTTCTAGATTTTCTTTTAATTTACTTATTAAATCCATAACTTCCCCTTTACATATTAAAAGAGTGGATTTGTCCACTCTTCGCTTAAAATTATTATACTCTCTATGTCTTAATTTTCAATTTTTAAAAATACGCTATATTATTTAAAAATAATATGAGTTTTTTATTTTATTTTAAAAAACTTTTTAATTTTTCTTTCCGGGATTTGGGATAAAATTATTGCAGCAAACATAATTAAACCACCAATAATTTCTCTTTCAACAGGTCTTTCATGTAAAAATAAAAATCCAAAAAAGGCAGCAAAAACTGATTCTAAAGATAAAATCAAACTTGCTATAGTTGGGTCAGTATCTTTTTGAGCAACAATTTGAAGGGTATAGCCTAGTCCTGAAGAAAATATTCCCAAATATAAAATCGCAAGCATTCCTTTCATTATCAAATTAATATCAGGTTTTTCAAATAAAATCATAAGAATTAAGGATACAAAACTTGCAATAAAAAATTGTATCATTGACATTTTTACGCTGTCGGCTTTTGGAGAAAATTTATCGATAAACAAAATATGAAAGGCAAAAAATAAAGATCCAATAAAAATCAAAATATCTCCCTTATTAATCGAAAATCCATCCTCAACCTTTACTGTCAATAAATATAAACCAATTAGAGCAAGAATTATAGAAATTCCTGTTTTTTTCGAAATTTTTTTGCCCATAAAAATTGCAAAAATCGGAACAATTACAACATAAAGTGAAGTAATAAAACCTGCTTTTCCACTTGTTGTATAATAAACTCCAGTTTGTTGAAAACTTACAGCAACTGCCATCACAACACCCGTAGCAATCGCTCCTTGGATAGTTGCAGTTTTTTTAAAGCTATCCATTTTTTTTAAACTTTTATTTTTTCTTAAAATTGAATATAAAAATAAAAAAATTCCTGCCGTTAAATTTCTTAAAAAATTAAAGGTAAATGGCTCAATAAAATCACTTCCAAGTTTTTGGGCAATAAAAGCAAATCCCCAAATAAAGGAAGTCAATAATAATAACAACTCACCCTTATGATGATTTTTCATGTCTACTCCTAAAATTTTCTTTAATCATTGCTTGTATTATATCAAAAAATTTATAATTTGTAAGATTTTTTTAATAAAAATAATTAAAAACTTATATCTATGACTTAACTTTGATAAATAAATGTATTTTCTTGTTATAAATATGCATATTTTTCTAGATTATTAAAAACAAATAAAAAACTCTAATAAAGAATTAATCTCTATTAGAGTTATAAATCACAAATCAAATAAAGACATTTGATTTTCTTCTTGCAAGCCTTCAATTATTTCTAAATTTTTTAAAGAATTCAGTGCGTTTTTATTTAATGAAGTTCTTTTTTTCAAATCTTCAATTGAAATAAATTTTGCTTTTTCTCTTTCAACAACTATATCTTTCGCCATAGCTTCTGAAACATCATCGACTGCTGAAAGCGGCGGTAAAATTTCTCCGTCTTCATCCAAAATAAATTTAACAGCTTCAGACTTGTACAAGTCTGCTTTTTTTATTTTTATATCTCTTGCAGCCATCTCTTCAGCAACCTCCAACAATGATCTTAGATTTTTTTCTCTTTGTGTTGGTTTTTCCAATTGATTAATTTCATTTAATGCATATTGAATTGATTTTAATCCTCTTACAATAACTGAGTATTGAAAATCATTTAATTTTGTAGAAAAATACGTTGCATAAAAAGCTTTTGGGTAATAAACCTTATAATAAGCAATCCTATAACTCATTAAACAATAAGCAACTGCGTGAGCTTTTGGGAAAAGATATTTTATTTTAAGACATGAATCAATGTACCAATCTGGGACATTATTTTCTTTCATATAATTTAAAGTTTCTTCAGAAAGTTCTTTTCCCTTTCTAACTTTTTCCATTATTTGGAAAGATTTTTTCTTATCAAGCCCAAGATTAATAAGTGAGTTCATAATATCATCACGGGTTGAAATTATTTGGTCAAATCCTGCTATTTTTGATTTTACCAAATCCTGAGCATTATTTAACCAAACGTCAGTTCCATGAGAAAGACCAGAAATTCTTGTCATTTCTGAAAATTTAGTTGGGAAAGTATCTTTTAACATTCCCCTTACAAAAGATGTACCAAATTCAGGAATTCCCAAAGTCCCAATTTCATTATTTGAAAAATCGTATTTTATATTTAAAGGTTTGGTTGAAGAGAAAATATTCATAACATTTTCATCATCCATTTGAAGCTTCAAAGGATCTGTATTTGTTAAATCTTGAAGACTTCTAATAATTGTAGGAACATCGTGGCCCAATAAATCAAGTTTTAAAATTACTCCGTGCATCATATTGTAGGTAAAATGAGTTGTTTTTATATCATCTTTTCCATCATCTGCTGGATATTGAACTGGAGAAAAATCATAAATTTCCTTATCGTTTGGAACAATCATTAATCCTCCAGGGTGTTGGCCAGTTGTTCTTTTTACATCGTAAAGTCCTCTTTGATATTTTCTAATTTGTGCATTAGAAAGATTTAGGTCATTATCTTCCATATATTTTTTAATATAACCAAAGGCTGTATTATCTTTTATAGTTCCAATAGTTCCTGCCCTAAAAACTTTTCCCTCACCAAATAATTCTTCAGTATATTTATGAATGGTTGGTTGATATTCACCAGCAAAATTTAAATCAATATCTGGTTCTTTGTCACCTTCAAAGCCTAAGAAAACTTCAAAAGGAATATCGTGGCCGTCTTTTTTCATTTCTGCCCCACATTTTGGACAAATTTTATCAGGCAAATCTATTCCAGCTCCGACGCTGCCATCAGTAATAAATTCAGAATGTTTACATGATGGACAAACATAATGAGGAGCAAGTGGATTTACCTCTGTAATATTTGCCATGGTTGCTGCAAACGATGAACCAACCGAACCTCTTGATCCAACCAAATATCCATCCCTATTTGATTTTTCTACAAGCTCTTTTGCAATTATATATAAAACCGCATAACCATTTGAAATTATAGAATCAAGTTCCTTATCAAGTCTTGTTTTTACAAGATCAGGAAGAGGATCTCCATAAATTGAAATCGCCTTTTCATATGTTGTATCTTTTAATTTTTTATCAGATCCTTCAATTTTTGGTGGAAAAGTTTCGTGAGGAATTGGCATAATGCTTTCAAGGCTATCAGCAATTTTATTTGTATTTTCAATTACAACTTCCATTTTTGTTTGATCATCTAGATAATAAAATTCATCAAGCATTTCATTGGTTGTTTTTAAATAATAAAGGGGATTATTTTCCTTATAATGGAAAAATTGTCCCTTGTGTAAGATATTTCTAAGAACATAATCTTTCTTTTCCATATATCTTACAGATCCTGTTGCTACAACTAATTTATTATGTTTTTTTCCAAGCTCTATTATTTTTTTATTTATTTCAATAATTTGATTTTCATCTCTTATTGATCCATTTTCTAAATCATCAGCAAATACACCGAGTGCTTCTATTTGGAAAAAATCAAAAAATTCACAGATTTCATCTATTTTTTCTTCTGCATAAGCATCTCTTATTGCCTTAAATAAAAGACCGTCTTTGCCACCTGAGCCAATAATTAAGCCTTCTTTATTTTCTTTTACCAAATCAAACGGAGTTTTGGCTTCAAAATTAAAATATTTCATCCTAGATTCTGAAATTATTTTATAAAGATTTTTAAGGCCAGTATAATTTTTTGCAAAAATAATTGATGAGAAATTTTCATGACGAGCAATAGGCCATTTTGTTTTTATAGAATTAATTTTTTCTAGGCTGAAATCTTTATTTTTTTCTTTGATTTTTTCAAATAATTTTATAAAAATTTTGGCAGTGGTAAGGGCATCATCGCTTGCTCTGTGGTGATTAAATGGTCCAACTCCTAATTTTTTTGCAAGTTTATCAAGAGAAAATCTTCCCATAGATGGAAAAACTGCCCTTGCCATTGGCAAAGTATCCAAATAAACTGGCTCAAACTCTAAAGACAAATTGTCGCAAGCCTCTTTTATGAAACCAATATCAAAATCTGTATTTTGTCCTACAAAATATGAATCTTTGGAAAATTCCAAAAATTTCGGCAAAATCTCATCAATTTTCGGCTTATCCATTACCATTTCATTTGTAATTCCAGTAAGCTCAACTACCTTTTGAGGAATCATTTTTTCCGGATTTACAAGTTCATTAAAAACTTCAACAATTTCACCATTTTGAACCTTTACAGCACCAATTTCTGTAATTTTATCAGAATATTTAAAAAGTCCAGTTGTCTCCAAGTCAAATACAATAAAATTTTGATCTTTTAAATCACTTATTTCGTTTATTTTTTTATTGTAATTATTGGTTAAAATTCTCAAATTTTTATCAACCAACAAAAGCTCTGCCCCTGCTAGCATTTTTATCCCATTTTTTCCAAGCTTATCGTACATATCTGGAAGGGCTTGTAGAGTTTCTGTATCTGTAATTCCACAAGCTGTGTGGCCCCAAGATTTTAATTTTTTTGCTAATTCATCCATATCAACAAAACCATCAAGGTTTGTCATTTTGGTATGAATTTCAAGCTCAACTCTTTTTTTAGGATAGGTATCAAGCCTTTCTTTTTTCTCACATTCTTCTATTGAATTTACTGTAAAAACATCCTCATGAGAATAGCTATCATAATTTAAAACTCCTTGGACTCTTACAGCCATATTTTCTTTTAAATTTTCAAGCTTATTTTTATTTCTTGGTTGAACAAACATCTTACAAGCTATTGCATCTGACTCATCTTCAAGGTCAAAAGAATAAATAAAATTTCCTCTTTTAGATTCAAATATATCTATGCCAAAAACCCTTCCCCTTAATGAAAGATTCATGCCTTTTTTGTCATATATTTCTTCAATTTTAAATTCATCAGCCTTAATATTTCTTCCATATTTTAGAATATCTGATGGATCTTTTTGGACTTTTTCCGAATTTTTTTTGTTATTTCTGGCATTTTGAATCATATTTTCAAGCTCTAGTTTTTTTAAATCCCTAAGGCTTGATGGTTTTTCTTCAGTAATATTTTCATCTTTTTTTTCTTCAAGATTTGCTAGGTCGAAAATATCTTTATCTTCATTTTCCGAATTTTTTTCTTGTATTTCGTCTTTTTTTTCTTCTACAATTTCTTCCTCTCCATCTTCATAGCCTGTTTCATAAAAATCTGGAAGAGGTTGATGTTCGTAAAATTCTTCAATTGGATTAACTTGTGGCTTATCATTTTTTATATCTTCATATTTTATGGCCAAATTTACATAGGAAAAATATTTTTCTAATTTTTCTTCGATTTCTTTTTCTTTTTTTCCCACAATTATTAATTTTAATTTGTTTAATTTTTTTGAATATATAGCATTTTTTATATAGTAATCTTTATCAGTATCAATGATTGATTTTAGACTAATTTTCATTTTTCTCATCTTTCAAAATTTCTTCAATTAGACTGTCTACTATTTCTTCTTGTTTTACTTTTTTTATGGTTATTCCTTTTTTAAATAAAAATCCATATCCTTTTGCGCAAGCTATTCCATAATCTGCTTCTTTTGCTTCTCCTGGTCCATTAACAGGGCATCCCATAATGGCAACTTTTAAATTTAAATTTAACTTATCAAGTCTTTCGCTTGCCTCATTTACAATTTCATCCAAATTTACACTTGTTCTTGAACAAGTTGGGCAAGAAACCAAATCAACTCCATCACGTCTAAGTCCTAAAGCTTTTAAAATAGTTTTTCCAGCTTTTACTTCTTGTACTGGATCTCCTGTTATTGAAACCCTAATTGTATCTCCAATTCCATCTTTTAATAAAGATCCCATTCCAATTGAAGATTTTACCAAGGCTTGATAAAGAGGACCTGCTTCTGTAACTCCTAAATGGAGTGGATAATCACAAAGAGAAGAAATTTTTCTATTTACATCAATCATTGTATTAACATCAGATGATTTTATAGAAATAACAATATCGTGAAAATCTAAATCTTCTAAAACTTTTACTTCATCAAGTGCAGAATAAACGAGGCTATCAACATTTACACCATGGTATTTTTCAATCATATCCTTATGAACAGAACCAGAATTTACACCGATTCTTATAGGAATATTTTTTTCCTTACATTTTTCAACTAAAATTTTAACCTTGTCAGCCCCACCAATATTTCCTGGATTTATTCTTAAACAATCACAGCCGTTTTCAACTGCAGCAAGAGCAAGCTTATAATCAAATTGTATATCTGCTACAAAAGGAAGATTGGTTCTTTTTTTAATTTCAGAAATTGCCCTTGCATCTTCAAGAGAATTTATTGCAGATCTTGAAATATCACAGCCTGCCTTTTCAAAATCATTTATTTGTTTTACAACTTCTTTTATATTTTTTGTTTCTTTTGTTGTCATTGATTGAATAGAAATAGGAGATCCTCCTCCTATGGCTACATCTCCTACATACACTTTTCTAGTTTTTTTCAATTTTTTCTCCTTAAAATAAGTTAATTAAATCTTTGATTGTAACTAGAAGAATTAAACTCAACAAGAGAATAAATCCTCCTATAGTAAATTTTTCTTCAATTTTTTTATTTACTCTTTTTTTAGTAATCATTTCAAACAAAGATGTAAACATTTTTGATCCATCAAGAGCTGGAATTGGTAAAAGGTTAAAAAATCCTAAATTTACACTTATATATCCCAAAAAGAATAATAAATTCATTGCTCCAAGATTTGCCTGTCTTCCCATTTCTTTTACAACACCAACTGGGCCAGATAGGGCTGAAAATCCTAATTTACCTGTAAATAAACTTTTTAATACAGTAAACATTAAAACAATCATGGACCCAACTTCTTTTATTCCAATTTTAATAGCTTCAAAAAATCCTACATCCTCATTTTTTGGAATAAAACCAAGTAGAGGTCTTTTATCTTCAAATTTAACCTTGACATTTCTTTCAATTTCTTTATCATTTCTTTTTACTTTCAAAGAAATTTCTTCGTTTTTATCGTGATTTTTATAAAATTTTTCTAAACTTTTTGAAATATCAGAAAATTCATTAATTTTTTCGCCTGAAATTTCTGTTATTTGATCATTTATTTTTAAACCTTGACTTTTTATAGGAGAATTATCAGTAAATCCTCCAATTTTTGTTGATGGTTTTCCAGTATTAAAAGATACAATGGCAAATAAAATTGCTGCAAAAATCAAATTTGTCAAAGGACCTGCAAGAATTGTCAAAAATCTTTTGTAGGCAGGTGCCTTGTCAAAGGATCTTTCATCATCACTTTCATCATCTTCCCCTTCCATGGCACAATATCCACCAATCGGAAAGAGATTTACAGAATAAAGAGTTTCCCCTTTTTGTTTTGAAAAAATTTTAGGCCCCATGCCAATGGCAAATTCATTGACCTTAATTCCACTTTTTTTCGCTATAATAAAATGTCCAAATTCATGAATCAAAATCAAAAATAAGAACATTATAATAGATAAAATAACCGACTTCATTTCTCTCCTAACTTATATTAATGTAAATAAATAAAGACAAGGGCTGATAAATAAGATTGAATCAAATCTATCCAAAATCCCTCCATGACCTGGAATCAAATTTCCATAATCTTTTATTTTACATTTTCTTTTTATAAACGATGCTACTAAATCTCCAGTTTCTGATAAAAATGCTGCAATTATTGTAAAAATAATTACTAACAATATATTTTTGTCAAGCTTTACATAATTTACATAGATCAAATTTAAAATCACAGCTCCACAAATTCCTCCGATAAAACCTTCTATGGTTTTGTGAGGAGAAATTGATTCTAATGATTTGATTTTGTGTTTGCCAATAGTTGAGCCTGTAAGGTAAGCAAAAGTATCTGAGCCCCAAGCAATAATATATAACATATAAAGATACATTTTATTATTAATTCTTATCGCACTTGACATAAAAATAGAAACATAAGTTACTACAAATAAAAGTGCAAAAAAATCTTCCATCCTATACTTTTTATTAAAAATCATATATACAAAAATTGCTATGAGTATGGATGTAAATCCAAACATAAATAAATTTTGATGGTTGCTAAAGGCATTTATAACAAAAAATAAATTTATTACCATAGCAAATTTTAAAGGAACATTGTATGACAAATTTTTCAGTGCATTTACCAATTCTTTTACAGCAATACACGAAAAAATCCCAAAACCAATTGCAAAATAAATTCCACCAAGATAAGTTATTGCAATTAATATAAAAAGAATTATTCCCCCGCCAAAAAGTCTCTTAGCTAGGTTCATTTATACCACCATACCTTCTATCTCTTCCAAAAAATGCATCAACTGCATCATCCAAATCTTTTTTCGAAAAATCTGGCCATAATATATCTGTAAAATAATATTCAGTGTAAGCCATTTGATAAATCAAAAAATTAGAAATCCTAAGATCTCCACCAGTTCTAATCAAAAGATCAGGATCTGGCATATTTGCTGTATATAAATAATTTGAAATATCTTCCTCATCAATATTTTCAAAATCTATCCCATCTTTTGCCATGTCCTTAAAAGCTTTTACAATTTCACTTCTACCACCATAATTTATGGCCATATTTAAAACGAGCTTATCATTATTTTTTGTTAGCTCGCAAACATCAAGACAAGCCTTTATAGTTTTTTCTGGAAGTTTTGATATATCTCCAATAATGTTTAATTTTACTTCATTTTCAACGAGTAATTTTGTCTTATCTTTTATAAATTTTGCCAACAATTTCATCAAATAATTGACTTCTATTTTTGGTCTTTTCCAATTTTCTGTAGAAAATGCATAAAGAGTTAGATATTTTATGCCTTTTTCCTTGGCATAAAGTGCAATATCCACAACATTTTCAGAACCTTCCTTATGACCCATAGATCTTGGCAAATTTCTTTTTTTAGCCCATCTACCATTTCCATCAAGAATAATGGCAAGATGATTAAGTTCTTTCTCCTTCATACACCCTTCTTTCTAATTTTATCTCTATATGATTATACCATAAGAAATTTAAGAATTAATAAGAAATATTTTTATAAAATACGAGAAAAATCAGCAGCATGAATTATTCAATAAAAAAGTAGATTACAATTTATCTTCTAATCTACTTTTAAAATAATTTTAAATTTTTTATAATTTTTTTTATCCTAATTTATATTTATTTACAAAATCTTTATTAGCTTTTAAAATCTCCCTATATTCTGTAATCATATTATAAAAAGTAGCTTTTTTTAGCCCTGACTCTTCCATAAATTTTTTGGAAGATATTTCCTCATTATCCCGTTTTTCATAAAGTTCTTCCCAATTATCTGGAAATTCCATTTTATTTCTTCCAGCATTAGATTTTCTATCAAAGTCTAGTTTGACAATATTATTATTTAAAAGTAAAGAATCAAGTATTGTTTTAAGTATAGCCTTATTCATAGGCTGTGATACACCGTATTCATAGCTTGTTTCAATTTCAGCAATTATCAAATATTTTTTTTGATTTATAAAATATTCTAATTCATTTGCTATATCTACCTTACTAATTCCTAAAGATTTAAGAGATCCAATAAGTAAGATATCATTTTTTTTCATTTCATCTTTTATTGAATTTAGTTCTCTAAAATTTCTTTTGTGTTCAACGCTTACAAAAATATCTAAATTATCTTTTCTTATTAAATCAATTATACCTTCAAAAATATTAATATCTTCTGTAGTTTTCGTATAAATATATAAAGACATTTTTCACCTCCTAAAAAACTTAAATAACTTATTAAATTTAAATCCTAATGCATTTTCAAGTTGTTTTCTATTAATTTTAACTTTTGACATTTCTCTGTTACATGAATACTTACATTCAAATTCCCCTGGTAAAGAATTGGTCCAACTTTCTAAAATTTTCTTAGAAGTTTTATCTGATCCAAACTTAATTATTACAATGTTTGTTTTTATTATAAAACAGTTAGGATCACTTTCCCATAGATTTCTTATTTCTTCTATAGCATCTTGTGAAATATATTTTGCATGGTAAGAAAAATCTTCATTCCAGTTTAGCTCTCTTACATAATCAGGCAAATCAAAATTATGTTCTTTAAATATTTGTATCAAAACATTTGAAGATATTTTAATAATATCTGGATAATAATCATCTGCTATATCATTCGAACCTATCATATAATTAATAATCCCATTAACTTCTTCTATCATAATTCTTAAATATTCTCTATAGAGTGCATTTGTTGCTCTCGCCTTAATATTTTTACTTATACCATCATATGCTACAGGATCAATATCTTTTTTTAGACCCGAATTATATTTAAGAAACGGCATTCTTTTTCTTTCAGGTTCTCCAGGATCACATATTTCATTACTTGCAAAAATAAAAAGTGCTTGTTCTTCTCTTTGACTATTTTCACATTGCTTACTATTTTTTATTTTTTCTTTAAGCCTTCCATAGTAATGTCCATCAATTTCATCTACAAATATTGGTAGACCCTTATATGTTTCTTGAATCATATCAATTTTTGCAGTTGAAACTTCTTTAGTTGAAAAGTGCTTTAAGTTCATATTTGTCATTAATTTTAATATCAACTCTGTCATAAAAGTTTTTCCTGTATTAGATGATGACGAAGCTATCAATGTAAATAAAGGAAGACTTGATGTAGGAATATTTTTAATATCTGCAACACATCTTAGCTTTGCATTGAAAGGCGATGAGAACATTATATTTAAAAGTTTATAATGTGAATCTCTTAGCTTATCAATATCTCCTATAAAATCTTTTTTGTAATTATCCATCGTTTCAAATAAGAGCTCTATATCTTTTTTTACATCTTCTTTTTTGGGATTTAAATCTATAACTTTATCATTTAAAAAGACTTCTCCATTATTATAATCAAAAGTTAGATTAGGATAATCTGTTTGAATTTCTTTAATATTTAATTTTTTTCTTTTAATTATCTTAGAGTTTACACTTATCCTTTTAATTAAATCTGGAACTATTTCAATAAAATCTTTTTTAGAATTTGCCTTTATATTATTTACTAGGATTTTATTCTTTTCCATTATTTTATCTGCATCTAAAGTATATTTTATACGCTCATAAATCTCGTCACTCTCATCTGGTTTTTCTAATAATATAGCTTCTTGTGTTTTTATAGCTTTTTTAATTATTGGTATATCTTTTTCTGGATCATCCTTTTTTGAAGATGCCACTACCTCTTCAGGGATATCATCAGACAAATTCCAAGCTGTTTCAAAATCTTCTAAATAAGTATCATAAGCATTTATTGTATCATCTACTTCATAAGTTTCAATTTGATTTCCAGACCACGCTTCGCTTGACATATTTGCAGAACTTATTATTACTCTAGTTTTTCCTTGATTAGATTTTAGTAAGTAGATTTTTCTATGATCAATAGTATACTTTGGAGATCTTATAAACAAAGAACCATCACCAATCCTTTTTACCAAATCTTTTTCTTTTCTAACATAGTCAGCAGCAAGTTCTGATAAAGTCATATTTTCGGCTAATAAATATGCTTCTGACCTTAATTTGTGTAGCTTGCTATCTCTTCTGACCATAAATCTTCCACCAAGTATAAGCTCTCCGTATTCAAACATATTTATAATTTTATTTATAAATTTAATATTATATGAGTATGTTATAGCCCTTATTTCATCGTATCCACTAAATAAATTCTCTAAAGTCTCATAACTAGTTTCCAAAAATCTTGTGTGATATATTTTATATTTATTTTCTATAAATTTTTGACTTGTACCATCATTAATCCCACCTAAATTTTTTTCATTTTCTTCAGTGCTAAATAGTGAAATTTGTTTCATGGTCCCCTCCAATTTTATAAGTCTATAAATTTACATCTATTTATGTACATTATAAATTTAGTCTATTAATTAGTCAATATTTTTATACTGATATAAAATTAATTTTTCCCAATATTTTTAAAGAATAAATAGAAGTTTTATTACAGTAGAAAAAATTAATATAGCCCCCACCAAAAGGTGGAGGCTATATTAATTTTTTCGATTTATTTAATTAAAATAATAAATTGAATCTAAAATTTCTTCGAAACTTGTAATTCCATCTAAAACTTTTTTTAATCCATTGTAAGTCATAGACTTAAAATTTTTTTCTTTATTCAATAAATCTAAATCATTTTTGCTGAAATTTTTATTTTCAAAGAAAAGATTTTTGTAATCATCATCAAAATCTACAATTTCTTCAACGGCTTCTCTTCCTAGATATCCATCGTGGCATTTTTCACAAGATCCTGGATCGTAAATATAAGTTTCTTCGTCTATATCAAAATAATTTTTTACAAAATTATATTCTTCTTTTGAAATTTTTCTTTTTTTCTTGCATGAGCAAAGTTTTCTTACAAGTCTTTGGCTTGCGAGAGTATTTACGGATTGTTTTATAAGATAATCTTCAACTCCCAAATCACGTAGCCTATTAATTGATGCAAAACTATCATTTGTATGTAGAGTCGTTAGAACCAAATGTCCAGTTATGGCAGCTCTTACTGCCATTTTTGCCGTTTCATTATCCCTAATTTCTCCAAGCATAATAATATCTGGATCTTGCCTTAAAATTGACCTAAGTGCACTTTGAAAAGTTAGGCCTATTTTTTCATTAATTGAAATTTGATTAATACCCAAAATATTAATTTCAACTGGATTTTCTATACTAATTATATTTCTATCTTCATCGTTTAATTTATTTAATAAAGAATAAAGGGAAGTAGATTTTCCAGAACCTGTAGGTCCAGAAAAAATTATCATTCCTGATTTATTTTTAATAGCTTTTTGTAAAATCTCTTTTGACCTATCAGTAAAACCCAATAAATTTTGAGCTTTTTTAAAATTTTCTATGGAAAGAATCCTTAGAACTAATTTTTCACCAACTATTGTATTTAAAGTTGAAATTCTAAAATCTATGTGAGGAAATTTTTCTAATTTCAAATATCCATCTTGGGGTCTTCTTTTTTCTGAAATATCTAGTTTTGAAGATAATTTAATTCTTGTCAAAAGTTTTATATAAGAGGAATAATCCATCTCGGTAATAATTCTAAGTTTTCCGTCAATTCTAAATCTAATTCTAGAAAAATTTTTATCCATTGGCTCAATGTGGATATCACTTGCATTTAAATTAAGAGCCTTTGTTATAAGCTCATTTATATAAAAATCAATATTGGTTTTAATTAAATTATTATCCATCACACGCTCCAATATTTATCATCCAAAGACCTATATCTTACAGCTTCAAGCAAGTGTTTTGCCTCAATTTTTTCGCATCCATCAAGATCTGCAATTGTCCTAGCCATTTTTATAATTTTATTGTAAGATCTTACAGAAAAATTATATTTATCGAAGGCCTTTTGGCCAATTTCCTTTACATTTTTATCAAGTTTTATATATTTTTTCATAAGCCTTGTTGAAAGAGCTCCGTTTGTAGAAATTTCTTCATTCTCATATCTTTTTATCTGAATCTCTCTTGCTCTTTGAACTTCTTCTTTCATTTCTTTTGAAGATTTAGTTTTTATATTGTCATCCAAATCTTTGTACTTTACAGGTTTTATTTCTATGTGAATGTCAATTCTATCAAGAATTGGCGAAGATAATTTTGACAAATATTTTCTTATTTCATTTTGAGTACAGGTACATTCTTTCAAAGGATTTCCATAATTTCCACAAGGACAAGGATTCATAGCAGCAATCAAAATAAAGTCTGCAGGATATTTTATGCTTGCCATTGACCTTGAAATATTTATTTCCTTGTTTTCCAAAGGCTCTCTCAAAGCTTCTATAGTTTTTTTGGAAAATTCTGGAAATTCGTCTAAAAATAAAACTCCCTTATGAGCTAAAGTTATTTCTCCTGCTTTTGGTATATTTGCCCCTCCTCCAATCAAAGAAACTTCGCTTGCTGAATGGTGGGGAGATCTGAAGGGTCTATTATTTATTAATTTTCCGCTTTCAAGAAGTCCCATTACTGAATAAATTTTTGTTACTTCAATTTTTTCTTCAAAATCCATATCTGGTAAAATTGATGGTAAATGTTTAGCAGAAAAAGTTTTTCCACTTCCAGGAGGTCCAATCATCAATAAATTATGGCCACCAGCTGCTGCAATTTCTAGGGCTCTTTTTAGTGAATCTTGACCTTTTATATCAGAAAAATCATAAGGATATGTAATTTTTTCACTTGTATTTGATAATTTTGTTTTGTAGGGAGATTTTTTTGTATTTTCGTTAAGATATGAAACTAATTCTTCTAAATTTAAAAATGGAAAAATATCACAATCATTTATTATTGCACACTCGTCCTTATTTTCATCTGAAATTATAAAATTTTTAAAGCCCTTTTCTCTCATAGAAATTACCATGGCAAGGGCACCTTTTACTGGGACAATTCTTCCATCAAGTGAAAGCTCTCCTATAAAAATAAAATCATCTTTTGAATTTTCAATTACTCCCATGCTTTTTAAAAGAGAAATTGCAATTGGCAAATCAAGTTGAGTTCCTTCTTTTTTTATATCTGCAGGCGATAAATTTATGGTGATTCTTCCTTGGGGAAATTTGAAACCAGAATTTATCAGAGCTACTCTAATTCTGTCTTTGGATTCTTTTATAGATGAATCTGGAAGACCTACAATATTAAAAGCTGGCATGCCTGAAGTTATGTCAGATTCAACTTCAACCGCTTTTCCTTCAAGTCCTAAAAGACTTACTGTATTTGTTTTTGAATACATTTTATTCTCCTAAACCCAAAATTTTTTGATATTTTTTAAAATCTTCGTGGACATCTGCACAAAATTCTCTATAAATTCCATCTTTATCTTTAAATCCTAATTTGTGGCAATGAAGTAATTGGTGATCCAAATTAAATTTGTGTTTTACATTTCCATAAACAGGATCTCCCAAAAGCGGATGATTAATATAGGTCATGTGAACCCTAATTTGGTGAGTTCTTCCCGTTAAAATTTTTATTTTTACCAAAGAATATCCATTATTTTCTGAAACAACTTCATACTTACTAATTGCATCACGACCAGAATTTCTCACAGCCATTTTTCTGCGATTATTTGGATCACGGTCCATAAAGGTGTGGATTGTTCCAGATTTTTTTTGGAAAATTCCATTACAAATTGCAAAATATTCCTTGTCAATTTTTCTTGTCTCAAAAAGATTTTTCAAATATTTATAAGATGAATTACTTTTTGCAATTACCATAAGACCAGTTGTATCCTTATCAAGTCTGTGAACAATTCCTGGTCTATCATCGCCTCCGATGTGGGATAAATTATCATAGCCAAAATGATCCAAAAGTCCATTTACCAAAGTTTTACTTACAATTGAACCTGCTGGATGGACAATTACATTTTTATCCTTGTCAATAATTGCAAAATCTTCATTTTCATAAATTATTTTTAAATTCATATCTTCAGCTTCGATTTTTGCTTTTTCAAATAATTTATCAGAAATTTCTATTTCATCTTCTAAAATTAATTTGTAGGAAGGTTTTATTTTTTTATTATTTACTTTTATTTTGTCATCTTTGATAAAATCTTTCACCTTTTCTCTAGGAATTTCTTCAAAAATATCTGAAAGATATTTATCAATTCTAATTTCTTTATTTGCTTTAATTTTCATACTTAAATTATAGCATTATGAAAAAATATATACAAAATAGGATTATTTAAAAAATTCAAATAAAAAAAACTCTTGCAAAATAAAATTTTGCAAGAGCAAATTAATTCTTTTAAACTTTTAATCTTTTTTCTCCATTATAAACTTCATCTATAATGCAAGAACCCAAGCATACTTCTCCATCATAAAAAACTGCGGCTTGACCTGGGGTTACGGCCTTTGTTTTATCGTAAGTGATTTCAACTTTTCCGTCATCTAAAATTTTCACATGAGATTTTATATCTTTTTGTCTGTACCTAAATTTACAGGTGCAATCAAATTCTTTTTTTAGTCCCTTTGCTGAAATTGATGATAAATTTGATCCTATTAGCCTATTTGAAAATAATTTTTCATTATTTTTTCCTTGGCAAACAATTAGTTCGTTTTTTTCTAAATCTTTTCCACAAACAAACCAAGCTTCACCTTCTCCACCAATTCCAAGTCCTCTTCTTTGACCAATTGTGTGATACATTAAACCGTAGTGTTTTCCCATTATATTTCCATCAGTATCAACTATATTACCTTCTTTTGCTGGAAGGTAGTGGGATAAAAATTCGTTGAAATTTCTTTCTCCAATAAAACAAATTCCTGTTGAATCTTTTTTATCGGCTGTCGCTAAATTATTTTCTTTGGCAATTTTTCTAACTTCTTTTTTGTCCAAATCTCCTACCGGAAATAAAACATCTTTTATTTGGTCTTGGGATAATTGCGAAAGAAAATATGTTTGGTCCTTGTTTGAATCAATACCTCTTAGCATTTTGGTTTCGCCTTCTGACCTATCAACTCTTGCATAATGACCTGTTGCAAGATAGTCTGCTCCCAAATCTTTTGCATAATCCAAAAATGCTTTAAATTTTATTTCCTTATTACACATTATATCAGGATTTGGAGTTCTTCCTTTTTTATATTCATCAAGAAAATATGAAAATACCCTATCATAATATTCTTTTTCAAAATTTATGGAATAATATGGAATTCCAATTTGATTGCAAACTTTAACTGCATCTTCGTAATCAACTTCTGCAGTACAAACTCCATTTTCATCTTCCTCGTCCCAATTTTTCATGAAAATTCCGCTTACATCATAGCCTTCTTTTTTTAATAAGAGGGCTGCAACAGATGAATCGACTCCACCACTTACACCAACGATAACTTTTATATCTTTCTTATCTTTCTTTTCCATCTATCCCCCTTAATTTTTTCAAAACTTCAAAAGTATAGTCAATATCTTCTTTTGTATTTGTAAAACCAAAAGAAAATCTTACAGAATGTCTTGCCCTTTCTTCATCATACATATTTTTTATAACATTACTTGCTTCAACACTTCCAGCCCTACAAGCAGATCCAACAGAAATGCAAATTCCGTTCATGTCCAAATATGTAAGAAGAAGTTCATTTTTAACCTTAGGAAAATATAAATTTAATATATGGTCAGTAGAATTTTCCAAACTTCCATTTATTTCATATAGGAAATTGGATTCTTCTAATTTTTTTACAAAATATGATTTTAATTCTTTGATTTTTTCTCTTTCACTTAAAGCCTTTGGGAAGGCTTTTGCCATTGAATATGCTCCCATAGTAAAAGAAGTTCCAGCACGCCTATCTTTTTCTTGCTCCCCTCCTTTAATGAGTGGATTTATTTTTTTATTACAATAAAGAACACCAAAAGAATTTATCCCTCCAATTTTGTGTCCTGAAAGAGAAAGTGAATTACAATGAAGTTTTTCTACATCAATATCAATATGAGAATAAGCTTGAACACAATCAACATGGAAAAAAACATCCTTATCTTTTAAAAATTCTCCAATTTCATAAACTGGCTCAATTGCCCCTATTTCATTATTTACAAACATCAAAGAAACTAATTTTACCTCATCTGTAAGTTTTTCTTTCAATTCGTCAAGAGAAAAATATCCATCTTTATCAACATCAAGAAAAATTGTTTTTTCCCTATTTACAGTATTTAAAATAGAATCATGCTCGATTTTTGAAGTAATAACAAAGTCATCCTTAAAATTTGACAAAATTGTATTATTTGCCTCACTTGCAGAAGATGTGAAAATTATATGGTTTGGATTTGCATTAATAGATTTTGCAATTGCTTGTCTTGATTCTTCCAATACTTTTTTGCCAGCCCTACCCAAAGCGTGCAAAGAATCAGGATTTCCATCAAAATTTTCCATATTTTCAAAAATATTTTTCAAAATTTCTTTTCTTTTTATTGATGTAGCTGCATAATCAAAATATATCATTAAAATTTCCTTTTAATTTATAAAAGACCTAAAAATTTAGGTCTTAGTCGTCAAATTCTTCTTTTAAAATTTCTTTTAAAACTTCAGCTTCTTCCTTTGTAAAAGTAATTCCCTTGCTCATTCTTGTGTGATCTTCATTCCAATCTCTCAAATCATACTTAGGATCCCTATCATTCCAAGAAACAAGATTTAATTCCTTTGTCCATCCTTTGGCATTTGTTGAAAGAACTCCTAAATTTTCCACTATATCATATTTTATTGCCATATAAACTCCTAACTATAATAATTTCTTGGCAAAGATCCAAGCAAAACATATTCAATCTCACTTGCTGCCATTTCCATCTTACGAATTCTGTTTTTTATTCTACCCTTTTGTTTTATAATCTCATCATCATCTAAATTTTTAATATCTTCTAAGCTTTTAAGAAAATTTTGAATTTTCCTATTGTCTTTTTTATAAGAAAAATCACTTTCTTTAATTCTATCGATTTTTTCAACAAAATCATAAAGCTTATGATCTCTCAATGAAACATAAGAATCAACAAAAAGCCTATCAAGCTTTTCCTTGTCATCATGAAATTGACTAAGATTTTCATATCCTGTCAAATAAAAATTCAATTCATACTCAGCCTTTATAAGGCGAATTTTTAAATCCAACAAATTTTTTTGATTTTTAGTTAAATTATTTTCATCAATAAGATCCATATTATCCTCTCCTTTGAGTATAATAACATAGAATAATTTCTTCTACAAGCATTGTATTATAAAGTTTTTAAAAATCAATTTTATCATTTTAAATTTATTAATTTGAATTTTTTTCAAAAGAAAAAACCTAGTTTAATCTAGGTTTGGTTTGTCTAACAAATCAATGTGGCAGTAGCCGTTTGGATTTTTTTCTAAATAATCTTGATGATAATCTTCAGCTTTTATAAAATTTTCTAATTTTTCGACTTGAATTTGAATTTTTCTTTCTTCATTTTTTTGTTTTTCTTTTATAAATTTTTTTGAAAATTCTAAATCTTTTTCATCTTTTGAAAAAATTCCACTTCTATATTGAAGACCTACATCATTTCCTTGCTTATTTATTGAAAACGGATCGATTATATAGTAAAAATATTCCAAAATTCTTTTTAATGAAGCTTCTTTCCCATCATAAGTAATTTCTACAGTTTCAGCGTGGAGAGTTTGGTACAAATTTTCGTAAGTCGTTTTTTCACAATTTCCATTTGCATATCCAACTAAAGTTTCTTCTACACCTTTTATGTCTTTAAAATATGCTTCAACTCCCCAAAAACATCCGCCTGCCAAATAAATTTTTTTCATTTTTTCTTTCTCCAATCATACTTTTTGCTTGGTTTTCTAAATTTAAAACTCATTAATGATTTTGATAAAACTGATGCTAACAAAATTCCAAATGAAATTGCTGATGCAACTGCCATGGTATCAAATAAAGTTACAAGAGCAAGGGATTTTTGTCCATCAATAAAATAAAATAAGGTATTATAAATTCCTTTTCCTGGTACTAGATTTATCATTCCTGGAACTATAAATAATATTGCTGGCATCTTGCATTTTCTTGCAAATATTTCTCCAACAATTCCAGTAAAATATGATCCCAAAAAAACCGACAAAAATAATCCACCATAAAAATCTCTAACTAGCATGAAAATTAAAAATCCTACGGCTCCAGCAAGAGATGATAGTCCTATTGATCTTTTAGGGCAAGAAAAAAACATAGCAAATCCTACAGCTGATAAATATGAAAATATAAATCCCAAAATATATTGCATATTTCCTCCTTAAAATAATGTCATTGGAAAAGCAACTCCAATTGCAAGAGCAAGGGAAACAAAAAATGACATAGCAAGTCCCGTTAGTCCACTTGTTGAATCTCCACTCATCAAATCTCTTATAGAATTTGTAAGTAAAAATCCCGGTACATAGGGCATCATTGATGAAATAATTACATTTGCCATATTAAAACCAAAAATAAATTCTCCTATTAGATGAGCAAAAAGTGAAACCATTATTCCTGCAGCGAAATTTTCTATAAAGTATCCGTACATCTTCTTTTCAATTTTAATAAAAATTAAATACGTTAAAAGTGAGACAATAAAGGTAACTGGTAAATCCAAAAGATTTGGTGTTTTTGAGTTAACTATCATTGGAAAAGCTGTTGAAGCAAGGGTTGCTCCAATGATTTTTAATTTAACATCTGCCTTGGAAGTTTTTTTAATTTTATCAAGTTCTTTTAAGGCCTCATCAAGGCTAAATTCATGATTGCAAAATTTTCTTGAAAATGAATTTACCTTATCAACTACTATTAAATTATTTCCCCTATTTTTTACCCTCTTAACATTTGCATAGGTCCTACCATCAACATTAAAAGAATATATTAAGGCGTTAAAAGTTGCAAAAACATCTATATCGCTTGCTTCATAAATAGATCTAATTATTCTTTCAACCGTATCTTCTACCCTATAAATTTCTGCACCATTTCTTAACATCATAGCTCCAGCTCTTGATGTGATTTCGAGCAATTTATTTATATCATCTTCCCTGTATTTCATATATATTCCTTTTTTAATACAAAAGTAACTTTCCTTAAATTAGAGGAAAGTTACTTAGAAAAATTTACATATTTTTGTATTTATTAATATTATCTAAAGAAAGAAATTCGTAAGCATCATTTATTTTTTGAAATTTTTCTGTCGCATCCGGATCTGTGCTTATGTCCGGGTGATATTTTTTGGCAAGTTTTCTGTATGCAAGCTTAATCTCATATTGATCGCTTGTATAGGCTACTCCCAAAGTATCACAGGCTTTTTGATATTTTTCCTTAAAACCAATATCATTTACAAATCCACCGTTTTGGTATGATCCTGTATTATAGCCACCATTAAAATTTCTTTCATCAAAATCAAATCCCGAAAAATTAAAACCTTGAAAAAATTCCTCAAATCTTTGATTCATTTCTTCTTGTCTTCTTTGTCTTTCTTCTTCAGCCTGTCTTCTTCTTTCTCTTTCTTGGTCTAGCCTATATTTTTTTGCATAATCTGATAAATTATCAAATCCTTTTTTCTCGCCTGAAATTAAGCTATCAGCCTTATCATACATCCATTCAATCAATGTATAGTTTCCATATCTTAAAAGGGAAATAAAAGATTTACCAAGAAATGGAACTACTGCAATTATTAAAAGTATAGTAAAAACTTTAGGTGGTATAGCTATAAAAAATAAAGGAAGTGCAAAAATTACTGAGCATCCAATTAGCATAATAACTTGACTTAAACCTTCAAAGACTGTAACTATAGCATTTAAAATATTTATTAAAAAATTAAATATAGAATTTAATGCACTTGCTAGTCCATGGATAAATTTTCCAAATATTTTTTTCACATTTTTCTCCAATCTAACATGATTATACCCAAGTTATTTTTATCTGTCTACTAACCAAAAAGCTCTTCATTATTAGAATTATAAAGTTTGTAATAAATTCCTTTTTTCTCAAGTAATTCTTTATGACTTCCTCTTTCAACAATTCCATCTTCTGTTAAAACTAGAATTGAATCCGCATTTATAATTGTAGAAAGTCTGTGAGCAATTGTTAATGTCGTCCTTCCCTTTGATAATTTTTCCAAAGAATCTTGAACAATAGCTTCACTTGTGTTATCCAAAGATGAAGTTGCTTCATCCAAAATCAAAATTGGAGGATTTTTCAAAAATACTCTTGCAATAGAAATTCTTTGTTTTTGACCTCCAGAAAGTTTTACTCCTCTTTCTCCAACATAGGTATCAAATCCATCAGGAAGTTCCATTATAAATTCATAAGCTCCTGCAAGCTTACTTGCTTTTATAATTTCTTCATCACTTGCGTCTTCTTTTCCATATAAGATATTATCTTTGATACTTGCTCCAAAAAGATAAACATCTTGTTGGACAATTCCAATATTATTTCTCAAAGAATCCAAGGTCAAATCATTAATATTTTTATCATCAATTAAAATTTTTCCCTTGTTTAATTCATAAAATCTTGGAATAAGTTTTGTAATTGTAGATTTACCAGCTCCAGATGGTCCAACTAGAGCAACATTTTCACCAATACTTATATCAAAATTAATATCCTCCAAAGTCCATGGATCTTTTTCGTCTTGGTCAGGATATTTAAAATAAGCATGGTCAAAGGAAATTTTTCCCTTAACATCTGTAAGTTTTTTTGTATTTTCCTTATCAAAAATATCAGATTTCATATTAATAACTTCATTAAATCTTTCAATTCCTGTAATCCCTTTTTGATATTGGTCAGTAAATTCTACAAGCCTATTTACAGTAGCAATAATTATATTTAGATATAAAACAAAGGCCACCAAATCCCCTGGGCTTATCTTTCCTTTTATTACAAAATTTCCACCCATAATTATTAAAACAGCATACATACTTCCAGCAAATAATTGGTTAATCATATTGTAAGATGCCATATTATAGTATTTTACTTTTTTGATATCGACAAATTTGTCATTGCCTTTTTTAAATTTCTTTTTTTCTAATTTTTCATTAGCAAAAGATTTTACAACATCTATTCCCAAAAGAGAATCTTCAATACTTGAATTTATTTCTCCAATTTGTTTCTTTTCACTTTTTACGGATCTTGAAAAAGCTCTTCTTTTTATTCTTGCTGCATAAACCATAAGTGGAATAATTATATACAAAACAAGAGTCAAAGGAATATTTATAGTCATCAATACTACAAATGATATTGAAAGTTTTATAAAACCTATAAAAAATTCTTCAGGACAGTGATGAGAAAATTCAGTTATATCAAAAAGATCTGTTGTCATCCTACTCATTAGTTGTCCAATTTTTGTTTCATTGAAAAAAGCTGTAGACATTGTCAAAAAGTGTTTGAAAATATCCCTTCTCATATCTTTTTCAATGTGAGCTCCCATTATATGGCCGTAAGATTGCATTACATATCTTCCGGCAACTTCTACAAGTTTTGTAAGAGCATATATTAATGTAAGTTTTAAAATAATTGAATAAGTCAGGCTAGAATTTGCTGCATGGTCTGTAAGCGTTGATAAAATTATTGGTAAAATTAATTCGCAAACAGTTGTTAAAAATGCAGAAAATAAATCGATAGCCAAAATATTTTTGTAATCCTTATAATAAGGAATAAATTTCTTAATTAATTCTTTATCAGAATAAGTTCTTTTTTCCATCTCTCCTCCTTTTATTTATACTCTAGTATTTTACTATTAATTTAAACTTAGTCACTTGATTTTTTATTTGTTATTGTTAAAATATTAATGAAGATATAAATAGGAGGATATATGGCAAGAATAATTGAAAAAACAAATCTTAATGATTCAACCATTAAATTTGTTGTAAATTCACCAGATATTGCAAAAAGAGCTAAGCCTGGTCAATTTATAATTTTAAGAATAGATGAGAAAGGTGAAAGGGTTCCTTTTACAATTTCTGAAACTGATGATGAAAACGTAACGATAATAGTTCAAATAGTTGGTGGAACTACTATAAGAATGAATGAATTAAAAGCAGGCGACGGATTTTTGGATTTTGTTGGTCCTTTGGGAAAACCAACTGAACTTGATCAATACAAGGGAAAAAATGTTTGTGTAATTGGTGGAGGTTTGGGAACAGCTATTGCATATCCTCAAGCAAAATATTTACATAAAATTGGAGCTCATACAGATGTAATCATGGGCTTTAAAAATAAAGACATAGTAATTCTTGAAGACGAATTAAAAGAATCTTCAGACAATTTATACATTACAACTGACGATGGATCTTACGGTAAACAAGGTTTTGTTACTGAAGTTTTAAAAGAAAATATTGAAAATGGAAAAAAATATGATCTTGTTTTGGCAATAGGTCCAATGATTATGATGAAAAATACTGCCCTTGTAACAAAAGAATATGACATTCCTACTATAGTTTCTTTAAACTCAATTATGGTTGATGGAACTGGTATGTGTGGTTGTTGTAGAATTACTGTTGGAGGCGAAATGAAATTTGCCTGTGTTGATGGACCAGATTTTGATGCTTTTGAAGTTGATTTTGATGAAGCCATGAACAGAGGAAGAAATTACCAACAAGAAGAAAGAGAACACATTTGTAGACTAACAGGAGATATGAGAAATGGCAAAATTTAATATGAGTAAAGAAAAGGTAAGCATGCCTGAACAAGATCCAAATGTTAGAAACAAAAATTTTGACGAAGTAGCTCTTGGTTATGATTTAAAAATGGCCCAAGAGGAAGCTCAAAGATGCGTTCAATGTAAAAATAAACCATGCGTTGACGGCTGTCCTGTTTCTGTAAGAATTCCAGAATTTATTCACCAAGTTGTTGAAGGTGATTTAGAAAAAGCTTACGAAATAATTTCATCAACAAATAACCTTCCAGCAATTTGTGGTAGAGTTTGTCCACAAGAAAACCAATGTGAAGGAGTTTGTACAAGAGGAAAAAATGGTGAGCCAGTAGGAATCGGTAGACTTGAAAGATTTGTTGCAGATTATAACATGAATAAGGATTATAAAAAACCTGTTGAAGTTACTGGACAAAATAAAAAAGTTGCCGTTGTTGGTTCTGGTCCTTCTGGACTTTCTTGTGCAGCTGACCTTGCGAAATTAGGTTATAAAGTTGTAATGTTTGAAGCTTTCCACACAGCTGGTGGAGTTTTGATGTATGGTATTCCAGAATTTAGGTTGCCAAAAACTTTGGTTCAAAAAGAATTGAAAAATGTAATTGGTCTTGGAGTTAAACTTCAAAGAAATACAATTATTGGAAGAACAAAAACAATAAATGAATTGTTTGAAGAAGATTTTGAAGCTGTTTATGTTTCAACCGGAGCAGGTCTTCCAAAATTCTTGGGAATTGAAGGAGAAAATTTAAATGGAGTTTATTCAGCAAATGAATTTTTAACAAGAATGAATTTGATGAAAGCATATAAATTCCCAGAATACGAAACACCAGTTCATATAGGCAAAAAAGTTTGTGTAGTTGGCGGTGGAAACGTGGCAATGGATGCGGCAAGAAGTGCAAAAAGAATGGGCGCTGATGTAACTGTTGTTTATAGAAGAAGTTTCGAAGAAATGCCAGCAAGAGCTGAAGAAAGTCACCACGCAAAAGAAGAAGGAATTAATTTTATGAACCTCCACAATCCTGTAGAAATTGAAGGAGAAAATGGTTGGGTTAAAAAAGTTAAACTTGAAATAATGGAACTAGGTGAAGAGGACAAATCTGGAAGAAGACGTCCTGTTCCTACTGGAAAATACGAAGAAGTTGATTTTGATTCTGTAATAGTTTCAATTGGTCAATCTCCAAACCCATTAATCAAACAAACAAATGATGATATAAATACAGAATCTTGGGGTGGAATTATAATTGATGATTCTACTATGACAAGCAAAGACGGAGTCTTTGCAGGAGGAGATGCAGTAAGTGGTGCTGCAACAGTAATTCTTGCAATGGGAGCTGGTAAAAAAGCTGCTGAAAATATCGACAAATATATAAAAAATAAGGCTAGATAATTAAATTTTTTACTTTTATTTTAAAATGAAAATCCGATATCACAAATTATATTATTATGTGTGGTATCGGATTTTTTTATAAGAATATATAAAAAAGCTTTTTTTTTTATTAATTGATAAAAAATTTTACATAAAAAATATCAACCCATACCTCTTTTTAAGGTTTGGGTTGATACTAAAAATTATTTACAATTATTTTATTTTATTTTTTCAATAATTCTTGATTTTGTCTCAAAATTATCGCTTGTTCCTGTTATAGAATTATTTTCTTTTGCCAATTTTGACATTTGATCAAGAATGTCTTTAGCTTGTGTTATATCTTTTGATTTATCAGATAATTTATCTATTCCCTTTGTTTTATAATCGCTTAATCCTTTTTGGAATTTTTCAAATGATGATTCGTATTGATCACTTCCATTTTTTAATTCTCCAGTTGAATCACTTAATTTATTTATTCCACTGTCTAATTGTTTAATTCCATTTGCCATTGGATTTATGGCTGTTTCGTTTATATTTTGAAGTGATGATAAAGCTTTTGATCTTTCTTGGAATTGTTTTAAACCGCTAGAAAGACTTGCTGAACCATTTCTTAGTTCTTCAGAATTTGAATCAAGCTCATTTATGGCATTTGAAAGCTTATTTACGCCTATTTGATTTTGATTAGCTCCAGCTTTCAATTTTTCAGAACCGGCTTTAATTTTACCTGTTGCCTCATCAATCATTACAACTGAATCTTCTAATTTTTTGATATTAGCTTTTGACAATCCATCAGATATTTGTTTGCTTCCTTCTGAAAGCTTAGTTGATGATGTTTGGATTTTTTCTTTTGATTGGTTTAATTTTTCGCTTACTTGACCAAGACCCTTGTTTTCTTGTCCGATTGCATTTGAAAGATCAGCAGAACCTTTTGAAATTTCTCCAAGGCCTGCTTTTATAGCAGCATTTCCTTGATTTTTTGCTCCAAGAGATTGAGCCTCAGACATAAGTCCTTGTTTTATAGCATTTAAATTTTCAATTTCTCCTGACATAGAACCATCTTCATTTTTTGCTTGTAAATTTCCTATGACCTGATCAATTGAGTTTATTTGTGCATTTAAATTTTCTATATCAGAGTCAAGACTTGGTAGGCTTTGAGCATTTTGATTAAGATTTTCTATTCCTTGATTTAAGTTTTTTGATGACTGATCAATTTTTGCAAGTCCCCCACTTAATTGACTTAGGCTATCTGCAAGTGGACTTATTCCTTTTGATAATTGATCTAGTCCATTTGATAAGTCACCCATTGAAGATGTAAGTTTTCCTAAATCATTATTATTTGAATTTTGTGTTAAAGTTTTTCTTAATGAACTTGTTCCCTTATTTAGTTTTTCAAGTGATGAATCTATTTCACTTGCACCATTTTTTAAGCTCTCTGCTCCTTGGTTTAATAAAGCCATATTCTTATTTATTTCGCAAACTGCTCCTGTATATTGGTTTACTCCAGAATAAAGTTTTGATCCACCATTATTTAATTGATTTACTGCTGAATTTACTGTTTGAATCTTTCCTGGTAAGCTTGAAAATCCATTTGCTAATTGGTCAAAAGAGCTTACAATTTTACTTGATCCTTGGGATAATTGTCCTGCTCCTTCATTTAATTTTCCAATTCCATCGTTTAATTTTTTGCTTCCTTCTCCTAATTTATTTGCTCCATCCACAAGTTTTGCTGCATTATCTTCAAGTTCATTTATTCCATTTTCTAATTCATCGATTGAAGAAAGCTTAGTTTCATCTTGGAAAAATTCATTACTTATTAGAGCATAAATTTCTGTAGGCTCATAATCTTTTACATCCATTTCCATTTCTATTTTATCTTTAAAAGAATCTATTTTGTCGTTTTCAATTAAACCCTTGAAATTTTCTTTTAAACCTGGAGTAAGGATTCCTGCAACTATTTGATTTTTTCCATCTTTTACAATTTTTCCATCATCTGTTGTAAGATTTTTAACCTTTGCTGAGTCAAAACTTATTTCTGTAAGAGCAAGGTATGGTGAATAAACTTCCTTTTCTTTGCCATTTATTTTTGCATTTGTTTTTATTTTATTCACTGCTTCTATTTCAATTTTTAAATGGCCAGATTTTCCCTTTAATTTATCAAAGGTCATTTCCTTTCCATCCAAAATATATTTCACATTGATATCAACTGGTAAATCTTCTTTTGTTTTTCCTTGGTAGTAGATATCCTTGCTGTCTTCATTCCAATTTATATATCCATTTTCAAGATCAACTTTTTTATCAGTTTTTAAATTTTTTACATCCTTTAAACTTGTTTTATCTTTTATTTTAATATTGTTGTCAGAATTTATCCAAATTGACCCAGTTTTATCTTTAATTTTGTCAGCTTCTTTTGTAACATAAATTGTTTCGTTTTTTCTAATATTTGCTTCTTGTGCGTAGGCAACATTAGTCATCAACAAGCTACTTGCAAGAACTAATGAAAATCCTTTCATTAATTTATTTTTCATATCTTCCTCCTAATTTAATCCCTTTGTAGTTTTTCTTATAAATGGAAATGCAATTTTAATTAATGTTGGCAAAAATAAGATTATAGCAAGCATACTTATTATTGCACCCCTTGCCAAAAGCATACAAATTGTTGATACTATTTCCATTCTTGAGTACAAACCAACTCCAACAGTTGCTGCCATAAATGATAAGGCTGAAGTAACTATTGATTTTGATGTTTCTTTTACTGTCAATTTTAAAGCTTGATCTACATCATTTACTTCTTTGTATTCTGCAATAAACCTATCCATCATTAAAATTGAATAATCTATGGTTGATCCCAATTGAACAACTCCAATAATTATTGATGTAACAAATGGAATAGTTTGGCCAAGATAAAATGGAATTCCCATATTTATTTGGATTGCAAGCTCAATTACAGCAATTAAAACCACAGGAATGGCAAATGACTTAAATACAATAGCAATAATTATAAAAACTATAATAATCGAAGCTATATTTACCATTTTAAAATCTCTATCAGATAAAACTGTTAAATCTTTTGTTAAAACTGCTTCACCTGTTAGATATCCTTTTTTATCGTGATTTTTTACAATTTTATTTATTTTATCTACTTGCTTGTTTACCTTATCAGATGCTGTTTGATATTTTGAATTAATCATTATCATTTGGTAGCCATTTTTAGTAAAATTATCTTTTAAATTATCAGGTAAAATTGAATCTGGTATGGTTAAACCTGTTAAAGAATTTGCACTTAAAACACTATTAACTCCATCAACATCCTTTAATTCATCTACAAGCGAATTTATATTTTTCTTGCTTAAATTTTCATCTACTACAACAAAGTGAGTTGATGCCATATTAAAATCTTTTTTCATTTTATTTAATGCAACTATAGAATCCAAATCTTGTGGCAAGGACCTGTCCAAATTGTAATATAAGTCAGTATTTCTTGCTCCATAGATTGCAGGAATAAATAAAATCAAAAAAGCGATAAATAATCCGTTTTTATGGTTTAAAACAAAATGTGAAGTTTTTTCAAAGGATGGCAAAAATATCCTGTGATTAAATCTTGCAACTAATTTTTCTGCAACCAAAATCATTGGTGGCAAAACAACTATCGTAGACATAAGTCCAAGTAAAACTCCCTTACTCATGACAAGACCAATATCTTTTCCAAGTCCTAAACGCATTATGATTAATACAATAAATCCTGCAAAAGTTGTAAGTGAAGATGCAAAAATTGATGATACAGTTTTTTGGATTGCTACATCCATTGCATCATTTTTATTTTTATTAATTCTCTTTTCTTCAACATATCTGTGATACAAAAATATTGAATAGTCTGTTGTAACTGCAAGTTGCAAAACTGCAGCTATTGCCTTTGTAATATAAGAAATTTCTCCCAAAAATAAATTTGTACCAAAATTATATAAAATTGCGTAGCCAATGTTTAAAATAAACAAAAATGGAATAATAGTTGATTCATTTGTAAGAGATAAAACAACCAAGGCCAAAACAACCGCCAAAGCCACATAAATTGGTGTTTCGTGATCTATTAAGTCTTTAGTATCTTTAACAAGTGAACTAATTCCACTTAAAAATTTCTCTTTGGATTCGATTTTTTTTATATTTTCTATAGCCTTCATTGTCCTAAAAGATGAAGAACTTTCGCTAAATTTTACCATTAACAAGGTGCAATCTTTTGAATAAAAAACATCCCTTATTTCATCTGGCAAAAATTCATTTGGAACACTACTTCCAAGAATTGAAGTTTTTGAAATAACATCTTCTACCCCATCAACTTTTAAAATTTCATTTTTAAGTTTATCAGCATCATAATCATCACCTTTTAAAAGAAGCATGCCTGTTGCAGCATTTTTAAAATCTTTATCAAGAATTTCTTGACCTTGGGTTGATTCTAAGTCAGCTGGCAAGTATGACAAAATATCATAATTTACACCAGTATTTTTATAAGCAAACCAAGAAGGTATTAATAATAAAGTCATTATTAGTAATACAAGTCTAGGATGATGTGAAATAAACTTGCTTATTTTTTTCATTTATTCTCTCCTATTCTATTAAAAATTTTTCTAATAATAGCAAATAAAACTGGTTTCATTTCATCAATCGTTAGAATTGAATCTTCCAAAACAGCACTTTTACAAGTAGACATCATAATCTCAAGAGTAAGTGATAAAATATATAATTTTTCAGACTCAGTATGGCTTGTTAAAAATAAATTTTCGTATTTATTTAAAATAAATTTCAAAGTTGAATCTGCCTCGCTTAAGCCATAATCATTTTCAATTTTCGTATAAAGAGTCCAAGTAATATTTTTACTCAAAAGATCAAGCTCAAAAGGATGAGAGATCAAATAATCAATAATGAAATCTACAAAAGAAATATATCTTTCAATAGGATCTTCTTGAGTACAAGTTTTTTCAGCACTTAAAATAATATCTGTTGCCAGATTTAAAACCATTTTTTCTTTCAAATCATTTTTATCTGAATAATACAAATAGAAAGTTCCAAGACCCAAATTTGCTTCTGTCATAATATCTCTGACTGAAGTTTTTTCAGATCCTTTTTTTTCAAAAATTTTTAAAGCTGCTTGCATGATTTTTTCTTTTTTATTTATTTGATCACTCATATATCTACTCCTTAACTCTTATAATGAACATCGTTCATTTATTGCTACAAATATATAATACAACTTTCTGAACAATGTTCAACTATTTTTTTAAAAAATTTTTAAAAAAAATCTCTACGAAGAGAGATTTCTGACTGTTTACAAAGTATACAAATCCTCATGCTAAGAATATCATACGGAAAAAATTGATTTGATTTCAAATTTTAAAATTTGTCAAAAAACGCACTGTTTGAGCGTTAGCGAGTTTGCGTTTTTAGAATTTTGGAATTTAGAAATCAACAATTTTTGAAGTCCGATATTCGTGCTTGAGGGTTTGTCTACGCTCTGAAATATCTGCTAAGAGAGATTTTAATTTATTTTTGAATTTTTTATTGCATATTTTATAATATCAAAACCAGAAGATATTTCATCTAAACTTAGATTTGCATAGCCCATAATAAAATAGTTTTCTTTTTCAAATTTGTTATAAGTAAACTTATTAATATTTACCAATCTTACACAATTTTCATTTAAAATCTTTGTAAATTTTTTTATATCCACCGAATCCTCAACTTTTATTAATAAATTGAGGGAATTTGATTTTGAAAGAAAAGAAATTTCTTCTATTTCTTCTAATTTTTTTAAAATATGCTCAAATTTTTTATAATAAATATTTTTCATCCTATTAATGTGTTTTTCAAATTCTCCGCTTTCAATAAAAGATGCTAGAGCTTTTTGCAAGAAATTTGAAACTGTATTTGAAAGGTCTTTAAAATTATTTTCATATTTTTTAAGCAAATCATCCGGCAAAACCATATAAGAAATTTTCATTGATGGAGCTATTAATTTTGAAAAAGATCCAAAATAAATAACATCAGAATTTTTATCCATTGCTTTTAAGCTTTCTGTTGGATATCCCTTAAATTTAAATTCGCTGTCATAATCATCTTCAATAATGTACCTATCCTTTGAAAGTGAAGCCCAATTTAAAATTTCTATTCTCCTTTGAATCGACATAACTGTACCCGTCGGAAATTGATTGAAAGGGGTCACAAATAAACACAAGGCATTTAAGTCTGATAACTTATCAATTTTTACTCCCTGATCATCAAGGTCAAGTGGGATTGGATTTTTTAAATCATAGGTGTAAAATTTATTTCCAAAGGCGTAGCCTGGGTTTTCAAAGGCAAAAAGTGTTTGGTCTGTGAGAAGTGTTTTTATCATAGAAAATAAATGCTCAGTTGATGATGAAATAATTATATTTCTAGCGTTTGTTTCAATATTTCTTGAATTTTTTAAATATCTTTTTATAGCCTCTCTTAAAGGCGGATAACCCTTATAAGATCCCTTGTCTAAAATCTTCAAATCTTTTTTATCAATAGCGTCTTTCATATATTTTTGCATGATTTTATAGGGGAAATTTTCATAATCAACACCACTGATTGAAAAATCATATTTGATTTTCTCATCTTCAATCTTCTTTATATTTAATTCTTTTTTATCCAAAATAATTAAATCATCAATTTTTTTACAATAAAATCCACTCTTATCTTTTACATAAATATAGCCTTCTTCCTCAAGTTTATAGTAAACTTTTTTTATTGTATTAATTGAAACATTGATATCTTTTGATAAATTTCTAATGGATGGAAGCTTTTCATCTTCTTTTATTTCTCCTTTTATTATTTTATTTTTAATTATTTGGTAAATTTTTTCGTAAAGATATTTTTTATTTCTTGGCAAATTCAAATACATCTGTACCCCTCATTTTTTTATTTTTTGTTACTTTTATTAGTTACAGTTTATCATATAATAGAATCAAGATAAATATTAAGGAGATAAAAAATGACTGAAAAAGATATAAATGCTAAATTTGAAAAAAAGGTTATTATGGACGTTATGAATGTTGAGCAAGCAAAAATTGCAGAAGCTTCTGGTGCAAGTGCTGTTATGGCTCTTGAAAGAGTTCCTGCAGATATTAGAGCTGCTGGTGGCGTTTCTAGAATGAGCGATCCAAAAATGATTGAAGAGATAATGAATGCTGTTAAAATTCCTGTAATGGCTAAAGTTAGAATTGGACATTTTGTTGAAGCACAAATTCTTGAAGCCTTGGGAATTGATTATATTGATGAATCTGAAGTTTTAACTGTAGCTGATGATTACAACCACATTGATAAAAAGAAATTTAAGACTCCATTTGTTTGTGGAGCAAGAAATATTTCTGAAGCTTTAAGAAGAATTTCTGAAGGAGCTTCAATGATTAGAACAAAGGGTGAAGCAGGAACAGGAAATGTTGTTCAAGCTGTAAGACATATGAGAGAAATAAACAGAGAAATTCAAAGAATTTCTGTTTTAACTGATGATGAAATTTTTACATATGCAAAAGATTTAGCAGTTGATGTAAATCTTTTAAAATATGTAAGGGATAATAAAAAACTTCCTGTTGCAAATCTTTCTGCTGGTGGAGTTGCAACTCCTGCCGATGCAGCTTTAATGATGCAACTTGGCGCTTATGGTGTTTTTGTTGGAAGTGGAATCTTTAAATCTGGAAATCCAGAAAAAAGAGCAAAGGCTATAGTAAAATCCGTAGAAAATTTTGATAAGCCTGAAATTATTTTAGAAGTTTCAAAAGATCTTGGCGAAGCGATGGTTGGAATAAATGAAGACGAAATAAAAGAAATTTTTGAAAATAGATAAGAAAAAATCAAACAATATGCCCCATATTAAAAAAATTCTGCATTAATTTGCAGAATTTTTTTATATTTTTTACATTTTTTCAAGTAAATCTTCTAACCATTTTTCATCTTCTGGGTCTGATGAATATCTTTTTTTAAGATCAATTGATTTTATTGCTTTCATATCTTCATCATCAAGTGAAAAATCAAATATTTCTATATTTTCTTTTATTCTTTTTGGATTTGTTGATTTTGGAATTGGCATTGATCCTCTTTCTATATGCCAACGCAAAACTATTTGAGCTGGGGTCTTATTATATTTATTTGAAAGTTTTTTTATCACAAATTCTTCCAATAATTCACTTCTTCCTCTAGCAATTGGTGACCAGGCTTGGTGGATTATATTATTTTCTTTTAAAAATCTTACTGTTTCGTCATTTTGAAAATGTGGACTTGATTCTAATTGATCAATTGCAGGTTTTTCTCCAATTTCTAAAAGTTTTTGTAATTGAGATAGCTCAAAATTTGAAACTCCTATTGTTTTTACAATTCCTTGTCTTTTGTAATCTTCAAAAACTTTCCATGATTTATCAAAATCTTTTCCAAACCAATGAAGTAAAACCACATCCAAATAATCTGTTTGTAATTTTTCTAAAGACTGGTCCAATGATTTTTTTGTTTTATCAGATCCAAAATCACTTGGCCAAACTTTTGTAGCTATTTGATATTCACTTCTTTTTATATTTGAATTTTTAAGCTCAGCTCCTATTATATCTTCATTATTATAAATTTTTGCTGTATCTAAATATTCGTAAGAATTTTCAAAAAATGCTTCAATTGCATTTGCCATGTCATCTCTGTCGGTAATTTTATAAGTTCCAAAACCTAATGCTGGTATTTTATTTCCATCATTTAATTTATAATATTTCATGTCATCCTCCTATTTTAAATCTTACCCTTAAATATATGATATAATCAATTTATGAAAACTGTATTAATAACGGGCGCATCAAGAGGAATTGGTGCTGCTATTGCAAAAAAATTAAATAATTCCTACAACTTGGTTTTAACTTATAAGGAAAATAAAAATAAGGCTTTAAATTTATTAAATGAATTAAGACTTACTAATCCAAATGTCATTGCAGTAAAATGTGATGTGAAAAGTGAAAAAGATGTTAATAATTTATTTGAAATTTCTGAGAAAAATTTTTCTCATGTAGATATTTTAATAAATAATGCTGGAATTTCTTATTTTGGACTTTTACAAGATATGGATTTTTCTTCTTGGAATGAGATTATAAATACAAATTTATCTTCAATTTTTCTTACTTCAAAAAGAGCAATTCCAAATATGGTCAGTCAAAAATCTGGAGTTATTATAAATATTTCATCTATTTGGGGAAATTTGGGAGCAAGTTTTGAGGTTGCTTATTCTGCAAGTAAGGGCGGAGTTAATTCTTTTACAAAAGCTCTTTCAAAAGAACTTTTGCCTTCAAATATAAGGGTAAATGCAATTTCTCCAGGAATTGTCGATACTGATATGACAAAATTAGACTTGTCTGAAGATGATAAAAAATCTTTGAAAGAAGATTTAATAGAAAAAAGATTTGCAAAATCCGAAGAAATTGCAAATCTTGTTGAATTTTTAATATCTGAAAAAGGCTCTTATATTACAGGATCTAATTTTGATATTAATGGTGGTTTTTATTAACTTGTTCAAATTCTTTGAAATTGTACCAATAAATATAGGATGAAATAACTTTTTTATCAAGGGCTTCTTCTATGGAGTCCTTGTAAATTTCAACTTGCTTGTCATAAAATCCTTCTCTTTTTATTGAATCTGTTTTAAAATCCATAAGAATAATTTCATCTTTAAATTCAAACATAATATCAATCTGTCCATTTACATAATAATCATCAATTTTTCTAAGGAAAGATTCTTCCTTTCGAATTTTTGGTGATTTTTTCATTAAATTTTGGATGATTTCCGAATTAAAAAATCCCAAAATATTTTCAAAATTTATATATGAAAGATATTCCTTTTTTATTTTTCCCAAATCAATTAATTTATTTATTTCTTTTTCTAGTGAATTTAAATCATAAGATTTTACTTCTAATTCTTGGAAAATTTTGTGGATTAAAGATCCCTTATCTGTTGGTGATAATTTTATTTCTTCAAAATTTGGTCTTCTAAAATCATAGGAATTTTCTTTTTGATCAAAGGAAGATTTCTCGTAGCCTTCATTTGATAAATCGTAATTTTTAGCTATTTCTGTTACAGATTTTTTCAAAGATTTATTAATATTTTCCTTATTTTTGTAGGAAAATTCAAAAATTTCTTCTATATTTTTATAAATTTTCTTATTGTAGGTATCTGAATTTATTATTTTATTTATATCAGTTAAATCCTCTTCTAGATTTTCTTCAAATTCTTCTACATATTCAATATTTAAAAATCCTTTATTAAATACGTCGGTTTTAAAATCAACGTCAACAAAATCACTAATGATTTTATCATTGCATAAAATTTTTAAAATCCAATCCATATATGATGATAAATCCAAAAGAGAATTTGCATTCAAAATATTTTCAAGACCCTTTTCATTTAAGTCTTTTTTCCCAATAATAGAAATTTTTCTTTCGGCTCGGGTTAGGGCGACATACAAAACTCTCATCTCTTCTTTTTTATCATTTAAGTTTGATTTTTCCAAAATCAAATCTCTTTTAATCGAAGAAATTTTTATCTTATTTTCCCAATCGGCAATGTTAATCCCAATTCCCAAGTCCTTATCCAAAACCATATCTTTTGAATTGTCACGAGTATTAAATCTTTTTGAAAAATCTGGCAAAATTACTGCTTTAAATTCAAGTCCCTTAGATTTATGAATGGTCATAATCCTAACTAAATTTTCTTCATCTGATAAATTTCTTGAAGCTTTCAAATTATCTTTTTTTTGATTTTTCAAATTATCAATATAGGTCAAAAATCCAAAGAGAGAATTTTCATTATTTTTATCATAATCATCCATCAATTCGATAAAAGCCTCGATGTTTTTTATTCTTTCATCTGCCCTGTCCCTTGCCTTTAAAAAGTCATAAAGTCCAGAATTTTCAAAAATAAAATTGGCAAAATCATACATATTTGAAAAATTTAAAATATAAGAAAAATCTGTAAAAATCGTATTAAAATCTGAAATTTTTTGGGATAGGTCATCTTCATTTTCTTCTCCATAAGCCTTAAATTTTTGGTAAAAATAAGATTTATTTGATGAAAGACTTATTTCTGCCAAATCATCTTCAGAAAAATTAAATATTTCACTTCTTAAAACTGAAAGCAGGCTTATATCATCGTTTGGATTTGCTATATACTTTAAAATATTTATAAAAAATTCTACCTCTACAGTTTCAAATGAAACTTTTGAAATGTCAGATGAAAATGGAATGCCTGCTTTTTTTAGTTCATTTTCGTATAAATAGGCTTTTGAAGATGCCCTTAGTAGGATTGCTATATCCTTGTATTCAAGCCCAGTCTTTATTAGATTATTAATCTCTTTTACCAGGTAAGCTTCTTCATTTAAATTTTTTGAAAGAGCTTTGATTGAAACTTTTGGGTAATTTTCATCAAATTCGAAATGATAGTTTAGCCTATGTCCATCGTCTTTATAGGCTATGTCTGAATTTTCTCTGGTCATGAGTCTTTCAAAAATATAATTATTGAAATCAATCAAGTCCTTGTCAGTTCTAAAATTTTTGGACAAATTTATCCTTAATGAATTCTCATCTTCTTCATAAGAATTTAATTTTTCCAAAAATAATTCTGGTCTTGCATTTCTAAAACCATAAATTGATTGTTTTACATCTCCTACAAAAAATAAATTGTTCTCATTTTTTAATTTTTCTACAATACAATTTTGAATATCATTTGAATCTTGGTATTCATCAAAGAAAATATACTTAAATTGTTTTTTCAATTTTTGATTTAATTCTTCATTTTCCAATAAATTTATAAATTCATGCTCCATATCAGAAAAATCCAAATAATTTTCTTCCCTTTTTTTCTGTGTATAAATTTCTTCAAAAGAAAAAACCAAATATTTTAATTCTTTTAAAATTTTCTCTTCCAATGGATCAAAAAATCCCCTAGTTAATGAATCTGTATTTCTTATCAAGTCTTTTATCAAATTAAATTCATCTTTGTAGGTATTTTTTTTTGACTTTACATATAAATTTTCGTTTGGGTCGTCTTGCTTTTTTGACATTGTGACCATTCTTGAAAGACTTTTTCCAAAAATTTCTATTATATCATCCCAAGGCTTTTCTTCTATTGAAGATTCTATATTTTCAAAAAAATTCAAGTCACTTTCAATCATCTCCACATACTTATCACGCATAGATCTTTCTTTAATAAAAATTTCTAGATTTCTTGCGCTTTTTATAATATTTTCAACTCTCTCTTTTATATAAGTCTTAAATTTTTCAAAATCAAAATTTGAACTTGTTTTATCTTCGAGCCATTTGTGAGGGTCTATTTGACTTTTTGAAAAATCATATAGGTCTAGGATTATTGTTTTTGCATCATCATCTGACCTATTTGATCCAAAATTGTGCAATAAATTTATAAATTCTCCGTCGTTTTTTTCGTATTCATTTTCAAAAAGCTCATCAATTGAATCTTTTCTCAACAAAGCTTGTTTGGAATCAGCTGCTATTTTAAAAGATGGTGAAAGATTATCGGACAAGTAAAAATTTTCCCTCAACATATCTGCACAAAAAGAGTGGAGAGTTTTTATAAAAGCATCATTTATAGATTTAATTTGATTTTTTATAAAAATTTTGTCAGACTTTTCTTCTTTAAGTAAATCATTTAATTTTTCCCTTATCCTATCTTTCATTTCAACTGAAGCCTTGTTGGTGAAAGTTACAATAATCATATTTTTTATAGGAATTTTTTCTTCAATCATCAAAGAAATCACCCTATCAACCAAAACCCTAGTTTTTCCGCTACCTGCAGCAGCAGAAACAATTATATTTTTACCCCTAGTTTCTATGGCTTTTTTTTGATCATCAGTTGGCTTAAATTTACTCATCTGATAGCTCCTTTTTTATATCATTAATAGAAATTTTATTATCCACATCCTTAAACTTATCTTGGTCTTTTGAATAATCAAATTTACAAATTGACTTGTAAGGGCAGTAGGTACATTCATAAGTATTTTGGTTTATTCTAAGAGGATTTAATTTTATATTTCCATTTTTAATTTCAAAAATATATTTTGAAATTAATTTTTTAATAAATTTTTCCAAAATTTCTTCTTCATCAAGTGAAAAAATATTAGCATTTCCCCTAGAAATTTTAAATATATCAGATTTTTTTCCATCAAAATCCTTATCCAAAAGCTTTAAAACTTCCTCATTTATTTTTACAATCAGGCCATTCATTTTTGTCTTATCATCATAGATTTTTTTTATTGCATCCTTATCATAAGCCTTATCAAGTTTTTTAACCTCATCTTTTAAAGGCAAATAAAAACTTGCAATAGGCAATAAATTTTCAGATTTTTTTTCTTTTATTGATAGCATGTAAACAAATAATTGAAGCTCAAAACCATTTAATACATTGGCAATTCTAATTTCTTTTGCTCCCGTTTTATAGTCAATTATTCTTACATAATTTTTAAACCTATCAATCCTATCAATTCTTCCTTCAAGATAATTTTTCTCATCAACATAAACTTGGGGATATTTCTCACCCCTTCCATACTTTTCCTCAACCCCATCAATTTGAAAGTCGCCGCTTTTTATTTGGTCGATTATTTTTTTTGAAGATTTTTGGGTTGACTCATAAATATTTGAAAGGATAAATTTATTTTTCTTATCCCCTGCTCTGTCCCTATCAAGAGAATTTTCGATAGCTTTTTCAAAACTTTCATTTACAATTTTTTCTAAATCTTTTTCATCTAATTTTTCAAGATCTATTCCTTGCAATTTTTTTGAAATATCTTCCATATTATAGTGGACAATATTTCCAATTTCTAAATAATCAACATCCAAATTTTTATTTTCTTTAGCCCTAAGTCCATAATTTACAAAATATTTGTATGGACATTTGGCATAAGTTTCAATTTCTGAAACTGAAAATTTATTTTTTGCATAAAGTTTTTTTGAAATATCTTCTCTTAAAGGAAATTTTTCATTAGAATAGGTAAGTCCTTTTAAAAATAAATTATAGGAAGAATTTTTGGAATAATTAAAATTATCATCGTAATCTTTTTTGTATTTTAAGTAAGTTTTTACAAATTCTTTTTCATTTTCACTTGTATTTTCCTTATTTTTTATATTCCATAAAATTTGGCTTGCCTTTAAATCTAAAAGATCAGTCGAATATTTTATATTAGAAAATTTATTTTGAGTGATTTTCTTATAAGTTATATTTGGGAAAATATTTATAATATCAGAAATACTTGTCGCCATATTCATAGGATCATTTGCCTTATTTATAAGAGAATAGGAGAAAAATATTTTTTCTGATGAAGTAAACATTCTAAGTAAATTTAAAAGAATTTTATCGTCCTTTTTTTCCTTATAAATTTTAAGGTCGTAGCCCTCATTTTCTAAAGCAGTTTTTTCATTTTCTGAAATTAAAATATCGCTATTATTATTTCCCGGAAAATAAATATCAGTCATTCCCACAAAAATTTTAATCTTCCTATCATTTATCCTATCTCTTGAAAAATCACCAATCAAAACTTGGTCAATTGCTGGAGGAATAATCCCAATTGATGAAGCTTCACATGATTTTTCTAATAATTTATAAATTAGATCAAGTCTTGTATAAGAATTTCCCAAAATTCCTGCGATTTGTTCCAAATTCGTCAAAAATTTATCCCAAACTTGGCTGTTTTCTTCAAATATATCAAGCCTGTTTTCCTTAATATTTTCTTGGAAATGATTAAATCCAGATTTAATTATTTCTGTATCAAGAATTTTAAAAATTTCTTTTACAAAATCAAGAGCCTTTAATTTTTCATTTCTAATTTCGTACAAGTCTTTGAGCAAGGAGATTATAATTTTTCTAATTGAATTTACTTTTTCAAGTTCTTCTATTTTCTCATTTTTTAGTTTCTCACCATTTTGATAAAATTTTTCATCCAAGGAAAAATATTTATCATCAAAAATCATTGATCCCTTAATTTTTCTTGTATTTATATAATTTTGAAAGGCCAAAACTCTTTCAAAAGAATTTTCTCCAAAATCAAGAACATTTGACCTTACAAAAGATTCAAGATCAGTTTTTCTAAAATTAAAAACAAGAATCCTAATCAATGAAAGCCAAGTTTTTACTATGTGATTATCAGATAATTTTTTTGACTTATCAATAAAAATAGGAATTTCAGCCCTTGTAAAAATTCTTTTTATAAGATTTTCATACTCATCGGAATTTGCCATTACAAGAGAAATTTCTGAGAAAGAATGGCCACTTCTTATAAGTTTTTCAATTATTAACGCCGCATTTTCTATTTCATTTTGGGATGAAATAGATTCAATTATATTTATATTTAAAGTTTTTTCCTCATAAATTTTCGGATTATATTTTTCAAAATTTTCATAAAGGTGTTTAATATCAGAAAGATTATTATTTTTTTCAAGATTTATTATTTTAATTTGGTCAATTTCTTTTAAACTTTCAATAAATCTCATACTTTGGTTAAAAATATCCATATCTTTAGCCATACTATTTTCATAATACTTATGGTCCATGGAAATTGAAATTGTTATTTTTGCCTCAATTTTAATTAACTCTCTAATAAAATCTAGTCTTAAATCTGACAAGAGATCGAATTTATCAAAATAAAAATTTACTCCCTTAAAAAAGTCACAATATTTTAAATTATCTTTTATAATTTCAAGCTCATCTTCTTTGTCGATATAAGAATTTTCAAGCTTTTTTAAATATGCTTCATAGATTAATTTGATTTCCTTAAATTTTAACCTAGTCATATAATCTATATTTTCATTTATATTTATTGATTCAAAAAAATCATCATCAAAATAATATTCTTTTATATTTGTAAAAAAATCAGAAAGATTATTTACAAAATCTATATCAAAAGATTTGTTTGAAAAAAGTTTTAAATTTTCATTTATTTCATCAAGCACACTTGTTAATAAGATTGCTTTTGAAACTTGATTTAAATTTTCTTTCTTTTTTAGGCTTAACCTTTGAGAAATATAGGAAATTAGAGATGAAAAAGATAAAACTTTAGCATCCATGACTGATTTATATTTAATTGAATCTATAAAATCCATATCACTTTCTAGGGTGTATTGTTCAGGAACAATTAAAAAAGATTTTTCTTTATTATCCAATTTTTTTTCTATATCTTTATAAATATATGATGAATTTTCCTCGGGAAATTTGCTCATTATAATTTTTATCATACAACCACCTTCAAACTTGATCCCTGTGTTTTTGAATATGAAACTTCAATTTTTGCATCAATTGCATCTTTTAATTCTTTTACGTGAGAAATTAAGCCGATAAATTTATTATCGTAGGATAATTTTTCAATTGTTCTTATAGCTTTTTCCAAATAATCATCAGACAAAGTCCCAAAACCTTCATCAATAAAAAGCGTATTAATTTTTATTCCACCATTTTCCCCACTAATTTCATCAGAAAGTCCAAGAGCCAAAGCAAGTGATGCAATAAAACTCTCCCCACCAGAAAGAGAAGCCTCACTTCTGATTTTTCCCGTATTTGCATCCAAAATTTCTATATCAAGCCCATAATTTTTTCTCTTATCGCTTGTTTGGGTTTTTCTAATCATTGTAAATTGACCATCGGTCATCTCTTTAAGCCTAATATTTGCAAACTTTAATATTTTTTTAAAATAATAGGATAAAACAAAGGTTTCAAAATTTAATTTTTCCCTACCAGAAACCTTGGACATTGAACCGTCTGCAATTTTTGAAAGTTTATAAAGAATCTCATCTTCATTTTTTAATTTACTAAGCTCTTTTTGAATTGAAATTATTTGGTCTTTACTTTCTTCTAATCTGGTCTTTTTAAGTTTTAAAGAAAATATAAAATCTTTAATTTTTTCTAAATCAATTTTTATTTTTTCTATTTTTTCTTTTATATTTTCTGGCTGGTATTCTTCTTTATCCTTGTATTTTTCAAGGCTTGATAATCTTATTGATAGGTTATTTAAATTTTTAAAATAATCTTCTATCTTGTCTTTTTTATCTGATAATTTATTTGAATTTTCCAAATATTTTAAAAACTGATCAAAATCCTTAAAATTTTCACTTATTTTTTCATCTAATAGCTTTTCATTTTTTGAAATTTTATCCTTATTATCTTTAATATAGGACTTATAACTTTCAATCAAGGAATTTAAAGAGGATTTTTCTTTTTCTAGATTTTTTATATTATCATCAAGATTTTTTATTCTTTTTTCTTCTATTTCTACAAAATTCCTATCTTCTTTCAAAGAATTTTCTATAGATTTTTTATTAAAATTATTAAGCTCTTCTTTTTTTATCTTATATTTATTTTCTAAATTTTCTATATCATCCAAATTTTCAAGTTTTTCTAACTTATTTTTTAAATTTTCTATGGATTTTTCAAAAGCAAAAGATTTTTTTTCAAAATCTTTTTTACTTCTTTTTTCATTTTCAAATTCATAGTAAAGACTTTCATATGAAATTTTAAGATTTTCTAATTTATTTTTATATTCATCAAGATTTTTCTTAATATCTTCTGATTTTTCCAAATTTTTATCTATAGATTTTTCCAAATCAGCGATTTTTTCTATAAGAACATCTTTTTTTATTTTTATATTTAAATATTTTTCATTTTCCTTTTCTAAATCTATAGAAAATGTATCTAAATACTCTATTTGTCCTTCAAAAATCCTTCCACAAATAGGACAAATTCCATTTTTATTTAAATCTTTCCTAAAATCATTTATCAAAATAGCTTTTTTATTTGACTCAGCCTTATCCAATAAATTTTTTGATATTTCAAAATCTTTCTTTAACTCTTCTAATTCTTTTTTTATCTTAGACAAATCCTTAATTTTTTTATCATTTAAAAGAGATTTTTCATAAATATTTTCATATTCAAAAACTTTTTGGCTTATCTTGTGCTTATCTTCATTTATTTTTTCAAGTTTTGCTGAATAATTTAATAAATCATTAGATTTTTCTCTTATTTTTTTATCTATAATATCTTTTTTATTTTTACAATCATCTATTTGATTTTTATAAGTTTTACCATCATAAAAATCTTTTTTATTTTTATCTAAGTCTTTTTTTAATTTTTCAAGATTAATAAATTTATCCAAGACTGATTGATTTTTTATTATATTTTCTTTTTTTTCACTAATAATTTTTTGGCTTTCTTCCCTATTACCGAGATTTTTTAAATTTTCTTTTAAATCTTTTTCTACTATAGATAATTTGTCTTTTTGATCGGATAATTTATTTTCGAATTCTTTTTGATTATTTTTTAAATCAAGAAGACTTTGGTAGTATGGCTTAAATTGAATTGACTTCTCTGCAAAAAATAACTCATTTTTCAAATTTTTAAAGTAAGTTTCATCTTCTAAAAGCTCAAGTCTTTTTTCATTTAAATATTTATAATTTTTTATTTCTTCATTTTCTTTTTGGTAAAAATTAAGTCTAGAATTCTCTTCTTCCAAGTTTTTTTCTAATAATAATTTCTCCTTGTTTTCTTTATAAAGATTTTTTTCAAGCTCGTCATCTATTTTTTCTATTATTTTAAAAATTTCATCAAAATTTTTAAGCTCTATTAATTGAGAGTCTATATTTTCACTTAAAAGATTATTTTTAGTGATTTCACTTTCAAGACTTTTTGAAATATTTTCCAAATTTTTCTTTGAGTCCTTGCTTGCTTCCTTTAATTTTTCCTCAATATCCTTGTAGATAAAAGATGAAAAAATCTTTGATAATAACTCTGCCTTTTTATCAGATGAAGATTTTAAAAATTTTGAAAATTCACCTTGAGCAAGGATCATGACCCTATTTAATTGGCTATAATCAAGACCAATTACTTCAACTATTTTTTTATTTGTTTTTTGTGGACCATCAGATATTAAAATTTCTTTTTCATTTTCAATTTTATAAAATTCTACGCCATGAGAAATATTTACATTAGCTCTTGTTTTTTTTGCTATTTGATTTGGAATTCTTTTTATCCTATAATATTCACCGTCAATTTCAAAAGAAAAATCAACATAGGTTAAAGGGTCATCTCCACCTAAAAAATCACTTCTAATATCATTTGAATTAAATCCCTCTCTTTGAATTTCTCCAAAAAGTGCAAAACTTATAGCGTCAAAAATTGTAGTTTTCCCACTTCCAGTATCTCCAGAAATTATAAAAATTTTTGAATCATAAAGTTTAGTAAAATCTATGAAAGTTTTATTTTTGTAGGTCATAAAGCCATACATCTTAAGTTTTACAGGTTTCATTGAATCACCTTTTTAAATACTTCTTTTTCATTTTTTTCCATATTTTCATCCATCTTAAACTTATAAAATTCTTCAAAAATCTCCATTACAGATAAATTTTCAAGGTCAAAATCCAAATCTTCATCATTTTCTATATCTATTGAATTTTCATAGCTAATTGAAACTGCATGAGGAAATTTCATTTTTAATTTTGCCATGGGAGAATCTATTGGATTTTCATCTTTTAAAATAAATTCAAGGTAAGAATTTGAATTTTCCATCTTTATTATATTTTCAAAATAATCACATATTCTTTCAAAATCATTTAATGGTTTTATTTCAATTTCTTTAATCCCAATTTCATCTTTTAAATCTACTATAGTAACGGATTTTTTTTGATTTATCTCAGAAAATGAATACTTGGTAAAAGTCCCACAATACCTAATTTTTTCATCAAGCACAAAGTGTTTTCTGTGAAGATGACCCAGGGCAACATAATCAAATTTTTTAAATACATGAGCATCCATAGCATCATTTCCACCAATTGTAAGAGGCTTCTCTCCTTCAATTTTTTCATCTTCAAATGCCTTTTCATTTGCATAACAATGAGTAATCAAGACATTTCTTTCTTTGTAATCAATATTTTTAAGTAAAACTTTATAAAGGTCAGTGAAATTTTCTATACTTGGATCAATCTCATTTTTCGCCCTTGCAAGAGAAATATATGGAATTGGATAAAAATTAACTTTTCCATATTCATCTTCAAAAGTTAATTTTTCATTAAATGAATTACCAAAAATATAATAAGAATTTTTTTCAAAAAAACTTTTAGAAATTTCAAGCCTTTTCCCTGAATCATGGTTTCCAGAAATTGCAATAATTTTTTTCTTCAAATTAAAAATAATTTCATCAACAAAATCAGAATATACCTTCATAGCCTCATTATTTGGAATTGATGTATCAAAAATATCTCCTGCAATCAAAACAATATCAATTTTTTCATTTTTAATAATTTCTAAAATTTGATCAAGACAAAATTTCTGATCTTCAAGTAAGGAATATGAGCCGATTGATTTTCCTATGTGAAGATCTGATAAGTGAAGTAATTTCATTTGTTTTACCTCACATAAATAAATTCATCGTCAGTTGAATTAAATGGATCATAAATATAATCGCAAAGACTTATCATTTTAATTTCATTAATATCTGTAATTTTATTATTTATTAAATATTTTAGCATTCTTCCACGCATTTGCTTGGTGTAAGATACAATTGAGCGAATTTTCCCATTTCTATTTTCTTTAAAGGTCAAAGTCAATAATTTTTGGTCTTTTTTTAAATATTTTTTCAAAAGTTTTGCATATTCAGCGCTTGCCAAATTTATAATAAAATTTTCATTGTAAAAAGCCTTTTTGTAGATTTTATCAGCCCAAAATCCATACATATCGACTCCTTTTGAATCCATATAAAGTCTATAATCAGAAATTCCTGTAAAAGGCTTACACAAACCATATAAAGCAGAAATAATATAGACATGGTCATTCAAATAAGATAAATCATTGAAATCTTCTTTTTTAAATTGCTTAAAAACAAGTCCATCATAGGAAAAAATTGCTGGATTTTTTAAATTTTTAAAATCAAATTCCTTGTAATCATAAAAAGCTTTTATTGCAAGATCATCATTACAAAAAAACATATTTGCCAAATCATTTATGGAATAATTTTTAAGTTTCTCAACCAATTCTCTAGTTTCATCTTCAAACAAAAGTCCTTCTGTTTTTTCATTTTCAAAATGTTTAAACCTTTTTGCAGGTGAAATTATTATTTTCATATCAAACCTTTCTGTTTTTCGTTCTTAATTAATTATAACATAGAAAATTTCCACAAAAAAAAGACAGGCGAACCTATCTTTTTAAAATTTTTTGAATTATTAGAGAAATTATCATACCAAAAACTGCAATTACCACTATGGCTCCACCCGGTTTTATACCGAGATAAAAACTTGCACTGATTCCTGCCATCATATAAATTATTGCAAGTATAATTGATTTTATAAAAGTTTCCTTATAAGATTTTGAAATCAAAAGTCCGCTTGCAACTGGCAAAACCATAAGAGATGATATCATCAAAGCTCCTACAGTTTTTGTAGAAATCGCAACAGTTATAGCAGTTAAAAATGTAAAAATGCTAGAAATTAATTTTGAATTAATTCCAGAAAGATCTGCCAGCAAAGGACTTATTGAATTATACAAAAGTGGATAATACAAGTAAAGGCTAAAAAATAAAACAAGAATAAAAATCACACTTACAATAAGTAAATCTTCTTTTGTAACACTTGTTATAGAACCAAATAAAAATGATTCAAAACTTGTACCACCTGGTGTAAAATCTGACAAAATTCCTGCAAGCCCAATTCCAAGACTCATTATAATTGCAGTTGCCATATCACCAAAACTTTTAAATTTTTTCCTAATTATTTCTATTGCAAAACTTGCAATAATACAAATTATTATTGACGTGAAAACTGGATTTATTCCAATAATAAGACCCAGAGCAACTCCCGATAGGGCTGTGTGGGATAAGGCATCTCCAATCATAGAAGTCCTTCTGTTTACCATAACAATCCCAATCATCGGAATTATTATTGCAAGCATGAGGCCAACTAAAAGAGCCCTTTGCATAAATTCATAACTAAGCATCAACTATCCTTCCATTTTTTAACCTTATTTCTCTTTTGGAAAATTCCCTAACAACATCCATTTCATGACTTATCATCAAAATTGAAATTTTGTGTTTATCATTTAAGTGAGCTAGAAGTTTAAGAAAGTCTCTTTTCGATTTTTCATCAACACCAACGGTTGGTTCATCCAAAAGTAAAATTTTTGGATCATTTACCATAGCCCTTGCAATCATTACTTTTTGAGCCTGACCTCCTGAAAGTTGGTTAAAAGGAACATTTAAAAGATTTTCTATATTTAAAATCTCAAAAATATCGTGAACTTTTTTATAACACTTTTTGTTTGGCCTATTAAAAATATTAAATTTTTTATATAAATTTAAAACTACAAATTCTTTCCCAGTAACAGGAAAAGCTAATTTATTTGCATCATTTACTTGAGGGACATAGCCAATTTTTGTATAATCATCAAAATCCTCAATATTTTGATCAAATAATTTTATTTGCCCAGATTTTTTCTTCAAATCTTTTAAAATTAATTTAATAAGGGTAGACTTACCAGAGCCGTTTTCGCCCTGGATAGTCAAAAAATCTCCCTTGTTTAAATCAAAACTTACTTTATTTAATATTTCATCCTTGCCATAAGAAAAGACTAAATCTTTAACTTCTATATCTTTCATCTATTTTAAACTGCTTTCCATTAATTCTAAGTTTTCCTTTATCATTTCTTGATAAGTTTTTTCATTTTTCAAATCGTCATCACTTGCATATTCTATAGTATTTATAGCTTTTGCGTCAAGTGATAATTCATTTGCCAAAGTCTTTACATTCTTATCAGATCCACCTTTTTCATAAAAAATTGCGGAAATTTTTTCTTTTTTTACATAATCAATGGCATCTTTCATTGTTTTTGCATCAGCTTCGTTTGTTGAAGTTATTGATGTAAGTGGGATTTGTTCTAAACCATAGTCACGAGCAAGGTAAGAAAATGCTTCGTGATCTACTAAGAATTTTTTATTTTCTTTATTTTTTAATTTTTCTCCGTAATTTTTATCAATTTCTTCAAGCTCTTTTTTTATTTTTTCAAAATTTCCCATATAATAATCTTTATTTTCAGGATCGATTTCAGAAAGCTTATCAGCAATATTTTTTGCTTGTATTATTCCATTTTTTGGAGATAACCAAACATGTGGATCATATAATCCATGGTGATGATGATGTTCTTCTTCTCCATCTTCATGATCGTGATCTTCTTCTTTTTCACTATCTTCGTGTTCATCTTCTTGGCTATCTTCATGTTCGTGGTCGTGGTCTTCTTCATCTTCAGTTTTTATTAAATCAATTCCTTTTGATGTATCAACCATTTCAATTTTTGATGCTTCTTCGACCTTGTCCTTCCAAGACTCAAGATCTGCTCCACTTAAAAACAAAACTTTTGCTTTTGATAATTCTGCCATATCTTTTGCAGATGGTTCAAAATCATGAACTTCTGTATTTAAATTTGTAAAAGATTTTACATTAAATTTATCTCCTGCAATTTGTTTTGTCAAATTATAAATTGGGTAAAAAGAAGCATAAATTGTTTCTTTATTACTATCTTCATTACTGTTTACACTTTGACTTGTTTCATTTGAATTATTTGAATTTACATTAGCTTTATCGTTATTTTTTGCACATCCTGTTACAAAAAGTCCTAAAGCTAAAAAAATTGCTAAAATTTTCTTTTTCATTTTACCTCCTTATTTGCAAATCATTTGCAAGAAATATTATATAACTGTTTTATTTTTTGTCAATATGGTAAGATAAATAAAAGAGGTGAGATTTTGAAAATAGATGATTTACTAAGAAAAAATAATATCAGAGTTACAAAGAATAGAAAAATAATTTTAGATAAAATTATAGAAAATAATGATCCAATTTCTGCTGAAGAAATATTGGAAAAATTTAAAAAAGAAAAAATTAACATGGATCTTTCAACAATTTATAGAAATTTAAATACCTTAGAAGAAGTAAACCTACTTTTAAAAAATACTAATACGGATGGAATTTCTTATTTTCAATTAAATTCAACTGACCACAAACATTTTATAAGCTGTATTTCCTGTGGTAAAAAGTTTATAATTGAAAATTGTCCAATCCATGATATTGAAAAAGAAATTGAAAATGAAACAGGCTTTATTATAAAAGGCCACAGTTTTGAATTTACAGGAATTTGCCCAGAATGCCAAAAAAAATTATATAAATAAATTTTTTTATGAAACTTTATTAGAATCAAAAAAATACAAAAATAAAAGTTGAAAAATTCAAATTAAATTTTTCAACTTTTTTATTTTATGTCCTTTTATTAAATTTTTCTTTATTAAATGATCCTACAGAATTTGCCACTATAATTGTTCCTGATGCATCTCCCGTTGTATTTATTGCAGTTCTTGCCATGTCGAGTATTCTATCTATTCCCATAATCATAGCAATTCCTTCTACAGGAAGTCCTACTGATGATAAAACCATAGATAAGGTTACAAGCCCAACTGAAGGAATTCCTGCTGTTCCAACTGATGCAATTGTAGCTGTCAAAATTACAGTCATGTAATCATTTAAAGTTAAATCTATTCCATAAGCATTTGAAATAAATACTACGGCAACTCCTTGCATTATTGCTGTACCATCCATATTTATTGTTGCTCCCAAAGGAATTGTAAATGAGGAAATTTTCTTATCAACTCCAATTTCTTCAAGAGTTTGAATATTTAAAGGAACTGTTGCATTTGATGATGCGGTTGAAAATGCAAAAGTCATTACTGGAAAATATTTTTTTAAAAAAGCAAATGGATTTACTCTTACAAATATAGTTAAAATTAACATATAGACTATTAGAAGTTGGCAAGCGAGTCCCAAAATTACAGAAAGCATATATGAAAGCATAGATAAAATTACATCATAACCAAGATTTGAAAATGTCCTTGCTATTAAGAAAAATACTCCTATTGGAGCAAGCTTCATTACAGCCATTGTCATACTCATCATCAAATCATTCATTTCTGTAATTATATTTCCTAAAGTTTCTAACCTATCTTCCATAGATGCAATTAAGAGTCCAACTATAACTGCAAAAATAATTATTTGTAGCATATCGCCCTTAGCCAAAGCCTCAATTGGATTTGTTGGAATCATATTTAATAAGGTATCCTTCATTGAAGTTTTTTCTCCAGTTTCCATACTAAATTCATTTGATCCCAATTTCATATTCATTCCCTTACCTGGTCCAATTACTGAAGCCAAAGATAAGGCAATAATTATAGCAAGAGCTGTTGTCAAAATATAAAATAAAACTATTCTTACTCCAACTTTTCCAAGAGTTTTTGTATCCCCCATATTTCTACAACCATCTGCAATGGAGAAAAATACCAAAGGCACAACAAGCATTTGCATAGCTCTTATAAACATTTGACCTAATAAATAAAAAACGCCGTCAATTATTATTTCATCTTTAATTTGACTTTTTGGAACAAAATAATGCATTACAATTCCAAGGACCATACCTAAAATAAGGGCTATGAAAATTTTTGACGTTAATCCAATTTTTCTTTGAGATTTACTTTTCATATCCATACTCCCTTCTCAAATAATCTTCAATGGCATCTTCCCAACTTGAGAAAGTATTGATTTTTAATAAATTTAAAAAATAATTGTCTATTCCTCTAAAGGCAGGTTCAAAATCTATTCTATCAGAATCTCTTTTCTCTTCAATTTTTGCATCAATTTTTGTTATATCCAAAATTTTTTGGGCAAAAGCTCTAAATGAACAAGTCCCCTCACAAGATGCATGATATGTTCCATAAGCATTTGTATCCATAATTGAAATTAAAAATTTTGATAGTTCATAAGCTGAGGTTGGAGAACCGTATCTTGATTTTGGAACTGTGACAAGTCCCTTTTTTGCTTCTTCTATTATAGATTCAACTAAATTATTTTCTTTTGAATAAAGTCTTGAAACTCTTACTATAAAATATCTGTTTGCAAATTCTTTTACAAATTCTTCTCCCATAAATTTACTTTTCCCATAAACTGTATTAGGATTTGCCTTGTCAATTTCTTTGTAAGGATGGATTGTTTGTCCATCAAATACATCTGCAGTTGATAATTGAATTAATTTTGCCCTAACCCTGTTTGATGCAATAGCTATATTTTTTGCACCGAGTGCATTTAATAAATAAGCCTTGTCAGGATCTTCTTCACACTTTAATCTGTTTGTTATTGCAGAGCAATTTATTATTATCTTTGGCCTATTTCTATCTACAAATAAATTTACTTCTTCTTGGTTTGTAATATCTACTTCATCTTTATCAGTTGCAATTATTTCAGCTTCTAAAGGATCCAAATATCTAAAAATTGTAGATCCAAGCCTTCCATGAGCACCTGTAATCCAAATTGTATTAATTCTCATAAATTTTCCTTTCTATATTAAAAAATAAAATATATATTCAATTATAGCACATTGCAAATATTTTTAATTAATATTTGCACAATGCTTTAATTTCATATAAATTTAAAATAAAAAAATGATGTGAAATCCTAATTCCTATTAGAAATTTAGACTTCACATCAAACTCTCTAGTTTAATCCAATATCTTTTCTATAATAAATATTTTCATATTTTATTTTCTCACAATCTTTATAGCAGATTCTTCTAGCTTCATCCAAAGTTTTACCCTTTGCGTTTATTGTAAGAACCCTGCCTCCATTTGTAAGGATTTTTCCATCAGATTTTTTTGTTCCATTATGAAAAATCACAGAGTTTTTGACTTGGTCAAGTCCATCTATTTCCTTTTCTTTTTCATATTTTAAAGGATAACCTTCTGAAACTAAAATTACTGATAGTGAATAATCATCTGACCACTTTACATCTTCTTTTTTTAAAGTTTTATCCAAAGTTTTTTCAATTATTTCAACAAGATCTGACTTTAATCTTGGCATTAGAGTTTCTGTTTCAGGATCACCAAATCTTACATTAAATTCTAAAACTTTTGGCAAATCATCTTCAATCATAAATCCAATAAATAGAATACCATTGTAAGAAAGTTTTGAATCATCTAGGCCTTTTTCAATTTGTCTTAAAATTTTTCCTATATTTTCCTCAGTTTTTTTTGAAAATTTGCTTGGAGAATAGGTTCCTACTCCTCCTGTATTTGGTCCTTTATTTCCTTCATAAATTTGCTTGTGGTCCTTGCAAGTTTCTAGAGGAAATAATTTATTATTTGATACCAAACACAAAAGTGAAGCTTCTTCTCCCTTTAAAAATTCTTCAATAACAACAGTTTTGCCCTCATCTCCAAAAATTTTTTTAATAAAAATATCATCTAAAGTTTCAATGGCTTTTTTCTCATTTTCACAAATTATAACACCTTTTCCAAGACAAAGCCCATCAGCCTTTATTACTAAAGGATATGAAAATTCTTTTAATGAATTTTTTGCTTGGTCAAAATTATCAAAAGAATTATATTTTGCAGTTGGAATATCATATTTTTCAAGGAAATTTTTGGTGAATTTTTTTGATTTTTCAAATTTTGCACATTCCTTATTTGGTCCAAAAATTTTAAGATTATTTTTTTCAAATTCATCAACAATTCCCATACACAAAGGATCTTCTGGGCCTACTATAGTAAGGTCGATTTTTTCTTTTTTTGAAAAATATACCAAAGCCTTTATATCTGTCGGGTCAATGTCAATGTTTGTACAAAAAGATTCAGTCCCTGCATTTCCCTTTGCCATAAAAATTTTATCAACCTTTTTTGATTTGGAAACTTTCCATGCTAAAGCGTGCTCTCTGCCGCCATTTCCTATAATTAAAACTTTCATCAAAAACTCCTATTTTTTTACGAAAACTTTCTTATTTTTTATGTACAATAAATCATCACAAAAATCTTTAACAGATTTTGTTAAAATTTCATGTTCTTTTTCCAAAACATTTTTTGAAATATCATCAACTGAATCTTCTTGGTCGATTTTTACAATTTCTTGGTAAATTATTGGACCTTGGTCTGGGTCTTTTGTTACAAAATGCGTAGTTGCTCCAGTATATTTAACCCCTTTTTCAAAAACTTTTTCGTGAACTTTTCTACCATAATATCCCATCCCACAAAATGAAGGTATGAGAGATGGGTGGATGTTAATAATTTTTCCTTCAAATTCATCAATAATTTTATCAGGCAAAATTTTAAGATATCCTGCAAGAACTACTAAATCAATTTTTTCTTCCTTTAAAGTATCAAGTAAAATATTATTATCTTTGCACACCAAAGTTTTGATTGATTCTTTTTTCGCTCTTTCTAGGCCAAAGGCATTTTCCTTGTTTGAAATAACTATAGATATATTTCCATTTATTTCTTTATTTTTACAAGAATCGATTATGGCTTGGAGGTTTGTGCCTGAGCCTGAAATTAAAACTGCAATTTTTTTAGAATTTGAGGTCGATTTTTTCATCATTTTCTACTATTTCTCCAAGATCCAAAAGTTCATCTTCATCAATTGTTTCTTTAACTATATCAATATCTTTTTTATCAACTGCAAAAACAAGTCCTACACCCATATTAAAGGTTTCATACATGTCTTTTTTATCAAGCTCTCCCCATTTTTCTAAAAGAGTAAATATTTTTGGAAGAGGAATATTGCTTACATCAATTTTTGCACATAGTCCATCTGGAATCATTCTTGGAATATTTTCATAAAATCCCCCACCAGTAATATGGCTTAGGCCATTTATTTCAATTTTTTCAAGAAGATTTAAAATTTCTTTTACATAAATTTTTGTAGGTTTTAATAATTCTTCTCCAAGACTTGTATCAAGTCCTTCAATTTTTTTATCCAAAGATAACTTTTCTTTTTCTAATACAATTTTTCTTACAAGAGAATATCCATTTGAATGGATTCCTGAAGATTTTAGACCAAAAATATGGTCACCTTTTTTAATTTTTTCTCCTGTAATTATTTTTTCCTTATCAACTATGCCCACGCAAAATCCAGCAAGATCATAGTCATTTTCCTTATAAAGACCCGGCATTTCTGCAGTTTCTCCCCCAATTAATGAAGAATTTGCTTTAAGGCAGCCGTCAGCAACACCTTTTACAATTTTTTCCATTTTTTCTGGAACAAGTTTTCCGCAAGCAATATAATCTAGGAAAAAAAGAGGTCTTGCTCCTTGACATAAAATATCATTTACACACATTGCCACACAATCAATTCCTATTGTATCGTGCTTATCCATCATTTGTGCAAGCATAACCTTGGTTCCAACCCCATCTGTTCCAGAAACCAAAACTGGATTTTTTATATCTAAATTTTCTAGGCTAAAAAGTCCAGAAAATCCACCAAGCTTACTTAAAACATTTTTGGATTGGGTTTTTTCTACCAAATTTTTAATAAGTTCAACTTCTTTTTGACCATTTTCTACATCAACACCGGCGTCTTTATAATTTATTGGCATTTTATTTCCTTTCTAAAGGGTTATATCCGTCAAAACAATTTTCATAATATGTTTTGTTTCCACAAGCTTCTCTTAATCCTTCTAGGGAAATAAATCCCAAAGAATCAGCTCCAATCATATCTCTTACTTCTTCAACACTTCTATTGTTGCTTATCAAATGATCCTTGTCAGGAACGTCAAAAGTAAATTCTTCCTCTTTTATAACTTGAGGAGATGCAATTCTTATATGAACTTCTTTAGCTCCAGATTCTCTCAAAATTTCTATAACTCTTTTTATAGTATTTCCTCTTACAATAGAATCATCAACAAGAACAATTCTTTTTCCTTCAATAAGATGTTTAATTGGATTTAATTTTATTTTAATTCCTTTTTTTCTCATTGAATCAGTTGGAAGAATAAAAGTTCTATTAATATATCTATTTCTTACAATTGCTCTTTCGTATTTTATATTTGATGCACGAGAAAAACCAACAGCAGAAATCAAACCACTATCAGGACTTCCTACAACTATATCTACATCTACTGGATGTTCCTTATAAAGAATTTCACCCATTTTTATCCTTGCATCATAAACGCTAACTCCATTTATTGATGAATCTGGTCTAGCTGTATAAACAAATTCAAAAATACAAGGAGCATTAGATTTTTCTTTTGCAAAATAAGATTCTTCGCCCTCGTCATCAACTATATAAATTTCACCAGGTCTTAATTCATGAGAAATTTCTCCATCAATTGATTCAATAACGCAAGATTCGCTAGCAACAATAAAAGAATCATCCTTTTTTCCTACGCAAAGGTTTTTAATTCCATAAGTATCTCTAATTGCAATCATCCTGTGTTCGCTAACAACTAAAATAGAATAAACTCCCTTTAAATTGTTAACGAAATCAATAATTTCATCAATAGAAGAATTTAATTTATTTACAACTTCTTCAGGACTAGTTTCATCCAAAAATTTTCCATCAATTGCAATTAAATTTTTACAATTTGAATTTTTTGGATAAAAAAGCCAAGGCATTGGCAAAAGTGTTTTATCATCTTCTTCAAACCTATATTTTACATGACCAAGACCAACATTTCCTGCAAGAGTCGAAATATTATCAAAGCTAATATTATTGGCAATTTCTCCCTCGCCTCTAATCTCTGATAATTTTTCGTGAGCAAGAAGAGAAATTCCCATAGCTTCCTGACCCCTATGTTGGATAGCATAGAGGCCAGCGTAAAGGTCTGGAAAAATATTTTTATATTTCTTTTTTGAAAATATTCCTACAATTCCGCTCATTTATTTGCCTTATATTCGTATTCAGAATTATCTATAGTTTCTTTCATCTTTTTTCTCATATCCTTTAATTTCTCTCTTAAAGAATCATATTTAATAGCTAAAATTTCTGTAGCCAAAATTGCTGCATTTTCTCCACCGCCTATTGCAACAGTTGCAACAGGAACACCACTTGGCATTTCAACTGTAGATAAAAGAGCTTCAAGTCCACCAAGATGAGTTGATTTTGCAGGAATTCCTATTACAGGTCTTGTTGTTAAGGCAGCAATAACTCCAGATAAGTGAGCAGCTTTTCCAGCAATTCCAATATAAACTTCGCTTTCATCTACGCTTTTTTCTACATATTCCTCTAAACTTTTTAAAGCTCTATGAGCAGAAATAACCTTAACTTCATAATCAATTCCAAATTCAATTAATTTTGAAACTACCTTATCAGCAATTGGGCTATCGGATAAAGAGCCCATGATTATAGAAACTTTCATATAAACTCCTTATTAAAGTCCTAAATATTTTGACAATTCCATTGGTTCAATATAAGTACCATCTTTATAAGCTCTCATATTTCCACCAGAAACTTCATCAATCAAAATAACTTCTCCAGTTGAAGCAAGTCTTCCCCATTCAAATTTTATATCATATAAATCAAGACCGTACTCAGCTAAAATATCTTTTACATGTTTTGCAACTTTTTTGTTTTCTTTAATAATTTCTTTGTATTCATCGTGAGATAAAATATTTAATTCAACCAAACAATCTTCATTAATAAGTGGATCTTCACGATCATCATCTTTTAATGTAATTTCAGAATAAGCATCAAGGTCTTGACCTTCATTAGCATAAAGTCCGTATCTTCTAATAAAAGATCCTACAGCCTTAAATCTTGTAATAACTTCTAAGCCTTTTCCAAAAACAGTACATTTTTTAATTTCCATAAGATTTTTATCAAGATCAGCTCCAAGATAATGAGTTTTTACACCAGCTTCATTTATTTTTTCAAAGAAAAATTTAGAAACTTTTAAACACTCCCTGCCAGCACCTTCTTTTTCACCAGCTACTTGATTTCCACCTGTATCAAATACACCGTCAGTTCCTGTCATTGTGTCCTTAAATAAACAATAGTATTTTCCATTTTCTTCAACCAAATTCTTTGTCTTACCTTCGTAGATAGTATTCATTTCTTTCTCCTTAAAAATAAAAAATATTGACAAAAAATAAGCCCAGAAGGACAGGCTACGAAACCTATCCTCCTGGGCTTTTGTCCCTCTGGTGTAATACTTTAAAATATCCGTACCGCTCGGTCTTGAATTAACAGATCCCTAGGTACACTTTCGCCCATTTCTATGAGCCATATTCATCGTTCAAGTTCATAATACCAAGCTATTTTTTAATTGTCAAGAAAGTTTTTTGATAAAATTTAATTTTTTTTATTTACGACTTGTAATTTAAAAAACTTACAATAAGATAATATCAGTTAAAAGAAAGGAGCGTGCATGTTTAAAAAGAAAAATCTAAAAAATATAATAATAATAATTCTTTTAGCAATTAGCATATTATTTGGATTAAATTATTACAAAGCAAAAAATGAGACTAAAATTGATAATAAATTAATTCAAAATAGGATAGAAAGTGTAAAAGAGCTTACAAGTTTAAAATATTCCTACACAAATATGGGCCAATTTGAAAATTCAAATAAATTTTATGGCTACGATATTCCTTTTACCCAAAAGAAATTTATAGTTTCTTATGACGGAGTGATTTCTTGTGGAGTGGATCTTGATAAAATGGATGTAAAAATAAGTGGAAAAAATATAAATATAAAACTACCAAAATCTAAAATTTTATCCCATGAAATTTATGAAGATTCTTTAAAAATTTTCGACCAAAAAACTTCAATTTTTAACCCAATACAAGTAGAAGACTACAATGAATTTGCTAAAAAACAAAAAAAATCTGTAGAAAAAAAAGCAATTGAGAGAGGAATTCTAACAGAAGCTGACAAAAAATGTAAAAAGGCTGTAAAAGACATAGTAAACATAGACAATAATCTAGAAGATTATACAATAAATATTCAATTTAAATAAGGGCAAGTCCCTTATTTTTTTGTGTTATAATAAAATAAAAAAAGGTGGTAATATGAAAATTTATTTAGGTTGTGATTTATTTACAGAAGGACAAAGATGGCAAGCAGAAGAAATTCAAAAAGCACTTGAAAAAGAATTTACTGACTTAGAAATTTATAATCCCGCAAAAAATTTACAAATAAACGACAAATCAGCAGGTTTTACAACAAATTACGATATACTTTTAGCAGATTATGAGAGATTGAAAAATTCAGATATATTAGTAGGCTTGATGGACACACAAGATTTAGGCCTTGCAGCAGAAATGGGAATAGCATTTGAAAAAGGCCTTGCACTATTTCAACTCTACACAGACATAAGACTAGAAGGAAGCGACAAAGAAGACAAGTTCCCTCCAATGAAAAAAGATATATTCCAAAATGATTTTATGTACATCAACAAACTAGTAACAGGCCTATCCTACGTAGATAAAACCGGAAAAAAATTCAAAAAGCCAAGAATTTACAAGAAAAAAGAAGACTTGATAGAAGATTTGATTTTGTATATTTATGAAAATAAATAAAAATAAGCTGTTGTAAAATGAATTAATCTTCATTTTTTGCAACAGCTTTTTTTGGCACGCCAAAGAGGAATCGAACCCCTATCTTAAGCTTCGGACACTTTTGTTTTACCATTAAACTATTGGCGCTTGATTGTAATGTTTGAAAATTGTATCCTATTTAAAAATCTTAAATCCATAAGGGTGTTTCCCAGTCCTGAATCTATATATATTTGTGAATTTTTATATTTAAATAATCCTTTATCAAATTTTGGAAAATATCCTTCTCCTGGAGCAAGAAGTGCACCAATAAAAGGAAATCTAACTTGACCTCCGTGTGTGTGGCCTGAAAAAATTATATCCATGGTATCATCAATATTATCTCTAACATTTTTTGAATAATGACTTAAAATTATATTTAAATTTTCTTCATTGGTTTTGTATTTTTCAAATGAATAATTATAATAAGATAGTCCATAAATATAAATTTTATTTTCTCTTATAATTAAATTTTCTCCATCATTTTTCAAATATTTTATTCCCAAGTTTTCAATTTTTCCAATAAAATCATCTAACATTGGCCCTGCTTCTTCGTGATTTCCTGTTATATAATAGGTTTTTATTTTTAATTTTGAAAGCTCTTTTAAAAATACTATTGCCCTATTAAGCTTTTTTTCTACCCCATAATCATTAATATCTCCAGTTAAAATTATAAAATCTGGATTAAATTCTAAAATTTTCTTCCTAAAATATTCCAAGTTTTTTAATTTATTTGAATGAAAATCGCTTATTTGGGTGATTTTGATTTCATGTTTAACTTTTTTATTATAGATATCCTGCCTTACTTCTTTCGCCCACTTACATTGATAATGAATGTAGGCGAAAAGAAGTAAAATTAAGCAAAATATTATAAAAATTATTATTTTATTCATCTAATTTTTCTATTCTTTCTATAAATATTTCTGAGGACATATCTGATGGCAATAAATATCCTCTTCTTGGTGAGAAAGATTTTTTTGAAAGGGCTGGACCGTCTACTGATACTGATCTTTTGAATTGGCTTGATGTAAGTCTTTTATAAAATGATTTAAGCCATTTTTTTATAGTTTTTTTATCATAATCATCTTTAAAGGCAATTTTTGCTTTTTCATAGATTTCTTCAACTGAAGAATTTTCCAAAAATTCATAGGTGAAAAAGTCAATTAATTCATAAGGCCCAATTATATCTTCAGTTTTTTGGCTGATTTTATCATCACTTTCATTTTTAAGCTCTGGAGAAATTGGAGTTTTTAAAATATCCTCCAATACTTCTTTTAATTTTTTATTTTCTGTATTTTCTACAAGATAGGAAACAATGTATCTTAATTCTGTTTTTGTCAAAGACGCATTAAGAGCATAAGATGCCATGTGATCGCCGTTGTAGGTTGCAAATCCTTGGGAAATTTCTGATTTATCTCCAGTTCCTATTACTAGAGCATTTTCCATATTTCCTATATCAAATAAAATTTGGGTTCTTTCTCTTGCTTGAGCATTTTCATAAGCTATATCTTGAGTTTTTCCATCATGGCCTATGTCTTTTAAATGAACATTTACAGCATATTTTATTACAATTTCATTTAATTTAAGACCGAAAGCTTCTGCCAATTTAAAGGCATTTGATTTGGTTCTCTTGCTTGTTCCAAAAGCTGGCATGGTATATAAAAGAATATTTTCTTTTGGAAGCTTCATTTTTTCAAAAGCTTTTACAATAAATAAAAGCGCCATAGTAGAATCAAGTCCTCCGCTTAAGCCCAAGATAACTTTTTTACAAGATATGGCTTCCATTCTTTGAATTAAAGCTTTTGTAACTATATCAAAGGCATCTTCTACATATAATTTTTTATCTTTTAAAATATATGGATATTTATCAACATTAATTAAAGCTGACTCATTTTTAAAATTATAGCTTTCAGCTGAATCTTCTTTACTTATTTCAAATGGAAAAATTAAATCTACTTTTTTATCCCTCTTACATTCTTCTATCTGACCATTTTTCCCAATAATATTTAGTCCTTCGTAGACAAAATCTGTTGAGCTTTCTCCAAGTCCTGTGCTTGAAAATAAGTAAATTGTATCCTGTGATAGGAATTTTATTTTATTTTCAATTTCTTTTTTTGAACCAATATACCTTGTTTTTGCTGATGGATTTAAAATTATATCTATATTATTTTTTGTTTTTGATATTTGAGAATCAGAAATAATCTTATCCTCATTTTCCCCAACACTTAGGGCAATTTTTACCCCTTCAATTTCTATAAAAGACTTATTATAAAGATATACAAATTCATCTTTAATATTAATAAATTCATCTTGAGGAAGATCAAATACATATTTTTCATAATCTTTGAAATTATCTTTAAAAAATCCTCCTAAAATGTCTCCATCTTTTAATAAAAATACCATATCATATATTTTTTTTCCTTGTTTAACTGGAAGACCAAGTGAAAATAAAGTATCAATATCTCTAGAGAATTTTTTCAATTCAAATAGTGCATCAAGCGATGAATTTAATATATCTTCATTTTTATATCCATGGTAAAGACTTGCTCCGGTAAGAGAAAGTTCTGGAAAAAGTAAAATATTTACTGAATCATCATTGGCTTTTTTTACTATTTCTTTTATTTTTTCCTTATTATAAGATACATCCCCAACTTTTATCTTAAAATTTTCTGCTCTTAATTTTAAATTTTTTTTCATAACAACCTCTAATCTTTTGCTTATAGATATTATTATATAAGATTTACAAAAAAACTGCCACAGTTTCCTGTGGCAGAATTGAATTTATTTTTATTTCTTTTGGTCTTTAGCTTTTTGGACTTCTTCTCTTCTTTTCTTCATTGATTCGAAAATTCCATCAACTAAAGCATCCATGTCTGGTTCTTTTGCAGATTTTAATGATGAAACAATGTTTACTTGTTCTGGAAGAACATCTATTAATTTCATTTCTTCATCCAAGAATTTTTCCATTTTATCTGCTGCTGTTGGAGCCCAAGTACCGTTATCCATTAATGAAACTGCTCTATTTTGTACGTTTAGAGCTGCCATATCATGGATAAAGTCTTTCATTTTTGGATAAATTCCAAGGTTGTATGTTACTGATGCAAGAACTATATTTGAATATTTAAATGCGTCTGCAATTAGGTAAGATACGTCTGTGCTTGAAACATCTCTTAAGGAAATATTTGTCATTCCTCTATCAGCAAGTTTTGAAGCAAGGGCTTGAGCTGCATATTCTGTATTTCCATACATTGATGCATAAGCAATCAATACACCTTCTTCTTCTGGTTGATAGCTTGACCATTTATCATATTTATCTAAAATATAGCCAAAATCTTTTCTCCAAACAAGTCCGTGAAGTGGGCAGATATATTTAATATCAAGTCCAGCTGCTTTTTTAAGAACTGCTTGAACGAAAGTACCATATTTACCAACTATATTTGTAAAATATCTTCTTCCTTCATCTAACCAATCTCTATCCCAATTTACTTCATCAGCAAAAAGTCTTCCGTCATTAGATTTAAATGATCCAAAAGCATCAGCTGAGAATAAAACTTTATCAGTTAAATCGTATGTCATTAAAACTTCTGGCCAGTGAACCATTGGAGCTTCTACGAATGTATATTCGTGTTTACCAAATGAGATTGAATCTCCTTCTTTAACTTCAATATATCTATCATCTACATGATAACCAAATTGTCTCATGAATAATATAGCTTTTTCACTAGCTATAATTTTTACATTTGGATAGTAGTGTAGCATTAATTCAATTGCTGAACAGTGATCTGGTTCCATGTGTTGGATAATCATATAATCAAGGTCACGATCTCCAAGAACTCTAGATACATTTAAGATATATTCTCTTGTGATTGCCCAGTCTACTGAGTCAATTAAAACTGTTTTTTCATCCATTAAAAGGTATGAGTTGTATGAAACTCCGTCTATAGGAAAAATATTTTCAAATAGAGCAAGTCTTCTGTCATCTCCACCTACATAATATAAGTCGTCTGTAACTTTTCTAACTGTATACATATATTCCTCCTACTACTTTCTGTCTTCTGGTACATCCATTTTAATGAATTGATCTTTAGCTTCTCCTGAAACTGGTGAAACCCAAGAATCTGGTAATTTGTCAAATGGTGTTCCTGGTTCTATTCCATTTTCAGGATCTCCTTCTTCAGGATTGTATTCATATCCAGAACCTAAATCTACATAGATTGGATTTGTAGGAGCCATTTTTCTTGGTTTAGATCTTTTTATTTTCTTCATTGGTGGTGCTGGTTTCTTTTCTTCACCATTATCTAATTCTTTGATTAGAAGTGGAAGAATTTCCATTGCATCACCAACTATACCATAATCACAGTTGTTGAAAATTGGTGCGTTTTTAGAATTGTTAATTGCAACTATTGTTGATGCATTTTTGATTCCTTTTAAGTGTTGTCCTGCTCCAGATACACCTACACCAATGTATAAGTTTCCTTTAAAAGTTTGTCCACTCATACCAACATATCTATTAATATCAACATATTTTAAAGTTTCTGCAACTGGTCTTGATGATGAAATAGCTGCACCTGCTTGGTAAGCCAACTCTTCAATTAATTTCATATTAGCTTTCTCGCCAATACCACGACCTGCTACAACTATTCTTTCAGCGTCAGGAATTGGAGTATAAGGATCGATTCCTACAGTAAAGTCATATCCGTCCTTTTTAAGTGCTGCCACAAGGTTTTTAACTGCTTCTTTAGGATCTCCCTCATAGATTTCTCCTTTTCTGACTCCTGCGATGGGTCCGGATTTTTTGTTTGATCCAACAGCTTTAACCTTTGGTGCTCTACCTACTGTGTGAGCTCCAACAACTACTCTCATTATTTCATTTGTACCTTCGTAGATTTGTGTAATCTTAGCATCTCTGTAGAATCTTTCAACATCGATTCCTTTAATAAATCCAGATCCACCGTACATTTGTAAAGCTTCATTAGTAATCTTTGATGCAAGATCTGATGCAAATTGTTTTGCCATAGCTGCATCTGCAGAATATCTTTCGTGATTTTCTTTCATTTCAGCTGCAGAATAAATCATAAGTCTTGCAGCTTTCAAATATGTTGCCATATCAGCAAGTTTAAATGTATTTGCTTGAAGGTGAGCAATTGGTAAACCAAATTGTTCTCTTTCTTTTGCATATGAAAGAGCTGATTCATAAGCGCCTTGGCCAATACCTAAAGCTTGAGAAGCTATACCGATTCTTCCACCATCAAGTGTAGCCATTGCAATTTTAAATCCTTGACCTTCTTTTCCAAGAAGATTTTCTTTAGGAACTTTTACATTGTCAAAATGTAATTCGGCAGTACTTGATGATCTGATACCTAATTTGTCATAGTGATCAGAACATGTGAAACCTTCCATACCTTTTTCAACAATAAATGCTGAAATACCATGAGTTCCAATTCCTGGAGTTGTTACTGCAAATACAACATATGTATCTGCTTTTGGAGCGTTAGTAATAAATATTTTTTTACCATTTAAAATATATCTTTTACCATCTAAATCAAGTTCAGCTGTAGTTTCTGTTCCACCAGCGTCACTTCCTGCGTTTTCTTCTGTTAATCCAAATGCACCAATTTTTTCACCTTTTGCTAAAGGAACAAGATATTTTTTCTTTTGTTCTTCAGTACCAAAAGCAAAAATTGGCCATGAACCTAGAGATGTATGTGCAGAACAAATTACTCCAACACCACCATCTACTCTTGATAATTCTTCCACTGTGATTGCATAGCTCATTACGTCTAAGCCTTGACCACCGTATTTCTTAGGATAAGGAATTCCTAAAAATCCTAATTCTCCCATTTCCTTTACAATTTCGTCAGGAAATTCGTTGTTTTGGTCAAGCTCAAAAGCAATTGGTTTTACTTTTTCTTCAGCAAATTCTCTGACTTTTTTACGTAAAGCTTCATGCTCATCTGTTGTTTTAAAAAGCATATATTCCTCCTAAAAAATATAATATCCATTTTTGTTTTACAATATAATTCTATACTGAAAATGTTTTTTTGTCAACACAATTTAATTTTATAAAGATTAAAAATAAAAATAAAATTAATTTGCAAAATATGAATATGTAAAACATCTACACTTAATATATAACCTAAAATCCTTTATTTAATCAAATTTATTTAAATTTTTGCAAAAAAATTATAAAATAAAAAAATTCAAAATCTATGAAAAAGTTTTCTAATTGGAATCTTAAAATTTAAAGCCTTTTGGATATTATTTTTTATTTAAATTTAAAGTTAATAAGGTATAATAGATTTAATGATTATAATAATTATGGAGGTTATATGCAATTTATAAAAAAAGCTTACGATAATATTTATTGGGTTGGTGCCAATGATAGGGGCTTAAAAAGATTTGAAAATATGTTTACCCTACCAAATGGTGTAACTTACAATTCATACATTATTAAAGATGAAAAAAATGTTTTAATGGATGGATCTGATTCTTCTGTAATAAGAACTTATCTTGATAATGTCAAAGAAGCTCTTGATGGAGAAGACTTAGATTATATTATTGTTCAACATATGGAACCTGATCATTGCGGATCAATTGATTTTATTTTAGATAAATATCCTAACTGTAAATTTGTTGGAAACCAAAAAACTATTAAATTTTTCCACCAATTCTATCCAAATGATAAATATGATGAAGATAGATTTTTAGAAATTAAAGATGGTGACGAATTAAATATTGGAAAAAGAAATTTAAAATTTGTTTTTGCTCCAATGGTTCACTGGCCAGAAGTCTTCATGACTTATGAAACCACAGAAGGTTTATTCTTCTCAGCTGATGCTTTTGGTTCATTTGATGTTTTGGAAGGTCACATTTCTGCAAAACACTATATCAAAAAACAAGCTTGGGTAGATGAAAATAGAAGATATTATATTAATATAGTTGGAAAACAAGGAAGAATGGTTACAAATCTTCTTAAAAAAGTTTCAGATTTTGAAATCAATGCAATCTTCCCTCTTCACGGACCTGTTTATGATGATAAAGAATCTATTGAATTTATCCTTGATAAATATGACAAATGGGCAAATTTCAAACCAGAAACAAAGGGTGTAGAAATTGTATTTTCATCAATGTATGGAAACACAGAGTTAGCTGCTGATATTTTAGCATCAAAACTTGATGAACTTGGAGTTGAAGAAATAAAATTATACGATGTATCTGATACAGATTTTTCATATATAATTGCTGATTCTCACAAATATTCAAACCAAGTTTTTGTTGCAATGAACTATAACGCAGGCCTATATCACAAAATGGATGCACTTTTAAGAGAATTAGTTGGAACAGGATATCAAAACAGACATATTTCTTTCATCCACAACTTCTCATGGGGTGGAAAATCTCTTGAACAAGCAAAAGAAATTCTTGAAAGCGGAAAACACGAATATGTTGGAGAAGATTTCATAATTAATTCTTCAATGAAAAATGATCAAGTAAAAACATTAGAAGAATTAGCTAAGGCTATTAAAGAAGATTTAGATAAGTAAAAAAATATTTAAAAGATGCGAGATTCGCATCTCAGAGTGTAGACAAAGTAAGATTTTAGCTAATATTTTATTTTATAATAAAAATTAAGCTACGTACCATCTCGACTAGATAAATGTGCATTGATTTTGCACATTTATCCCTAAAACTAAGTGAAAAATCACGAATGAGTTTGCGAATCAAAGGTGTTTTAGTGTAAGTGAAACGAACGCATGGAGAGATCTCATGAGATTTCTCGGCTCACTACGTTCGATCGAAATGGGCAAATTTTTAGTTTGTCAACAGACTGAGATGCAAGATTCGCATCTTTTTTTGTACAAAAAAAGAGCATATTACTATGCTCTCAATTTTCAGTCTTTTGGTTTATCTTCTTCTGGGATATTTTTGTTATCGTATGGGGATTTGTAGATTGATTCTTTAGCAAATTGTTTTACTGCCTTGCCTGTTTTTAATTCTGAAATTAAGGTTCCAGGTCCTCCAACGCATCCTCCAACGCATGCCATTCCTTCTAATAAAAGTCCGTCTTTTCTTCCAAGTTTTGCCATTTGGGCAAGTTTTACACAATCAGCAAGTCCTTCTGCTTTTTCTACTTTTACATCCAAGTCTGGATTTATTTCTGAAATTCTTCTTTTTACTGCTTCAGCTACTCCTCCGCTTACTGCATAATTTCTTCCAGTTTCTGATGCATCTTGCCAATCTTCTTCAATTTTTATTTCTGCAGGATCTATATCTTTTGCCAAGAACATTCCCATTAGCTCTTCATAAGTTATAACATAATCTATAGTTTCTGCAACTTCTGGTCTTCTTGCTTCAAGTTTTTTGGAAATACATGGACCAATGAATGCTACTTGAGCTTTATCATCCATTTTTTTGATGTGTTTCCCAGAATAAATCATTGGTGTTGATGATTCTGAAATTTTATCATTTATTTCAGGGAATTTTTTCTTTACCATTAATTTCCAAGAATAGCAGCAAGATGTTCCCATAAATGGAATTTTTTCTGGCACACTTTCTACATATTCGTGAGCTTCATTTAAAGTTGTAAGGTCTGCTCCAAGTCCTACTTCGATTACATCTTTAAATCCTAATTTTTTTATTGCCTCTTTTATTTGAACAGGAGATGCCATTTGTCCAAATTGTCTTACAAAGGATGGGGCAACTATTGCATAAACGTGTTCATTTGTATTTAAAGCTTTTGCCAATTGGTAAATTTCTGTTTTATCTGAAATTGCTCCAAATGGACAAGCGGTTATACATCTTCCACATGCTACGCACTTATCATCATCAATTTCTGCCCTTCCTAACTTATCGCTTTTTATAGCTTTTACTCCACAAGATTCAGCACATGGTCTTTTTGTGTGAGCAATTGCATTATATGGACAAGCTTGAACACATTTTCCACATTTTATACATTTTTCTTGATCTATTATTGATCCTTTTGACGTATATGTAATAGCATTTTTCGGACACACATTTACACATGGGTGAGCAATACAAGCCCTACAAGTATTTGTAACTTCTACTCTATTTTCAGGACAAGCTTCGCAGGCAATTTTTATTACTGAAACAAGAGGTGGTTCATATTTTTTTATATCATAATCTTCATCATCCAAACCATCAGTAATTGCTCCAGTATTGTCTGCTGTTCTTGCGTGAAGTCCTACTCCCATTCTTAGTCTTTCGCCCATTACGGCTCTTTCTCTAAAAATATTTTCCCTATATGATGCTTCTTCTCCTGGAAGTATTTCAAAAACTTCTGTCGCTATGTCATAAATCGGCCTGTTTTCAAAAGCAATTTTCGCTATATGCTCAAAGGCCATCCTTCTAATATTTAATATATTTATGTATGTTTCTTTCATTATTCTTCTCTTCCTTACAAAACTTTTTCAAATATTATTTAAATTTATCTTCAAAGGTTGTATCTAATATGTATTCCATAATTACTTCTGTTTTGGCGTTTGTAAATAATTTTCCATCTACAAGTACAACAGGTGCATTTTTTTTATTTTTTTTGCACTCATTATTGCATGTTATCATTTCTATTTCAAGATCGATATTTTGAATATCTAAATCACCCTTATAAAGCCTGTCATTAAATTCTTCTACAAAATCTGATAATCTGTTATAAATTATGTCCGATCCTAGCATGGTACACCTTGCGCCTGCACAAACTTGTATTTTCATATCTACTCCTTAAAAATTTTAATAATTACTCATATTAATTATAACAAATAAAATAGAAAAATAAAATTATAAGCTTGGAATAAAGATTGTAAATTTTGTTCCAAAGCCGTATTCACTTTCGACTTCTATATTATAATTTAAGTAATCACATATATGTTTTACAATTGATAAGCCAAGTCCTGTTGATTTTAATGTTCTTGTTCTTTGCTTATCTGCCACGTAAAATCTTTCAAAAATCCTAGAAAGATCTTCTTTCTTTATTCCTATACCCCTATCTTCAATAAATAATTTGATTCCCCTATCATCTTTTTCATAATTTATAGAAATTTTCCCATTTACTTTGTTGTATTTGATTGCATTTTCATAAATATTGGATATAAGGTCAGTAAAAAGTGATTCATGAGTTTTAATATATAAATCGTCCATATTGTTTTCAATTTCAATATTTTTCTTATCAGAAATTCTTTTAAATCTACTTATGCTTTTATCAACTACATTTTTAATATTTACACTTGCTCTTCCCTCGGCCAAATTTTCTTCGTCAAGTTTTGAAAGTTTTAAAATATCATCTATTATATTTAATAGCCTATTTCCTTCTTCATTTATGATTTTTCCAAATTCTTTTATATCATTATTTTTTGCAAGACCTGTAGCAATTAATTCTGCATAGCCATTAATGCTTGTAAGAGGAGATTTTAATTCGTGACTAACATTTGCTGTAAATTCTCTTCTCAATATTTCAGCTTTTTTATTTTTTGAATTGTCAATTACTATGATTATATAAGAGACAATTTCTTTATCTATTATTGGATCTATATATAATTTTAAAGATAAGTCATCATGGTTAAGTTCAATATTTTTACCTTTTTTAAGAAGCTTAGTCTCTCTTATAGCAAGTTTATAGGCATCATGTTCTACTAAATTTTCTAATTTTTTATCCTTTTCAATATTTAATAATTCTTTGGCAGCCTTATTGATTATTAGAATGTTTCCTTTTTTATCAAAATAAATAAAGCCTTCTTCCATGTTGGAACTTACTTTTTCAATATCTAAAATCCTTGCTTTTAAATTTGAATTTTCTTTTTGAATTTTTTTCTTTTCAAGTCTTAAATTTTCAACATATTTTTTTGGATTTTCTTTAAAATTATCAAATTCAATTTTATCATTTATTCTATCTTTAAAAGGATTTGTTATTCTATCATAAAGATAATTTGTGAAAAATTTATTAATTATTAGGGCAAAAATCATGCCAAAAATTAAAATATAGATTCTTTTAAAAAGATATAAGATAAAAGTTTCATTATAAAATTTTATTGCGATAATTTTATTCTTGGATTTTTTTGCAAAAACTTTTGTTTCTTTATTTATGTAATTTTTTTTAGATTTTTTTACAATATCAATATCATCAAATTCATAGTTTTTTATTACATTTTTATTTATTCCAGAATTATATAATACCTTTCCATCTGTATCTTTTAGTAATAGGTCAATATTATAGGAATTTTTAAATTTATCTAACTTCTTTTCATCAATTTTTTTATAAGTAAGAAAGCTCAAGGAATTTTCTACAAATTCATCTTGAGCTTTTTTTTCTTTTTGATATGAAAATAAAGAAGATAATATAAAAATAATAATAATTAACGAGCTTGTTATAATATTAATATTTCTATTAATTATTTTTTTCATATTTCTCCAAGTTTATATCCTAAATTTCTTACGGTTTTTATTTGTACGCCTGCAGATTTTAATTTATTACGAAGACTTGCTATGTGAACATCAACAGTTCTTGTTTCTCCCTCGTAATCGTAACCCCAAATTTTTAGTAGAAAATCTTCTCTTGTTATAACATTACCAATATTAGCCAAAAATAACAAGAGCATTTCAAATTCCTTGTAGGTTAGATCTATTTTTTCACCATCAACTTTTACGGTTCTTTTTTTGATATTTACTTCTATGTTTGCGTAGGTTAAATGTTCTCTATCTTTTTTCTCGCTTCTTCTTAAAACTGCCTTTACTCTTGAAATTAATTCCAAAATTGAAAATGGTTTTGTAATATAATCATCCGCTCCACTTTCAAGGCCCAAAACTTTATCAAATTCATCTGTCCTTGCTGTAAGCATTATTACAGGAACATTTGAAAATTCTCTAATTTCTTTCAAAATTTCAATTCCATCTTTTTCAGGTAACATTATATCTAGAATTAGTAAGTCCACACTCTCTTCTCTTACTGATTCTACAACGTCCAGACCATCTTCAAAGCCTCTAACTTGATAATCTTTTTCTGATAAGGCGTATAAAACTAAATTTCTTATCGACTTATCATCTTCTACAACATAAATCATAATCTTGTTGAATAATCAGCTATTTTGGCTAACCTATCTCCAAGTCTTTCAAAATATTTATAGAAAAGTACTTTTTCAGACAATTCCATTGGTGTGATTTGGTCTGATTTTGTTAATTTTACAAGATAATGGATACAATCTTCAAATAATTCATTATTTATTTCATCATCGTCAATTGTTCTTAGAGCAAGTTCGTTGTCGTTATCTTCAAAACTTTGGATACTATTTAAATTCATATTTTTTTGATTTTTTATAAAAGTTTTTACAAATTCTTTTTCTTCTTCTCTTAAAGGAAATTCCAAAATAATTGCAGCTGCTTGGGCTATATGATTTGAAATTCTCTTGTAAGTTGATGCAAGTTTAATAGACATTTGCAAAAATCTCAAGTCCCTTGCAACTGGTTGTTGCAAAGCTAAAAGATCATAGCAAAATCTTTCTATATCTGCTGCATATTGTCTTGTGTCATGGTCAAGGTCAATTATTTCTTCAAGATTATTTTTTTGACCATTTTCAAGATATAAGACAAACCTATCATATGACAATTGAATCAATTCTGATACGTTTTTTTCCATTTCCCTAATATTATCTAAATCTTCTATATATCTTGTTCTCATATCAACCGAACCTTCCTGTTATATAATCTTCAGTTCTTTTGTCCCTTGGATCATTAAATATTTTTTTTGTTTCATCCATTTCAATTACATCTCCAGTCAAGAAAAATGCTGTTCTGTCAGAAATTCTTGCTGCTTGTTGCATATTGTGTGTAACTATTACTATTGTATATTTACCCCTTAAATCTTCTAATAACTCTTCAATTGATGCTGTTGAAATTGGATCTAGGGCACTTGTTGGCTCGTCCATCAAAACTATTTCTGGATTTACAGAAAGAGTTCTTGCTATACAAATTCTTTGTTGTTGACCACCAGAAAATGATAAAGCATTTCTATCTAATTTATCTTTTACTTCATCCCATACACTTGCAGCTTTCAAAGATTTTTCTACAATTGCATCAAGCTCATCCTTATCTTTTATTCCATCAATTCTTGGTCCGTAGGTTATATTGTCATAAACTGATTTTGAAAAAGGGTTTGGAGTTTGAAAAACCATTCCTACATTTCTTCTAAGACTAACTACATCAACATCTTTTTTATTTATATCTTTTCCATCAATTTCAATTAAACCTTCTATTTTACAATCATCGATTAAATCATTCATCCTATTAAAACATTTTAAAGTTGTAGATTTTCCACAACCACTTGGTCCAATGAAAGCTGTGATTTCATTTTCTTTTATTTCCATATTTATTTTTTTTAGAGCTTGAAAATCTCCATAATATAAATCTAAATCTTTTACATTTATTATTGTATTTCTATTATCTATTCTTTCTGATTCTTTTTTCCCAAAAAATGTTTCTATTCTTGTTTTATCATTAGATAAATATTTATTTTTATCTTTTGTTTTTTCCATTATTCTCTCCTTATTTTACTATAGCCTTAGAAATTTTTGCTGATACAAAATTTAATAGTATTACAAAAACTAAAAGTAATACTGCAGTTGCATAGGCTTCTTTTACGTGGAAACCTTCTGTTGATAGGACATACATATGAACTGCCATTGTTCTTGCAGAATCTAGTATTGATGTAGGTGTTTTTGCTACTGTTCCCATTGTATAAATTAGGGCTGCAGATTCACCAACTATTCTTCCTGTTGATAAGAATATTCCTCCCAAAATTCCATTTATTGCTTCTGGAATTACTATTTTAAAAATTGTTTGAATTTTTGTAGCTCCAAGGGCAAGTGATGCGTGAGCTTGGAGAGGATTTACATTTAAAATTGCCTCTTCAGTTGTTCTGATTATGGTTGGAAGAATCATAATTGCTACTGTTAAACATCCTGCAATCAAAGAATATCCCAAATGTAGGGCGTCAACAAAAAACAAATATCCAAACAAACCATAAACAATTGATGGGATTGATGAAAGAATTTCTGTAGCAAATCTTACAGATTTTATTAAAATTTTATTTTTTGCATATTGTGACAAGTAAATCGCTGTAAAAATACCAACTGGCAAGGTTACTATTAGGGTTATTACAATTGATAAAAATGTTGTAATAAGAGCTGGCATTATTGAAACATTTTGTGATGAATATTTTAATTCAAAAAGTGAAGGTGAAATATTTGGTATACCATTTATTAAAATATAGGCAATTACTATTCCACCTGCTGCAAATCCCAAAAGTGACAACAAATAAATTAATATTTTAAAAGAATTTTTCATTACTACCTCTACATTCTTGCTTGATCTTTGTTTCTTATAAAGTTAAATACGATATTTATCAAAAGAATAAATACGAATAAAACCATACCTGTTGCTATAAGGGATTCTCTGTGAAGACCAGACGCATATCCCATTTCCAAAACTATATTTGTTGTAAGGGTTCTTACTCCATCAAGTAGACCGCCTGGCATTCTTGGTTGATTTCCAATTACTAAATAAACTGCCATGGTTTCTCCAATTGACCTACCAATGGCAAGAATTATTGAAGAATAAATTCCGCTTTTTGCATAAGGCACCATGACTTTTCTAATTGTTTCTTCCTTTGTAGCTCCAAGAGCAAGAGAACCTGTATAAAAAACTTCTGGAACTTGTTCGAGGGAATTTTTTGAAATATTTACCATTGTTGGAAGAATCATTATTGCTAAAAGGATTGATGCAGTGAGCATATTCATTCCACCAGTTTTAAAAGTTTTTGAAACAAATGGAACTATAACCATCATGGCAAAAAATCCATAAATAATCGAAGGAATAGCTGCCATCAAATTTATAAGGCCGTTCAAAAAATTATAAGATTTTCTTGAATAATAGGCCATAAAAATTGATACAGCAAGACCAAATGGTATTGCAATTATTGCTGATAAAACTGTTACAATAATTGATCCGACAATCATTGGTCCTATTCCAAAAAATGCAGGTTTTGCTGTTGGAGCCCATTTTGTTCCGCTGATAAATTTAATAAGTCCATATTGGCTAACAAAATCTATACCTGATCTAAAAATAAAAAAGGTAATTAGAATTATTAATAAAATGGACATAATAGCAGAAATTAAAAATACAATTTCTCCAAATTTTTCTTTAAAAGATTTCATTTTATTTTAACTCTCCTGTGTTTGTTATCTCTCCTGTATAAATACCTCTTAACTCTTTCATTGTTAAATCATTTATTTGAGTATTTTCTTTGTTTACAATTATTGCTATTCCATCTATTGCAAATATTTCTGATGAAAGACTATCATCATTCAATTTATTTGAAATCATAGCTATATCTACAACATTGTCTTTTACATTTTTTAAACCTGTCAAAGATTCGTTAGATAAAACTTCAACTTCAACATTTTTATTTAATTTTTCATAATTTTCAGCAAGTTTTTCTACAATTGAACTTAGGGATGAAGAACCAGTTATGGTCAATTTCCCTTCAAGATTTTTTGCCTTATATTCTTTTTCGTTTGTTAAGGCAAGAAGTCCGTCTTCTTCAATCAAGTTTTTTGCACTTTTACTTTTCACATATTCCAAAAAATCTTTGGATAAGTCTGTTTGAGAATCTTTTTTGTAAGCAAGGCCGAAAGGTCTTTGCAATTTATATGATCCATCTTCAATTGTATCTTTATTTGGACTAACACCATCAATTTTTACAACCTTAACTGAATCATCCAAAGCAGTAAGTGATAGGTAGGCGATTGCTGTTTTATCAACTCCAACAGCCTTTAAAACTCCATTTGTAGAATTTAATACCATAGAATTATCTGTAGTCATATCTTCATAATTTCCTTTGTTATTTTCTTTTATCAAACCAACTTGTTCAATAAAACTTTTTCTCGTTCCCGATCCATCTTCCCTACTTGTAACAGTAAGGTCAAAATTTTTGCTTTCTTTTACTTCAGTTTTTTTTCCAGAGCAAGAGGTTATCAAAACTAAAGTAGATAAAAACAATAATAATTTTTTTACCATATGAACTCCTTTTTATTTTCTTACATAATATTATTAAATCCTTGTATGGAATTGATAAATCCTATGTAAAATCTATGTAAAATTAATAAAATTCACAAAAAAATAAGCTCATAGGAAATCTCCTAGAGCCTATTTAAAATTATTATTTGCTTAAATCAGCTGTATTTTTAATTTTTCCTGAGAAAATTTCTTTTAATTGGTCTTTTGTTAGATCATTTAATTTAGAATCATCTTTATTAACAATTACAGCTATTCCATCTTTTGCTAAAACTTCTACTTGAAGTTTATCTTTTTCATCATCTTTTAATTCTCTTGATGCCATAGCAATTTGGCTTACGTCAGAAATTGTTGATTCGATTCCTGAAGATGATCCTGTAGATTGGATTTCAATATTTGCATCTGGGTTTACATCTTTATATTTTTCTACAAGTTTTTCCATTAGAGGAGTAACTGATGTTGATCCTGCTATAGTTAAGTTTCCTTTAACTTTTTTAGCCTTGTAATCTTTTGCTTCTACTTTTATATATCCTTCTTTTCCAACTATTTCTTGAGCATCTTTACTTAAAACAAAGGCCAAGAAATCTTTTGCTAAATCGTCAAGTTTATCTTCTTTAAAAGCAAGGTTGAAAGGTCTTTGTAAAGTATAATCACCAGATTCAATATTTTCTTCTGTTGCTTCTGCTCCATCAACTTTTACTTTTTTAACATTATCATTAACAGATCCCAAAGAAACATAACCAATTGCTGATGGATCTTGTGATACAGTTTGCATTACACCGTTTGTAGAATTTTGAACTACAGCTTCATCGGTTGTTGTATCTTTCTTTTCACCATCTTTTTCTTCTTCAAGACCAACAAGTTCAATGAAGGCTCCTCTTGTACCAGAACCATCTTCTCTTGATACAACAGTTATATCAAAATCTTCTTGATCAGAATTTTTTGTATCCCCGTCTTTTTTCTCACTTGCTGTACTAGCATTTTCAGTTGGATTTGATCCACTTTCATTTGCTTTGTCATCCTTATTTCCACAAGCTGATAAAATCATTGATAAGGAAAGTGCTGCAACTATAATTTTTGAATTTTTAATTTTCATTATTTACTCCTTTAATATTTGTAACTTCACAATGTATAATAAAGTATTTTTATTTCAAATTGATTAGGTCAATGTAAAGTTTAGGTTAATTTTTAAAATTTCTTGTAATTTATTCTAAAACCTATATAATTTAATAGTAAAAAAAGAACAAAGTATTAGGAGATAAAATGCAAGAAATAAAAATACCAGAAAATTATCAAAGTGATAAGAATTTATATAAGACACAATTGTTGATAAAAGAAATTAAGGATTTTTTCCAAATAAATTTATCAAACAATTTAAATTTAAAAAGAGTATCAGCACCTTTATTTGTAGAAAATTCTACTGGTCTAAATGATAACCTATCTGGTGTTGAAGAACCTGTAAAATTTACACTACCAGAAGCAAATAATGCCAGCATGGAAATAGTTCATTCCCTTGCAAAATGGAAAAGATATGCTCTAAAAGAATATAATTTTGCAATGTACGAGGGACTTTACACTGATATGAACGCAATAAGAAGATGTGAAGAACCAGACAACACTCATTCATTTTATGTTGACCAATGGGATTGGGAAAAAGTAATAAAAGAAACAGATAGAAATGAAGATTATCTAAAATCAACAGTTCTTACAATTTTTAATACCCTTAGGGCCTTGGACGAATATCTTTGTAGATTGATTCCAAAAAGAGTAAAATTGTTGCCAAATAATATAAAATTTTTAACAAGCCAAGAACTAATAGATGAATTTCCAGAATGTAAAGACAGCAAAGAAAGAGAAAGAGAAGCTTGTAAAAAATACAAGGCAGTATTTTTAATGCAAATTGGAAAAGAATTATCAAACGGTAAAGTTCATGATTTGAGATCACCTGACTATGATGATTGGAATTTAAATGGAGATATTTTAGTTTACAATCCAGTTTTAGATGATGCTTTGGAATTATCTTCAATGGGAATAAGAGTTGATGCAAAAACTTTAAAAGAACAATCGAAAATTGCTGATTGTGAAGAAAGATTAGAATATAAATATCATAAAATGCTAGTAAATAACCAATTGCCACAAACAGTTGGAGGTGGAATCGGTCAATCAAGACTTTGTATGTTCTTCTTACAAAAAGCCCATATAGGAGAAGTTCAAGTTTCCTACTGGCCAGATGAAATGAGAGAAGAATTAAAGAAAAATTCAGTTATTTTATTATAAATTAAAAAAGGACCTTAAGTCCTCATGACGTTTAAAATAAGAATATTAAATAAATTAGACCAAAAAATTGAGCGGGGAAATCTTTTTGAGATTTCTCCGCTCCTTTCAGTCGGTCGAGATGGGTTTGTAGCATATTTTATTTTTAAATTTTAAAAACTTATTTAAATAACTTTGTCTACACTCTAAAACTTTTTGCCCTTTTTTAATTTTCAAATTCTTTTATTTTACCAATAAAAAATTTTCCATATTGGCTCAATTTCTTTTCTCCTACTCCTTTAATTTTTAAAAATTCATGTTCATTTTTTGGCTTAAGTCTTGCCATATCAATCAAAGATGCATCGGAGAAGACAATAAATGGTGGGATATTTCTTTTTTTAGAAATTTCTAATCTTAATTTTTTCAAATTATTAAATAAATCTTTGTCATAATCAGAATTTCCACTGAATTTTTCAATTTTTTCTTTAATATTATCTTCTTTTAAATCCCTAATAAAAACTTTCTTATTATAAAACAAAACTTCTTTTGATTTTTCATTTAATTTTAAAATTGGATATTTTAGGCCAGAAACTTTTATATAGCCATCAGCAACCAAAACTCCAATCAAATCCTTTATATATTTTGAATCATTTTCTTTCATTATTCCAAAAGTTGAAACAGCTTTTAAATTTTTTTCTTTAGAATTTTTATTATTTGATCCTTTCAAACAATCAACGATTGTAGAAGTTCCATATCTTTGATCAAGTCTATAAATACAGGATAAAACTTTTTGGCTATCAAGGCTTGCGTCAATTTTTTCATAGTCATCTAGGCAATTTGAACAATTATCACATTTTTCTTTTGCTTCTTGGCCAAAATATTCCAAAATAAAAGCCCTCAAACATTTATTTGTATTTACATAATTTATTATTGTTTGAAGTTTTTCAAGCTTAACCAATTGATAGGCTCTGTTTGGAGATTGGGAGATCAGATACTTATTTATAACTATATCTTGAGTAGAATAAAGTAAAATTGCATCAGATTTTTCACCATCTCTTCCAGCTCTTCCTGCCTCTTGGTAATAAGATTCCATATCTTTTGGCATATTCATATGAATTACATATCTAACGTCTGACTTATCAATTCCCATTCCAAAAGCATTTGTGGCAACAATTATATTTTTTCTATCATAAATAAAATCTTCTTGATTTTTCTTTTTATCCTTATCACTAAGACCTGCATGATAAAAAGTTACATTATAAGATAATTTTTTCAAATATCTATAGCAAGACTCTACTCTTTTTCTTGTAGAAGCATAAATTATCCCAGATAAATCTTTTTTATCTTTTAAATACGAAGAAATAAAAGCCATTTTATCCTTGGGTTTTCTAACTTCAAACAATAAATTTTCTCTGTCAAAGCCAGTAACTTTTACAAACGGATCAGATAATTTCAAATTTTTTATTATATCTTCCCTTACAGCCTTAGTTGCTGTAGCTGTAAAGGCTGCTATTTGAATTTTGTTATCAAAAAGATCATAAATTTGTGGAATAAGTTTATAAGATGGTCTAAAATCATGGCCCCATTGGGAAATGCAGTGAGCTTCATCAACAGCTACAAAAGAAATATTTACTTCCATAATAAAATCTATAAAAAATTCATTTTCAAGTCTTTCTGGAGAAATATATAAAATTTTAATTTCATTTCTTTTGATTTTTCTTAAAGTTTCTGTGTAAGTTTTGATATCTTGGCTTGAATTAATAAATTCTGCCCTAATTCCATTTTCCTTTAAAGAATCTACCTGATCTTTCATTAGAGAAATTAAGGGAGAGATTACTAGACAAATTCCATCAAGCATCAATGCCGGAAGTTGATAGCAAATTGATTTTCCTCCACCAGTTGGCAAAACTCCAAGAGTATCATTTCCATTTACAATATTTTCAATTAATTCTTCTTGACCTTGTCTAAAAGAATCAAAACCAAAATATTTTTTCAAACTTTTTAAAGTATCCATAGCCCACCTTTTTTCTAAAAAAAATAATTAAGCTTAAAAACTTAATTATTTTCTTCATTCGTATTAATATTTTCTTCATTTGAATCAGAATTTTCATTTGAATCCGGACTAGAAACATTGATAAATTCTTCTTCCTTTATTGCATTTTCATCACTTTGATTAAATAAAATATCTCCAACATCAGTTTTAAGATCTAGTGATTTCTTTTTATTTTTTCCACTTGTATAGCCATCAAGAATATTTCTATAAGAAACATTTTCCAAAACAAAATTTCCTACATTTAGCCTTGCATTAATTTTAAAAGATTTAACAGAGTCTTTTGTTTTTATTTTTATATCTCCATTTTGACTTTGCATTTTTTCATCAGCCATAAGCTTTGTATCAGTTACAATAATATTTCCAGTTTTAGTATTTAAATCAGAATTTTTAAGCTCAGATTTTTTTATAAGAATAGATCCTGCATTATTTTCTACAGATCCAGAAATTTTGGAATTTTCAAAACTTACATTTCCACTTTCTAATTTAAAATCTACATCATCTGAAATTAGGTTTGTAACTTTTACATCGCCCGCTCCAAGTTTTAACTTTACACTTTCAAGCTTCATATTTTTTGGCAAAAATATCCTTACAATTTGAATTTTATTTTTCATATAAAGTTCTTTTCCCTTTATCTCTGAAGATAATTTCAAATTCCCATCTTTATATTTACTTTTAACTTCATAAGAAAGGTCATCTTTATAAAGGTTTGTATATTCCACATAAGGATTTGTAGAAGATTCTTGAATTCTTACATCGCAAGTTTTTAAATCTAAATTTATTGATTTTATTTCATCAAGGTCAACTCTCATAATCTTTGATGAATTATAAGAATTTTCATTTATCTCCTTGGATGACTTGCCTTCTTTATTGGCAAAATCAATATTTCTTGATAAAAAGAAAATCAAAGCCAAAAAAATTATGGCAAAAAATCCTATAGCTATCTGCTTTCTATCAAGTTTAAAGCTATTATTTTTTTTATTTTTACTCATTTAACTCTCCCATAATAATAACTAACTTTTTAAATTGCTATAGTCAATACTTTCAAGATAAAGCCCACCAGCTTTTAAAGTTGGATTTGCTCTTTTCCTATTATTTTCATTAAAATAATATTTAAAATCTTCAAGGCTAATTTTTCCACGACTTAACTCAATCAAAGAGCCAGCCATAATTCTAACCTGATTATGTAGAAAACTCTCAGCCTTAAAATATAAATATAATTTATTCTCATTCAAAACAAAGTAGCAATCGTCAATTTTTCTTATTGTATTAATTATATCATTTTTTTCGCTGAGCATAAAGGCTCGAAAATCATGTTCGCCTTTTAAAATATCCATTCCTTTTTGAAGCTTATCAAAATCAAGTTTATAAGTTACCTGCTCCATATAATTTCTATAAATTGGATGGAGAATTTTTTCCAAGGAAATCACATATTTATAGGTTTTTGTCTTAACAGAAAATCTCGCATGAAAATTTTTATCAACTTTTTTTGAAGATAAAGCTAAAATATCATCTGGTAAAAATTTTTTAAGATGAAAATGAAATTTATCAGCCCTTATATTTTTTGCAGTCAAAAAATTTATATACATTTCATTTGCATGAACTCCGCTGTCAGTTCTTCCGCTTGCAATAATCCTATTTTCTTCACCAGTAACTTTTCTAATTGCATTTTCCAATTCTTTTTGAACAGTTCTTCTATCATTTTGAATTTGAAAACCCTCAAATAAAGACCCATCATACTGGATCTTTAATAAAATATTTTGAATTGTCATATGAAAAAATTAATAATAACTACAGCACAAAATAAAATAAAAAGGATCAAAACTATATAATCAATTTTTGTCATTTTTATTTCATTTAGCCTCGTTCTTTCTCTACCAATCCTATAAAGTCTTGCCTCCATTGCAGTTGCAAGGTCATCACTTCTTTTAAAAGAATTTATAAAAAGTGGAACCAATAAGGGAATCATATTCTTTGCTCTATTAATTATATTTCCAGATTCAAAGTCTGCCCCCCTTGCCATTTGAGCCATTTTAATTCTTTGGGCTTCTTCAAAAAGAGTTGGAATAAATCTTAAAGAAATTGAAACCATCATGGCAAGCTCTCCTGCCGGAAAACCAAATCTTTTTAAAGGAGAAAATAATTTCTCTAGCCCATCTGTTAGCTCCATTGGAGATGTTGTAAAAGTTAAAACTGAAGTTGAAACAACTATCATAATAATTCTTACAAACATAAACATAGTTTTATAAAGTCCTTCATAGGTTGCTGTCAGTGAAAAAATAGTAAAAAGTGTTTTTCCACCTGTTGTAAATAAATTTATAAGTCCAGTTATAAGTAAAATCCAAATTAAAGGTTTTATACTTCTAATTAATGATTTTACAGGAATTTTTCCTACAATTATCATCACAAATAATAAAATTACAAAGGGAATATATCCTAGAAAAGTTTGAACAAAAAATATGGTAATAATAAAAAGTAAAGATGCAATTAATTTTACTCTTGGATCTAGTTTGTGAATAAAAGTATCGTATGGTAAATACTGACCTATAGCTATATTATTCATTTTTAGCCTCCAAATATTTTTTTAATTCAATCACGGCATCTTTTACAGTATAAATATCATCTCTAACATCTTCGCCTTTTTCTTTTAAGGCTTTCATAAATTTTGTAACTTGAGGAATATCAAGTCCTATTGATAATAAATCTGTTTTTGTAAAAGTATCATAAGTTGATTTATCTGAAAAAACTTCTCCCTTGTTCATTACAATAACCCTATCAACATATTTTGCCACATCCTCCATAGAATGAGAAACCAAAATTATTGTAAGTTCTGGATCATTGTCATAAAGTTTTAAAATTTCTCCAAAAATTTTATCTCTACCTCTTGGATCAAGACCTGCTGTAAGTTCATCCAAAACCAAAACTTTTGGATTCATAGAAATAATTCCACAAACAGCCACTCTTCTTTGTTGGCCACCTGATAATTCGAAAGGAGATTTTTCACCTATCTTTTCATAATCAAGACCAACAGCTTCCATAGAATTTCTTACTCTTTTTTGAATTTCTTCATCATCAAGTCCCATATTTTTTGGACCAAAAGCAATATCTTTAGCAACAGTTTCTTCAAACAATTGATTTTCTGGATATTGAAAAACAAGCCCTACTTTAAATCTGATATCTCTTCTTGTTTTTTTATCTTTTGTATTTATTCCTTCTACAAAAACATCTCCGTTTGTAGGAATCAACAAGCCATTTAAAAGTTGGACTAGGGTTGATTTTCCAGATCCGGTTTGACCAATCAAACCAATTATCTCATGTTTATTTATCTCTAAATTAATATTTTTTAGAGCGTAGTTGTCTTCTTCACTATCTTCATTATATACATAATCAACATTTTTTAGTTCAATTTTCATACTAGCTCCAAAAATTCTTCTATATTTAAAGGCAATTTTTCAAAATTATAACCTTCTTTTTCAAGTTCATAGGCAATCTCTGTAACTTGAGGAACTGTAAGACCTAAATCTTTCATCTCTTTTACCTTTGAAAAAACTTCTCTAGCACTTCCTTCAAGAGCTTTTTCTCCCTTATTTAAAACAATTATCCTATCAGCAAGAGCAGCTTCTTCCATGTAATGAGTTATGTGAACAACTGTCTTTTTATAATTTTTATTTAGAGTTTGAATTATATCCATAACATCATTTCTTCCTTGAGGATCAAGCATGGCAGTTGGCTCATCAAAAATAATACAATCTGAAAGCATAGCTATAACTCCTGCAATAGAAACTCTTTGTTTTTGTCCACCTGAAAGTGCAGATGGAGATCTTTTTACATAATCTTGCATTCCAACAAGCTTAATTGCTTCTTCTACTCTTTCTCTAAGCTCAGGATTTTTTACTTGTAAATTTTCTGGACCAAAAGCCACTTCATTTTCAACAGTTGTAGCAACCATTTGGTTGTCAGGATTTTGAAAAACCATAGAACATTTTTCTCTAATATCCCAGATTTTTTTCTCATCTTTTGTATTCATTCCACAAATCAAAATATCTCCTTTAGTTGGAAATATTTGTCCATTTAAAAGTTTTGCAAGGGTGGATTTTCCTGAACCGTTGTGACCCAAAATTGCCACAAATTCTCCTTCTTTAATAGATAAATTTAAATTATTTAAAGCAAGAGTAGAATCTTTTTCATTTTCTTCTGAATTATTTTTATAAGAAAAATTTAAATTTTCAATTTTAATCAATTTTTCTTCCTTTCAATTAGTAAATATAAAAAGTGACTATCTAAAAATAGATAGCACTTTTAAAAATTAATATAACATATTTGGTGAATTGTTTGTTGATGATTCGTAAACAACAACTGGAGTATTAAATTCTATAATAGAATATAATTTTGCTGCTTGATCTGGTGGCATATTTATACATCCATTGGATCCAGAATACATGTAATAATTTGAACCAAATGTACTTCTCCATCCAGCATCATGTAGTCCTTCACCATCCCATCCAATTGGCATCCAATATTTAACAGGAGTCACATACCTACTTCCATCAAAATTTGTTCCTCTTAAATCCTTATTCGTTTCTTTTGAAAGAATAGAACCTACACCAATATTTGTAAATGCTTGATGAGCTGCATCACCAGTAACTACTGGTGTAGAGATTACTAATTCTCCGTTTTGGTAATACCATAAATGTTGTCTTGAAAGATCGACTTCAACATAAGTATCTTTCAAATCAGATCCATCATCATATCTTTCAAAGCCTTCTCTTTCATAAATAGGATCAATATTTGCTGATTTTTTTTGATCAAAAGATTTTAAAACTGAATTAATAGTTTCTTCTTGATTCATGATAAAACCATAGACACCAGGATTTACAGTAATTTCTCCAAGATCACTTGCCTTAAATTTCCTATTTTTACCATAGGTATTTGTTTCTTCTGCCATTTTTGAAACATATTGGGCTAGCTTATCATAATTTAAGGTCAATTTTTTATCTTTAAATTCAATCATATCTGCTAGAGTTTTACCTTCAATTTTATAATCAAAACCTTTGATATTAAATTTATAAGATAATTTTAAAGCATCATTTGCTTCTTTTAGAGCTTTTTGTAAATTTTCATCTTTAGCATATACTTTTGGACGTTCATAAAATGACTCATCCATTTTTATATCAGCATTTCTAGTTTTAATTGCAGAAACTAGACTTTCTTTTAATTTTTTATATTTTACCTTGTTTCCTTCAACTTCTTTATTAATTTTAAATTCTTTTCCATCAAATTCTAATTTTGCATCTTTAGGCTCAACAACCTTATTCATTAAGTTTGAATTTTTTATAATATTATCAAGTTTGTCTTCATTAAAATTTACCTTGTAATCGAAATCAAAATTTTCTTTTGTTAAAAAACTTATTGGCCATTTTAATGGATTTTGATCAAGACTTGCTCCTTTTGGAATATTTGCCTTGTAATCAACATCTTTTGAATTAAATGCTAATTCTTTGTCATCTAGTCCCTTAAAATTAATATCAAAATCTCCAACACTATCACCAATTACTGATTCTTTTGGAGCAAATGATACATTTTTTCCATTAACATGGGTATTTGGTAAACACACAAAGGAAAACAAAACTGTTCCTATTATATATATTCCTACTACAATACCGCCGATTGTAATCAATACTTTATTTGACTTTTTATTTGTTTCATTATTAATAATAATAAGCACCTCCTAATAACTGTAATTATAGTACCACTTAAGAGTCAATTTATCTATCTTTTTTTGGTTTTTTACCAAAATATTGGTAGAGGTCGACTTTTTGTCCCCCGTTATATAATTTTCTCTTTTTTGATAGCTTTCTTTTTATATTTTTATCAATTTTTTCATCAGATGAAATTATAAACATTGACCAAGTATCTAACTTTTTAAATTTTTCATCAATCATTTGAGAAATTTTTTCCTTATCAAATTTTGACAATCTTTCGCCATATGGTGGATTTGAAATGAAAATTCCAAAATTATCCTTTAAATTTATTTCCTTAAAATCTTTATTTAAAAAAGTAATATCTTCATAAACTCCTGCATTTAAGGCATTATTTTTGGCAAGTTCTATTGCATTTTTTGATATGTCTGAGCCTAAAATATTAATTTTTTTATCATAATCGATTTTTTCGTAGGCTTCTTTTTTTATTTGTTCAAATCTTTTTTTATCGAAAAATTTAAAAGATGTAAAATCAAAATCCCTATCAAGGCCTGGTGCAATATTTCTTTCTTTTCTTGCAGCTTCTATTAAAATAGTTCCTGATCCACAAAAACCATCAAATAAAAACCTATCATCTTTATAAAAAGATAAGTCTATAAGAGCTGCCGCCAAATTTTCTCTTAAAGGAGCTTTCACACTTCCTTCCCTGTATCCTCTTTTGTGAAGGCCATCTCCTGATGTATCAAGGCAAACTGAAACCATATCCTTTTCAATCATAACTTCAATTTGAACTCGAGGCCCTGTTTTTTTAAATGTTGAAATTTTATATTTTCTTTTTAAAGAATCAACAATTGCTTTCTCACTTATTGATTGGATTGATGGAAGTGAAAAAAGTTTTGATTTGTAAGTTCTTGCATTTACTATAAAATTATCGTCAATTGACAAAAAATCAAACCAGTCAATTTTATTTATATTTTCAAATAATTCCTCAAAACTTTTTGCCTCAAATGATGCAATTTCTAAATATATTCTGTCAGCTTCTCTTAAATTTAAATTAAAAAAAGAAACATCATCCAAATTTCCATTTAAAATTATTTTTCCATTTAAAACTTCAAAATCTTTGTAATTTTCTTCTTGTAATTGTCTTTTTATTAAGCTTTCTAAACCAAAGCTTGTTGTAATAATAATTTTTTCCATAACACTTATATTATAACAAATTTGGACTTTTTAAAAAACTCTTATATTTTTGTTATTTTTCTATAAGCTTGGGTAATAATATAGATGTAAATGAAAATAGGAGGATTTTATATGTTATTAACACAAACAGTACAATCAGGTGATTGGAAAAACGAAAAACACGTACCAGAATTAGAATATAAAGAACTTGGTGAAGGAAAATATGAAGTTTCTGCTTTTGTAGGAAAAGAAATTGCCCATCCAAATACTTTAGAACACCACATTTCTTGGATTAAAGTTTTCTTTGTTCCAGAAGGTGGTAAATTACCAGTAGAAATTGCATCTTATAATTTCTCAGCTCATGGTGAAAGTGAAATTTTCACAACTCCAAAAGCTGTTGGTGAATTTAAATCTGATAAAAAAGGTACTTTATTTGCTCTATCTTATTGCAATATCCATGGCCTTTGGGAAAATTCTTTAGAAATTAAATAAGAATAAAAATTTAAACTTAAAAAGACGAGAATTAATTCTCGTCTTTTTCTTTACTAATCAATTGGCAAAAATCCAAATCCAAATAATCCTGGACCTGTATTTGCTCCAAGACTTGGGGCTATTTGTGATGTCAAAAAGAGGCTTGATTTTTCTTTAAAATCTTTTAATTTTTCTTCTAAAATTTCAGATCCTTTTTTGTAGCCACCATTTGAAATTACCATGTAATATTTATCTATTTTTCCCAAGTACTCACTTGCAAGTTTTTCCATTTCTTTTATAACTTTTTTCTCTCCCCTACAAGTTTTTACTATGTGGTATTTTCCATCAACTGGATCACATAAAACTATTGGTTTGATATTTAAAAATTCTCCCACTTTACCAAAAGCTTTTGGAACTCTTCCTCCTGCAATTATATATTTAAAAGTATCGATAGTGAAAAATATTTTTGATTCTTTTTTCTTCTCTTCAATCATTTCCACTATTTTTTCAAAATCATATCCTTTTTTTATTAAATCTTTGGCATAAATTGCAAGTAATCCTGTTGTAAGAGCAACTGATTTGGAATCAACTACTCTTATATCTAGTCCTTCAAATTCTATTTGTGAACATAAATTGAAAAATCCTGTGAAATTTTTTGATATGGTAATTATTATTAATTTTTCATAGCCATCATTTTTTATTTTCTTAAATTTTTCTTCTAACTCGCCTGGTGAAGGAATAGAAGTTTTTGGCAATTTTTCATGTTTTTTTATCCAATCATAAAATTCTTCTGCTTTTAACTCTTCTTGTTCTATATAAAATTCTCCATCTAAATTTACATAAAATGGCATCAAATAAATGCCAAATTCCTTAGCTTTTTCTAGATCTATGTCTGATCCAGAATCTACTAATACTGCTATTTTTTCCATTCTATTTAATCCTTTATGTCTACAATAATTTTTTGACCCTTATCTATAATTGGCCTAAATACAGTTTCTTTCAATTTTATTTCTCTCGCAAATCTTAGGCTAATTTTTTCATGGTCTCCGCTGTGAATTGGGAACATCAGCTGTGGCTTTACGGTATCTGCAAAAATTTTTGGACCCTTATAATAATTTTCGCCCAACCTATAATCAACCGGAAAGAAAGCTATATCTATCGGTTCGTTTTTAATTTTTTCAATTTGGTCGATAAAAGCATAATACTCTTTTTTTACACTTTTGTCATCATAATCTTCCCAAGCCCAATAATTTAAATCGCCTGCGTGAAAAATTTCTATTCCATCGATATATAAAATTATAGAAATTCCTTCATCGGTTGATCCAAAAGTTTTAATAGAAATTTTTCTTCCTTTAATATTAATTTCCTTAAATTGATATGGGTCGACAAGATATACATTTTTAGAATTATACAAAGATTTCAATTGATCCATGCCCAATTTATTTTCTTTTATATAAATAATATTATCATCACTTTCCAAGCGTGCTATATCGCTTGATAAAATATAAGTATAGTTTTTCATATTAGGAATTTTTAAAATTTCTGAAGTGTAGTGGTCAGAGTGTCCATGACTTGCTACAAAAATTACATTTTTATCTTCAGGTATATTTAAAACTCCCTTATAATAATCAAATATAATAAAATAATCCCCTATTTCAACACTATAGCAGGAATGATAAATATAAGTTATTATAATTTTTTCAATCATCCAAATTCTCCTAATTTCTTCTAAGATAAGTATACCCAAATTTGATAAATATTAATGATTTTTTGGAATTTTCTGGTAATATTAAAAAAGAGAGGAGCTAGTATGGGAAAAGTAAAAACAAATGCAATGAGACTTTTAGAAAATAAAAATATTGAATATGAAGAAATAGAATATGATTTGGGTGGAGAATTTAAATCAGCAGTGGATGCTGGCAAAAAATCTCACGTCGATTTAAATATAATGTATAAAACTATAGCAACAATTTCAAAAGATAATGAGATTATAATTTATTTAGTGAGATCTTATGATTCAATTGATATGAAAAAGGCTGCAAAAGTTGCTGGAGTTAAAAGTATTTCAATTCTTCCAACCAAAAATTTAAAATCAAAAGTTGGCTATCAAAGAGGAGAAACAACTCCCCTTGCCATGAAAAAAGATTATCCAGTTTTTATTGATGATAGCGCAAAAGATCTTGATAAAATGATTGTTTCTGGTGGAAAATGTGGAGTAAGTTTAAAATTAAATCCATTTGATTTAGCAGATGCTGTAAATGGAAAATTTGAAAATATAAGACAATGATTGTAAAAGTTTTTAAAAATAATAAATTATACCAATACCAGGCAACAGACGTTTTTGACCTAGATAATAAATTAAAAAATAAAGATTTTTCAAAGCTAGAAAAAACAAATCAAAAAGAAAAAATAATTTTAAATTTTAAAAATGATAAGGAAAATGAGATATTAAGGCTATTAGTAATTTTATCTCCAATTTTTATAACAATTTTTGATAATTCTACAAATCTTGAATTTTTTAGGAAAAATTTAGAAAAATCTAATTTTGAATATGGACTTTATCCTAATTTTTTTGAGGATTTTTCCAAAGAAAAATATTTTGAATTTTATAAAAATCATGAAAAATTTGAGGATATAATTTTAAATGAAGATGAAAACATTGATTTTACAATAAATTTTCTTGAAGATAAATATATTTTGGCACTTGCTTCATTGATTGAGGTGATTTTTTCTAAATATAATAGGAAAAATTTAATAATATATTTTAAAGAAATTCGAAATGATATAGTAATAAATGGGAGAAGATCAATTCTTGCAAATGATATTTATGCCTTTTACTTGTCAAAATATTTGGTAAATTGGGCTCTAGATCTTATGAAAATTGCAAGATATAAGGATAAAGAGAGATATTTTTATATAGAAGAAATATATAAACTTACAAATAATTTAAAAAGACCAATAAAAAAAAGTGATGTTTAAGAAAAGTAAATTTTTCTCTAACATCACTTTTTAATCTTTAATGGGGCAATAATTATCAAGCTATATTCTAACTAAAGATTAGTATTATCCATTTTTAAATTTTTAGAAATTTGGAAGAATATTAAGCTAATTTTATTACATTTGACCTATGTTCAACTATATTAACTATTGATTCATTTGCATTTTTCAATAAATTTCTTAAAGATGTAGTCGGCTTAGCTGATGGAAAATCTTTAACTATATTTTCAATATAATTTTTATTTAGCTCAGTTCCAACATTAAATTTCATCATTCCTTTTTCTGCACATTTGTGGAAATCCTCATCTGAAACACCTGTTCCACCATGTAAAACCATTCCAACATCTGTCAATTCTTTTGTTAAAGTATCGAGTAATTCAAAATTTATTTTGGCTTTTCCATTATATAAACCATGAACTGTGCCTATAGCTACGGCTAGGGCATCTATTCCAGTTTCTTCAACAAATTTTACTGCATCTTCAGCTTTGGTATAAATTATTGAATTTACTTTTTCTTCAATTCCATCTTCTGAACCGCCTATGCTACCAATTTCACCTTCAACACTTACATTTCTTTTGTGTGCATATTCTACTACTTCTTTAGTATTTTTTATATTTTCTTCAAAATCTAGTGATGAACCATCATACATTACACTGTTATATCCAGCATCAATTGCTTTTTTTATAAATTCTATATCTTTACAGTGATCCAAGTGAATACATAGATCTATATCTTTAGCAAATAATTTTGCTGTAGCCACTATCCAATCAAGACCTAAATATTCAGCAGTTCCTTTTGAAGTTTGAATTATCAATGGACTGTTAGATTTTTTAGCTCCTTCTACAATGTATGGAAACATCTCCATACAATGTAGATTAAAAGCACCAATTCCTCTAATTCCTCTATATTTTTTAAATAATTCTTTTAAATTCAAATACATTATCTTCCCCTAACTATATCTTTTGATTTTTGCATCAATGTATCAATTCTATCTAAATTGAATTTTATTTTTTCATCTTCCCCATTCAATCTAGCTTCACTTAATTGCTTGTTATATAATTTCATTAGATAAGTAAAAACTTTACCTAATTTTTTATTTTCTTCTATATATTTTTCTAATTTATTAATTGCTGAATCTATATCATTTTTTTCAACTAATTCTTTGCATTCATCCAGCAATATTTTTTCTACATTATTTTTATTTTCTTTTTTATCTTTATTTTTTTTAAAAAACATTTTAAATTCCTACAACTCCAATAATTGGTTTAATTATCCAAGCATACAATAAGGCTGCCGCAACTGTATCCACATCTGTAGCTGTTGCATTTATGAATCCCATAGAATTAAATATCATAACTAGTAATGCCGGTAATAAAGTAATGAATAACCCATGAGCTATACCTCCAATAATTGTTCCTCTTGTTCCGCCAACTTCATTACAGAAAATTCCAGCTGTACCTCCAGCAAAGAAATTTGATAACATACCTGGTAAAAGCATTGCTAATCCAATTTTAGGGAAAAATAACATTCCTATAACTGTTCCTATTGTTGTTGAAACGAATCCTAAGGTAACTGCATTAGGTGCATAAGGAAATAGTACTGGACAATCTAAAGCAGGTTTTGCATCTGGTACTATTTTAAGAGCTATTCCTCTAAATGCTGGAACTATTTCTCCAAGCAATAATCTAACTCCTGCTAACAATACATAAACACCTACAACAAATTGCATTCCTTGTGTAAATGCATAAACTATATAATTTAAGTTGCCTGTTCTTTCTGCTACTACTTCTGGACCTGCAAATATTGCTGTTATTATAAATAACAATATCATAACAAATCCTACAGATAAATAAGTGTCATTTAAAAATGATAATGATGATGGTAATTCAATATCTTCAGTAGAGTGTTTTTTATTTCCTGTAATTTTTGAAACTAGTGCTGCAAATAAATATCCTATTGTACAAAAATGTCCTAATGCTATATCGTCACTACCTGTTATTTTTCTTACTATTGGTTGTGCAATTGCTGGCATTGCTACTGCAAAAATACCTCCGATAATTGATCCTATTATAATATTAGGAACAACCCCAAATCCTGCATCTGAACCAAAAACTATTACCATTGTAGCCATCCATAAAATAGCTTGTCCTGTTAAAAATATATATTTCCACTTAGTGAGTCTTGCTATTATTATATTTACTAAAAATATTCCCAAAAATGCTAATGCTATTTGATTTCCAAGACCAAGTTCATTCATTGCTTGACCATTAACTGCCTCAATAGATGGAACTATTCCTTGCATTCCAAATCCAGCTGTAAAAATTTCTCCAAAATATATTAATACTTGAACTATTATTGATGAACCAGCTGATAAAACTAAATAACCTAACATAGTTTTGAAAGTACCTGATACTATATCAGCAAAACTTTTCTTTTGTGCTAATAATCCTATAAAAGCTATTAAACCAATTGTTATAAAAGCTTGGGTTAAAATATTATTAATAATAAAATTTAATATTGCCATAAATTCCTCCTATAATTTTCCCATTTCTATTAAAACCGGCTCTAATTTTTCTTTAATTTCTTTTTTATCAATCAATTTATCCAAATATATTACTCTTGTATCCAAATTATATTTGTCTATTTGATTTTTAAAGTTAGAAGCTAGCATTAATATATCTGCTCTAGTTCCTGCTGCTGAAGAAATATCACTGTGGTCGACTTTTGCATCTACTCCTAAATCCTTCAAAACACTTTCTACCGACATTTGGCAAGCAAAGCTACTGCCTAATCCTGCACCACATACAACTAAAATATTCATTATTTCTCCTCCTTTACTAATGAATTTAAAAATGTAAGCTTATCTTTTTTTGATAAGTTTAAAAAATAATTTAAGTTCTCTACTAAACCTTTTTCAATTATATTTATAATATTTTTCAACATTTCTAAATGATTTTTATTGTCTATTGCTGTAAATCCAATTAAAACTTTAATTGCATCTTTATTATTGTCATCAAAATATATATCATTTTTTATTGTTATAATAGAACATCCTATTTTTAAAGCTCCATTTTCTGGTCTAGTATGTGGGATTGCTACATTAGGGCTTATCATAATATATGAGCCATAGTTTTTAACATCTTTTATTATGTTATATTTATAATCCTCATTAGCGTAACCAGATTTTTCTAATAGCTTCCCACTTTCAAGTATTGCTTGTTGCCAATCTTTAACTACAAGGTCAAAGCTTGTATTTTTTTCTGTAAATTCCAAATAATCACTCCATTTCTAAAGTTAATACTTCTTTAAATTCATTTAAGCTATCGCTATTTATTAATTTATCTACATTTTTTCTTGAACTAAAAACTTTAAACATCTTCTTAAACATAACATCCCAGTCTTTGATTTTATATTTCGGTATTAATAATAGCATTACTACAAACACCTCATCATTATCCCAACTTATTGCTTTATCATTTATTAAAACTGCAATTTTCATTTCTTTTGCTGTGTATGATAGGGGGTGTGGTATGGCTATCCTATTTCCTAGGCTAGTATTTCCCATTTTTTCTCTATCATATATGGACTGAATTTGTTTTTTATTAAGTATATTTTTATTTTTCAAATCTAATGTTAAATAATCCAACAATTCTTGCTTATTTTTAAATGATTTTTTGTAGAATAAATCATCATCAAATACTTTAAGATATTCTAAATTTTTTGCGTATCTTAATTTATTTTTTACTATATTTACTTCTATATTATTTAAAATGTAATTAACTTTTATCGATCCTTCTATATTAATTGAATTATTCAAGCTACTTAGTACTAAATCATAATTATCAAACATACAGTCTTTATATTGACTTGAAGATATGATATCTATGTTTTTAATTTCTTTATCAAATTTTTCTAATAGAGAATATTTTAGAAATCTAGCTGTTGATAATCCTGCTCCACAAACTATCAAAATATTACTTCCAGATTCTTTTTTATTATTGTTTACTCTATTAAAAGCAGTTCCTAAATGTAAGGCTAAGAATAATATCTCAGTGTCATCAATTTCTCTTTTAATAACAGAGTGTATTTCTTCGGCTGCCATTATTCCCATATCATAAGCAATAGGATATTGACTTTTTATTTCTGATAAATCTATATGGTTAATGGAGCTATTTAGCATATACCTATTTATTGAAGTTGTAAGATGGATCCTCAAACTTCCTGTAAATATCTCGTCATTTGAAAAATCTATTGAAAAATCTCTTTTGATCCTATTAATTATTTTGTTATATATATCGTTTACAATTTCATCTGTTTCTAATTTATCATCGTCTTTTGAAAATTTTTGACTTGTTATTAAGTGCTTTGTTAGATAGTAATAATCGCTGGATAGATCGTAATTTAGCCTTTCTTTTATTGTTTCTATTAGCTCATTTACAATATCTTTCTCAACCGATTTATTCATAGTTTGTAATAAATCTTTATCGTAGTTAATTTCATTTTGATTTCTAATTATAGAAATCAAAATATGAATCACAAAACTATTGAAAGCAACTCCTGTTAAGGATAGGTCATATTGATTTAAAATGTTTATTGTTACTCTTTTTATTTCGTCAATTTCTTTAATATTAAATAAGTTAATAGAGTCTAAAAAATATTCATAATCATTAGATGAAGAAAATAATATGTTTGACATACATAATCTTATATTGTTTTCTTTACCTTTTATAAATATTCCTTCTTTATTGTTTACTACTAGCTCTATCTCATAGCTTTTTAATACTTCTCTAGTATCCTCTATTAGCTTTTTAAGGGTATTTTGGGAAATATAAAACTCTTCTATAAAATCTATGCTATATTTTTTTTGCTTAAAGTAGTTATTAATTAAGAGTGTGTTTATAAATCTTCTTATCAAAATTTCATTTTCATCTTCTGAATTATATAATTTATGCAGTTCATACATAGTTGAGTTTTTACTAAGTTTTATCCCCTTGCCCTTTGCAACGGTCAATCTATTACCATCACTAAGTTTTGTATTTATGCTATTAACTTCATTTAATACAGTTCTATCGGATACATTTATTATTTCTGCTATTTCTTGGCAAGTTATTGTATCTTTAGACTCTAATAAAATTCCTATAATTTTCTTTTGCCTATTTGTAATTTGCATTTAAGTTCTCATTTCTATATCCAGAAATCTATTAATAGCATCTATATCTGCATATTTTTTTGTAACATCTATTTCCAGAAGCTTGCCTAATTCAAATTTATCGTATTCTCTTAATTTGCAATGTTTTATAAATTCTTCAAGGCTTATTAGATTGTCTTTTCTTTCTTCTAAACTCACTTTTCTATTTTTGTCATAACTATTCAATAAGTGTGCTGGATTTCTACTTTCATCTAAGTCTCTTTTAACTCTTCTTTTATAAATTTCTTCTATATCTCCATTTAATCTAATCGTAATTGACTTATAATCATATTTAAAAGACAATTCTTTCAAAGTTGGATATTGCAAATAACTAAATGGATAGTCTATTACAATGTCCTTATTTTCACTCATCATAGAGTTTAATTTCATATAAAAAAACTCAAAACTCAAATTATATATTTTCTTTTTTTCTTCTTTATTCTTAAAACCTAAGTTATCATATATAAACTCTTCAATCTCATCTATTGAAATATATTCTAAATTCTTATTGTGTTCTATCAAGCTATTTATGATACATGTTTTCCCTGTGGCTGGATATCCCGCTAAAATTATTAAATTTTTCATAAGTCCTCCATCACATTATTTTACTTTTTTCTAAAAATTAGATTTTATTACTTTAATTGATTTAATTATAAGTGATTATTAATATTTCATTAAGTAGCTTTTTTTCGTTACAACGAAATCATAAAATTAATATTAAAATTTGAAATAAAAATTTAAAAAACAGAATATAAAATCTTAAAAGAAAAGTCAAAAAAAGACGTGAAAATTTCACATATTTTTTTGACAAAATAATATTTAATAAAAAAATGATGCTACAAAATAAGTTTAATTATTCTGTAGCACCATTTGTTATTTTTTCCACTTCATTAAAACCAAAGATCCCGTTAAAACTAAAATCAAACCTATAAACAATCTTATCGTAAAAACTTCTCCCAAAATTATTACCGATAAAATTGATCCGAAAATTGGGATAAATAATTTAAAAACTCCAAATTGGTTTGCACTGTGATTTTGTAAAACAATGGTCCATATTGTAAATGAAGTTGCTGTAATAAATGCTCCATAAAAAAGCATGATAAAAGCCTTTAAATTTATATAAACTGGATTTATAAGTAGAAATTTTCCTAGAATTATTAAAGGCAAGGACCCCAAAAATAAAGCCAAGCCATTTAAAACATAAGGATTCGATCCTTTTGAATATTTTCTAAGCAAAACTGAGGCAAGAGCATTTATAAAAGTTGAGGTGAAAATAAATCCTTCTCCACTTAATTTAAATCCACTTCCCATTTTTTGATTTGAATTTACCAAAACAATTCCAGCTGTTCCAATTATTAAAGCAAGAATTGTGTTTGATGAAAGTTTATCTTCAGGAAGTAAAATGAGTGAAATTATTACAATCATAAAAGAATTTGAAGCTTGAATGATTGAAGATTTTACTCCACTTGTATTTGATAGGCCTATATAATAGAAAAAATATTGCAAAAAAGTTTGAAGTATTGCAAGAACTATTACCAATTTAATATTTACACTTCTAAATGAAATTTTACTTTTCCCAAAAATTTTCGCATAAAAAAACGCCAAAATTCCTGCCATGAAAAACCTAATTCCCGCAACATAAACCTTGGCAAAGGTATCATAAGATTTAACATCCAAAACTACATAAGTAGATTTAATAAGGGGGATTGCACTCCCCCATAAAAACATTGCTATTAAAGAAAAAATTACTGCATTTTTTTTATTTTTTAGCATATTTGTCCTATCTTTTTTCTCCAAAATATGACAAAGAATACATGCCTGGTCCAACATGAGATCCAATCAAAGATCCAATTGGAGCAAGGCTTACTTTTGCATTTGGAAATTCTTCTTCAACCATTTCTTTTAATTTTTTTGCATTTTCATCAAAATATGCATAACCAATAAGAACTTCTTCAGATAAATCTGGATTCCAATTTTTTTGGAAATTTTTAAATAAAACTTTTATAGCTCTTTTTGTTCCTCTTTCAAGTTTTAAAACTTCAAGTGATCCATCATCTGTAATGTGAATAACTGGTTTTACTTTTAAAAAATTTCCTATATCAGCACTGGTTTTTGAAATTCTTCCACCCTTATAAAGATATTTAAGACTTTCAACCCCAAATTGGGAAACCATATATTTTGAATCTTCTTTAATAAAAGAATCAATTTGGTCTATATCTTTTCCTTCTTCTTGCATTTTTACAATAATTTGGCACAAAAGCCCTGCGCCAGTTGATGCTTGTTTTATATTATAAATATAAATTTTTCTATCAGGATATTTTTTCTCTAAAATTTCTTTTGCTTTTTGGGCATTTTCAAAAGTTCCTGATAAAGCATCGCTTAAACCTATATAAAAAATATCTTTTCCATCTTTTAAAACTTCTTCAAAATATTTTTCAAATGAAGCTAAATTGACTTGACTTGTTGATACATTTTTATCATCTAGCATAAATTCATAATATTTATTTAGATTTTCCAAATCTGTGCCTATGATTTCATAGACCTCATCTTCCATATTTGATTGCATGGGAACAATGATTATGTTTGAAGATTTTATAAAATCAACATTCATATCACTAGAACCATCTGTAATTATTCTAAATGTCATAACTCTCCTTAAATGTAAGCGGAAATTTCATCAATTTTTACGCTAATTTGATTTCCATCTTCCATATCTTTTACAGAAACCATTTTATTTTCATATTCTTCTTGACCAATAATTAAAACTTTTTTCACGCCAATTTTATCGGCATAATTAATTTTTTTCTTAAACTTACCATCCTCAAGATATATATCTACTTTATACCCTTGATTTTTTAAATTATTTGCAATCTCAATAGCATAGAAATTTAATTTTTCATCCATTGGAATAACCAAACAATCTGTAAATTTTTTCCTATATTTTTCTAAAAGACCAAGCTCTTGGAATTGATAAAATAATCTTGTAAGACCAATAGAAAGACCTACTCCTGGTAAATTTTGCTTTGAAAAATTTCCAGCAAGATTTTCATATCTTCCACCAGAGCACACACTTCCAATGGATTCATATCCATCCAAAAATGTTTCATAAACGGTAGAAGTATAATAATCAAGTCCACGTGTAATTGATAAGTCAATCATAATTGATTTATCATCAATCCCAAATTTTATCATATAATCATAAACTTCTTTCAATTCCTTCAAACCAATTTTATAATTTTCATTTAAGTCTAAAGATTCAAGATAAGTCAAAAGTTCTCTATTTTCTCTTTTATTATTGATAAGATCCATTAATTTATCTGCTTTTTCTTCGCCACAAATCTCATCTAAAAGTTTTTTTGTATTTTCATCGCCAATTTTTGCTTTTTTATCAATTGTTCTTAAAACTTCTTCCCTTTCAGAAATTTCAAGTGATTCAAAAAATCCATTCAATAATTTTCTGTTGTTAATGTGAAAAGTAATTCCATCAAAATCTAGCTTTTGAAAAATATCATAAATTACCTTTGGTAAAAGAGCATCATTGTGGATTGATAAAGAATTATTTCCAATAATATCAATATCGCATTGGTAAAATTCCTTGTATCTTCCTTTTTGATTTCTTTCTCCCCTATAAACTTTGGCAATTTGATATCTTTTAAAAGGAAAATTCAAATCAGAAAAATGTTCTGATACATATCTTGCAAGAGGAACAGTTAAATCAAATCTCAAAGACATATCTTTTTTTGAAGAATCAATTCCAAAAATTTGTTTTTCAGTTTCTCCGCCGCCTTTAGCAAATAAAATATCATTTTTTTCAATAGCTGGCGTATCAATAGGCAAAAATTGATAAGATAAAAAAGTCTCTTCAATAATTTTTTTTATATAATCAAAAACTAGTTGGTCATCTGGTAAAAGTTCCATTACGCCTGAAATTGTTTGTGGTTTTACTATATTCATTCTAATCTCCTAATCATATCCATATAAAAGATCCAGTATCAATTAAATTAGTATCTGGATATAATAATTTTAAATTTTCTTTATCTACTATATTTTTAATTATATCATATGAATTTAATCTTTCTATATTTCCATTAAATAATAAGGTTTTCTCGCCAATTTTTCCAAAACATCCGCCCAAAAATCCCTTCTCAAATCCATCAAGAGGAATATTTTCTTCTTTCATTAAAGTTATGGGTAGAATATTTTTTGATTTTTTAAAAATTCCCATATCAGAAGTTAAAAGATTTTCATTAAAAACAAGCATAGAACATCTTGTGTAGCCTTGTTTTACAAATAAGTGATTGATGTTTTTTTCTTTAAAATATAATTTTATATGCTTTTCTGTAAAATCATTGTGAATATAGAAATTTTTAAATTTCACAATATTATAAAGTGCATCGTAAGGATATTTTTTTGAAACTTCATCGCCCTTAATTACATTAATATTTTTAAGATTTTTTTTATAATAATCATAAACATTTTTATCAACAATTATATTCTCATCATCCAATTTAAAAATCGATAAATCAGGATGATCTGAAATTCTTTTATCAAGATTTGGATTATCAATTGTTTTTAAATATTTAATTTTTTTTAAATCCAAAAAATCTGTAAATTCTTTTTTAGATTTGTGGCTAATAATTAACATAATTCTCCTTAAATTTAGGTACAAAAAAAGTCCTCAAAGAGGACAAATTTGGAGGCGCCACCCAGATTTGAACTGGGGATAAAGGTGTTGCAGACCTCTGCCTTACCACTTGGCTATGGCGCCATATGGAGCGGAAGACGGGATTCGAACCCGCGACCCTCGCCTTGGCAAGGCGATACTCTACCACTGAGCCACTTCCGCACTTTCTGGTGCCCAGAGGCGGAATCGAACCACCGACACGGGGATTTTCAGTCCCCTGCTCTACCGACTGAGCTATCTGGGCAAACACTACTCTTATAGTATAGAATAATTTAGATTTATTGTCAAATTTTTTTGGGAATTTTTAACAAATAATTAATTTATCTATTCAAAATGAATGCAAATGTAATTATACTAGAAAAAAATAATTTAGCAAATAAATTTTTATTAATAAAAAAAGAGCCTAGCAAAAATTTTTATTAATTTGCAAGGCTATGGTCATAAGGTTGCGAAATTTCTTATCCCTTATTTATATACCCTGGCTGAAATTTATCATGTAAAAAATTGGTAAATTTATTTTAAAATTTTTTGGGTATAAACTTAATACAAAAATTTAGGAGGTATTATGAAATTTAAATCAATTCACACTTGTATATACACTGATAACGATAAAGAAAGTATAAAATTTTATGAAGATGCATTAAATATGCATATAACAAGAAGAAAAGATTATGATGAAGATGAATTTTCATTAATTTATATGGCAACAGATGATGGAGCTTATGAACTAGAACTCACTTTTAACCATGACGGAAGAAAATATGAACATGGTTCTTATTATGGACACATGGCATTTAAAACAAAAGAATTTGAAAAAGCCTATGAGCTTCATAAAAAAATGGGAATTGTAAGCCAAGAAATTGGTGGTCTATCTGATGGATCTGATAAATTTTATTTTATAAAAGATCCCCAAGGTTTTTCTATTGAAATAATTGAAGAAAAATAATTAAAATTTGATAATTTATACTAAAAAAATCGGACCTTTCTAGGTCCGTTTTATTTGTGATAGGGTTCATTATTTATAATTTTGTAAGCCCTATAAATTTGTTCTATCAAAATTAATCTCATTAATTTATGTGGGAAGGTCATTTTTGAAAATGATAATTTATAGTCTGCCTTATCACTTATTTTTTTTGATAAACCATTTGATCCTCCAATTACAAAAACCAAATCTTTTCCCATTCCATAGGTCATTTGATCTTTTATTAATTTTGAAAATTTTTCTGATGATAGGCTTTTGCCTTCAATTTCAAGGCTTATTATGAAGGAGTTTTCTTTTATTTTTTTTAAAATCCTATCTGCTTCTCTTTCTTTTACAATTTCTAGTTCTTTTTCTGATAGATTTTCCGGAGCTTTTTCATCATTTACTTCAAATATTTTCAATTTTACATAGGGTTTTAATCTTTTTTCATACTCACCGATTGCATCTTTAAAATATTTTTCTTTTATTTTTCCTACACTTACTATTGAAATATTCATTTATTAAATCTCGCTTTTATATAATAAATTGGCATTTTTTTATTTCTAAATTTTCTCTCGTATTCACTTATGTATTTACTTTTTTCTTCTGACAAATTTTCATTTTTTTCAATTATATCCATAGAAAAATCTTCAAAATATTTAAGTGAAGCTTCATAAAAATCTCTATTATCAGTTTTAAGCTCTAAAATCGCCTTATCTTTTATAATATTTTTGTACCTATTTAAAAATCTTTCGTGGCTTAGCCTTCTTTTATGGTGACGTCTTTTTGGCCATGGAGTTGAAAAATTTAAATAAATTCTTGAAATTTCTTCACCTTCAAAAATTTCTTCCAAATTTTCTGCATCTGAAATAAGGCCTCTAACATTTGTAAGTTCACTTTCTTTCATTTTTCTACTGCAAACTACAAAGGCATTAGTATTTACTTCAAGGCCTATAAAATTTATGTTAGGTTTGTCTTTGGCAATTTCTACCAAAAAATCTCCCCTACCAGACCCAATTTCTAAATATATATCATTATCATTTCCAAAAATTTCTTTCCATTTCCCCTTATTTTCTTTTCCACCAAAAAATATTTGAGGATTTTCTTTCATTTCTGGAATTGCATTTTCTTTAAATCTTAATCTCATTTCCCATCCTTTCTATTAAGTAATAGTTTACAAAATATTTGTAATAAAAACAAGAAAAGAAAATTTTAATTTTAAAATCCTAAATACCTATTGACATTAATATACTATGTTGTACAATGTATATAGCGATAAGATAAATTGAATTTTTAATAGAAAGGATTGTTATGAATGAAGATTGGATTTCTCAAATTAAACGTGGAACTTTAGAATATGCTATCTTAATTTTAATTAAAAAAAAGGATAGATATGGCTATGATTTAATTCAAACTCTTGAAAAATATCCAATGTTACAAACAAAGGAGAGCACTGTGTACCCACTACTTCGAAGGCTTCTAAAAAATAATTATTTAGAAGCTTATTGGAAAAATATAGAAGAAGGCACTCCTCCAAGAAAATATTATAAAATTACAGAACTTGGAAATTTTTATTTAAATGCTTTAAAAAGAGATTGGATGATTCTTGTAAAAAATATTTCAGATCTTAGTGAGGAAGAAAAATGAAAATTAGTAAAATTGATTATAATTTAGAAAAATATTTATCAAAAGTAGACAGCAATTTAAAATATATGTCTATTTCTGAAAAAACTGATATTTTAAGTGAACTTAAAAATTCATTTTATGAAAGGCTAAATGATGGACAAAGCTCTGAGTATATAATTTCTCAAATGGAAAGTCCAAAAGACTTAGCATTTTCTTATATGGGCGATAGTATTGTAAAAAGTAAAGATTTTTCCTTTAAAAATTTAATTATGGCTATAGGATTTTATTCTTACGCTTCATTTGCGTGGATTTGTATTATACCAACTCTTGCAATACTTTCCATCTCTTTTTTCTTTTCTAGTGGCATTAGCACATTTGCAGGTATAATGGGACTTTTTAAAGGAATAATTCACATTAAACCAATCGATGAATTAAAATTTATCTTTTTTGGATTTGAATTAAAAGGGATTTCTGCCTTAATTGCAGGCCTTATTTTAGCCTTGCTATTTTTTGTAATTGGAATTTTATTTTGGAAAGCTACAATTGCTACAATTAAATTTTTGCAAAAGCAAAAAAGGAAATTAAATAATGGAAATTGATAATCCAAAAAACTTGCAGAAATTATAAATTTAGCTTATAAAAATTTTTGTAATCAAAACTACCAGCTTAGCTGGTAGTTTGCATAGCGCCTATAAGGTGCGAATACCGGCACGCCCCTATTGGGACTCCGAGTATTCCATCACATGCACCACTTTCCCAACTACTGCTTAAGCAGTTTTTTTTATTTGTTTTTATTTGACTTTCTCGTAAACGGGTCATAGTATTCCTTTATACTTATTTGGTCTGTATAATAATCTTCTTTTAATTGATTTTGTATATATTCTTTTATTTTCTTTTCATTTCTTCCCACTGTATCTACATAATATCCTCTACACCAAAAATGTCTATTTCCATATTTATATTTTAAATTAGCGTGTCTATCGAATATTATCAGTGAACTTTTTCCTTTTAAATATCCCATTATTTGTGATATTGAGTATTTCGGTGGAATTTCTACCAACATGTGGACATGATCTGGGCATAGTTCTGCTTCTATTATTCTTATTCCTTTTCTTGAACACAGTTGTCGAAGTATACTTCCTATATCTTTTCTTAATTGTCTATATATTACTTGTCTTCTATATTTTGGTGCGAATACTATATGATATTTGCATCTCCAGCTTGTATGCGATAAAGTATTTTTATCCATGATTACCTCCTTGTTTAATTGTGCATGTGACTATCACAATTATACTTTAAGGAGGTTTTCTTGGTGCTTGAAGCTAAAGCTAAATCCCTCCACCTGCATAGCAGGTGGTTTTTTGTTTCGCTCTCTTTCGTTCGCTCAACTCACTTAAGTGGACAAGAAAAACCCAAAATCCAAGTATGGATTTTGGGCTTCAGAAAAAATTATTTTCTTTTAATTTTAAATAATCCGACAAGTGCAAGGGATAAACTTGCAAATATTGAACTTAAAGATTTTACTCCTGTTTTCACATTTGTTGATTTTGTGTGAATTTTATTTAGGCCTTTATTTTCAAAGTCAGAATCTTTTTTAGAGTTTTCTGCTTTTACTTTTTTGCCCTTTAGCTTGCTTTTATTTGATGATCCATTTTCACTTTTTGATTTTTGGTCATCGTTTTTATTTTCATTTTTATTATTCTCATTTTCATCCTTGTTAGATTTTGGATCTTCTTTTACAAATGACACTTCGCTTAGTCTAGTATTTAAAACTTCTATTGCACTATCAACTTCTTGTTGACTTGCACTTTTATCATTTAAAATTCTAACTGCATTTTCTAGGGCTATATTATAAGTTTCAACATTTTTATCTTCTAATACTACTTTTTTGCCCATAATATTTTCTATATATTTTTCTAATTTTGAGTAATCTGTATTATTTTTTCCAAAATCTGGATTTGAAATTTTCTCATCAGTTTTATTTATTGTATAAGTATCTACAACTTTTCCATTTTGATCCATTGTAACAATTTTAAATTGATTTTTTGAAAATGTTAAGTGGGAGAATAATTGACTTCTATCATCAAGTGACCTATTTACAAACCATTGGTCCTCTCCTATTGGATTGTAGAATTTTGCACCTGCTGATGCAGACATGGTCAAAAATAAAGTTCCTTTTGGATTTACCACTTGGTTTTTACCATAATCAATTCCGATTCCATCAACTATAACTTTTCCATTCGGATAAATTTTATTGTTGAAAGTTTCTGAGAAACTATCTTTAATTTCTGCGTTTGGATCGTTCAAATCTGTTCCATAAGCATCTTTGAAAGATAAAGTTTTTTCTCCACCAAGCATATGTTTTGATCTTGTATAAATATGATCGTGTCCATTTAATACAAGGTCTATATTGTTCTTGTTAAATATTTTTACAAGCTCATTTCTTCTTTGTAAAATATCATCATCAGTGGTGTGAGTTGCTGTGGAATATGGTGCATGGTGGAAAGATACGACTTTCCATGAAAATTTTGACCCTCTTTTTTCTTCAGCTTGTTTTATAGCTTCTTGGATAAACTTTTCATGCTCTTTTGAATCATTTACATTTGAATTTAAGTTTAAGAAAAGTGTATCTCCATAAGAATACCAAAAATCTCCAGGTATATAGGTTCTTGTTCCATCTTCATTTTCTTTTGAAATTGAGCCGAGTTTTGATTCATTTGCTAGATAAAAATGATCAGAGAAAACTGTATTTTGTAAACTTGAATCTTTTCCATCAATATATGTTTCGTGATTTCCAGTTATTGATGAAAAAATTCTTTCTTTAAATAAGTCATTATCAAAGAAATAATCATATTCTCCTTCATAACCAGCGATTTCTACATTATCTCCCATTGAAAAATAAAAATTAGGATCAAGCTCTTGAGCTTTTTTTAAAGTTTTTGCAAAATCAGCCTTATCTTGGTCAACTTTTGCTTGGGTATTTTTGTTTAAGCCGTGTTTATCCCAAACACTATCTCCTGATCCCATTTGAGGATCGCCCAAATAAACTAAGGAAAACTCATTATTTTTTCCAAGAGCCTTAGTCCTTAAAGTGAAAGTATTACTTTTAAAATCTTCATTTGTAATGTAATAATTGTAATTTTCACCAGGTTTTATTTGAACTATTGATGTATAAGTAGAATAACCATTAGAATCACCAGTTTTTCTTGCCCTAATTGGTTTGTATTCCTTATTATTGAAAATTAATTTGCTATTTTCATTTACTTCACCTTTACCAAACCAAGTTACAGCAACTTCATTTTCATTTTGGCCAGGATTTATTGTAATATCTTTTATAGGGGTATCTATGGCTTTTAAATTATTATTTGCATACGATCCATTTTTCTTACCATATTCTCCCTTCGTTTGATCTAATTTTTCTTTTACTTTTGAATCAATATTTCCTACGTTCTTATCTTCCCCAAAACTTTCTCTTTCAGTTTCAGTTGCCCTATTAAATTTATTTGTTCCATCGGATTCTCTAGTATTTTTTTCATTTTTTGGGAAGGTTACTTCGTCATCTTTTGGAATGTCAGCTATATTTTCTTTTCCTTCTTGGTTTTGTTTTTCAGTAATTTCTATATTTGTACTAGCATCTTCACTTGCAAAGGATACATTTTCCGGAAAAATTGTAGTAGTCACACTTGCAATTAATAAAGCCAAAAATAATTTATTTTTGTTTTTCATTATTTCCTCCTTAGGATAATCATTCTGTAAATAATATAGCGAATTTTTATTAGAAAATTTATAAAAATTTGTAATAATTATGTATAATTTATTTAATATTATTACAAAGGTTACAATTTCGCTAATCTATTGATATTTTTCTCTTTATAATTTATAATTAATTTCATTGGGGGATACATGAGAAAACACAAACAAATAGATTCATTCACTTTTTTAAGAGCTATTTTTATTATTGCCATTTGCATATTTCACTCATCAGTTCAAATTTTACCTGGTGGCTTTATGGCAGTAATCGGCTTTTTTGTTATGAGTGGATTTTTAATGATGAAAAAATTAAATAATATAGAAGACTTTAATTTGAAAGAATTTAAAATAAATATTCAAAAAAGATTTTTAAAGCTTATGCCTAGCTTAATTTTTGTAATAAGCATATCTTTAATTATATCTTTGATTTTTTCTAGAATTATTTTTCACGATTCTATCAAAGCTTCAATTCCAACTGTCCTATCTTTTCAAAATTTGTACCAAATTTTTAAGGGTGGATCCTACTTTACTAAAAATGGATATTTTTCAATCTTTACTCATTTTTGGTATATATCCATGCAAATTCAATTTATTTTAATTTTTTATTTGATAAATTATTTTTTGGATAAATTTAAGGATAAATATAAGAATATGCTTAGTGATAAGAATATAAGAATTTTTATTTTTGGATTAATTTCAATAATTTCAATTTTCTTGATGATTATTCTTTCTTTTGATAAAAATAATATTTCAAGAATTTATTATGGTCCTGATACAAGAATTAACGCGATTTTTATTGGAGCTATAACTTATCTTTTAGTATATGATTTTTCAAAAATTATTGACTTATCTAAAGAAAAAAACTTTTCACCAAAATATGTTTTGTATGCTCTCTTGTTTTTAAGCTTTATCCTTTACTTTTTTGTAAATGGTGAAAATTTATATACTTATAGGATAATTATTCCTATTTATACCTTAATTCAAGCTTTATTAATTGGTATTTTATATACTTATGAAAAAGAGAATATAATTTCAATTAATAAAAAAGAAATGGGCTTTGTAAAAACTATTCTTTATTATATAGGACTAAGATCTTATTACATCTATATGTGGCAATATATAATAAATACTTTTATATCCTATGCCTTTGCCCACACTACAAAAAGTAGGATTTTGGCTTATATTTTGGAAATATTTTTGGTTTTGATTTTATCTGAAATAACTTATTTAATTTTCCAAAAGAAATTTGACCTGAAAAAATATTTTATTATATCTGCTGTAATAATTTTAAGTATGAATGTTTTGGCAAACTTTATTCCAAATCCTAAGGCAGAGGATATGAAAAATCTTGAAAAAAGAATTAGCGATAACAAGGAAAATATAAAGAAAAACAACGAAAAATTTTTACAAGATCAAAAGAAAAAAGAAAGCAAAAAAGAGAACAAGAATATGATTTCAAATTCTAATGAAAAAGACAAAGACAAAAAAGAAAATGATAATAAAAAGTCTGAAAAAAAAGAAATTACTTTTGAAAAAAAAGCTTATGATGATTTTAATTTTACTGAAAAAGAAAAAGAATTTTTGAAAAACACTTCAATTACTGCAATTGGGGATTCGGTTTTAATAAATATTGATCCTTTTATCAGAGAATTTAATCCAAATCTTTATCTTGATGGTGAAGTTGGAAGACAAATGACTGATGGTCCAAAAGTTTTACAGGATATTAAAAACAAGAATGGACTTGGAAATATAATTCTAATTAGCCTTGGTTCTAATGGAACTTTGAGCGAGCAAAATATGCTTGATATTTTAAATATTTCTGAAGGAAGAAAGGTATTTTTTGTAAATACTGTCAACAGCCAATCTTGGGAAGGACCAATAAATGCAAAAATCAAAAAATTCTGTGATGAAAATAAAAACGCCTACATGGTTGATTGGTATAAATTTGCCAAGGAAAAAGCAAATTTATTTGCCAAAGATATGGTTCATCCTGAAGTTGAAGGTTCAAAAGCCTATAGAAATCTAATTGAAAGAGAAATCATTAATTCTTTTGCAAAATAATAAGCGTAGTGTCAAACGACAACTACGCTTTTTTTAATCTAATTCTAATTTTCCAGTATATAATTGATAGTAAGTTCCTCTTTTTTTCATCAAAGATTCGTGATTTCCTCTTTCAATTATTCTTCCATCATCCATTACCATTATTACGTCAGAATTTTTGATTGTTGATAATCTGTGGGCAATTACAATTGATGTTGATCCCGTCATAAGATTATCCAAAGCTTCTGTTACTGTAAGCTCTGTTGCTGAATCGATTGAACTTGTTGCTTCATCCAAAATTAACATTGACGGCTCATCAACTGCTGCTCTTGAAATTGAAACCAATTGATTTTGTCCGTCTGACAAACTTGAACCATTTCCATAAATTTTTGTATCATAGCCTTGAGGAAGTCTTCTTATAAAAGAATCTGCTTTGCTCATTCTTGCTGCAGCTTTTATTTCCTCATCACTTGCATCAAGTCTTCCATATCTTATATTTTCATAGATAGAATCTGTAAATAAATTTACATCTTGAAGAACCATTCCAAAAGCTCTTCTTAAAGCTTGCTTTTGAATTTTATTAATATCAATATCATCAACTTTGATTGAGCCTGAATCAATATCATAAAATCTTGTGATTACATTTGTTATAGTTGTCTTCCCAGCCCCAGTTGATCCTACAAAGGCGATTTTTTCTCCTGGTCTTGCATAAAAACTTACATCTTTTAAAATTTGATTTTTCCCATCGTATGAAAAATTAACGTGTTCAAAATCAATTTTTCCTTCAAGTCTTTTATAAAATGCCTTTCCATTTTCAATTTTCTTCCAAGCATAAATTCCTGTTAAAGTATCTGATTCATGAAATTTTCCATTTTTATCAATTGTTGCGTGAACTAGGTCAATATAACCCTCGTCTTTTTCGCCTTCCATATCCAAAATTTCAAAAATCCTATTTGCCCCAGCCATAGCTTGGGCCAAGACATTTGCTTGTTGGGAAACTGTAGCGATTGGATTTTGCAATTGCCTTACATAGGTTAAATATGTTACCAAAGTTCCTACAGTCATTTGACCAATAATTGTAAGAAATGCTCCAGCTATACAAATTATTGCGTAGGAAATATTAATTCCATTTTTTAAAAATGGCATAATTTTTCCCATAACTGTATTTGCCTTCCAAATTAATTCTCTAACCCTATCAGCAGTTTTGTTAAATTCTTCTATCAAATTATTTTCAAAATTAAAAACTTTTACAACATTTTGGCCCGATAAAGTTTCTTCTATAAATCCATTCATTTTCCCAATTTCCACTTGGTTTTTTGAGAATAATTTCGTGGATTTTTTTATTATTCTTCTTAAAACAGCAAGCATTAAAAATATTGTAAAAATTGTTAGAAGTGTAAGTTTTATATTAATTACAAACATCATTATAAAAGTTCCAGTAAATAAAAGAAATGATTGTAAAATATTTGGTATTGATGATGATAGGGATTGACTTAGCATATCTGTATCATTTGTAAATCTTGACATTATTTCCCCGTGGGTGTTTTGGTCAAAAAATCCAACTTCCAAACTTTGAACTTTTTCAAATAATTCATTTCTTATATCTTTTACACTTCTTTCACTAACCCTTACCATAAGTCTTGAAAAAATTAGAGAAGTTATAATGCTTGTTCCAAATAAAATTATCATTTTAATAATATTTGCCCTAAGGCCAGATATATCTGCCTTTAATATAGTATTATCAATTGTAGGTCTTAAAAGTGCCATTCCAAAAATTTGGCTTGCTGTTGAAATAATTACAGAAATTATAACAAGGCACATTTGCCACTTATATTTAAATAAATATTTTAAAAGCCTTTTTATTGCACCCTTGGAAGTTTTATTTTTGGATGAATTTAATTTATTTTTCATCTATATCACTTCCTTTCTCTTGCATATCGTAGGTTTTTTTATAAAATTCGTTTTTATTGTAAAGTTCATAGTGACTTCCAATATATTCAATATATCCATCTTTCATAACCATAATCCTATCACAGCCTTTAAAAGATGAGACCCTTTGAGATATTATGATTTTTGTAAGTTTATCGGAATATTCATTTATTCCATCAACAATTTTTCTTTCTGTTTTTGTATCAACTGCTGAAGTCGAATTATCTAAAATTAAAACTTTTGGCTTTTTTAACAAAGACCTTGCTATACAAATCCTTTGTTTTTGTCCACCAGAAACTCCACTTCCTCCTTGGCCCAAAACAGATTTATATCCATCTTTTCTTTCTTTAATAAATTCATCTGCACAGGCAATTTTTGAAACTTTTTCAACTTCTTCAAAGGATGCGTTCACATCACCCCACCTTATATTTTCTTCAATCGTTCCAGAAAATAGGGTGTTTTTTTGTAGAACAATATTTACAGCATCTCTTAATTTTTTAAGATCATATTTTTTGATATTTTCTCCACCGACTTTAATTTCCCCTTCACAAATGTCATAAAGTCTTGGAATTAATTGTACTAAACTTGATTTGCTTGAACCAGTTGAGCCTAAAATCCCAATTGACTCTCCTTCTTTTATGTGAAGATTAATATTTTTTAGGGCAAAATTATCAGAATCTTTTCCGTATTTAAATGAAACATTTGAAAAATCAATTGAACCATCTTTAACTTCAAGATCCTTTATTTTTTCATCATTATTCATGTAAGGCTTATGTTCTATAACTTCAGCAATTCTAACAACTCCAGGACTTGACGCCATCATTTGAACTAAAACCATAGAAATTCCAATAAAAGCTCCCAAAAGCATCATTGAATACATGATAAAGCTCATTAGCTCTCCAACTTGAATTTTTCCACTAATAATTTCATTTCCGCCAAGCCAAACAATTGAAATCATTGATCCAAACATAATCACATTTGCGATTGGAAAAATATAGGAAATTGCTCCACCAGCCTTATCAATTAATTTAAACATGGTGAAATTTTGCTCTCTTAGCTTTTTAATTTCAAAATCATCTCTTACAAAAGATTTTACAACCCTAATATTTGCCAAAGATTCTTGGATAATTTGGTTTAATTTATCAAATTCTTTTCTGTATTGTCTAAAACCAGGAATTGCTTTTGACATGGTAAAAAATATGGCTACAAGCAAAAGTGGCAAGGTCACCAAAAACAAAAGTGAAAGTCTTGGTGAAACTTTTACTGATAAAATTACTGCAACAATCGCCATGACCAAAGTTTTTATAATAAATCTTACTCCCAAAAATACAGAAAATATTATTTGTTGGATATCACTCGTAAGTCTTGTTATTAAAGATGAAGTCCTAAATTTTTCCAAATCTTCAAAGCCAAATTCTTGAATTTTTCCAAATGAAATTTTTCTTAAATTCGCTCCAAAACCTGAGGATGTTGCAGATGCGTGTTTGGTTGCGACCATTCCTGTATACATGCACAAAAGTGAAACTAAAATCATTAGCCCACCCAAAATTAGAGTCATTTTTATATCTTTCCTGCTTACTGCCCTGTCAATTATAAGAGCCATTATTGTTGGAACAACAAGCTCCAAAATAGTTTCTATAGTTGTTGCAAGCATAGAAATTTTTGCATTTTTCTTATAGTCACCAAAGGCTGTCATAAGATATTTAAAATTTTCAAAAAATTCTTTTAAACTATTCAAATCTCCTCCTTATTAAATTCGCACAAAATTTCAGCAAGGTCTGAAAAATCATTTGTCATTTGATCAATTTTTTCTTCTCCCAACTTATCATACAATTTTTCATTAAATTCAATTAGGGGTTTTAAAAATTCATCAGCATAAATTTTTCCTTTTTCAGTCAATACCAAAATTTTTACTCTCTTATCGTCTTTGTCTGAAATTTTTTTTATATATTCTTTTTCACAAAGCTCAATTATTACATTATTGATTGTTTGCTTGGCAACAGCCATTCTTTCCACAATCATAGCTTGAGTGATTTTATCTTCATAAATTAGAAATAAAAAAATTGCAGTCTTAATTCCATTCGCTTTCATATCTTTAAAGCTCTGGTTTTTTAGGCCCTGCACTTTTCTAATTAAGGAAAATAATTTAAAAATTTCAAGTGATTTATCTTTTTTCATTTTCTTCCTTTCTATTTTAAATTATTATAGTCCTAAAATGGACTTTGTCAATAGCCTCTAAAAATTTTTGTTGTATAATATCAGTTGAGGTGAATTATGATAGATTACTTAAAAGAAATAAATTTAGATCAAAATTTAATAGATAAAATAATAGAATTTAGAAAAGCAAATATAGATGATGAAGATAAAGATAGAATCGTTAAACCAGAATTTAAATATTATGGAGAAGATGTCTTAAAAAAAGCAATCACTGCAATTTTATCTGGAAAAAATATTTTACTTTCTGGCCCAAAGGCTACAGGAAAAAATGTTTTGGCCCAAAATCTTTCCTATATTTTTAATCGTCCCTCATGGGATATTTCTTTTCACGTAAATACTGATTACAATTCCTTGGTTGGAGCTGACACTTTTAAAGATGGAAAAGTTATTTTTAGAAAGGGACCAGTTTATGAATGTGCAAAAAAAGGCGGATTTGGAGTTTTGGATGAAATAAATATGGCAAAAAACGAAGCAATTTCTGTCCTCCACGCAACTTTAGACCACAGACGTGTAATTGATATTCCAGGTTATGACAAAATAAAACTTGATGATAAGACAAGATTTATTGCAACAATGAATTATGGTTATGTTGGAACAAGAGAAGTAAACGAGGCACTTGCTTCAAGATTTATGGTTATAAATATGCCAAATATTACAAGGGAAAATTTAAAACATTTACTAAAAGATAAATTTCCAAAATTAAAGGAAAAATATATGGAAACTTTTATAGATATTTTTGAATCTCTCCAAGAAAAAAGTGAAAATTCTGAAATTTCTACAAAATCAGTTGACCTTAGGGGACTAATTTCCGCAATTGAAACTATGGAAATTGGACTTAATCCATATGATGCAATTGAGATGGGACTTATTAATAAATCTTTTGATGAATTTGAAAGAGAGCTTGTAAGAGATTGCGTTGATTCAAAACTTCCAAAAGAAATCAAAGAGAGTGTATTTGATGACTGATACTTTTGAAAAGTTAAGGGCTATGAATGTAATTTGGGATTTTGCTGATGATTATAAAATATTTCCCAAATCCTACTATCCTATGGATAAAAATTACAAAAATATAATTGAAGGATACAAGTTTAAAAATTTTAGGCTTGATTTGTTTTCTTCATTTTTTTCCTATTTAAAAAAAGACAACCCTTTTTTTGAAGAATTTAAGGCAATCACCCTTCTTTTGTTGGAAGATTTATCCTACAGAAAATTAGAAAAAACAAATCTTGTAATAAAAGATTTAAGAAAATCTTATGCAAAAAAAATTCTCGACAAATACCAATACAAAAAAGAAACCGACAATGTTTACGAACAAATTGAAAAGGCCTATTATGGGAAAATTTTTAATAAACCCATAACCGAAGCAAGGCTTGTAAGAGATTTTTATGGGGAACTTTTTTCAATTAATTCCTATAAATCAAGCGAAATAATTGAAAAATTAAACAAGCTTTTCAAAAAATATTTTCTTTTTGAAAGATTTGACCAATACAATGAGCTTTTTGATCAAATGATAAAGGAAGAAAAACCCAAAAATTTTGACCATGAAGATATGGATGAGTCTGATATTGAAAAAAATATAGAAGATCAATTTCAAATTCAATCAGCAGAATTTAATGGTTATATTTATTTTGAAGAAAAAAAAGAAGATATGAACAAGGATATATTTATCTTTGAAAAATCTGATAATGAAAAAGACAAAAGAGAGGATGCCTTTATAGAAGATTTTTATGGAAAACTTTCTATAAGCAAAAAAAGGCAAGAACTTTTGGAAAAAGAACTCGCCAAGGGCATTCATAAATCAAAAAAATTGTATTTTACCAAGGGAGAATACACCGATTCCCCAAATGCAAAATTCAATCAGAAAGTTAGAAAAAAACAAAAGGAAAAAACAAAAGAATATATTGAAAATAATCTTTCAATAAACAACAGGGCTGTAAATGAACTAACAAGAACTATAGAAAATTCTTTGGCAAATCACGAAGAATATGAGCTTTATAGGAAAAATTATGGGCTTTTAGATTCTGTCAATGTTTGGAGGGCTCCTGTATTAAATGAATCGAAAGTATTTTTTTCAAATAACAAAGATCCAAAACCTAAATTTCAACTGGATTTATTGATTGATGGATCGGCAAGTCAAATAAAAAGACAAAATCTTGTAGCAAATCAAGCTTTTATAATTGCAAATGCCATGGACAAGGTAAATATTCCAATAAGAGTTTCTTCCTTTTCAACTTTAAGAGATTATACAGTTTTTAATATGTACAGAGATTTTAAGGATAAGGGAAAAAATGAAAATATTTATAATTTTTTCGCTTCCGGCGCAAACAGAGATGGCCTTGCCTTTAAAACAATCCACAAATTAATCAATGAAGATAAAAATGAAAGTGTAAGAAAAATTTTAATAATTTTATCGGACGGCCGCCCAAACGATGAAAAGCACAATATAAATACAGTAAATGCAAAAATTAAGGACCAATATATAGACAAAAAAGCAGTTGATGATACTGCAAAAGAAATAAGATCTTTAAAAAACGACGGAATCCAAGTTTTGGGAGTTTTTACTGGAGAAGATGAAGATATAGAAAACGCAAAATTAATATACGGATCTGATTTTTGTAGAATAAAAAATTTAGACAATTTTTCAAAAATTGTTTCAATTTATATGAAAAATTTAATAGCAAACTAAAGATGACCTAATATTATACTAGGTCATCTTTTAATTTATTTTTTAATTTTATGATAAAGATGGTTTACCATCTTCATTACTTCTGGAATTCTTGATAAAAGAATTGTAAATATATAGAAAATCGCCCCTAGAAAAATTGATATAAACATAGCTAATAGATAAGACATTTTTCCGCTTAATACTCCGTAGCTTTTCCAAACTATTATTCCCATTAAAATTGATAAGACTGTAATTTTTATGAGTGATTTTAGTGATGATTTGAAATTTAATCTTCCAAAATTTTTCCTAAATTTATAAAGCATCATTAATGCTCCAGCGAGCGCTGAAATTGTTGTTGCAAGTGCCAATCCTTCTATATCAAAAAAGTTAATCAAAATAAAATTGAGAATTACATTTATAATTTGTTGGATTACAACTATTATTACTGGTGATTTTGAATCTCCAACTGCATAAAAACCCTTGTCAATAACATCTGAAAAAGATTGAAAAATTACAAAGGGTGCATAGGAAATAAGCATGGCTGCTGTAATAATTACTGATTTATCATCAAAGGCTCCTCTTTGATAAACGAGTTTTATTATTGGAACTGCCAAAGCCATCATCCCTATTGTTGCAGGAATTACCAAAAGCATGGTTGAAACTATGGCTGAATTTATGTGACTTTTCATATCCTCAAATTGTCCACTTTGACCCAAATGTGAAATAGTTGGAAAAATTGAAGTTGTAACTGAAACTGTTATAACTCCTGTTATTAATGATAAAAGAGTTTTTGAATATCTTAAATAAGATATTGATGCATTTCCAAAAAAGTAGGACGCCATAGAATTATCTACTGTAAGAGCAATTTCTCCTGCAGCTGATGAAACTATAACTGGAATTGCAATCCAAACTAATGATCTAATATATTTATTGTGTATATCAATTGTGTTTGAATGTTTGTAACCATGATCTCTGTTTGCCTTTGGAAACATTATATATTGCAAAACATTTCCCAACAAACATCCTATTGCAAGAAGATATGGATTTTTGGCAAGGCCTGAAAAAATTGTAAAGGCAATTATTATTACATTCATTATTATGCCAGTTACAGCTGGTATAAAGAAATTTCCTTTTAAATTCAAATATCCCCTAAATACTGCTGAATATAGATATGCAAATATTGCAAACATTATAATTCTTGTAAATACAATTGCTGTTTGTAAAAGTTCTCCCTTTAAATCAGGAGAAAATAATTTACAAAAAGCTCCAGCAAAAATAAATCCAATAATTACTGCAACAAGACCAAATACCATCAAAATATTAAAAATATTTGAAGTAAATTCTTCAGCAGCCTCTTCTCCCTCTTCATTTTTTGCCTTGGTGTAAATTGGAATAAATCCAAAAATAATACCTGATGCGACAAAATTTGCTATAACAACTGGAAGAGTATTCGCAACAGCATAAATTGCAACTATATCTCCCGCTCCATAGAAATAAGCCATAACAGATTCTCTCAAAAATCCAAAAACTTTAGAAAGAATTGTTACCATCATTAACATAAAAGCAGTTTGTCCCATAAATACCTCTCTTTTTATATTATAAATTTTATTATATCTTTTAAAATCTTGCTTGCAATAAGCTAAATTTTAAAAAAATAAATAAAATTTATTTATTTTTTTAAATCATAATACAAAAAATAAGCACAAGAAATAGACCTATAACTTGTGCTATAATTTATTATTTTATTTTCAAGTACTCTTCTAAGGAAAGATTATTTTCAAACATAGACTTGGCATTTTCTACACCAACATATCTAAAGTGCCAGCATCTTTCTTTTTTGCCGGTTATTTTTTCCTTATCTTTAGTATATCTTTGTATAAAGCCGTATTTATAAGCATTTTCCTTTAGCCATTTATACTCGTCAGTTTCTTTAAATTTGTTTGAATATTTTGTACTATCAGTATAAAAATCAAAACATGTTCCTGTTTGGTGCTCACTAGTATAAGGCAAGTCAGCATCAGGATTCTTTTGATCTAATAATTTTTCTTCACTTTGGCCTAATCTAAAATCTGATGCAATTTTTAAATTCAAGCCTTGTCTTTGTATATCAATAAGCATAGTATCAAAAGCTTTTTTGCTAGTTGGATCTAGGCCTGGATTAAAATCTTTTGGTAAAGGGTTTTTTTCATTTACAAAAATAACACCATTTACTACATAAATATTTTCATCATCTTTAAGTTTTCCAAGTCCGTACTTATTAACATAATAAAAATCATCATTGATTTTAATTTTTGAAAAAGAATTTTCCGTACCATAATACTCAACATATTGATTTTTATTAATACTTACGTCAGTTTTTGTAAAATCACTTGGCTCTTGGTAGCAGTATTGACTTTTCAATGATTTTACATAGGATTTCATAGTATCGCTATAACCATCATTGTCAATTTTTTCTCCATCAGTGATTACAACACTTTCAAAGCCAATTGGTGTTGCAACTTGAGTTTTAATTGCTTTTATTTCTTTATTTTCTTCTTTTGCCTCTGCTTTTTTATTCGCTTGGGCATACCTGTTTTCTACTGGTTTTCTAATTTGAAAATCATCAGTTTTTCTTTTAAAATCTATATTCAAAGCTCCTGTTATCAAAAGAGCACATATTCCAACTTTAATTAAATTTTTTCTTCTTTTTATCTTTTTTTCTCTTAATTTTTTGCGTCTTAAATCTCTAATACTTTTGTTTGCCATTTTTAGTTTTCTTCCTTAAATATATTTCAATATAACTAAATTTACGTCTGTGGGATTGTTTTCAAAATCATATAAATATATTTCAATTTATAAAAAAAGATTTTAAAAACTCTATAATATTTTCTTAACTCCATTATAACACAAGTCTTAGGAAATATGTAGAGTATAAATGATTTTTTCTTGAAATTTATTAAAAAAAATCGCTAAAAATTAAAAATTCTAATTTTAGCGATTTTAAAATTTATTTTCTAAAAAAATCTTTTATTTTTTCAAAAAATGTTTTCTCTTTTTTATCCTTATTTTTATTTTCTTCTATTGGAAAATTATTAGGTATTATTTCTTTTTTATTTTCTAAACTTTTCTCTTTTGCCCTAGCTTTTGCGATCTCTATAAATTTTTCTTGGGCAATTAGATTTTTTTTATTTTCTACCTTTTCGTATTCGCCCTTAGAGTTCATTATTCTTGTCTTTACATCATCAGCAAACATGATATCTAAAAATTCTAAAATACGTTTTTTTATAGAATCTTGGTAAATTGGGCAAGCAACTTCCATCCTATTTCTAATATTTCTTGTCATAAAATCTGCTGATGAAATATATAATTTGCAATCATCGCTATGACCAAATTGATAAACTCTGTGGTGTTCAAGAAATCTTCCAACAATTTGGTGGATTTTTATATTTTCCGTCCTATTTTTTATTCCGGGTAATATACAAGTAATTCCTCTGACCATAAGGTCAATTTTCACTCCCTCGTTTGAGGCTTCTGATAATTTGTCGATCAAAATTCTATCAGAAATTGAATTCATTTTAAGTCTTATATAACCATTTTTGCTTTCTTTTTGCCTTTGTATTTGTTCATCAATTAACTTATCAAGCCTTCTTTGCATAGGTTTTGGTGAAACTAAAAGATGTTTGTAGTCCCCATCAAGATTTCCTATCATTATATTATCAAAAACTTCCTTAACATCAGTCCCAATTCCTACATTACTTGTCATAAAAGAAAAATCTGTATAAAGTTTTGCAGTTTTTTCGTTGTAATTTCCCGTTGCAATTTGACTTGTGTAGGCAATTTTATCATCTTTTATTCTTGTTATTAAACAAACTTTTGAATGACACTTGTAATCATCAAAGCCATAAACAACTTTGCAACCTGCATTTTCAAGTCTTGATGACCAAATAATATTATTATTTTCATCAAATCTTGCCCTTAATTCCATCAAAACAAAAACTTCTTTTCCATTCTCAGCTGCTTTTATAAGAGCTTTTGCAATTTCTGAATCTTTTGCAATTCTGTATAAGGTAATTTTTATGCTTATAACAGATTCATCAAGGCTTGCTTCATTTAATAATCTAATTACTGGATCCATACTCTCATAAGGATAGGATAAAAGAAGATCATTTTTTTCTATTTGATCAAGCATCGGAATAACGTCATCAATTTGGTTTGATTTTTGTGGCGAAAAACTTTGGTAAAAATATTTTTCTTTTAATTCTTCGGGCATATCGCCAAGCATATCAAAAACAAAGCCTGCCCTCATTGGAGATTTTGTTACAAAAACATTTTCTCTTTTTAAAGGTAGTTTTTCCAATAATAAGGCGAAAACTTCTTCCTCAATTTCCTCATCAAGTTCAAGTCTTACAGGTTGAAGTCTTTTTCTTCTTTTTAAAACATCTTTCATATAAGACCTATAATCAAGGTCGACGTCATAATCATCATCATCGTAAGAAATATCTGCATTTCTCGTAACAGACATTATATGCTTTGAAATGCACTTATAGTTATCAAAGACATTTTCCCCAAATTCTTTAATAATATCTTCGATTAAAACTATAGTTGTTTGTGAAACTTTCAAAAACCTATCAATCTTATCTGGAACATATATTATTCCAAAATAATTCCTATCTTTCTTATTTTCTCTTTCTTTTACAAGATTAAAAATTACATTTATAGAAAGATTTGGTAGCCTTGGAAAAGGCCTTACCCTATCAACAACTTGAAAATTTAAAATAGGTTCAATTTTGCTATCAAAGTAAAATCTCACAGTATCATAATCTTTTTTGTCAAGATTTGAAACTTTTTCAATATTTATTCCTTCACTTTTAATATCATTTATAATTCTAGAATAAACTGAGTCTTTTTTTTGGTATAATCTTTTACATTCTTTCATAATGGCAGCAAGTTGATCTTCTGGAGTCATGTTTGACTTATTATCAACTGCCTTTTTCTTAAGCCTTGTCAAATCCTCAAGCGAGCCAACTCTAACCATAAAAAATTCTTCTAAATTTGTATCAAAGATAGAAAAAAATTTTAACCTTTCAAATAGCTCAACATTTTTTTCATCTGCCTCATCCAAAACTCTCTCATTAAATTTTAGCCAAGACAATTCTCTGTTTTGCGTAAAAGATATATCCATTTTTTATTCCTTTCCTAGTACTTCATTGTAAACATATCCCTCTCTTACACCAGTTTGACTTATATTAATCACATCAGCCTTAAAATATTTGGCAATTTTATTTAAAATAATCATTCCAGGAATAAGAGTGTGAACCCTATCAGCCTTTACAGAAAGAATTAAATCCAAAAGTTCTTTATTTTCATGGTCAATCAGATCTTTTATCATGTCTTTGAGCTTTTTCCTATCCATAGAAAAATTATCCTTATCAATATCATAATATTCATTGTATAATTTTAGGCTTGCCCTAGCAGAACCACCAACTCCACACAAGGTATCATGATTTTCTTGATAGAAATTCCTCTCTATTAATTCATCTTCAATGGCCTTTTCAATAGCCTTTATATCATCTTTTGTAGGAAATAAAAATTCAACATTATCATTAAAAGCAGATAGAGAACCGATATCAAGAGATGTAGATTTAATTACCTTTCCTTGCTCAATTATTACAATTTCACTAGATCCACCGCCTATATCAGTCAAAACACCCTTTTGAATTTCAAGTGATGAATTAGCTCCAATAAAGGCAAATTTTGATTCCTCTTCACCAGATAAAATTTCAATATCAAAGCCTATTTCATCCTTAACCTTTTTCAAAATTTCACTTCTATTAGAAGAATCTCTGATTGTTGCTGTTGCAAAAGGTAAAACCACATCTATATCATCAAAATTATCAATAAGGTGTTTGAAATTTCTCAAAGTATCCATTAGTCTTTCAACACCCTTATCATTAAGTTTTCCATTTTTAATATATGACCTAAGACTTGCACCATCTTTTTCATTAAATAAATTGTGGATTATTCCATCTTTTTCCTTGTAAACTGAAAGTCTTATAGTATTTGATCCAATATCTATAACTGCATATATCATATAATTTTCTCCTTTTTATTATTTAAAATCCATGTAAAATTTATGTAAAATTTAATTACAGGCTTTTTTAATTTTAATTTCCCTTTCCATAATAATATTTGTCATCTTTTGCGAAATTTCATTTACATCAGTCATATAAATTTCTATATTTAAATTCTCATCCTCATCAAAAACAATATCCCTTGCCAAAACCTTGGCTGGGTCAATAATATTTGCATCATAAGTAAGATTTTTCTTAATTTCATTTTCTATAATAGGATAATGAGTGCATCCCAATATTATATTTTCAATTTTTTTCTCATTTGCAAAAGCCAAATATTTTTTCAAATCATTTTCAATATTTTTTCCACACACTTCCCCATTTTCAATAAAAGAAACCAAAGAAGGGCAGGCTTTTTCGTAAACTTTTTTGTCCGAAAGGCTTTGGATTTTTTCTTTATAACCATGTTTAAGGCAAGTTGCCCTTGTCGCCATAACAAATACACCGCCTTTTTTATTCAAAACTTCCTTAACTGCCTCGTCCGTAATAGAAATAAATTTCTTATCAAAAGTTTTTCTAAGCTCATCAATAGCAAGGACTGAAACTGTATTACAAGCAACCACAAAAAAATCAATATCTTTTTTAATTAAAAATTTAACTATATTTTTTGAAAGATTTATTATTTCTTGGCTAGACTTATCTCCATAAGGTACATTTTTATTATCACCCAAGTAAAAATAATTTGCCTTATGTTTTTTTGACAATTCTTTAAGAACTGTAAGTCCTCCAAGTCCAGAGTCAAAAACGCCAATATTAGTCATCTATCAAGCTCACCCTTTCAACAAATTTAAAATCTCCTTTAATCAAATCAAAAGCCTTGTTGATTTTCCCTTCATCAAAAAATACAGCAAAAATACTTGCCCCACTACCACTAAGAAGAGCCTTAGATGCACCAAGATTTTCAAGCCTATTTTTAATATCAAAAAGATGAGGATAATTTTCATATACAACATCTTCCATCACATTTCTAAAATCTTTAACTATATTCTTATCGGAAGATTTTAAGCCACCAATTATTTTATCTGTTTTAACGTTTCCATAATCTCCAAGTCTTTTATAAACAAAATTTGAAGAGATTTCTGTTCCATCATTAATAAGAAGTATTTTCATATCCAAATTAATGTCAATTGGCGATAAAATTTCACCAATTCCTTGGGCTCTGGCAGATTTTTTCAAAAAGAAAAACGGAATATCAGCCCCCAAACTTTTTCCAATTTCAAAAATTTCCTTATCACTTAAATTTAAATCCCACAAATCATTTAAAGCCAAAATCATTTCAGCACAATTTGTAGATCCTCCAGCAAGACCTGCAGCTATTGGAATATTTTTTTCCAAATAAACATCAACTCCAGGCAATTTAACCCTATCTTTTAAAATATCCCAAGCCTTGTAAATCAAATTATTTTTAATATTTTCATTAGATAAAACTTGACTGTTGGTTTTAATACTTATCTCATTACTATTATTTTTTTCAATTTTTAATTTATCAAACAAAGAAATCCTAGTCATAATAGTATCAATTTCATGATAACCATCATCTCTTTTATACAAAGAATCTAAACTAAGATTAATTTTCGCATAACATTTTCTTTCCATAATTACCTCTATATAATTATACCATAAGGACTTAGTTGAAAATGAAAAGATAACAAATTTAAATTAATAAATTACACAAAAAAAGACTTTACATTTGCAAAGTCTTTTAAAATTTAAATTATTTAGAATAATCGTAGAATCCTTTACCAGTTTTTCTACCAAGATCTCCTGCTCTTACCATTTGTTTTAATAATGGGTTTGGACGATATTTGCTATCACCAAATTCATTAAATAAAACTTCCATAATTGCAAGACATGTATCAAGTCCTATAAGGTCAGCTAAAGCCAAAGGTCCCATTGGATGGTTTGCTCCAAGTTGCATTCCCTTATCTATATCTTCAACGCTTGCAAGTCCATCATATAAAACTCCGATTCCTTCATTGATCATTGGAATTAAAAGTCTATTTACAACAAAGCCTGGACCTTCTTTTACTTCAATTGGTTGTTTTCCAAATTCTTCAGCAAGTTCAAATACTTTTTTGTTTGTTTCATCGCTTGTGTGAAGTCCTCTGATAACTTCTACAAGTTTCATTACTGGAACTGGATTGAAGAAATGCATTCCTATTACATTTTCTGGTCTTTTTGTTGATGCAGCTATGTCAGTAATAGAAAGTGAAGATGTATTTGATGCAAGAATTGCTCCTTCTTTAACTACTTCATCTAATTCTTTGAAAATTTCTTTTTTAAGTTTTGGATTTTCTGTTGCAGCTTCAATAACTATATCGCAATCAGCTAAATCTTTAACTTCTGTTGTGTAAGAAATATTTTTAATAGCTTTTTCTTTAGCATCTTCTTCCATTCTTCCCTTAGAAACTTGTTTAGAATAATCTTTTTCAATTCTTGCTTTAGCGTTTTCTAAGAATTCATCTTTGATATCTCTTACTACTACTTCGTGGAATTTAGCAGCTACTTCTACAATTCCGCCACCCATAATTCCTGATCCAATTACACCAATTTTCATATTTACTCCTTTGTTTTTTTAAAACGTTTCGTTTGCTTGTTAAATTAATAACTTATACATATATTATAACATTGTTTTCCCGTTTTATCAAGAAATATTGACTTTTTTTTAACTATTTATTGGATTTTCTCCAAATTCTCATTTTTTCAGCTTCTTTTATAAGTTCTTCTCTAAATTCTGGGTGAGCAATTGAAATTAATTTTTCTGTTCTTTCCCATAATGATTGTCCTTTAAGATTAACCATACCAAATTCTGTTGCAACATAATGAGTATTTGCTCTACATCCTGTTGGTTGAGTTCCTTGCAATAAAGTTGGAACTATATTGGAATGTCTTACTCCTTTTTTATCAACTCTTGATGAGTGTAGGGTTACAAAAGATTTCCCCCCCTTAGAATTATATGCACCAAGCATAAAATCAAGAGCTCCACCTGAACCAGAAATATGTTTTGTTCCTGAACTTTCAGCAGAAACAGTGCCATTTAAATCAACTTCGAGGGCTGAGTTAATTGACATGAAATTATCTAAAGCAGAAATTTGTTCAATTCCATTACAATAATCTACTGGTGCGGCACAAAGTTCTTCATTGTTATCAATAAAATCATATAATTCTTTGCTTCCAGCTGCAAAAGCATAAACTTGTCTACCCCTATCAATATTTTTCTTTTTACCTGTAATTTTCCCAGCTTTTGATAGTTCAACAAAAGAATCTACATACATTTCTGTATGAACTCCCAAATCTTTTAAATCTGAATTTGCAATTTCATTTCCAATAGCTGTAGGAAGTCCACCAATTCCAATTTGTAAACAAGCTCCATCAACTAATTCTTCAACTACAAATTTTGCAACTTCTTTATCTAAATCACTTGGTTGAGGTTTTCCCAAAGCAATCATTTCAGGATTTGATCCTTCAATAATATAATCAACTTCCTTTATGTGAACACAATTTTCATATCCGCCAAGTCCTCTTGGAACATTTTTATTTACTTCAATTATAACTATATCAGAATTTTCAATTGCAGCATAAAGATGTGATGCAGAAACACCAAAATTAAAATATCCATGTTCATCCATTGGGCATGCTTGAGTTACAAAAACATTTGGTTTTTTTATTGAAGTTCTATAATATTTTGGAAGCTCTGAATATTTTAATGGCGAATAAAATGCTCTTCCTTCACCTGCTAATTTTCTTATAGGTCCAAGTGAGTGCCAAGAGTTATAAACAAAATGTTCATTTGTTGGATCAGCATCAAATATTTTGAACTTTTCAAGTTCTACTCCGCCTCTGACAACGATGTCATTTAAATTAGAAATTTCTTTTGCCAAAGCTTCATCAAAATCGTGTGGTGAAACTACTCCCCATGAATAATCTACATAATCGCCGTCCTTTACAAGTTTTGCAGCATCCTCTGCACTTATTAGTTTTTCCTTATAAAGCTTACTATAGTCCATATCATCCTCCATTTGCTTTTATATTTTAAAATATAGAAAATTTATCTTATCTTTAATAAAAATTAAGGATGAGACTTATCCCATCCTTAAAATTAATTTGAGATACTAATAAACATATACCCAAATTTATAAATTTATTCTAATTTATTTTCCTTTTTTCTTATTTATTGCTTCTGTAAGTTTTGGTACAACTTCAAATAAATCTCCAACTATACCATAATCAGCTCTGCCAAATATTGGAGCATCTGGATCTTTATTTATAGCTATAACTTTATCAGCTGCATTAATTCCTGCCAAGTGTTGGATAGCTCCAGAAATTCCTACAGCTATATAAACTCTTGGTCCTACAGTTTTTCCAGATTGTCCTACTTGGTGAGAGTGTGAAATCCAACCAGCGTCTACAGCCGCACGGCTTGATCCAACAGTTCCATCAAGTGCATCAGCTAAATCTTTAATAAGTGAGAAGTTTTTAGGATCTCCAAGTCCACGTCCACCAGAAACTATAAATTCAGCTCCAACTAAATCAACTTCATCTCCTTCATCTCTTGGAATGAAATCTAAGATTTTTGTTCTAGCTTCGCCTTCAAATTTGATATCTTCATCAATTACTTCAATATCATCTTTAGCTCCAATAGCTTCTTTTGAAAATACTCCAGGTCTAACAGTTCCCATTTGTGGTCTGTGGTCTGGACATAAAATCATAGCCATTAAGTTTCCACCAAAGGCAGGTCTTGTCCATCTAACTTCTTTTTTCTCAGCATCAATGTCAAGTTCTGTACAGTCTGCTGTAAGTCCTGTGTGAAGTCTTGCAGAGACTCTTGGTCCCAAATCTCTTCCTTGGTTTGTTGCACCAATCAAGATTATATTTGGACTATATTTTTTAACTAATTGATCTATTGCATCTGCATAAACTTCTGTATTATATTCTTTATAAACTTCATCATCAACTGTGATAATTCCATCTACACCGTATTCTTTTACTTCTTCTTTAGCTTTATCAACATTTGATCCGATAATTATAGCATAAAGTTTTTCATCGATAGCATCAGCCATTCTTCTTCCTGGATTCATTAGTTCAAGTCCAACATTTACAGCTGATCCATCTTCTTTAGTTTCTACAATTACCCAAAGATTTTTATTTTCACTCATCTATATCCTCCTAAATAAGTTTCTCATCAGAAAGAGCATTTATTAACTTATCTACAGAAACACTAGCATCTCCATCGTTGTAGATTTCTCCAGATTTCTTATGTTCAGGTGTATAAGATTTTTTAACTCTTGTTGGTGAACCTTTAAGTCCTATTGCTGTTTCATCAATATTTTCTTTTAGTTCTTCAAAAGTGATTTGTTCGATTGTAGCTTTTTTAGCTTTCATTTTATTTTTGATTTTTGGATATCTTAATTCTTCATCACCATATTTTGTAAATGTAATAAGTGCTGGAAGTTTAGCTTGAATTTCTAATGCTCCGCCTTCAACTTCTTTAAGAACTTTAATTCCTTCATCATTTAACTCAGCTGTGTAAGCATAAGTTACTTGTGGAAGATCTAAGTGTTCAGCAATTTCTGGACCTACTTGAGCTGTATCTCCATCGATTGCTTGAAGACCACAGAAGATTAAATCATAATCGCCTTCTCTTTTAGCAACTTCTTTGATAGCTTCTGAAATAATATAACTTGTTGCAAGTGTATCAGATCCACCAAATTTTCTATCAGTAACCAAGTATGCCTTATCAGCTCCTACTGCAAGAGTATCTCTAAGCATAGATTCAGCTTGAGGTGGTCCCATAGAAATTACTGTAATTTTTACATTTTCTGGATCTTTATCTTTTATTCTTAATGCTTGTTCTAGAGCAAAAGCATCATAAGTATTTAAGATACTTGGAACTCCCTTTCTAATAAGAGTATTAGTTACAGGATCTATTTTAATTTCATTAGTATCTGGAACTTGCTTTGCACATACAAATATATTCATTTATTCCCCCTAAATTTTTCTACTATCTTAATAATGCTCCTGATACAACCATTAACATTACTTCTGAAGTACCTTCATAAATTTCTGTAATTTTTGCATCTCTCATCATTCTTTCAACATCATATTCTTTGATATATCCATATCCACCAAGAATTTGAACTGCTCTATCAGCAACGAATGATGCTGTTCTAGAAGCTTTTAATTTTGCCATAGCTGCTGCTACTGTGTAAGATTCACCAGCATCTTTTAAGCTAGCTGCTTTATAAACTAAATTTCTAGCTGCTTCTATTTCTATAGCCATTTCAGCTAATTTAAATTGTGTATTTTGGAATTTAGCTAAAGGACGTCCAAATTGTTCTCTTTCTTTAGAATATTGAACAGCTTTTTCTAAAGCACCTTCTGCAATACCAAGAGCTTGAGCTGCGATTCCTATTCTTCCTCCATCAAGAGTAGCCATAGCAATCTTAAATCCTTTACCTTCTTCTCCAAGTAAATTTTCTTTTGGTATTCTGCAGTCTTGGAAGATTAATTCCATAGTTGATGAACCGTTGATTCCCATTTTGTTTTCAAGTGTACCAAAATCAAATCCTTTTGTTCCTTTTTCAACTATAAATGCAGATATTCCGTGATTTCCTTTTGATTTATCTGTCATAGCAAATATTACATAAATATCAGCATATCCACCATTTGTTATAAAGATTTTTGTACCATTAAGTACATATTCATCTCCATCAAGTTTTGCAGTTGTTTGTTGACCTGAAGCATCAGTTCCTGCATTTGGTTCTGTAAGACCGAAAGCGCCTAATTTTTCTCCGCTTGCAAGTGGTGTTAAATATTTTTTCTTTTGTTCATCATTACCAAATTTATTAATACAATCAGCTGATAGTGATGTGTGAGCTGATAAAATTACTCCTGTTGATGCACAATATTTTGAAATTTCTTCAACTGCAAGTACATATGTAAGTGTGTCAGCACCTTGTCCGCCAAATTCTTCACCAAATGGGATTCCAAAGAAACCTAATTCTTGCATTTTTGCAACTGTTTCTTCTGGGAACATATGTTCTTCGTCAACTTTTTGAGCTAAAGGTTTAACTTCGCCTACTGCGAAATCATGAAACATCTCTCTCATTTCTTCATAATCTTCTGATAATTTATACATATTTTCTCCTAAATAATTTTCCATATTTATTATTTTTATCCTTAAAAATAATATTTAGAAACACTTTTGATTGCCTATGTTATTATATTAACAATCGAGCTTAGACTTGTCAAGCCTTTTAGCTAATAATTTATCAAGCTTTTTAAGCTTTAAGTCCTAAAAAATTTTGAAAATCTTTTTAAAATCATAAAAAATTATTTTGCAATTTTTTTTAATTATTAATGAAATTTTTATTGTAAAAAGATATCCCAAAATATTTTTACCTACATCATAATCATATCATAAGAAGGATATCTGTCAAATCTTTATCAATATATATTATTGAAAATTTCTCTGTACTTTCTATTATTTGAAATTTTCTTTTTTAAAATTTCTTCTATATTTTTTTATTTATTTAAAATCCAAATTAAAATTTTTATTATTTAGTTTAATAAGGAAAACTTTTTATCATTGTTAAAATTATGTTATACTTAGGTAGAAATCTAATATAATAATTTAAATTTAAATATTAATTATGGGTAAATTTTAGGAGAAAAAATGAGTTACAATAAAATTAATAATGAAATTATTGAAAAAATTAAATCATCCGTCAATGGAAAAGTTTATGTTGGTAAAGAAATCAATGAGGATTTTTTTCACGATGAAATGCCAATTTACGGAGAAGGAATTCCTGATGTTTTGGTTGATGCTAATTCAAAGGAAGATGTAGCTAGTATTATGAAAATTTGCAATGAAAATAAAATCCCTGTTCTTGCAAGAGGTGCTGGTAGTGGTTTGACTGGTGCTGGTGTTGCTATTAAAAATGGTGTAATGATTAATATGCAATCTATGAACAAAATTTTAGAATTTGACGAAGACAACATGGTTGTTAGAGTTGAACCTGGTGTTTTATTAAGTACTTTGGCTCAAACTTGTCTTGATAAGGGATATTTATATCCACCTGATCCAGGCGAAAAAAATGCTACACTTGGCGGAAACGTTTCATTAAATGCAGGCGGAATGCGTGCTGTTAAATATGGCACAACTCGTGATTATGTAAGAAAAATGGAAGTTGTTTTGCCAAATGGAGAAATTACAACTTTTGGATCTATTGTTTCTAAATCTTCTACTGGTTATTCTTTAAAAGATTTGATGGTTGGAAGTGAAGGTACTCTTGGAATTATAACTGAGCTTACTTTAAAAATCGTTCCAAATCCAAAACATACTGTATCATTAATCGTTCCTTTTGAAGATTTGGATGATTGTATTTCTACAGTTCCAAAATTATTCCAAAATAATTTAAATCCTCAAGCAATAGAATTTATGGAAAGAGATATAGTTATAGCTAGTGAAAAATACATAGGAAAAGAAACTTTCCCAAAAACTATGGAAGGAATTGATGTTGGAGCTTATTTATTAATTTCTTTTGATGGAGATGATGAGGATTTAATTGATAATACTCTTGAGCAAGCTGCTGAAATTTTGGTTGATAACGGGGCTATTGATGTTTTGGTTGCTGATACTCCAAATGCAATCAGAGATGCTTGGGCTGCAAGAAGTTCTTTCCTTGAAGCAATTGAAACTCAAAATAAACTTTTAGACGAATGTGATGTTGTTGTCCCTGTTACAAAAATTGCTGAATATATAAACTTTGTAAATAAGGAAAGTGAATCTTATATGTTTGATGTAAAATCATTTGGTCATGCTGGTGATGGAAACTTACATATCTACACCCTATCAAATGAAGAAGATAAACTTGATCAATTTAAAGAAGAAGTTGATAAGTTCATGGATGTAATTTACAAAAAAGCATATGATTTAGGCGGAAAAATTTCTGGCGAACACGGAATAGGTCATGGAAAGAAAAAATATCTAAAGAATTTTGAAGGTCAAACAAATATTGAAATTATGAGAGGAATCAAAAAAGCCTTTGATCCAAATATGATTTTAAATCCTGATAAAGTAATAGCTTTATTAGGAGAGTAATATAAATAAAAGAATTAATAATATATTAGAATTTAAGAAATGAATAAAATTATGAATTAATTTTAAATATAAACTATCCTTTTCTTAAAAAGATTTAATTTACTCCTGAATTTACAGAGTTTATGAATATAGTAAGAATCCAATTAACAATTAAATAGCTTCCTGTTGGTAATTCTGGAAGTTGGATCCTAATAATATAAATGTTTATGACCTTAATTTAAATAACAAATTTATATAAATTTAAAATGAGCCTTAATCGGCTCATTTTATTTGTTTTTAATATAGTATTTATAACTTTCTAACACTGTCCTATACCCATCTTCTTCTAAGATATTTTCTATATATTCTTTTATGGTTGAAGTTGGAAGAATTCTGTGATGATTTTTTTCTACTATTTTTTCTAAATCATTTTTTAAAATAGAAACGTCTGAAGAATTTAGTTCTATTTCCCCATCTCTTGCTGCATTTTTTATGGATCTTGAAATTTTTTCTATATCAAATAATTCAATTTTCCCATTTCTTTTTTTTACATACAATTTATTATCCAAAAAATTTTCAATAACTTCAATCTTTGCCTTATCCAACTCTTCTGCAATTTCTTCAATTGATAGATTTTTTCCTTTGTAATAATCGATAATTATTTTTGTTAAATCCAACATAAATTCCCCCTAAAATTTTTCTTATTATATTCTTACCCCAATTTTTTAGAAAATAAAAAATTGGACAAAATCCAATCTCAGTTTGTTGACAAAGTATACAAATCCTCATGCTAAGAATATCATACGTAAAAAATTGATTTGATTTCAAATTTTAAAATTCGTCAAAAATCGCACTGTTCGAGAGCTTAGCTCGAGTTTGCGATTTTAGAATTTCGAAATTTAGAAATCAACAATTTTTGGAGTCCGATATTCGTGCTTGAGGGTTTGTCTACGCTCTGAGATTGGATAAAATCCAATCTTTTTAATTATTATTTTTTTGTATAATTTGGTGATTCTCTGGTTATTTGGATATCGTGTGGGTGGTTTTCTACGAGGGTTGCTGGGGATATTTTTACAAATTTTGATTTTTCTTCTAATTCTTTTAAATTTCCTGCTCCAACATAGCCCATACCTGAGCGAAGTCCGCCAAGAAGTTGATAGATTACATCTCCTACATATCCTTTTATGGCAACTCTTCCTTCTACTCCTTCTGGAACAAATTTTTTGGTATCATTTTGGAAATATCTGTCGCTTGATCCTGATTTCATAGCAGAAAGTGAGCCCATGCCCCTATATTCTTTGTATTGTTTTCCTTCAAATACTATTGTTTCTCCTGGGGATTCTTCTGTTCCTGCAAATAATGATCCTGCCATTATTACACTTGCTCCACAAGCGAGAGCTTTTGTAATATCTCCTGAATATTTTATACCACCATCGGCTATAATTGGAATATTATATTCTTTTGCAGCTTTTACACAATCAATTATTGCAGAAATTTGTGGAACTCCAACTCCTGTTACAACTCTTGTTGTACAAATTGATCCAGGTCCAATTCCTACCTTAACAGCATCTACTCCGGCTTTTATCAAATCTTTTGTAGCTTCACCTGTTGCAACATTTCCTGCTATTAATTGAAGATCTGGATATTTTTCTTTTATTTTTTTAATTGCAGTAATAACTCCTTTTGAATGACCGTGAGCTGTGTCGACTGTTACAACGTCAACTTTTGCGCTAACTAAAGCGTCAATCCTATCCATCATATCGCGAGTAATTCCTACTGCAGCTCCAACCAATAACCTATCGTGATCATCTCTTGCAGAATCTGGATATTGTCTTGATTTTTCTATATCTTTAATTGTAATTAGGCCTTTTAATTTATAATCATCATCAACTATTGGAAGTTTTTCAACTTTTCCTGATTCCATTTTTTTAACGGCATCTTCCATAGAAATTCCAACATGACCAACAATAAGCCCATCTTTTGTCATTATATCATCAATTTTTACATTTTCATCATCTTGAAATCTTACGTCCCTGTTAGTCAAAATTCCCTTTAAAGTCATATTATCATCAACTATTGGAACTCCGCTTATTTTATAATTTGCCATTATTTCCAAGGCTTCTTTTAAAATATTTTCAGGATTTAAATAAAATGGATCGGTTATTACTCCATGTTCACTTCTTTTTACCCTATCAACTTCTTTGGCTTGGTCTTCAATTGACATATTTTTGTGGATTATTCCAATTCCACCTTGTCTTGCCATAGCAATTGCCATTTTTGATTCAGTTACTGTATCCATTGATGCTGACATTAATGGGATATTTAATTTGATTTTATTTGTAAGATTTGTTTTTAATGAAACTTCGTTTGGTAGAACTTCTGATGGACCTGGAACCAAAAGTAGGTCATCAAATGTTAATCCTTCTCCTATTATTTGCATAAAACCTCCTATTTTTTAAAATAATTTATTGCGTTTTCAAATATTTTTTGTTCTTCTTTATCGTAAATATTTTTATATAAATCTGAGTCTAATCTTTCAACATGGCCCATTCTTCCCAAGATTTTTCCGTCTTTAGATAAAATTCCTTCAATATTATAGTCTGATCCGTTTGGATTTATTTCGTATACAGAAAAAATTTGACCATTTTCTAATAAATCTTTATATTTTTCTTCATTTACAATAAACCTGCCCTCACCGTGAGAAATTGGAATCTTGTAAGTTTTTTCCAAATCAAGATCACACGTCCATGGGCTTTGGTTGTTTAATACCTTTGTATCAACAATTGTTGAAATGTGCCTGTCATTTGTATTGTAAGTAAGTGATGGATTATCTTCTTCGATTTCTTTAATTTTTCCGTAAGGAAGAAGACCAGTTTTAATTAAAGTTTGGAAACCATTACAAATTCCAATTATTAAACCATCATTTTCATCAAGCATATATTCAATTGCATCTTTTATTTTTTTATTTCTTATAATATTTGCCAAAAATTTACCAGAACCATCTGGCTCATCTGCCATAGAAAATCCACCAGGAATGGCAAAAATTTGTGAATTTCTGATTGATTTTGAAAGATTTTCAATAGACTCTTCTATAGCTTTCTTATCTAAGTTTCTAAATAAATTTATTTCAACTTCTGCCCCATATTTTTCAAAGGCTTTTTTTGTATCCCATTCGCAATTTGTTCCAGTTACAGCAAGAATTGAAACTTTGACCTTATCAACTGGTTTTTTTGATTTTAAAGAAACTTTCATCTCTTTTTGGTCGATTATTTCATAAGGAATTTCTTCTTTTGGTACAAAAACTTGATTTAATTCATTTAAGTAAGATTTTTCTAATTTTTCACCGTCTAATTTTTCTCCATTTACAATTAAATCCTCAGAAAATTCTCCGATTTTTTCAACAAAGTCTAAATCTTCTACATATTCAACCACAAAAGATCCAAACATTGGATTATATAAATTGTCAAATTCTAGGGTAAAATTAGAATTTCCCAAGGCTTGTTCGTAAATATTTGCTAAAACTCCCTTATTATCAAGAGCAATTGTAGAAATAATTTTTCCATCTCTCATAGCCCCGATTAATTTTTCCAATAAATTTTTGTAATAATCAAGGTCAAGGGTCATATCGGAATTATATTTTGCCCTAACTAGACCAATTTTTCCTTTTCCTTTTAAATCATTTGATTTTATATTTTCAATATCTTCAGTTGTTGTTGCAAAAGAAATTAAAGTTGGTGGAACATTCAAATCTTCAAAGCTTCCACTCATTGAATCTTTTCCACCGATTGGAGGCATTTTGAAAAAGTTTGTTACTTCAAAGGCTCCCAAAAGTGATTTCAATGGTTTGGACCAAGATTTTTCATTATCCATTTTTTCGTAAAATTCTTGGAAGGATAATCTTATTTTTTCCAAATCGCTTCCAACAGAAACAAGTTTTGCAATTGATTCTATTACTGCGTAATATCCTCCCAAATATTGGCTTTTTTCTGATAAATATGGGTCAAAGCCGTAGGACATTATTGAAACAGTTTTAGAAGCTCCTTCATTTACTGGAATTTTTGCAACCATGGCTTGGGATGGATTTACTTGTTTTTTTCCTCCAAGTGGTTGAAGAACTGTATTTTGTCCAATGGTTGAATCAAATATTTCTATTAGATTTCTTTGACTTATCACATTTAAATCTTTTATTTTCTCATAAAAATATTTTGGATCAGAAGATTTTTCTGTCAAATATTTAGGAACTTCTTCGCTTACAATATTAACTTTTGCATTTCTGTCTGCTCCATTTGTATTTATAAAATCGTAGGAAATATCTGCAATTTTTTTATCTTCATAGAACATTCTCATCCTATTTGTGTCAGTAACTATCCCAACTAGGGCTGTTTCTACATTTTCTTCCCTACAATATTTTTCAAATTCTTCCCTATCATTTTTATCAATTAAAACTGCCATTCTTTCTTGGGATTCTGAAATTGCAATTTCTGATGGCTTTAGACCTTCATATTTTAATTTAACTTTTGAAAGGTCAATATCAATTCCATCATAAAGTTCTCCAATTGCAACTGAAACTCCACCAGCACCAAAGTCGTTACATTTTTTTATAAGTTTTGAAACTTCGCTTCTTCTAAATAATCTTTGAAGTTTTCTCTCTTCTGGAGCGTTTCCTTTTTGAACTTGGGCAGATTCTGTAATTATTGAAGTTAATTTGTGAGATTTTGATGAACCAGTTGCTCCACCAATTCCATCTCTTCCAGTTCTTCCCCCAATTAATAAAACTATATCATCTTTTTTTGGATTAAGTCTTTTTACATTTTCTTTTGGAGCTGCAGCTATAACTGCCCCACATTCCATCCTTTTTGCCTTGTAACCTTCATGGAAAATTTCTTTTACAAATCCTGTTGCAAGACCAATTTGGTTTCCGTAGGAAGAATATCCCTTGGCAGCAAGTTTTGAAATTTTTCTTTGAGGAAGTTTTCCTTCCATTGTCTTATCGACATCTTCCAAGATGTTTCCAGCACCTGTAATTCTCATGGCTTGGTAAACATAACTTCTGCCTGAAAGTGGATCTCTTATTGCTCCACCAAGACAAGTTGATGCCCCACCAAAAGGCTCAATTTCTGTTGGATGGTTGTGGGTTTCATTTTTAAACATCAAAAGATAATCTTCAAGACTTTCTTTTCCATTTTTTTCTACCCTAACTTTTACATAAACAGAGCAAGCATTTATTTCGCTTGAAACTTCCAAATCATCAAATTCATTTTTACTTCTCATATATTTTGAAAGAATCGTTCCAAAACTCATAAGATTTATTGGCTTTTTAATTTCAAGCTCATCTCTCATTTTTAAATATTTTTCAAAAGAATTTTTAATAGCCTCATCAAGAATAGTTTTTGCCTTTATATCAATATCAAGATTTGTATTAAAAGTTGTATGCCTACAATGGTCTGACCAATAAGTATCTAATATTTTTATTTCAGTTTCGTTTGGATCCCTATTTTCTTTTTTAAAATACTCCCTAACCATTTTTAAATCATTTTCGTCCATTGCAAGGTCATGAGCTTTTAAAAATTTAGAAATTTTCTCATCTGAATAATTTATAAAGCCCTCATAAATTTCATTTTCAAGATTTTTTTCCCTTTTTGTATCCAAACTTTCTGGCATTTCTTTTAAATCAATTTTGTGACTATCAACTGGATTTATCAAATAATTTTCAATTTTTTTAAGGTCATTTCCATTTAATTTTGAAAATTCGTAAACTGTTGCAGTTTTACAATCTGTTTTTTCATCCAAAATTAAATCTAGGGTATCAAGAACTCCCTTTCTTCTTTGGTCAAATTGACCCGGAAGATATTCAACTGCAAGGGAAGATTCAAAAGAATTTTCAAGTTTTTTTGCCTCATCTTTGGCATAAACATAGTCAAGATTTCTTTCGGATAAGACATTATTAATAGCCTTATCCAAATTTTCATCGCTTATTTCAAGGTCGTATCTGTTGTAGATGTTTAATTTTTCTAATTTTATTTTTAAAAGATTTTCAATTTCTTTTTTAACTTCCTTGGACTTGTAATCGAACCTATCTTTTTTTCTTACATAAATTCTCTTAACTGATTTTTTCATATCATATCCCTAATGTCTAAAGTGCCTATTGTTGGTAAATACCATGGACATTTTGTATTCATTACATTTTTCAATAGAATCTTTATCTCTAATTGATCCACCTGGTTGGATGATTGATTTTACCCCGATTTTGTGGGCAAATTCTACACAATCATCAAATGGGAAAAAGGCATCTGAAGACATAAGAGAATCTGTAAAGTCTACATCTGGGTGGTTATTTTTGATTGATTCCAAAGCCCAAATTCTTGAAGTTTGTCCACAACCTACTCCCAAAGTTTTTCCATCTTTAACAATTACAATTGCATTTGACTTGGTATATTTTACAACTGTCATGGCAAATTTTAAATCGTCGATATCTTTTTTATCTGGTTTTACTTCAGTTACAACTTCAAAATCATCTTCTTTTGTATCCCTATCTTGGACTAAAACTTTTCCTTCTAAATATTTTACATCTTCTTTTACAAAATCTTTTGAAAGGTCAACTTTTATTAGACGGATATTTTTCTTTTTAGATAAAATTTCCAAAGCTTCTTTTGTAAAGTCATTTGCTGCAACAATTTCAAGGAAAATTTCACTCATCATGCTTGCAGTTTTTTCATCCACTACCCCATTTAGGGCAACAATTCCACCAAAAATTGATAGAGAATCAGCTTCGTAAGCTTTTTTATAAGCATCAAAGGCATTTTCTCCAATAGCAGCCCCACAAGGTGATTGATGTTTTAAAGCTACACAAGAATTTTCCCCAAGTTCTTTGGCAAGTTCCAAGGCAACATTTAAGTCATTATAATTGTTAAAACTCATTGCCTTTCCGTGAAGAATTTCTATATCTTTCAAAAGTCCTTTTGCATAAGTATCTTCATAAAGGCTTGCCTTTTGGCTTGGATTTTCTCCGTATCTTAAATCTTCAATTTTTCTAAGACCGTAAGTTTTATATTCGCTTTCTTTTTTGGTCAAATCTTTGAAAAATCTAGAAATTACACTGTCATAATAAGCTGTAAGAGAATAAGCCTTCATAGCTAAATATCTTCTGTAATCCAAATCAACTTGATTATTTTCTAATCTTTCTAAAAGTTCTTCATAATCTTTAGGATCTGTCAAAACAATACAGTCCTTGTGATTTTTTGCAGCAGATCTAATCAAAGTTGGTCCGCCGATGTCAATATTTTCAATAATATTGTCAATATCATTACTCTTTAAGGACTCTTCAAACTTATATAAATTTACAACAACTATATCAATATCTTTGATATTATTTTCTTCCACAGTTTTTTTGTGATTTTCGTCATCTCTTTTGTAAAGAATTCCTCCATGAACATAAGGAGATAAAGTTTTTACCCTACCATCCAAAATTTCTGGAAAATTTGTAATCTCTTCAATTTCCTTTACATCTACTCCGCTTTCTTTGATTTTTTTATATGTACCACCAGTAGATACAATTTCAACTCCCAAATCACTTAAGCCTTTAGCAAGTTTTTCGACATCCTTTTTATCAGTAACAGATATTAAAGCTCTCATTCTTCCCTCCAAATTATAATTTTAAGCTTTCAGTCTAAATTAAAGACAAGAAAAGGGAAGCTAATAAAATATTAGCTTCCCTTGATAAGACATTAAACCATTCATAGACAAAATTGGGCATAGAAATCCAAAGACATATCTAAGTCTTTCAATTTTTTTCATAGATAAAATTGTATTTACAAATTTATTAATTTTAAAAATAAATCTCATCATTAATTCCCCCAAATGAATGTAAAATAATCATACCATAGTTTTTTAAAAATTAAAGATGTATTTTTATTTTTTTCTAATTTGTATATTTACAAAAAAATTAACTCTTCTTACTTTTTTTTCTCAATTTTTTAAAAAAACTTTGTAAAATTTCTAGACTTTCATCTTGCATTAATCCAAATTCTGCATCTAGGAAATGTAATTGGCTTCTATCTCCCGTGATATTTGTATTTGATCCGCAAGCTCCTCTTTTTACATCGGCAAGGGCAATTACTAATCTTTTGATTCTAGAATTTATTATTGCTCCTGCGCACATTGAACAAGGCTCCATTGTTACATACATGGTGCAATCTTCTAACCTAAAATCTCCAATGTATTTGCTCGCCTGATCAATTGCAAGAATTTCTGCATGCTTAAGAGCAGATTTTCCCTTGTAAGTATAGTTGTGGCTTCTGGCAATTATTTTTTCATTCTTTACTATCACACAGCCTATGGGAACTTCTTCTTCAAGCCTTGCAAGTTTTGCCTCGTTTATTGCTTCTCTCATATAAAAATAATCGTCCATATTTTTCCTTTCATTTTTAAAATATAAAAAAAGACTATTGCTAATTTTATTTTGCAATAGCCTTATATTTGGCGTCCTGAAGAGGATTCGAACCTCCGACACCCGCCTTAGGAGGGCGGTGCTCTATCCAGCTGAGCTACCAGGACCTACTCCAACATTATAGCAAAAAAGATAGAAAAAGTAAAACTTTTTCTATCTTGCTATTAGGCATTCTACTAAAAAATTGCAAGCATCTGTGATTGTTCTTTTTATTTTTGTAAAAGTTGATGCTTTTTCTTGGTCCTTTTTGCTAATTAAATTTACTTGGTAAGATTTATCTTTATAACTAATGTAAGATTTTCCTAGAACATCGCCTTTTTTGATTGGTGCTTTAATATTCTTATTTATTATTGTTTTTACACTTGGCATTTCCTTATCTTTAGTTATAAATCCAACATTTTTATCTGGATATAATTCTACATAGCCTTCTTTAACTGAATTTACTTTTATTGAATCGCTTGGAAGATTTGTATCTGCAAGTTTTTTGTAATTAAAATATCTTGATACATAATAAATCAAATCTATCATGGCTGAATTTCTAAATTCATTATCTTCAGCTCCCATTACAATTCCTATTGCCCTAAATTCATTTTTTGGATCAAATTTATTCATGTCGATTGTTGTTGTAAGACAATGACCAGCTTCTTCAGTAGTTCCAGTTTTTAATCCATCTACACCCTTTACTTCATCTTTTAAAGGAATTGTTGATTTTTTGTTGATATTTTTTTCATTATCATTAATTCCATCAAGCTTTGTATATTCTAAAATATCTGGATATTTTTCAAGAATTATCCTTGTTAGCTCAAATAAATCTTTGGCTGATGATGAATTTTGTTTACCATTTTCAGTATTTATACCTGATGCGTTGTAATAGCTTTGGCTTTTTAATTTTAATTCTTGGGCCTTTTTGTTCATTTCCTTGGCAAAATCATCTTCACTTCCTGAAATTTTACTTGCCAAAAGATTTGCACAGTCATTTCCACTTACAACCATAAGGCCTGTTATTAATTCCTTTACTGTATAACTTTCACCTTCTTTAATTCCCATTGAAGAATATTCAGGTCCAGTTAAACTTTCCGCTTCTTTTGTACCCTTTACTTTTGTATCATAGGAAATTTTTCCACTATCAATGGCTTCTCTTGTTAGTAAAAAAGTCATAAGCTTACTCATTGAAGCAATTGGATAAGCCTTATCGGCATTTTTTTGGTAAAAAATATCTCCACTTTCCTGATTTCCTATAAGATAAGCCTTAACATATTGGTCGGCTCCAACAATATTATCTCCTTCTTTTGCAACTGTATCGTCTGCAAAAGATAAAAGAGGAGAAAATACAAATAAAAAAGCCAAGGCAAATATAAAAAATTTATTGCTTTTTTTCATGCATACTCCTAAACTTGTAATGATTCCATTTTTTTGAAATTCTTTCTCAAAAGTTTCAATGTATAAACATCGTCTTTTTTGGGATAAGAAAATTCAAATTTTTCAGCTAATTTCATCCCAACTTTTCTAAATAATTGACAAGATGCAAAAATTGAACTATAAAAATCCATAATATCATTTGACCTAAAAGTTAAAATCAATTCTTCTTTAAGATCTGCTTCCAAGGTATGGATAAAGTTTTTGCCACTTTCACCTGCATCCATTCCCTGGTTAAATTTATCGATAATATACCAATTAAGCAATTTAAAAAGCTCATCTCTCATAGCTTGCATCTTAAATCCAGCACTTATAATATCCCTTGACAATAAATTAAATGAAACATCCAAAGCAAGAGAAAAAAAGTTTTTGCCACATTCATCAAATTCAAATTCCCTTGGGAGCTTAAAAACAAGATTAGCCTCTGCCACTTCTTCTTTAAGATTCATTTCATCACAAACAAATTCAATATTTCCAGGACAAAGTTTTATAAATTCACCCGCCCTATCTTCAGCAAGAATATTTATGGAAATTTTTGTTGAATCATTAGCGTATATCTCAAATTTTGTAAATTGTTGATTCTTTTTATCAAAATCAAAAGAATCTTTTTTCTTATTAATTATTGCATAATCATCAAAAACTTTTTCTAAATCATCTTTAATTTTTGAAATTATAATTTCAGAAAAAACAGCGTAAACATTTGCAAAATGTTCATTATTATTTTCTTCTTTTATGAAAAAAATAGCCTTGACCTTGTCATTTGATTTAGAATAATCTTTAAATTTTTCTATAATATAACTTTTCATAACCACATCTTTCTCTTAAACAAATATTAGTCTTATACACTAATTTTACCACAAATATCAAATCTTTATAAGAAATTAATTCTCATAAGCTTTTAAAAAATCTTTCAAAACTTGTGCACTCATTCCCCAAATTACAGGTTTTGTATTATAAAAATAAAAATTGTGATATCTTTGCCAAAAATTATAATTCTTCCCATTTGGAATTTTTTCAAAAGGAAAATCATCTGGCAAATCCATCTTAAGCTTTGCCCTGTATTTTTCTGGCGGATTATTTTTCAAATAATCAATAGAAACTGTAAAAATAGAATCAACTTCCATATTGTAAGAAATATTTTCAAAATCTTTATTAATCCTTCCATAATATGCTTTAATAATCCTATTTGAAGAAGATAAAATCATAGAAGAATAATCTACCAAAGAAATATCCTTCTCATCTAAATTCAACTCTTCCCTACATTCCCTAATAGCTGCCATTTCAAAATTTTCGCCTTCATGAAGCCCTCCACCAGGAAAAGAAACTTCCCCAGCTTGCGAAACAATATTGCTTCTAACCTCAAACAAAATATGGTCTTTGCCGTTAATATTTATTATAGGAATAAAAACTGCATATTTTGATAATTTTTTATAAAATTCGTCATCAACTTGTAAATTTTTCATAACTTCTCCTAATATATTTTCACATATACTCTTATAATTATTATACTGTTTTAAAAATATTTTCTAATTATGCAATTTTCATAGAAAAAATGGGTATAAAAAAAAAGGAAATGAAGAAAAAGGAGTTATTATGTGGAAAGAATTTAAAGAATTTATATCAAAAGGAAATGTAATTGACATGGCAATAGGTCTTGTAATGGGATCTGCTTTTACTGCAATTGTAAAAGCAGTTGTAGATGGAATTTTAATGCCAATTATTTCAGGACTTACAGCAGGAGTCGATTACGAAGACTTAACTATTAATTTTTTCGGATCAAAATTATTAATAGGTAGTGTAATTAATGCTATTATAACATTTTTAATTATTTCATTATTTTTATTTATAATTGTTAAAACACTAAATAAGGCAAAAAAAGAAGAAGTTGTAGAAGAGACAACAAAAATTTGTCCTCACTGTAAAAGTGAAATAGACATTAAAGCAACAAGATGTCCTAACTGTACATCAAAGCTTGAAGGATTTTCTGAAGAAATTAAATAATTTTTAAAAAAATAAAGCAGGCTTAAGAGCCTGCTCAATCTGTTGACAAAGTATGAATGTATAAAATATTTTATTTTAAAATAAAAATTAATCTACGTACCATCTCGACTAGATTATTGTGCCTTGATTTGGCACAATCATCCCTAAAACTAAGTGCGAAAGCACGAAAAAGTTTGCGAAGCAAACGTGTTTTAGTGTGAGTGGAACGAACGCACGGAGAGATCTCATGAGATTTCTCAACTCACTACGTTCGCTCGAAATGAGCAATTTTTAGTTTATCGACAAACTATGCAGGACTTAAGCCTGCTTTTTCTATAGAAAATTTTATCTTCTTTTTTCCTTAACATAATCACAAGAATTACATTTTATTTCATCAGTTGACCTATTTTTTTTGTGGACTAAAAGGTCTCCGCATTTTGGGCATTTTTCTCCTGTTGGTGGATCCCATGTTGCGTAATCACATTTTGGAAAATTTGAACATCCATAAAATCTTTTGCCTCTTTTTGAAACTTTTTCTATAATTTCTCCATCATTACATTCTGGACATTTTACTCCAGTTGTTTTTACTATTGATTTTGTAAAATCGCAATCTGGGAAATTTGTACATCCAATAAATTTTCCATTTCTTCCATGTTTTACTGCAAGAGGATGGCCACATTTTGGACATTTTTCATCCAAAATTTTATCTTTTACCTTATAATCTGTTGTATCTTTTGAAACTTGTTTTAAATCTTTTTCAAATCCCTTATAAAAAGATTTTAAAACATCCTTCCAATAAACTTCATCTTGGGCGATTTTATCTAGCTCATCTTCCATTTTCGCTGTAAATTCTACATTTATTATATCGTCAAAACTTTCTTGTAAAAAATCATTTACTCTTATTCCAAGTTTGGTTGGAAGAATTTTTCTTTGTTCAAATTCTACATAATTTCTTGAAATAATTGAAGCGATGGTTGATGAATAAGTTGATGGTCTTCCTATTCCATATTCTTCCAAAGTTTTTACAAGACTTGCCTCAGTATAATTTGCTGGTGGCTTTGTGAAATGTTGGTCTTTTATAATTTCAAGGGCTTTTATAATATCTCCCTTTTTTAAATCTGGTAGGATATTTTCATTTTCTTTTGCATTTGAAACTTTCATAAATCCATCAAACAAGGTTATTTTTCCATTTGTTTTAAAAATCACCCCGTTTGTATCAAAAGAAATTGACGTTGACAAATATTCATAATCTGTCATCTGACTTGCTACAACTCTTGTCCAAATCAACTTGTAAAGTTTATATTGTTGGTCTGTCAAATATTCTTTTACACTGATTGGATCATTGTAAATTGAAGTTGGTCTGATTGCTTCGTGGGCATCTTGGCTTGTTTTTGCTTTTTTGGAATATGATTTTCCCTTTGAAGCGTATTTTTCTCCAAATTTTTCCTTAATATAAGATAAACTTTCTCCAATAATTTCATTTGAAAGTCTTGTGGCGTCAGTTCTCATATAAGTTATAAGACCAACCCTTCCCTTTTGTCCAAGGTCAATTCCTTCAAAGAGTTGTTGGGCAAGTGCCATGGTATATTTGGTTGAGAATCCTAATTTATTTGAAGCATCTTGTTGAAGAGTTGAAGTTGTGTAAGGCTTTTGAGCCTTTCTTTTCTTTTTTGTTTTTTGAATATCAATAACTTCAAACTTATCCTTATCAATCCTATTTAGGATTTTTTCTGCCCCATTTTCATTTGAAATTTTCATTTTTTTGGATTTTGATCCATAAAATTCAGATTCAAATTCAATTTTACTTTCCTTGTGTTTAGCAGTAATTGTCCAATATTCTTCAGGCACAAAAGAATCAATTTCTCTTTGCTTATCAACAATTAATTTTAAAGCAACTGATTGGACCCTACCTGCAGAAAGACCAGATTTTACTCTTTTCCACAAAATTGGTGAAATTTCATAACCTACAATCCTATCCATAACCCTTCTTGCTTGTTGGCTATCAACCAAATTTTGGTCGATTTTTCTTGGATTTTTAATAGCATTTTTTACATTATTTTTTGTTATCTCGTGAAATTCTACCCTATTTAATTCATTTTCATCAAGTCCCAAAAGATATTGTAAATGCCAGCTTATAGCTTCACCTTCCCTATCAGGGTCTGTTGCAAGAAAAACTTTATCCACGCTTTCAGCTTCTTTTTTTAAAGCATTTATTGTTTTTGCCTTTCCACGAACTTTTATATATTTTGGTTCAAAATTATTTTCTATATCCACTCCAAGTTTTGACTTTGGCAAATCCCTAAGATGACCATAGGTTGCTCTTACCTTATAATTTGAGCCCAACATCCTAGTGATTGACTTAGCCTTGGTTGGAGATTCTACTATTACTAAATTTTTTGCCATTTAATCCCCTTTGCTTACGTATTCATTATTTCCCATATTTTCTATATAATTATTTAATTCCAAAAATATCAAAATGTAATTTACATCCTCAATCGACATAGATAAATTTTGCGAAATCTCATCTGCGCTTGAAGATGGCTTATCGATTATATACTTTACTACATTTGCAGCATCTTTATCAAGTCCATCAAGATTAATTTTGTTTTTTTTCTTATTTATATTTTTAAAATCTTCAATTTCATCAATTATATCAGATGCATCCATTACAAGTTTTGAGCCTTCTTGAATTAGTTTATTACAGCCTTTTGAATAAATTGAATTAATATTTCCAGGAAGACAAAAGACTTCCCTTCCTTGTTCAAGGGCAAAATTTGTTGTAATCATTGTTCCAGATTTCTCCTTTGCTTCAATAACACAAACTCCCTTGCTAAGTCCTGAAATTATCCTATTTCTTCTTGGAAAATTATAGGCATTTGGTGGAGTTTCTAGTGGAAATTCTGAAATAATTAAGCCTTTTTCCTCAATTTTTTCATACAAATATTTATTTGCCTTGGGATAAATTATATCAAGACCTGAACCAATTACCCCAATGGTTTTAATATTATTTTCAAGGCTAACCTTGTGACTAATTGCATCAATTCCATAGGCAAGACCCGAAACCGTCCTAATATTTGTATCCTTAAATCCTTCAACAATTTTTTTGCAGGCCCATTTACCATAGTCAGTACATTTTCTTGCCCCTACAAAGGCTATGGCGTTTTTGTCTTCTTTTTCCAAATTTCCCTTGTAATAAAAAAGAGCCGGCCTATCTTCAATATAGGATAAATTTATTGGATAATTTTCATCAAAAATTGTACAAATTTTATAAGAACCTTTAAAAACTTTTTCCCTATAAGCCTTAAAATCTTCCAAATTTTTCAAAGAAAATATCTTTTCCTTATTTATCTTAGATAAATTATCAAAAATTTTCCTATCAAGGTCAAAAAAATTGTCCAAATCAAGATTCTCACAAAAATCCAAAATTATTTTGTTGGATAAATTTATAAAATTAAAATATAATAATAAATCTTTTTTGTCCATCTAATCACCAAAAGCGTTTTTTATGTAATGAATTTTTTTATTTTCAAGATAAACTTCGCAAACATCAAAAGAAATCAAAAATTCACCCAAATCTTTTTCCATTATATAGACTTGAGCTGTTTTTTTGATTCTTTCTTGTTTATAATAATCAACATCCAAAATTCCAGGTTTAAATTGGTCATTTTTCCTAGTTTTAACCTCAACAAAGGTTAAAATATCATCTTTTATACAAATAATATCAATTTCTCCGTAGGGTTTTAGGAAATTTCTTTCTAAAATTTGATAGCCTTTTTTCTCCAAATATCTTTTTGCTATATCTTCCCCAAAATCTCCTATTGATCTTTTTTTACTTTTCATAAAAAAGACAGCTGCCTTTCATGAAATTTTCTTAAAAAAGTTTTTCTATGAATTGGACATTCCCCAAATTTTTCAAGGCCCTCATAGTGTTTTTTTGTCCCATAGCCTGCGTTAGTTTCAAAAGAATAATATGGATAAATTTTTGAAAAATTTTCCATAATTTTATCCCTCCTAACCTTAGCAAGAATTGATGCACAAGAAATGGCATATTCATACAAATCTCCCTTTACAATATTTAATTGCTTAATATCAGTATCAATTCTTTCAGCATCAATCAAAACAATTTGAGGTTTTTTTTCAAGGTCTTCAAGGGCATTTTTCATAGCAAGCCTTGTTGCTTCTTTTATATTTATTTTATCAATAAGGATATTATTTGCATAACCAAAAGCATAAGAAATCGAATCATCAATGATTTTTTGATAAAGTTCTTTCATCTTTTTTTTGGATAATTTTTTAGAATCTGTGACGCCCTCAATGTGAGAATCTTTTTTCATTATAACTGCACAAGCAACAACAGGGCCTGCCAAAGGCCCCCTTCCAACTTCATCTATTCCTGCAATCAAATCATATTTTTCGTGTATTTGATTTTTGATTTTGTCATTAAATTCAGAATACCTAGGCTTTTTCAATTGTTATCCTTCCAAGTTTTCCACTTCTAAAATCATTAAAAATTAAATTTGCACACCTTGTATAATCAACTTCACCTTTTCTAATAATTGCCCCTCTTTTTATTCCAATTTCTTCATAAATTTCAAGAGCAGTCTTATCAGCATCTATCTTATACCTTTCTTCTAAATTTTTTGGATAAGATTCTTTCATAAATTCAATAAATTTAAGGCATAATTCCTCAATATTTAAAATTTCATCCTTAATTGCGTTGGTAAAAGATAGGTGAAGACCTGAATCTCCTTCAAGCTTTGGCCACAAAACACCAGGAGTGTCCAAAAGTAAAATGTTTTCATTTGTTTTTATCCATTGTTTTTGTTGGGTAACACCAGGCCTATTTCCAACCTTAGCACCCTTTCTTTTAGCAATATTATTAATAAATGTAGATTTTCCAGAATTTGGAATACCAACAACCATCATCCTAATATTTTCATTTTCAATATTTTTTTCTTCATTTTTCTTAAATTTTTCTGAAAGAATTTCTTTTGCTATCTTATAAATTTCTTTTGTATTGATTTTTTCTTTAGAATTCATTTTTATAGCTTTAACCCCATCAGATGCAAATTTTTTAATCCATTTTTCATTTTCAACAGGGTCTGATAGGTCAGTTTTATTCATTATAATAATTCTATCTTTTTTTTCAGTAATTTCTGAAATCAAAGGATTTCTAGATGATTTTGGAATTCTTGCATCTATTACTTCTAAAACTATATCAACAAGCTTTAAAGAATTTATTATTTCTTCTTTGGTCTTTTTCATATGACCCGGATACCAATTTATATTCATATATCCTCCTAATCTTTATTTTATATTTTATCACAAATATTTGCGAATTATAAAATAAAACACCTTTTCTATCTAAATTAAAATTTATTTCATTTATAAAAATTTCACAAAATCTCAAGGCATGAAATTTGTAAAAATCCAGTTTTAAAATATGATATAATATTACAGAAAAACTGTTGAAAATATAAAATTAAATCTAGGTAAATTATATGATTTTCCTATCATAAATTACGGAAAAATTAATAGATGAAAAGATGAATAAATTAGACTTACAAAAAGCCATAAACACAACTCCTCACACCATAAAAAAGGGGGCGATATGAGATTGTTAATATGGATATACTTGGGAGAATTTGTAGTATTTTAATTGTGATATATCGGATGTATTGGAATATAGAATATTAGATAATTAAGTGGTTAATGAGAGATGGGAAACTATTAAGAGAAGATTGGAAAGAAGATTATGGAAAATAAAAATAAAATAAAGAATTTTTTAAAAATTATCTTAAAGATTTTTGTATTGTTACTGGCAATCGTCATTTTCACTGGTGGGATTATGCTTGCCATATCACTAATTTTTTATGGACAGACCTACTTTAATAGCGACTATAAAAATGCAAACCTAGTGATGTTAATGGGAACTACGGGTCAACTATTGGCAGCCATCTTTTTTGTAAAATTTATTTTGAAAAAGAAAATTGATTACATCTTTTTTAAGATGGAAGGGCTTGCCAAGAACATTGGCATTGGATTATTCCTTGGTTTCTTGCAAATTTCAATTTATGTCTTATTAGACATGGGAAGGGGAGTTCTTGAATACAGTGGAAGTAGCTATGGTAATTTTAATTTGATTTTTCTTGCCTACTTTATAGCATTTTTTATCCAATCAACATCAGAAGAAGTCTTGATAAGAGGAATCCTAACGAGAGTTCTATTTGATCGATTTGGAAGAAAAGTTTCAATCCTACTTCCTTCGATTTTTTTTGGACTTTTGCACCTAGGTAATGATGGAGTTACAATTTTATCCACTCTTAACACAATCCTAGTGGGTATATTTTTTGCAAAATTACTATTTTATAAAGAAAATATTATGTTTACCTCTGGAGTTCATGCAGGTTGGAATTTTTCCATGGCAATGATTTATGGCTTAAACGTAAGTGGCTTTAGTGGATTTGATAGCTTACTTAACTTTAAAATTTTAAATTATAACTTGTACGATGAAATTTATGGACCAGAGGGCAGCATAGTGGTAACATTTATTGAAATTATAAGTATTTTTATTATATTTTATTTAGAAAGAAAAAAGGAAGTAAAAAATAGATGATAAAAAAATAGTTTATTCAGGAATTTAACCTTAATGTTCTATAACTATTGAAAATTATATTAGAACCCTTAAAATTTTTATTGAACTTCAAGATGAGTACAACTAAAGATGGATTTGGTAATTCCACTTAATAAAAACGGATGCCCTCCTCAATGGAGTGAAGAAGTATTTGATATGGTTTTAGAGCAGGCTGAAAATTATAAAAACTAGTGAAAAGGCTATGAGCATTAAACTCATAGCCTTTTCTTTTACCACCTAAAGACTCTCTGAATCAGGTTTATAGAATTCCTAATTCAATGAGCCTTTAGGCCTTATTTTTAATAATTTGTTTTTTCTTTAACTTTTGCAGCCTTACCTTGACGTCCTCTTAGGTAATTTAGTTTTGCACGTCTTACCTTACCACGTCTTACGATTTTGAATGCTTCAAGTCTTGGTGAGTGATATAGGAATGTTCTTTCAACTCCTACACCATAAGAAAGTCTTCTTAGTGTGAAAGTTTTTCCAAGATTTCCTTCTTTTATTTTGATTACTACACCCTCAAAGTCTTGGAGTCTTGTTTTGTCTCCTTCTTTGATTCTGTAGCTTACTCTTACAGTATCTCCAACTCTAAAGTCTGGATTATCTTCACGTAGTTGTTCATTTTCTATTTTTTTGATTAATTCCATCGTGATCCTCCTTGATATATCTATCGTATAAATCTCTTCTTACTCTTTTGGTTTTTTGAAGAGATGATTTTTTTTGCCACTCTTCTACCAATTTATGATTTCCACTATAAAGTTCTTTTGGAACCATATATCCATTAAAATTTCTAGGTTTTGTGTACTCATCATATTGTAGTAGACCATTGTAGTGTGAATCTGTAACTAATGATTCTTTTTTCCCAACAACTCCCCCAATAAATCTTGAAAGGGAATCTATTAATACCATGGCAGGGATTTCGCCACCGGTTAAAACATAATCTCCAATTGAAACTTCATAATCAACATAGTGGTTGGTAATTCTTGCATCAATTCCTTCGTAGTGACCACAAATTATTACCAAGTCTTCAAAATCTGCAAATTTGATTGCTAATTTTTGGTTTAGGATTTCTCCTGCTGCAGACATGTAGACTACTTTTGATTTTGAACTTTTGTTAGCTATTAGGGCATCATAAATTGGCTGAGGTCTCATAAGCATTCCTGCTGCACCTCCAAAGACTGTATCATCAACCCTGTTGTGTTTGTCCTTGCTATAATCTCTTATATCAACAAGATTAATTTCAATTAGTCCTTTTTCAATTGCCTTTCCTATAACTCCATAGCTTTTTAGAAATTCAAAAGATTCGGGAAAAAGTGTAAGTATAGTTATTTTATTCATAATCTTTGAAGTTTTCCACTTCTATTTTTTTATTTTCTAAGTCAACATTTTTTACTGTAGCATTTAAGGCTGGAAAATAAATTTCTTTTCCGTCTTTTTCTATGACATAGATATCATTTGGATAAACTCCAGTGATAACATCTTTTATAAAACCAATTTCTTGATTTTTTTCATAGACTTTTAGGCCAATCAAATCAAATAAATAATATTCACCATCATTTAATTTTCCCAAGTCCTTGTCCTCGATAGTAAGTTCGTGTCCAATAAACTTTTCTACCTCATTAATATCATCATAGTCCTTGAGTTTTATGATAATACTACCCTTGTGCTTGAAAGATGATTCAATTGTAACTTCTTTTCCATCAAGTAAAAGTTTTGATCCTTTTTCAAATCTTTTTTCATTGTCAGAATAAGATTTTATTTTTAGATTTCCTTTTATCCCATGTGTTGTAAGTATTTCTGCTACAGTTATTTTCATATTTTTATATTAACCTTAACATCTTCTTTGACTGCACAAGCACGAGCAATGGTTCTAATGGAATTTATAATATTTCCACCCTTTCCTATAACTCTTCCCTTGTCAGCTTCAGCTACGTTAATTTTTATGTTAACTTCTCCGTTGTCTTCTTCTAATATTATTCCTACAGCATCCTTGTTTTCAACAAGTTCTGTAACTATTAGTTTGACTAATTCTTTCATTTTATTAAGCTAAAACGTTGTTGTCGTTAAATAATTTTTCAACAATTGATGTTGGTTTTGCACCATTTTTGATCCATTGTTTAGCTTTTTCGTTGTCAATTTTGAATTCTTTTGGTTCAGATACTGGATTATATGTTCCAATTTCTTCGATGAATTTTCCATCTCTTGGACTTCTAGAATCTGCTACAACTACTCTGTAAAATGGTCTTTTCTTTTGTCCCATTCTTTTTAATCTAATTTTAACTGCCATCATAACCTCCGTTTTTTTAGAAGAAAGGCATATTGAATTTTCTTTTGCCTTTTCTACCTTTTTTCATATTAGTAAATTGTTTCATCATTTTCTTTAGTTCTTTGAATTGCTTTAATAATTTATTTAATTCATTCATATCAACCCCAGATCCCTTGGCAATTCTTTCTTTACGACTTTTGCCAATAATCTCAGGTTTTTCTCTTTCTTCTTTTGTCATAGAAGATATTAAAGCTTCAATCCTTACAAATCCTTTTTCATCAACATTTACATTTTTAAGCATCTTGTTGTTTACTCCAGGAATCATAGCAAGTAAATCTTCAAGCGGTCCCATATTTCTTATTTGATTTATTTGTTCAACAAAATCATCAAGAGTATAGGATTGGTTTCGCATTTTTTCTTCAAGCTCTTTTGCATCTTTTAAAGAAACTTGCTTTTCTGCCTTTTCAATAAGAGATAAGACATCTCCCATACCAAGTATTCTTGATGCCATCCTATCTGGATGGAAGGCTTCAAGATCATCAAGCTTTTCGCCTGTACCAATAAATTTAATTGGTTTTCCTACAACTTGTCTAATTGAAAGGGCCGCTCCACCTCTTGCATCACCATCAAGTTTTGTTAGTATAACGCCAGTAATATCAAGATATTCATCAAATGTTTTTGCAACATTTACAGATTCTTGACCAACCATAGCATCAACTACCAAAAGTATCTCGTCAGGTTTTACAGCTTTTTTAATATTTTTAAGCTCATCCATCAAACCTTCATCGATTTGAAGACGTCCGGCCGTATCCATAATAACAACATCATTGTTATTTCTTCTAGCATATTCCTTAGCTTCATTTGCAGTTTTTACAGGATTTTGCTTTCCCTTTTCAAAAACTTCAACCTCGGCTTGTTTACCTACAACTTTTAATTGCTCAATAGCCGCAGGTCTATAAACATCAAGGGCAACTAATAGAGGATTTCTGCCTTCCTTTTTTAATTTCCTGACAAGTTTACCAGAGTGAGTTGTCTTACCTGAACCTTGCAAACCTACCATCAACACAACGTGTGGAGTAGATCCCTTAAGCTCAAGCTTGGAATTTTCCTTACCCATAAGATTTGTAAGTTCTTCATTTACAATCTTAATGACAGTTTGACCTGGAGTAAGAGATTCCATAACATCTTGACCCATAGATCTTTCTTTGATTTTTTTGACAAACTCCTTAACCACCTTGTAGTTAACGTCAGCTTCAAGCAAAGAAAGTTTAATCTCTCTGGCTGCATTATTGATGTCTTTTTCGCTTAATTTTCCTTTTCCTGTAAGTTTACCTAAAGTATCTTGTAACTTCTCAGAAAGATTAGAAAAAATCATATTTTCACATCCTAAATTTTATTTATCATTTCATCGATCATATCGATAGCTTCACTTTGATTTGAACTTTCGATCAACTCTCTTAACAAAGATAAGTCATCTCTAAGCTTATTTTTCTTCTTTATTAAAGAAAGCTCATTTTCAAACTCAAATAACTTGTCAACTGACCTTTGAATCATATCCGATATGGCCTGTTTAGATTTATTGTTATTTTGGGCTATCTCGTTTAATGATAAATCTTCATTGTAATAACAATTTATGACGTCTTTTTGTTTTTCATTTAAAAGCGATCCATAAGTGTCAAACAATCTTGCAACTTGTACTAATTTTTCCATATTCTCACCCGTCAAGTAATTTTCTTGACCTATAAAGTATACTAGAAAAATATAGTCATGTCAAGCTTTTTTATTGACCTATTAAAATATTGTATTTTCAATTAAATAATCTATTTTTACACAAAAAAAGAACCCAAAAAGAACCATCACTTTGGGATTGTAAGAAAAACATTTTTGAGTGACATCTTCAAGCGGTAAAAAACGACCATGCAAGAGTAGGAATGCTCCTGTGTGGTCGTTTTCTTATGCTCAAGTACCGAAAAGGGTTGTAAGGTTAGTTATAATATTTAGTTAAACAGCCCCTCTGTATCGAGTATATACATACTCAAAAATCTGCTGACGGTACATAGAGATGCTAAGCTCATCGTAACACTCAGGCAAATCTGCCCAAAGGGTATCACGGATCAGATTATCAATAGCTGCTTTTGTTTCTTGCTTATCTGTCCAATGGTCAAATTCAGCAACTTTCATTTTTATTTTCTGTAGTAGTGATGTTGCAACTTCTTTTAATTTCTTGATGTCCGTTTTACTTAAATCTTCGCGGAATAACATATCGTAAAGAGAAAGTTCTTCATCACTTGTAAATCCTTCACGGACATAGCGTTGTTCTTCTTGGCTCATTTGATTAGCCAAATCCATCAATTCCATGAAAGTCTTTTCGATTGTAGCTCTGTCCTTTTCACTGTTATAATCATCAATAATTTGCTGATAGCGATCGTAGTAGTTGATTCGATCAGGATTAGCAAAAAGCATACTATCAAGCTTATGCTGAATAACTTCTTCTAAATCCTTTAAGGCAAGGTTCTTTTTCTTAACCTTTGCAAATTCTTTTCGAAGAAGATCGAAATCAATTGCACTGATATCAAATCTGCGTGCTTGTTCACGAACCATAGTAGGTGTATCCTCAATTTCAACATACTCACTTATAATTTCATTAATTTCAATCATTAGGTCAGTGGTATTGATGTGCTTACGCTTTTTTTGAAGTTCAGCATATATGGCGGCAATAGCTTCATACTGCTTACGAGCGTGACCAGTGATATCATCTCTGTCAGTATATTTCATTAGACGATTCAATTCAGATGCATATGTTGTAAATGTTTTTTTATCTTCAATCGAACCGCATACTGCATTAGCTGCTTCCTGAAGGTATGATAACTTCATAAAGTCATAAGCATTGATAAGCAATTCCAAATCAAAATCATTTTCATTCAAGAATTCATCTGTTTTGCCTATAGTTTCGATAATACGAACAATAAGTTCATCCTTATCTACTGTAGGGTCTGAACCACCATTTCCACCAACATTAGCAGTATAATCTGCAAGAGCCTTTCTTAAAGCTTTTACGATTCCAATATAATCTATAATCAAACCATTGCTTTTGCCTTCGCTTACACGGTTGGCACGCGCTATGGCCTGCATAAGAGTATGAGCCTTTAATGGCTTGTCGAGATATAGGCATGAAAGACATTTAACATCAAAGCCAGTAAGCCACATTGCACATACAAAGACAACACGAAGGGAATTTTTTGAATCCTTAAATTCTTTATCCAGCTCACGCTTTTCCATCTTTGTACGGTGGGTCTTTATGTCTAGATGCCATTTTTTAAATGTTTGGATTTCATTTTGTTCCTGACTGATTACAACAGCCATTTCAGTTTCTTCCATCCATTTGATTTTTCTTTCAAGTTCAATACTCTCTTGTTGACTGGCATATTTTAAATCTTTTTTTAAGGCTTTTATTTCTGCTTTCCAATATTGTTGAACATAATTATACATACGGACGCAAGTGACCTTGTTTAAGCAAACAAACATAGCTTTTCCGCTTGTCCATAAATCAGAGTAGTGACTCACAAAGTCTCTTGCAATAGATTTTAGTCTAGGCTCGGCTGTGAGTAGGTGGATTTCTTTTGCAAATTCAGCTTCTAGCTTATCCTGTTGGTTAACATCAAGGTCAGCATTTTCAATAGCATCAAGAATTTGATTCGTGATTTCAGGATTGTGTAAGTCAACAATTTTTTCTCCACGATTCTCGTAGTAAAGAGGGACAGTGGCCCCATCTTCAACGGCTCTTTTAAAGTCATAGACTGATACATAACCACCAAAAGTACGAGCAGTAATATTATCACTCGAAAGTAATGGTGTACCTGTAAAGCCGATTCGTGCAGCAGTAGGCAACAACTTCATCATATTATCGGCAAAGATACCATACTGACTACGGTGTGCTTCATCTGACATGATAATTATATCGTGGTCAGGATAGATAGGCTTTTCATCAGCTTTGTTAAATTTTTGTATCAAAGTGAAAATAAAGCTTGGATTTGCTTGTAGTTTCTTAACAAGGTCATCTCCACTTGTAGCAATAAATTGAGAAGCCTTTATATCTTTACCAAGAAGTCCACAATTCTCAAATGTATCACTAATCTGCCTATTAAGTTCATCACGGTCTGTAAGGATTAGAAAGGTTGGTGTTCCTTCCATTTTCCTTCGCACCTTTTTTGCAAAAAATACCATTGAATAACTTTTGCCAGAGCCTTGTGTATGCCAAAAAACGCCAAGCTTTCCATCATTAAGATTTCTGTCCGCATAAGCTTTCATAGCTTCGTTTACACCGAGGTATTGGTGGTTACGGGCAAGTATCTTCGCGGTGTGACCACCAGAATGATCATATAGGATAAAATTTTCAAATAAATCAAGGAAGTTCTCTTTCTTACAAATTCCACGAAGCATTCTTTCAAGGGCAACACTTCCTTGGTCTTCTTCAGAAAGTCGCTTCCATTCATGGAAAAATTCATACTTGCTGCCAAGGGTACCAACCTTAGCCTCTGTTCCATTTGAAAGCATAAGGAATGCATTGTAATAGAACAAGTGCGGAATGGTATCCAGATAATCGGTGTAATTATCTTCATAGGCATTTTGAACGTCCACAGTATTTCTCTTAAGTTCTACAAAAAGAAGTGGAATACCATTTACAAAGCCTACGATGTCAGTTCGTCTGCGATATAAATCTCCATGAATCTTAAGTTCCTTTATTGCAAGGAAATAATTCTTATCAGGATTCTGAAAATCAATAACTGCAGCTTTTTTAGTTTCGGTCTGTCCATTTGGCTTTTTGACTGTAACTGGAATACCATCACGAATTAAAAAATATTTTTCTTCATTTATTTGGAGGAGGGAGGAAGTAGATAGTCTCTTTTCTAAAAGCTCCTGAGCCTCTCTTATCTGATTTTCATTTATCCACGGATTGAACTTCCTAAGAGCCTCAATGAAATATCGACTAAGCAAAATATCCTTATAGCTTTCTCGACCAAAAGAACCATTTTTGCCTAGGACTTCTGTATTATAGGCAAACTTAACATCCCGGCCTAATTCATCACGGAGTAAATTACCAGCACTTTCCTGTACAAGGATATTCTCTGAATAATCATAGGTCATAATTTTCCACCTCCTTTACACTTCGATTTCTCCACTCATAAGTTTGGGCAATAAACGGTCACGGGCATTTTTTAGGCTTTCGATCTGTTTCGAATGGTTAATTATTTGATGATACAAGCTTTCCGCTATGCAATTATAAGTATCTAAAATTGAATGCGGTGGAACCAATATATTCTGCTGAGCTAAGAAATCTTTCCAACGATAATTGACAATACTGCTAGCACTTTTCTTATCAAACTCAGTTGTCTTACCGCTAGAACGTAGGAATTGAAAAGTATCATACATATACTGAGAATATGGCAATTCATTTATTCTTACCAGTTTGCAGAAACTTGCGCAGATAACAGGACTGCCATATGATTCAAGCATTTCTTTTGTAATCAATAAAGTTCTTGCAACGCCTTCTGTTTTACTACCACCAGATACCTCAAAAACAATATCACCCTCTTGTAATATTCTCGATGAGAGATTACTTTCAGTATGGTATCTAAAAGGGATGGAAGACATATCGCCATGAGTAATCCCGTAAAGATCTGTTCCACGGATTACGTAAGCTGGCTTCTCACTCTTTTCCTTTATGTTTTCTTCACCCCAACCGCCTCCGATATCAAATGAAATCATATTGCGAAGGGAAACATTTTTCCATCCCTCAGGCAGGCCATCGACAATCTCCACATCTTCATATCCCGGGAAATGCAAATCAACAAACCATTCCTTGTAAATCCTCTGGGCTGCTTCTTCGAGAAGTTTAATTTGTTCCTTGTTGTTTTCAATCAACCAATTATAAGAATCAAGAACACTTACTATTTTATATTGTGTCTCAATTGGCGGAAGATATACTTCAATTGAATTAAATGCACTGTGAGGCAAGTCAGGTTGAGCTGCACCTGTAGCTCTACTATTTGCCTCTTCATAAAAGCTATTTTCCTGCAATGCATAATATAAATACTGCTGATTCAATATAGATTCATCATTAGACGTAACAGTAAAACAATTATTATGTACTACACCATGCTGATTTCTAAAAACGAGCCCTACTTGACCTGTTCTCGTATATATAATATCGCTTTCTTCGGCAATAAATTTTTCAGGTATGGTATCTCTAACAAAAACGCTAAAATTCCCATCTTTCATATCACCAATTCTTAAAAGATGTAGTTGAGTAGGCTCTTCTGACATATGGTGATTAGTCTTTTTGTTAATTGCAAATCCTTGTCTTAAAGAAACTAATTCTCCTATTTGTTTTTTTTCCCAACTCATAACCCCATCTCCTTCAAATTCTGTGAGATGGAATCCATAAAGTCGTTTGATTCTGCTTGTAGAGAAAGAAGTTCTTTGTGGATTTCTGTCATGCGTTCTTCAAAGTCCACGCCATCATCTTCGATAGGAGCAACACCTACATATGCTCCCGGAGTAAGTGACCAGCCTTTTTCTTCGATTTCAGAAATGGTAGCAAGCTTACATAAACCAAGTATATCGGCATATACGCCTTCACCAAATTTCTCATAAAGCCAATTAGCTTCCTTGGCTACCGTGAGAACTTCGGTAAGTTCTGCGATTTTAATATCATAAGCTTCCTGTGTTTTTTTCTTTTCACGCTTTTCAGCTGATTCGACAGCTTTCTTTGTTTCTGAACGTAGTGCTTTTGCTTTCTCTGATAACTCATGCACCTGTTCTGCAAAAGGCTTATCACTACCAAGTGCGAAGCGATACTCGTTAAGAAGAGCAGAGTATTTATCAATCTCTCCACGATAAAGCCGCACAATTGCATTCATGTTTTTAAGCTGCCATTCAGACCGTTCGTTAAGAGTACGGTCTACGACTGTATAGTAATTTCTTGCATCGATGAAAAGGACCTTGTCTTTGATAGGCTCGGCTTTTCCCTTATCAAAGAACCAAAGAGAACAAGGTAATGATTTGGTATAGAAAAAGTTATTACCGACACTAATCATGGCATCGACATGACCTGTTTTAACAAGACTTTCTCTGATGATTTTGTCCTTGCCTTGACTATCTGTAGCAGATGAAGCCATGACAAATCCTGCACGACCTTTTTCATTGAGGTAACTATAGAAGTAAGAAATCCAAAGATAATTCGCATTTCCAACTTCTTTATTTTTATTAACGCTTGGCATGCCAAAAGGCAGACGCTTGGCACTTTCACATGATTCGGCCTTTACCTTATCTACATTGAAAGGTGGATTTGCCATTATATAATCGCAAGAACCTTCAAGGTTGTGGGCATCGTAATAGAAAGTGTTAGCTTGGTCGCCGGATTTTATGACACCGGTAAGGCCATGAACTGCCATATTCATAAGACAAAGCTGAGCGTTATATTCAACCTTCTCCTGACCATAGAAGGTCATAGCGCTGTTAGCGTTTATTCCAGTAGCATTTACAAAATCACCTGACTGAATGAACATCCCACCACTGCCACAGGCAGGGTCCAGTAAGACGCCACTTTTAGGTTCAATAATATTAACAATCATCTTTACAAGAGACTTAGGTGTAAAGAAAACACCATCATCTGATGCTATATTTTTTGCAAATTTATTTAAGAAGTACTCATAGATTCTTCCGATGATATCTCCGCCGATTGTATCAAGAGCAGAGTTATTAAATATACGAAGAAGTTCTGCTAAAATCTCATCTGAAAAATCAGTATAGCTTTTAGGCAGTACTCCTACTAATTGCTCGCTCTGATCTTCAATGAGCTGCATAGCATTGTTGACTACTTCCCCTAAACTATTCATAGTGTGACCATCTTTATTAACAAGTTCTGCAGAAGAAATATCTTCAGGAAGGTTCAACAAGTAATCATATTGTGCTTCTTTTGGAAGATATAAGGCACTCTTAACTTTGAAGTCACTTGCCTCAATAGGCATAAGTCGACCTCCACGAGATGGACGTCCTTTTAAAATCTCTCTTTCAACCATCTTGTATCTACTATAGGCGTAGCGTAGGAAAATAAGCCCAAGTACAGGCATACAATATTGATTTGATGTCAGTTTTGAACCTGCACGTAATAAATCAGCGGATTCCCATAATTCTGATTCAAGTTTTCTTATATTAATCATTTAGATTTCCTCTCCACTTTAAAGTTAAGCCATGACTCTTCAAGGCCTGTATATTCCAAATCGTTCTTAAGACAGAACTCCTTTATATTCTTCATTGCATTAAGGTTAGGCTTTGCTTTACCGCCTTCCCATCTATTAACAGTAGAAAATGCCACTTGTATTTCTTTGGCAAAGTCGTGCTGTGTTAAAAAGCATCTCTTTCTGATTCTTTTAATTTCTTCTGGAAATCCCATCTTGCATCTCCTTTTCTTGAATATCTCATAAATATAGCGTTATCATATCACAAAAATGTGAATTTTTCTACTCTCCAGTCTATATGTAACTTTTGCAGATGGACTGGAGAGTAGAAAGAACTGGACCAAAGACAAATTGAACTTAAGGAGTTCATAGATAAATCAAAAGAAGTTTTGTAGAGAGAATTGATGCTTACAAACCAAAAAAGGTACTGGAATTAACTAAAAAAAGACAATTTGTATCCATTGAAACTTCATTGATGCAGTTGATATTCCGGCAAAGCATGAAAAAAACGGCATAACCTACATTTTCGTAAGTTATGCCGATTATTTCAGATATTAATAATTCCTAATTGATTTCACCTATTAGGATTTTTTCTTTACTATGGTCTTAGCCAATCAGGAAGTATTTGATTATTATCTTCTTTTTCTTCCTTATTTTCATTTTTTGGGTTTGCTTCTTTGAATTCTTCTATATTTGATGAGTCCATGGTAAATTTAAAATCAAAATCTTTTACATCTCCTGCTCTTACAATTTCAATTTTGCATGTATCGCCTACATTGTAATTTAGAAGAATTTTCTTTAAGTTTGACATATCTTTTACTCTTTGTCCATCAATTTCTGTAATTATATCGCCTTTTCTAAAATAATTTTTTGCATCATCTGAAATTGATTGAACATAAACTCCATCTTCGCTTCCTACTGTTTTTGGATCAATATTATTTGATTGTAAAAGTAGGTCAAGATTTATTCCTGTAATTCCCAAATAAACTGAGTTAAATTTGCCGTTTTTTGCTATTTCTTTTATTACTTTTTTTGCTAAATTTACTGGTATTGCAAAACCTATCCCATCGGAATTTCCTGCTTTTGCTGTGTTTATTCCTATTAATTCTCCTTTTGAATTTAATAGGGCTCCACCTGAATTCCCTGCATTTATTGCTGCATCAGTTTGCATTAATCCGTCCATTCTTGCTCCATTTTGAAATGAAACGGTCCTACCAAGTCCTGATATTATTCCGCTTGTAACTGTTGATTGTAGTTCAAGACCTAGTGGATTTCCGATTGCCACCGCCTTATCTCCAACATTTACCTTATCACTATCTCCCAAATCTATTGGGCTTAAATTATTTGCTTCAACTTTTATTACAGCAAGGTCAAGGGTTGTATCATTCCAAACAAGTTTCGCTTTTTTTGTTTTATTGTCTGATAATAAAACATTAATTTCACTGGCATCTCCATTACTTACAACGTGTGAATTTGTCAAAATATATCCGTCTTTTGTAACAATTGATCCTGAACCAACTCCTTCAACATAACCTGTTTGTGGTCCAAAAATTGTATTTTGAGTTGCTTTTGTTTTAGTTGTAATTCCAACTACAGAATCTATGCTTTTTTTAACAACAGCCCTTTCCATTGTTATTTCATCAGTAGGATTTATATTTACAACACTTTTATTTTTAGTCTCTTTTGGTATTTCATTTTTATTTTCATTTTTTAAAGAACTGCCCAAAAGTGAAAAAACTAAAAATCCACCCAAAACAGCTCCAATAAGTCCTGAAAGAAAATTAGAAAATCCGCCAGAACCTCTATTTTTTCTAGCCATATTCCCTCCTTATACTTTTGTCTATATTATTATATACAAAATTGTAAATAATATGTTATTAATATTTTTTAAAATTTTAAAAAATATTTTGGAAAATTTAATAATCAAAAAAAAACAAACCCAGAAAATTCTGAGTTTGTTTATAATTTTTTATTACATTACAGCCATTGCAATTGATAAAATAATTATATTTGCAATCATTACTATAAAGAATGGTTTCTTTACCCATTTTAAATATGAAGAATATTCTACTCTTGCTGCTGCAAGTCCACCCATTACAACTCCTGATGTTGGTGTAACAAAGTTTACTAATCCGCAGGCAGCACAGAATATCATAATCATGATATTAGGGTCATATCCTAATTGATGAGCAAGTGAACCCATGATTGGAATTGATAAGGCTGCTAGTCCTGATGTTGATGGTACTAAGAATGATAATACCATGTAAATCAAGTAAGCAAGTGGAGCAAATACGAATGGTGATACTCCTCTTAATAATTTAGCTGAATTTTGTAGAATGAAGAAATCTAAGTGTGTAGCACTCATTACTACTGTAATTCCTCTTGCTACTGCTATGATTAATCCTACAGATAATAAATCTGCAGCTCCTGCTATAAATCCATCTACGTATTCTTTTTCACCAATTCTTGCTACTATAGCAATTACTATACTTGAAAGAGTAAATAAAGCTGCCAAATCTTTAAAGTACCATTGTCCTAAAGGTGAGCCTGTTAGGAAGTCTGACCAACCAAAAACTTTCAAATAAGCTTCTTCATCGCCATGGAAATTAATATCTGCATAAGAGATAAGTGAAGCAATCATTATTACAAATGTAATTGCAAATACTGTTAGAACTGCTTTATGAGTTCCTGTAAATTCTAATTCTCCTTCAGTATCTTTTGCAAAATATTCTTGCATTTCATGTTTTTCATTTGATGATAATACTGAATTTTCTTTATTTTCTAATAATTTCTTAGCATAATTTAATACAAATTTTATAACAATTATATCTGTTGACAACCAAAGTATAACACCAATAATCATTACTGTTGTTGCATTTGATTTAATTCCAACTGATTCTAGAGCTCCCATAGCTGCAGATGTTGCAAATGGGTTGATTGTTGAACCTAGTACACCGGCTCCGGCTCCGAGTAGAACTGTACCAACTGCTACCATTGTATCTAGTCCTGCTGCAACCATTGCTGCTGTAATTAATGGATAAAAACCAATTGTTTCTTCTGCCATTCCGTAAGTAGATCCACCTACTGAGAATAAGAACATTAATACTGCAATTAGTCTTCCTTCTTTACCTTTGTTCTTTCTTACTAATGAACGAATCCCAGCTTCCATAGCGCCAGTACTCATAACTATACCTATAAATCCACCAATACATAAAATGAATATAATAAGATCAGCGGCATCCATAAATCCGTTTGGAATAGCCATTACAAAGTCACTTAAGCTAGCACTTTGCACAGTAACTGTTTCTCCTGCCTTAACTTTATCAATAAGTTCGCCGTACTTACCTGGATCCAATGTTTTGATAATATCTTTATCTATTGGTTGTCCATTTGTTAATAAAGTGATAAGACATACAACAGCTAGAACTATCATTAAGATAGAAAATGCACTTAGTGATTTTTTCTTCTTTTTTTCCATAGAAAACTCCTATTTTTTGATTATAGTTCCTGTTTTTCCTTCTAATGCTTCAGCTGCTTTTTCTAAAGATGTAATAAGTGCTTGGCCTTGATCTGAATTTTCAACAAATTCTAAACAAGCTTCTACTTTTGGAAGCATTGAACCAGGAGCAAAGTGTCCTTCTTCAATATATTGTTTAGCTTGATCAATTGTCATTTCTTTTATTTCTTCTTGATTTGGTTTGTTGAAATTAATCATAACCCTATCTACTGCTGTTAGAATCACTAACATATCAGCATTTAATTCTTTTGCTAACAATGCAGATGATCTGTCTTTATCGATTACAGCTGGCACACCTTGTAAACCTTCTTCTGTGTTTATTACTGGTACACCACCTCCACCTACTGTTATTACGATATTTCCGTTTGAAACCAAATTTTCTACTACGTTTATTTCAACGATTTCTTTTGGTATTGGGCTTGCTACAACTCTTCTGTAACCTCTTCCCGCATCTTCAACGTACTCATATCCGTTTTCTTTTGCTTTTGCTTCAGCTTCTTCTTTAGTTAAGAAACTTCCTATTGGTTTGGTAGGTTTGTTGAAAGCTTCATCATCTTTGTCAACTAAAACTTGTGTTACTACACATGCAATTTCAGAATCTTTGCCTCTTTTTTTAAGTTCATTTCTGATTGATTGTGATAGATGATATCCAATATATCCTTGGCTCATTGCTCCACATTCAGGGAAAGGCATTTCTGGTGTATTTCCACCATTATTTGCTGAAAATTCCATAGCATTGTTTATCATTCCAACTTGTGGACCATTTCCGTGTCCAACAGCAACATCATAATTTTCTGATAAATCTACTATTGTTTTAGCTGTCTTTTTAACTAATTCTAATTGCTCTTCAGGGGTATTGCCTAAAGCATTACCCCCGAGAGCGATAACTAATCTTTTTTTTGTCATCTGTTATATATTATCCGTTTCTTTTTCTACTTTAATGTTGCATACATTATAGCTTTGATTGTATGCATTCTGTTTTCTGCTTGATCAAATACTTTACTTTGTTTTCCTAAGAATACTTCGTCTTTTACTTCCATTCCATCAAGATCATATTTGTCTCCGAATTTTTCGTTAACATCTTTTCCTGTTGTTGTTTCAAGATCGTGGAATGATGGTAGACAGTGTAAGAAGATTGCATCGTCATCAGCAAGGTCCATAACTTTTTGGTTTACTTGGAATGGGTGAAGAATTTCAATTCTCTTTTCCCAAACTTCTTTTGGTTCTCCCATTGATACCCAAATATCTGTGTAAACTGCATGAGCACCTTTTGCTGCTTCTTCTACGTTTTCTGTAAATTCAACTTTTGATCCGTGAACTTTTGCAAATTCTTTAGCTTCTGCAACTAATTTTTCATCTGCCCATAATTCTTTTGGACCGCAACCTGTGTAGTTGATTCCAAGTTTAGCACATGCAACCATAAGTGAGTTACTTACGTTATTTCTGCAGTCGCCCATGAATACAAAGTTTAATCCTTTAAGGTATCCAAAGTTTTCTTTGATTGTTAGCATATCTGCTATCATTTGTGTTGGGTGGAAATCATCTGTAAGACCATTCCATACTGGAACTCCAGAGTATTTAGCTAATTTTTCAACTAAGCTTTGATCAAATCCTCTGTATTCGATTCCGTCATAGAATCTTCCAAGTACTTTTGCTGTATCTTCGATTGATTCTTTGTGTCCCATTTGGCTTGAACCTGGATCAAGATATGTTACTCCCATTCCTAAGTCCATTCCTGCAACTTCAAATGAACAACGTGTTCTTGTTGAAGTTTTTTCAAATAATAATACTATATTTTTTCCTTCTAGATATCTGTGAGGTGTTCTTGTCATTTTTAATTTTTTGAACTGTTCACCTAAATCTATTAGGTATTTAATTTGGTCTTCTGATAGGAATTTTAATCCTAGTATACTTTGTCCTTGTAAATTTACTGGCATTGTTTTTTTCTCCTTAAATGTTTTTCTTTATTAATTTTTTATTTAGTTACTAACTTACTTTTTTTCTTATAGTTCTCTTTCAAGAGGCATTGACATACATCTTGGACCACCACGGCCTACTGTAAGGTTGGATGCGTCTAATTCTAGTACTTCAATTCCTTCTTTTCTTAGTACTTCGTTTGTTACAATATTTCTCTTGTAAACTAAAACTTTTCCTGGAGCAAGTGTTAATGTGTTTGATCCATCATTCCATTGTTCTCTTTCTGCAGCAATTGGGTCTCCACCACCACATGGGATTAGACGAACTTTTTCAATTCCTAATGCTTTTGCAAGGATTTCATCTAATTTTCCTGATGCTGTTTCAATGTGTAATTCATTCTTTTCAGCATCTTTTGTTATGATTTTAACTTCCATTTCTTTGATTATTGCTGGATGGTATGTGAATGCATCATAATCAATTTGTGTAAATACTGTATCTAAGTGCATGAAAGCTCTGTTTTCATCAATCTTTAATGCATAGATTTTTTCAATTTTATTTTCTACATCACCAAAGAATAATTTTTCAGCTAATACTTTGATTGCTTCATATTGTGTTCTTTGAGAAATACCAATTAGTAGAGTATTTTCATTTCCGTTGAATGTATCTCCACCTTCTATATGGTATTCATTTTTTCTACCATAAAGATCTGGAACTTCTTTATATTCTGGGTGGAATCTAAAGATATAATCACAGTAGATTGTTTCTCTATTTCTTGTTACAGAATACATTTTATTTATAACTGCACCGTATCCTACTGATGCAAATGGATCTCTTGTAAAGTATAGGTTTGGCATTGGGTTAATTGCAAGATATGATTTTCCTACAACCATTTCATGAAGATCTTCTTCTGTGAAAAGTCCTAGTTCTTTTAATGTTAAACCAGCCATTGTTTTTTCAACAAATTCTTTTGTATCTTCAATTTTTTCTAAATATTCTTTAGCTTTTGCAAGGATTTCTTTATCTTCACATCCTGTTTCACTTAAATATTGTTCTAAGAAAGTTTCTCTTAATCCTTCATTAGCATCTAGTGTTTCAGCCATTAAATCTTCAAGATAAACAACTTCTACACCGTTGTCTATCATGATATCTGTAAATCTATCATGTTCTTCTTGAGCTAATTTTAAATCTGGAATATCATCGAATAATAATTCCTCAAGAGTTGATGGTGTTAAATTTAATAATTCTTCACCTGGTCTGTGTACCAAAACTTTTTTAAGTGGCTTAATTTCACTTGTTACTTGTATTTTTGTCATACTTCCTCCTAAAATATATATAAATAGAGTGAACTTTAAATTAAAAAAAGGCTACGCTTAAATACCTTTTTAAAATCGAATTTTATTAATCACTCATATCGTTTACATCAATAGTATACTCTAATCATTTTATTTTTCACGACAAATTTTTGATACTTTGTTGTAAAATATATTCAAATGAAAAGATTTTCACAAGCTTTTTTTAGGAAATTTATTAATAAATGGCTAATTATTAGTAAAAAGATTGATTTTATTATATAATATAGATATATAAAAAAATAAGATAAAGAGGTTATTTATGGTTATAAGTAATATACAGACCAAAATTTCTGCAATTTCAGATTTATCCAAAATTTGTAGTTTTGAGGTAGAATTTCAAGATAATTCTACAAATACCTTAATTCATAGTACTGCAAGGCTTCTCCTATTTAAAAAGGGCAAGGGCAAATTTATGATAAATGGTATTGAATATTTAATAGAAGAAAATACAATGATTTCAATTTTGCCTTGGGATATTACTACAATTACCGATGTAAGTGAAGATTTAGAATTTTATAAAATAGTCTATAATTTTCAATTAATAAATGATGATTTTCGAAATATTTGTAATTTTAGAAAAAATCAAATCAATTCCATAGAATTATTATCACAAAATCCAATAAAAATTTTAGATAATAAATCTTTTGAAGATATAGAAAATTCTTTTATAGAAATAAAGAACGAGGTAGGAAATGATTCTTTCCAAGAAGAAGTAAAAGAAAAACCATATTCTGATGAATATCTAATTTCATCAATTATTAGAATATTAATCAAGTTTTTAAGATTTGAAACTAAGTGCGAAATAACTACAAACGAAAATCGAGAGCACCAAAACAAAATTAATCAAATTCTAAGATATATGTACTCACATATGAGCGAAAAACTTACTCTAGATAGGCTTGCCTCAACATTTTTCATCAGCAAGTCATCACTAACCAAGTATTTGGAAGAAAATACTGGTTTTACATTTTCTGAACTATTAAATAGGATAAGATTTTCAAAAGCTATAGACTTATTGATGTTTTCTGACAAAAGCCTAAATGATATAGCAAAAAGCGTGGGCTATACCGATTCATCCCACTTTACTAAAATTTTTGAAAATACAGAAGGCATAAATCCTGGAGAGTTCAAAAAATATTACAATATTAAACAAGTAAGCTTAAAACAAAATGAAGCTGAACTTTTAGATAAGGTAATAAAATACGAAATCAAAAACTTTACAAATTCAGATCTAACAATAGGAAAAGTTGCAAAAAAATTTGGTATATCAACATCAGAAGTAAACAGACTTATCTATTTTCAATTTGAAAAAAATTTCTATGAATTTTTAGATTCACTTAGAATCTCAAAATCCTGTGAACTCCTAAAAACGACAGATTTGAAAATTATAGATATAGCCATGAAAGTTGGGTATAATTCAACAAGAACCTTCCAAAGAGCCTTTAGGAGAATTGTAGGCCTATCCCCTAACGATTTTAGGACAACAATAAACTTCCAAGACTCTGAAGGAAATATAATATAAAGGAGAAAAATATGAAATTTATTGCAAGCGAATCTTTTTGGGAGCTTTTCCCAGAAGCTGAAATAGGGCTAATCCTATTTAAAGACATAAAAATGGAAGAAAAATCAAATAGAGAAATAAAAGATAAACTAGATGAAGCACATGATAAAGCCCTAACTTATCTTACAAAACCAGTATTAAGCGAAAATCCAGTAATAAAAGTATGGAGAGATGCCTTCAAATTATTCAAAACCAAAAAAGGAGCACGTTCATCAATAGAAGCCTTACTTAAAAGAGTTTCAAAAGATCAAGACGTTGGAAGTATAAATCCCCTAGTAGATATATACAATGCTACATCATTAAATTATGCACTACCATGCGGGGCTGAAGATATAGACAAATTTGTTGGAGATTTGAGACTAGAAATCACCAAAGGTGGAGATGATTTTATGGCTATAGGAGATGATAAAAATTCACCAACCCTAGAAGGAGAATTATGCTATAAAGATGATGAAGGTGCCGTTTGTAGATGCTTTAACTGGAGAGATGGTCAAAGAACCATGATTACAGAAGATACAAAAAATGCTATTCTTTTTATGGAAAGCATAGATTCAGATAGAAAAGAAGACCTAAAAGAAGCAATAAACTACCTAGCAGAAAATCTGGAAAATCACCTAGAAGGAAAAGTAGAAGTTCACTTTTTAACAAAAGAAAATACAAGCGTAGAAATAAAATAAAAAACTAAACAAAAATAAACTGACCCCAGAAAGTTAGATAAAAACTAACGAAAGAGGTCAGTTTTTTAATGTAAAATAAAAAAATTTGAATTTCAAACAAATATTTACAAAAAAAATTTAAAAAAGTATTCTTCAAATCAATAAAAAAATTCTTAAACAGATATTTACATAAAAAAATTCTTAAACAGATATTTACATAAAAAAATTAAATAAATTGATTATTTTAAAAAATAAATTTTAATGAAACACAAAACGTAACAAAATAAAAAAAAGACAGCTTACAAACATTGTAAATAAGCTACCTTTTTTAAGCGTGGCGCGGCATTGAGGATTCGAACCCCAGGCCTACTGGTCCGTAGCCAGTCGCTCTATCCAACTGAGCTAATACCGCTCAATATATAAATAAAATATTGGCGCGCCTGAGAGGAGTCGAACCTCTGACACACGGATTAGAAGTCCGTTGCTCTATCCAGCTGAGCTACAGGCGCAAGTTAAAAATAAAATATAAAAAAATTTGGCGCGCCTGAGAGGAGTCGAACCTCTGACACACGGATTAGAAGTCCGTTGCTCTATCCAGCTGAGCTACAGGCGCAGGTTCAAAATAAAATAAAAAGATATTTGGCGCGCCTGAGAGGAGTCGAACCTCTGACACACGGATTAGAAGTCCGTTGCTCTATCCAGCTGAGCTACAGGCGCAAGTTAAAAATATATATCTATTATTAAAGTAACACTTTAATCTAATACAATTATAACACAAATTTTCTTAAATTAAAAGTATATTAAAATGGAGCGGGTGAAGGGAATCGGACCCTCGCAACCAGCTTGGAAGGCTGGGGCTCTACCACTGAGCTACACCCGCAAATATTGGAGCGGAAGACGGGATTCGAACCCGCGACCCTCGCCTTGGCAAGGCGATACTCTACCACTGAGCCACTTCCGCAAAAATAATATGAAATTGATTTCATTTTTTTATTTAAATACATCTCAAAGATATATTCAGTATAAATATATTATAGCATAAAATATATTATCAATCAATTCTATTTTACAATAAAATTGGAGCTGATGATAGGACTTGAACCTACAACCTATTGATTACAAATCAATTGCTCTACCAATTGAGCTACATCAGCACATTGGATCTCTACTGAAATCCAAATGGCGACTTAGATGGGACTCGAACCCACGACCTCCGCCGTGACAGGGCGGCATTCTAACCAGCTGAACTACTAAGCCATAAAAGGTTAAAATCATGAAAAATATTGGTGGAAGTAACAGGGCTCGAACCTGTGACCCCCTGCTTGTAAGGCAGATGCTCTCCCAACTGAGCTATACTTCCATTTTGGACACTACCGGAATTTGAACCCTGTCCCCTGTGGGGTTTAAAATCTGAAAGATTTTAAATCTTCGAAATGAGCCGTTAGGCGAATCCGAAGAACAATGCCGTCGTGACACGGTGGTTTCCCTCTAAAACGAAGGATAAATCTTTTTTTTTATAATATTTTAAAAGTCGGCTTGTTGACAAAGTTGCAAGCAACTTTGAAACACCGCGACATCTGACCTTCATACCATTTGCTTAGCAAATGGTGATAGGTCATTATGGTGACCCTACCGGGATTTGAACCCGGGATACCGCCGTGAAAGGGCGATGTCTTAACCGCTTGACCATAGGGCCATATGTGATTTTATTGTTTAAAAAGTATGGTTGCGGGAGTAGGATTTGAACCTACGACCTCCGGGTTATGAGCCCGACGAGCCACCAAGCTGCTCCATCCCGCGATAATGGTGCCGAGAATCGGAATCGAACCGATACGGTGTTTGACCACCGCAGGATTTTAAGTCCTGTGCGTCTGCCAGTTCCGCCACCCCGGCATATGGCGCTCAGGGTGGGGCTCGAACCCACAACCTACCGGTTAACAGCCGGGTGCTCCACCATTGAGCTACCTAAGCACATACAATATGTATAAATAAAAAAGATGAAATCTTTACAACAATTGTAACAAAATTTGTGAAGAAAAAATCTTCACAAAAAAGTAAGTTTGGCAACTTCCTAGTCTCCCGGGAGGTCTCCCTCCGAGTACCATCGGCGTTAGAAGGCTTAACTTCTGTGTTCGGTATGGAAACAGGTGTATCCCTTCTGCCATTGTCACCATATTCATGACCTACCAACGAAAACTTGTTTTCGTTGGTAGGTCAGATGTCGCGTAGTCCAAATCTTTGATTTGGCTTACGGAGCCGACTCACCCAACTTAATATTTAGGTTAGTTCTTTGATTTTTACCTAATAATTAGTTTTAATTCTCTTAAGACTTAATCAATAGCTATAAATATTTCCAGTCAAGATATAAAGTTTAGTATCCATTAGCTTAATACATTACTGCACTTACACCTTGGACCTATCTAAGGTATTTTCTTTACCTACTCTGAGAAATCTTATCTTGAGGGTTGCTTCGTACTTAGATGCTTTCAGTA